>NZ_JH650770.1:85828-127910 GCF_000259195.1 Pseudomonas donghuensis
GACCAAGCCGCGCCACGTGGTCGACCACGAGCAAGGCAAGCATGCCCTGACGTTCTGGCGTATCGTCGAGCGCTGTGGCGATCATTGCCGGGTCGAGCTGACGCCGATCACCGGGCGCTCGCACCAGTTGCGCGTGCACATGCTGTCGATCGGTCACCCGCTGCTGGGCGATCGCCTGTATGCCTGCCCCGAGGCGCTGGCGGCCCACGAGCGGTTGTGCCTGCACGCGAGCATGCTGAGCTTTACCCATCCGGTTTCCGGGGAGCGGCTGCGCTTCGAGTGTCCGGCGCCGTTCTGACGGCGCCAGCGGCAAGCTTCAAGCTTCAAGCTTCAAGCTTCAAGCAGTCACTCTGCATCGAGTTGCGCCGCCTCTTGCAGCTTGCAGCTTGCAGCTCACCCGCTAAAATGCCGCCACTGCTGTCTGGAGTGACCTATGCGCGATGCACTGAATCAAGGCCTGATCGACTTCCTCAAGGCTTCCCCTACGCCGTTCCATGCCACCGCCGCCCTGGCCCAGCGCCTCGATGCCGCCGGTTACCAGCGCCTGGACGAGCGCGACAGCTGGGCCACCGTGGCCGGCGGTCGCTACTACGTTACCCGCAACGATTCCTCGATCATCGCCTTCAAGCTCGGCCGTCACTCGCCGCTGCTCGACGGTATCCGCCTGGTCGGCGCCCACACCGACAGCCCGTGCCTGCGGGTCAAGCCGCAGCCCGAGCTGCAACGCCAGGGCTTCTGGCAACTGGGCGTAGAAGTCTATGGCGGCGCCCTGCTCGCGCCGTGGTTCGACCGCGACCTGTCGCTGGCCGGGCGGGTGACCTTCCGCCGTGATGGCAAGGTCGAAAGCCAGCTGGTCGACTTCAAGCTGCCGATCGCGGTGATCCCGAACCTGGCGATCCACCTCAACCGTACCGCCAACGAAGGCTGGGCAATCAACCCGCAGACCGAACTGCCGCCGATCCTGGCCCAGGTCGCCGGTGACGAGCGCGTGGATTTTCGCGCCCTGCTCACCGACCAACTGGCCCGCGAGCACGGCCTGAACGCCGATGTGGTGCTGGACTACGAACTGAGTTTCTACGACACCCAGAGCGCCGCCCTGGTCGGTCTGCACGGCGAGTTCATCGCCGGTGCCCGCCTGGACAACCTGCTGTCCTGCTATGCAGGCCTGCAGGCGCTGCTCACTGCCGACAGCGATGAAACCTGCGTGCTGGTATGTAACGACCACGAAGAGGTGGGCTCTTGCTCGGCCTGTGGCGCCGACGGCCCGATGCTCGAACAGACCCTGCGCCGCCTGCTGCCCGACGGTGACGATTTTGTCCGCACGATCCAGCGTTCGCTGCTGGTCTCGGCCGATAACGCCCACGGCGTGCACCCCAACTACGCCGAGAAGCACGACGGCAACCACGGACCCAAGCTCAATGCCGGCCCGGTGATCAAGGTCAACAACAACCAGCGTTACGCCACCAACAGCGAAACCGCCGGCTTCTTCCGCCACCTGTGCATGGCCGAGGAAGTACCGGTGCAGAGCTTCGTGGTGCGCAGCGACATGGGTTGCGGCTCGACCATCGGCCCGATCACCGCCAGCCATCTGGGCGTGCGCACCGTTGACATCGGCCTGCCGACCTTCGCCATGCACTCGATCCGCGAACTGTGCGGCAGCCATGACCTGGCGCATCTGGTCAAGGTGCTGACGGCGTTCTATCACAGCCGCGACCTGCCGTAACTGCGCGGCGCCTGCATCGCTGGCAAGCCAGCTCCCACATGCCGAACCGGTGGGAGCGGGCTTGCCAGCGATGAGGCCCACCAGCCTGACCCCGATCAACCCCCACCCCGGCGATTCCCGCTATGCTTGAGCCATAACTCTCAAGCACAAGGACCTTGCCGCATGTCAGCCTTCCAATCCCTGTTCCTTCCAGTCATCGCCGGCCTGATCCTGCTGACCGTGGGCTTCAACCTGCGCGACCGCAATATCGGCGTGCTGATGATGTGGATCGGTACCCTGGGCATGATCGGCATCATGTGCTGGAAGATCCTCGAGAAACTCAACTGACAAATACACTACACTCGGGCGATTGATCGTTTTGAGGTTGATTGTCCGGTGCCTGCCTTTTTCCGCGTTGTTCTCCTGCTCCTACCCTTGCTCTTCATAGCGCCAGCGCACGCCGCCGGCCTGCCGGGCCTGCTCGGCGGCGGCAGCAAGGCCCAGCCCGAAGCCACGGAGCCCCTGGGCCAGTCGCTGGACGAAGTGATCAAGACCCTGGAGAACGACCAGCAACGCAGCAAGCTGCTGGCCGACCTGAAAAAACTGCGCGACAGTACCAAGCAAGCGCAACCCAGTGCCGAGCAAGGCGTGCTGGGCCTGATCGGCAGCACCTTCAACGAGCTGGAAAAACAGTTCAGTGGCGAGGCCAGCCCGTTCAACCGCTGGACCCGCGAACTGGAGCTGGCGCAGATCGAGCTCGACGCCCGCCTGGTGCCCTGGCACGAATGGCCGCCGATCCTCTTCGGCTTTGCCGCGATCATTGCCCTGTGGAGCCTGCTGGCCTACGCCCTGAACTGGGTCGGCCACCAGCTGCGCCTGCGCTTTGGCCTCACCGAAGAACTGCCGCAACATCCACGCACCTGGGACCTGGTGCGCTTTGCCCTGCGCAAGCTCGGGCCCTGGCTGGTGGCGCTGGTGATCACCGTGTACCTGAGCTTCGCCCTGCCCTCGTCGCTGGGCAAGTCGATGGCCATGGTCCTGGCCTATGCGCTGGTGGTGGGCACCTGCTTCTCGGCGATCTGCGTCATCGCCTTCTCCCTGCTCGACGGCCCGCACCGTCACCGCGCCTTGCACATCCTCCGCCACCAGGCCTTCCGCCCGCTGTGGCTGATTGGCAGCTTCGCCGCCTTCGGCGAGGCGATGAACGACCCGCGCATGGCCGGTGCCCTGGGCGATCACCTGTCGCACACCCTGGCGACCCTGGCCAACATCCTCGCCGGGTTGTCCACCGGGCTGTTCATCCTGCGCTTTCGCCGGCCCATTGCCCACCTGATCCGCAACCAGCCGCTGTCACGGCGCCTGACCCGCCGGGCGCTAAGCGACACCATCGAAATCCTCGGCACTTTCTGGTACCTGCCAGCGCTGGTGCTGGTGGCGATTTCGCTGTTCGCCACCTTTATTTCCGCTGGCGACACCAGCACCGCCCTGCGCCAGTCGCTGATGTGCACGGTGCTGGTGATCCTGTGCATGGTCATCAACGGCCTGGTCCGCCGCCACGCACTCAAGCCGCAACGGGCCAACCGCCGCCAGGCGGTGTACTCGGAGCGCCTGAAAAGCTTCGGCTACACCCTGGTGCACCTGAGCATCTGGCTGGTGTTCATCGAACTTGGCCTGCGCGTCTGGGGCTTCTCGCTGATCGGCTTTGCCGAAGGCGAAGGCCATGAAGTGGCGGTGCGCCTGTTCGGCCTGGCCGGCACCTTGATCGCCGCCTGGCTGGTCTGGATTCTCTCCGACACCGCCGTGCACCACGCCCTGACCCGCTCGCGCAAGGGCCTGGCCAACGCCCGCGCACAAACCATGATGCCGCTGATCCGCAACGTGCTGTTCGTGGCGATTTTCATCATTGCGGTGATCGTCGCCCTGGCCAACATGGGCATGAACGTCACCCCGTTGCTGGCCGGTGCCGGTGTCATCGGCCTGGCCATCGGTTTTGGTGCGCAATCGCTGGTTGCCGACCTGATCACCGGGCTGTTCATCATCATCGAAGACTCCCTGGCCATCGACGACTATGTCGATGTCGGCGGCCACCTGGGCACGGTCGAAGGTCTGACCATCCGCACCGTGCGCCTGCGCGACATCGACGGTATCGTCCACACCATCCCGTTCAGCGAAATCAAAAGCATCAAGAACTACTCCCGCGAGTTCGGCTACGCGATCTTCCGCGTGGCCATCCCGCACAGCATGAACATCGACCAGGCCATTACCCTGATCCGCGATGTCGGGCAGAAGATGCGCAACGATCCGCTGATGCGCCGCAACATCTGGTCGCCGCTGGAGCTGCAAGGCGTGGAGAGCTTCGAGTCGGGTTCGGCAATCCTGCGTGCCCGCTTCAAGACCGCGCCGATCAAGCAGTGGGAAGTGTCGCGGGCCTTCAACCTGGCGCTCAAGCGTCAGCTCGACGAAGCTGGCCTGGACCTGGCCACCCCGCGCTTGAGCGTGCAGGTGATCACCGCCGACGCCAGCACCCCGTTCAGCGAAACCCCCACCAAGGCCTAACCGGCTTCGGCCTTGATGCGGATCGCGTCATGGCGCCAGTACTCAAGGTCACAGTCGATCAGCCGCCCGTGCTGGTCGCTGTTGACCCGGGTGATGTGCAGGCCGGGGCTGCCGGCCGAGACCTTGAGCGCGGTGGCCGCCGCCACCGGCAAGGCGGTGGGCAAAATCTCGAAACGCACCCGGCCGTATTCGATGCCATAGCGACGCGCATAAAGCTCGGTCAGCGACTGGCTCAGGTCGTGTTCAAGAATCCCCGGGAAGTAGTCGGGGTTCAGGTAGTGCTCGGCATACAACACCGCACGGCCATCTATCCGGCGTAACCGGCAGATCTGAATCACACTCGACAGCGGCGCCAGTTGCAACCGTGCGCACACCGCTGCCGCCGCCGGTTGCAGGCGCGCCGACAACAGCTCGGTGCGCGCTTCGCGGCCCTGGTCGCGGACCATGGCGTGAAAATGGCTGCGCTCGATCAGGTCGTAGGTCAGCCGCTCGGGCGCGACAAACCAGCCGCGCCGCTCCTCGCGGTAAATCAAGCCGCGCGCCTCCAGTTGCACCAGCGCTTCCCGCAGGGTGATGCGCGTGGTGTCGAACACCTCGCTGAGCTTGCGTTCGGCCGGCAGCTTGCAGCCGGGCGACAGGAGGCCATGCTCGATCTGCTCCTGCAGGGCATGACAGATGGCTGTTACTGCTCGCGGTGGCAGTGGCTGCATCAAAGGTTACCTATCTGGACTAGTCCAGCACCGGCAGCGCCCACTTTTGGCGCCTTCAGGGCTATGAGAATAGTGCAAGCCTAGGCACTGCAGATGAATGCCAGATGACAGCCAGGGTGGTCTACGCTTGATTTTCAGGGCCCCAAGCCCTGGCCGGCAGCACGCCTGGACATCAAATTGTCATGCAACAGGCCTACCTTGGCTCAGGTATTGCTGACCTAGACCAACCGAACCGCAACAACGTCCAACAACACCATTCGCGTTTTGCAAGGCACCCCATCAAGGAGCTTCGGATGAAACAGTTTTTTCTGGCGTCACTGTTAGGCTCGAGCATTGCTCTGTGCACCACGGCCATGGCCGCCGACACCGACCTCAAGGCCCTCGAGGACGCTGCCCGCAAGGAAGGCGTGGTCAATAGCGTAGGCATGCCCGATGCCTGGGCCAACTGGAAAGGCACCTGGGACGACCTGGCGAAAAAATACGGCCTCAAGCACATCGACACCGACATGAGCTCGGCCCAGGAAGTGGCCAAGTTCGAGGCTGAAAAAGACAACGCCAGTGCCGACATCGGTGACGTCGGCGCCGCCTTCGGCCCGATCGCCGTGACCAAGGGCGTGACCCAGCCGTACAAGCCAAGCACCTGGGCGCAGATCCCGGATTGGGCCAAGGATAAAGACGGCCACTGGGCCCTGGCCTACACCGGCACCATCGCCTTCATCATCAACAAGCAGTTGGTGAAGGAACAAGACATGCCGAAAACTTGGCATGACCTGGAAAAAGGCAAGTACAAAGTCGCCATCGGTGACGTCGGTACCGCCGCCCAAGCCGCCAACGGCGTACTGGCCGCCGCCATTGCCTACAAGGGCGACGAGAAGAACATCGAACCGGGCCTGCAGCTGTTCACCAAGCTGGCCCAGCAAAAGCGCCTGTCGCTGGCCAACCCGACCATCCAGACCCTGGAGAAGGGCGAGATCGAAGTCGGTGTGGTCTGGGACTTCAACGGCCTGAGCTACCGCCAGCAGATCGACCCGAAACGCTTCGAGGTGCTGATCCCGTCTGACGGCTCGGTGATCTCCGGCTACACCACGATCATCAACAAGTACGCGAAAAACCCCAACGCCGCCAAGCTGACCCGCGAGTACATCTTCAGCGATGCCGGGCAGATCAACCTGGCTGAAGGCCACGCCCGGCCGATCCGTGCCGAGCACCTGAAACTGCCGGCGGAGGTACAGGCCAAGCTGCTGCCCAACGAGCAGTACAAGGCGGTGCAGCCGATCAAGGATGCGCCGGCGTGGGAAGCGACCTCCAAGAAGCTGCCACAGCTGTGGCAGGAGCAAGTGATCATCGAGATGGAGTGAACCCTTTGGGGGCGTCAGGCAGCCCCTGCCGCCCCGATCGCTGGCAAGCCAGCTCCCACAAGGTCCGGTGTATGCAGTGCCTGTGGGAGCTGGCTTGCCAGCGATGAGGTCAGCCACAATTTCGGAGTCCCTATGAACCACAACGTCATCCTGGTCCTGCTCGATGGCCTCAACCATCAGGTCGCACACCACGCCATGGGCCATCTGCATGCCTATGTCGAAGCTGACCGCGCAGCGCTGTACCGGGTCGAGTGCGAGCTACCGTCGTTGTCGCGCCCGTTGTACGAATGCATCCTCACCGGTGTCGCGCCCATCGACAGCGGCATCGTCCATAACAACGTCAACCGCCTGTCCAACCAGCGCAGCGTGTTCCACTACGCCCGCGAAGCCGGCCTGGGCACGGCAGCGGCGGCCTATCACTGGATGAGCGAGCTGTACAACCGCTCGCCCTTCGACCCGCTGCGCGACCGCCACACCCACGCGCCCAAGCTGCCGATCCAGCACGGGCTGTTCTACTACGCCGACCACTACCCCGATTCGCACCTGTTCGCCGACGCCGAATACCTGCGCCGCCGTCATGCACCGAACTTTCTTCTGGTGCACCCGATGAACATCGACGACGCCGGGCATCGCCACGGCCTGGACAGCAGCCAGTACCGCAACAGCGCACGCAGCGCCGACATCCTTCTGGCCGACTACCTGCGCACCTGGCTCGAAGAGGGCTATCAAGTGCTGGTCACCGCCGACCACGGCATGAACAACGACCGCTCGCACAACGGCCTGCTGGCCGAGGAACGCGAAGTACCGCTGTTCGTCTTCGGCGAGGCGTTCAGCCTCGACCCGGTCGCCAAGCCGCTGCAGACCGAGCTGTGCGGCACCCTCTGCGAACTGCTCGGCGTGCCCCACGACAAACCGGTGTGCCGGGAGCTGCTCAAGTGAATTCGATCAAGCGCGGCAAATGGCTGGCACTGCTCTGCCTGGCGCCTTTCGCGGTGTTTTTCATCATCTTCCAGATCGCCCCGCTAGCCTGGGTAATGCTCCACAGCGTGCAGGTGGAATCAAGCTGGGGCCTGGACAATTTCAGCAAGGTGTTCAACTCGAAGTTCTACCGCCAGGCGATCCAGCACAGCCTGCAGATCAGCTTCTGGTCGAGCCTGTTCGGCATCCTCATCGCCATCCTCGGCAGCTACTCGTTGCGCCGGGTCGATTCGCGCCTGCGCGACTTCGTCAACGCCTTTGCCAACATGACCAGCAACTTCGCCGGCGTGCCGCTGGCGTTCGCCTTCATCATCCTGCTCGGCTTCAACGGCGCGCTGACCATGCTGCTCAAGCAGGCCGGGATCATCGAAGACTTCAACCTCTATTCCAAGAGCGGGTTGATCATCCTCTACACCTACTTCCAGATCCCCCTTGGCGTGCTGCTGCTCTACCCGGCTTTCGACGCCCTACGCGAGGACTGGCGTGAATCGGCCGAGCTGCTCGGTGCCGGCGCCTGGCAATACTGGCGGCACATCGGTCTGCCGGTGCTCACACCAGCCCTGCTGGGCACCTTCGTGATCCTCCTGGCCAACGCCCTGGGCGCCTACGCCACGGTCTATGCGCTGACCACCGGCAACTTCAACGTGCTGCCAATCCGCATCGCCGCGCTGGTAGCCGGCGACATCTCGCTGGACCCGAACCTGGCCAGCGCCCTGGCGGTCATCCTGGTCGGGCTGATGACCCTGGTGACCTTCGTCCATCAATGGCTGTTGAAGCGGAGCTACCATGTCGCGCGCTGAACCGGGCACCTCGTCGCTGTACCACCGCCTGGTGGTCTACCTGCTGTTCATCATCCTCCTGCTGCCACTGGCCGGCACCCTGCTCTACTCGCTGGCCACCAGCTGGTCGGCAAGCCTGTTGCCCAGCGGCCTGACCTTCAAGTGGTACCTGGCGCTGTGGAGCGACCCGCGTTTTCTCGCAGCCTTCGGCCAGTCGCTGCTGGTCTGTGTCGGCGCGCTGCTGCTGTCGGTACTGCTGATACTGCCGCTGTTGTTCGTGGTGCATTACCACTTCCCGCGGCTCGATGCGCTGATGAACATCCTCATCCTGCTGCCCTTCGCGGTGCCGCCGGTGGTGTCGTCGGTGGGCCTGCTGCAGCTCTACGGCTCGGGGCCGATGGCCATGGTCGGCACGCCGTGGATCCTGATCGGCTGCTACTTCACCGTGGCCCTGCCGTTCATGTACCGGGCGATTACCAACAACCTGCAGGCGATCAACCTGCGCGACCTGATGGACGCTGCCCAGTTGCTCGGCGCCAGCACCTTCCAGGCCGCCTTCCTGGTGGTGCTGCCGAACCTGCGCAAGGGCCTGATGGTGGCCTTGCTGCTGTCGTTCTCGTTCCTGTTCGGCGAGTTCGTGTTCGCCAACCTGCTGGTCGGCACCCGCTACGAGACCCTGCAGGTGTACCTCAACAACATGCGCAACAGCAGCGGCCACTTCAACAGTGCCCTGGTGATTTCCTATTTCCTCTTCGTGCTGGTGCTGACCTGGGCAGCCAACCGCCTGAACAAGGACAAGTCCTGATATGAGCTTTGTCAGCGTACAGAACCTGCAAAAAAGCTATGCCGGCAGCACGGTGTTCAACGACATCAACTGCCAGATCGAACGCGGCGAATTCGTCACCCTGCTCGGCCCTTCCGGTTGCGGCAAATCCACCCTGCTGCGCTGCATCGCCGGGCTGACCGCCGTAGACAGCGGGCGGATCTTGCTCGATGGCAACGACCTGGTGCCGCTAAGCCCGCAAAAGCGCGGGATCGGCATGGTGTTCCAGAGCTACGCGCTGTTCCCCAACATGACCGTCGAGCAGAACGTCGCCTTCGGCCTGCGCATGCAGAAGGTCAACAGCGACGACAGCCAGGCGCGGGTCCGCGAAGTGCTGCACCTGGTCGAGCTGCAGGACTTTGCCCGCCGCTACCCGCACCAGCTGTCCGGCGGCCAGTGCCAGCGCGTGGCCCTGGCCCGCTCGCTGGTCACCCGCCCGCGCCTGCTGCTGCTCGACGAGCCGCTGTCGGCGCTGGACGCGCGCATTCGCAAACACCTGCGCGAGCAGATCCGCGCCATCCAGCGCGAGCTGGGCCTGACCACCATCTTCGTCACCCATGACCAGGAAGAAGCGTTGACCCTGTCCGACCGCATCTTCCTCATGAACCAGGGCCGCATCGTCCAGAGCGGCGATGCCGAAACCCTCTATACCGCACCGGTGGACGTGTTTGCCGCCGGCTTCATCGGCAACTACAACCTGCTCGACGCCGACAGCGCCAGCCGCCTGCTGCAACGCCCGGTGAGCAGCCGCCTGGCGATCCGCCCGGAGGCCATCGCCCTGGGCCTGGAAGGCGAGCTGGAGGGGCGGGTGCGCAGCCATAGCCTGCTTGGCAACGTGATCCGCTACCGTGTCGAAGCGCGCGGGGTAGAATTGCTGGTCGATGTGCTCAACCGCTCGTCCGCCGACCTGCATCCGGATGGCCAGCGGGTAGCCTTGTCGATCGATCCCACCGCCCTCTGCGAAGTCGCCTGAGGGTTGCACAGGAGTTGCTCTGAATATGGCACTAGCGATTTTCGATCTGGACGAAACCCTGATCCACGGTGACTGCGCGTCGCTGTGGAGCGAGCAGATGGTCCGCCTTGGCTGGGTCGATGGCGAATCCTTTTTGCGCCGTGACAAGGCACTGATGGACGCCTATGGCAAGGGTCACCTGGCCATGGAGGACTACATGGCCTTCAGCCTCGAGCCATTGATTGGCCGCCCCCCGGAAGAGGTCGAGCACCTGGTCGACCCCTGGGTGGAAGATTTCATCGAACCGATCATCTTCAGTGACGCCAGCAAAACCATTGCCGCCCACCGCAAGGCCGGCGACCGGATTCTGGTGATCTCCGCCTCCGGCACCCACCTGGTCAAGCCGATTGCCGAACGCCTGGGCATCGATGAGATTCTCGGCATTGAGCTGGAGGTTGAGCGCGGCGTTTATACCGGCAAGACCACTGGCGTGCTGACCTACCGCGAAGGCAAGATCACCCGCTTGCTGGAATGGCTGGATGAGCAGGAAGAGAACCTGGAGGGCGCGAGCTTCTACTCGGATTCACGCAACGACTTGCCGTTGCTGTTGAAGGTGGATTACCCGCATGTGGTCAATCCGGACCCGGTGTTGCGTGAGCATGCCGAGAATAACAAGTGGCCGATTCATACCTGGAAATGAAAGGCATCGCTGGCAAGCCAGCTCCCACAGGTACTGCATACACCTGACCTGTGGAAGCTGGCTTGCCAACGATTGGCGGCCTACACCAGACTCTCGTCGATCACCAGCACCAGCTTGCCCGACACCTGGTTGCTGGCAAGCTCGGCAAACGCCGCTTCTGCATCCTGGATCGGGAAGGCCTTGGCCAGTTGCGGCTTGAGCCGGCCTTCGCCGAACAGCGGCCACACCTGCTGGCCGAGGTCGCTGAGCAGGTCAGCCTTGAACTGATCGTCCCGGGTACGCAGGGTCGAACCCATTACCTGCACGCGCTTGCCCAGCAACTGCGCCAGGTCCAGCTCGGCCTTGCGCCCGCCCATCAAGCCGATGATCACCCAGCGTCCGTCCCGTGCCAGCAGCTTGAGGTTGAGCTCGGCATAGTTGGCGCCGACCGGGTCGAGGATCACGTTGAACGGGGCAAAATCGTTCAGCGCGTTGAGGTCTTCACTGCGCACCACGCCGCCGCTGGCACCCAGCCCTTGGCAATAAGCCAGGCGCTCGGCCGAGCCGACGCTGACCCAGCACGGGCTGCCAAAGGCCTTGCACAACTGGATCGCCGCCGAGCCGACACCACTGGCACCGGCATGCAGCAAGACCTTCTCGCCCGGCGTGAGCCCGGCCAGCTGAAACACATTGAGCCAGGCGGTGGCGTACACCTCGGGGATCGCCGCCGCTTCCTGCAGGCTCAGGCCTTCGGGGACCGGCAGCACGTGACGGCCGTCGACCACCACTTCCTCGGCCATGCCGCCACCGGCGAGCAAGGCACAGACCCGGTCGCCGACCTGCCAGGAGGAGCCTGCGCCCACTTCGCTGATCACCCCCGAGCATTCCAGGCCGAGAAACTCGCTGGCCCCCGGCGGTGGCGGGTAGAGCCCGGCACGCTGGAGCAGGTCGGCGCGATTGAGGCCGGCTGCGGCCACGCGAATTCGTACTTGACCGATATCGCAAGCTGGACTTGTCGTCGCAACCCACTCCACATGTCCGTCAACGCCTTGCAATGCCTTCACAGTGCCTCCATAGTTGAGTCATGACTGAGCCCGGGTGCTGTAGCCCCGGGCTTTTTGCATTATGCGTCCGGTTTTCATGGAACCGGCGAATTCAAAGACGGCCTAATATGCGTGATCAATTGTCCCTACGTCGAATCAGCATGAAGCATTTTCTGCCAAGCACCACCCTCGCCCTGTTGATCGGTCTGGGCAGTCTGCCATTGGCGGGCAGTGCATGGGCCGCCAACAGCTGGGATAAGCTCCAGCCCGACCGCGATGAAGTGGTCGCCAGCCTCAACGTGGTCGAGCTGCTCAAGCGCCACCACTACAGCAAGCCGCCGCTCAACGATGCGCGCTCGGTCATCATCTACGACAGCTACCTCAAACTCCTCGATCCTGCGCGCAGCTACTTCACCGCCAGCGACATCGCCGAGTTCGACAAGTGGAAGACCCAGTTCGACGATTTCCTCAAGAGCGGTAATCTCGACCCCGGCTTCACCATCTACAAGCGCTACCTGGATCGGGTCAAATCGCGCCTGGACTTCGCCCTGGCCGAGCTGAGCAAGGGCGTCGACAACTTCGACTTCACCACCAAGGAGTCCCTGCTGATCGACCGCAAGGACGCGCCGTGGATGAAGAACCAGGCCGAGCTCGACGACCTCTGGCGCAAACGCGTCAAGGATGAAGTGCTGCGCCTGAAAATCGCCGGCAAAGAACCCAAGGCGATCCAGGAGTTGCTGACCAAGCGCTACAAGAACCAGCTCACGCGTCTGGACCAGACCCGTGCCGAAGACATCTTCCAGGCCTACATCAACACCTTCGCCCAGTCCTACGACCCGCACACCAATTACCTGTCGCCCGACAACGCGGAAAACTTCGATATCAACATGAGCCTGTCGCTCGAAGGTATCGGTGCCGTGCTGCAAAGCGACAACGACCAGGTCAAGATCGTGCGCCTGGTACCGGCCGGTCCTGCCGCCAAGACCAAGCAGGTGGCACCGGCCGACAAGATCATCGGCGTGGCCCAGGGCAACAAGGAAATGGTCGATGTGATCGGCTGGCGCCTGGATGAAGTGGTCAAGCTGATCCGCGGGCCGAAGGGCTCGGTGGTGCGCCTGGAGATCATCCCGGCCAGCAATGCGCCGAACGACCAGACCACCAAGATCGTGCCGATCACCCGTGAAGCGGTGAAACTCGAAGAGCAGGCAGCGAAAAAATCGGTGCTCAAGCTCAAGCAGGATGGGCGCGACTACAAGCTCGGCATCATCGAGATCCCGGCCTTCTACCTGGACTTCAAGGCCTTCCGTGCTGGCGATCCCGAGTACAAGAGCACCACTCGCGATGTGAAGAAACTGCTGACTGAACTGCAGAAGGAAAAAGTCGACGGCGTGGTCATCGACCTGCGCAACAACGGCGGCGGCTCGCTGCAGGAAGCCACCGAACTGACCAGCCTGTTCATCGACAAGGGCCCGACGGTGCTGGTGCGCAACAGCGACGGCCGCGTCGACGTGCTCGAAGACGAAAACAACGGCGCCTTCTACAAAGGCCCGCTGGCACTGGTGGTCAACCGCCTGTCAGCCTCGGCATCGGAGATTTTCGCCGGCGCCATGCAGGACTATCACCGCGCGCTGATCCTCGGCGGGCAGACCTTCGGCAAAGGCACCGTGCAAACCATCCAGCCGCTCAACCATGGCGAGCTGAAGCTGACCCTGGCCAAGTTCTACCGGGTGTCCGGGCAAAGCACCCAGCACCAGGGCGTGCTGCCGGACATCGATTACCCGTCGATCATCGACACCAAGGAAATCGGCGAAAGCGCCCTGCCCGAAGCCATGCCATGGGACACCATCCGCCCGGCGATCAAGCCTGCGCTCGACCCGTTCAAGCCGTTCCTGGCCCAGCTCAAGGCCCGTCACGACACCCGTACGGCCAAGGACCCGGAGTTCGTCTACATCCGCGACCGCCTGGCGTTGACCCAGAAGCTGATGAACGAGAAAACCGTCAGCCTCAACGAAGCCGAACGCCGTGCCCAGCACGCCGATATCGAAAGCAAGCAGCTGGCGTTGGAAAACACCCGCCGCAAGGCCAAGGGCGAAGAGCCGCTCAAGGAACTGAAAAAGGAAGACGAAGACGCCCTGCCGGTCGAACCGGACGATACCAAGCCGGAAGACGACGCCTACCTGGCGGAGTCCGGACGAATCCTGCTGGACTACCTGGGCCTGAATACGGCGGTGGCGAAAAACAACCCGTGAAAGCGGTGATGGCAAAATAATGTGACTGCGCGTCATTGCGTCATCAAATAGTCATCAGACTGTCGTGAAATAAGGGACTGAGCGCCGTAGGTGCCCAGTCCCTTTTTTTCAAGGTAGCCCTGACAATGACCGTCAACGAACAGCTCAGCGCGTTGAGCACCATCCTCGCTCAAAGCGGCTTGCACAGCCTGTTCCAACCCATTGTCTGCCTTTCCGAACGGCGCATCCTTGGCTACGAAGCCCTCAGCCGCGGCCCATCCAACAGCCCGTTGCACTCGCCAATCAACCTGTTTGCCGTGGCCCGCCAGGCCGGACGCCTGACCGAACTGGAAGTGGCCTGCCGGGAAAACGCCTGCCGGCGCTTCAGCCAGCAGAACCTCGAGGGCAAGCTGTTCCTCAACGTCTCGCCCGAATCCTTGCTCGAGCCGCAGTACCAGTCCGGACGCACCCTGAAGATGCTTCACGAGCTTGGCGTGCCGCCCAGCCGGGTGGTGATCGAACTGACCGAACAAACTCCCACCGACGACTTCCAACTGCTGTTCAATGCCCTGCACCATTACCGCGACATGGGCTTCTCAATCGCCCTCGACGACTTGGGCGCCGGTTACTCGAGCCTGCGCCTGTGGTCGGAGCTGCGCCCGGACTACGTCAAGATCGACCGCCATTTCATCGACGGCATTCACCTGGATGCGGTCAAGCGCGAGTTCGTCGGCTCGATCCTGCAAATCGCCCGGGCCTCGCGCGCCCAGGTGATCGCCGAAGGCATCGAGCTGGCCGAAGAGCTCAAGGTACTGACCGAGATGGGCATCGACCTGGTCCAGGGCTACCTGCTGGGCCGTCCGCAGGAACAGGCGGCGCGGGATGTGCAGAACATGCTCGGACAACCGACGCAGGCGCTGCAGAGCCTCCACGAAGACAGCGGCAACCTCGCCGCACTGCTGATCGAACAGCCCGCAGTGAACCGCGACGCGCCAACCCCGCAGGTACTCGAGCTGTTTCGCAGCCAGGCCAACCTCAACTCGCTGGCGGTACTCGATCAGCACCAGCAACCCTGTGGCATCGTCCATCGCCACTCGCTCTCCGATGCCCTGCTCAAGCCGTTTGCCACCGAGCTGTTCGCGCGCAAGCCGATCAGCCGCTTGATGAGCGACGATTTTCTCGCGGTGGATCTTGGCCAGTCGCTGCAGCAGGTCAGCCGCCTGCTCACCAGCCGCGCCCGCCAGCGTATCGAAGAAGATTTCATCATCACCCACAACGGCCGTTACCTGGGCCTGGGACGGGTGATCGACGTGCTCAAGCTGATCACCGAGCAGAAGATCCAGCAGGCCCGTTACGCCAACCCGTTGACCCTGCTGCCAGGCAATGTGCCGATCCAGCAGTGCCTGACCCGCCTGTTGCAACAGCAGCGCGCTGCGGCGATCTGCTACGTCGATATCGACAGCTTCAAGCCGTTCAACGACATCTACGGCTACGCTCGCGGCGATGAAGTGCTGCTGTGCCTGGCTCAGTGCCTGAACGAACGGGTCGACCCCAGCCGGGACTTCGTCGGCCACATCGGAGGCGACGATTTCATGCTGGTGCTCGGTTCAGAGGATTGGCAACAGCGTTTGCAGCTGTTGCTGGAGGATTTTCACAAACAGTGCCGGCGCTTCTACCGTGCTGAGCACCTGCAAGCCGGGTGCTTCATTGCCACCGACCGTCAGGGCCGGCGCCAGGAATTCGCCTTGCTGTCGCTGTCGATCGGCGTAGTGCAGTTGCACCCACAGGCCTGTGCCGGCCTCGATGCCGGGCAACTGGCCGAGCTGGCCTCACAGGCCAAGCATCAGGCCAAGGATGTGCCGGGGCACAGCCTGCACCTGATCGATACCGCGCCCGCCGCTCAGGCTTCTTCGTGTTCGGGGTAGCTGTACTCGAACACCCGCACCACTTCCGAAGCATGCCAGGAGGCCGCAGCCATGCCATCGGAGGGACCGGAGAAACGCCCCAGGCGCTCGACGCACTCGAAAAACCCGGTACGCGGCAAGCGGCTGGCGCCCTGGCTGATCACCAGCGAGCTACGCAGTGGCTGCTCGGCGCGGGCATCAAGCGCCGCCAGGTGCTCCAGGGCAGCGGTCAGGGTCTGCATGGCCGGGCTGGGCAATTGCAGGCGCTCAAGCAAGGCACGGTAAGTCAGCAGGTGGCGTTGGCGGCGGGCGACGTCCAGCTCGCCGAGCAGGCCTTCCCAGTGCTGGCGGCTGATCCGAACGCTCACGACGGCTCGCTCCAGCCGGCCACACCCAGTTCCCAGGCCAGGCTGCGGCGAATCGCAGCATCCGGCTGGCGCTCACCACTTTCGATCAGCGCCAGGTACACCGGGCTGATGCCAACGCTGCGTGCCAACTGCTCCGGCGCCAGGCCCTTGCCCTCACGCAAACGCGCCAGCTCACTGAAACTCGGCAAGCTGGCGCTGTCGGTAATGTTGGATGGTGTGTTTTCGGCGGCACCCGGCTCGCCTTGCCCGGCGGCTTTGAGCAGCGCCTGGTACTGCTCCCAGGGAACAACCGCGTACTCGGGTTGACCGTCTCGGCTGATGACCTGAATACCCATTACAACCCCCTTGTAGGATTACGATATGTAATCGGTAGGCATAATCCTTATGCCAATTATATTACCAGCCAATAAGGGTGTGCAGGGTCGTGATGTGATCAGCTTTTTTCTTGCTCCAGGCGCAGGGCTTCGGGGGTGTCGGGCAGGCGTTCGACCACCCGCAGTTTTTCCGGTGCCTGACGGTTGCGCCAGGCGCTGAAGGCGGCCAGTTCATCGGCCACCGCTTTCATCACCCAGGCCAGTACGGCGATGTCATCGAGCAGGCCGACGCCCAACAACCAGTCGGGGATTGCATCCAGCGGGCTGACAAAGTACAGCAGCCCGGCCACCACGGTGATCAGCGCCTTGGGGCTGATCGCCCGGTACTCGCCGCGCCACCAGGCCAGGCACAGGGCCTGCATCAGGCGCACGTCCTCGCGCAGTTTTCCCAGCCGTGGGCCTTTGCGCGCCACGGCAAAAATCAGCGCCGGCAAACGTCCGCGGCTGAGCAGACGCTCGGCCAGGGGCAGAAATCGGGCGAAGTTCCACGGTGCTTTCATACGGCCTCCAGGGCCAGTGCCAAGGAAGGTTATCCACAATAATTGTGGATAACCTTGTGAACAGAGCTCAGTTTCAGGCTCAAGGCGCCCGCCCGGCAAGGGTCCGGGTTAAATCGGGCGTTTTTTACACACCTGTTTCAATCACGCAAACGTTTTGCCCGCCGCGCGCTCATCCATCAACAGGTGCAGCGCTTAAGACCCTGCACGGCCCCCAGGGTTCGGTAAACCCCAGAAACGACAACGCCCCGTCGAGACGGGGCGTTGCGGGGATCCGCTGGCCTTACTCGGCAGCTGGATCGGCAGGCTCTTCAGCCTTGGCCTGGTCCTTGATACCCAGCAGTTCCAGCTCGAACACCAGTACCGAGTTGGCCGGGATCATCGGGCTCGGGCTCTGGGCACCGTAAGCCAGGTCCGACGGGATGTACAGCTTGTACTTCTCGCCCACGTGCATCAGTTGCAGGCCTTCGACCCAACCCGGGATCACGCCGCCGACCGGCAGGTCGATCGGGCTGCCGCGCTCGACGGAGCTGTCGAACACCTTGCCATCGATCAGCTTGCCTTCGTAGTGAACGGTAACCACGTCAGTCGGCTTGGGCTGGGCGCCGTCGGCCTTCTTGATCACTTCGTACTGCAAGCCCGAAGCGGTGGTGACCACGCCAGCCTTCTTGGCGTTTTCTTCAAGGAACTTCTTGCCGGCGGCAGCCGACTCTTCGCTCATCTTGACCAGGCGCTCTTCAGCGCGCTTTTGCAAGGCGGCGAAGGCTTCAACCAGCTCTTCGTCCTTGATCTTCTGTTCTTTCTTGCCGATGGCATCTTCGATACCTTGAGCGACAGCTTTCGAATCAAGGTCGTCCATGCCTTCCTGAGCCAGGCTTTTGCCCATGTTCAGGCCAATACCGTAGGAGGCTTTCTGTGCCGGGGTCTTCAGCTCGACGCTGGTCTGCGAATCGCAACCCGCCAGTACCAGGCTAACCAGGGCAACCGCAGCCGCCAACCGATGCTGTTTCATGCTATTTCCTTGTTCATGCGCCAATAGGGCAATCGAGTAAAGCCGCGAGCTTATCAGGCGGCCACGACCAATGGCTACCGGGATAAGAGCGAGAAACGCCGGATAAGTTCACCGCTGTAGCCTAAGCAGGATATTACCGGGTGAGCGGGCCTGCGCTTGCACCTCATCAGGCGTAGCAGCATATGACAAATCTGCCAGAGTACATTTGTAACCACCTTTATCGACCAGCCCATGGCACACAGTTATCATCGGCGTCTGACCGGGTAGATTACGGCATGAGGCTACTCGTTCATTCAAGAGGACCCGCGCAATCGAAAAGGAAATCAGATGATGTGGGATGGCAAGGTTACCTTTGGCGACTACTGGTTCGGCTATGTCGGCAAGACCGACCAGACCAGTGCTCATGCCCACGTGGCAATCCAGTTGTGCATCGGTATTCACAGCGATGTCACCGTCGAACTGAAGGAACGGACGCTGTGCGGTGCCGGGGTGATCATCGGGCCCTTCGTCAATCACCGCTCGCGGCCCAATGCCGATCGCGTCGCCTTCCTTTATGTCTATCCGGACGCGCCGCTGGGCCGCGCCCTCAATGCGCTGCTCGATGCCAGCGGCACGGTCCTGGCGAGTGACGAAATCCTCGAGTGTTTTCGCCAGGCCGACAGCTTCGAAGAGGTGATGGCAGCGCTCAATGCGGTGCTGGTGGCCGATGACAGTTTCGACCCGCGCCTGTCCAATGCCCTGCTGCTGTTGCGTGAATATTGTGGCGGCACCGGCGCCGTATCGCGGGCGGCAAACGCCGTGGGGCTGTCCAGCCCGCGCCTGCGCTTCTTCGCCCATAGCCAGATGGGCGTGCCGCTGTCGCAGTGGATCATCTGGCGCAAGTTGGAACGCGCCTGCCAGTCCCTGGCCGCCGGCGCCAGCCTCACCGAGGCGGCCACCGACGGCGAATTCTCCGACCAGGCCCACCTGACCCGCATGATGCGGCGCATGATCGGCATGTCGCCCAGCCGTGCCGCGCTGGTACTGCGCAAGACAAGCGAATCGTTCAAGACCCTCTCCTGACAAACCGCCATCCTTGCCCCGCCCTCCTCCTCGGGATCTCCAATCAGTGGCGGGAAGGCTCGGCTGCGGCCCCGGTTTAATGGGGCCTGCGGCCAAACAATAAAAATTCGCTTCGCGACGGGCACAGTGCCCGCCCTTTGACTGCCCGGTCGCCTTCAGCGCCAACCCTCTTCATTCACTTCATGTCTGCAAGGAGCGTAAGCACATGTCTGAACATTCACGGATGACCGTTCTACTGACCGGCGGAGCCGGTGTACTGGGCGAAACCTTGATCGACCAGCTGGGTGATGACTACCGGATTATCTGCCTGGCGCGCAAAAGCCGGATTCGCCAGAGCAACGTCGAAGTGCTGCGCGGGGATATCTGCCAGCCCTACCTGGGCCTGAGCGACAGCGATTACCGGGCGTTGCTGGCCAGGGTCGACTGGGTGATCCATTCGGCCGCCATCACCCGCCTCGACGGCCAGGCCGAGCAGATCTTTTCAGTGAACTACCAGGGCACGGAAAACATTGTCAGCTTCGTCCAGGAGGCGGGCACGCCGCTGTACCACATCAGTACAGCCTTCACCCACCCTTGCGACTACTACCCTGGCGTGGTGCCGCAAACGCCTTATGAAATCGCCAAGCGCCAGGCCGAAAAACTGGTGCGCAGCGCCGACATCCCGGTGTCGATCTTCCGCCCCTCGATCATCATCGGCGATGCCGAGAACGGGCATATGCCCAACTTCCAGGGGTTTCACCTGACCATGGGCCTGATGATGTCCGGCTACCTGCCAATCATCCCCTGCCCGGAACGCGGCTATGTCGACCTGATCGCCCGTGACGTCGCTGCCGCGGCAATCAAGAGCGCCCTGGACCAGCGCCTGATTGGCGATGACTACTACCTCACCAACGGCCCCGATGCCCTGGACATCACAACCCTGCTGGACCTGATGTGCGCGGAGATGGCCAACCAGCAAAAGCCCTTCGACCGCCCGCGCTGCATGAACCCGGACATCTACGACCGGCTGATCCGTCCGGTATTCCTGCCGGCACTGGAAGAGAACGTACGTGCCGCACTGGGCCGGGCCACGCAGATGTGCCGCTACGCCAGCCTGCGTACGCCGCTGCCCAGCTCCCTGGCGCAATTGCTGCCGGCGCACCGCATGCATACCCGCGACCCGCAGCGGGAACTGGCCCGCACCCTCGGCCAGCTCTCGCCCAAGCTCTCGGCCATGCAGCGCATGCTCAAGGTGCCGGCGCCGGGTCCCCAACGATCCGCCATTGCCATGGAGGCATGAATGAACAGCATTACGGCCAACCCCAACGAAGCCCTCAAGGCAAAGATCCAGCAGCAGTACCGCAATCATGTGAATGCCGGCTATGCGCGCCTGGCGTCAATGATGAACCTGCAGATCGAAGCCTCCAGTGCCGGTGTGTACATCTACGACATCGATGGCAATCGCTACCTGGATGCCGGCGGTTATGGCGTGTTCCTGCTTGGCCACGGCCATCCCGAGGTGCTGGCCAAGGTCAGCGAGCAACTGCACAGCCACGCCATGGCCAGCAAGCTGCTGCTCAACCCCTATCAGGCCGCCGCTGCGGCGGCACTGGCCGAGGTCTGCCCGCCCGGGCTGCAATATGTGTACTTCTGCAGCTCAGGCACCGAAGCCACCGAAGCGGCGCTGAAGCTGGCCTGCATGAACGGCTGCCAGGCAACCCTTTCAACCATCGGCGGCTACCACGGCAAGACCCTCGGGGCCCTGGCCGTGACCGGCCGCGCGACCTACCGCGAGCCGTTCGCCGGCCTGCTGGGCAACACCCATTTCCTGCCCTTTGGTGACACCCAGGCCCTGGAACAGCAGTTGGCCAGCCTCGATTGCCGTGCCTGCGTGATTCTCGAGCCGATCCAGGCCGAAGCTGGCGTGCTGATCCCGCCGCCAGGCTACCTGCGCCGGGTGCGCGAACTCTGTGACGATCACGACGCCGTGCTGATCCTCGACGAAATCCAGTCGGGCCTGGGCCGAACCGGCTACTGGTGGGCCTGTGAGCGCGAAGGCGTGGTGGCCGACATCATGCTGGTCGGCAAAAGCCTGTCCGGTGGCTGCGTGCCGGTCAGCGCCATGGTCGCCACGGCGCGGATGCAGGAACCGCTGAACCGCAACCCGCTGATGCACACCACCACCTTCGGTGCCAACCCGCTGGCCATGGCGGCGGTGCAGGCCACCTTGCAGGTGATGCAGCGTGACGGCCTGGTACAGAAAGCCCGTGCGCTGGGCGAGTTGCTGCGCGGGCGCTTCGAACAGCTACTGGAGCAAAACGGCTGGACCAAACAGGTACAACTGCGTTGCGCCGGCCTGCTGCTGGGCTTCGAGTTCGTCGATGCGTCCATCGCCGCCAACATGGTCATGGCCCTGCTCGACCAACGCATCATCGTCTGCCATTCGCTCAACGATCACCGGGTCATCCGCCTGACCCCACCGGCGCTGTACAGCGAAACCGACGTCGAATGGCTACTGGACGGCTTTGCCGTGGCACTCACCTCCTCACTCCCGACCGGTACCCGCCCATGAAAGAAGTCCGCCTGAATGCCTTCATCCCCCGTCAAAGCGCCGATGAAGTCTACGCCGCCATCAGCAATTTCAGCGCCTATCCGCAGTACTGCACGTCGGTACGCAAGATCGACGTCAAGAACCTCAGCGAAAACGTGACGCTCACTGACTGGGAGGTGAACTTTCACAACGGCATCCTCAAGTGGCAGGAACGCGACACCTTCGACCCGAGCAACCGCCAGATCTCCTTCCGCCAGACCGCCGGTGACATCGATCACTTCTCCGGCTCCTGGCACGTAGAGGCCGATGGCAACGACGCCACCATTGCCTTCGATTCCTGCTTCGACCTCGGTTTGCCGATGCTTGCCGACATGCTCGATCCGGTCGCCGAACAGGCAATCTCGGAAAACATCCGCGCCATCATCAGCGGCCTGTTCCCGGCCAGTTACATCAAGGATTGATGACCATGACCCTGGCTTTACTGCAACGCTCGCGGGCCATTCTCGAGCACTTTGCCCCAGGCTTTGATGCCCTGCTTGGCGAAATCCCCTTCGCCGCACGGGAAGCAGCCGACAGCCCGGTGGTTGGCTGGTTCAAGCATCACGGTCCGGTGAGCCTGCTGATCAACCAGGAAGCTGGTGGACTGGGCGCCGACGCCTTCCAGGCCGTGCATGTACAACTCGCCCTGGGCGCACGCTCGCCGTCACTGGCGGTGGCCAGCACCATGCACCAGTTCTCGGTGGCAAGCCTGGTCGCCATCGGCCAGAACGGCGCGGGCGCCGAAGGCCTGTTGCTCTCAGCCATTGCCCGCCAGCGCTTGCTGCTGGCCTCGGGTTTTGCCGAGGGCGTACCCGGCGGTGGCATTCTCGACGCCGGCATGCAGGCTGAACAAACCCCCTCCGGCGTAATCCTCAGCGGCAGCAAGAAACCCTGCAGCCTGGGCAAGTCCATGGACTTGCTGACCGCCAGTTACAGCCGCATCAGCCCGGCGGGCGAAGAACTGATGGTCGCGCTTATCCCGGCCAGCGCGCCGGGCATCAGCCACCAGCCGTTCTGGCAAAACAGCGCCCTGGCGGCAGCCGAAAGCGTCGAGGTGCGCCTGGACCGGGTGCTGGTCGACAACAAGATGGTGTTTTCCGCCGGCCTCAAGACCCAGCTGGGCGAAGTCCAGACTATCGGTTTCATCTGGTTCGAGCTGTTGATCAGCGCCTCTTACCTCGGCGCCTGCCTGGGCCTGGTGGAAGCGGTGGTGGCGCAGCAGCGCTGGAGCGAACACCACCGGGTCGAACTGGCCGCGCAGATGCAACTGTGCCTGAGCGCACTGGAAGGCGCGGCACTTGATATCCAGCGCCACCCCGACGACCTCTCGGCGGTCCTGGCCCGCCTGCTGCTGGTGCGCTACGGCATAGAGCAACTGCTGGCCAGTACTTCGGACCAGGCTCACCAGATGCTCGGCGGCCTGGACTTCATCCGCTCCACCGACAGCTCGCAGTGGATGCTCAGTTGTCGCGGGCTGCAGTTCCATCCGCCAGCCAAGATAGCGATGAGCAAGAATCTCGACGCCTACCTGCAGGACGCCTCATTCAGCATTGCCAAAGGAGTTGCAGCGTGAACCTGATGAACAAGACCGTGGTGATCACCGGTGTCGCCCGTGGGCTGGGCCTGGAGACCGCCCACAAGCTCAAGCGCCTGGGCGCGACGGTGATCGGTATCGACCGCCTGGAAAGCGACGCCAGCCTGCACTTGGATGCCTTCTACCTGCTCGACCTGTGCGACCAGCAAGCCCTGGCCGAGGCCGTGCACTCAATCCAGGAACGATTCGGCGACCTGGATATCCTGGTCAACAATGCCGGCACCCTGACCCTCGAACGCGGCGAGACCGGGGTTACCGATGAAGTGCGCCGGGCCATGGAAATCAACCTGCTCGCCCCCTGGCAACTCACCGCCGCCTTCCTCCCGGGGTTGCTGCGCAGCCGCGGCAAGGTGGTGAACGTGTCGTCACTGTTCGCCTTGGTCAACGCCCCCTATGTTGCCGCCTATGCCGCCAGCAAGCGGGCCATGAGCGCCTACTCAGACGTGCTGCGCATGCAGTACCCCGGGGAGCTGGATGTGGTCACCGTCTACCCCGGTTTCATCGATACCGCCATCCACCAGCCCGCCCAGCGGGTGGGGCTGTCGGTCAAGCGCCTGGTGAGCTTCAAGCTGGGCGACAAGACCCTGCTGTCGCTTGAAGAAAAAATCGGCGCTGCCAGCGACGGCCTGGTTCGTGCCTGCCTCAAGCGCGGTTTGCGCAATCGCGGCCTGACCTTCCTCGGCACCGTGGCCATGTACAGTGCGCGCTGCATGCCGAGCCTGGTCGACGCCTTCATCGCCTTGCGCCTGCGCACGCTGACCAAGGCTGGACAACTGACGCTCAAACCCGAGCTGATCGAGTAAGGAGCCAGGCATGCACCGGCCGGCATTTCACAAGCCTGAACTCAAGCTCGAACGGCGCCTGTTCGCGACGTCCGCGCTGGAGTCGGCCCTGGTCATCGGCTATGCCCTGCTGCTGTTCGCCGTGCCCCTGCTGGCCTATGTGGGCCTTGCCGGACATGGCCCGGCGTGGGCCCTGGGCGCCCTGCCGCTGCTGATACCGGCGGCGTACGGGATGTTCCTGCAGGGCATCCTCGGCCACGAGGGGTTTCACTTCAACTTCAGCGACAAGCGCCTGCTCAGTTGCCTGCTAGGCGTGCTGTGCAGTTCGATACTTACAGGGTTCTGTGTCACCGGCTACTTCGTCGACCACTGGCAGCACCACCGCCACAGCAACGGCCCGCAAGACCCGGACTGGCGACTGTTTCGCCGCTATCGGCATCCGTTGATGCGGATGATTGTCTCGCGCTTGCAGGCCACCGCTCGCTACTTGCTGCAGACCGTGCAACTGGCGCTGCCCGGGGCCAGGGTCGAGGGCCGCTTGCCATTGCCGGCGCAGCAGATCCGCCTGCTGGCACGGGTCAACCTGCTGTGCCAGGCCGGCTGGATCGTCCTCTGGGCTGGCCTGGCCAGCCACTGGCCAGTGTTGCTGCCGGCGCTCGTGGTGTGCCTGCTGCTGGCCCTGCTGATTTCCGGCGTCAATGCCTACCAGGAGCATGCCTTCGCCAGCGACGTCGAAACGCCGATCGCCCGTTCGCGCACTTCGCTGCTGTGCAGCCTGCTACACGCGGGCTCGAACTATCACCTGGAACACCATCTGTACCCTCGGGTGCCGTGCTGGCGGCTCCCCCAGGTCCATCGGCGCTTGCTCGCCAGTGGCTGGTACCAGGACCGGCAGGCCTTGCTCGAGCCCAGCTTCATCGGCTCGTTCAGGTACTGCTCCAGCCAGTTCCCCTACAGCGGGGAGGTGCAGGCAACACCCGAGCGGGCACCCGCTTCGCTCGAGGGCAGCGGACCCGCCCGCTGACACTTCCAACAATGACACTCATGGAGCCGAGTATGTCTTTCGAGATCGATCAATATATCCAGGACGAACGCCGCACCCTGCTGGAGCACCCGCTGTTCGCCAATATCGCCACCCTGGATGACGTGCGCTTGCTGATGGAGGTCCACGTCTTTGCGGTGTGGGACTTCATGACCCTGCTCAAACGCATCCAGCGTGACCTGACCTGCGTCGAGCTGCCGTGGCTGGCGCCCAAGCACATCACCGCCGCCCGCCTGATCAACGAGATAGTCATCGGCGAGGAAACCGACGAGCGTCCCGGTGGCGGCTTCATCAGCCACATGGAGCTGTATGTCAACGCCATGGAAGAAATCGGTGCCAACACCGCGCCGTTTCGCAACTTCCTCACCCAGCTCGGTAACGGCGCCCCGCTTGGCCAGGCCCTGGCGGCCCCGGACATTCCGCTGCCGGCCAAGATCTTCGTCAGCCAGACCCTCGACGTCGCCCTGTACGGCACCACGGAGCAAGCCCTGGCGTATTTCTTCTTCGGTCGCGAAGACATCATCCCGGACATGTTCGGGCGCCTGCTGGAGAACTGGTCGGTCAGCGAGGATAGCGTGCCGATGCTGACCTACTACCTCAAACGCCACATCGAGATGGACGGCGACGACCACGGCCCGGCGGCCAAACGCATCATCGCCGCCATCATCACCGAACCGGCCCAGCAAACCCAGTTGGTCAACAGCGCGCGCAGCGCCATCAATGCCCGCATCGGCCTGTGGGACGGCGTGCAGCACCTGTTGGCCGAGCGCCTGCCGACACCCGAATTACAACACCAGTACCAGGCCGAACTGGGCTGAGGGCAGCACCTGCGTGCCGGGCTACGGCCCGGTGCACAGCCCTTCCTGCGCGATAAAAATCCAGACGAAGAGCGTATGACATGGTGAAAAGCAAATACGGCAAATTGGCGGTATGTGCACTGGTAATCGGTGGCCTGCTGTTTCTTGGCTGGCAGCGCTGGCAATACGCCCGGGAATACGTCAGTACCGACAATGCCGAGGTGGAGGGGGTCATCATCCCGATCCGTGCCAAACTCTCCGGAACCGTGGTCGAGGTTCCGATCCGCGAAAACGCCCGGGTCGAACAGGGCGAACTGCTCTACCAGGTACGCGAGGACGAGTACCGCCGGCGGGTCGAGCAAGCCCAGGCCAACTACCTCGGCCTGATGGTCGCCGCCGGCCAGGGTGGCATGCCCGGCCTGATGGACAGCCAGGTGCGCAGCGCCGCGGCCCGCAGCCTTGCCGCCGAAGCCGCCATCGCCCAGCTCGGTGCCAACCTCGAGCAAGCCCGCAGCGACTACCAGCGTACCCGGCGCCTGGCCAGCCAGGGCGTAGTCAGCACCCAGGACCTGGAAGCCGCCCAGGCGCGCTTCAATGCCCTGAACCACGAGCTACAGGCAGCCCGCAGTAACTCCCGCGCCGCCGTCGAAGGCACCCTGGCCAACAAGGCGGCACTGAAAGTCGAGGAATACCGTATCGGTGCTGCCGAAGCGGAACTTGAACTGGCTCGGATCCAGCTGCAGGACACCCGCCAGACCTCGCCCCAGGCCGGCATCATCGCAAAAAAGGAAGTCGAGCCCGGGCAATTCGTGGTCGCCGGGCAAAAGCTCTTGAGCCTGGTCAGTACCGAGCACCTGTGGGTAATCGCCAATTTCAAGGAAACCCACATCGGCCGCGTGCGGGTCGGACAAAAGGCCCGGATCAGCGTCGATGCCTTCCCCGGTGAACGCTTCGAAGGCGTCGTGCAAAGCCTGGTGCCGGCCACTGGTGCGCGCTTCTCACTGCTGCCCCAGGAAAACGCCACCGGCAACTTCACCAAGGTAGTGCAGCGCATCCAGGCGCGCATCGAACTCGACCAGGTGCCCGAGCGATACCGCAATGCGTTGAGCCAGGGCATGAGCGTGTTCGTTGAGGTGAACATCCGGGACGCCGAGCAGACCCTATGAAATCGCCCTGGCTGGTGGCCTTCACGGTCACCCTGATCTCGATGATGGAGCTGCTCGATGTCACCATCGTCAACGTTGCCATTCCCAGCTTGATGGGCAGCTTCGGCGCCTCGGTGGATGAAATCTCCTGGGTCTCGACCGGTTACATCGTCGCCAACGTAGTAATCCTCCCGGCCAGTGGCTGGCTGTCGGCCTGGTTCGGCCGGCGCAACTACTACCTGGTTTCCTCGACCCTGTTCGTACTGGCCTCGCTGGGCTGCGCGATGTCCACCGAGCTCTGGCAACTGGTGGCCTTCCGGATTATCCAGGGCCTGGCTGGCGGTGGCTTGCTGGGTATCTCCCAGGCAATCATCTACGACGTGTTCCCCAAGGAAAAGGTCAGCACTGGCCTGGCCCTGTACGGGGTCGGGGTAATGATGGGACCGACCCTGGGGCCCTCGGTGGGCGGTTACCTGATCGATGAATTCTCCTGGCACTGGATCTTTCTGATCAACCTGCCGATCGGCGCTGTGGCGATCCTTCTGTCGTGGCTCTGCGTGCATGACTCAATCAACGAGAAACGCCCGCAAAGCATCGACTACATCGGCTTCGCCCTGCTCGCCCTGGGCGTCGGCAGCCTGCAGATCATGCTCGAGCGCGGCGAACACTGGGACTGGCTGGAATCGGACCTGACCATCGCCTGCCTGCTGCTGGGCAGCTTCGGCCTGCTGGCGTTTTTCTGGTGGGAGCAGCGCGTGGCCACTCCGATCGTCAATATGGCGCTGTTTCGCAACCGCGAGTTCCTCATGGGCTCGGTCTGTGCCTTTTGTGTCGGCTTCGGCCTGTACAGCACGCTGTTCATGGTGCCGTTACTGCTGCAGACGCTGCTGGACCAGAGCGCCTACCAGAGCGGCATGGTGATCTTTCCCGGGGCCCTGGCCAGCGCCGTGAGCACCCTGGTGATCGGCAAGCTGTCCCAGGAAAACAAGATCGATGAACGGCTGTTCGTCAGCGTCGGCATCCTCATCTACGGCTATGCGATGTACCTGCACACCCAGTTCACCCTGCAAAGCAGCCCCGACACCCTGTACTGGCCGCTGATCATCCGCGGGCTTGGCCTGGGCATGATTTTCGTTCCGCTCACCAACCTGGCCATGCGCCAACTGCCTGCACAGCTGATCTCGGTCGGTTCGGGGGTGCTCAACCTCATGCGCCAGCTCGGTGGCAGCGTCGGCATCGCCATCGCCGCGACCTTGCTGACGCGCTTTTCCTGGGCGCGCTACCGGCAATTATCCGAGCACGTCACCGAGTCGAGCATCATCGCCAGCGGCTGGGATGTTGCCCGCTACGACCCACGCGTGCTCTCGCTGGGCACCAGCGATCCGGCCCAGGCGCAAGCCCTGCTGGCCCTGGTCAATACCCGTGAACAGGCACAGATGCTCGGCTTCAGCATGCTCTTCGGCCTGCTTGGCGCAGTAATGCTGATCGGTGTGCCGATGGTCCTGCTGATGCGCAACCCCAAACGAATCGCTCAATCCGAACAGGAAGCCTTGCCGTGCTCGAACAACTCTCGCGAATCCGCGCAAGCCTGATCGCCCTGCTACTGCTCGCCAGCAGCCAGCAGGCCCGGGCTGATGACCTCTACCAGCTCTATCAAAAAGCCCTGGCCCATGACATGAAATACGCCGCGGCCATCGAACAACAACGTGCCAGCAACGAGAAAGAACCCCAGGGCCGCGCCCTGCTGCTGCCCAACCTGTCACTTGAAGGGGGCGCCGCCTGGGTCGACCGCGACGACAGCGGCGCGTCCACACGCAACCGCGACAACTCCAATGCCTACGCACTGGTGCTGATCCAGCCGCTGCTGCGCTGGCAGAACGTGATCGGCCATGACCAGAGCAAGGCCCTGGTGCTGGCCGGGGAAATCAACCTGCAGGCCGCCCGCCAGGACCTGATGCTGCGAGTCGCCGACGCCTACTTTGACCTGCTGCTGGCCGAAGACCTGCTCAGCACCAGCCGCCAGCAGGTGCGCACCCTGCAGGAGCAGCGCAGCAAGGCTGAACGCTTCTACCAGGCCGGCTCCGGCACCGAAAGCGAAGTGCAGCGCATCCAGGCCCGCTACGACCTGGCCTATGCCCGGCAGATGGCCGCGCACAACGCCGTGCAATTGCACCAGGAAACCCTGGCGCAGTTGACCGGCAGTGTACCCGCGGCCCTGGCGCGGCTCGACCCGCAGGTGCGCTTCCAGGGGCCGCAGCCAGCGCTGATCGGCACCTGGGCCGAGCAGGCGCAACAGCACAACCTCAAGGTCCAGGCGGCGCAGATCAAGCGCCTGGTGGCAGAAAAGGAAATCGACAAGCAGCAAGCCGGGCATTTGCCCACGGTCGACCTGGTGGCCGCTCACGGCCGCTTCGCCTCGGTGGGCGGCAGCCTCTACGACGTCACCCTGCCGGAAGAAAAGTACACCCAGACCGTGGTCGGTGTGCAGGTCAGCCTGCCATTGTACGCCGGTGGCGGCACCACCAGCCGCACCCGCGAAGCCCGCGCCCTGCACGGTGTGGCCCTGGATGAAGTCGAGGACGCCCGCCGCGAGGCCGGCCTGATGGCGCGCCAGGCCTACCTGACCCTGACCAGCGGCATCAGCCAGTACGCGGCGCTGCAGCAGGCGCTGCGTTCCAGCCAGACCAACCTGACCTCGACCACCCGCGCCTTCGAGGCCGGCGCGCGGATCAGTTCCGATGTGCTGGACGCCGAACAACAGGTGACCCAGACCGAACAGCAACTGGCCGAGCAGCGTTATGCGATCGTGCTGGCCCAGCTCAGGTTGCTGGCCGCCAGCGGCAGCCTCGGCGACGCCGGCCTGCAAGAGATCAACGCCCTGCTCTCAGCGGGCGCTCAAGGGTAGTGGCCGTCGCGGTACTGCGCCGCCACCTCGCGCAAAACCTCGCATAACCATTGCGCAGGCAACGCCAGGGGCAAGGCGGCGTTGCTGCAGATGCCGACCGAGCCGCCCGGTTCACTGACGCCCAGGTCCAGCTCGCACAGTTCACCGCGGCTGAGGTCAACGCGCACCGCATCCCGGGGGGCGACCCAGACCGCATCGCTGCCTTGCACATAACGTCGGCTGAGGGCCGGCGACAGGGTTTCCAGGCGTTGCGCCGGTTGCTCGATGGCGCACTGCACGAACAGGCTGTCGGCATGCTTGCGGATGGTCGTGCCGGCCAGCGGCAGCACCAGCGGGTAGTGCCCGACCTGGCTGCGCTCGATCGGCTGGCGGCCGAGCAAAGGGTGACCTGGGCGCACCACCAGCGACATCGACTCGCTGTACAGGTGCTCGAACATCAGCCCCTGAATCTGCGGGCTGTCGGTCATGCGCCCGATCACCAGGTCCAGTTCGCCCACATGCAATTGCCCCAGCAGGTGCGCACTGGGGCCAGTGGCAACGCTGACCACCAGGGCCTCATGGCGCTGGTGCAGGCGGCACAGCACCTCGGGCATCAGCAGGCTTTCAACCGTCGACAACACGCCGACACGCACCTGGGGCGGTGCGTGCTCTTCACCGCGCAGGGTGCTCACCCCTTCGCGCAGGGCCTGCACGCTGGGGCCGGCGTAGCGCATGAAACGCACCCCGGCCGGGGTCAGCTCGACGCCCTGCTTGCTGCGCTCGAACAGCCGCGTCTCAAGCAGCTCTTCAAGCTCCTTGAGGGTCTTGGAGATAGCCGGCTGACTGATCGCCATGGCGTCGGCAGCCTTGGCGAAACTGCCCTGGCGGGCGATTTCGAGAAAGCACAGCAAGTGGCGGAATTTGATCCGGGTGTCGAGGTTCATCCCGGGAGTTTATCGGGGCTCCGGCAAGACTGCGACCGCTTTGCGGTCGATCGCCGACAAGACCGGCTCCCACAGGTACTGCATACCCCAGACACTGCGGGGGCTGGCTTGCCAGCGATGAGGCCATCAGCAGCGCCCCAACTCTATCTGCTCACCACTGATGCGCACCGGCCACACCTGCAAGGCCTGCTGCGGATCCTCCAGGCAACGCCCGTCACGCAAGCAGAAATGCTGCTTGTACAACGGTGCCGCCACCACCAACTCGCCCTTGAGCTCCCCCACCAGCCCGCGGCCGATCACATTGGCCCCTGACTTGGGGTCGCGGTTGTCCACGGCAAACAGTGGCGTGGCATGCCCGGGCAGGTAGAACAGCGCCACCTGGCGGCCGTCGAACCACACCACCACCCCGGACTGGGCGATCAGGTCGGTACGGCTGCAGACCGCCTGCCAGTGTTGCGCCTGAACAGTTATCGCAGCGTTGGTCTGGCTCATCAGAGCACCTCCTCGGTGGTCGGGATCAAGTGAAGTTCGCCGGCGCCGATGGGCCGGCGCTGGCCGCGTTCGCGGACAAAGTGCACACCCGGGTCCGGGCGCTGGTCGTTGACGAAGGTGCGGAAGCGCTTGAGCTTGTCCGGGTCTTTGAGGGCATTGGCCCACTCGCACTCGTAGCGGTCGACCACCAGCTGCATCTGCGCTTCCAGTTCTGCGCCCAGGCCCAGGCTGTCGTCGAGGATCACCTGCTTGAGGTAGTCCAGGCCGCCCTCCAGGCTTTCGCGCCACACCGAGGTGCGCTGCAGCTTGTCGGCGGTACGGATGTAGAACATCAGCACGCGGTCGATGATGCGGATCAGGCTGGCGTCGTCCAGGTCGGTGGCGAACAGTTCGGCATGCCGCGGGCGCATGCCGCCGTTGCCGCAGATGTACAGGTTCCAGCCTTTCTCGGTAGCGATCACGCCGATGTCCTTGCTCTGTGCCTCGGCGCATTCGCGGGTGCAGCCGGACACCGCGAACTTGAGCTTGTGCGGCGAACGCAGGCCCTTGTAGCGGTCTTCCAGGGTCAGGGCCATCTGTACGCTGTCCTGTACGCCGTAGCGGCACCAGGTACTGCCCACGCAGGATTTCACCGTGCGCGTCGACTTGCCGTAGGCGTGGCCGGTCTCGAAGCCTGCGGCAATCAGTTCGGCCCAGATTTCTGGCAATTCATGCAGCTGGGCGCCGAACAGGTCGATGCGCTGGCCGCCGGTGATCTTGGTATAGAGGTCGTATTTTTTCGCCACTTCGCCGATGACGATCAGCTTCTCGGGGGTGATCTCGCCGCCGGGAATCCGCGGCACCACCGAGTAGGTGCCGTTCTTCTGCATGTTGGCCATGAAGGTGTCGTTGGTGTCCTGTAGTGGTACCAGCGACGGGTCCATGATCGGTTGGTTCCAGCACGAGGCGAGAATCGAGCCGATCGTGGGTTTGCAGATATCGCAGCCGACATGGCCGCGACCATGCCTGGCGAGCATCTCGTCAAAACTGAGGATGCCCTCGACCCGCACCAGCGCGTACAGCTCCTGGCGGGTGTAGGCGAAGTGCTCGCAGAGGCTCTTGTCGACGCTGACCCCACGGGCGATCAGTTCATGCTCGAACACCTGCTTGAGCAACGCCGCACAACCACCGCAACCGGTGCAGGCCTTGGTCTGCTGCTTGAGCTCGCCGAGGTCGCCGCAACCGTTGTCGATAGCCGCGCAGACCGCGCCCTTGCTGACGTTGTGGCAGGAGCAGAGGGTCGCGCTGGCGGGCAAGGCATCGATGCCCAGTGCCGGCGCGCCGGCCGACTGCGGCAGGATCAGGCCGGCCGGGTCGGCTGGCAGGGCAATGCCGTTCTGCACGTATTGCAGCAAGGTGTCGTAGTAGCTGTTGTCGCCGACCAGCACCGCGCCGATCACCTGTTTGCCGCTGGCATCGACCACCAGCCGGCGATAGGCCGATGCGGCTTCGTCGATAAAGCGATAGCTGCGTGCGCCCGGCGTGGCGCCGTGAGCGTCGCCGATGGAGCCGACATCGACGCCGAGCAGTTTGAGCTTGGTCGACATGTCGGCACCGGTAAAATTGCCAGCGTCTTCACCGGCCAGGGCCGCCGCGACATTGCGCGCCATGCTGTAGCCCGGCGCTACCAGGCCGAACACGCTGCCGTTCCATGAGGCACATTCGCCAATGGCGAAGATCCGTGGGTCGCTGCTGCGACACGCGCTGTCGATCACCACCCCGCCGCGCGGCGCGATTTCCAGGCCGCTGCTGCGACCCAGGGCGTCCTGTGGGCGGATACCGGCGGAGAACACGATCAGGTCGGTTTCAAGAAACTCGCCGCCGTCGAAGTTCATCCGGTAGCGATAGTCTTCACCGGCAACGATGGCCTGGGTCGCCCGCGACAGGTGCACGCCAACCCCCAGGGCTTCGATCTGCGCACGCAAGGCCGCGCCGCCTTCGGCATCCAGTTGCACCGGCATCAAGCGCGGGGCGAACTCCACCACGTGGGCCTCCAGGCCCAAGGACTTCAAGGCATTGGCCGCCTCAAGGCCGAGCAGGCCACCGCCGACCACCACGCCACGGCGGGCACTGCTGGCGGCGGCGCGGATGGCATCGAGATCATCGAGGGTGCGATAGACCAGGCGCGCCGCCCCGTGCGAGCCTTCAATCGGCGGCACGAACGGATAGGAGCCGGTGGCCAGGACCAGTTGATCATAAGGGTAGCGCCCGGCGCGGGTGACCACTTCGCAGCGTTCGCGGTCGATCTCCAGGACCGGCTCACCCAGGTGCAGGTGGATGCCGTGCCCGGCGTACAAACCCGCCTCGCCCAGCGCCAGGGTCTCGGCATCACTGCCACTGAAGTACTCCGACAGGTGCACACGGTCGTAGGCGCGCTGGCGCTCTTCGCCGAACACCCGCACCTGGAAGCGGCCCAGGGCACCGCGTTCGATCAGTTGCTCGATGCAGTGATGACCGACCATGCCGTTGCCGACGATGATCAGCTGTTGCCGCGCTTCGATGCTGGTAAACCCATTCATACCCGATCCTCACTCAAGGCCATTCACGGTGGCTTTGCTGCTGGGGGCCAACCCCGAAAAACAAAAAAGGCGCCTGGAGCCGAAGCTCCAGGCGCCTTTGCCTGGTCGTTTTATGTAGTCCCGGTTGCGAATCGCCATTGACCCGCGAGGACGTTGTAAGCAAGCAAAAGCAGGTAGCGTGCCAACTGCCAAAGCCTTTGAAACCGGGGGTTCTACGCTATCCGTCCGGGCCGTTATCGACCCAGGCTGGTGCAGCCCTCCCCCTTATGGGGCACTCAGTAGACGTCGCGCAGGTAGCGCTTGGCGCGGCTCAGTTCGCTGACATAGGCCTCGGCCCGCTCCACACTCATGCCGCCGTGCTGATGAACCGCCTGCTTGAGCGCCGCATCGACGTCCCTGGCCATGCGCTCGGCGTCACCACAGACATACAAGTGCCCGCCCTCCTCCAGCCAGCGCCAGAGTTCGGCGCCGTGTTCGAGCATGCGCTGCTGGACGTAGATCTTCTGCGCCTGGTCGCGGGAGAACGCGGTGTCCAGGCGGCTCAGGTGGCCGTCCCGCTGCCAGGCCAGCAGCTCGTCGCGGTAGTAGAAATCCGTGGCCGCTTGCTGCTCACCGAACAGCAGCCAGTTGCGGCCTGTGGCACCCTCGGCCTGACGCTCCTGAAGAAACGCCCGGAACGGCGCCACACCGGTGCCGGGGCCAACCATGATCACCGGCGCCGAGCTGTCACTGGGCAGGCGAAAGTGCGCGGTCGGCTGGCTGAAGATTTCTACCCGGCCGGGCTCGCTGCGGTCGGCCAGGTAGGTCGAGCACACGCCCTTGCGCTGGCCGTAACGGACGGTGGAAACCGTCAGGTGCACCTGATGCGGATGCAGCTTCTGGCTTGAGCTGATCGAGTACAGCCGCGGCTGCAAGGGTTTGAGCAGGCCCAACCAGCTATCCAGGCTCAGCTCGGGTTTGCACGCGTGCACCAGGTCGATCAGCTGTTTGCCCCACAGCCAGTCCTTGAGCGCAGCCTTGTTGTGCGGTGCAAGCAACTCGCGCAACTGCGCATTGCCAACCGCGAAGGCCTCGAGCAATGGCGGCGTGATGCGGGCGATCTCCAGGTGCTCCAGCAGCGCCTCGGCCAACGGCATGTCGGCCTGGCCCTTGAGGCTGACGCAGCGGCTGCCATCGAAGCGGGTGGCGGTCAGCAGTTCGTCGACCAACGCCGGGCAGTTGCGCGGCCATACACCCAGGGCGTCACCGGACTGATAAGTGAAACCGCTGTCGCCCAGGTCGAATACCAGTTGGCGGGTTTCCTTGAGCGCACCGGGGCCATTGAGCAGGCGATTGCCGACCAGGGTCGTTGCCAGCGGCCTGGTTTTGCTGAAGCCGGTTGCGGCCGGCGCTGCCACTGGCGCTTCGAACAGCAGCTCGCCGTGGCCCAGTTTGCCCAGCAGCGCCTGCAACCATTGCCCGGCCGGTTCATTGAAATCGCCCTCGCAATCGACCCTGTCCAGCAAGCGCTCAGCCCCCAGTTCTGCCAGGCGCTGATCGAGCTTGCGACCAAACCCGCAGAACTGTTCATAGCTGGAATCCCCCAGGGCCAGCACCGCATAGGGCACACCGGCGCAGCGTTGGGAGTGCTCGCCATGCAGGCCACGCCAGAACGCCGCGCCGCTGTCCGGCGCGTCACCGTCGCCAAAGGTACTGGCGATCAGCAGCAGGCTGGCGGGATTGTCCAGTTGCTCCACAGCCACGTCTTCCATGCAGCGCAACTGGACCGGCAAGCCGACCTGGCGCAAGCGCTCGGCGCACTGTTCGGCCAGGGCCTGACCGTTGCCGGTTTGCGAGGCCCAGAGCAGCAGGTGCTTGTCCTGTACCGAGGCGTGCTGCTGATCGACCTGGACGGCCTCGATACGTTCGCCAGCGACCCGGCTCAGGGCCACCGCGCAGTACTTGAAGGCCGGTTGCAGCGACAGCGGATCGACCGCGTCGCTGGTCAGCGCATTGATCGCCAGGTTGTCGCCGTAGACGTCGTTCCAATGAAACGGCGCAAAGCAGTTGCCCGCCAGTACCCGGGTGGTGATCCGTGCCGGCAGCAGCGCCTGCCCGCGGCGTGAACGGATCTGCACCTGATCCTTTTCAGCGATGCCCAGGCGCTCGGCATCGTCCGGATGAATCTCCACGAACGGCCCGGGGTCGAGCTTGTTCAACGCCGCCACCTTGCCGGTCTTGGTCAGGGTGTGCCACTGGTGCTGGACCCGGCCTGTGTTGAGCACCAGCGGAAAGTCAGCGTCCGGCCGTTCGGCGCTGGGCAGGCAAGGCCGGGCAAAGAAGCGTGCCTTGCCGCTGGGGGTGGGGAAGGCAATGGCAGGCACCTGGCCTTGCGCATCACGCAGCAGGACCTGGCTGACACCGTCGTTGCGATAGCGCAGCGGGCTGCGATCATGCTCGCACCCGGGCTCACACGGCCACTGCTGCGGTGCCTCACGCAAGCTGGCATAGCTGACGCCGCGCACATCGTAGCCGGTGGCCGGGTTCCAGGCCTGGCGCAGCTCGTCGAACACCGCCTCGGCATTGGCGTAGCTGAACGCCTCGGCGTAGCCCATGGCACAGGCGATACGGGCAATGATCTGCCAGTCGGGCAAACTCTCGCCCGGCGCCTCGACGGCCTGGTTCATCAGGGTCAGGTTGCGCTCGGAGTTGACCATCACCCCCTCGCCCTCGGCCCACAAGGCGGCGGGCAGGAGGATATCGGCGTAGCGATTGGTCTCGGTGTCGAGGAAGGCATCCTGGGTGATCACCAGCTGCGCCGCCTGCAAGCCTTCGATCACCTGCTGGCGGTTGGCGACGCTGGCCACCGGGTTGCTGCAGATGATCCAACAGGCCTTGATCTGCCCGGCCGCCAGGCTTTCGAACAGCGCCACCGTGCCGTCACCGGCTTCGCTGCGTAGGCTGCCGGCTGGGATCTGCCAGAGCTGCTCGACGAAGGCACGATCTGCCGCGACCAGCGCCGAACGCTGCCCTGGCAGGCCGGGGCCCATGTAACCCATTTCGCGCCCACCCATGGCATTGGGCTGGCCGGTCAGCGAAAACGGCCCGCTGCCCGGCCGGCAAATGGCGCCGGTGGCCAGGTGCAGGTTGCACAGGGCGTTGGTCTGCCAGGTGCCATGGATGCTCTGGTTCAGGCCCATGGTCCAGCAACTCATCCACTCCGGGGCCTGGCCGATCCACGCTGCAGCTTGGCGGATATCGGCTTCGCGCAGCCCGGTGATGGCGGCGACCCGCTCAGGTGTGTAGTCCTCGAGAAAGGCCGGCATCGCCTCCCAGCCTTCGGTGTAGCGCTGGATGAAATCGGCGTCGCACTGGCCGTTCTGCCGCAATAGATAAAGCAGGCCATTGAGCAGCGCCAGGTCGGTGCCTGGCTTGATCTGCAGGAACAGGTCGGCCTTGGCGGCGGTGGCGCTGTTTCTGGGGTCGACGACGATCAGCCGCGCGCCGGCCTTGAGCCGGTCGAGCAGGCGCAAGAACAGGATCGGGTGACAATCGGCCATGTTCGCGCCAATCACGAAAAACACCTCGGCGCGATCAAAATCCTGGTAACTGCCCGGCGGCCCATCGGCGCCCAGCGACAGTTTGTAGCCGCTGCTGGCACTGGCCATGCACAGGCGCGAGTTGGACTCGATATGCCGGCTGCGGACAAAGCCCTTGGCCAGTTTGTTGATCAGGTACTGGGCCTCCAACGACATCTGTCCGGAGACATAGAACCCCAGGGCGTCGGGCCCATGCTCATCAATAATCGCCCGCAGGCGCTGCGCGGCCTGTTCGATGGCGGTCTGCATGCCGCGCTGCACCGGGTCGCGCTGACGCTGGTCACGCAAGTAGGCGTGCTCCATGCGCCCGGACTCGCGCAGCGGTTGATGGGCGGTCAGGCCCTTGGTGCACAGGCGGCCAAAGTTGCTGGGGTGCTGTTTGTCGCCACTGACCTTGGTCACCCGCCCGCCTTCCACGGTCATGACGATGCCACAACCGACGCCACAATACGGGCACACGCTGCGCACGCTGGTGCTGCTCATCGGCCTACCTCCTGATTGCGCAAACAAAAAGGCGCCCTGCTGCCCCGGCTTGAATCAACAAGCGGGGGCAACACGGCGCCTTTGTCGTGAACGGGGCAATCTGCGTTGATTGCCGGATGTTCAAGCTATAGCAAGGGCCGCGCCAGAATCGGCAAGGCCTTGCTGTGCGGGGCTCGGGCACTCACCGGCGGCTGCCAGGCTGCACCGCATTGGGCCCGCTTGCACCATCGGATGGCACAGCCAGCAGGCGTGGCCGTATCATTGGCGTACATTCAAAGAGACGAAATACCTTCCCCCATGAGCCAAGTGGTCCTGAAAAACGCCGAACAGCTGGCCCTGATGCGCACTGCCGGCCAGTTGCTGAGCCAGGTGTTCGCCCACCTCGACAATTTCATCGCCCCCGGGGTCAGCACCCTGCAGATCAACGACCGGGCCGAGGCGTTCATCGTCGATGTGCTCAAGGCGCGACCGGCGAGCAAGGGCCAGTACGGCTTTGCCTATTCGCTGAACACCTCGGTCGACCACGTGGTGTGCCACGGCGTGCCGCACGCCGACGAGGTGCTCAAGGCCGGCTCCATCGTCAACGTCGACATCACCCTGGAGCAAGGCGGCTACATTGCCGACTCGTCGAAGATGTACTGCCTGGGACAGATCGATGCCGCCGCCCGGCGACTGGTCGACACCACCTATGCCGCGCTCTGGCAAGGCATTCGCCACGTGCGCCCCGGCGCGACCCTGGGCGATATCGGCCACGCCATCCAGCGCCACGCCGAAGCCGCTGGCTACAACGTGGTGCGTGAGTACTGCGGCCACGGCATCGGCCGGCAGATGCACGAGGCGCCCGAAGTGTTGCACTACGGCCACCCCGGCAGCGGCCTGCCGCTCAAGCCCGGCATGGTGTTCACCATCGAGCCGATGATCAACCAGGGCGGACGTGGCGTGCGCACCCTCAAGGACGGCTGGACGGTGATCACCCGCGACCGCAGCCTGTCGGCGCAATGGGAACACACCATCGCCGTCACCGCCGACGGTTTTGAAGTGCTGACCCTGCGCGAAGAAGAGCGCGCCATGCTGGCCAGCGCTTAACGCAGCGAATCCGGTTTGCCGCGCACCGCGCGGCTCTCTACAATCCGCGCCATTACGGCCGGCACCCGCACACTCCTCTACCGGCCCCGGAGCTTTTTCATGGAAGAAATCGAGCAGCACTGGCTGTACGCCCTTTCCGCGCCCATGGTCGCCCTCAACGGCGCCAGCTACACCGCGGCGACCTACTTCGAAACCGACGTGGAAGACGAGGCCGACCTGAAAAAGTGGTGGGGCATCAGCAATCGCCAGGAGCTGCTTAAAATCCTCACCATGGCCGACACTGGCCACGCCCAGCAGGTCAAGGACGCCTACTGGCAAGCCGCGCGCTGCCTGCCCAGCGAATGGCAGCAGGTGCTTGAGCTGTTGAGCCCACGCCAACGCATCCAGTACCAATTCGCCCTGCGCACTCTCGCCGACTGCGGCCAAGGCGGCGTACGCGCCTGGGACATCGGGCGCATGAGCTACCTGCTGCGTGCCGGCCTGCGCAAGGGCTACGTCAGCCTCGATGAAAGCCTCTGGCTGCACGGCCGCCTGGCCCTGCGTGCACGCCACTACTACAACGACTGGGACCGCTACCTGGCCGGTTACCTGTTTGGCAGGGCGCTGTGGAACTGCTCCAGCAGCAGCGACGAGGAACTGGCCCAGAACCTGGAACGCCAGGGCAGCGAACACTGGAACCGTTGCATCATGATGAACCTGAGCCAAAACGCCCTGGACTTTTTCGCCAACATTCCTTGGGACCTGCCGCTAAACCTGCCTGAATGCCCCGACACCCTGCCAAAGGATTGCTGGTCATGAGCTGCTGGATTCGCCTGGGCATCGAGCCGACCAACGATCCCGATGTCATCCGCGGCGCTTACCGCGCGTTGTTGCCGCAGCACCACCCGGAAACCGACCCGCAAGGTTTCCAGGCCCTGCGCGAGGCCTATGAGCACGCCCTGCGCCTGGCCCGCGACGAGCAGGATGAGGACCTTGAGCACAACGATCCGGTGCCTGCGCGCAATACACTGATCGAACAGACCATGGCGGACTTCGCCAAGCTGCTCGCCGACCCGACCCGACGCTTCGATCCGCCGGCCTGGCAGGCCTTCATCGATGGTTTCAGCAGCTTGAGCCTGGGTGACCAGGAACAGATCAGCTGGCACCTTTTGTACAACCTGATGGAGGCCGGCCCGTTGTCGCACGCCTGCGTGCAGCTGATGGCCACTCACCTGGGCTGGGAAAACGAAGTGCTGCGTCTGGAGGATCCGCGCCAGGCCGACGAATTCCTCGAAAGTATCAGCGAGCCAGACCCGTTCGACACCCGCGTGATGAAACACTGGTCGGCCGAAGCGCAGGTCGAAGCCCTGTGGTTCGCCAGGAACCTGGATTACTTCTACCATAACCGGCCGCTGTTCGAATTCGAGAGCTTCGCCACCCTGCACACCTGCATGCCGTTCCCGGATGACCAGGCCTATATCCAGCGCCTGCTGGCACAGCTGTGCCAGGCCGGCATCGGCAACACCTGCTTCTTTGCCTTGATCGCCGAGCAACAACGCCAGGCGCCGGACGATATCGACCTGCTGTATATGCTCGCCTGCCAGGCCAGCGACACCGGCCAGGTAGAGCTGGCCCGCCAGTGCTGGACCCGCCTGTGGCGCGAACACCAGTACCCTGAAGCCGCCCGCTGGTTGCTGAACCTGTACGCCAAGCAACAGCCGCAGCGCCTGCCGCTGCTGATCCTGGCCATGGATCGCCTGGATCCGGTATACGAATGGCCGCAAGACCTGAACGATCCAGGGCAGACCTGGGGCAGCCCGTCGCAGCGCCCGGAAACCGTGACGCGCTTGTTCGAAGCCGCGCGTAACGAGCACGAAGGTATCGCCGGGATTTTCGTCAAATGGCGCCTGGACGGCAAAGATGAACTGCCGCTGCTGGCCTGGCTGCTCGACGATCAGCCGGACCGCCAGTTGCAGCGCCTGTACCGCCACGCCTGGGCACTGACCCGCGGTGACAGCGGCCTGCTGCGGCAAATCCTGGACGAACCGCTGGGCGATGATCCGCTGGAGATCCTGATCCTCGAAGGCTTCAAGTACCAGGCCGAGCAACAGTTGCGCTGGCTCAACCAGTCGCCGCTGGCCCTGGCCCTGACCGCCTTCATCAACAGCCCTTCGGCGCACCCGCAACTGCCCGAGGTGCTGCGCGAAGACAGCGGCTCGCCGGTGGCCCGCGACTGGCTGCGGCGGGTGCGCAGCTACCCGGCCGCAACCCTGCCCAAGCTCACCGAGCTGATCAAGCCGGGCAACCTGATGCCCGAGCCCTATGGCGTGCAGCTGCTTTCGGAACTGGCCGAGGCCGGTATCGAGCTGCCGCGCCCGCCTGCCGACGACGGCCTGTGGACCTGGCACCGGCAGAACCTGTTCATGCTCGCCCTGATCGATGAACCCGAGCGTTGGCTGGCGATGGTGCCGACGCAACTGCTGGCAAGCCTGCCGTATGCGCCTGGCCATCCGTTCGCCGGGTTGCAGCAGTTGCTGCTACGCCTGCAGAGCCAGCAAGGCAACGTCAATGGCCTGCTGGGCTGGCTGGACGACAACGATCCGCTGCAGCACTTTATCAGCCAGCGCCTGCTCACCGTGCAACAAGCCCTGGACAGCGCCAAGCTGCCCAGCAACCTGCAACTGTATGCCTGCCTGGAGCACGACCCGCACGCGTTTGACGATGACGTGCTGGGCATGATGGTGCTGTGCGGCATCCTCTATCACGACCCGAGCCTGAGCGCCGAGCAGCATGGCAGCCTGCTGCGGCGCATCTCCACCCTGACCTGCCCGGATGCCTGGTTCGAACCGTTTCGCAGCGGCCTGATCAAGGGCGAACCGGTGCGCCCGCCACGCAAGGTGCTGGAAGAAGACGAGCTGATCAACAGCACGCTGTTCTACAGCATGCTCGACGCCCTCAAGAACCTGGCACGCTACGGCAGCGCCGGGGTACCGCGGGCCAAGGTGCTCAAGGAGCTGCAGCGCGGCAAGGATTACCCGGGCATGGACGCCGGCATTCGCGCAGCACTGACGGCATTGCTGTCGTGGTCTGAGCGTCTGCTGCTGGCCAATACCGGCAGCCAGCC
>NZ_JH650770.1:127920-148075 GCF_000259195.1 Pseudomonas donghuensis
CCTATGGAAACTGGGCAGCCGCCTGGGTCGCAAGGGCTATGGCGTACAGGTGGTCGGCAGCGTCTTGCTCGGGCCGATCCTCACCCTGACGGCCAGCACCTCGCTCGGGCAGGCCTTCTTCGGCCTGTTGTTCTTCGGCCTGCTCGGCAGTGCCACCCTGCGCCGTCTGCACGATATTGGCCGGGGCATCCCGACGATGATCATCTTCGCGATGCTGCTCCCGTTCCTGCACTTCTTGCCGTTGGTGCTGCTGATACTGCCAGGCGAACCGCTGCCCAACCGCTACGGCGTACCGCCCGTCCATCAGCCACAGGACAGCCTGGACAGTGGCCTGCAAGCCGCCCTGCGGCGGCTCAACGGTCAGTAACGCAGTTCGTCCAGCGCCTCGATGAGGCGCTGGCGAGCGTTGGCGATCTCTGTCGAATGCTGGCCGGCCAGGATCGCGCTGAACTCCTTGAGCCAGTCACCGATCAAGTCGCGGTCATCGCCCAGGGTCTGCGACCAGGCGCGCTCCAGGCGGGCCAGCAAGGTCCGGTTGGGCAATGCGTCGCGCGGGTGGATCTTCAGCCCGGCAAGGCGCGCATGGCTGGCTTGGCGCGCTTCTTCATCCAGCCCGGTAGGGCTGCGATCGATCACGTGGCTGAACTGCTCGCCAGTACCCGGCAAGGTGACATCGACTTCCAGCAGGCCGTTGATGTCGTAGCTAAAGCGCACGTCCAGGCGCTGGAGCTTGCCGTTTGGCGTCAGCGGGACCTTGAAGGAATCGACAAAGATGTTGTCTTCGACACTCGGTCGCTCGCCCTGATAGACCCGGATGCTGATCATTTTCTGTTCAATGTGGGTGCTATAGAACGGCTTGATCCGTGAAGTCGGAATCACAGTATTGCGGTCGATGATCGGCGCAAAGATCTCGCTCTGGTATTCACCATCCACCGCGGCGATACCCAGGGTGTAGGGGCAGACATCGGTGAGGATCAGCTCTTCGATCGCCGAATCGCGCGCCTTGCACGCCGCCTGGGTGGCGGCGCCGAGGGCAACGATGGTGTCCGGGTCGAGGTGGCGGTAAGGCAGGCGGCCGAACAGGGTCGAGACCATCTGCTGGATCACCGGCATGCGCGTGGCACCGCCGACCAGCACCAGGCTGTCGAGGTCACTGGCGCGCAGGCGCGCATCGCGCAGGGCCTGCTCGATCGGCGCACGAATCCGCGCCAGCAAAGGCGCCCAGATCTTCTGCGCACGGGCTTCATCCAGCGACCACTGGCGGCTGACGCCGTCACCGTTCCAGCTCAAGTGCTGCTCGCCCTCGCCCAGTTTGCACTTGAGCTGCTCGATGGCATCGGCAAGGCTGGCCAGGGCCTGGGGCGCAAGCATCGCGGGCTTGAGTTGCCAGCCCTGCAGGCAGGCCTGCAGCAAGGCGGCGGTAAAGTCTTCGCCACCGAGGAAGTTGTCGCCGGTCGAGGCATGCACCTCGATCAGCGGTAGCGCGTACTCCAGCACCGTGACGTCAAACGTGCCGCCGCCAAGATCGAAGATCAGCGTGCGCTCGAACTTCTGCTCGTGCAGGCCGTAAGCCATGGCCGCAGCCGTCGGTTCGTTGATCAGGCGCTGGACTTTCAGCCCGGCAAGCTCGGCGGCAAAGCTGGTGCGCTTGCGCTGCTCGTCGCTGAAGTAAGCCGGCACGGAAATCACCGCTTCGCTGATCGGGCAGCCGAGAAAAGCTTCGGCATCGGCCTTGAGCGAGCCGAGCACCAGCGCCGACAGTTCTTCGGGGCTGAAGGTCTGGTCACCGAGCGTGATCTTTTTTTCGCTGCCCATGAAGCGTTTGAAGGCGGCTGCGGTACGTTGCGGGTGGGTGGTCAGGCGCGAGCGCGCAGCCTTGCCGACCAGGATGCTGCCGTCTTCGTCGAGGCTGACCACCGAAGGAGTGAGCACGTCGCCGAGGGCATTGGGAATCAGTTGTGCCCGGCCATCTTGCCAGACCGCCACCAGGCTGTTGGTGGTACCCAGGTCGATACCCAGCATTGGCGCCGGGGAAGTGCTTGCATCCTGCATGTTCGATCTCTTGCTCAGAAGTGGGGCTGGCACGGAGAAAACAGTAGCGTCCCAGCGTACTGGTGGATTCTGGACGAATTCCAGAAACAAAAAAAGCGACCCTAAGGTCGCTTTCTTTGTGGCTTCCGGGTGTTCAGTGGGCCCTGGAAGCTAAATATGGCGCAGCGGACGGGACTCGAACCCGCGACCCCCGGCGTGACAGGCCGGTATTCTAACCGACTGAACTACCGCTGCGCGATACACTGAGAAGTGGTGGGTGATGACGGGATCGAACCGCCGACCCTCTGCTTGTAAGGCAGATGCTCTCCCGGCTGAGCTAATCACCCTTCGTCTCGGTGTGGCGCGCATTCTACGGAGCACCGCACACTCTGGCAAGTACTTTTTTAAAAAAAATTTTCAGGCGTTCCAAAGACTTAGCGGACTTGGCCTGAAGCGCCCGCTCGGAGAATAATGCCCTCCTTATGTGTTGAGGAGAGATTCACCCCATGTGGTTCAAAAACCTGCTGACCTACCGCCTGACCCAGGACATCCCGTTCGACCCCGAGGCACTGGAAACCGCTCTGGCCAGCAAGCCGGCTCGCCCATGCGCCAGCCAGGAGTTGACCACTTATGGCTTCATCGCCCCGTTCGGCAAAGGTGAAGACGCACCGCTGGTGCATGTCAGCGGTGACTTCCTGCTGATCGCCGCACGTAAAGAAGAACGCATTCTGCCGGGCAGCGTGGTGCGCGATGCGGTCAAGGAGAAGATCGACGAGATCGAAGCCGAGCAGATGCGCAAGGTCTATAAGAAGGAGCGCGACCAGATCAAGGACGAGATCATCCAGGCCTTCCTGCCGCGCGCCTTTATTCGTCGCTCGATGATCTTCGCCGCCATCGCCCCCAAGCAAGGCCTGATCCTGGTCAATTCGGCCAGCGCCAAGCGTGCCGAAGACCTGCTGTCGACCCTGCGTGAAGTCATCGGCTCGCTGCCGGTGCGCCCGGTGACCGTGAAGATCGCCCCGAGCGCGACCATGACCGACTGGGTCAAGACCCAGCAGGCCGCGCCTGACTTCTATGTACTGGATGAGTGCGAGCTGCGCGACACCCACGAAGACGGCGGCATCGTCCGTTGCAAGCGCCAGGACCTGACCAGCGACGAGATCCAGTTGCACCTGGGCACCGGTAAGGTCGTGACGCAACTGTCGCTGGCCTGGCAGGACAAACTGTCGTTCGTGCTCGACGACAAGATGGTCATCAAGCGCCTGCGCTTTGAAGAGCTGCTGCAGGACCAGGCTGAAGAAGACGGCGGCGACGAGGCCCTGGGCCAGCTCGATGCCAGCTTCACCCTGATGATGCTGACCTTTGGCGAGTTCCTGCCGGCGCTGTTCGAGGCGTTGGGAGGAGAAGAAATCCCGCAGGGGATCTGACTTCAAGCTGCAAGCTGCAAGCTTCAAGCTGCAAGAAAGAGCAACAGCCACACGCGCTGCCTTTGCTTGCAGCTTGTCGCTTGCAGCTGATAGCTTATGCCCCCTGTGAGGACGGCCTCACGACGCACCGCGTGACCATTCCGGGGACGGCCCCATCACTTGATGGAGACTCTGCATGTCCTGGATCATCCTGTTTTTCGCCGGCCTGTTCGAAGTCGGCTGGGCCGTCGGTCTGAAGTACACCGACGGCTTTTCCCGCCCCCTGCCCACCGTACTGACCGTTGCCGCGATGGTCATCAGCCTCGGCCTGCTGGGCCTGGCCATGAAAGAACTGCCGCTGGGCACTGCCTACGCAATCTGGACCGGCGTCGGCGCAGTCGGCACGGTGATCGCCGGGATCATCCTGTTCGGTGAATCCATGGCCCTGGTACGGCTGGTCAGCGTGGCGCTGATCATCTGCGGCCTGGTCGGGCTCAAGGTCAGCACCAGCTGACCCTGCCCCGCCGCTTCAGCGTGAGTCGCCGCGCAGTGCGCTGACCCGCTCACGCAGCATTGCCGGCTCTGCCGCTTCCACCGGGACGGCAGAACCGGCCACCAGGGTCACCCGCGACCACAAGCGGCGAAAGAAGCCCTTGGCCGGATCGCGGCTGAAGAAACTCCCCCACAGGCCCTGCAACGCCATCGGAATCACCGGCACCGGTGTCTGCTCGATGATCCGGCTGAGGCCGCCCTTGAACTCGTCGATTTCACCGTCGCTGGTCAGCTTGCCCTCGGGGAAGATGCACACCAGTTCACCGTCAGCCAGGTAAGCGGCAATCTGCTTGAACGCCCGCTCGTAGGTCTCGATATCTTCACTGCGCCCGGCAATCGGAATCGCCCCGGCGGTACGGAAGATGAAGTTGAGCACCGGCAAGCGGTAGATCTTGTAGTACATGACAAAGCGAATCGGCCGGCGCACCGCGCCACCGATCAGCAGCGCATCGACGAACGACACGTGGTTGCAGACCAACAGTGCTGCGCCCTGATCAGGAATCTGCTGCAGGTCACGGTGCTCGACGCGGTACATGGAATGGCTGAGCAGCCAGATCATGAAACGCATGGTGAACTCGGGGACGATGCGGAAGATATAGAAATTCACCGCGATGTTGAGCAGCGACACCACCAGGAACAGCTGCGGAATGCTCAGTTCCAAGAAGCTCAGCAGCACCACGCTGAAGATCGCCGAGACCACCATGAACAGTGCGTTAAGGATGTTGTTGGCGGCAATCACCCGCGAACGCTGGTCTTGCGGGGTGCGCGACTGGATCAGTGCATACAGCGGCACGATATAGAAGCCGCCGAACACACCCAGACCGAGAATCGACCCCAGCACCCACCAAGCCTGGGCGATGCCCAGTACCGCCAGCCAGTCGTACGGCGCGGCCGCCGGCAGGATCTCGCCGGAGTGCCACCACCAGAGCAGGCCGAACAGGCTCAGGCCGAAGGAGCCGAACGGCACCAGGCCGATTTCCACCTTGTGCCCGCTCATGCGCTCGCACAACAGCGAACCGACGGCGATGCCCACCGAGAACAGGGTAAGGATCAGGGTCACCACGGTCTCGTCGCCGTGCAGCCATTGCTGGGCGTAACCGGGGATTTGCGTCAGGTACACCGCGCCAATGAACCAGAACCACGAGTTGCCGACGATCGAGCGCGACACCGCAGGCGTCTGCTTGAGGCCCATGCGCAGGGTGGCCAGGGTCTGGTTGGCGATGTTCCAGTTGATTTTCAGCTCCGGCGTAGAAGCTGCGGCGCGCGGAATGCCACGACTGGCCAGGTAGCCCAGCAGCGCCACCAGCACCACCGCCGATGACGCCCAGACGCCGTAATCGGCGCTGGACATCAGTACCCCGGCACAAATAGTACCGGCGAGGATCGCCAGGAAGGTGCCCATTTCCACCAGGCCGTTGCCGCCGACCAGCTCTTCCTCGCGCAGGGCCTGGGGCATGATCGAGTACTTCACCGGGCCGAACATGGCCGAGTGGGTGCCCATGCCGAACAACGCCAGGAGCATCAGCAAGGGTATCTGGGTCATGATGCCAATGGCACCGACCGCCATGATCGCGATCTCGGCCAGCTTGATCACGCGGATCAGCGCGTCCTTGGCGTACTTCTCACCGAACTGCCCGGCCAGCGCCGAGAACAGGAAGAACGGCAGGATGAACATCAAGGCGCAGGCGTTGACCCAGATGGCAGTGTCCTGGCCGTGGGGGCTGGCGATCTTGTAGAGAAACAGCAGGATGACCGACTGCTTGAACAGGTTGTCGTTGAACGCACCCAGCGACTGGGTGACGAAGAACGGCAAAAAGCGCCGTTTGCCAAGCAGGCTGAATTGTGAAGATTGACTCATCGTCCGTGTACCTGAGTGAGGCTTTGTTATTGGATACGCGCAGGCCGCACAAAGCCACAAACACCCAGGTAAATGCAATCTACTTGTTCAGGCCGGCAATGCACGGCGACACGAACAGCTCGCCATGCCAGGCACCGCGCAGGGTCAGGGCGGTGACCAGCAGCCACAGTGTGGCCAGGGCCACCACCAGCAGCATGCCCAGCTCATGGAAGAAACCCAGGCCCAGCCAGGCCGCCAGTTTCAGGGTGGCCAGGGTGTACACCCCCAGCGGGAAGGTAAAGCCCCACCAGCCGAGGTTGAACGGCATGCCGTGGCGGATGTAGCGCAGGGTGATCAGCACTGCGGTAAGCAACCACCACAGGCCCGCGCCCCACAGCACGATCCCGGCAATCAGGCCCAGGCCACGGGCGATTTCACCGAGGCTGCCGAGGCCATTGGCGGCGAAGATCGCCGGGGCATCGGCGCCGAGCAGAAGCATGCCCAGGGCACCGGTACCGATCGGCCCCAGGGCCAGCCAGCTCGACGCCGCCATGTTGGCCTGCGGCAGCTTGTGCAGGGCCATGCGCAGCATGAGGATGGTGAGGATGCTGAACGCCACCGGCAACGACACCGCCCACAGCACATAGCTGGTGATCAGCACCTGAAACTGCGTGTGCGCATCCACCAGGTGCGGCGCCAACAGGCCGCCACTGGCGGCGGCAACTTCAGCCGCCACCACCGGCAGCAACCATACCGCGGTCATCTGGTCGATGCTGTGTTCCTGGCGGGTGAACATCAGGTAGGGAATGGCCACGCCGCACAGCAGCGCCAGGCCGACGTCGAACCACCACAGCGCCTCGACCCAGGGCAGGATGCCTTCGCCCCAGCGATTGATGCCGAACACCAGGCAACCGTTGAGAATGGTCGCCAGCCCCATGGGGATGGTGCCAAAGAACATCGATACGGTGGAATGGGCGAAGATCCGCCGCGCTTCGTCAAAGAACAGCACCCAGCGCGCGGTGTACAGCAAGGTAAACAGCACGAACAGGCCGATGGTCAGCAACCACAGGGATTCGGCCAGGCCGCGCAGGCCTGGTACATCAACCTGCGCCAGGGCCAGGGCGAGCACGCCGGTGCCCATGGTCGCGGCGAACCAGTTGGGGGTGAACTGACGAATCACTTCGCGCGGGTGCGCCAGCTGGCTCAGCGGGCGTAACGGCGAGGTGCGGGTTTGGCTGCAAGGCATGATGGATTCTCCTGTCCTCCGGTGAGGTTGAGCTCATCTTATGCCTGAAAAATATATCTATATAACGGGTATTTTCTCTATCTGTTATCGGTTTTACAGATATACAGATTACCTCGCCCAACGCGTATGCTCAGCACCGATAACAACAAGGACGTGGTTAACAATGCTCACCGCTATCAAAAGCTACTCGGCGCAGGTTCGCCTGCTACTGGCGACCACCTTCATCCTGACCCTGGCCCGGGCGATCACCCTGCCCTACCTGGTGGTCTACCTTGCACAGAACTTCGCCCTGGACATCAGCGGCATCGGCCTGATGATCGGCGGCGCACTGATCGTCGCCTCATTGCTGAGCCTGTACGGCGGCTACCTGATCGATACCCTGCGCAGCTACACGGTGATCATCGCCGCGACCCTGACCTTTACCCTGGCCTTCATTGGCGCGGTGGTCAGCCGCGAACTCAGCCTGTTCTTCCTCTGCCTGGTGCTGATCAACCTGGCCCTGGCAGTGGTGGACATTGCCGCCAAGGCCGGCTTCTGCGCGCTGCTGCCGCTGGAGGAGCGCAGCGAGGTGTTCTCGATCAAGTACACCCTCAGCAACGTCGCCTACGCGGTCGGCCCCTTCGTCGGCGTGGCGCTGGTGCTGCTGGATGATCACTTGCCGTTTTTGCTCTCGGCGCTGCTCGGCCTGGCCATGTGCCTGAGCTACCGGCGCTGGGGCGAGCGCGCGGCGCGGGCGCGGGTCGAAGGCAACGAACAGGCCGGGTTTCTCAGTGTCGGCGTGCAACTGGTGAAAGACCGCCGGCTGATCTGCTTCACCCTCGGCGGTGCCCTCAGCGCGGTGGTGTTCGGCCAGTTCACCGCCTACCTGTCGCAGTACCTGGTGGTAACCAGCAGCGCCAGCGAGGCGGCGCGCTACATCAGCTACCTGGTGGCCACCAACGCGGTGACGGTGATTGCCTTGCAGTATGTGATTGGCCGGCGCATCAGCAGCCGCCAGCTGATGCCCTGGCTGATCGCCGGCATGGCGCTGTTCCTGGTCGGCCTGCTGGGTTTCTCGCTGGCCCAGTCGCTGCTGGTCTGGTGCCTGGCGATGCTGGTGTTCACCCTCGGCGAGATCATTGTCATCCCCGCCGAGTACATGTTCATCGACAGCATTGCCCCGGAGCATCTGCGTGGCGTGTACTACGGCGCGCAGAACCTGTCCAACCTCGGCGCGGCGCTGGGCCCGGTGATCTGCGGCTTTGCCCTGGCGCACCTGGTGCCGGTGGCGACCTTTTACCTGTTGATTTTTTCGGTGTTGCTGGCGGCGCTGTTCTATTACCTGGGGGCCCGGCGAGCGCCGAATTAAAGCATCGCGGGGTCTGCGATGAACCAGTGGGAGCGGGCTTGCCCCGCGATGAGGCCAGTACCGTCAGCCGCGGGCTCGGTATTGCGATCCTGAACGAGCTCGATAAACCCACAACCAGCAGCGACAAATCGCAATGCTGTAAGTGTTTTCTGTCAGACCGTTCTGAATCATACTTCCGGCGCCGTTGCTCTGTTGTGCCATGCCCGTCATGGACCTAGGCTGCTATCGTCGTTGGAAAGTCCAATGAGCGGATTTAGCAGTCCGAGAATGACAGAGATCTACGAACACCCCTGTTATGGCGGTTGTACGTGGGGCACCTTCGGGTGCGCCGGTTCTCTGTCACCGGTCTGCTAACCCGCGTACAGCTGCCACCTTTCGTTTAGCAGCGAAAGATGGTTGCGCCACTGACAGAGGTTACCCATGAAGAAAATCGTCCCCGATCCCCCTAGTCTCGACCTGACCGAGACGACCACCGCGAGCACATCGTTCGGCACCAACCGCATGTTCAGCGTCCGCGAGGGCATACCTGCCGAAGAGGCCCTGCTGCACGCAGGCCAACTGCTGCGCTGCGCCGAAGCCACAGTGAGCGATGCGCTGGATCATCTCACCCTCAACGACCGCTCAATCGTCGCTGGCGCAGGCCAACATATCGAGACTGCCCGCGCGCTGATCGATGCGGTGATTGATGGGGGTGGCGTGCAACGGATTTTCTCGGACTAAAAGCATCGCGGGGCAAGCCCGCTCCCACAGAGGATCAATGAAATCCTGTAGGAGCGGGCTTGCCCCGCGATGAGGCCAACACAGTCAGCCGCGGGACAAAGCCCGCACCGGCAAGCTCAGAATCGCTGCCACGGCGCACAAAATGATCACCGCCAAGGCATACCCCTCGCCGGTCGGCACCAGGCCGAAGCTGCGCACCATCCACCCGGCCAGCATGGCCGGCACGCAGAACGCCAGGTAGCTCAGCACATAGAACGTCGCCATCAGCCCGGCGCGTTCGTGGGCCTCGGCCAGCGGCATGATGCTACGCAACGCACCAAGGAAGCTGGCGCCAAAGCCGATGCCGGTGACTACAGTGGCGAGGAAAAACAGCCCCAGCTCACCGCGATGCAACGCCAGCAGGATCAACAGCATCCCGGCCGGCAACACCCCTGTGCCCAGGCGCAGGATCTGCCCGGCCGGACGCAGCCGCAGGTGGTAGATGGCCACGGCGCCGGTCACCGTCAACGCCGCCACCAGGCCGCCGCCCACCAGGTTCGAGGTTGCCCCGGTGGCCTCGCGCGCCAGTGATGGCGCCAGCGACAGGAAGAACCCGCCCAGCGCCCAACCGGCGACGTTCACCGGCAACATCCGCCACACCGCTGCCCGCGCCTGGGGCGGTACATGCAGGGCCGGGCGCAACGATGCCAGGGCGCCGGGCTGGCGGCTGACGCTCTCGGGCAGATGCCACACCAGCAATGCCAGCGTGACGAACAAGCCGAGCAACAGCCAGTAAGCCAAACGCAGCGGCCACGGTGCAAATTCCACCAGCAGGCTGGTACCCAGGCCGCCGCTGGCCATGCCGAGCAAGGGCGTCAGGCTGTTGACCAACGGCCCCTGCTCGCGATCGATATCCAGCAACGCAGCGCCCAGCACGCTGGTGGCCATGCCGGTGGCGAAGCCTTGCACAATCCGCGCAGCAATCAACCAGCCGACACTGTCGGCCTGCAGGAACAACAGCATGGAAACGCTTTCCAGCACCAATGCAGTGAAGATCAGTGGCCGCCGCCCCAGGTAGTCCGACAACGAACCGACTGTCAGCAGCGCCGCCAGCAAGCTGACGGCATACACGGAAAAAATCAGCGTCAGGGTCACCGCCGAGAACTGCCAGGCTTGCTGGTACAGGTGATACAAAGGCGTCGGGGTGCTTGAGGCAGCGAGAAAGCCGAGCAAGGCAAGCGCCAGAAATACCAGACGAAACCGCCGTGAGGCTGGGGCTTTGAACAACATGAACATGATCAGCACTCCGCTAAAGCAATTATTTAGCTTTTACGCAGTTTGCTCGCCTTCATTCCTTAACGCAAACCCTTTGTGTTAAGGTCGACCGATGGCGATTAAAGAAGGTATCCGCACGGGTGGGCGCAGCGCCCGTGTGCAGGCATCGGTACATGCGGCGGTACGCGAACTGCTCAAGGAGCAGGACCGCGCGAGCCTGACCGTGCCGCAAATTGCTGCCCGCGCCGGCGTCACCCCGTCGACCATCTACCGGCGCTGGGGCGAACTGGCAGCCTTGCTGGCCGATGTCGCCGTCGAGCGTGTGCTGCCCGACGTTGCACCGCTCGACACCGGCGAGCTGCGCGCCGACCTGCGCGCCTGGACCGAGCAATACCTCGACGAAATTACCTCCGAGCCAGGCCGCAACCTGATGCGCGACGTACTCAGCAGCGCCTGCCCGGGTTACTGCACCCATATCCTGCGCGGGCAGCTGCAGGTCATTCTCGATCGTGCCCAGGCGCGCGGCGAGGCCTTGCCGGACATCGAGCGCCTGCTCGATTTGCTCGTCGCGCCGACCGTCTACCGCACCTTGTTCGCCGAAGCCCCGCCAACCCTGGAACAGCTCTACTGCCTGCTTGACCTGGCCTTGCCCGGCTAAGGCCTGCGACGCTCTGCCACTGCGACCATCGTCGGCGCTGACGAAGCCTCTGCGGCGTGCCAGACTGATTGATCGAGGTTCGCTGTCGGGCTGAATCACCCTTTTGCTTCGGAGTTGTCATGTCGCTGTCCAGTGGGCTGATCGCCGTGGTCGCCCTGGCCTATATGGCCATCATGTTCGCCATCGCCTTCTACGGCGACCGCCGCAGCACGCCGCTGCCGCCGCGCCTGCGTGCCTGGGTGTACAGCCTGTCACTGGCGGTGTACTGCACCAGCTGGACCTTCTTCGGCGCCGTCGGCCAGGCCGCCGAACAACTCTGGGCATTCCTGCCGATCTATCTGGGCCCTGTATTGCTACTGCTGTTCGCCCCCTGGGTGCTGCAGAAGATGGTGCTGATCAGCAAACAGGAAAACATCACCTCGATCGCCGACTTCATCGCCGCGCGCTACGGCAAATCCCAGAGTTTGGCGGTGGTGGTGGCGCTGATCTGCCTGATCGGCGTGCTGCCCTATATCGCCCTGCAGCTCAAGGGCATCGTGCTCGGCGTCAACCTGTTGATCGGGGCTGGCGCCGATGCCACCGGCAGCCGCGTGCAGGACACCGCGCTGGTGGTGTCGCTGGTGCTGGCGCTGTTCTCCATCGTCTTCGGTACGCGCAGCCTGGATGTCACCGAACACCACCGCGGCATGGTCCTGGCGATTGCCTTTGAATCCCTGGTCAAGCTGCTGGCCTTCCTCGCCGTCGGCGCCTTTGTCACCTTCGGCCTGTTCGACGGCTTCGACGACCTGTTCAGCAAGGCGCAACTGGCGCCGCGCCTGGAAGGCTTCTGGAACGAGACCATCAACTGGCCGTCGATGATCGTGCAGACCGGCGTGGCGATGATGGCGATCATCTGCCTGCCGCGCCAGTTCCACGTCACCGTGGTAGAGAACATTGAGCCCCAGGACTTGCGCCTGGCACGCTGGGTGTTCCCGATGTACCTGATCCTCGCCGCACTGTTCGTGGTACCGATCGCCCTGGCCGGGCAGATGCTGCTGCCAGGTTCGGTGCTACCGGACTCCTTCGTCATCAGCCTGCCGCTGGCCGAAGCCCATCCGGCGCTGGCGCTGCTGGCCTTTATCGGCGGCGCTTCGGCGGCCACCGGCATGGTCATCGTCGAAGCCGTGGCGCTGTCGACCATGGTCTCCAACGACATGCTGCTGCCCTGGCTGCTGCGCCGCAACAACGCCGAGCGGCCGTTCGAAGCCTTCCGCCACTGGATGCTCTCGGTGCGCCGGGTGACCATCGTCGTCATCCTCCTGCTGGCCTACGTCAGCTACCGCCTGCTCGGCTCCACCGCAAGCCTTGCGACCATCGGCCAGGTGGCCTTTGCCGCCGTGACCCAATTGACCCCGGCCATGCTCGGCGCCCTGTACTGGAAGCAGGCCAACCGCCGCGGCGTGTTCGCCGGCCTGGCCGCCGGGGTGTTCCTGTGGTTCTACACCCTGGTGCTGCCGATTGCCGCCCACAGCCTGGGCTGGTCGCTGACGCTGTTCCCGGGCCTGGCCTGGCTGCACGGCAACCCGTTGAACCTGCCGATCACCCCGCTGACCCAGGGCGTGGTGCTGTCGCTGGCGGGTAACTTCACCCTGTTCGCCTGGGTGTCGATCCTCTCGCGAACCCGGGTGTCCGAGCACTGGCAAGCCGGGCGCTTCATCGGCCAGCAGACCAGCGCACGGCCGAGCAGCCGTTCGCTGCTGGCGGTGCAGATCGACGACCTGCTGCACCTGGCCGCACGCTTTGTCGGCGAAGAGCGCGCCCGGCAAAGCTTCATCCGCTTTGCCTACCGCCAGGGCAAGGGCTTCAACCCCAACCAGAACGCCGACGGCGACTGGATCGAACACACCGAGCGCCTGCTCGCCGGCGTACTGGGCACCTCCTCGACCCGCGCGGTGGTCAAGGCGGCCATCGAAGGCCGCGACATGCAGCTTGAGGATGTGGTGCGTATCGCCGACGAAGCCTCGGAAGTGCTGCAGTTCAACCGCGCCTTGCTGCAAGGGGCGATCGAGAACATCAGCCAGGGCATCAGCGTGGTCGACCAGTCGCTGCGCCTGGTGGCCTGGAACCGCCGCTACCTGGAGTTGTTCAACTACCCCGACGGGCTGATCAGCGTCGGCCGGCCGATTGCCGACATCATCCGCTACAACGCCGAGCGCGGCCTGTGCGGCCCGGGCGAGGCCCAGGTGCACGTGGCAAGGCGCCTGCACTGGATGCGCCAGGGCCGCGCGCACACCTCAGAACGCCTGTTCCCCAATGGCCGGGTGATCGAGCTGATCGGTAACCCGATGCCCGGCGGTGGCTTTGTCATGAGTTTTACCGACATCACCCCGTTCCGCGAAGCCGAACAGGCCCTCAAGGGTGCCAACGAAAGCCTCGAACAACGGGTGGCCGAACGCACCCATGAACTGTCGCAACTGAACCAGGCACTGACCGAAGCCAAGAGCCACGCCGAAGCCGCCAACCAGTCCAAGACTCGCTTCCTGGCTGCGGTCAGCCACGACCTGATGCAGCCGCTGAACGCCGCGCGGTTGTTCTCGGCGGCGCTGTCGCATCAGGGCGATGGCTTGTCGGCCGACGCCCAGCAACTGGTCCAGCACATGGACAGCTCGCTGCGCTCGGCCGAAGAGCTGATCAGCGACCTGCTGGACATCTCGCGCCTGGAGAACGGCAAGATCACTCCCGACGCCAAGCCTTTTGCCCTCAACGAGCTGTTCGACACCCTCGGCGCCGAATTCAAGGTCCTGGCCCAGCAGCAAGGCCTGGATTTTCGCCTGCGCGGCAGCCGCCTGCGGGTGCAGAGCGACATGAAACTGCTACGGCGAATTTTGCAGAACTTCCTCACCAACGCCTTCCGCTACGGCAAGAGCCCGATCCTGCTGGGTGTGCGCCGCCAGCAAGGACGGTTGTGGCTGGAGGTCTGGGACCGTGGCAGCGGCATCGCCGATGACAAGCTGCAGGTGATTTTCGAGGAGTTCAAACGCCTGGACAGCCACCAGACCCGCGCGGAAAAAGGCCTGGGCCTGGGCCTGGCAATCGCCGACGGCTTGTGCAAAGTGCTCGGGCATCCGCTTGAGGTGCGCTCCTGGCCGGGCAAGGGCAGCGTGTTCCGCGTCAGCGTGCCACTGGCCACGGCGCCGGCGGTAGCGCTGGCCTGCCCCGCCGAACAGGCCGGGCAGCCACTGGCGGGCCTGCAGGTGCTGTGCGTCGACAACGAAGACAGCATTCTCATCGGCATGAACAGCCTGCTCAGCCGCTGGGGTTGCCAGGTGTCCACCGCGCGCAACCGCGCAGAATGCGATGCCCTGCTTGCAAACGGCCTGCGCCCGCACCTGGCGCTGGTCGACTATCACCTGGACGACGGCGAGATCGGCACCGAACTGATGGCCTGGCTACGCACCCGCCTCGGCGAGCCGGTACCTGGCGTGGTGATCAGCGCCGACGGGCGCAGCGAGATGGTCGCCCAGGTGCATGCCGCCGGCCTCGACTACCTGGCCAAGCCGGTCAAGCCGGCGGCCCTGCGCGCCCTGCTCAATCGGCATCTGAGCCTGGCCCAGTAAGGGCGCTGGCGGCCAGTGGGTCGCCTTCGCTCATGGCCCGTTCGAGCAGCTCGGCAGGCAGGCTCTTGCTGGCCCGGGCGCCGAGCAGCTTGAGCTGTTCGCTGCGGCTGATCAGGTTGCCACGGCCTTCGCAGAGCTTGTTGCGCGCCGCGCTGTAGGCTTTGTCGACCTGCTGCAGGCGGTTGCCCAGCTCGTCCAGGTCCTGGATGAACAACACGAACTTGTCATACAGCCAGCCGGCGCGCTCGGCGATTTCCCGGGCGTTCTGGCTCTGGCGTTCCTGCTTCCACAGGCTGTCGATAACCCGCAAGGTGGCCAGCAACGTGGTCGGGCTGACGATCACGATCTGGCGGTCGAAGGCTTCCTGGAACAGATTCGGTTCAGCCTGCAAGGCCGCCGAAAACGCGGCTTCGATGGGCACGAAGAGCAAAACGAAATCCAGGCTGTGCAGCCCTTCGAGGCGATTGTAGTCCTTGCCGGACAAGCCTTTGACGTGATTGCGCAGCGACAGCACATGCTGCTTGAGCGCGGCCTGAGCGATCTCGCTGTCATCGGCGGCAACATACTGCTGGTAAGCGGTGAGGCTGACCTTGGAGTCGACCACCACTTGCTTGTCGCCCGGCAGCATGATCAGCACGTCGGGCTGGAAGCGCTCACCGTCGGCGCTCTTGAGGCTGACCTGGGTCTGGTACTCGCGGCCTTTCTCAAGCCCGGCGTGCTCCAGGACCCGCTCCAGAATCAGCTCGCCCCAGTTACCCTGGGTCTTCTGGCCCTTGAGCGCCTGGGTCAGGTTGGTGGCTTCATCGCTCAGGCGCAGGTTGAGCTGCTGCAGGCGCTCCAGCTCCTTGGCCAGCGAGAAGCGCTCGCGGGCTTCCTGCTGGTAGCTGTCTTCCACGCGTTTTTCGAAGGCCTGGATGCGCTCCTTGAGCGGGTCGAGCAACTGCCCCAGGTGTTGCTGGCTGGTCTGGGCGAAGCGCTGCTCGCGCTCATCGAAGATCTTCGTGGCCATTTCGGCGAATTGCGCGCGCAACTCGTCACGCGAGCCCTGCAGGTCGTCGAGGCGTTGCTGATGGCTTTCCTGTTGTTCACGCAGCTCGGCGCTCAGGGCTGCGCTGTGGGCATCCAGGCGACGCAATTCGGCTTCGCGGGCAGCGCGTTCGAGCTGCCAGGCGTGCGCGGCGTCGCGAGCGTTGTCGCGATCGATCTGCAACAGCTCAAGCTCACGGGCCTGGGCAGCCAGGGTAGCCTGCTTGGCGGCGTTGGCCTGGCCCAGGTCGCTGATTTCGTCGCGACTGGCATCCAGTTGGGCGAGCAGGCCTTCCTGGGCCAGTTGCACGTTGCTCAGGCGCTCCTCGAGCAAGGCTGCTTGCGCCTGGCGCGCACTCAGGCGCCGCTGCACCTGCAGCACCAGCGTCAGGCACGGCACGGCCGCCACCACGATACCCAGCAGAATACTGGTCAGATCCACTGCCATAGCCACCCCGATCTCCCTCGGCCAACGATCAACGGCTCAGCTTATCAGCCTTGGGCCTGCGCGCCGCACTCAGGCGTCAGGCAATTGCCTGAGCAGGCGCACGGCTTCCTGCGAGCCCTGGGCCGCCGCCTGTTCCAGCCAGTAACGGCCCTGGGCCGGCTCATTCAATTGCCCCTGGGCACACAGGCGGCCGTACTCGAGCTGCGCCCGGCGGTCACCGGCCCGTGCGGCCTGGCGCAGCAGTTCATGGCCGATACGCCGGTCGCGGGCATTGCCGCAGTCACGGCAGAGCATCTGCCCCAGGCGGCTCTGGGCGACCACCACACCCTGGCGCGCCGGCTGCTTGAGCAGGCGCCCGGCGAAGTGCTTGACGTTGGGGTTGTCACCCAGGCGCGGGCTGTCGAGCAACCACAAGGCAACCTTCAAGGAGAAGCGCTTGGGCTCGGGCAGGGGCGGTTGGGCAGCAGGAGCAACGAGGGTTTTGGAGCGAAACTTCATAAAAAACAGCGAAGGCAACTCGAGAGGCGCGCCACTCTACTCCATTTCTCTGACAATGGCCCGGTGCTTTTTTGCACTTTTTTTCAAAATATTTCAGCGTTTTTTCTTGACGTCAGGGCGGGCATTTTGTCCCTGGCAGAAGACTGCCGAAGGATTGTCGGACACCGGCTAAAAAGCTGGCACGCCCGTCCTAGAGCAAGCGCTAGGGACAATCCACAGAAGCTGTGGATAACTCGGTGGACAACCCCCTAAACCACCCCGCAAACCCCTATGAAATGGGGCTTCCAGTCAAACTGTCGATTTTTTCACCAGCTAAAATAAGTGTTTTTTTTCATTGACTTAAGGCAACGGCCAAGTCATTGGCAGCCACCTGCCGCGTTGTTGCAGAGCTGTAACAGCGGCTGCCCCATGTGTGCACAACCGCCCCGAAGCGAGGCATTTCCCTGCACGAAATTGGCACGTTCCCTGCCTTACAGCGCTGGAAAGGTGGTGAAATAGCACTTCACAGCGAGCCAGGAACGCGACATACTGGCCGGCTCGCCAGACGAAAACTTACAAAGCTTGCCAAGACCGGCAGACTCCTGTAGTCTTGCCGCCGTTAGTACCAAGCTGAAAGTCAATTCTGGCCAAAGCAGTCCTTACAGTGCCCTGCCCCTCACTTCGGACAGGCCTGTTGAAACCAGGACCGGCCCACTCGATGGCTCCCCAGGTAAATCACTTCTTACTCTGACCGAGCCAACCTGCAGATTGATCAGGATCTTCACCCAGCGGCATTGAACCCGACCCTGGTGTGCTGCCTGTCCTCTGACGTACCTACCAGTCAGCCCCAGCGCCACATGATAAATGCGCCCAAAACTGGCTGCCCTGTTCCAGTCAGGTTCTTCGCACCGGCTTAAATGCCTGCGTTACTGGAACGTTTTATATGTGCACGGATCAAAACCGTGTCTATTGCAGGAACATCTAATAACTATGAATCACTCTATCCATACTCAGGCTGCCATTCGCACCCTTTCCCAGGCATTTGCCCCTCTGAACTGCTTGATCCTGGCGTCGCGCAAAGGCGGCTTCAGCTTCACCCTGGTCAACGAGCACGGCATTGCCCGTCACAGCGAGCGCCTGTACCCGGAGCAATACTCCGAAGCCGAGCCGCTGCAGGCCGTCATCGAGCGCACCCGTCAGGCCCTGGTGGCCTGATCCGCACGATGCTGCAAACGCTCAAGCCCCGCCCTCTGGCGGGGCTTTTTTATGCCTGGTAAATCTGCCGAATCCCCCTGTGGGAGCTGGCTTGCCAGCGATGAGGGCAGCCCTGGCTAACGTGTTGCGGCCATCGCTGGCAAGCCAGCTCCCACAGGAATTTGGCCATCCTTTAGTGCGAATCACTAATCGCCACACGGCATATGATTTATAACTAAAAGCCGTAAATGTTTTAAAAACAGGCCTTTACAGCACGAATATGACACTAGACTTCAACTCAAGCGGCAAAGGCCGCTTCCGGCGGGCCGGACCGACTCACCAGCTGCCAAGCTCCAGCGTCCGCCGGTCAATTTCAAGTTCGAGGGCATCATGGGTATCGCCGCGAGCGAGTTGAGCCAATTTGTCATTCGTCCAACCCTGGTTTATCTGGGCCGTCACTGCGCCAGCGCCGAAGCCCTGCTGCTCGGTGTCGCCGCCAGCCAGTCGGCCCTCGGCTCGGCCCTGCACGACCGCCGCGGCCACGGCCTGTACCGCATCGGCGAACTGCGCCACCAAAGCCTCTGGGACCAGTTCCTGGCCCGCGACCCGGACCTTGCCAGCCTGGTCCGCGGCCTGGCCAGCCAGCATGCCTTTCTCAGCGGCCCGCACCTGGAACTGACCGTCAACCTGCGCTACGCCACCGCCATCGCCTGGATGCTGATCGAAGAACAGGCCCCCGAACTACCCGCCGCCGACGATTTACTGGGCCTGGCACGCATCTGGCGACAAACCTTCCAACCCCAGGGTCGCCTGCGCGATTTCACCAGCGCCTGGCAAACCTGCGTCGCCCCTGTGACTCTTCAGGCCTGCTGAGAGTCACTGCTTCCCAAAATCGGAAAATTCCCGCCATCTTGGTAGGATTGTCCTACAAAACCGCTCTATCTCCTGCGATACAGCCTATAGCGCTGCGGGCGAAATGTTGGTAGTTTTCGCCCCGGAGATCCCAAGGAGTTCTAATAATGAAAAAAGTCATGCTCAAAACCTCTCTCAGCCTCGCCGTCACTCTCGCCTCGACTCAACTGTTCGCCAGCGGCTTCGCCCTCAACGAACAAAGCGTCAGCGGCATGGGCACAGGTTTCGCGGGTCGCTCTTCTTCTGCCGATGATGCCAGCACCGTTTTCGGCAACCCCGCCGGCATGTCGCGCCTGAAACGCGAGCAAGTCACCGTCGGTGGTGCCGCTCTCATCGCTAAGTCCGATATCAGCGGCAGCGGCACCTTCGGTGGCAGCAACGACGGCGACATGGTTCCGGTCGTCGGTGTGCCGATGGGCTATTACGTCAAACCTATCGATGACCATTGGGCCTTCGGTATCGGCATGTACGTGCCGTTCGGCCTGGTAACCGACTATGAAAGCGGCTTTGCCGGCCGCTACTTCGGCAGCAACAGCGAAGTCCAGGTCATCACCCTGCAGCCAACCATCAGCTACGCCTTCAACGACAAGGTCTCGATCGGTTTCGGTCCGACTATCAACCGTATCGACGGCACCCTGGAATCCGCCTCGCTGAACCGCACCTCCCTGGGCAGAAATGACGGCAAGGTCAAGATCTCCGGTGATGACACCGCCATCGGCTACAACATCGGCGTGCTGGTACAGGCAACCGACAGCACCCGCGTAGGCCTGACCTACCACTCGATGGTCGACTACAAGCTCGAGGGTGACACCAAAATCAGCGGCTCCGGCTTTGGCCCACTGAGCGGCAGCAAGTTTGATGCCTCGTTGAAGATCAAAACGCCGGAATCGGTCGACTTCTCCGTCACTCACGAGCTGGATGCCAACTGGACACTTTATGTCGGTAGCACCTGGACGCGCTGGAGCCGCCTGGAAGCCATCACCGTCAACAACGAAGGTGTTCCTGCCCCCCTGGCACCTGCCCTGGGGCAGATCAGCGAAGAACAGAACTGGCACGATACCTGGGCTCACGCCATTGGCGCAGCTTACAAGCTGAACAAGGAATGGACCCTGCGCGCCGGCTTCAGCGTCGACCAGTCGCCGACCAACAATACCAACCGCTCGCCACGCATCCCTACAGGCGACCGCAAGGTGTTCAGCCTCGGTGCAGGTTGGAGCCCGAACGACGACATGACTGTCGACATCGCCTACTCCTACCTGATGGAAGAAGACGTCAAGGTTCGCCAGAACACTTCGCCTACCGACCCGGCGCACTTCAAAGGCTCCTACAACGCCAAGTACGAAAACAGCGCTCACGGCCTGGGAGCATCGCTCACCTACCGCTTCTGATTCATTCCACGTCGCAGAAAACCGCCAATCCTGGCGGTTAATGAGATGGTCACCCCGACACC
>NZ_JH650771.1:0-40769 GCF_000259195.1 Pseudomonas donghuensis
TGGGGCGAATTATAGAGAGATTAAATCGGCCGTCAAGGGTTAATTCAGGAAACCCCGAATAAAAGAATAATGCGCAGTATATTGCTCATCTTTTAGCCTTTGCGCATCATAGGCCGCCCGTGCTTCTACTTACTATAAGGAACGCCCTCCCGCGATGAACAGCCAACCCCGCAGCCTGGCCGCCACTCTCTTCCCTATTGGCTTGCTGCTGATTGCTATGGCCTCGATCCAGTCCGGCGCCTCGCTGGCCAAGAGCATGTTCCCAATCGTGGGCGCGCAAGGCACCACCACCCTGCGACTGATCTTCGCCAGCATCATCATGTTGCTACTGTTGCGCCCATGGCGCGCCAAGCTCAGCACCCGCACCCTGCGCACTGTGATCATCTATGGCATGGCCCTGGGCGGAATGAACTTCCTCTTCTATATGTCACTGCGCACCGTGCCGCTGGGTATCGCCGTTGCCCTGGAGTTCACCGGGCCGCTGGCCGTTGCTCTGTACGCCTCACGACGGGCCGTGGATTTTCTCTGGATCGGCCTGGCGGTCATTGGTTTGCTGCTGTTGATTCCGATTGGCCAGACCAGCGCGGGCATTGACCTGGTTGGCGCCAGCTATGCCCTGGGCGCTGGCGTGTGCTGGGCACTGTACATTCTGTATGGGCAGAAGGCCGGGGCCGAGAACGGCATCCAGACCGCCGCCCTGGGAGTGATGATTGCCGCGCTGTTCGTCGCCCCCATCGGCATCGCTCACGCCGGTAGCGCGTTGCTTACCCCGGCGTTGCTGCCTATCGCGCTGGGCGTGGCGATACTTTCCACAGCCCTGCCCTACAGCCTGGAGATGGTTGCTCTCACGCGCATGCCTGCCCGCACCTTCGGTACCTTGATGAGTATCGAGCCTGCGTTCGGTGCACTTTCAGGCCTGCTGTTCCTGGGTGAGGTACTGACCGTAGCGCAATGGCTGGCTATCGCTGCAATCATCACGGCCTCTGTCGGTGCCACCCTGTCGCTGCGCAAGGAAAGCCCGGCCCTGGTTGCCGCTGACTGATTTGAGAAATATTTGCATTTAAATAGACACTGGTCATTGTGCCGGGCATCCACCATCTTTAAGCTGTAACGTAACGTCAACCTTAAAGATATCTAATTGACAAGACAGGGACGCGAAGAGGCATCAGGGACGAAGCACGGGAAATTAGACACGGGCGATAGACCCGGTACGCATTAAGGACAGGAATGAAACGAATTTTGCTCATCCTAGCCATTTTGACCATCGCGGGGTGTGCGGCGACAGCAAGCACCGAAGTCAAACGAGGCAAGAAAGGCCTGCATATCAATTGCTCCGGCCTGTCTTCATCCTGGGATAAATGCTACGCCAAGGCCGACGCCTCTTGCGGCAGCAAAGGCTACAAGGTGATTGCCCGCTCAGGTGACGGCGACGCCGAACCTGGTGACTACCCGTTTGGCCTCAATCCGGCCGGCTACACCAGTCGCAGCATGATCGTCATCTGCAAGTAACCTGATCCAATAACAAGGGCAGCCCGCAGGCTGCCCTTTTTGTTGGTGCGTGAGCTCTGAACTCAGATCGGCCCGGTTCGAACCTGCAGCCACTTCAAGGCCGCACCATCCAGCAAGGGTTCGAGGCGCTCACGAACCTGTGCGTGGTAATGATTGAGCCAGGCACGCTCCTCGGCGCTCAGCCGATCCGGCAGCAGGCAGCGGGTATCAATGGGGCACAGGGTCAGGGTTTCAAACTCCAGAAAATCACCGAACGCGCTTTTACCCACCTCACGGTTGAACACCAGGTTCTCGATACGTACGCCCCACTCGCCCGGGCGATAGGTACCCGGTTCGATCGAGGTGATCATCCCTGCTTGCATCGCCGTCTGTGGCGCCGCGGCCGCCTGATAGGCGATGACCTGCGGCCCTTCATGCACATTCATAAAATAGCCGACGCCATGCCCCGTGCCATGACCGTAATCGACCTGGTCAGCCCAGATCGGCGCCCGGGCAATGGCATCGAGCAGCGGTGATGGGATGCCCCGCGGAAAACGCGCCCGCGACAATGCAATGACGCCCTTGAGCACTCGGGTGCAATCCTGCTTCTGCTCAGTACTGGGCTCACCGATGGGGACCATGCGGGTAATGTCAGTAGTGCCACCAAGATACTGTCCGCCGGAATCGATCAGTAGCAGGCCATTGCCTTCGATACGCGCATGAGACGCTTCGGTTGCCCGGTAATGCGGCATGGCGCCATTGGCATTGAAGGCGGCGATGGTCGAGAAGCTCAGCGAGACGAACCCGGGACGACGCGCGCGCGCGGCGCTGAGCTGTTCATCCACCGTCAACTCTGTGAGCGGCTCTGCACGCGCCTGGGCCGCTTCAAACCAGGCGAAGAATTCGCACAGCGCCGCGCCGTCCTGCGCCATGACCTGGCGAATGTGCTCAAGGTCGACCTCGCTTTTCTGCGACTTCGACAACGTGGTCGGATTCAACCCTTCGATCAGGCGAACCCCAGGGGTGGTATTGGCCAACAAACCACTGGTAACCCGGGCCGGGTCGACCAACAGGCTTTCACCGGCGGGAATCGCGGCCAGCGCCTGAGTCACCTGCGCATAGTCGCGCAAGGTGATGCCATCGACTTCCAGCACATGACGCAAGTGCTCGTCGACCTTACTCAAGGCAACGAACAGGGTTGCCTGGTTCTGGCTGATCAAGGCGAAGGAGACGAACACCGGGTTATAGGAAACGTCACTGCCGCGCAGGTTGAACAACCACGCAATGTCGTCCAGGGTGGCGATGAAGTGCCAATCGGCAGCGCGTTCGCGCAGGGTCAGGCGCAGGTTGGCCAACTTCTCGGCACGGCTGATGCTGGCCTCGGGTGGCAAATGCTGATACACCGGGTTGCCGGGCAATGCCGGCCGGTCATCCCAGACCTCTGCCAGCAAGTCCTTCTCGGTCAGCAAGCGCACATTGCGAGCCTTGAGCCGCTCACCCAGCTGACGCGCCGATGCCAGCGCCATTACTGCGCCATCCACCGCTACCGCACCACCTTCCGGAGCCTGATCGGCCAACCATTCCAGTGGACCAGGTTTACCCGGCTGCAGTTTCACCAGCTCGATAGTGCTGCCCGCCAGCTCCTTCTCGGCTTGCTCCCAGTAACGGCTATCCGCCCACACACCGGCGAAATCAGCGGTAACGATCAGGGTACCGACCGAACCGTGGAAACCGGACAACCATTGCCTGGCCTGCCAGTACCCGGGCAGGTACTCGGAAAGATGCGGGTCAGCCGACGGCACCAGCAAGGCATCGACCCCCTCGCGCTGCATCACTTCACGAATACGTGCCAGACGCGTATTCACCGCTCCCTGCGTTGAAGACTGTGTGCTCATGCTGACTCCTGCTACCACGATATCCATTGTTGTTGGCGCAGATAATGGATCAGCCTTCAGCCATGGGCAACCGCCCAGAAGGGTTGCGAGTGTAACGAGGCCTTTATTGCCCGAACCGCCTCATCAATATCCTGCGCCTGGGTATAGCGCCCCAGGCTCAAGCGAATGGTCTGGCGCGCCGCTTGCGGGGCAAGCCCCAGCGCAAGCAGCACATGGGAAGCAGCATTGGCCGCCGAGTTGCAGGCGGAAGTCGAGGAGAATGCCAGGGATCGGGCCAATTGCGCGAAGTCGGGACACTCAGCGCTGAAGGTCAGGCTCAGGGTGTGGGCGATTCGCTGCCTGACACTGCCATTGAGCTGAACCCCCGGCACCGTCAATAGCTGTTCCAGCAAGCGTTGCTGCAGTTGGCGGATGCGTGCGGTTTCCTCAACGAAAAGCGCCCCGGCCACGGCAAAGGCCTCGCCCATGCCAACGATCTGATGGGTCGCCAGGGTGCCGGAGCGCAAGCCGCCCTCATGCCCGCCGCCATGGATCTGCGCCTGCAACAAGGGCCTGGCACGCTCGCCGACGTACAGGGCGCCAATGCCTTTGGGGCCATAGACCTTGTGTGCAGAAAAAGACATCAGGTCCACCTGCCAGCACGCCAGGTCGATCGGTAGCTTGCCCGCCCCCTGGGCAGCGTCAACATGCAGCAGCGCACCATGCTGGCGAACCACCTCGGCTAACGCGGGGATGTCGTTGACGGTCCCCAGTTCGTTGTTCACCAACATCAACGACACCAGGAAGGTGTCTTCGCGCAACGCGTTGCGCAGTGCTTGCGGGCTGATCAGGCCCTGGTCATCGGGCGTCAGCAAGGTCAGGGCGAACCCGTCCTGTTCCAGCTGACGCACCGTGTCGAGCACCGCCTTGTGTTCGATCTGACTGGTAATGATATGGCCACCCCGGCGCCCCTGGGCAAGGCCCTTGAGCGCCAGGTTGTTCGATTCGGTGGCCCCCGACGTCCAGATGATCTGCTCGGCTTGCGCGCCGACAAGCCCGGCAACCTGTGCCCGGGCACGCTCCACGGCCGCACGGGCGCTCTGCCCATAGCAGTGGGAGCTGGACGCCGGGTTGCCGAAAGTGCCGGAAACGCCCAGGCACTCGACCATTGCCTGGATGACTCGCTCGTCGACCGGTGTCGTGGCGGCGTAGTCGAAATACAGCGGAAGATTATTCATGACGGCAGGCTCTCGGGTTGTTGTCGCCGTGCAAAGCAGGCGCTTCCTAAATCCGTGTAGGTAAAGTGCGTTCCCATACTGCACCAGTCCTGGTTAGAACAATAAATTATTAATATTTATACTTATATAACAAATATCGGATCCGCTAATCACCGCTGCTGAACTTCTGCCGCTAAAGGACTTCACAATCAGTAGAGCCCCGCACAGGAGAAATCGCCATGCCACTGGGAAGTAAAGCCAACTACCCCGACAAGCAGTCTGGCGGCGGTAAGCGCGCCGGTGGCTCGCGCGCCAAAACCAGCGATGCCCTGCAGCACACCTCCTGAACCCCGCAGAGGACCTGCCCATGCTCCGCTCAACCGACCGCAAGCAAGGCGTAGTGCTGCTGGATACGCGTCAAACCACACCCGCGCACGAGCACAGCGTGCACCTGAAGCTCGCCGAACGGCTCGCGCAGCTATTTCACACCGAGGTGGTAACACCCGCACAGCCGCCCACGGCCAAGGAGAACTTCTACTACCTGCCCACCGAAACCTTGATTGGCCTTGCGCGCTATCGGGCGATGGGCATCAGTGCACCTACGGATCTGTATGGAGGCCTGGTCAGCCAGCCCTACATGGCCACCAAGGCGATCTCCCATCCGCTGCCCGCCGATGCACGCTTTCCGCTGGGCTGGACCGATGATTTTGCACGTCTGGCCAGCGACGCGCTGTTACGGGGCTATAGCGTATTCAGCCTGGACGATGCGATTCGGGCCGCCGAGCTGCTCTTGCGTGAAGGGCCCCTGCGCCTGAAACCGGTGCGCGCGACCGCGGGGCGCGGGCAAACGGTGGTCAACAACATGAAGGAGCTGGAACGCGCGCTGGCCAGCATGGATGCGCAGGAGATCGCCCTCTGGGGGCTGACCCTGGAAGAAAACCTGAGCGAGGTGCAAACCTTCAGTGTCGGTCAGGCGCTGGTCGCCGGCATCCTTTGCAGTTACTACGGTACCCAGCAGTTGACCCGCGACCACCAGGGTGCAGACATCTACGGTGGTTCCGACCTGGTACTGGTGCGCGGAGACTACGACGCCCTGCTGCAACTGGCGCTGGAGGATCACCTGCGCCTGGCCATCACCCAGGCCAGGACCTACGAACAGGCTGCATTGCAGGCCTTCCCCGGTTTTATCGCTTCACGGCGCAACTATGACGTCGCGCGCGGCCTGAACAGCCAGGGCAAGCTGCGCAGCGGCGTACTCGAACAATCCTGGCGCATCGGCGGTGCCAGCAGTGCCGAGGTTCTGGCGCTGCAGGCGTTTGCCGCCGACCCGGCATTGACACGGGTACGCGCCTCGACCCACGAAGCCTTTGACGCGCCTGAACTGCCCGCCGATGCCACCGTTTTTTATCAGGGGGACGACAGTGAAATCGGAAGCGTCTGCAAATACGCCCGGATCCGCGACTATGACCATCCATAGCGAACCGATTGAAATCCCGGTTGATGGTGAAAGTATTGCCGGGACCATCGTCAGCCCCGGCGCCAAGGTTCCCGGGATCCTTTTTGTGCACGGCTGGGGCGGCAGCCAGCAACGCGACCTGGCCAGGGCCAAGCAGATCACCGGGCTGGGTTGCGTGTGCATGACCTTTGACTTGCGTGGCCACGAGAAAACCGAAAGCCAGCGCCTGAGCGTTACCCGCGAGCAGAACCTGGCTGATCTGGTCGCCGCCTACGATCGGCTGGTCAGTCACCCGGCGGTCGATACCAGCGCCATCGCCCTGATCGGCAGCAGCTACGGGGGTTACCTGGCGACCCTGCTGACGGCATTGCGGCCGGTCAAATGGCTGGCGTTAAGGGTACCGGCGTTGTACTGGGACACTGAATGGGACGTGCCCAAGCAAGCGCTCAACCGTCAACGTCTTAGCGACTACCGTCAACGTGCTCTGGGCCCGGCTGACAACCGTGCACTGGGAGTCTGCGCCGAATTTGCCGGTGACGTGCTGCTGGTAGAGTCGGAACAAGACGATTTTGTGCCACACAGCACCTTGATGAGCTACCGCTCAGCGTTCGTCAGCGCCCATTCGCTGACCCACAGGATTGTCGATGGCGCCGATCACGCGCTCTCCAGCGACCGCAGCCAAAAGGCCTACAGCTCGATACTCAGCGCCTGGATCAGTGAGATGGTCATTGGCGCCCGCCTCGATCGCTACCCACACCATTCACCCTGGTATTCCTGACGCCATCGGCAGTTGGCAGTGCAGCCCATGTTCGGGGCCGCGGGCCAGGCTGCTGAGGGTATGGAAGGTATTGAAGTTGACACTCCTGGCCTGGTGCTGACGTATCAACTGCAAAAAAGGCTCCTGTTCGAAACTGCTGACAGCAGCTTCCCAAGCGGTTCGCGACTGCCATTGCAAGTATTGCAAGACCCTGCTGCCATCATCGCTGGCCTGGATACTGGCCGTTATCAGGCCGCTGTGTTGCTCGGCCAGGCGCTCGCTGCGCACCACCAGCGCCTGAGCCAGGGCGCGTTGGCGAGACGGCGCGACTTCGAACTCGATCATCTGGGTAAAACACAGGCTGTTGTCTGAAACCAGCATGGACATGCTCCCTCTGCCGTTGCACTTGCGGTGTGATGGCAGGCAGGGTAAAACCTCGAGTTAACTAGAGGTCAAGAGAAATTCCGCGATGCCCGATTCAGCCCCGAGCGCCCTCAGTGTCGGCCAATTGTCCGCGCGCAGTGGCGTTGCCGTGACGGCCCTGCACTTCTATGAAAGCAAGGGCTTGATTCACAGCACCCGTAGCGCCGGCAACCAACGGCGCTATCTACGCGAGACCCTGCGCCGCGTAGCGGTCATCAAGATGGCCCAGCGCCTGGGCATTCCCCTGGCAACCATTCATGCGGCACTACAAACGTTACCGGTGGGACGCGCACCCAGTGTGAAGGATTGGCAGCGGCTGTCGGAGCAATGGCGCCAGGACCTGACCCGGCGCATCGACACGCTGCTGGTGCTGCGGGACCAGCTCGACGGCTGTATTGGTTGCGGCTGCATGTCACTGCAAAGCTGCCCGTTGCGTAACTGTGACGATCAACTTGGCGAACAGGGCCCGGGCCCACAATTGCTCGAGCCTGGCCCCGAACGTAGCGACTAGTCGCCAGCCCCTGCCAAACGCAGCGCCAGCGCCTTGGCTTGCAAGGCGACATCGGTGACCGCCGTGCTCTCCCACCATAGGCCGCGCAAGGGTGGCCCCATGGCAAACAGGCGACGGCTCACCTGCCCTTCGGCATCGAGCACCGCCCCTCCTTCGTCGGCAGCGATCCCAAGGGCCAGAGGCCCTGGCTGGACCAGGCGGCGCTGCAGCAGGTTCTGCGGCAACGAGCGGGCAACCCGGCGCCAGTCGTATTCGATACCGGTGGAGTTGATCAACGCGGCAGCCGTTAGCCGTTCGACCAGCGCTTGCCCGCGAAAACGCAGCGTTACCACAGGCTGCCCGTCGACACCGATTTCGACTCCCTGCAGTGATGCCGCATGGATACGCAAACGCCCTTCTTCGACCAGGCGCGCCAGCAATGCCGCGCCCTGAGGCGGCGAACGATGATGATGGCTTTCCCACCAGGGTCGGACGTGGCGTACGAACTGGCGCTTGTGACGCTCGCTGGCCTGGCTCCAGAGCCTGGCGATATGCACACGCACGGTATCGAGCGGTGCCTGCCAGTCGATCCCCTGTTGTTGGGCGGTTCGGCATTGCCCGCGCAAGGCTCGTAACAATTGCAAGGGACTGCGCAGCGTCGGGTCAGTTGCCAGAAAATCTTCCCAGGCCGGCGGTTGCCGGCGTTCATGGGGCAAAAGGCCGTGGCGGGAGAACACCTCGATCAGCCCACGATGCCCGGCCGCCTGCAGCGACACTACGGCATCGACCATGGTCAAACCGGAACCGATGATGACCACCCGGCCATCGGCGTCAATCGACTGCATGGCCTGAATGTCCCAGGGATCGACCGCTGCGGTGTTCAATGCATTGTCGCTGAGCCGCGTGGTACGCGCCGCCGCAAACATGCCGGTGGCCAGCACAGCCCTGGTTGCGCGCAAGGTGCGCCCGTCGGCCAGACTGACGCTGACGCCCTGCTCGCCCACTGTCAGGTCAAGCGCTTCGGCCTGCACATGCTCAAGTTTCGAGCCCTGTTGTGAACCGATCGCCTCAGCTTCGGCCAGGCGCTGGCGCGCATAGACGCCAAACAGCCCGCGCGGCGCAAACAGCTCAGCCACGGGTACCTGCTGCTCGGCTGACTCCGGCCAACCGCCCGCTGCAATAAAGTGGCCGAGCCAGGCGGTCAGGTCATCGGCGTTGTCCGGATCGACACTCATGCGCGCGGCATTGCCATTGAGCGTGTGGCCCAGGTGTGTGGCGCTGTAGGCTTCACCACGGCCCAGCTCGCGGCGCGGCTCGACGATCAATACGCGGCGTTGCCCCGGTTGACGCAATAACTGGGCAGCCAGCATGGCGCCACTCAAGCCACCGCCGATGATCAGGACATCGCTCGCCAGGTTTTCTCGTTGCGCGCTCATCGGCTTCTCCGTCTTGTTTGCGCGCAATAATAAGCAGCAAAACACCCATTGCGCAGCCGGCCCCGTACCAAAGTAGGATCAGCCTCCAGGCGCACAGAGGCGTCGCCGGTAATCGCTGGGGGCAAACCCGGTGACTTTGAAGAACACTTTGCGAAAGGCGCCCGGATCCTGATAACCGACGCCCCAGGCGATCTGGTCGATGGATCGGTTGGTGAACTCGAGCATTCGGCAAGCCCGCCCCACCCGCACCTGCTGGCAGTACTCGGTTGGCTTGAGGCCGGTAGCACTGCGAAAGCGACGCAGGAAGGTGCGCGGCTCAAGGCCGGCACAATCAGCCATGGTCGCCAGCGACACGTCGCGCGCGCCGCTGCCTTGCAACCAGTGCTGGACCTTGAGCACCGCCTCGTCGCCGTGATCCAGCCGTGGGCTGAAAACACTGCCGGGGCGCTGCTCGCCGCTGACCCGCTGCACCGCAAGAAAACGCGCGGTTTGCGCAGCCAGGGTCTCACCCAGGTAACGCTCTACCAGCTTGAGGCCCAGGTCGGTCCAGGCCATCAAGCCGGCCGAGGTAATAATGTCGCCATCATCAAGCAGCGGCAGGTTGGCTTCTACCTGAACCCGGGGAAAACGCTCGGCCAGTGATTGGGCAAAATTCCAGTGAGTGGTCGCCGGGCGCCCATCGAGCAAGCCGCTGGCGGCGATGAAGAACACCCCGACGCAGACCGACACCAGCAACGCACCATCGCCATGCCATTGACGCAGACTGCCACGGTAGCGCGCGAGCAATTCCGGCGACGGGGCCTGGGTCAGGCTCGGCGGAATGACCATCGCGCGAAGTTGATGAGCAATGCCCGGATGGGTGTCGAATGAAACCTGCAACTGTTGATCAGCGCCCTCGCTCCAATGGCTTACGCGCAACACCGGCCGGTCCAGCGCTCCCAGTTCATGGCACAGGCGATTGGCCACGGCAAACAGGTCGGTCAGGCCATGGACCGCAGCCAGCTGCGCACCGGGATACATCAGCACGCCAATTTCCAGAGTGTCCCGCGCTGTCGCCATTGTCAGTTTTTCCCGCCATTTTGTCGTTCGCGCCAATCCGCAAGCGCATCGCTCAAGCCTATAACTATCGCCACACCACAACCACTCTCGACACGAGGCTTTTACGATGAGCAAACAGGCACTGATCGTCATCGACATCCAGAACGATTACTTCCCCGGCGGCAAATGGACCCTGGATGGCGCCGATGCTGCGGCCGACAATGCCGCCAGCATCCTTGAAGCCGCCCGTGCCCGCGGCGATCTGGTCGTGCACGTGCGCCACGAGTTCGAGTCCAGCGATGCACCGTTCTTCACCCCGGGCTCCGAAGGCGCGCAGATTCACCCCAAGGCGGCCAACCGCGCCGGTGAGCCGGTGGTACTCAAGCACAAGGTCAATGCATTTTTGGGTACCGAGCTCAAGCACCTGCTCGATGACGGGCAAATCAGCAACGTCACGGTGATCGGCAGCATGAGCCACATGTGCATCGATGCCGTCAGCCGCGCGGCTGCCGATTACGGCTATGGCGTCACGGTGGTTCACGATGCCTGCGCTACCCGCGCCCTGGAGTTCAACGGTGTCACGGTTCCGGCAGCCCATGTACATGCCGCTTACATGGCATCACTGGCCTTCGCTTACGCCCAGGTGATCTCCACCGAGGACTATCTGACCGGCGCCAACCACTAACTGCGCCGACCCGCTGCGTGCTCAGATCACCACATTGCGCACAAAGCGGGTCGCCACTTCACCGTCATTTCTATAGGCATAGCGGCGGTTGCTGGCAAAAGTGAAGAACTCACCGGCATTGAGCAGGTGTTGTTGCCCCTCTACCTGCAAGGTCAGGCAACCTTCGAACACGAACAACTGCTCGCTCCAGCCATCGGCATCGGGCTCGCAGGGGTAGACCTCGCCAGGCTCCAGGCGCCACTCCCAGAGTTCAACTTCACGGCTGGCAGCGGAGCTGGCCAGCAACACGGCCTTGCTGCCGGGATGCACGCCGGTCCAGGCCAGTTCGTTGATCCGGCTCGGGTCGCGGTTGTCTGGCGCTTTGATTAAGTCACTGAAGGCGACTTGCAGGGCTTGGGCGATCAGATCCAGCGTGGTCAGGCTGACATTTTTCTCGCCGGCCTCGATAGCCACCAGCATGCGGCGGCTGACGCCGGACTTTTGCGCCAGGGTGCTCTGGCTCATTTCGCCAGCATGACGCAGGCGACGAATGTTCTGGCTGACGTGCTGAAGCACCGAAGCGCGTTGACTGGAATCTTTGTGCACTATATTGCTCATCAATAGGGGTTGCGCAGTATACTGCCCACTTTCGCCGCAATTGTGCGTCGACCCTTTCCCGTGTGCAAGGCCATGACCCCAACGAACGCTGCTGAACGCCCTTCCGTTTCCTTCCGGCTGAGCAAGGCCGAACTGGTGCTGGTGTTTATCACCATGCTCTGGGGCGGCACCTTCTTGCTGGTACACAACGTGATGACGGTCAGCGGACCGATGTTTTTCGTCGGCCTGCGCTTTGCCGCCGCCGCCTTGTTCGTCGGCCTGGTCTCAGCCCGTACGTTGCCCGGCCTGACCGCCACCGAACTCAAGGCCGGGGTGTTGATCGGCGTGTCGATCATGCTCGGCTACGGCCTGCAGACCGTGGGCCTGCAAACCATCAGCAGCAGCCAGTCGGCGTTCATCACCGCCCTTTACGTGCCCTTCGTGCCCTTGCTGCAATGGCTGGTGCTGGGCCGCCGCCCCGGCCTGATGCCGAGCCTGGGCATTGGCCTGGCATTTGCCGGCCTGATGCTGCTGGCGGGCCCCGGCGGCGGTTCGCTGCAGTTCAGCCCCGGCGAAATCGCCACCCTGGTCAGTGCCGTGGCCATCGCCGCGGAAATCATTCTGATCAGCCGTTATGCCGGCCAGGTCGATGTCCGCCGGGTGACCGTGGTGCAGCTGGCCACCGCGTCGGCGCTGTCGTTCATGCTGGTGGTACCGACCCAGGAACGCCTGCCGGACTTCTCCTGGCTGTTGCTGCTCAGCGCCGTGGGCCTGGGCGCGATGAGCGCGGTGATCCAGGTGGCGATGAACTGGGCACAGCAATCGGTTTCGCCGACCCGCGCCACCCTGATCTACGCCGGTGAGCCGGTATGGGCCGGCATCGTCGGACGCATCGCCGGCGAACGCCTGCCGGGCGTGGCCTTGCTCGGTGGTGTGCTGATTGTCGTCGCCGTGGTGGTCAGCGAACTGAAGTTTCGTCGCCGTGGCGAAGAGCAGTCCCTGGCGGTTGACGCCGAAGAACCTGAAGCGGGTCTCTGATCGGCAAATGCAGGCTATCCTTTGAAAAAAACTGTTATAAAAAAAAGGATTGATACAGCGCTCTTGTAGGATTCTGCGACAGCTTGCGGGTTGGTGATCGACCGGTCGCCACGTATGATCCCTTACAAACTCCTGCAGATTAGAAATCTATGTCCTTGATAGTGCTACTGCTTCTGCCGTTTATCGGCAGCTGCCTGGCGGCTGTCTTGCCGCACAACGCACGCAACAGCGAATCGCTGCTGGCCGGACTGGTCGCCCTGGTGGGCACTGTCCAGGTCGCTTTGATGTACCCGCAGATCGCCCATGGCGGTGTGATCCGAGAAGAATTCCTGTGGCTGCCGAGCCTGGGCCTGAACCTGGTCCTGCGCATGGACGGCTTCGCCTGGCTGTTCTCTTTACTGGTGCTGGGCATCGGTACCCTGGTGTCGCTGTACGCACGCTACTACATGTCCCCGCAAGACCCGGTGCCACGCTTCTTTGCCTTCTTCCTGGCGTTCATGGGTGCCATGCTCGGCCTGGTGATCTCCGGCAACCTGATCCAGATCGTGTTCTTCTGGGAACTGACCAGCCTGTTCTCGTTCCTGCTGATCGGCTACTGGCACCATCGCGCCGACGCCCGGCGCGGTGCCTACATGGCCCTGATGGTTACCGGTGCGGGCGGGCTATGCCTGCTGGCGGGGGTATTGCTGCTCGGCCATGTGGTCGGCAGCTACGACCTGGACAAGGTCCTCGCTGCCGGCGAGCAGATTCGCCACCATACCCTGTATCCCGTCCTGTTGCCCCTGATCCTGCTTGGCGCGTTGAGCAAAAGCGCGCAGTTTCCATTCCACTTCTGGCTGCCCCATGCCATGGCGGCGCCCACGCCGGTCTCGGCCTACCTGCACTCGGCGACCATGGTCAAGGCCGGGGTGTTTCTGCTGGCGCGGCTGTGGCCGGCGCTCTCCGGCACCGAAGAGTGGTTCTGGATCGTCAGCGGTGCCGGTGCCGCCACCCTGGTGCTCGGCGCCTTCACGGCAATGTTCCAGAACGACCTCAAGGGCCTGCTGGCCTATTCAACCATCAGCCACCTGGGCCTGATCACCCTGCTGCTGGGCCTGAACAGCCCGTTGGCGGCGGTCGCAGCGGTCTTTCATATCCTCAACCACGCCACCTTCAAGGCGTCGCTGTTCATGGCCGCGGGGATCATCGACCACGAAAGCGGTACCCGTGACATTCGCCGCCTCAGCGGCCTGTTCCGGCTGATCCCCTTCACCGCGACCCTGGCCATGGTGGCCAGCGCCTCGATGGCCGGGGTGCCGCTGTTGAACGGCTTCCTGTCCAAGGAGATGTTCTTCGCCGAAACCGTGTTCATCAGCGCCACGGCCTGGGTCGAAGCGGCCCTGCCGGTAATCGCCACCCTCGCCGGTACCTTCAGCGTCGCCTATGCCTTGCGCTTTACCGTCGATGTCTTCTTCGGCCCGCCGGCCACCGACCTGCCGCACACACCCCACGAGCCGCCGCGCTGGATGCGCGCGCCGGTCGAGTTGCTGGTGATGACCTGCTTGCTGGTGGGGATCTTCCCGGCCCAGTCGGTCGGCCCGCTGCTGGCCGCCGCAGCGCTGCCGGTGGTTGGCGGTACCCTGCCCGAATACAGCCTGGCCATCTGGCACGGCTGGAATGCCCCGCTGATCATGAGCCTGATCGCCATGAGCGGCGGCATCGTGCTCTACCTGCTGCTGCGCAATCAGCTCAAGCTCGGGCGCTTCCCGTCACCACCGCTGATCGAGCGATTCAATGGCAAGCGCCTGTTCGAACACGGCCAGGTGCTGATCATGCGAGCCGCTCGCCGCTTCGAACGGGTGTTCACCACCCGGCGCCTGCAGAAGCAGCTGTTCATGCTGGTGCTGATCGCCCTGTTGGCCGGCCTGCTGCCGATGTTGCACAGCGGCCTGAGCTGGGGCGACCGGCCGAAGATTCCCGGTTCCGGGGTGTTCGTCATGCTCTGGCTGATCGCCATCGCCTGCGCCCTGGGCGCCGCCTGGCAGGCCAAGTATCATCGTCTGGCGGCCCTGACCATGGTCAGTGTCTGCGGTTTGATGACCTGCATTACCTTCGTCTGGTTCTCGGCACCGGACCTGGCCCTGACCCAACTGGTGGTCGAAGTGGTTACCACGGTGCTGATCTTGCTCGGCCTGCGCTGGCTGCCTCGGCGAATCGAAGGCGTCTCGCCGCTGCCGGGGACCCAGGAACGTGCACGGCTGCGCCGTCTGCGCGACCTGCTGCTGGCAATCGGCGTGGGAGGCGGCATGGCATTGCTGTCCTACGCCATGCTGACCCGCCCGACCCCCAACGACATCTCCTCGTTCTACCTGAGCCGGGCCATGCCCGAGGGCGGCGGCAGCAACGTGGTCAACGTCATGCTGGTGGACTTCCGCGGTTTCGATACCCTGGGCGAGATCACCGTACTGGTGGCCGTGGCTCTGGCGGTGTTCGCCCTGCTGCGACGCTTCCGCCCGCCCAAGGAAAGCATGCAGTTGCCGGCCCAGCAGCGCCTGCTGGCACCGGACGTGGTCACCGACCTGGTCAACCCGCGCCACGCGGCCGACACCGCGCTGGGCTTCATGATGGTGCCGGCGGCGCTGGTGCGCCTGCTGCTGCCGATCGCCCTGGTGGTATCGATGTACCTGTTCATGCGCGGCCACAACCAGCCAGGTGGCGGCTTCGTTGCCGGCCTGGTGATGTCGGTGGCGTTCATTCTTCAGTACATGGTGGCCGGGACCCAGTGGGTCGAGGCGCAGATGAGCTTGCGGCCGCTGCGCTGGATGGGCACTGGCCTGCTGTGCGCCACCCTGACCGGCGTCGGGGCGATGTTGCTGGGCTACCCGTTCCTGACCACTCACACCGCGCACCTGCACTTGCCACTGCTGGGTGACACCCACCTGGCCAGTGCGCTGTTCTTCGATATCGGCGTGTTCACCGTGGTGGTCGGTTCGACCCTGCTGATCCTCACCGCGCTGGCTCACCAGTCGGTGCGCGGTCATCGCCCGGGCAGCCAACAGAAACCCACTCAAGCAGGAGCCGCCTGATGGAAGAAGTCATTGCAATCGCCATCGGTGTGCTCGCCGCCTCCGGGGTCTGGCTGATCCTGCGGCCACGGACCTTCCAGGTGGTGATGGGCCTGTGCCTGCTGTCGTACGGGGTCAACCTGTTCATCTTCAGCATGGGCAGCCTGTTCATCGGCAAGGAGCCGATCATCAAGGACGGTGTGCCCCAGGACCTGCTCAACTACACCGACCCGCTGCCCCAGGCCCTGGTGCTCACCGCGATCGTCATCAGCTTCGCCATGACCGCGCTGTTCCTGGTGGTGCTGCTGGCCTCCCGCGGCCTGACCGGGACCGACCACGTCGATGGCCGGGAGCCTAACGAATGAGTGCGATGAACCAACTGATCGTCGCGCCCATCCTGCTGCCGCTGCTGACTGCGGCGCTGATGTTGCTGCTCGGGGAAAAACGCCGGCCGCTCAAGGCCCGTATCAACCTGATCTCCAGCCTGCTCGGTTTGGGCATCGCCATCACCCTGCTGCTGTGGGTGCAGGGCCAGGGGCAAGCCAGCTCGATTGGCGTGTACCTGCCCGGCAACTGGCCGGCGCCATTCGGCATCGTGCTGGTGGTCGACCGCCTTTCGGCCCTGATGCTGGTGCTGACCGGCATCGTCGGGGTCAGCGCCCTGGTGTTCGCCATGGCCCGCTGGGATCGCGCCGGCGCCAGCTTCCACGCCTTGTTCCAGATTCAACTGATGGGACTGTACGGGGCGTTCCTCACTGCCGACCTGTTCAACCTGTTCGTGTTTTTCGAGGTCCTGCTGGCGGCGTCCTACGGTCTGATCCTGCACGGTTCGGGTCGTGCCCGGGTCAAGGCCGGGCTGCATTACATCGCCATCAACCTCCTGGCTTCATCGCTGTTCCTGATTGGCGCGGCGATGCTCTACGGTGTCACCGGTACCCTGAACATGGCCGACCTGGCACTGAAGATCCCGCTGGTGCCGGAGGCTGATCGCGGCCTGTTGCACGCCGGCGCGGCGATCCTGGCCACGGCGTTCCTGGCCAAGGCCGGGATCTGGCCGCTGAACTTCTGGCTGGTGCCGGCTTATTCGTCAGCCAGCGCGCCAGTGGCTGCGTTGTTCGCGATCATGACCAAGGTCGGTTTCTACACCGTACTGCGTCTATGGACGCTGCTGTTCTCCGGCCAGGCTGGTGCTTCGGCGTTCTTTGGCGGCGACTGGCTGATCTATGGCGGCCTGGCCACCCTGGGTTGCGCGGCGGTGTCGATACTCGCGGCACAGCGCCTGGAGCGCATGGCCAGCCTGAGCATCCTGGTCTCGGCCGGCACCCTGCTGGCGGCTATCGGCTTCGGCCAGGCGACCCTGACGGCAGCAGCGTTGTTCTACCTGGTCAGCTCGACCCTGGCGCTGTGTGCGCTATTGCTGCTGGCCGAACTGATCGAGCGTTCGCGCTCGGCCAACGAAATCCCCCTGGACGATGAAGGTGACGGCCTGCCCTCCTGCGTAGAATCGCTGCACCCGCCCAAAGGCATCAACCTCGATGACGAACAGAAGGCAGTGATCGGCCAGGTGATCCCCTGGACCATGGCGTTCCTGGGCCTGAGCTTCATCGCCTGCGCCCTGCTGATCATCGGCATGCCGCCGCTGTCGGGCTTTATCGGCAAACTCAGCCTGATCAGTGCGCTATTCAATCCCCAAGGCTTGGGTGTCTCGCCAGAGCAACCACTGAGCATCGCCGGCTGGATGCTGGTGGCATTGCTGGTGCTCTCTGGCATGGCCTCGCTGATCGCCCTGACCCGCGTCGGCATCCAGCGTTTCTGGACCCCCCAGGAGCGCCCGTCGCCATTGCTGCGCCGTTATGAGTGCATCCCCATCGTGGTGCTCCTGGGCCTGTGCGTGCTGCTCAGCCTGCACGCCGAACCATTGCTGCGCTACACCCAGGACACTGCGGCCGGCCTGCAGGACCCTGAGCAATACGTCAGCGCCGTACTCAGTACCCGACCAGTGCCCGGGCCCACCACCCTGGCGGCCAGTAGCGAGGTGCAGCCATGAAGCGTGTGTTCCCTGCCCCGTTGCTGTCCCTGTCGCTGTGGCTGCTGTGGCTGGTCCTGAACCTGTCGATCAGCCCCGGCAATCTGCTGCTGGGTGCCTTGCTGGGCATCGTCGCGCCGCTGCTGATGGCGCCACTGCGGCCACTGCCGGTACGCATACGTCATCCAGGCACCATCGCGCGCCTGATCCTGCGGGTTGGCGTCGATGTGCTGGTGTCCAACCTGCAGGTCGCCCGCGGCGTCTGGTCAGCCAAGCGCCGGCCACCACGCTCGCGGTTCGTGCATATTCCCCTGGACCTGCGCGACGCCCACGGCCTGGCGGCGTTATCGATGATCACCACGGTGATCCCCGGGACCATCTGGTCGGAGCTGGCCCTGGACCGCAGCATCCTCTTGCTGCACGTGTTCGACCTGGACGACGAGACCCGCTTCATTGAGCACTTCAAACACACCTATGAACGCCCGCTGATGGAGATTTTCGAATGACTGGCCTGCTTGCCAATGCCATTCTCGCCAGCCTGTTCATCTTCGCCCTGGCCATGGCCCTGACCCTGGTGCGGCTGTTTCGCGGCCCCTCGGCCCAGGACCGGGTACTGGCGCTGGATTACCTGTACATCCTGGCCATGCTGATGATGCTGGTGCTGGGCATCCGCTACGCCAGCGACACCTACTTCGAGGGTGCGCTGCTGATCGCGCTGTTCGGCTTTGTCGGCTCCTTCGCCCTGGCCAAGTTCCTCCTGCGTGGCGAGGTGATCGAATGATCAATGCCAATGAACTGCCGTTTTGGGTAGAGATGCTGGTCGCCGCGTTGTTGTTGCTGAGCAGCCTGTTCGCCCTGAGCGGTGCCGTCGGCCTGATTCGCCTGAAAGACTTCTTTCAGCGCATGCACCCACCGGCGCTGGCATCGACCCTGGGCGCCTGGTGCGTGGCCCTGGCCTCGATCCTGTACTTCTCGATGCTCAAGGAGTCGCCGGTGCTGCATGCCTGGCTGATCCCGATCCTGCTGTCGATCACCGTGCCGGTCACCACGCTGCTGCTGGCCCGCGCCGCATTGTTTCGCAAACGCATGTCCGGCGATGACGTACCTGAAGAGGTCAGCAGTGGCCGCGAGCGGGGCAACTAGGGTCTACCCCAGGATCAACCACTGAGTTGCTGCAGCTCGCGGCGGACCATAGCGGCATACTCGGGCGGGCTCAGTTTGTAGAGCTCAGTGGCCACCCAATCGAACCAGGCAGCCTGCATCTGTGGGCGCTGCAATAGCCATTGTTCGGCCAGAGCCCTTGCTTGCGCCTGGTGCCGGACATGGAAGTCGGCACGACTGGGGCGTTCGACAGGCTCGCTCACTCGCTAGCCTTGAAGGTGGTCAATTCACCTTTCTGCCATTTGGCAACCTTGCGGGTCACAGCTTTGAGGGTCTTGCTCAGGCCCTCCTGCAACTGCTCATGGGCGGCGAATACCAAGGCTACGCCCTGCCCTTCTTTGAAGACGATGCCTTCGCCTTCCGGTACCGAGACAAAGGCATAATCACCCAGGCCGTACACCGTCAGCTTGATCTCGCGAAATCGAATCTCCAGCTTGCCACCTTCACGGCTGGGCAATACGGCGGCGCGAAAATGATCACCGACCTTGAGCTCCAAGCGCTGTTTGTCATCCACCACCAAGGCGGTTTCAGTATCGATCTCGGCCATGTACAGGCCTTCCGCATTCTGTTCGGTGACATAAACAAAACGCGATTGAAACTGTTTGACCAGTTTCGCCCTGAGGTCGCCCAGAACAAACAGGGCGTGTGTATCCAGATTGCTGACTGCCAAAGAAGAATTCCTCAAAACCGATTACACGCCACTCCCCCACCGGGCCACGAGACGCCCGCAAGGCAGCGGTACTTCAATTCGAAGTCTGAAAGACTAGTAGATTAGTGCGTGAAAAGTCTGTGCAGAGAGGCAAAGCAAGGTGCAGGAATACTTACCCATTGCTGCAAGCCTTGGCCCGTTTGCAGATTTTCAGCGGATTTCCTTAATCGGAAACGCTTTTTCTGACAGCACTATCGCAACAAAAGTGCGATAGATGAGAGCAAGCCCTTCGACAGGGCAGACCCCAGGAAATCATCCACCGCACACAGGGAAGCGAATATGCACGAAAACACTGAATTCCGTCGAGAGGCTAGAGGTGTTTCCTACACGGAATATGCAGCTGGGTACAACCTGAACAGACCGCCGCGCTTTGTCGTGGTCCCCGCCGGCATCGGCTTCTTTCATATCACCGAGCAGGCAACCGGTCGGGTCAAAGGCTTTCGCCGTGAGCATACTGAAGCCTGCGCGCTGGCCCGCCACCTTGAAAACTGAACCCTGCCGGCCTCACCCGGCCTGACGCGCGACGTCAGGCCGGCCCGCAATGCTCATCTGCTCCAGCCAGGCAGCACGGCACTCCTGGGCCTCACTGCGGCAGGCAAATGCGGTGCCGCGCCGCTCACCGTTGACCAGCACGACCCAACACACGCGCTTGCCCTGTGCCTGTAGCGCCGTCGGCACGCCGCTGCCAATCATTACCGCCACATCGACTTGGCTATTCATCATTCCCTCCGGAATTTATTAGCAACCTAACGATATGCGCATGATAAGACCTGCCCGTCTGTGAAAAAAGCTAGCCTGTGCACAGCTGTTTTACATCGCAGGTAACAAAGCCCTGTCAGTTCTGCTGAGGCCGGTAGCCCAGGCGCAAGCCACCCCAATGCCTGCCTTGTACCTGGATCGGTACCGACAGGTCGTGCATCAGCTCGCCCGTATCGCGGGTATAGGTTTGCAACAACACCGCCTGTTGATGGCTACCGCAACGAATACCGGTGCGGTCGTCGAACTTGCGCTTGCTGCGGTTGTGCGCGGTGTCCAGGGTCTGATCCCCGGTCAACGGCTGATTGAAGGCGTTGTTATGAGTCGGCACATAGCCCTGCTGGGTGCAGGCTATGGCGAACACCAGGCCTTCATGCTGCTTGAGCAACGGCTCCTGGATCGTCGGCAGGACCTGGTCGGTGTACTGATCGAAGCGGGTCCGGTAGCGTGCCGGTGAGGTCCCCGGCAGTTGCTGGTAATGACGATCAAACAGGTCTTCGAGGCTGATCCGGCCCTGAGCGATATCGTTTTCGAACTGTGCGCCAATCTGCTGTGCGCCTTGGCGGGCCAGGTCGTAAACGCGCTGGTGATAGTCATCCAGGCCGACCTCGGCCAGGCGCTCGCTGATGCTTTCGGCCTGCCCTTCCAGTTGCACGGCAGCCTGGGCCAGGCACTGGGTTTGCTGGTCGCTGACCTGCAGGTCGCTGCGCATCCGCGCGACCGCCTCGAACAGGCTGTCCAGTTGTAGCCGATTGGTCTCGGTGCCCTCGGCAATCTCGCCGATCTGCTGCTCGACCCCGGCGGCCAGCCCGGCGATGCTGTCCAGTTGCTCCCCGGTGTGCTCGACCTGGTCCACGCCGCTGTGCAGGTCATCCGACAGCTCGCGGATCTGCTCGACCACCTGAGCCGTGCGTTGCTGAATGTCGGCAACCATCTGCCCGACTTCTTCGGTGGCGCTGGCAGTACGGCCAGCCAGCCCACGCACCTCGTCGGCGACCACGGCAAAGCCGCGCCCATGGTCACCGGCCCTGGCCGCTTCGATCGCAGCGTTCAAGGCCAGCAGGTTGGTCTGGCTGGCGATGGTCTGGATCACCAGGGTGACCCGGGCAATGTCCTCGCTGCGCTGGTGCAGGGCTTCGATCAACTCGCGACTGGCGGTGGCCCGTGAACTCAGGTGATGCATGCGCTGGATCGACTCGGCCAGCACCGTACGCCCGGCAGCGCTGCTTTCGTGGGCGCTGCGGGCAGCGACCAGGGCCTGCTGGCTCAACTGTGAAGTAGCCTTCTCGGTACCGATCATCACTTCGGCACTACTGACAATCTGCGCTGCTGCGCTCAGTTGCGATTGCAGCTTGTCCGCCAGTTGTTGCACCGAGAACGCCACGCCAGCTGCCGACAAAGCGTTGTGGCTGGTGGTGCGGGACAGGTCGCGGGTCAGCTCGGCCAACGGCTCGTTGGTTATCTGCGGCACGGCCGAGGCTTTGCGCAGGCGCGGCAACCACAGCGCCAGCAAGGCCAGGGGCAGGCAGATATAGAACGAAAGCTCGGCAAACGCCATGGCTGCCAGCAACCCTGCCAGCACCAGGCTCTGCAAAACCGAGTCTGACCAGCGCGCATCGTTGTCCGGGGCAGCTTGCTCTTCAACCACGGCGCCGGGCAGAGATCCTTCTCGCATCATGTTTTGGCTCCATCGCAACACATCTTGTTGTGCGGCCATTAAACGCCACTATTAGGCCATTAGCCATGCTTCCTTGGATGTAAGACTGCCGCTGTTGATACAGGGCAAGAAAAACAAAACCCCCGAAGATCGCTCTGCGGGGGTTTTGTCGGACACCTGCGCGGGTCAGGCCTGACGCTGGTGCTTATCGATTTGCTCGTGCCGCTCTTGAGCTTCGATGCAGTACTTGGTGGTCGGGCTGATCAGCAGGCGTTTCAAGCCAATGGGCTCACCACTGTCGTCGCACCAGCCGAAACTTTCGTCGGCAATCCGGCCCAGGGCCATTTCCAGCTGTGGCAGCAGACGCTGATCGCGCTCGATCGCGTTGACCAGCCAATGGCGCTCTTCTTCGACCGAGGCGGCGTCGGCAGGATCGGCAGGCGTGTCCAGGCTTTCGATGGTTACACGGCTTTGCTCGATGCGCTCATGGGTCTCGACCTTCATCGACTGCAGCAGATCGGTGAAGAAAGCCAATTGCTCAGCGTTCATGTAGTCATCGGCCGGCATGGCCAGCAACTTTTCCTTTGTCATTGATTTCTCTATAAAAAATACGTGCATTAAGGCGAATCGGGTGCTCCTGGCGAACAGCTCGCCAGCAGCGGAATTCTTCAAGCACCATCCGGCACTCAATTTACAGGGGGCGGCAGTCTAAGGCCGAGATTCACACTGGGCAACAGAAATGACGGTGGATTTGACCGAAAAGGCGCTAATGGCCCTCCCCCGGCGCTGGTTTATAACAAAAAAACTGCGCCATAGGCGCTTTCCCGGGGACAAACGGTAACTCTCCGACAAAAACCTTGTAACAAAGATCCCTTTCAACTCAGCAACTGGCTCAATACCGCACGCAACTTGCCCGGTTTCACCGGCTTGTTCAACAACGGCGCACCCAGGCGTTGCATGGCACGACGGCTCTGGTCACTGCGATCAGCGGTGATCATCACGGCAAAGATACTCTGGGCGAAATGCCGGCGTAAATCTCGCACCACTTCGCAGCCGGTCACGCCGTGATCCAGATGAAAATCAGCCAGGATCAACTCCGGCGCCTGGCCTTCGAGCACCTCCAGGGCACCGGTATAGTCGCTGGCGGTGATCACTTCGCAGCCCCACTGGCGCAGCAGTGCGGCCATGCTGTGCTGAATAGTCAATTCATTGTCCACCACCAGCAGGCGGCGCCCGGGCAACGGATCGCCCACGCTGGGCTGTGCCAGCGCCGACAGGGGCGCCTCACTCGGCGCCTCGTTCGAGAGCGGTACATCGATACTGAACACCGAGCCGCGCCCCGGCCAGGAGCGGACCCTGACCGGGCAATCGAGTATCCGCGCGATCCGTTCGACGATTGCCAGGCCCAACCCCACCCCTTTGCGGTCGGCAGCGCGGCCGACGTCCAATTGGTTGAACTCAAGGAAGATCGATTCAAGACGGTCGGCGGCAATGCCCCGGCCAGTGTCCCAGACTTCCAGACGCAGGGATTCGCCGCGCCGCCGCGCACCGAGCAGGATGCGTCCATGCTCGGTATAGCGGCAAGCATTACTGAGGAAGTTGCGCAGGATTCGCGTGAGCAGGCGCAGGTCGGTGCGTATTGCCAGGCGCGCGCTGCGCATGCGCAGGCTGAGCCCGGCAGCCTCGGCGACCGGCTGGAACTCCGAGGCCAAGGGCGCCAGCACTTCATCCAGGCGGTACAGGTCCAGGTCCGGCTTGATCGTCGCCTGATCCAGACGGGAGATGTCCAGCAGGTCGGTCAGCAGATCTTCGGCGCCTTCCAAGGCTTGATGCGCTCGCTCCACCAGCTGCTGCTCGCTCGTGGGCAGAGGCCGTTCGCGCAAGGTCGAGATCAATAGCCGTGCAGCATTAAGTGGTTGCAACAGATCGTGACTGGCCGCTGCCAGGTATTTGTCCTTGCTGCGGTTGGCCGCCTGGGCGGCATCACGGGCTTCGATCAGTTCATTGGTGCGCTCGGCGACCCGCTGTTCGAGCTGGTCGTTGAGTTGCTGCAGGCGCTCCTGGGCCAGCTTGCGCTCGGTGATGTCGGCGACAAAGCCCTCGACCACCCCCTCTTCGTCCGGACGCAACAACAGGTTCATCAGTACATCGATGCGGCTACCATCACGCCTGCGCAACTGGGTTTCATAGCCAATCAGCGCCTGCTCGCGCTGCAGCACCTGAGCGATGGCCAGTAGCTCATCCTGGCCACCAGCGAACAGATGGCTGGCCAGATCGTTGCGCGACAACACCAGTGCCTGGGCGTCCGGGTACCCCAGCATGCGCGCCAACGCCGGATTGGCCGCCCGCATGCCATCCTCGAGACTGGCCTGAAAGATGCCATGTACCGCATGCTCGAACAGCCACTTGTAGCGATTGCGTTCGGCTTCCAGCTCTTCAAGGCGCACCGCCAGTTCCGGGTAGTGGCTCTTGCGCACGGTGTGATTGCTCAGCCCCAGCAGTCCGGCCAGGGCATCGCCCGCCGGTTCAGAGGGCCTCGCCATACACCACCTCGACATCGCGCTGGCTGGAGCTGCGTGGGTTGGTCAGGATGCACGGGTCGTCCATGGCGTGCTGGGACAAAAAGGGAATGTCGGTCATGCCGACGCCATGCAGGCCAAGGGTTTCGTGAAAGCCCACGGCGTGCTTGAGCGCAATCAGGTGCTCGACCAGGCGCTGGCTGACCTGCTTGTGACTCAGGCCTCGGCAATCGATACCGAGGGTTTGCGCGATGACCTTGAAGCGCTCGGGGGCGGCGCTGTAATTGAACGCCACCACATGCTCGACCAGTACCGCGTTGCACAGTCCATGGGGCAGGTCGAGAAAGCCACCCAGGCTGTGGGACATGGCATGCACGGCACCGAGAATGGCGTTGGAGAACGCCAGCCCCGCCTGCATGCTGCCGAGCATGATCTTCTCGCGCAGGGCGATGTCGGCCGGGTTGGCGATCATCTGCACCAGGTTGCCGTTGATCAGGCGCATGGCCTCCAGCGCATGCGGGTCGGTCAGCGGCCCGTGTCCGGTAGAGACGAACGCCTCAATGGCATGCACCAGCGCGTCGATGCCGGTACAGGCCGAGAGGAACGGGTCCATGCTCAGAGTGGTTTCCGGGTCAATCAGCGACACATCCGGCACCACCGCCTTGCTGACGATGGAAAACTTCATGCGTTCCTGTTGGTTGGAGATGATCACGAACTGGGAAACGTCGGCGGAGGTACCGGCAGTGGTCGGGATCAGGATCAACGGCGGGCTCGGCACGCGGATGGTGTCGACCCCTTCGAACTCGAGAATGTGCCGACCATGGGCAACCACGATGCCGATACCCTTGGCGCAATCCATGGGGCTGCCGCCACCGACCGCGACGATCACATCGCACTGTTCGCTACGGTAGCGCTCGGCGCCGGCCATGACCTCTTCAACCCGAGGGTTGGGCGAAACCTCGGTGTACAGGCAGTAATCAATGGCCTGCTGTTGCAGGCTGGCTTCGATATCAGCCACCCAGCCGGCGGCGATCACCCCTGGGTCGCTGACCAGCAGCACCTTGCGCGCGCCAAAGGTCTTGGCGTAATTGGCGACATGATGACGGCAACCGGCGCCGAAGATGATTTCCGGAGAGACGAACTTGCGCAACTGGCTCAGCTTCGGGCTCATGGGACGCCTCTATTCTTGTTGTACTAGCGCCAGCCTAAAGCATCCCGCCTCGATTGCAATCAGACCATCGCAGGCAGAAACAGAAGCGCCGACCGCTGCAAGCAGCGACCGGCGCAAGAGGGATCAGCGATTGGCGAAGTACATGGTCACTTCAAAACCGATACGCAGATCAGTGAACGCAGGCTTTTTCCACATAGGTCCATCCTCTTCTGGCACCACAGGATTGCGGTGCGCCTATTAATACACCGTTGCCGGTGCGGGTCGAATGCTACTTTGGAACCGTTTCTTTCAGGTTATCCGGGCCTTCAGAAGAACCCCAGCGGATTGACGTCGTAACTCACCAGCAGGTTCTTGGTCTGCTGGTAGTGATCGAGCATCATTTTGTGGGTCTCGCGGCCGACCCCGGATTTCTTGTAGCCACCGAACGCGGCGTGGGCCGGGTACAGGTGGTAGCAGTTGGTCCACACCCGCCCGGCCTGAATGCCGCGGCCCATGCGGTAGGCGCGGTTGATGTCGCGGGTCCAGACCCCGGCACCGAGGCCGAACTCGGTGTCGTTGGCAATCGCCAGGGCTTCGGCTTCGTCCTTGAACGTGGTCACGCCGACCACCGGGCCGAAGATTTCTTCCTGGAACACGCGCATCTGGTTGTGGCCCTTGAGCAGGGTCGGCTGGATGTAATAGCCGCCGGCAAGATCACCGCTCAAGCGTTCGCAATCGCCGCCAGTGAGCACCTGGGCGCCCTCTTCGCGGGCGATCTGCAGGTAGGAGAGGATCTTGTCGTATTGCTGCTCGGATGCCTGGGCGCCGACCATGGTCTCGGTGTCCAGCGGGTTGCCGCGCTTGATCTGGCTGATCTTTTTCAGAACCTGGGCCATGAACGGCTCGTAGATCGACTCCTGGATCAACGCCCGCGACGGGCAGGTACACACTTCGCCCTGATTGAAGAACGCCAGCACCAGGCCTTCGGCGGCTTTTTCGATGAACGCGGGCTCGGCCTGCATGATGTCTTCGAAGAAGATGTTCGGCGACTTGCCGCCCAGTTCCACCGTCGAGGGGATGATGTTCTCGGCAGCGCATTTCATGATGTGCGAGCCCACCGGGGTAGAGCCGGTGAAAGCAATCTTGGCGATACGCTTGCTGGTGGCCAGGGCTTCACCGGCTTCGCGGCCAAAGCCGTGGACGATGTTGAGCACGCCAGCGGGCAACAGATCACCGATCAGTTCAGCGAACACGGTAATCGACAGCGGCGTCTGCTCGGCCGGCTTGAGCACCACGCAGTTGCCTGCGGCCAGGGCCGGGGCGAGTTTCCAGGCGGCCATCAGCAACGGGAAGTTCCAGGGGATGATCTGCCCGACCACGCCGAGCGGCTCATGGAAGTGATAAGCGGCAGTGTGCTCGTTGATCTCGGCGGCGCTGCCTTCCTGGGCGCGGATGCAGCCGGCGAAGTAACGAAAGTGATCGGCAGCCAGTGGCACGTCGGCATTCAGGGTTTCGCGGATGGCCTTGCCGTTGTCCCAGGTTTCGCTCAGGGCCAGCACTTCAAGGTGCTGTTCGATGCGATCGGCGATCTTCAACAGGATCCGCGAGCGCTCCTGCACCGAGGTGCGTCCCCAGGCTGGCGCCGCGCCGTGGGCGGCATCCAGGGCCAGGTCGATGTCAGCGGCCGCGGAGCGCGGGAACTCGGCAATGGCCTGGCCATTGACCGGCGAGCTGTTGCTGAAGTACTGGCCCGTCAACGGGGCCACGAATTCGCCGCCGATGTAGTTGCCGTAGACAGCCTTGAAACTGATCAGGGCATCAGGTGAGCCAGGGGGCGCGTAGATCATGGGGGGGCCTCATGTGCGGTGCGGGCCTGTCGGCATGACAGGCAGTTGAGCCGATGGTAAGCAGCCGCACGGCAGGCGCGAATCGGTCCTTGGCAGGTGCCGTCTCGTCAATTGGTAGTAACGCCTGGGTGGTAACCGGCTACCGCCTGCTCATGCGGGCGCAATCGTCTTATGTGGCCTCCCTTCTTTTTTGGAAGCCTCGCCAGATGACCGTCCCTTCCCTCCATCAGTCCATAGCCGAACAGGCGACCTTGAGCTGCGCGGTCGCCAAGCGCTTCGTCAAGCGTCCCGCCCTGCTCGAAATCGCCGGCCAGATCCTGCTTGAGCACTGGGCCCAACGGCAACTGCCACTGCAGCACAATCCGCTGACGCTCTATCTGATCAGCCACACCGAACCTCATGTTCTTATCCGCCAGTTGCCTCAAGTGCTGATCGAGCGATATTGCCTGGGCAGCACCTTGAACCTGAATGACGGGGAAGACTATCTCAGCCGCTACCCTCAACAAGGTGCCGATGCACACCTTGAGGTGGACCTGCATACCGTTGAACTGCTGGTCAATGACTGTGGTCCTTTGATCGTCGAGGCGTTCCTGCAGGCACTGGTCGAATTCTGGAGCCAGAGTGACGCACATGGCGAAACGCCCTGGGGCTGGTACGCCGCTTACCTGCAAAAGCTGATGAAGGATGCGATCATTGTCGGCCTCAACGCTGGCCGGCTGACCCCGGCGCAAGCGGCTATCGCCAGCATCGTGCCGGCCTTTCCAACACCGCAGCAACGCAGCCGCTTTGACAACCTGCAGGGCTTGAGCGTCCAGCAGATAACGGTCGACCTGACCTCGGCCCAGCTCATTGATGCCGATCTGTCCAGTGCCTTGCTGGTCGAAGACTTTCCCGACCCACCCAAGGCCCAGGTGGCGATGCTGTTTACCCTGGTAGGCGCCCTGGCGCCCTTCGATTCCACCCAGGGTTTTCTCGACATGCTCACCCGGCACTGGCCAAGGTCGTTGTTATCCACACCTCCCCAGGCTCGATTCCGCGAGCCGACAACCTCGGCATTCGAAGCCCAGGCCGTCGGTTTTCTCAAGCAACAATTGCGTTTGATCGAGGTCATCGCCCAGGCATCGAGAACGCCTGAGCAAGCGGCAGCGCTCAACGCCATCATCGACCGCTCGACCTCGATGCTGGACCTGTGCACGGCTCAAGAGCTGGAACGTCAGAACAAGATCGCTTCACTATTGCCGGCATGGCTACTCGACAACGAACTGGCCATCCGCTACAGCACCTTGCTGATCAATCAGGCCCAATCACACAAAGCGGCCGCCGGCAAAACCTGGCGTGACGGCATCGACACCGCCGAGGCCTTCGCCTGCAAGGCCCTGGACGCGAGGATTGAGCACGATCACCCTGCTGCCGGGTTCAAGGCCAGCGACGTGATAGTCACTAATCATCAGGTCATCGCCAGCGCCAGCGCCGGGCAAGACAGTGTGATCACCGACGGCGTAATCAAGGTCGTCAACTTTTCCCTCGCACAACTGGCCATCGACAATCTGGGCGTGCTGGCCGCAAACACTGTGAGCCTGCATTTGCTCAGCGGTGCCGACCTGCCCGACTGGATGAATGAAGCCTATGTGCGCACTCTGGTAGGTGAACTGGACATTGGTGGGCAATATCCGCAGACCTTGCAACGGCAATTGCTAGACGACCCCGATCAGTCGAAGACGCGGCGGACGCTGTTCAGTGCGCAGCTCAAGACCCAGTTGCCGCTCTTGGCACTGGAGCTGCATCTGCGCGACAAACGCATCAGCCTGGCGGCCTGCCAGGCGGTAGACGCCCTGTTTGGCCAGTCAGCGCCGGGGGGCTTCGTACTCAGGCCCCTGACCCTGCTGCGTGCAAGTGGCGCTACTGCCGATACGCCACTCAATGCATGGCTGATCGAACCTGGCGATGTCAGGCAAGGCCCTTGTTTACTGTATCGTCCGTTGCATACCGAAGCGCTGCTGGAGTTTCGCGACCGGACTGCCCTGTTCGACGCGCTTGCCAGCAGCGGCCCGTTGCAGGATGACCGGCTCGATCGCCTGCCTGAACAAACCCGTCCGATCTATGCCAATGGCGGCCTGCATGAGCCACACATTCACCGCTTCGTCCCTGGTGCCGAGTTCGAACAGTTGCAGACGCCTGCACCGGCCAGCCTGGGTACGGCTCCGGCACAAGGGTCGCTACGCGAGCTGATCTACCAGGCCAGTGCCGAAGAACTGGTCGAACGGGCCAAGCGCCACTCGACCAGCACCGCGCAATCGCGCTGGAACGCCTGGAAGCAACTGGGTTGGCTGATGTTCAACACTTTGCTGCCGTTGTTCGAAGGCACCGTGGCCAAGGTCACCTGGATGATCCAGGTGCTCGACAGTGCCAAGCGCCTGCTCGAGAGTGATGAAAAGGACAGCCCGGCAGCGCATCGCCAGGCGTTCGCCGACCTGCTGATCAATATCGCCATGGTCCTGTTCGTGCACGCCACCCGCAGGCTGGGCATCCGCCCAGAAGCGCCCACGCCGCCCACCCACGCCTCTGTGCCAGCAAGAACACCCACCGCTCAGACGCTACCCGCACCGCAGGCCGAGCTGAACTTCAGCTGGGCGCGTCCTGACCACCGGCTTACAGCCCAGCAGAAAACCCACCTTGAAAGCCTGGCCAGCCCGCTATCACCCAGTACGCTCGGCTCCCCCATCGCGGACGGGACGCTGCAGGGCCTGTACCTGCACAACGAACAACTCTATTTCGCCCAGGGCGCTCGCGCCTATCCAGTGCAATTCGATGCCGCCATCGACCAACCGCGCATTATCGCCGGGCCCTGGCTGAGAAGAGATGAGGCCCTGCGCTGGACACTCGATCTGCGCTTGCGCCTGCGCGGCGGGCAGCCCCTGCGCAATCGCCTCAAGTCCGCTGACCTGGAGCAGTCGATCGACAACCTGGATCAGACATTACGCACGCAGCAAGCCGAGGCACTGGCCAGCCAGCAACGTCTGCAGGCATTTGCCCGGCAGCTCACTGACGACACCGACCCGCGCATCCTGCAAGGCTATCTGGGCAAGATGGAAACGTTGTCCCAGGACTTCGAGCGACACCGAGAGACGCTGCGTGAACGCAATGAAAAACGCCCCCTCAATCAGTACAAGACACTGCAGGCAAAAGCCCTGTTTGAACGAGCACGTTGCCAGCTGTCCATGCTTTCGACCCTGGGCAAACTGTACAAACCGTTGCGCCAGCGCTTTGTCCAGTCGGTCAGGGAAACCGACGGAGTCTTGCCTGAGCCAGGCTCAAGCAAACATTCAATGCAGGTCGATCTGCTCGACCAGATCGAGCTCCTGCTCGGCAAACTGATCAGCCATACCGAGACCCTGAGCGCTACCCGCGAGCAACTGCACAAGCTGTCCAGCATCCGTCAACCCACTATCCAGATGATGGAACTGAGCCTCAACGAACCTGCCGTCGGTCCTGCGTCGCGGCTGTACTGGTACACCCTGCGCAGCGAGGTGCTGAGCAACCGCTTGAGGCTGGTGGAGGCAGGCGAGGATGCCAGCGAAAGCGATTACTGGCTCGAGCACAGCTGGCGCAATATCGAGCAGGGCATGCTGCAGCGCATGAACCTGCAGGCCTTGAGCCGTGAGCAGGCAGAGGTTCATGCCCGCGTACTGGACAATATCCAGCGCCACTTCAGCACGGCGCTGCGCCAACTGGGCAATCTGAAAAACCTGGTGCCCGGTCAGCAGGCCGCCGACAGCCTGGTGTCCAGGCTCGAAACCGACTTGACCTTGATGCTCAAGGAGACCCGCGCCGACCTCGACGAATACCCGCAGCCGCTGCTTGAGCGCAGCAGCCTGCGTCAGTTGCACCGACAAGTGCCAGGGCTGATCGAAACCCGTGACGAGGGCGTGCTGCTAGGGCAACAGCGACGCGACAGTGAAGGTATCGTCGACATCCACAACCCACAGGACGACAGTATCCGTGCGTCCTACCGTGAAGATCCGCTTACTGGGACCTGGGAGCCCATATCCCCCGAGCAAGCGCTACCTCCACAGGTCACAGACGCCGATCTGAGTGCCCTGCTGCGTGAAGGCATGCGCCTTGCCGCACTCGCTAGGCAAGATATCCAGCGCCTTAAGAACCAGGGCAGAAGCACCTACCTGCCAATCGAAATCGAGGAAATAGCCGATCGCCGACGGCTGGCGCTGACTGCGCAGCGCCAGGCCATCGAGCGAACCCTGACCCGCGACAACCAGACCGATCAGGCGGCTGGCAACACGGATGCAGCCCTGCAGATCAAACAGCTGGATGAAGTCGCTGGCGAACTGTTGCACACCGGCGAGCAACTGAGGATAGAGGCGGCCCTGACGCAAGCACCGAGCATGCGCGAGCTGGAGTACCTGCTGGGCAAGGGCCAGGTGAAACTCAAGCGGCTGGTCAAGCGCAAGCCGCTGGCCAGTACCCGGGGCTGGGCACAGGAGTACCTGGATGAGTACGTGGTGCTGCACGCCAACAAACCCTTGTGGTATGCGCACTTTCACTACGCGGCCGAGAACACCCCGGTCGACGACTTCAAGGCCGCGCACCTGAAGCTTGCCAGTCAGCGCTATGACCGCGGGCAGTTCGTCGAAGGCAACAAGGTGGTGCACCGCGGGCCGATAAGCCTGGCGGCTCGGCAATGGTTTTTCAAGGAGTGACGGTAGAAAACCGGGCGCTGGCAGCAGCGCCCGATCCATTTCAACGATCCTTGAACTGCGCCTCACGCTTGGCGATAAACGCGGCCATGCCTTCCTTCTGGTCTTCGGTGGCGAAGGCCGCATGGAACACCCGGCGCTCGAAACGCACGCCCTCGGCCAGGTTGACCTCAAAGGCACGGTTGACGCTTTCCTTGACCATCATGGTCATCGGGATCGACTTGCTGGCGATGGTCGCGGCCACTTTCAGCGCTTCCTCCAGCAACTCGGCCTGCGGTACTACCCGTGCGACCAGGCCAGCGCGCTCGGCTTCCTCGGCGCCCATCAGGCGGCCGCTCAGACACAGCTCCATGGCCTTGGCCTTGCCCACCGCACGGGTCAGGCGCTGGGTGCCGCCCATGCCCGGCAGCACACCGAGATTGATTTCCGGCTGGCCGAACTTGGCGTTATCGGCGGCAAGGATGAAGTCGCACATCATCGCCAGTTCACAACCGCCGCCCAGGGCAAAACCCGACACAGCGGCGATGATCGGCTTGCGCCGGTTGGCGATGCGATCAGCGTCGCTGAACAGGTCATCGACGTAGATCTGCGGGTAGCGCAGGTCGGCCATTTCCTTGATGTCGGCGCCAGCTGCGAACGCCTTGGCGGAGCCGGTCAGCACCACGCAACCGATGTTCGGGTCGGCCTCGAGCTGGTCCAAGGCCTGGTTGATCTCGCCGACGATCTGCGCGTTCAGGGCATTGAGCGCCTGAGGGCGGTTGAGGGTGATCAGGCCGACCTTGCCGTGGATGTCCAACAGAATGGTTTCAAATGACATGCAAGCTGCTCCCTTCAAAGATTGCGCGCAATGACCATGCGCTGAATGTCGCTGGTGCCTTCATAGATCTGGCAGACCCGCACATCGCGGTAGATGCGCTCCAGCGGAAAGTCGCTCAGATAGCCATAACCGCCGAGGGTCTGCAAGGCATCCGAACAGACCTTTTCGGCCATTTCCGAGGCGAACAGCTTGGCCATCGACGCTTCGACCAGGGCCGGACGCCCGGCATCGCGCAGCGCCGCGGCATGCAGGACCATCTGCCGGGCCACGGCAACGCGGGTGGCCATGTCGGCCAGGCGGAAGGCCACGGCCTGGTGCTCGATCAACGGTTTGCCGAAGCTCTCGCGCTCGCGGGCATAGTCACGGGCCACCTCGAAGGCGGCACGGGCCATGCCCACCGATTGCGAAGCGATGCCGATACGGCCACCTTCAAGGTTGGCCAGGGCGATCTTGTAGCCTTCGCCCTCCTCGCCCAAGCGGTTGGCCACCGGCACGCGCACGTTGTCAAAGACGATCTGGCAGGTGTCGGAGGCGTGCTGGCCGAGTTTGTCCTCGACTCGCGCCACTTGGTAACCCGCTGAGTCGGTGGGCACGATAAAGGCACTGATGCCGCGTTTACCGGCCTCGGGGTCAGTCACGGCAAACACGATCACCACCCCGGCGTTCTGCCCGGAGGTGATGAACTGCTTGCAGCCGTTGAGCACGTAGTGATCGCCATCTCGGCGGGCGCGGGTCTTCAGGCTGCTGGCATCGGAGCCGGCCTGCGGCTCGGTCAGGGCGAAGGCACCGAGCATCGCGCCACTGGCAAGCGGCGTGAGGAACTGCTGCTTCTGTTGCTCATTGCCGAACTTGAGGATCGGTACGCAGCCCACCGAGTTATGCACGCTCATGATGGTCGAGCAAGCGCCGTCGCCGGCGGCGATTTCTTCCAGGGCCATGGCATAGGCGACATAACCGGTGTCGCTGCCGCCCCACTGCTCCGGCACCAGCATGCCAAACAGGCCCAGCTCGGCCATCTCCTGGATGGCCTCCTTGGGAAAGCGGTGTTCGCGGTCCCACTGCTCGGCGAATGGCCGCAGGCGCTCCTGGGCAAACTGGCGCACCGCATCGCTGATTTGCTGTTGTTCGTCATTGATTAGCATGGTGCACCTCAGTACAGACACTCGACGGCCATGGCCGTGGCTTCACCGCCGCCGATGCAGATGGCGGCAATCCCGCGATGCAGGCCTTTCTGGCGCAGGGCCGCGAGCAAGGTGACAAGGATGCGTGCGCCCGAAGCACCGATCGGGTGGCCCAGGGCGCACGCGCCGCCATGGACGTTGACCTTGTCGTGCGGCAGGTCCAGGTGCTTCATCGCCGCCAGGGTGACCACGGCGAAGGCTTCGTTGATTTCGAACAGGTCGACCTCGGCCAGGCTCCAGCCAGTGCGTTTGACCAGCTTGTCGATAGCACCGATCGGTGCGCTGGGGAACAACGCCGGGGTGTCGGCAAATGCCGCGTGACCATGGATCACCGCCAGCGGCTTCAAGCCTTGCTTTTGTGCCTGGGAACGACGCATCAGCACCAGCGCCGCAGCACCGTCGGAGATCGAGCTGGAGTTTGCCGCGGTCACCGAGCCGCCGTCGCGAAAGGCCGGCTTGAGCTGCGGGATCTTGTCCAGGCGCGCCTTGGGCGGCTGCTCGTCGTCGCTGATCAGGCGTTGGGTCTTGCCCTCGGTCACTTCGACCGGAACGATCTCGCTGGCAAAGCTGCCGTCCTTGATAGCCTGCTGGGCGCGGGTCAGCGAGGCGATGGCGAAATCGTCCTGCTGCTCACGGGTAAATCCATTGCTCTGGGCGCAGTCCTCGGCAAAGGTGCCCATCAACCGGCCCTTGTCGTAGGCATCTTCCAGGCCGTCGAAGAACATGTGGTCGATGATCTTGCCGTGGCCCATGCGGTAACCGCTGCGGGCCTTGTCCAGCAGGTAAGGGGCATTGGACATGCTCTCCATGCCGCCGGCCACAACCACATCGGCGCTGCCGGCCAGCAGCAGGTCGTGGGCCATGATCGCCGCCTGCATGCCCGAGCCGCACATCTTGTTCAGGGTGGTGCAGGTGGTGGCCTTGTTCAGCCCGGCGCCCAGCGCCGCCTGGCGCGCCGGGGCCTGGCCCAGGCCTGCCGGCAGCACGCAGCCGAACAGCACCTGCTCGACGCTGTCGGGGGCTACCCCGGCACGCTCGACAGCGGCACGAATGGCCGCAGCACCCAACTGCGGTGCGGTCAGGCTTTTCAGGTCGCCCTGCAGGCCGCCCATGGGCGTGCGCACGGCGCTGACGATTACAATCGGATCATTGGCAAGGGTCATGATTGAATACTCCGAAAATTATTTGGCAGCCATGCGCAAGGCGCCGTCGAGGCGGATCACCTCACCGTTGAGCATGCTGTTTTCAATGATGTGGCGGGCCAGCGCGGCGTATTCCTGCGGGCGGCCCAAGCGTGGCGGGAACGGTACTCCGGCGGCCAGCGAGTCGCGTACTTCCTGGGTCATGCCGGCCATCATCGGGGTTTCGAAAATGCCCGGGGCGATGGTCATCACACGGATGCCGAAGCGTGCCAGTTCACGGGCGGCGGGCAAGGTCAGGCTGGCGATCGCACCCTTGGAGGCGGCGTAGGCGGCCTGGCCGATCTGGCCGTCATAAGCGGCGATCGACGCGGTATTGATGATCACCCCGCGCTCACCGTCGGCGCCCGCCTCGCCTTCGGCCATGGCCGCAGCGGCCAGGCGCAAGAGGTTGAAGCTGCCGATCAGGTTGACGTTGATCACCCGGCTGAAGCTGTCCAGGCCATGGGGGCCGTTCTTGCCCAGAACCTTTTCGGCGCCAACGATACCGGCGCAATTGATCAGGCCATGGAGACTGCCGAAGGCGGCAACGGCGGCATCGACTGCGGCCTTGGCGGCGGCCTCCTGACTGATATCGGCAACTGCAAAGCGTGCCTTGGTGCCCAGCGCCTGGGCCTTGGCAGCGACCGCCTCGGCATTGAGGTCGACCAGCATCACCTGGGCTCCGGCCTCGATGAGCATCTGTGCGGTGGCGGCGCCCAGGCCGGAGGCTGCGCCGCTGACGATGAAGTTCTTGTTGGCAATCTGCATGATGGTCGTTCCTCAGGCGCTGACGGTCGAAGCCTGCGCGGCTTGTTGTTTGGCAATTTCCTGGTTACGCAGGATGAAACGCTGCAGCTTGCCGCTCGGGGTCTTGGGCAGTTCGCTGACGAATTCGATTTCCCGTGGATAGGCGTGGGCGTACAGGCGCTGGCGGACATGCTGTTTCAGCGCCTCGGCCAGTTCCTCGCAGGGCTGTGTGCCGCTGGCCAGCACCACGAAGGCCTTGATCAGTTCGGTACGTTCCGGGTCGGGCTTGCCGACCACCGCGGCCTCGATCACCGCCGGGTGTTCGATCAGCGCGCTCTCGACATCGAACGGGCCGACCCGGTAGCCGGAGGTGGTGATCACGTCGTCACTGCGACCGACAAAGCTGATGCTGCCATCGCTATTGAGCTCGACGGTGTCGCCGCTCAAGTAGTACTTGCCGACGAAGGCCTTGGTCGGCAAACCGTGGTAGCCGTTAAACCAGCACAGCGGCGACTGCTCGCGATCCACGGCGAGAATCCCCGGTTGCCCTGCCGGCAGTTCACGGTGCTGCTCATCGAGCACGACGATGCGGTGGCCGGGAATGGCGAAGCCGGCCGAGCCCAGGTGCACCGGGTGCTCCAGGCCATGGTGGTTGCACAGCACCATGCCCAGCTCGGTCTGCCCGTAATGGTCGTGGATGGTCACCCGCAACTCATCGGCAAACCAGCGGATCACTTCCGGGTTGAGCGGCTCGCCGGCGCTGCTGACCACCCGCAAGCGGCCCTTGATCGGCGTGCTGAACGCGCGGCCGGCAGCGATCAGCAGGCGATAGGCGGTGGGCGAGCCTGCCAGGTTGCTGATGGCGTACTTGTTGATGACCCGGCAGGTGCTTTCGACACTGAACGGCCCATCGAAAAAGGTCGTGGCGTGCCCCAGCGCCAGGGGCCCGGTCACCGCGTAGTAAAGCCCGTAGGCCCAGCCCGGATCGGCGAGGTTCCAGAAATTGTCCTCAGGGCGCAGGTCGATGGCGTCACGCATGTAGCCCTGGAAGGCAACGATCGCCCGCAGCGGCACTTCCAGCGGCTTGGCCGGGCCGGTAGTGCCGGAGGTGAACATCAGCAGGAACGGCGCATCTGCACCGAGCAGCACCGGCGGGCAATGATCATCGGCTGCTGCCAGCGCCGTGTGAAAGTCGATATCGCTGGCGTCGTCGGCGGCACCAACACAGATGATCGTCGGGCAGTCATGGACCTCGTCGAGCTTGCTGCGATTGAGTGGCTCGGTGACCACCACCTTGGCCCCGGACTGTTCCAGCCGGTGCTCGATAGCCTTGGGGCCAAAAGCAGTGAACAGCGGTTGGTAGACTGCGCCCAGGCGCCAGGTGGCCAACACGGTGATCAGCAACTCGACCGTACGCGGCATCAAGCCGGCAACCCGGTCGCCGGCGCCTACACCCTGGGCCCTGAGCACATTGGCCAGGCGCGCAGCAGATTGCTGCAGTTGCTCGAAGCTGTACTGGGCGCTGCTACCCTCGCGGCCTTCGCAGTTCAGTGCAATACGATTGCCGCCAACATGCCGGTCGCAGCATTCGACGCAGGCATTGAGCGCTTCAAGGCTGCCTTGCAGGGCGGCCGCAGCGGTTTGCGGGTAGTTGAATCCTTGCGCCGCGGCACGGTAATCACGCATCGCCAGACTCCTCGTTTTTTATTGTTGGAATAAAACGATTGATCTGAAGATAGTCGCGCCAGAGCCGTTACGGGACAATGGCCAAAGCTGTCAATCTGGATGACTGGTTTGGCCTCAAGGATTGCGTGGACCGTTTGCCGACGTTGCCGCAGCCGCGATCATCGCGCCGGTGGATGGGTTTCACCCTGCCCGATCAGCGTCCGATAGTGGCCAGGGTTGCAGCCATACCATTTGCGAAACGCCTTGTAGAATGAGCTGCTGTCGGCGAACCCCAGACGCTCGGCAATCTCGGCGAAGCTCACCTGCGCCTCTGCCAGCCAGGCAATCGACAGCTCTTTGCGCACACTGTCCTTGAGGCCCTGATAGGTCGTGCCTTCTTCGGCCAGACGGCGACGCAGGGTCGAGGCCGATATGCACAGCTGCTGGGCCTGGGTTTCGGTTTCCGGCCACTCGCCGGCGGGTAGCTGGCGCAGCGTTTCCTTGATCCGTCGCGCGAGGCTGGCCGGGTCACGGTACTTGACCAGAATGTTGGCCGGCGCCTCGGCCAGAAAGCGCTGCAACTCTTCCGGCGTACGTTTGAGCGGCAGGTCCAGGCAATCGGCCGCGAAGATCATCCGCGTACGCGGGCGGCCGAACTGCAGGTTCTCCGAAAACATTACCCGGTAGTCATCGCAAAATGGCGGTTCAGCGCAACGCAGCTCGATGGCCAGGATCGGAATGCGCCGCCCGGCCAGCCAGCAGGCAACCCCATGGACAATCATCCAGAAAGTGAAATAAGTGAAGGCCCGGCGCGGCTCATCCAGCGGCTCGCCGACGACGATTTCCGCCAGGCTCTGCTGGCGTACCAGGACCGGCTGCAGGTGCTCGAGCATCAGCCCGAGAAACGCCAGGGCGCTCTCCAGCGCGGCGCCCAGGGTTGGCTGGGCCATGGAAGAACGGCACAGGAAGGCCAGGCTGCCGGTGCGCAGGCCGCGCGGGTCCATGCAAAAGAATTCATCGTGGCAACGGCGAGCGAGCAAGCGCCAGAGCTGCGCGTAGGCACTGGCCGGCACCCGTGCGTCAGCTTCGTGCAGTTGCCCGGGATCGATCCCCACGCGGCCGAGCAAGGCCTGGCTGGGTGCACCCGGGGCATAACTCTGCAGCAGCGCTTCACGCACCAGTTGCATGGAGATGGTGTCTTTCTCCGTCATCAGCAGTATTTCGCCTTGCCTGTGTTATTTGATCGCCATCTTAGGAGCCTGCCGGGAAAAAACCAGCCCTGGCTCAGCGTACCGGAGCCAGGTTGAGAAAAGCCTGGATCAGGCGCAGTTCGCGGCGCCGCTGCAAGCAGCCGATCATGTGCTGGTTGACCAGCCCCGATCCGGCGATGGGCCGTGCCACCACCCGCGGGTCATGGCTGATTTCCGCCGAAGACACGATGCCGATGCCAAGCTGCGCAGCCACGGCTTCAGTCACTGCTTCACGGCTATCGAGCTCCAGCAGGACCCGCGGCTGAACACCGGCCTCACTGCAGGCCTGATCGAACGTGCGGCGGGTGATCGAGCTGGGTTCGCGCAGCACCATGATCTGTGCGTCCAGTTCCCTCAACTGCAGCTCACCTGTACTGCCCGCCCAAACGTGCCCGGCCGGTAGCAAAGCGCAGATCCGTGAATCACCGAGGCTTTGCAGGTACAGGCCCTTGCGCGGTTCGACTTCGGTCAGGACCGCCACATCGGCATGCTCGCAGAGCAGCGCTGCCAGGGTTTCCTGGGCGTTGCCCAGGCGCAGGTTGACGGTGATGCCCGGGTAAGCCTCACGCAACTGCGCCAGCATCGGCATGACCCGGTGCGGGCCATCGGCCGCCACTTCCAGGCGCCCGGTGAGCAACTGCCGGTTGGCCTCAAGCATCACCTGCGCTTCTTCGGCCAAACCGAACATGGCGCGGGTAATCGCCGCCAGGCGAATGCCTTCCTCGGTCAGCTCGACCCGCCGGGCGGTGCGACGCAGCAAGGTGATCTGGTAATGCTCCTCCAGGCCTTTGATATGCCCGGTCACCGCTGGCTGGCTGATGAACAGGCGGTTGGCGGCGCGGGTAAAACTGCCCTCACGGGCCACGGCGTCGAAAGCGCGGAGCTGGAACAGGTTCATATCTATCGGCCTGACTTATGGCTGGCATAACAACAAATAATTTGATTGATAGCTCACGGAATTGCAACTTAGGCCCCATAGATTCAGCCCACCGCTTGTGAGGATTACCGGAATGAGTAACGCCCCTCTCCTGCTGACCCCCGGCCCCCTGACCACCTCAGCCCGCACCCGCCAAGCGATGATGGTCGACTGGGGCTCATGGGACCGCGACTTCAACCAGCTGACCGCCAGCCTCTGCGAGCAACTGCTGGCCATCGTCAACGGCGCCGACAGCCACCACTGCGTGCCCCTGCAAGGCAGCGGCACCTTTGCCGTGGAGGCCGCCATCGGCACCCTGGTGCCTCGCGATGGCAAGGTCCTGGTGCTGATCAACGGCGCCTACGGCCAACGCCTGGCGAAGATCTGCAAGGTCCTGGGGCGTGCCTGCAGCACTTTCGAAACCGCCGAAGACCAGCCGACCACCGCCGCCGACGTCGATCGCCTGCTGGCCGCCGACAGCAGCATTACCCACGTGGCGCTGATTCACTGCGAAACCAGCACTGGCATTCTCAACCCACTGGCGCAGATCGCCGAGGTCATCGCCCGCCACGGCAAGCGTCTGATCATCGACGCCATGAGCTCGTTCGGCGCCTTGCCGATCGATGCCCGCCACGTGCCGTTCGATGCCTTGATCGCCGCGTCGGGCAAATGCCTGGAAGGTGTGCCCGGGATGGGCTTCGTGTTTGCCAACAAACAGTCGCTGGCCGCCGCCGAAGGCAACTCGCCGTCGCTGGCCATGGACCTGCAGGACCAGCATGCCTACATGGCCAAGACCGGCCAATGGCGCTTCACCCCGCCCACCCACGTGGTAGCGGCGCTGCACGAGGCCTTGCTGCAATACACCGAAGAAGGCGGCCTGCCCGCCCGCCATCAACGCTATGCCAGCAACTGCAAGACGCTGCTCGACGGCATGGCCGCGATCGGCTTTTTTG
>NZ_JH650771.1:40779-75549 GCF_000259195.1 Pseudomonas donghuensis
GCCAGCAACTGCAAGACGCTGCTCGACGGCATGGCCGCGATCGGCTTGCGCAGCTTCCTGCCGGCTGAGATCCAGGCGCCGATCATTGTCACCTTCCATGCCCCGCAGGATCCGCGCTACCAGTTCAAGGACTTCTACGAGCGGGTCAAGGCCAAGGGCTTCATCCTTTACCCGGGCAAGCTGACCCAAGTCGAGACCTTCCGCGTCGGTTGCATCGGCTGCGTCGGTCCGCAGGGCATGCAGGCTGCGGTCAATGCCATCGCCCACGTCCTGCAGGAAATGGAAGTGCTGGACATCTGACACCACGAATTCCTTTTACCTGACCAGCGCCACCACCCGCTCAAGGAACCCTGAACATGAACTACAGCAATCCGACCCACCTGCAAGCCGCGATTCTCGACTGGGCCGGCACCGTGGTCGATTTTGGCTCCTTCGCCCCGACGCAGATCTTCGTCGAGGCCTTCGCCGAGTTCGACGTCGAAGTGTCCATTGAGGAAGCCCGCGGCCCGATGGGCATGGGCAAGTGGGACCACATCCGCACCTTGTGCGACCAGCCGCAAATCGCCGAGCGCTATCGCAAGGTGTTTGGCCGCACCCCGAGCGATGCCGACGTCACCGCCATTTATGAACGCTTCATGCCGCTGCAGATCGAGAAGATCGCCGTGCACTCGGCACTGATTCCCGGTGCCCTCGACACCCTGGCCGGGCTGCGCCAGGACGGCCTGAAGATCGGCTCGTGCTCGGGCTACCCGAAAGTGGTGATGGACAAGGTGGTGGCGTTGGCGGCGCAGAACGGTTATGTGGCCGATCACGTGGTGGCCACCGACGAAACCCCGAACGGCCGCCCCTGGCCGGCCCAGGCCTTGGCCAACGTGATTGCCCTGGGGATCGATGACGTCGCCGCCTGTGTCAAGGTCGACGACACCGTGCCAGGCATCCTCGAAGGTCGTCGTGCCGGCATGTGGACGGTAGCGCTGGTGTGCTCGGGCAACGCTCTGGGCCTGACTTACGAAGGCTACCGCGCTCTGGCCTCGGACACGCTCGAACGCGAACGCAAGCGCATTCATGCCCTGTTCGAAAGCTCGCGCCCGCACTACCTGATCGACACCATCAACGAGTTGCCGCAAGTGATTGCTGATATCAACAAGCGCCTGGCACGAGGCGAGATGCCGCAGGCGGTGTAAAACCACCCTCGCGGTGCAAGCCCGCTCCTACAGGCAGGAGCGGGCTTGCACCGCGGTTAGCTGCCTCACTTCTGATGCCGCTCGACCCACACGGCAAATTTGTCGATAAAGGCCTGCAAGAACGGCCGGGTCTTCTCCGACAGTTTGCCGTGCTCATCGAACAGCGTTGCCGCCCCTGCGATATACGCCTCCGGCTGCTGCATGCACGGCACATCGAGGAACACCAGCGACTGGCGCAGATGATGGTTGGCGCCGAAGCCGCCCACCGCACCGGGCGACACACTGATCACCGCCCCCGGCTTGCCGTTCCAGGCGCTCTGGCCATAGGGCCGCGAGCCCACATCGATGGCGTTCTTCAACACCCCCGGCACCGATCGGTTGTATTCCGGGGTGACGAACAGTACCGCATCACTGCTGCGAATCTGCTCGCGAAAGGTCTTGTAGGCCTGGGGCGGATTGGCATCGATATCCTCGTTGTACAAGGCCAGCTCGCCGATTTCGACACTGTGCAGTTTGAGGTTGGACGGCGCGAGCTCCGCCAGCGCACGGGCGACCTTGCGGTTGAGGGACTCCTTGCGCAAGCTGCCGACGACGACGGCGACTGAATACACCTGGCTCATGGCAATTTCCTGACGTGAAGAAGAAAGGGAGTTGTAGGTATAGATGATCCCGCCCGGGTCTGAAGTTTTTTTCCGTTCGGGCAAAACTTACCAGGCAAAACAGTGGTCTATGCCTGACAGATCCCTATTTCTTCAGAGGTTGCACGGTAAATGACAGCAGTACTGGTCGGACAGTTTCATGCACGGGACGCAGAGGGCCGCATCTATCCCGTTCATGAGTTCCAGGAAGCCACCCTGCAGGCCGACGGTAGTGGCGCAGCCCTGCCGGTTACCACCTATAAGCTGGCAATCGGCGACCGGGTCAATCATCTGGGTGAGGATCGCTTCGAGCTGGTGCAAAGCGGCGTGGAAATCATCCGCATTCCCTGACCGTGCTCACACCTTGATGCAATCGACGGTATAGATCCGCCCCTGCGCAGTCGTTTCGTGCTGCAACCCATGCACATCGGCGACAAAGCCGGGAAAGCCGCTGTCGAAGGCGGCGGCAAACGCCAGGTAATCGATGATCGAGCGGGTCGCCTCGGTAAACCGCTCCCCCGGCATGATCAACGGAATTCCCGGCGGATAGGGCACCAGCATGACTGCGGCGATGCGCCCGAGCAACTGCCCGATCGGCACCGCCTCGACCTCCCCGCGCACCATCCGGTCATAGGCATCGGCGGGTTTGATCACCACTTCCGGCAAGCGGGTAAACAGGCGCTTGAGCTGCTTGGCGATGGCATTGCTGCGGTAGCAGGCGTGCAGTTGGTCGCACAGGTCCCGCAGGCCCAGGCCCTGATAGCGCAGCGGATCGAGCTGAGCGATGCACGGCAGGCTTTCGACCAGGCTGGTATTGGCGTCGTAGTTGCGCTTGAACTCGAGCAACTCGGTCAGCAGCGTGCTCCATTTGCCCTTGGTGATGCCCATCGAGAACAGCACCAGAAAGGTATACAACCCGGTCTTCTCCACCACCAGGCCGCGCTCCCAGAGAAACTTGCTGACCACTGCCGCTGGAATGCCGTGCTCGCTCAAGGCTCCGCCGGCGCTGAGCCCCGGCATCACCAGGGTGACCTTGATCGGGTCGAGCAGCACGTAATCATCACTGACATCGCCAAAGCCATGCCAGTCGGCCTGCGGCTGCAACAGCCAGTCCTCGGTCGCTACCCGGCGTACGCCCTCCTCCAGCGGCGGCTGCCAGATGCTGAACCACCAGTCGTCCTTGTCCATATGCTCGCGCAGTTTGGCCATGGCCCGGCGAAAGCTCAGCGCCTCATCAAACATTTCCTGTAGCAGGGAGCGCCCGGCTGGGCCTTCCATCATCGCCGAAGACACATCCAGCGAGGCAAGGATGCTGTACTGCGGCGAGGTGGAGATATGCATCATGAAGGCTTCGTTGAAGCGGTCGCGGTCCAGCTGCCGGGCGCCACCGTCCTGCACATGAATCATCGACGCCTGGCTGAAGGCTGCCAACAGCTTATGGGTGGAATGGGTGCTGAACACCAGCGGGCTGCCGGCACTGCGCGAAGTACCCATGGCGTAACGCCCGCGGAAGAATTCGTGGAACGCCGCGTAGGCGTACCAGGCCTCGTCAAAATGCAGCACCTCGACACTGTTGCCCAGTTCCTGCTTGATCAGTTCGGCGTTGTAGCACAGCCCGTCGTAAGTGGAGTTGGTCACCACCGCCAGCTTGACCTTGGCCGGCCGGCCCCGGGCCAGGGGGTTGGCCTGAATCTTGGCGTGGATCGACGCCGGGCTGAATTCACTCAGCGGGATTGGCCCGATGATGCCCAGCTCGTTGCGCTCCGGGCACAGGTACAAGGGGATGGCCCCGGTCATGATGATCGCGTGCACCACCGATTTGTGACAGTTGCGGTCGACCAGCACCAGGTCATCACGGCCGACCATCGAATGCCAGACGATCTTGTTGGCCGTCGAGGTACCGTTGATCACGAAGAAGGTATGGTCAGCGCCAAAGTTTTTTGCCGCGCGGGCCTCGGCGGCGGCCAGGGGGCCGGTGTGGTCGAGCAGCGAACCGAGCTCGGGCACCGACACCGACAAATCCGAACGCAGGGTATTTTCCCCGAAGAACTGATGGAAGGCCTGGCCGACCGGACTTTTGCGGTAGGCCACGCCACCGCCATGACCGGGCGTATGCCATGAATAATTCGATTGCGCGGTGTGTTGCACCAGGGCCTTGAAGAACGGTGGCAGCAGTCCATCCAGGTAGCTGTGCGCCGCCCGTGCCACTTGCCGGGCGAGAAACGGCACGGTGTCTTCGAACAGGTAAAGAATGCCGCGCAGCTGGTTCAGCTCGCTCATCACATCGGCGGGGGCGTTTTCCAGCGTCACCTGCTCGCCAAGGGCGAAGATCGGCAAGTGCGGGGCACGCACCCGGGCCAGGCGAATCAGATCGACCATGTTCTGCAGCAAATGGGTGTTTTCGCCTGCGCCTTCGGCGGCAACCAGCATGCAGGCAAGGCCATGGTGGGTCGAGGCGACCAGACGAGCTTCGGCGTAGTCGATCGCCGGCAGGATGGTGAGACCGTCCTGGGCCAGCTCCTGGGCAATACCGCGGACACGCTCGCCGGCGACCGTATCGGCCTTGATGTCGCGATGCACGATCAGGACGGGAAACTTGAGGTCCTTGTACATGGGCGGGCGCTTCCTCCGAGTGACAGCTGCGTCAACTCAGGGTAGAAGGTCGCCAGCGCCTCTGCGCGGCAAATTGCCTCAGTTTGCGTCGGCCAGCTGCTGCCACAGTGCCGGGCCACCGGCGGACTTGGCAATCGCCTCCAGGCGAGCCATGTGCAGCTCGAGCTCTTGCTCGCTGGCGCGGATGATCCGCCCTGGCTGTCGGCTGGCGGGCAGGCGGCGGATCTCGCTGGCGCGGTTGTCTTGCCCCTCCTCCTCGCCGTCGGCACCGTGCCCGGCCAGCGACAGGCTGGTCTGGCCACCGGTCATGTTCAGGTAGACGTCGGCCAGCAGCTCCGAGTCGAGCAGCGCGCCGTGCAGCTCACGGCCGGAGTTGTCGACGCCGTAGCGCTTGCACAGGGCATCAAGGCTGTTGCGCTGGCCCGGATGCCGGGATCGGGCCAGCATCAGGGTGTCGAGAATGGTGCAGTGCTGGGTGATATCGGCGCGGTCGCGCTGACCGAGCAAGGCGAACTCGTTGTTGATGAAGCCAACGTCGAACGCCGCGTTGTGGATGATCAGCTGGGCGCCCTGGATGAACTCGAAGAATTCATCGGCGACCTCGGCAAAACGCGGCTTGTCGAGCAGGAAGGAATCGGTGATGCCGTGGACGCCGATGGCGCCTTCATCGCTCTCACGGTCCGGTTGCAGGTAGACGTGGAAGTGTCGCCCGGTCAAGCGTCGGCCCATCAGCTCGACACCACCGATCTCGATGATTCGGTGGCCGTCGGTGACCGGCATGCCGGTGGTTTCGGTGTCGAGGACGACCGACCTGTTGTTCTGAATCTCCACGCCGGGGGTCTCCTGCCGCGTACAGTCTGGTGAAAAGCCGGCCATTCTACCTCAGCTCAAGGGTGAGTGGCGGCCGCTGTGCTCAACGCAGACTACGGACCTCGTCAACGCCGCGGTTGGCCAACTGGTCGGCGCGCTCGTTGCCATGATGGCCGACGTGCCCGCGCACCCACTTCCAGGTGACCTTGTGCCGGCCCACCTGCTCATCGAGCAATTGCCAGAGGTCGGCGTTCTTCACCGGCTCTTTGGAAGCGGTCTTCCAGCCACGCTTCTTCCAGTTGACCATCCACTCGGTGATGCCTTTCATCACGTACTGGGAGTCGGTCACCAGCAGCACTTCGCATTCACGCTTGAGCGCTTCCAGGCCCTTGATCGCGGCCATCAATTCCATGCGGTTATTGGTGGTGTCGCGCTCGCCGCCCCACAGTTCCTTCTCGACGCCCTTGCAGACCATCAGCACACCCCAGCCACCCGGGCCAGGGTTACCCTTGCAGGCGCCATCGGTAAATATCTCGACGCTATCGCTCATTTACAGCCTTTTCATCAATGATTTGACCCCGTGCCCTTGGGGCCCGGAACTCAGGGTTCGGAATGGCGCCGGTTGACCTTGGCCATCGGCAGCGGCAGCAGCTTGCCCATCGGTTCGCGGCGCTCCAGACGCAGGGGTCGCAACCCCACCACCATCTTGCGCGCCACCAGCAGGTAGACGCCGCCACCGGCACTCTGCCAGCCACCGGCAACCCGCTCCCAGCCGGCCAGGCGCTGTTGCCAGGCGGGGGATGCGAGCGGCGGACGATAGCACCCGAAGCGGCGTTTCTCCAGCGCGAAGCCCAGCAGGTTGAGCCAGTCGCCGACCCTTGAGGGGGAAATGCAGCGCGCCTTGCGCAGGGCATCATGGGCAAACACCCGACGCATGCCCCAACTGCTCCAGGGGTTGATACCGACGATCAGCAGATGGCCGCCCGGACGCACACTGCTGGCGGCCTCGCGCAACAGGCCATGGGGCGACAGGCTGAAGTCCAGGCCGTGCTGCAGCACCACAACGTCGGCGGCGTGCTCGCTCAGTGGCCAGGCCTGTTCTTCACAGACGATCTCGACCCCCGGCAGCGGCGCGCCCAAGCGCACGTTGCGCTGCACCTGCGGGGCTTTGGGCGGCGCTTCGGCGCAGGGGCCGTAGTGCACCAGGTAACCACCGAAGTAACGCCCCAGCTCCTCTTCGAGCAGGCGTTGTTCCTCCTTGAGCATGAGTTGCCCGAGGGGGCCGGCGAACCAGTCGCGGGCCTGGCTGATCAGCTCCAGCCACTGCGGATCGGCCTGGGCGAAGGCTTGATCGGTCATTGCAGTCTCCCTTGAAGGTTCTCGACAGCGCACAGAGCTACTAAGATGCACCCATGTCCACCGTTTGGCGAATCGCACCATGATACAGATCGATGCCCTGCCCGCTTTCAACGATAACTACATCTGGTTGTTACAAGATTCTGCCAGCCAGCGGTGCGCGGTGGTCGATCCGGGCGATGCGGCACCGGTACTGGCCTGGCTTGAACGCCATCCCGGCTGGCACCTGAGCGATATCCTCATCACCCACCACCATCACGACCATGTCGGTGGCGTCGAGCAGCTCAAGGCGCGGACCGGCGCGACCGTCTACGGCCCCGCCCAGGAACGCATTCCCGGTCGTGACCAGGCCCTGGACGACAACGCCAGCGTGCGCGTTCTGGGCCTGGATTTCCAGGTCATCGCCGTCCCCGGACACACCCTGGGACACATTGCCTATTATTGCCAGCAAACAGCCACGCCCGTGCTGTTCTGTGGCGATACCTTGTTCGCCGCTGGATGCGGGCGCCTGTTCGAAGGCACACCGGAGCAAATGCACCACTCCCTGCAGCGCCTGGCCGCCCTGCCCGCCGAAACCCTGGTGTACTGCACCCACGAATATACCTTGAGCAACCTGCGCTTCGCCCAGGCCGTCGAGCCTGAAAACCCGCACATTGCCCAACGCTTCGCCGACGTTACCGAGCTAAGATCACAAGATCGCATCACGTTGCCTTCAACCCTGGCCCTGGAAAAGCTCACCAACCCCTTTCTGCGGACCTCCGTAACATCCGTTAAAGAAAAACTAGACGAACGGAATGGCCCGATAAACCCCACGCCAAGTGCTGTTTTTGCTGGGTTGCGCGCTTGGAAAGATCGGTTCTAAACAGCCGCTGTTGGTGACGGAAAGTTCTGAAAGGTTGACCGTTGAGGGGCCGCTTTCTAGAATCCCCCGACATTTTTGCCCGGAACTTTGTCCCAGCCAATGTCGTCCACTAGCCGCAGAACCTTCAATTCCGTCGCCCTGACGCGCCTGGCCCAAGCCAGTGCGCTGGCCCTGGCCGCCACCCTTGTGGGCTGCCAGAGCACCCGTCAAGTCGACGAATCCGACAGCGTTCGCGCGCACAACTACCAGGCTCGGGCCAAGCAGAAACCGCTGATCGTACCGGTCAAACCGGTGGAGCAAGCGCCTCAGGACGTCTGGGAACGCATGCGCCAGGGCTTCGTGCTGCAGGACGGCGTTGCAGTCAACCCACGCATCGAACAGCAACGCCTGTGGTTTGCCAGCAACCCCTCGTTCCTGGAAAACGCCGGCGACCGCGGCAGCCTGTACATCCATTACATCGTCGAACGCCTCGAAGAGCGCAACATGCCGCTGGAGCTGGCCCTGCTGCCAGCGATCGAAAGCGCCTACAACCCAATGGCCTATTCACGGGCCCATGCGGTAGGCCTGTGGCAGTTCATCCCCTCCACCGGGCGTTACTTCAACCTGCGCCAGACCCGTTTCTACGATGGCCGCCGCGACATCACCGCCTCGACCAACGCCGCGCTGGACTACCTGACCCGTCTGCACGACATGTTCAACGGCGACTGGCTGCTGGCCCTGGCGGCCTACAACGCCGGCGAAGGCACCGTCAGCCGCGCCATCGAGCGCAACGAGAAGCTCGGCCTGCCGACTGACTACTGGAACCTGCCGCTGCCGCAGGAAACCCGCGACTACGTGCCCAAGCTGCTGGCCCTGTCGCAGGTGGTGATGACACCGCAGGCCTATGGCGTCAACCTTAACCCGATTGCCAACGAACCGTACTTCGAAGCGGTCGCGATCAAGGACCGCCTCGATCTGTCACGTGTCGCCGCCCTGGCCGAAATCGACGAAGACGAGCTGTTCCAGCTCAACCCGGCCTTCAAGAAGCGCATGACTGTCGACGGCCCGCAGCAGTTGCTGGTGCCGACCGCCAAGGCACAGCTGCTGACCGCCTCGCTGTCGAACATGAAGCCTGAAGAGCTGCTGACCCTGCAGCCGAAAAAAGCCGTGTTCGAAGCTGCCATGGCCGAAGCCGCACCGCGCACCAGCACGACCCGCAACAGCCGCTACCGGGTCAAGCGTGGCGACAACCTGGCCAGCATCGCCAAGGCCAACAAGGTCAGCGTCAAAGACCTGCAGCGCTGGAACAAGCTCTCCGGCCAACGCCTGAAGACCGGCCAGACCCTGGTGATGCAGAGCACCCAGCCGGCTGGCGCAAAGAACCAGAAAAAATCCACCCAGTACAAGGTGCGCAAAGGCGACTCGCTGTACCTGGTGGCCAAGCGCTTCAACGTCGAGATGCAGCACCTCAAGCGCTGGAATCCACGCAGCGGCCACGCCCTCAAGCCGGGCCAGACCCTGACCGTCTACCTCAATCATTGAGGCCCGCGCTCCGGTCACTGACCGGAGCGCCCTGCAGCGCCCCATGCGGCACTCTTTTTCCAGTCGATACAAGCTGTTACTGTAGCCGGAATAAAGCCCAAGCCGCCTGGATCGGATCTCGACTTGATACGTCCCCTCCTGTTGCTGTCACTCAGCCTGGCCTTGAGCTTTCCCGCGGGCGCAACAATCAGCGAAAGCCACGGTTACGCCCAGTTCGGCACGCTCAAGTATCCAGCCAAATTCACCCACTTCGACTGGGTCAATCCGCAAGCGCCCAAGGGCGGTACCTTGCGGGCCATGGCATTTGGCACCTTCGACACCCTCAACCCCTATACCTTCAAGGGCTCAAGCCCGGTCACCACGCCGAACTTCTTGCAGTACGGGGTGAGCGAGCTGAACGAAACCCTGATGGTCGGCACCGGCCAGTACGACCCCTCCGGTGATGAGCCCACGTCCAGCTATGGCCTGATCGCAGGCTCGGTCGAGTACAGCGAAGACCGCAGCTGGGTGGTGTTCAACCTGCGTCCCGAGGCGCGCTTTCACGACGGCAAGCCGATAACCGCCAGCGACGTGGCGTTCTCCTACCGCACCCTGCTCAAGGAAGGTCACCCGATCTACCGGACCAACCTGCAGGAAGTAAAGCGCGTCGACATTCTCAACCCGCGACGTATCCGCTTCGTCTTCAAGCGCGCAGGCAACCCGCTGCTGATCCTGCGCCTGGGCGAGATGCCGGTGCTGCCGGCGCACTACTGGAAGGGCCGCGACTTCAAGGCCACCACCTTCGAGCCGCCGCTAGGCAGCGGCCCGTACCGCATCACCCAGGTCCAGCCTGGGCGGCGCCTGGTGTTCGAGCGGGTGAAGGATTACTGGGGCAAGGACCTGGCGGTCAACCGCGGCAAGTACAACGTCGACCGCGTCGAATTCGAGTTCTACCGTGACAGCGCAGTGGCCTTCGAAGCCTTCAAGGCCGGCGAGTTCGACATCTACATCGAGCACCAGGCGAAGAACTGGGCCAACGGCTACAACTTCCCGGCGGTGCGCCGCGGCGACGTGATCAAGGCGCAGATCCCGCACAAGATCCCGACCCAGACCCAAGGCCTGTTCATGAACAGCCGCCGCGCGACCTTCAGCGATGTGCGGGTGCGCCAGGCGCTGGGGTTGATGCTCGACTTCGAATGGACCAACCGCACCCTGTTCAGCAGTGCCTACCAACGTGCCAGCAGCTATTACCCCAACAGCGAGCTCGCCGCCAGCGGCCTGCCGGTGGGCAAGGAATGGCTACTGCTGGCGCCCTACCGCAAGCAATTGCCGGCGGCGCTGTTCACCGAGCCGTACAAGGTCAGCCACACCGACGGCCGCGGTATCAACCGCCAGACCCTGCGCCAGGCCCTTGACCTGCTCGGCCAGGCCGGCTGGAAGCTCAACGGCCAGCGCCTGCTCAACAGCGCCGGGCAACCCTTGAAGCTGGAGCTGCTGCTGGTCAATCCGAACCTTGAACGGATCCTGCAACCTTATGTCGAAAATCTTGCCAGCATTGGCGTCGAAGCACGCTTGCGCACAGTAGACCGGGCCCAGTACAAACAACGCCTGGACCAGTTCGATTTCGACATGATCCTGATGACCCTGAACCAGACCCTGAGCCCGGGCCTTGAACAATGGCTGTACTTCCATTCAAGCCAGGCCTCGACCAAGGGCAGCAAGAACTATGCTGGCGTGAAAGACCCGGTGGTCGATCACCTGCTCGACACCCTGCTGGCCGCCCAGAGCCGTGAGGACCAGGTGACTGCGGCACGCGCCCTGGACCGGGTATTGCTGTGGCAGTACTACATGATTCCCAACTGGTATCTCGACAACCACCGCCTGGCCTACCGCAATCGCTTTGCCTTTGTGGCCACGCCGCCCTACACCCTGGGGCTCAACAGCTGGTGGATCAAGCCTTCGGAGAAAGCCCAATGATGCCAATGTCCCGCCTGCGCCTGAAGGCCTGCGCACTGCTGCTGGCCTGCCTCGGCAGCCAGGCACTGGCTGCACCGCAACACGCCCTGACCCTCTACGATGAAGCGCCGAAGTATCCGGCAAATTTCAAGCACTTCGACTACGTCAACCCCGACGCGCCCAAGGGCGGCACCTTCCGCCAGGCCGGTTTCGGCGGCTTTGACAGCCTCAACCCGTTCATCAACAAGGGCGTAGCGGCCGACGACATCGGCCTGATCTACGACACCCTGATGACCCAGAGCCTGGATGAGCCTTTCACCGAGTACGGCCTGGTCGCCGGCAAGATCGAGAAAGCCCCGGACAACAGCTGGGTGCGCTTCTACCTGCGCCCCGAGGCACGTTTTCATGACGGCCAGCCGATCCAGGCCGACGACGTGGTGTTCACCTTCAACACCTTGATCAAGCATGGCGCACCGCTGTACCGCGGCTACTACGCCGATGTCGCCGAAGTGATCGCCGAAGACCCGCAGCGGGTGCTGTTCAAGTTCAAGCACAGCAATAATCGCGAACTGCCACTGATCCTCGGCCAGTTGCCGGTATTGCCCAAGCACTGGTGGGAAAACCGCGAATTCACCAAGGGCAACCTGGAAATCCCCCTGGGCAGCGGCCCGTACAAGGTCGCCGAGGTCAAGCCGGGGCGCTCGGTCCGCTATGAGCGGGTCAAGGACTACTGGGGCAAGGACCTGGCGGTCAACCGCGGCTTCTACAACTTCGACGAGATGACCATCGACTACTACCGCGATAGTGCGGTCACCCTCGAAGCACTCAAGGCCGGCCAGTTCGACTACCGCCTGGAAACCGCAGCCAAGAGCTGGGCCACTGCCTATGACGTGCCAGCAGTGCGGCACAAGCGCCTGATCCTCGAAGAGCTGCCCAACGGCAACCCGACCGGCATGCAGGGCTTTGTCTACAACATCCGCCGCCCGCTGTTCCAGGATATCCGGGTGCGTGAAGCACTGAGCCTGCTGCTGGACTTCGAATGGACCAACAAGCAGCTGTTCAACGGTGCCTACACCCGCACCGGCAGCTACTTCGAGAACTCCGACATGGCCGCCCGCGGCTTGCCCGACGCCGCTGAACTGAAGATTCTCGAACCGCTGCGCGGCAAGATTCCCGATCAGGTGTTCACCCAGGCCTTCGCCAACCCGGTCACCGATGGCAGCGGCATGATCCGCGAACAACAGCGCAAGGCCTACAAGCTGCTGCAGGAAGCCGGCTGGCGCATTGTCGACGACAAGATGGTCGACGCCCAGGGCAAGCCGGTATCCATCGAATTCCTCCTGGCACAGACAGAATTCGAGCGCATCCTGCTACCGTTCAAGCGCAACCTGGCGGACCTGGGTATCGACCTGGTGATTCGCCGGGTCGATGTCTCGCAATACATCAACCGCCTGCGCTCGCGGGATTTCGACATGATCGTCGGCGGCTACCCGCAGTCCAACTCCCCGGGTAACGAGCAACGCGAGTTCTGGCAGAGCGCCGCCGCCGACAATCCCGGCAGCCGCAACTTCATCGGCCTGAAGGACCCGGCCATCGACACCCTGGTAGAGCAGCTGATCAACGCCGATTCGCGACAGAGCCTGATCGAGCACTCGCGCGCCCTGGACCGGGTGCTGCAATGGGGCTACTACGTGATCCCCAACTGGCACATCAAGACCTGGCGCGTGGCCTACTGGAACCACATCGGCCACCCCAAGGTTTCGCCCAAGTACGACATCGGTATCAACACCTGGTGGATCAAGCCCGATGTCGAGCCGGTGGTGCCGCTGAACCCGGCGCCCGAAGCGCAAGCGGCCGAAGGGGCGAAATAGCATGCTGGCCTATATCTTTCGCCGTTTGCTGCTGATCATCCCGACCCTGCTGGGCATCCTGATCATCAACTTCATCATCATCCAGGCCGCCCCGGGCGGCCCGGTGGAGCAGATGATCGCCAAGCTCGAAGGCTTCGAGGGCGCCACCAGCCGCATCGCCGGTGGCGGCGCCGAAGTTTCGGTGGCCGGCTCCAACTACCGCGGTGCCCAGGGCCTGGACCCGGCCTTGATCAAGGAAATCGAGCAGATGTACGGCTTCGACAAGCCGGCGCCGGAACGCTTGTGGATCATGATCAAGAACTACGCCCACCTGGATTTTGGCGACAGCTTCTTCCGTGACGCCAAGGTCATCGACCTGATCATCGAGAAAATGCCGGTATCGATCTCCCTGGGGCTATGGAGCACGCTGATCATGTACCTGGTGTCGATCCCCCTGGGGATCGCCAAGGCCACCCGTCACGGCAGCCACTTCGATGTCTGGACCAGCTCGGCGATCATCATCGGCTACGCCATCCCGGCGTTTCTGTTCGCCATCCTGCTGATCGTGCTGTTCGCCGGTGGCAGCTACCTGGACTGGTTCCCATTGCGCGGCCTGACGTCGAACAACTTCGATGAGCTGAGCACCACCGGCAAGCTGCTCGACTACTTCTGGCACCTGGCGCTGCCAGTCACTGCGCTGGTGATCGGCAACTTCGCAACCATGACCCTGCTGACCAAAAACAGCTTCCTCGACGAGATCAACAAGCAGTACGTGGTCACCGCCAAGGCCAAGGGCCTGAGCCCCAACCGCGTGCTCTACGGTCATGTGTTCCGTAATGCCATGCTGCTGGTGATCGCCGGTTTTCCCTCGGCGTTCATCGGTATCTTCTTCACCGGCTCCTTGCTGATCGAAGTGATCTTCTCCCTCGACGGCCTGGGCCTGATGAGTTTCGAGGCAGCGATCAACCGCGACTACCCGGTGGTCTTCGGCACCCTGTTCATCTTCACCCTGCTCGGGCTGGTGGTGAAGCTGATCGGCGACCTGACCTACACCCTGGTCGACCCACGCATCGACTTCGACAGCCGGGAGCACTGAGATGAACCTGTCACCTCTGAATCGCCGGCGCTTCGAGCGCTTCAAGGCCAACCGCCGTGGCTGGTGGTCGCTGTGGCTGTTCCTGATCCTGTTCGGCCTGAGCCTGGGCGCCGAGCTGATCGCCAACGACAAGCCCCTGGTGGTGCGTTACGACGGCCAATGGTACTTCCCGGCGCTCAAGCGCTACCCGGAAACCGCCTTTGGCGGCGAATTCCCGCTGGAGGCCAACTACAAGAGCCCGTACATCCGCGAGTTGCTGGCGGCCAAGGACAGCCTGGTGCTGTGGGCGCCGATCCCGTTCAGCTACCAGAGCATCAACTACGACCTCAAGGTCCCGGCCCCTGCCCCGCCGTCGACGCAGAACTGGCTGGGTACCGACGACCAGGGCCGCGACGTGCTGGCACGGGTCATCTATGGTTTCCGTATCTCGGTGCTGTTTGCCCTGACCCTGACCATCCTCAGCTCGATCATCGGCGTGATTGCCGGCGCCCTGCAGGGCTTTTACGGCGGCTGGGTGGACCTGGCCGGGCAGCGCTTCCTGGAAATCTGGTCGGGGCTGCCGGTGCTGTACCTGCTGATCATCCTCGCCAGCTTCGTGCAACCGAACTTCTGGTGGCTGCTGGGGATCATGTTGCTGTTCTCATGGATGAGCCTGGTGGATGTGGTGCGCGCCGAGTTCCTGCGCGGGCGCAACCTGGAGTACGTGCGTGCGGCGCGGGCGCTGGGCATGCAGAACGGCGCGATCATGTACCGGCACATCCTGCCCAATGCGATGATCTCGACCATGACCTTCATGCCGTTCATCCTCACCGGCGCGATCGGCACCCTGACCGCCCTGGACTTCCTCGGCTTCGGCCTGCCGCCGGGGGCGCCGTCGCTGGGTGAACTGGTGGCCCAGGGCAAGTCCAACCTGCAAGCGCCCTGGCTGGGCATGAGCGCTTTTGCCGTGCTGGCACTGATGCTCAGCCTGCTGGTGTTCATCGGCGAATCCGCCCGCGATGCCTTCGACCCGAGGAAATGAGATGAGCAAGCAAACCTTGATCGAAGTCCGCGACCTGGCCGTCGAGTTCGTCACCGGCGATCAATGCCAGCGGGTGGTCGAAGGGGTCAGTTTCGACATCCGCCGCGGCGAAACCCTGGCCCTGGTCGGCGAAAGCGGGTCGGGCAAGTCGGTGACGGCGCACTCGATCCTGCGCCTGCTGCCCTACCCGCTGGCCCGCCACCCTAGCGGCAGCATCCTGTTCGAGGGGCGCGACCTGCTGACCCTCGACGAAAAACAGATGCGGCGCATCCGCGGCAACCGTGTCGCGATGATCTTCCAGGAGCCGATGACCTCGCTCAACCCGTTGCACAACATCGAGAAGCAGATCAACGAGATCCTCCTGCTGCACAAGGGCCTGCGCGGCAAGGCGGCCACCGAGCGCACCCTGGAGCTGCTGGCGATGGTCGGCATACCTGAGCCCCACAAACGCCTCAAGGCGCTGCCACACGAGCTCTCAGGCGGTCAGAGGCAGCGTGTGATGATCGCCATGGCCCTGGCCAACGAGCCCGACCTGCTGATCGCCGATGAACCGACTACGGCGCTGGACGTTACCGTACAGTTGAAGATCCTCGAACTGCTCAAGTCCCTGCAGGCCCGCCTGGGCATGGCCCTGCTGCTGATCAGTCACGACCTCAACCTGGTCAAGCGCATCGCCCATCGGGTCTGCGTGATGCAAAAGGGCCAGATCGTCGAGCAGGCCGATTGCGAAGAATTGTTCCGCAACCCCAAACACCCCTACACGCAGATGCTTCTCGGTGCCGAACCCAGCGGCGGCCCGGCCGGCAACCCGCCCGGCGCCCCGATGCTGCAGGTCGAGGACCTGCGCGTGTGGTTCCCGATCAAGAAGGGCCTGCTGCGGCGCACCGTCGATTACGTCAAGGCCGTGGACGGCATCAACTTCAGCCTGCCCCAGGGCCAGACCCTGGGTATCGTCGGCGAAAGCGGTTCGGGCAAGTCGACCCTGGGCCTGGCGATCCTGCGCCTGCTTGGCAGCCAGGGCAGCATCCGCTTTCAGGGCACGGCCCTAGAGAACCTGACCCAGCAGCAGGTGCGGCCATTGCGCCGGCAGATGCAGGTGGTCTTCCAGGACCCGTTCGGCAGCCTCAGCCCGCGCATGTGCGTCAGCGATATCGTCGGCGAAGGCCTGCGCATCCACCGCATGGGCAGCGCCGCCGAACAGGAGCAGGCAATCATTGCCGCCTTGCATGAGGTGGGGCTCGATCCGCAGGCGCGGCATCGTTATCCGCACGAGTTCTCCGGCGGTCAGCGCCAGCGCATCGCCATCGCCCGGGCGCTGGTGCTCAAGCCGGCCCTGATCCTGCTCGACGAGCCGACCTCGGCACTGGACCGTACCGTGCAGCGCCAGGTGGTGGAACTGCTGCGCTCATTGCAGAGCAAGTACAACCTCACCTACCTGTTCATCAGCCACGACCTGGCGGTGGTCAAAGCGCTCAGCCATCAGTTGATGGTGGTCAAGCAGGGCCAGGTGGTGGAGCAAGGGGTGGCGGCGGATATCTTTGCCGACCCGCAGCATGCGTATACACGGCAGTTGCTGGAGGCGGCGTTTCTGGCCCCAGCTGCCGTTCAGTAGCCTCTTCGCGGGGCAAGCCCGCTCCTACAAACCGATGGGAGCGGGCTTGCCCCGCGATGAAAACAAAAAAGGCCGCGTAAGCGGCCTTTTCTGTTTTAAGCATCCAGCACTCAGTAGCGAGTGATATCCGCTTTGGCTTCCAGCTGCTTGCGGTACGCCGCGAAGTCCTGCTGGCCAGCACGCGAAGCGAGGAAGCGGCGGTAGGTCGCTTTCTCTTCTTCAGTGGCCGCAGCGCCTTCGTTGACGCCGTTCAGGCGCAGTACCACCAGGCTACCGTCAGCCAGGGTAACGCTGGCGTACACCGGCTTGTCCTTGGCTTCTGGCTTGCTCATGCGGAACAGCGCCTGCAGCTCGACCGGGTCGATACCTTCCTGGCTGCGCGAAACCGCTTCCTGGACTTTCCAGGCCTGACCGTCCTGGCTGGCCGCCAGGGCAATCTTGCCATCACGCAGACCGGCGATCAGGGCATCGGCCTTGGTCTTCAGTGCAGCAGTCGCCTGCTCTTTGGCCAGGTGCTTGCGGATGCTCTCGGAGACGACTTCAAGGCCCAGTTGCACAGGCTTGCGGTGTTCATTGACGCGCAGCACAACGATGGTTTCCGGATCGAGCTCGATGGCCGTGCTGTTGGCAGCCGCTTCCAGCACTTCTGTGCTGAACGCAGCCTGGATCACGGCGCGGTTGGCAGTGATGCCTTCGCCGCCTTCACGACCGAACGCCGCCGAAGTCTGCACCTTCAGGCCCAGCTCCTGAGCCGGTTGGGCCAGGTCGGAGGCTTCGAACGCCGAGTCTTCCAGTTGCTTGGTCACTTCGACAAAGCGCTGTTCGACCTGCTGGGCCTTGAGCTCGCGGGTCAGCTTGTCTTTCAGGCTGTCGAAGCTTGGTACTTCCGGCGCCTGGACACCGAGCAGCTTGATCAGGTGGAAACCGTACTCGGTACGCACCGGCCCCGAGACCTGGTCCTTGTTCAGCGCGTACAGCGCCTCTTCGAAGGCCGGATCATAGACGCCCTGCCCGGCATAGCCGAGGTCACCGCCGTTGTTGGCCGAGCCCGGGTCCTGGGAGAATTCCTTGGCCAGGGTGGCAAAGTCTTCGCCCTTGGCCAGACGCGCCTGGATCTCTTCGATCTTGGCCTTGGCCTGCCCCTCGTTCACCTTGTCGTTGATTTCGACAAGGATATGCGCGGCATGACGCTGCTCGGCGAGGTTGGCGATTTCTTTCTCGTACAGCGCCTTGAGCTCGTCCTGGTTGACTTCAACCTGGTCGAAGAACGCGGACTTCTTCAGCTCGATGTAGTCGATGACGACCTGATCGGGGCTCATGAATTCCTTGGCGTGTTGGTCGTAGTGCGCCTTGATCTGCTCGTCGGTAACCTTGACCGCGGCCGGGTCGGCCTTGAAGGTCAGCGAAGCGAAATCACGGGTCTGTTTTTCCAGACGGGCGAAAGCGTTGACCTGGTCGTCGGTGACAAAACCGCTGCCGGCAAGGCCGGTGCGCAGTTGGCCGATGAGCATTTCCTGGGCCAGCATTTCGCGGAATTGCAGACGGCCGTAGCCCATCTGGCGAATGACCTGGTCGAAGCGCTCGGCGCTGAACTTGCCATCTTCCTGGAATTCAGGCGTTTGCAGGATCAATTGGTCGAGGGCCGCCTCGGAGAAAGCGAACTTGGCGTCTTCGGCGCCCTGGAGCAGCAACTTGCGATCGATCAGCCCCTTGAGCGCGGCTTCACGCAGCATTTGCTCGTTGAGCATGGCCGGATCGAAATCCTTGCCCAGCTGTTGCATCAGCTGCCGACGTTGCATGTCGACGGCCTGGCTCAGCTCGTTCTGGCTGATCGTGTCGCCATTGACCTTGGCAGCGTCCTGGCTGTTGGTGGTGGCCTGGAAGATGGCATCGAAGCCGGTCAGTGCCATCAAGGCTACGATGACACCGATGATGGTCTTGGCAATCCAACCTTGTGAATTGTCCCTGATATTCTGCAGCATGCGTCCCCCAGAAACGGTTGTACTGAATGAACCAACCGTGGAGCGTGGGTAGAGTCCTGATAGAAGAAAGGCGCATCCGAGGATGCGCCTTCTCGTAACTGGCCGAGCGCCGGGAACCTGGTATCAGGCCTCCCGACGCTCGGCAGCCGGGCCAGGCGTGAACCGGGCTCGGTTAGGCGTGTGCCTGAAGGAAGCGACTTAGTTGACGGCTTCTTTCAGAGCCTTGCCAGCCTTGAAGCCAGGCTTCTTGGCGGCAGGGATTTCCAGGGTCTTGCCGGTTTGCGGGTTGCGGCCGGTGCGCGCTGGACGGTCGGTGACGGAGAAGGTACCGAAACCTACCAGTACCACGGAGTCACCTGCCTTCAGGGCGCCGGTGACGGATTCGATTACTGCGTCCAGCGCTTTGCCAGCGCTAGCTTTCGAAATATCAGCAGATGCGGCGATAGCGTCAATCAGTTCCGACTTGTTCACTCTAAGTCCCCTTATATCTCTATTGAGTTTGTTTCTAAGTATGTAATGAAAAGCTAAACGAGCGCTGGGTGGCCTGTTGACACTTAAGTGCCGCTTTATAACAAGGGCCTGAAAATACTGTCAAGAAAGCCCCCCAGCCAAATACGTACTAATGCGTGCTGATTCTTTCCTTGGAATCGCTGTCGCGCTTTTCATCCTTGGCGACAATCTCCGGAGCCACATCGGGCAAGGGCTCCGGGGCGTATTGCAGCGCAATTTGGAGGACTTCGTCAATCCATTTGACCGGTTTAATCTGCAGATCCTGCTTAATATTCTCAGGAATTTCCTTCAAATCGCGCACATTCTCTTCCGGAATGATCACCGTCTTGATTCCACCACGGTGAGCGGCCAGTAGTTTTTCCTTCAAACCACCAATCGCCAGCACCTGGCCACGCAGGGTGATCTCACCGGTCATGGCCACATCGGCACGCACCGGAATCTGGGTCAGGGCCGAGACCAGGGCGGTGCACATGCCGATACCGGCGCTTGGACCGTCCTTGGGCGTGGCACCTTCGGGCATGTGGATATGGGTGTCGCGCTTCTCGTGGAAGTCGGCAGGAATACCCAGGCTCCGCGCCCGGCTGCGCACCACGGTTTGCGCGGCGGTGATCGATTCGACCATGACATCACCGAGCGAACCGGTCTTGATCAGTTGGCCCTTGCCCGGGATAACTGCCGCTTCGATGGTCAGCAATTCGCCGCCCACCTGGGTCCAGGCCAGGCCAGTGACCTGACCGACCTGATCCTGCTGCTCGGCCAGCCCGTAGCGGTACTTGCGCACGCCAAGGTAGTGCTCGAGCTGCTCGCCCGTGACCTTCACCGCCACCTGCTTGAGGCCGGCGTGCTCCTTAACCACCTTGCGGCAGATTTTCGCGATCTGGCGCTCCAGGCCCCGCACACCGGCTTCGCGGGTGTAATAGCGAATGATGTCGCGAATGGCCGTGACATCGACCTCCAGCTCGCCCTTCTTCAGGCCGTTGGCCTTGATCTGCTTGGGCGACAGGTACTTGACCGCGATGTTGATCTTCTCGTCTTCGGTGTAACCCGGCAGACGGATGACTTCCATCCGGTCCAGCAGGGCTGGCGGAATGTTCATCGAGTTGGAGGTGCAGAGGAACATCACGTCCGAGAGGTCGTAGTCGACTTCCAGGTAGTGATCGTTGAAGTTGTGGTTCTGCTCGGGGTCGAGCACTTCCAGCAGCGCCGAGGCCGGGTCGCCACGCATGTCGCTGCCCATCTTGTCGATTTCGTCGAGCAGGAACAGCGGGTTGCGCACGCCAACCTTGGTCATTTTCTGAATCAGACGACCGGGCATCGAACCGATGTAGGTACGGCGGTGGCCGCGAATCTCGGCTTCATCACGCACGCCGCCCAGGGCCATGCGCACGAACTTGCGGTTGGTGGCACTGGCGATCGACTCGGCCAGCGAGGTTTTACCCACGCCAGGCGGCCCTACCAGGCACAGTACCGGGCCACGGATCTTTTTCACCCGCTTCTGCACGGCGAGGTACTCAAGGATGCGCTCCTTGACCTCTTCCAGCCCGTAGTGGTCGGCGTCGAGGATTTCCTCGGCCTTGGCCAGGTCCAGGCGCACCTTGCTCTGGGCCTTCCACGGCACCTGCACCAGCCAGTCGAGGTAGGAACGCACGACAGTGGCCTCAGCCGACATCGGTGACATCTGCTTGAGCTTGTTCAGCTCGGCCTGGGCCTTGGCATAGGCATCCTTGGGCAGGCCGGCGGCGTCGAGGCGCTTTTTCAGCTCTTCGACTTCGTTGTGACCTTCTTCGCTGTCGCCGAGCTCTTTCTGAATGGCCTTCATCTGCTCATTCAGGTAGTACTCGCGCTGGCTGCGCTCCATCTGCTTCTTGACCCGGCCACGGATACGCTTCTCGACCTGCAGCAGGTCGATCTCGGCATCCAGCAGCGCCAGCACGTGTTCAACACGGGCCGAAAGGTCGAGGATTTCGAGGATTTCCTGCTTCTGCTCGATCTTCAGCGCCATATGCGCTGCCATGGTGTCGACCAGGCGCCCAGGCTCGTCGATGCTGTTGAGCGACGACAGGACTTCAGCCGGGACTTTCTTGCCCAGCTGAACATATTGTTCAAATTGTGACAGCAAGCTACGGACGAAGACTTCAGACTCGCGTTCGGCAGCCTGGGACTCGTCGATCAGCGAAACCTCGGCACGAATGTGCCCGTCGACTTCGTTGAAACGCTCAACGGCACCGCGCTGCTCACCTTCGACCAGCACCTTGACGGTGCCATCGGGCAGTTTCAGCAGTTGCAGGACGGTGGCAATGGTACCGACGCGGTACAGGGCGTCTTCGCCTGGATCGTCGTCAGCGGGGTTCTTCTGGGCCAGCAGGAGGATCTGCTTCTCGCCCGTCATCGCGGCCTCAAGGGCCTCGATGGACTTCTCGCGCCCCACGAACAGTGGGATGACCATATGCGGATAAACGACGACATCACGCAATGGCAGGAGAGGCAAGTCGAGGGTGGTCTTCATGATTTCGCCTCTACAGCGGCCTTATGGCCGGAAACCGATGGAATTTGAGCGTGGAGTTAATGTGGGGGCAGGCCCGCAAAAAAACAAGCGCTGCGACAGGAAAAGCAAAGGGGCCCGAAGGCCCCTTGCTTGAATCGAGCCGCAGGGCGACTCAGACGTCGGGTGCAGCCTTGGCTTGCGGCTCGCTGTTCTCGTAGATCAACAGCGGCTGCGAGGAGCCATCGATGACGCTCTCGTCGATCACCACCTTGCTGACATCCTTCTGCGAAGGAATCTCGTACATGGTGTCGAGCAGGATGCCTTCGAGGATCGAACGCAGGCCACGAGCCCCGGTCTTGCGCTCCAGGGCCTTGCGAGCCACCGACTTGAGCGCATCGCTGCGGAACTCCAGATCCACGCCTTCCATTTCGAACAGCTTGGCGTACTGCTTGGTCAGGGCATTCTTCGGCTCGGTCAGAATCTGCATCAGCGCAGCTTCGTCCAGCTCGTCGAGCGTCGCCAGCACAGGCAGACGACCAACGAATTCCGGAATCAGGCCGAACTTGACCAGATCGTCAGGCTCGACTTCACGCAGCGACTCGCCAACCTTCTTGCCTTCCTGCTTGCTGCGTACTTCGGCACCAAAGCCGATGCCGCCGCGGGTGGAGCGTGCCTGAATGACCTTTTCGAGGCCCGAGAACGCACCGCCACAGATGAACAGGATGTTACGCGTATCGACCTGCAGGAACTCCTGCTGCGGGTGCTTGCGACCACCTTGCGGCGGAACCGAAGCGACCGTGCCCTCGATCAGCTTGAGCAGCGCCTGCTGCACGCCCTCGCCCGAGACGTCACGGGTGATGGACGGGTTGTCCGACTTGCGCGAAATCTTGTCGATTTCGTCGATGTAGACAATGCCCATCTGGGCTTTTTCCACGTCGTAGTCGCACTTCTGCAGCAGTTTCTGAATGATGTTCTCGACGTCTTCACCCACGTAACCGGCTTCGGTCAGGGTGGTGGCGTCGGCGATGGTGAACGGTACATTCAACAGACGCGCGAGGGTTTCGGCGAGCAGGGTCTTACCCGAGCCCGTCGGACCGATCAGCAGGATGTTACTCTTGCCGAGTTCGACATCGTCGTTCTTCTTGTCGCGTTGATTCAGGCGCTTGTAGTGGTTGTACACCGCTACCGCCAGTACCTTTTTCGCACGCTCCTGACCAATGACGTACTGGTCCAGGATGGTGCTGATTTCTTTCGGCGAAGGCAGTTTATGCGCGCTGCTTTCGGCCTGGGCTTCCTGCACCTCCTCACGGATGATGTCATTGCACAGGTCGACGCACTCGTCGCAGATAAATACCGAGGGGCCGGCAATCAACTTGCGCACTTCGTGCTGGCTTTTGCCGCAGAAGGAGCAATAGAGCAATTTGCCGTTGTCCTCGCCGTTACGGGTGTCAGTCATTCGATCGATCCAATCCGGTAGGCTTGCAACACAAGATGAAGGCAATTGCGGGCTTTTTCAAGTCCGCAAGTAGGCGCAATGCGCGCCCGCCTGCTCTGGCACCCGGATTCAGGAGGCCAGTTGCCGCTTGTCGTAGACCGAGTCGATCAGGCCGTATTCGGCTGCGCGCTCGGCGCTCATGAAATTGTCGCGCTCAGTGTCACGCTTGATGGTCTCCAGGTCTTGACCTGTGTGGTAGGCCAGCAACTCGTTCAGACGCGACTTGATGGAAAGGATTTCCTTGGCGTGGATCTCGATATCCGTCGCCTGCCCCTGGAAACCGCCCAGTGGCTGGTGAATCATCACCCGCGAGTTCGGCAGGCAATGACGCTTGCCTTTTGCACCCGCAGCCAACAGGAAAGCACCCATGCTGCAGGCTTGGCCGATGCAGATGGTCGAGACGTCCGGCTTGATGAACTGCATGGTGTCGTAGATCGACATACCGGCAGTCACCGAACCGCCCGGCGAGTTGATGTAGAGATGGATATCCTTGTCCGGGTTTTCCGCTTCAAGGAACAGCATCTGCGCCGCTACCAGGTTGGCCATGTAGTCCTCTACCGGGCCGACCAGGAAGATCACCCGCTCCTTCAGAAGGCGCGAGTAGATGTCATAGGCGCGTTCGCCACGAGCGGATTGCTCGATAACCATCGGGACCAGGCCGCCTGCGGCCTGGATGTCAGAGCTCTGCTGATAATAAGAATTGCGGGACATGTCCTGCACTCACTCCCAAATAGTCATGTCTTGAATACGCACAAGCCAGCTCGAAGGCTGGCTTGTGGTGTTTTCCTACGAAAGAAGGAAATCAGTCAGCGGCAGGTGCCTGGGCTGGCTTGACAGCTTCTTCGTAAGAGACCGATTTGTCGGTCACAGTCGCTTTCTGCAGAACAGTATCCACAACTTGTTCTTCCAGCACAACCGAACGGACTTCGTTCAGCTGCTGGTCGTTCTTGTAGTACCAAGCCACGACCTGCTCAGGCTCCTGGTAGGCCGAGGCCATTTCCTGGATCATTTCGCGAACGCGGGCGTCGTCAGGCTTGAGGTCGAATTGCTTGACCACTTCGGCGACGATCAGGCCCAGCACGACGCGGCGCTTGGCTTGCTCTTCGAACAGTTCAGCCGGCAGTTGCTCAGGCTTGATGTTGCCACCGAACTGCTGAACGGCTTGAACGCGCAGGCGGTTCACTTCGTTTTCCAGCAGGGCTTTCGGCACTTCGATCGGGTTGGCAGCCAGCAGGCCGTCCATTACCTGGTTCTTGACCTTGGTCTTGATCGCCTGACGCAGTTCACGCTCCATGTTCTTGCGAACTTCGGTGCGGAAACCTTCCAGGGTTGCTTCCTTGATGCCGAACTGGGCGAAGAACTCTTCGGTCAGCTCAGGCAGCTTTGGCTCGGCAACGCTGTTGACGGTAACGGTGAACTCGGCGGTTTTGCCAGCCAGGTCCAGGTTCTGGTAGTCCTCAGGGAAGGTCAGGTTCAGAACGCGCTCTTCACCCGCCTTGGCGCCAACCAGGCCTTCTTCGAAGCCCGGGATCATGCGGCCGGAACCCAGCACCAGCTGGGTGCCCTTGGCCGAACCACCGGCGAACACTTCACCGTCGACCTTGCCGACGAAATCGATGTTCAGCTGGTCTTCGTTCTGGGCAGCGCGGTCGGCGGCTTCGAAACGAACGTTCTGCTTGCGCAGCACTTCCAGCATGTTGTCCAGGTCGGCGTCAGCCACTTCGGCGCTCAGGCGCTCGACGGCGATCGAGTCGAAACCGGCAACGGTGAACTCAGGGAACACTTCGAAAATGGCGACGTATTCCAGGTCCTTGCCCTTTTCGAACGATTTTGGCTCGACGGCAGGGGCGCCAGCCGGGTTCAGCTTCTGCTCGACCACGGCTTCGTAGAAGGAAGCCTGTACCAGGTCGCCGAAGGCTTCCTGACGGGCGGCGTCTTCGTAGCGCTGACGGATCACGCTCATCGGCACTTTGCCAGGACGGAAGCCTGGGACCTTGGCACGACGGGCAGTCTGTTGCAGACGCTTGTTGACTTCGGTCTCGACGCGCTCGGCCGGAACGGCGATGGTCATGCGGCGCTCGAGAGCAGAAGTATTTTCAACAGAAACTTGCATGGATATTCCTCGTTGCACAGACGTTAGCCGGCGATACCCGACTCCAGAATCAAGGGCAAGCATTCTAGTGGCTCAAAGGCCAGAAGTCACCCCGTTCAAGACAACGGGAAAGCACGCCGGTCCATTTCATTCAAAGACCCCGGCAAAAATCCCGCCGAGGGCCGCTCAACACACGCAGGCCCTGGCCTGGACCCCACACGTGAACGCATGACGATCCAGCCCCGGGGCTGCAGAAAATATTGTCAAAACACTACAAAACCGAGTCGCCGCATTACGGCGCCTCCTCGATGATGTCATTGAACGCGCAATACTCTTCCCACTCCATCCCCAGCGCCTCGGCCGCTTCGCGGTGCACCTCAAGGCGCATGGCCGCAAGCTCCCCGGGGGACTCGGCGATCAACTGCAAGGTCAACTCCCAGGGTTCCAGCCCCTGCTCCTGCGCGGCATCCTCGAAGGCCCAGAGGACCTGCTGAGCCTGCTCGTGCTCGCTGAGCGCGGCGATCTCCTCGCGCATCTGCGGATGGGCCTGGAGATAGCGCTGCAGGGCAATGGCCTGACGTTCGGGTGAAATCATGGTGCTCTTCCTTCCTGTGACCGGACGCCGGATCACTGTTTAACCGGCTGAAATCTATCAGCTTTTGATTGATTGTCACCAGGCCGTAAAAAAATGTGAGGATAATCCCCTCCGGTTGTCGGAAATTTCCGAAACAAAGGGGCAAGGCAATTGTCTAGGCACCGCTAGCAGATTAAGCTAGCGATGCGCCACGCCGGTAATACGTTTCATTCCTATTTGCCGGTTCCGATGTAATAAACAGCGCTACATCAAGGAAGTACCTGTGCTGAATAAACTATTGCTCGCCAGTTGCCTGGCTCTGTGCAGCTCGACCGCATCTGCCACGTTGCTGCAGACCTCCTTCGACCCTGATGCACGCTATTCGATCATCAGCGTGTCCGGCGACATCTCCCAACGCACCGTCATCACCCAGCGTGTTGGCCTCAGTGGAACCAGCTACAGTGCTCGCCAGTTCGATTGCACTGCTCGAACCGTACGCTTCCTGGGCACGGGGACATCGCTGGACGACCTGAAAAGCGCCGTCGCCGACAAGGAGTCCACGCCAATCTTCAAGGGCTCGTTGGCCAGGGCCATCAGCCAGGCCGCTTGCGAAGAAAGCGTGACTCCTGACACTACCGCGGACATCCAAAGCGCTGCGTCCAGCCACAGCCAATTGGTGAACGAAGCGAACTAACAGCAATGATTATCATTTGATATATATTCTCGTTATACTGCGAGCCCGTTTGCTTTATGCCCGGTCTCGCCCCCGATGGACACCCGCCACTCTCCAGCCGCGCTCAACACCTGCCTGAGCACACTCTACAACGACCATCACCGCTGGCTGCACCGATGGCTGCGAAACCGCATCGGCTGCCCGGAACATGCCGCCGACATTGCCCAGGACACCTTCCTGAGCATTCTCAGCTCCAAGGACCTGTTCAGCATTCGCGAGCCGCGCTCGTTCCTGTCGACCGTGGCGCGGCGGCTGATGGCCAATGTCTATCGCCGGCGCCTGGTCGAACAGGCGTATCTGCAAGCGTTGGCCAGCCTGCCCGAAACAGTGGAACCCTCACCCGAAGTCCGCGTGCTGGCACTCGAAGCACTGGCCTTGCTCGACCGCATGCTCGACGCCTTGCCGGGCAAGGTCCGCGAAGCGTTCCTGCTGTCGCACCTGCAGGGTTTGAAGATCGCCGAAATCGCTGAGCGCCTGCAGGTCAGCAGCCGCTCGGTGAAGCTCTACCTGGTTCGAGCCAACCAACACTGCTTTTTTGCCGACCTGTCATGAGCCCCTCGCCATTCAATCCGCGCACCACCCGCGAAGCTGCACAATGGCTCACCGAAACCATGGACGGCCGGCTCAGCCCCGAGCAGCAGCAAGCGCTGGAACACTGGCGCGCCGCCCATCCGGATAACGAACGCGCCTGGCAGCACATCGAAGCGCTACGCCGCCGGATGGCCGGGCTGGAGCCGCAGGCCGGCTACAAGAGCCTGTCCCTCGGCAAGCGGAGCAGTCGCCGCCAAACGCTGAAAACCCTGGTGCTGCTCGGCCTGTTCGGCTGCGCCGGGCAACTGGCCTACCGCAACGTCTGGCGCCCTAGTCAGACTCTGACCTACAGCAACGGTGCCAGCGCGCCGCAGCACATTACCCTGGAGGACGGCAGCCAGCTGACCCTGGATGCTGACACCGAGGTAGCAGTGCAGTTCGATAGCCAGCAACGCCGCATCGAGTTACGCAGCGGGCGCGTGCTGATCAGCAGCGGCCACCCGCCGGACGCCGCCCAGCGGCCACTTGGCGTGGCAACGCCGCAGGGCCTGGTGCGGGCATTGGGGACACGCTTTTGCGTCGAACTGCAACCGGGCCTGACCCAGGTCGCGCTGTTCGAAGGGGTGATCGAGGTACGCACCGAGCAGTCGCCGGGCAGCACCCTGCGCCTGACACCGGGGCAACGCGCCCGCTTCACCCCGACGCGCATCGAGCCGGCTACCGCTAACCAGGCCGAGCCAGCCTGGAGCAAGGGCTTGCTGATGGCCGACAACATGCGCCTGGATGCCTTTGTCGAGCAGCTCAGCCGCTATCGGCCAGGCCTGCTGCGCTGCAGCGACGAGGTTGCCGCGCTACGTATCTCTGGCGTCTATCCGCTGGCCGATACCGATGCGGTGCTCGACGCCCTGCCCCATTCATTGCCACTGCAGGTGCAGCGACGTTCGCGCTACTGGGTGACCTTGAGCGCTCGTTAAGCACCTTCATGGCGCCAGCTCGATGCGCACCTGGTGCCGGCCCATCGGGCTGACATGCACCTGGGCGGCAAATACCCGGGCGATACGCTGCTCGCTGAGCACCTGGGCTGGCGCACCACTGGCACAGAGCCGGCCGCTCTCCAGCAACCACAGGCGATCGCAATAACGCGCCGCCAGGTTCAGGTCGTGTAGCACGCACACCACGGCAATCCGCGCGGAGCTGGCGAGCTTGCGCAAAACCCGCATCAGGTTCTGCTGCTGGCCGATGTCCAGGGCACTGGTGGGCTCGTCGAGCAACAGCAGGCAACCCTGGCCATCACGCCAGGCGTCAGTCGTGGGGCTGATTGCCAGCTGGTTCATGGCCCGGGCAATGGTCACCCGCTGCAGCTCGCCACCGGACAGGGACAACACCCCGCGCCCCAGCAGATGGCGGATATCCAGGGCGTCGACAATGCCCGCGCAGGGCTCACCGGGATGCTGCTGACCGAGGCGAATGAACTCATCGACCTGCCAATCAAAGGCACTGTCCATCTGCTGGGTTACCAGGGCCCGCCTGCGCGCCAGTTGTCCGGGCAGGTAAGCAGCCAGCTCACGACCCAGCAATTCGATGCGCCCGGAATCTGGCTGCAGGTAACCAGAAATCAGCGAAAGCAGCGTGCTTTTACCTGCGCCATTGGGACCGATCAGCCCGAGCAGCTCACCGGCCTTGATCTGCGCATTGATGGGTGCCAGGGCGAACGGCTGTTCCAGGCTGACATTGATCAGTTCAAGCATCTCAGAACTCCCGCACCTTGCGACCGAGTAACAACCAGAGAAAATACGGCCCGCCAATGATGCTGGTGACCAGGCCTACGGGGATTTCCGCCGGGCTGGTCAAGCTGCGCGCCAGGGTATCGGCCACCAGCAGCAGAATCGCGCCGCAGAGCATCGAAGCCGGAATCAGCAAACGATGGCCCGGGCCGAAATACAAACGCAGGCAGTGTGGCACCAGCAGGCCGATAAAACCGATGATGCCGCTCAAGGCCACACACAAGCCTACCCCCAGCGACGAAGCCAGGACCACGCGACTCTTCAACCGGTCGCCATCCAGCCCGGCAGCGTGGGCAGACACGTCCCCCAGTTGGAACAGGTCCAGGTCAGCGGCGCAACGCGCCAACACCCACAAGGTCAATGGCAGGACCAGGCAGGCCACGGCCAGGGTCGACCACTCGGCGCTGCTCAGGCTGCCCATCCCCCACAGGCTCAGTTGGCGCAGTTGTTCTTCGCTGGCGAGGTAGGTAAGGATGCCGCCCACAGCGCCCGTCAGGGTATTGATCACCAACCCCGCGAGCAGCAAGGTAATGGTCGACTCACGCCCCTTGTAACCACGACCGATACGGAAAATCACCAGAGTCACCAGCAAGGCGCCGATGAAACCGGCGAGAAACTGCCCATAGCGCTCCAACCCGGCAAAGCGGCCATTGAACAGCACCACCCAGATCGAAACCGCAAGCCCCGCGCCGCTGGCTTGGCCCAGCAGCGTCGGGTCGGCCAAGGGGTTGCGAAACAGGCCCTGCATGGCTGTGCCGCCAGCGGCCAGGGTCGACCCCACCAGCACCGCCAGCAGCAACCGAGGCAGGCGCACTTCACTCCACACCTGCCACTCCAGCGCGCTTGGCAGCTCACCGAGCAGAATCCGCGGCGACAAGCCGATACTGCCGACCAGCGAGCACATCGCCAGCATCGCGCACAACCCTGCCAGCATCAGCACCAGGGTCGGCAATGAGACATTCCCGGCGCCCTTCATGGGAACAGCGCTCCCGCATCCTGACGCAACTGCAACATGGCCTGCACCGTGCGCGGCCCGAGGTTGAGCAGCGCCTGGTCATCGACCAGCACCAGGCGCCGATGCTGTCCGGCGGGAGTGTGCGCCAGGCCGCCGAGCTTCCACAGGTTGTCTTCACCGCCCAATGCTGCCAGCCCGGCCTTGCTGACAATGACGAAGTCCGGTGCCAGCGCCACCATGGCTTCCGCTGCTACTTGCTTATAGGCATTGAAGCCAGCGCCGTTTTCGATACCGGCCTGCTCCAGCGCGGCCTGGGCTTCGGTACCACGCCCCATGATCAACGGCGTCATGCCGGCACGGTTGAAAATGAACACCGCCTTTGGCCCTTTCAATGCCGGCATCGTTGCCAGCGCCGCCGCTAGCTGGCGCTGCTCATCGAGCAACGGCTGAGCCTGTGCCTGGCGATTCATGGCCAGTGCAACCTGCTCGATCTTGCCCGGGATATCGCCAATACCCTTGCCTCGGGCGACACTTACGACCTCAAGCCCGAGACCGCCGAGTTGGCGCAGTACGCTAGTCGGGCGGGCGGCATCGCTGATCAGCAGCCGTTGCGGTTTGAGGGTCAGCACGCCTTCGGCCGAGAGTTGGCGCAAGTAGCCTACCGATGGCAGGCTGGCGATGGCTTCAGGATAACGACTGGAATCATCGCGGCCGACCAGGCGCGAGGTGCCGCCCAGGCGATCGACGATTTCCGCCAGGTCATTACCGATCACCAGGGTGTCGGCAGATTCGGCCTGTACGGTCATTGCCGTACACGCCGCCAGCAGGCCGAGAAGCAAGCACTTCATCGCGCCGCCTCCAGAGCATCCAGCCATTCACGCCAGGCCAACTGCTCAGGCTGCCCCGCCGGGCGACGGGCGAACACCTGGACGATCAGACGCTGCTCGGCGTCAAAAAACTCAAGGCTGGTGACGCCGCCGACCTGGTTAGGCTTATAGACGCGCCAGATTTGCGCATCCGGCGCATCGGCGATTCTAAAGCCGGTAGGCGCCGCCTGTTCACTGGCAGGCATATCAAACAGCAGCTCAGCGCCCGCCTCGCTCATGCCCGTCAACCGGCCCGTAAAGATCTGCACGCTACCGGCACTGTAGACGAACAGCATCAATTCCAGCGCACTGGCGGCCAATTGCCGGAACACCGCGACCGGGCTGGTTTGCGCCAGTTGCCGGGCGAACTGCGGCGCCACCAGGGCGTTACCCTCAAAGCGGGTCAGGCCGTGGCGCTTGAGCAAGGCAAAGTGCTCATGGACGTTGGCCATCGCCGCCCACTCTTCGACCAGGCCGGGCACCTGCGGATTGCGCTTGCTGAAGGAAGGTTGCACGCTGAAATCGGCCGGTTTCTCGACGCACCGTCCATACAGCGCTGCCCAGCCGGCCAGTGACGATTGCTCCGTCGAGGCCAGGCACAGCAGCAGTTTGCCGTGGCGATCAAAGACCCTAAGGCTGTAGACACCCACCTCAGGATCAAGCGAGATGCCGACCCAGTGCCAGGCGCGCAGGTTCAAGCGCAGATCCAGGCCGTCCTCGCCAATCACCAACCCCGCTTCGCTGATGTCGTCGGACTGCGGATAACGGCCCAGTTGCTCGATCGAGGCGTGGCTGGCCGGTGTGCGGGTGCGCACCGGGCCCAGGGTATGCAGTTGGGCGGCCACTTGCACGGCAGGCAGGTCCAGGCACTTGAACCCGCTATCAGTCAGTTGAGTCATGGATAAATTCCTTGTAGTGAAGGGTTCAATGGGCGGGCTGATCGCAGCCGCCCGCGTCGGCAACCAGGGCGGTACCGTCGGCATCCTCAGCTGGCAGCAGCCAGACATAGTCGGCATCCCGGGTCGTCAGGCTATGGCCCTGCTCGCTGATCACCAGCACTTTCAGCCCCGGATCACTCGCCCCTTGCGCCAGGTACTGCGGGGCGCCCAGGCTTTTCAGCGTGTGCAGGACGCCGGCGAACAACAGCCGGGGCGCTTCGGCGCTATCGAGCACCTGCGCCATGCGCTGGTCGCGGGCGTGCTGGATCGCAAGCAGGCCGTTCATGCGCACGGCATCGATCTGCCCGCAATGCATCTCTTTGATGTACTGGCGCTGGCGTGCGGCAATGCCGGGTGACGGGAACAGGCCGTCAGGGTCCTGTACCGCTGCCGCCATCAAGCGCTTGCGCTCAGCGGCCGGCAGGTTGCCGGCCAACAGCGTGGACGGCGCCGTCATCAGGGCCTCCATCAGGGGGCCGTACTGCTCCCAGCTCCAGCGCTCGTCCCAGTGGATGATCTGTTTCAGCCGCTGGCTGCGCACCTGGTTGCCCTGCCCCAGCCAGGCCTGGACTTCATTCACCGGGCGCTGCCGCTCACTGTCGAGCATTTCCAGCACCACCGCGCCCTGGGGCCGACGCTGCGCCAGGTGAGTGGCCAGCCATTGTTCGATCAGGTGATGGGCGAAGTTGTCGTGCACTTCGCCGACCATCACCGTCTGGGCCGGCGCCAGCTCATCGAGCAGTTGAGTGGGCGAGATCTGCTTGCCACTGCTCAGCTCGATGATCGCGCCCCATCCGGGAATGTGCGATTCGACCCGGGTGTAGGCACTGTCGGCCACCGGCGCATTGACGCTGGCGCAACCCGCAAGCAGTGCCAGCCCCATCCCTATAAAGGAAGACTTGAACATAAAGGGTCCTGTCAGTATTCGAGGGTGAAGCCGAACGAGGTCGTGCGGCCACGGCCGTTGCCTTGGTCCATCACCGCCGACATCAGGTAGTCCACCGAGGCGCTGTTGTTGTAGACCTTGTTGCCGACGTTCTCGACGTTGAAGAACAGGCTCAGGTTGTCCTGCACCCGGTAGCTGCCATACAGGTCCCAGATCACGCCGGTGGCGTTGGATTTTTTCGTCTCGTACCAGTCCCAACTGGTTTCCGACGGCCCGGCGTATTCACCACGGCCCCCCAGCACCAGGCGCTCATCGAACCAGCGGGTACCCAGGTCGAGGGTCCAGAAGCGGTCCGGCTGGCTGTTGATGTCCTCCAGCTCGATGCCGGAGGTGGTCGGCGATTTGGTCGTGGCCTTGGTCCACGACAGGTTGGCGTAGAAGAAGCCGGCGTCGTAGCGGCCTTCCAACTCGTAACCGCTCATGCGCACTTCTTCAGGCCAGTTGACCCAGTTCATCTTCGCCGACTCTTCGCCGTCGTCATCGAGGATGTCGAAGGACTGCGGCGTGATGTAGCCATCGATCTTGCTGATGAAGCGGTTGATCTTCAGTTGCCCGTAGTCGGCGTCGGTGAACAGCCCGCTGCGACTGAAATTGACCCCGAACTCGTAGTTGGTCGAACGCTCCTGGCGCAGGAACGGGTTGGCACCGACACCGTCGGCGTCGCTGGCATCGGCCTCCAGTGGCACTTTCTCGAAGAACATTTCCTGCACCCGCGGCGCCCGCGAAGTGCGCGACCAGCTGCTGTAGAGCTGCATCCAGTCGTAAGGCCTGACGGCGAAACCAACCCGTGGGTTGAAGCTGTGTTCGCGGCGGGTAATGTCTATGCCGCCACCGTCGATACCGCGGCACTGGCCAATGATCGAGCACTTGGGCACATGACCGCTGACCTTGTAGCCGTCGTAATGACCGGCCAGGGTCAGGGCATAGATGTCGTAGTTAAACTCCAGGGTGCTGAACAGGCTGTGGGTAGCCTGCTTGCCCTCGGGGTTGGCCCCGCGCTTCTCCGGGGTCTGGGCGACGAAATCATCGGTGTAGTAACGCGCGCCATTACTCCAGCTCGCCTCTACCGGCCCGAGGTTGAAACGGCTGACGTTGGTCAGGTCGAAACCGTGGGCATCGTCACGGGTCTTGCGACCGATGTAGTGGGAGTCTTCTACCGGCGGATACTCCAGCTCGGTCTTGTTCTGGTAGGCATTGACCGTCAGGTTCAGCCATTCGCTGTAGGGCGTATAGGCGTACTTGGCGCGATAGGTCTCGTTATCCAGCTGCCAGGGGTAGTTGTGATAGAACTCGTTGCGGTACTTCACCCCACTCAGGTCCAGGCGATGCATGTCGTTAGGCTGCAGGCGCAGCTTGAGCAAGCCGGAGCGCGGGCTCTGCTTGGTGGTGTCGTATTCGTTGGACTGGCCATTGGTGGTCTTGTACTCGCCGGTCTGGGTGCTGCTGACTGCCGCGACCAGGCCGTAAACGCCCTCGACATCTTCGGGGCGGGTACGGGCACCGGCGGCGAACATGCGGGTATTGCCGTAGCCATTGTTACCGGTGCGATAGGTCGTACGCAGACCTACGCGGTGGTCCGGCTTGACGATGTCATCAATATCGAAGGTACGAAAGTTCGCCGAGCCGCCCAGGGTGTTGGCCCCTTCGGCGCCATCCACCGAACCACGCTGTACATCCACCCCAGCCAGCAGGTTGGCGTCGACAAAAGCCATCGGCCCGCCCGAACCGTGGCCGGCGTTGTTACGGAAGGTTTGGGTGACGCCATCGATCATGGTATTGACCCGGCCCAACCCGGCCAGGCCGCGGATGTTCACCGACACCCCCGGCTGGCTGCGCGAATGCAGGGTATAGGTGCCCGGTATCGAGCGCACCACGCTGTTGAGGTCCTGGCGCTCGGCATGCACCTCGCGACTGCTCTGGATCGCCCCGGGCCGTTCAGCCAAAGCGCCGACCATGGTCGGCCCGACCTCCAGGGCACTATCGCTGCGCTCGTTCACGCGCAACACATAGGTGCGATCCTTCAGCCGCTCGACCCACAGGCCGGTGCCCATCAACAACAAGTCGAAGGCTTCCTTGAGCGTGTAATCGCCACTCAAGCCTTGGGTGCTGCGATTTTCGCCAAGCTGCGGATCAAAGGTGAGGGTCACCCCTGCAGCCCCAGCCAGTTGATTCAAGGCAGGTGCCAGCGGGCCTGGCGGAATGTCGTAAGGCTTGCGCAACGGCGCTTGCTGGGTCGCCGCCCTTTCAGTTGCATAGGCCAACGACCCGCCGCTACACCCGCCCACCAATGCCAGTGCGGTCAGCGCACTGCACGCAACTTTCCATGCACCGCTTTTGTTGTTGTGCTGCAGCCGCTGAACGGCGGGCGGCTGGGTGGTCTT
>NZ_JH650771.1:75559-77954 GCF_000259195.1 Pseudomonas donghuensis
CTCTTCACGAGGCGCTCCCTTGCAGATGAAATGATCTTGCAAGAGAGGTCACGCGAAGGAATGAAAAAGGGAAATGAAAATCAGTTTTATATGAAACTAATTTCTATTTGGCGAAAAAGTAAGGCGCAGCCGTCAAACCCCAGAAACGACAAAAGCCGCACAAGGCGGCTTTTTCGAGGCTTTCAGGCGCTTCAGCGAAAGGCGGTGAAAGCGTGGATGGTGCGGACGAAGAGACTCGAACTCTTACAGCTTGCGCCGCTGGAACCTAAATCCAGTGTGTCTACCAATTTCACCACGTCCGCATGAAGCGCTTAAAACAAAGGCGCCAGATTTTCATCGGGCGCCTTCGGGAATATGGGGTGGACGATGGGAATCGAACCCACGACCACAGGAATCACAATCCTGCGCTCTACCAACTGAGCTACGTCCACCATATTGCATTTGCCGCAGGGCTTGTGTCAAAGCTACCTGCTGGCACATTCACGCGCTTCAGCGAAGGGCGGTGAAAGTTTGGATGGTGCGGACGAAGAGACTCGAACTCTTACAGCTTGCGCCGCTGGAACCTAAATCCAGTGTGTCTACCAATTTCACCACGTCCGCATGAAGCTTTTAAAGCAAAGGCGCCAGATTTTCATCGGGCGCCTTTTGGAATATGGGGTGGACGATGGGAATCGAACCCACGGCCACAGGAATCACAATCCTGCGCTCTACCAACTGAGCTACGTCCACCATATTGCATTTATCGCTTTACTTGTGCCAAAGCTGCCTATTGGCGCACCCGGCAGGACTCGAACCTGCGACCATCCGCTTAGAAGGCGGATGCTCTATCCAGCTGAGCTACGGGCGCATATTTAATCTGCTTTCTGTTACGATTACAAATTAACTTTAGCCGTACTGAACAAGCTAATAAATCTGCTTATTCTGCCTGACCTTGCTAACCAGTGCTAGGCTCTGCCCGACAAGTGCGACGAATCTTATAGACGAGCGGAAAGGTCGTCAACTATTTTTTGAAAAAAATTCATTTTATTTAAGGGCTTAGGGCAATTGCCGGACCAAGCGCCTTTGCCCTCGGCCCCCTTCATGCGAGAATGCGCGCTCTTTTTATTCCCTCTCGATGGTTAATCACGCGTCATGACTGCACACCTTATCGACGGCAAGGCGATCGCCGCCAGCCTGCGCCAGCAGATCGCCCAACGTGTCGTGGAGCGTCGCCAGCAAGGCCTGCGTACGCCTGGCCTGGCGGTGATCCTGGTCGGCACCGACCCCGCTTCTCAAGTCTATGTCTCGCACAAGCGCAAGGATTGCGAAGAGGTCGGCTTTATCTCCCAGGCCTTCGACCTGCCCAGCGATACCACGCAGCAAGCGCTGACCGAGCTGATCGATCGCCTTAATGATGACCCGAACATCGACGGCATCCTCCTGCAGCTGCCGCTGCCGGCGCACCTGGACGCCTCGCTGCTGCTCGAGCGCATCCGCCCGGACAAGGACGTCGACGGTTTCCATCCGTATAACGTCGGCCGCCTGGCCCAGCGTATCCCGCTGCTGCGCCCGTGCACGCCAAAAGGCATCATGACCCTGCTGGAAAGCACCGGTCAGGACCTGTACGGCATGAACGCGGTTGTCGTCGGCGCCTCCAACATCGTTGGCCGGCCGATGGCGATGGAACTGCTGCTGGCCGGTTGCACCGTGACCGTCACCCACCGCTTCACCAAGGACCTGGCCGGCCACGTCGGCCGCGCCGACCTGGTGGTAGTCGCCGCCGGCAAGCCGGGCCTGGTCAAGGGCGAGTGGATCAAGGAAGGCGCGATCGTCATCGACGTCGGTATCAACCGCCAGGACGATGGCAAGCTGGTTGGCGACGTGGTCTACGAGACCGCCCTGCCCCGCGCTGGCTGGATCACCCCGGTGCCGGGTGGCGTCGGGCCGATGACCCGGGCGTGCCTGCTGGAAAACACGTTGTATGCGGCCGAAGCGCTGCATAAGTAAGTGCTGATGGCGGGATAAGAAACGGCACCGGTGAAGGTGCCGTTTTTTTGTGCCTGGCGTCAGGGCCTCATCGCGGGTCAAGCCCGCTCCTACACACAACCTGCGTGGTTACTTGCGTGCAGCCTCCCAGGATTTGAGCAGTTCGCTGTAGCTCACGGTCTCGCCCTTGGGCTTCTCGTTGGCCAGTTTCGGCTTCGGTGCCCCCGGCTGGTCGAACCAGTACTGGGCATCACGTTCCTTGTTCAGCTTGGGTGCGCAAGTCGCCTGAGCCTTGGAGCGCTCCAGACGTTCGAGGATGCGGTCCTGATCCTTGGCCAGGCCATCCAGCGCCTCTTGCGGGGTCTTCTCGCCACTCGCCGCTTCGGCGATATGGCTCCACCACAGCTGCGCCAGCCGCGGGGAGTCCCGC
>NZ_JH650771.1:77964-117097 GCF_000259195.1 Pseudomonas donghuensis
AGCCGCGGGTAGTCCGGCACGTTGGTGCCGGTCGGAGTCCATTGCACCCGCGCCGGGCTGCGGTAAAACTCCACCAGCCCACCGAGCTTGGGCGCAAGATCGGTCATGGCCTGGGAGTTGATGTCCGACTCGCGGATCGGCGTCAGCCCGACAATGGTCTTTTTCAGCGAGACGGTCTTGGAGGTAACGAACTGGGCGTATAGCCAGGCGGCCAGGCGCTGCTTCTCTGGCGTCGACTTGAGGAAGGTCCAGGAGCCGGCATCCTGATAGCCAAGCTTCATGCCCTCCTCCCAGTACGGCCCCTTGGGCGATGGCGCCATGCGCCACTTCGGCGTGCCGTCGGCGTTCATCACCGGCAGGCCTGGCTTGGTCATGTCGGCGGTAAAGGCGGTGTACCAGAAGATCTGCTGGGCGATGTTGCCCTGGGACGGCACCGGCCCGGATTCGGAGAAAGTCATGCCCTGGGCCTCTGGCGGCGCATAGGCGCGCATCCAGTCGACATATTTTTGCGTGGCGTAGACCGCAGCCGGGCCATTGGTGTCGCCGCCACGGGTAACGCTGGAGCCGACCGGGTGGCAGTCTTCGACGCGAATGCCCCATTCATCCACCGGCAAGCCGTTGGGCAGGCCCTTGTCGCCACCACCGGCCATGGAGAACCAGGCATCGGTGAAGCGCCAGCCCAGCGACGGGTCTTTCTTGCCGTAGTCCATGTGCCCGTAAACGCGCTTGCCGTCGATTTCCTTGACGTCCTCGCTGAAGAACTTGGCGATGTCTTCATAAGCTGACCAGTTCACCGGCACGCCCAGCTCGTAGCCGTACTTTTCCTTGAACTTGGCCTTGAGGTCGGGGCGGTCGAACCAGTCGGCGCGGAACCAGTAGAGGTTGGCGAACTGCTGGTCAGGCAGCTGATAGATCTTGCCGTCCGGCGCGGTGGTGAAGGAGATGCCGATAAAGTCCTTAAGGTCCAGGGTCGGCGAGGTGTAGTCCTTGCCTTCGTTGGCCATCAGGTCGGTGATGGATTCGGTCTTACCATAGCGAAGGTGGGTACCGATCAGGTCGGAATCATTGACCCAACCGTCGTAGATATTCTTGTCCGACTGCATCTGCGTCTGCAGTTTTTCCACCACGTCGCCTTCCTGCAGCAAGTCGTGGGTCAGCTTGATCCCGGTGATCTCGCTGAAAGCCTTGGCCAGCACCTTGGCCTCGTACTCATGGGTGGCGATGGTTTCCGACACCACGTTGATCTTCATCCCGCGAAACGGCTCGGACGCCTTGATGAACCACTTCAACTCTTCAAGCTGCTGCTCGGGAGTCAGGGTCGAAGGCTTGAACTCGCTGCCGATCCACTTCTTGGCGGCATCTTCATAGGCATCGGCCCAGGCACTGGCGTGAAAGCTGCCAAGCACCAGCAGGGCTGCGAGGGTCAAATGTCGCCGGTTCTTGTTGTTGTCGAACATTGTGATCTCCCGATTGAGTATTTTCCCGGAGCCGTGCCGATTGCCCTCGGCTAACCCCAGCGCATCACCACCAACAGCCAGGCCAGGGACAGCAGCGAGGCTACCCACAGGTTCCAGTCGCTGAGCCCGATTACCAGCAGGTGCAGGTAAGCGCTGACCAGCAAACCAATGAACAACCGGTCACCACGGCTGGTGGCGATCGGCAGAAAACCACGACGCTCGACGCACGGCCGACGCAGCTCATGCAGCGTCATGCCCAGCAGCAACAGGCCGATCGAGGCGAAGAAGATCGCTGTTGGCAAAGTCCAGGCCATCCAGTCCATAGCGCGCTCCTCAGACCCGGCCCAGGGCAAAGCCCTTGGCGACATGGTTACGGACAAACCAGATCACCAGCATGCCCGGCAGAATGGTCAGTACCCCGGCAGCGGCCAGCACGCCCCAGTCGATCCCCGAGGCCGACACCGTTCGGGTCATCACCGCGGCAATCGGCTTGGCGTTCACCGAGGTCAGGGTGCGTGCCAGCAGCAGTTCGACCCAGGAAAACATGAAGCAGAAAAACGCCGTGACGCCGATGCCGGAGCCAATCAGCGGCACGAAGATCTTCACGAAGAACCGCGGGAAGCTGTAGCCGTCGATGTAGGCGGTTTCGTCAATTTCCTTCGGTACTCCGGACATGAAGCCTTCGAGAATCCACACCGCCAGCGGAACGTTGAACAGGCAGTGGGCCAATGCCACGGCAATGTGCGTATCGAACAGGCCGATGGACGAATACAGCTGGAAGAACGGCAGGAGAAACACTGCCGGTGGCGCCATGCGGTTGGTCAGCAGCCAGAAGAACAGGTGCTTGTCGCCAAGAAAGCGGTAGCGCGAGAAGGCATAGGCTGCCGGCAAGGCCACGCTCAGGGAGATCACCGTGTTCAGGCACACGTAGTACAGCGAGTTGATGTAGCCGCTGTACCAACTGGGGTCGGTGAAGATCACCCGGTAGTTGTCGAAGGTGAAGTTCTGCGGCCACAGGGTCAGGCCACCGAGGATCTCGGTGTTGCTCTTGAACGACATGTTCAGCAGCCAGTAGATCGGTACCAGCAGGAACAGGATGTACAGCAGCAGCGGCAGCGTCTTGCGCAGGTTCATGGGCGGCCCCTACTGTTTGTCGGCGTGGGTCATGGCGGTATAGAACAGCCACGACACCAGCAGAATGATCAGGAAGTACACCAGCGAAAACGCCGCCGCAGGTCCCAGGTCGAACTGCCCGACCGCCATCTGCGTCAGGGTCTGGCTGAGGAAGGTGGTGGCATTGCCCGGCCCGCCACCGGTGAGCACGAACGGCTCGGTGTAGATCATGAAGCTGTCCATGAAGCGCAGCATCACCGCGATCAACAGCACGTTCTTCATCTTCGGCAACTGGATATGCCGGAACACCGCCCAGGCCGAAGCGCGGTCGATGCGCGCCGCCTGGTAATACACGTCGGGGATTGCGCGCAGGCCGGAGTAACACAGCAGCGCCACCAGCGAGGTCCAGTGCCAGACGTCCATCACCAGCACCGTGACCCAGGCGTCCATGGTGTTGGCGGCATAGTTGTAGTTGATGCCCAGCTGGTTGAGTGAAGCACCGAGCAGGCCGATATCGGCGCGGCCGAAAATCTGCCAGATGGTGCCGACCACGTTCCACGGGATCAGCAGCGGAATGGCCATGACGATCAGGCACAAGGACGACCAGCGGCCCTTGGTCGGCATGGTCAGGGCGATAGCGATCCCCAGGGGGATTTCGATCAGCAGCACGCAGGCCGAGTAGATGAACTGGCGCAGCAGGGAGTCGTGCAGGCGCGGGTCCTGCAGCACCTGGCGGTACCAGTCGGCGCCAACGAAGTAGCGGCTGGACTGGTCGAAAATGTCCTGCACCGAGTAGTTGACCACGGTCATCATCGGTACCACGGCGCTGAAGGCCACCAGCAAAAACACCGGCAGCACCAGCCACCAGGCCTTGTTGTTGGGCACCTTGTTCATGGCCGGGCCTCCAGCAGCACGTCATCGGCATAGAGCATCAGCCACTGCGCCGGAAAACTGATCCAGGCCTGGCCTTCGGGCAGCGCACGGTCCTCGCCCAGGCGCACCTTGAGCGGCACGCCCTGCAGGTCGAGGGTGAGGATCTTGTAGGTCCCCAGGTCTTCGACATCCACCACCCTGGCGCTGAAGCCTTCGTCGAACGGCGCGTCCCAGACCTGGACGAATTCCGGGCGGATGCCCACCTGCAGGTGCGTGGTGTTGCTCGCCGCCAGGCGCTCCTGCAGATCCCCAGGCAATGGCAGATGGATGCCGGCAAAACCGACCCCGCCGGGCTGCACCTGCACCGGGATCAGGTTCATCCCCGGGCTGCCGATGAAGTAGCCGACAAAGGTGTGGCGCGGCCGTTCGAACAACTCGCGGGGGGTGCCGAACTGGACGATCTGCCCGCGATACATCACCGCGATCTTGTCAGCGAAGGTCGAGGCTTCGAGCTGATCGTGGGTGACGTAGATCATGGTGATGTTGAACTGCTCATGGATCTGCTTGAGCTTGCGCCGCAGCTTCCATTTAAGGTGCGGGTCGATCACCGTCAGCGGCTCGTCGAAGAGGATCGCCGAGACGTCGTCGCGCACCAGGCCGCGGCCCATGGAGACCTTCTGCTTCTCATCGGCGCTGAGGTTGCGGGCTTTCTTCTTCAACAGGTTACCCAGGTCGAGCACCTCGGCGATCTCTGCCACCTTCTTGCCGATGCGCGCTTCATCCAGGCCCTGGTTGCGCAGCGCAAAGGCCAGGTTGTCGAACACTGTCATGGTGTCGTAGACCACCGGGAACTGAAACACCTGGGCGATGTTGCGTGCCTGCGGCGACAGCGCGTTGACCACCTTGCCATCAAACAATACCTGGCCCTGGGACGGGCTGAGCAGCCCGGAAATGATATTGAGCAACGTGGATTTGCCGCACCCCGAAGGCCCGAGCAAGGCATAGGCACCGCCCTGCTCCCAGACATGTTCGAGCTCGCGCAAGGCATAGTCGTCAGCGCCCTGCGGGTCACGGCTGTAGCTGTGCGCCAGCTGTTGCAGGCGAATCTCGGCCATCAGGCGACCCTCGCTTCACGCAGGCCCGGCGCCTGCACCAGTTGCCCGGCGGTGTCGAAGACAAACAGCTTGTGGGTGGGGATGAACACCCGGATCGGCGCATCGACGTGGTACTCGTGCACGCCGGGCAGGTGCAGGACCAGGCGAAAGTGCTCGTTGCGCACATGCAGGAAGGTTTCCGAGCCGCTGATTTCCGCCAGTTCCACCAGCACTGCCAGCTCCAGGTCATCGTCGTTGGACGGCACCAGGCTGATATGGCTCGGGCGCACGCCGAAGCGGTAGTCGCCATCGCCAATGCGGCGCAGATCGGCGTTCATGGCGAAATGCACGGCGCCGGCAAAACTCACCTCATTGCCGCTGATACGCCCAGGCATCAGATTGATCGGCGGCTCGGAAAACAGCTCGGCGGCCAGTACCGTGCGCGGCTGGTGATAGACCTGGGCAGTGGGCCCGCTCTGCACGATGCGCCCTTCATGGAGGATGGTGGTGGTGCCGCCCAGGGCCAGGGCTTCGTTGGGTTCGGTGGTGGCGTACACGGCAATGCAATGGCGGGCGGCGAACAGCTCGCGCATCTCCTGGCGCAGCTCTTCGCGCAGCTTGTAGTCGAGGTTCACCAGCGGTTCATCGAACAGGATCAGTTCGGCGTCCTTGACCAGTGCCCGGGCCATGGCCGTGCGTTGCTGCTGACCGCCCGACAGCTCCAGCGGCAAGCGTTGCAGAAACGGCTCGATACGCAGCATCTGCGCGGTCTGCTGGACTTTCTCGCGGATCAGCGCTTCGGCCATGCGCGCCTGGCGCAAGGGTGAGGCAATGTTCTCGAACACGCTCAGGGTCGGGTAGTTGATGAACTGCTGATAGACCATCGACACATTGCGCTGGCGTACCGGGCGGCCGGTGACATCTTCGCCATTCATCAGCACCCGGCCACGGTCCGGCCGATCAAGCCCGGCCATCAGGCGCATGAGGCTGGTCTTGCCGGCCAGGGTGCGGCCGAGCAGCACATTGAACGAGCCGGGCTCGAAGCTCAGGCAGGCATCGTCGATGCACACCTGGTTATCCACGGTACGGCTGACATGTTCGAGCGTGAGCGACATGGCGCGGCCTTCTTGTTGTTATCGAGCAGGCGCACAAGGCAGAGCCAGATTCGTGCCAGCGGTTGCCAAGCCTTTGCCGGCAAAAGCATTTCAGCGAATTGACCGATGGCCAGGGTTCACACCTGAACAGAAATGAACAGCTTTCGCTGCACAGTTGAACAGCCGCGACATTGACAATGAACAGGACTGAACAACACTGGATCAGACAAAAACAACAACACTGCCACCGGCAGAGGACGGGGCCATGGCCGCATCCACTAGCGCCCATGCGCAACTGATCCAGGCCTCCTGGCAGCGCTGCCGCGCCTACGGCCTGGATCACCAGTCACAACCGCAGTTCGGCGAAGCATCCGCCGCCCAGGTCAGCGAACTGCTCGAACGCGAGCATTCACTGCTGGGCACCACCCGCGACGAGGTGCTGCCGCAATACGCGCACCTGCTCGGCAACTCCAGTTACCTGATCATGCTCAGCGACCATCTGGGCCAGTTGCTCGATGCCTGGGGCACCCGCCGCTTTATCGAGCCGCGTCAGCGCCACGGCTTTGTCGCCGGCGCCTGCTGGCGGGAACAAGGGGTGGGCACCAATGCCATCGGCACCGCCCTGGCTACCGGCGAGGCGGTGCATGTCAGCCAGGACGAGCACTTCCTCAAGCTCAACCGCTTCATGGCCAGCGCCGCCGCCCCCTTGTTCGACGCCGAGCGCCAGTTGATCGGCGTACTCGATGTGTCCAGCGACAGCTACCTGCCGGCGGCGCAAACCCAGGGCCTGGTGCGGATGATGAGCCAGAGCCTGGAGAACCGCCTGATCCTGGCGCGCTTTGCCGGGGATTACCGGCAACTGAGCTTCAATACCGGCGCCAACAACCTCGACAGCCAATGGGCCGGGCTGCTGGTGTTCGATGACCAGGGCCGGGTGCTGGCGGCCAATCGCCGGGCCGACAGTTTGCTCGGCCAGAATCCGTTGCAACTGAACCTGGAGCAGTTGTTCAGGACGCCCCTGGTGCAACTGCTCGGCCACAGCGCAGAGCAACCGTTCGCCGTGCAGGTGACCGGGCGCAACCGTTTTCATTGCCTGCTGCATGCCCCCACCCAAACCCCGCGGGCCACACCGGTCAGCCATGCACAAACCACCTGCGACCCGCGTATCGACAAGGCCCTGCACCAGGCCGGGTTGTTGCTGGAAAAGGACATTGCGCTATTGATCGAGGGCGAAACCGGAGCCGGCAAGGAAGTCTTCGTCAATGCCCTGCACCGCGCCAGCAGCCGCGCCGGCCAGCCGTTGATTGCGGTGAACTGCGCAGCGATTCCGGCCGAGCTGGTCGAGTCGGAGCTGTTCGGCTACGAGAAAGGCGCATTCACCGGCGCCCATCACAAGGGCAACATCGGCCTGATCCGCAAGGCCGACCGGGGCATCCTGTTTCTCGATGAAATCGGTGACATGCCGCTGCCGACCCAGGCACGCCTGCTGCGCTTTCTGCAGACCCGCAACATCCAGCCATTGGGCAGCGGTGAACCGACCCCGGTGGATATCCGCGTGGTCTCGGCGACCAACCAGAACCTCGCCAACCAAGTACGTCTGGGCCACTTTCGCCAGGACCTGTACTACCGCATCGCCGGCCTCAGCCTGATGCTGCCGCCCTTGCGCGAACGCAGCGACCGCCTGGCCCTGATCGAGCAGCTCCACCAGCAGTACCGCGAGCCCGGGGCGCCGACGCAACTGCCCGGCAAGGTGCTGGAACTGCTGCTCCAGCATCCCTGGCCGGGCAACCTGCGCCAGCTGGCCAGCGTGCTTCAGGTGGCGCTGGCGCTGGCGGGCGGGCGGCCGATTGCTGTGGAGCATCTGCCGGACAGTTTCTTTGCCGACCTGCCCGCCTCCAGGCCGCAGCCCCCCGTGTTGCCGTCACCAGCTAGCGCTGACGACCTCGGCCAGCGCCTGCAAGGCCTCAACGGCAATATCTCGGCCCTGGCCCGGGCCCTGGGCATCAGCCGCACCACCCTGTACAAGCGGCTGCACGCCCAGGGCCAGGCCGGCACAGTTGACGAACGCCTGGGCTGATGGTCAGATGCCTGCCAGTTTCAGGTGCCTGCCGCCGCCGTGCGTCAGGTGAAACGGGAAGCCGGTGCGTCGTTATCGACCAGTCCGGCGCTGCCCCCGCAACGGTAAGCGAGTGAAGCATTCAACCCGCCACTGTGCCCACAGGCATGGGAAGGCGAATGGCTTCAAGCCTCGCAAGCCCGGAGACCGGCCTGAAGCCCCACGACTGCATGCAGTCATTTAGGCAAACCTGCGGAGGGCGGGCACGAGCCGGCTGCCTGGCGCGTGTTGGCTGGGGCCCTCCTGTGCGCTTCGCGAATGTTTTTCGAGAAGTCCATGACAGCAACAACCCCCAAGCGTCGCCGCGGCCGCGTCGCCGAAGATGAAATCCAGAGCAAGCCCGAGTGGTCGCAGATCCCCGAGCATACCCGCCACGTGATGCTCTGCACCGGCCCTCGCTGCGTGCAACGCGGTGCCCTGCCGCTGTGGAGAGTCCTGCGCCGCGAGCTGCTGGTGGCCAATCGTATCGAAACCACTGACGGCGTGCTGCTGACCCGCAGCCATTGCCAGTTCCCCTGCAACCTCGGCCCAGTGCTGACGGTGTATCCGGACCGTTGCTGGTACCGGGTGGCCAACGCCGAAGACGCGCAACGGCTGGTGCGCGAACACCTGATCGAGGGCCAGCCGGTGCCCGATCTGCTGCTCAATGGCCAGGTGTCATGAGGTGGTTCGGCGCCAGCTTGCTGGCCGTGCTGAGCCTGGCGCGGCAGCTGCGGGCCTTTAAGCAAGACCCACCTTGAGTCGTCACAGCAGATTCCGCTGTATAACCCACTACTTCAGCTTTACCGGCTGAGCGCCCAACGCGCTTCAGCCGGGATTTATCATTGATCACGTCGACAATAAGCACACAGCCAACCCCGGATGCGTGCCTCGATGCAAACAACAAATACAGTCTTGATGATCCGCCCGGCGCGGTTCGCCTTCAACCCGGATACCGCCCTCAACAACCGCTTCCAGCAGGCCCTGCTAGAGCCGGAGCAAGCACAGCAGAAAGCGCTGGAAGAGTTCGATGGTTACGTCGACACCCTGCGCCAGCACGGCGTCGAAGTGCTGGTGGTGCAGGACACCCCGGCGCCGCACACCCCTGATTCGATCTTCCCCAACAACTGGTGGAGCAGCCACGCCGACGGCAGCCTGGTGCTCTACCCGATGGAAGGCCAGAACCGCCGCCTGGAGCGCAACAAGGGCGTACTCAAGGTGCTCGAGGAACGTTTTGCCGTTCGTCAGACCATCGATCTGAGCCCCCTTGAACAGCAGAGTATGTATCTGGAAGGGACCGGCAGCATGGTCCTGGATCGCGAGCACCGGATCAGCTACGCCTGCCATTCCGGACGCACCCACACCCAGGCCCTGCGCCTGTTCGCCGAACAGCTCGACTATCGCCTGTGCCTGTTCCACGCCGTCGACCGCCACCAGGCACCGATCTATCACAGCAACGTGATGATGAGCGTCGGCCGCGGGCTCTCGGTGGTCTGCCTGCAGGCGCTGCCCGAGGCCGATGAACGCCGCGCCCTGGAGCATTCGCTGCGCGACACCGGCAAGGACATCCTGGCCCTGGACTTCGACCAGCTCGAAGGCTTCGCCGGCAACATGCTTGAAGTCCATGACAAGCAAGGCCAGCCGCTGCTGGTGATGTCGCGCAGTGCCTGGCGCTCGCTCAGGCCCGAACAACGCCGGCAGGTGGAGCAGCACAGCCACCCGGTGGTGGTGAACATCGACCACATCGAGCGCATCGGCGGCGGCAGCGCGCGCTGCATGCTCGCAGAAGTGCACCTGCCCGTCCGTCACTGATTACAACAAAGGAGTTCATCATGACCCGCTATATCGACGTTACCGACCTCAGCCGCCTGGTGGTCCGCAAAGGCCTGAGCACCTGCATCAGCGAGATGGCCGATTACATCCGTGAGGACTACCTGCGCTGGCACGACTTCGAAAAATGCGCACGCCTGGCCAACCATTCGCCCGATGGCGTGATCGAGCTGATGCCGGTGTCCGACGCCAACCTGTACGCCTTCAAGTACGTCAACGGCCACCCGAAAAACACCCAGCGCGGCATGCTCACGGTGATGGCCTTCGGCGCTCTGGGCGACGTCGATACCGGCGCGCCGGTACTGCTCAGCGAAATGACCCTGACCACCGCCATCCGTACCGCCGCCACTTCGGCCCTGGCCGCCCGCTACCTGGCGCGCAAGGACAGCCGCAGCATGGCGCTGATCGGCAACGGCTCGCAAAGCGAGTTCCAGGCCCTGGCCTTCCACGCCCTGCTAGGCATCGACGACATCCGCCTGTACGACCTGGACCCACAAGCCAGTGCCAAGCTGGTGGCCAACCTCAGCGCCTTCCCGGCAATCAAGGTGAGCGTCGCCGGCTCCGTCGCCGACGCGGTGCGCGGTGCCGACATCGTCACCACGGTGACCGCCGACAAGGCCTACGCCACCATCCTCACCCCGGACATGATCGAGCCGGGCATGCACCTCAATGCTGTCGGTGGCGACTGCCCGGGCAAGACCGAGCTGCACCGCGAAATCGTCGAACGCGCGCGGGTGATCGTCGAGTACGAACCGCAAAGCCGCATCGAAGGCGAAATCCAGCAAATGCCCGCCGACTCGCCGACCACCGAGTTCTGGCAGGTGGTCAACGGCCAGGTGGCCGGCCGCGAGAACGCCGAGCAAGTGACCCTGTTCGACTCGGTCGGCTTCGCCCTCGAAGATTACTCGGCGCTGCGTTATGTGCTGGATGTGGCCAAGGCGCTGGACATCGGCAGCGAGATCGCCCTGGTGCCGGAACTCAAGGACCCCAAAGACCTGTTCGCGCTGCTGCGCGCACCGGTTGAAAACCTGCAGAAAAAACGCGCCTGAGGCCGACCGATTCTGCTGCGCTACGGCGCGGCAGATCGGAAACTGCTGCATGCGAAGCCTAAACAGGAGGTGCTTCAGCCGATTCGGCTGCAATACACGCGTTAACAGCAAAATCCGGCAGCCGACGCCGGCGCAAACGACACAAAAAAAACGTCGTCATCGCGCATTCTGAGCCCGACCCGATAGTCACTAAAAGACCAGAAGCGCACCACTGCCCTACATCAACTATAAAACTCAGGGATACTCATATGACTTCGCTGCGAAAGCTCCTCAGCGTGCTGCTCCTGCCACTGTGCGCAAGTGCGGTGCAGGCCAAGGAATGGACCGAGATCCGTTTCGGCGTCTACCCCGAATACCCTCCTTTTGAATCCGTTGCCGCCGATGGCAGCCTGCAAGGCTTCGACATCGAGCTGGGCAACGCCATCTGCGCCAAGCTGCAGGTCAAGTGCACCTGGGTGCACAATGAATTCGACGGCATGATCCCGGCCCTGCGGGCACGCAAGTTCGACGCGATCATGTCGTCGATGGCGGTGACCCCGGCGCGGCAGAAACAGATCGACTTCAGCGCCCGGCTGTTCCTCAGCCCGACCTCGGTCATCGTGCGCAAGAACGCCGATTTCGGCGACACCCCAGAATCGCTCAAGGGCAAGCAGGTTGGCGTACTGCAAGGCTCGCTGCAAGAAGCCTACGCCCGCGCCAAGCTGGCGCCGCTGGGGGCCCAGGTCAAGGCCTACCAGTCCCAGGACCAGAACTACGCCGACCTGATCAACGGCCGCCTCGATGCCACTCTGACCGACAAGCTCGAAGCGCAGCTGAACTTCCTCACCAAGCCCGAAGGCACCGACTTCAAGAGCGGCCCGGCGATCAAGGACCCGACCCTGCCACTGGATATCGCCATGGGCCTGCGCAAGAACGACAGCGAGCTCAAGGCCCTGCTCGACAAAGGTATCGCCGCGGTGCACGCCGATGGCACTTTCGCCGAAATCCAGAAGAAGTACGTCGGCGACCTGGATATCTACAACGAGTAAGCCGTGCCGTCGTGATCAGTTCGCCCTGAGCTGATCACGGTCGCATTTGCCCTGCGTCCTACCGAGATTTTTCCCGTGAACGACTTCCTTCACTCCCATGGCTGGCAGGCCCTAAGCTTGCAGGGCTTCGGCCCGCTGTTGCTGCAAGGGACCTGGATGACCCTGAAACTGGCGCTGCTGTCGCTAGCCCTGAGCCTGGCCCTGGGCCTGTTCGGCGCCAGCGCCAAGCTCTCGCGGCACACGTTGCTGCGGGTGCCGGCAACCCTGTACACCACCCTGATTCGCAGCGTGCCGGACCTGGTGCTGATCCTGCTGATCTTCTACACCCTGCAACTGTGGCTCAACGACCTGACCGACCTGCTCGGCTGGGACTACTTCGAGATCGATCCGTTTACTGCCGGGGTCATCACCCTGGGCTTTATCTATGGTGCCTACTTCACCGAGAACTTTCGCGGCGCGATCCTCAGCGTCCCAGCCGGACAACTGGAGGCCGCCACGGCCTACGGCTTGAGCACCGCGCAACGCTTTCGCCTGGTGCTGTTCCCGCAACTGATGCGCTTCGCCCTGCCGGGCCTTGGCAACAACTGGCTGGTGCTGCTCAAGTCCACCGCGCTGGTGTCGATCATTGGCCTGGCCGACCTGGTCAAGGCTGCGCAGAACGCCGGCAAGTCCACCAACAACACCCTGTACTTTCTGATCATCGCCGGGCTTGTGTACCTGCTGATCACCACCCTCTCCAACCGCTTGTTCAAGCACCTGGAGCGGCGTTACAACACCGGCATCAAGGGGCTGGCACGATGATCGAACTCTTTGAGCAATACGGCCAGGCCTACCTCTACAACGATGGCGCCGGGATGTCCGGGCTGGCCATGACCCTGTGGCTGTTCGTCATCACCATGGTCCTGGGCTTTTTCCTGTCGTTGCCGCTGGCCCTGGCGCGGGTGTCGCGCAGCCTGTGGCTGCGCTGGCCGGTGGAGTTCTACACCTTCGTGTTCCGCGGCACGCCGCTGTATATCCAGTTGCTGATCTGCTACACCGGCCTGTACGGGCTGGAGGTGGTGCGCGATCACGCCCTGCTCGACCAGTTCTTTCGCAACGCGCTGAACTGCACCCTGCTGGCCTTCGTGCTCAACACCTGCGCCTATACCGTGGAAATTTTCGCCGGGGCGATTCGCAACATCCCCCATGGCGAGATCGAAGCGGCCCAGGCCTATGGCCTGCATGGCTGGAAGCTGAACCTGTTCGTGGTGCTGCCAGCGGCCCTGCGGCGTTCGCTGCCGGCCTACAGCAACGAACTGATCCTGATGCTGCACGCCACCTCGCTGGCCTTCACCGCCACCATCGCCGACATCCTCAAGGTCGCCCGCGATGCCAACGCCGCCACCTTCCTGACCTTCCAGGCCTTCGGAACGGCGGCGCTGCTGTACATGTTGCTGTCCTTCGCGCTGGTCGGGCTGTTTCGCCTGGCCGAGCGACGCTGGATGGGCTTTCTTGTTCCTGCCCGAGGCTAACTCATGACCACTACCGTACACGCCCTGGCAACCGCCGAGCACACCCACAGCAGCCGCCCCACCCCGCGCATTGCCAGCATTGGCGCCGATGCCACGGTCAAGCTGAGCGTCGCCGACCTGCACAAGCGCTATGGTGAGCATGAAGTGCTCAAGGGCGTCTCACTGCAGGCGCGCAAAGGCGACGTGATCAGCCTGATCGGCGCCAGCGGCTCGGGCAAGAGCACCATGCTGCGCTGCATCAACTTTCTCGAGCAGCCCGATGCCGGGGTCATCACCCTCGACAACCAAACGATCGAAATGCGCCAGGGCCGGGCCGGTGCCCGGGCGCCGCACCCGGCGCAGCTGCAGAACCTGCGCACGCGCCTGGCCATGGTCTTCCAGCATTTCAACCTGTGGAGCCACATGACCGTGCTGGAGAACATCTGCATGGCACCGCGGCGGGTGCTCGGGGTCAGTAGCCAGGAAGCCGAAGCCCGGGCGCGCAAGTACCTGGACAAGGTCGGTCTGCCGGCCCGCGCCGCCGACCAGTACCCGGCGTTTCTTTCCGGCGGCCAGCAACAGCGGGTGGCGATTGCCCGGGCGCTGGCCATGGAGCCGGAAATCATCCTCTTCGATGAACCGACCTCGGCCCTGGACCCGGAGCTGGTCGGCGAAGTGCTGAAAGTCATACAGACGCTGGCCGAGGAAGGTCGTACCATGCTCATGGTCACCCACGAGATGGGCTTTGCCCGTCAGGTGTCGAGCCAGGTGCTGTTCCTGCATCAGGGCCGGGTCGAGGAACAGGGAAGCGCCGAGATACTTGACCAGCCGCAGAGCGAGCGCCTGCAGCAATTTCTTTCCAACCGTTTGAAGTGAAGCCGAACCTGCATGGATACCAAGGTCAACAGCCCACAGACCACGCCGCCCCTGGACCGGATCGACGAAGCGATCATCGATGTCTTGCGCCATAACGGGCGCATCACCTATGAAAAGCTCTCATCGCTGGTGCACCTCACCCCACGCCCGTGCCTGGAACGGGTGCGCAAGCTGGAACGGCGCGGGGTGATTCGCGGCTATGGCGCAATCATCGATGTGCAGATGGTCTCGCCGGGGTTGTCACTGCTGGTGCTGGTGGCCCTCTCCAACCAGAGCGGGCGCGCCGCGCAAAAGGCTTTTGAGGCCTGCGTGCGCGCCTGTCCGCAGGTGTTCGACTGCCAGCTGATCAGTGGCCACTTCGATTACAGCCTGCGCATGCGCTGCCGTGACATGGAGCACTACCGGGTGCTGACCGAGACCTGGATGAACAACGACGAGCTGCACATCGACAAGCTGGTCGCCCACCCGGAGCTGGCGGTGGTCAAGAACACCGCCCCGCAGCTCTAAACCCGCCAATCAGGTACGCGGCGGCGCCACCGGCCCGCTGCGCGACCAGTCCAGCAACAGGCTGTAGGCCACCGCCAGCAAGGTCGGGCCGATGAACAGGCCGATAAAGCCGAAGGCCAGCAGGCCGCCAAACACCCCGAGCAGGACGATCACCAGCGGCAGGTTGCCGCCACGGCTGATCAGGTAGGGTTTGAGCACGTTGTCGACGCCGCTGATGATGAAAGTCCCCCAGAGGCCGAGGAACACCGCCATGCCGTACTCACCCTGCCAGGCCAGCCAGGCGGTGGCCGGCACCCAGGCCAGCGGTGGGCCCATGGGGATCAGGCTGAGCATGAAGGTGACGATTGCCAGCACCAGTGCCCCCGGTACCCCGGCAATCAGGAAGCCGATCAGCGCCAGCACGGCCTGCGCCGCTGCCGTACCGATCACACCGTTGACGACCCGTTGCACTGTGCCGGCGACCAGGTCCAGGTAATACTCACCACGCTCGCCGATCAGCCGGTCCAGCAGGCGCAGCACAAACGCCGCCAGCCGTGGCCCGTCCCGGTAGAAGAAGAACACGAAGACCAGGCTCAGGGTCAGCTCGAGAATGCCGCTGCCGATCTGCGCGCTGCGCGCCAGCAGCCAGTTGCCGACCTGGCCGAGGTACGGCTTGATCGCCGTCAGTAACGCCGCGCCCTGCTGGTCGATGGTGTCCCACATGCCGACCAGACGCCCGCCCACGAACGGCACGCTACCCAGCCAAACGGGCGCATCGGGCAGGCCGTCGACCTGCACGTCGCGTACGAAGGCGGTGGCATCACGAATGTGATCGGCCAGGTTGAAGCCCAGCCACACCAGCGGCAACGCCACCAGCAGGATCCACAAACTGGTCAGCAAGCCTGCCGCCAGGGTTTCGCGGCCGCCGAGCAGGCGGGTCAACAGGCGCATCAGCGGCCAGCTGGCATAGGCCAGGATGGCGCCCCAGAGCAGCGCCGAGATAAACGGTGCCATCACCCACAGGCCGGCGCCAAGCAGCGCCAGCAGGATGATTTGCACCAACAGGCGGTCATTATTGGGCATCATGCTTCTCGATCAACGAATCAGTTCGACGTGGAAACCATCAGTCTCGGCCTGACCCACTTCCAGCCGCGCCGGACGTACCCCGGCCTTGACCAGTTGCTCGCGCCAGGCTTCGGCCTTGGCCCCGCTCAGGCTCACGCGCAAGGTGGTGCTGTTGTTCAGGCTGCGCCCGAGCAGGTTGATCCAGGCTTCTGGTGGCTCGCCATCAAGGTCAGGGTAGTCGAGCTTGCCGGTGTCGAGCAGTTCGCGCATCAAGGTTGCCGGCGTTGGCAGCAGCTCGCCCAAAGGCGCGTCGGCGACGAATTCCTCGACGTGCAGGTAGGCGCGCTTGTTACCGCGAGTGATGCTGTACAGGGCGACCAGGGTGTTGTTCTGCTCGGCGGAGCGGCGCAGCAGAATGAACGCCTGTTGCTCGTCGGCGCCCGACAGTAGGCGGTTCTTGAACACCTCGTTGGCCCACAGGCTGTTTTCGCCGCAATCGCGGGCCTGACACCAGAACAACGGGTAGCCACCGTCCTTTTGCAAGGCTTCCCGGGCGGCGGTGAAGGCTTCATTGGCGCTGCGCTCGCGCGGCAGCTCATAGGTGGTCGAGCTGACCTGGCCGCGGCTTTCGATCTTGCCTTCGACCCGCAACTGGTTGCTGATCTTGCGCAGGCCACCCAGCGGGTAGACCCGTTCCTGTACCAGCGCCGGGCGCTGATCGACCACCTTGGCGTCCAGCGGGACCGGCAAGCTGTCGGCCAGCAACGGCGCGCTGGCAAGAACGCCGAGCCCGGCCATCGCGGCCTGGATAAAAAGTATGAGCCTCATAGGCTCGCCACCGAGCGCGGGGCGTCAAGGTGGTCAACGGATGTGGCGTTGTCTTGCTCGTTCATGGTTGTCTCCCTGTTCAACCCGCCAAGCCTCGACAGTTGCCCGCCACAAGTCAAGAAATGCCAAAGAAGCGATTGAAACAGTCTGCAACAAGGGTTGCGCCGGTCTCGTCATTCAGGTGCAGGTGATGGCCGCCCGGCAGTTGTTCTCGCTCAAAGGGTAGCTGCTCAAGCAACTCGCCGTGGCGCGCGAGCATACCGTCCGCGGCCACCACCAGTTTCGCCGGGCAGGCAATGCGCTGCACGAAGCTCATCGCCTGGGCTTCGTTGAGCCGGGTCGGTGACGGCAGGGTCAGACGGCTGTCGCTGCGCCAGCTGAAGCCACCGGGTACCGGCATCAGCCCGCGCTGGGCAAGCAGTTCGGCGGCTTCGCGGCTGACCGCCACCAGGCCTTTCATGCGCGCCTCGATGGCCTGGTCGAGGGTCGGGTGCACCGCCTTGCGCTTGCTGTCCAGGCGCAGTTGCGCCTGCAGGGCCATGCCCATGCGTTCGGCAGCATCCTGAGGGCCGCTGCTGGGCGGGATCACCCCGTCGATCAGGGCCAGTCGGGTGACCCGCTCGGGCAGCGCGCCGGCCAGCACGACCGAGATGATCGCCCCCAGCGAGTGTCCGAGCAGGGCAAAACGTTCCCACCCCATCTGCTCGGCGACCCGCAGCACATCATGGGCGTAGTCGGCCAGGGCATAGCCGGCGCCGGCCGGGCGATGCTCGGAATGGCCGTGGCCAGCCAGGTCCAGGGCCAGAATGCGCAAGCCCTTGAGCCGCGGCGCCAGGCGGGCAAAGCTGTTGGCGTTGTCCAGCCAGCCGTGCAAGGCAATCACCGGCAGGCCATCGACCGGGCCGAACAGGTGCGCGGCCAGTTCGATATGGCCGAGGTTCAGGCGCACTTCTTCCATTTCGGTGGTCATGCCGACGTATCCTGCCAGCGGTCGAACAAGCCCTTGATCAGGCTCGCGGTGTCGGTTGGGTGCTCCAGCGGAAACATATGCCCGCCGGGCAGGCTATGGTACTCCCCCCGGGGCATGCCCCGTACAGCCAGGGCATGATGACGCTTGACCACCCGGCTGTGGCTGCCACGGACCATGGCCAGGGGCAGTTCAAGCTGTTTGGCCGGGCTCGGGCTGGTGTGCGGCAGGCTGCGGTAGATGCTGATTTCGGTGGCCGGATCAAAGCGCAGGCGCAAACCGTCTCCGCCCGGCTGCAGGCCATGCTCCAGGTAGGCGTCGAGGCACTCGGGGTCGAAATGCCGGAACAGCGTCTTGCCGGCGAAATAGGCCCGGGCGCTGTCACGGTCGGCAAACGCTTCGCGGCGCCCCAGGGTACGCCCGGCCGGGGTAATGCGATCGATAAAGCCCATGCGCTTGGCCGCCTGGATCAGCCACTGATCGACCCGGGTCAACACCGGCGAATCGAGCATCACCACGCCGCGATAGTACTGCGGGCAGCGCATGGCGGCATGCAGGTGCAACACGCCGCCCAGGGAATGGCCGACGCCCCAGACCGGCCCCGGCTGTTGCTCCAGGTGATGGATCAGCTCGTCGACCAGGCTCTGCCAGTTGTCATTGACCGGAAAGCGCGGATCGTGGGCGTGTTGGGCCAGGTGGGTCACCTGATAGTCCGGCGCCAGCGCAGCAAAGAGCTTGCCGTAGGTGGCTGAGGGGAAGCCATTGGCATGGGCGAAGAAGATCTGCTGCGACATGGCCGCCAATCCAGAGGGAAGTGATGGCTCATTGTCGGCAACCGCACCCGCGGCGGCAATGTCCGGAAAAGCCATCGGCGACGGCAATCAGGTCAATACTCGCCGAAACTGGCCATCGAGCGGCGCAGGCAAGCCTGCATATAAGCCAACTGCTGCTCCAGCGCTTCGCGGGCACGACGTCTGTCTTCGACATCGAGTTCGAGTCGGCGCAGGGCCAGGCAACTGGTCTGCAACAGGTGCGACATGCGGATACTGGCCTGGCGCAGCTGTTCCAACTCGTACTGGCCTTCGAACTTGCGCAACAGGTAGTCGAGCTTGGCATCGGCGCTGTCTTGCAACATGCGGTACTCGGCAAAATCCAGTGCCTGATGCCTTCGTACCTTGTCGAGCGTGGGCTGCACGTCGACCGAGTACACCAGATCCAGATGTCTACTGCTCATAGTCGAATTCCCTGGGACACCCTGCCCCGCAACTTCAACGCACGCTAACAAGCTGCACGGGACACGACAACTGGTAAAAATGCCAGGTCGATCAGCGGCTGGGGACGTCCTGGCCGAGAGGAATCACGGCCATGGTCAAGCGTGAAATACAGCTGGCCTTGCCCTCGTCGCTGCTCAGGCGAATATCCCAGACGTGGGTACTGCGGCCGATGTGCACCGGTTTGGCCGTCGCCGTTACCCGCCCGCCACGGATCCCGCGCAGGTGGTTGGCGTTGATTTCCAGGCCCACGCAGTAGAATTTCTGCGGGTCGATGCACAGGCAGCTGGCCATCGAACCGACCGTTTCGGCCAGCACCACCGAAGCGCCGCCGTGCAGCAGGCCGAACGGCTGGTGGGTACGGTGATCGACGACGATGCTGGCGCTCAGCGAGTCTTCGCTGAATGCTTCAAAACGGATGTCCAGCACTTCGCCAATGGTGTTCTTCTGCAAGGCGTTGAGTTGTTCGATGTCGGGCTGGGTATGCCACAGGCTCATGGGCGCAATTCCTTGTTGTGCTTGTTATTGAGGGTGACTCACGGGTGCTTGAGACTCTTGAGGGTCATCAGCCCGGCCAGCGGCCAGTCGCCTTCAAGCTGTGCCAGGCTGGCGGTACTCATGGGCGCCGGGGTGCGGTAATGGCCGTGCTCCAGCAGCCCCACAAGCGTGCCCACCAGCGGCTGGTGACTGACCAGCAGCACCTCCTCCAGGCCCAGCTTGTCCAGCTCGGCGATGACCGCTTGCGGATCGCTGTCCGGCGTCAGCCAAGGCACGGTCTGCACCGGCTTGGCAAAACCGAGGGCCTCGTGGACCAGCGCGGCCGTCTGTTGGGCGCGCACGTAGGGGCTGGCGAGGATCACCTGCGGCGGCTGGCCAAGCAGCACCGCCGCGCTGCGCAGCACCTGCTCGCGGCCATGGGCGGTGAGCCGACGCTCGGCGTCGGTGTGGGCCCGTGGCTCGGCTTCGCCGTGACGCAAGACCCAGAGCTTCACAGCTTTGGCTCTTCGTCACGCACCGGATGCGGCGCAGGCGGCACGCTGTGCGCGGCTTCGCCTTCCGGCGCGCGCGGGGTTGGCCAATCGGCGAATGGCCAGGGTTTCTGGTCGCTGTGGAAGCTGCCGAAGCGGCCGATCTGGGCCAGGAACTGGCTGAGGCTGTCGCCGAAATTCATCAGGCTGGCGCTCGGTGCGCCGTAGATCAGCCGATAGATCAGTTGCACCAGCACCAGGCCGCCGAGCAACAGTTCAGCCAGCTGCCAGACCACCAGGAACACCAGCATCCACAACACGCGCAAGATGATCGATTCGCGCTGGGTCTGGTTGGAAGATTCGTTCATGTCCTGCTCCTGCTTAGTTGAAACCGCTGGTGGAGATAAAGTCGACATCGGTTTTCGGCTCGCCGCGCATCAGCAGCTCGATCACCTGGGTCAGGGTCCGGCCTTCGAACAGGATCGCATGCAGCCCGGCCACCAGGGGCATGTAGACCTGCACTTGCTGGGCTTTGACCTTGAGCACCTTGAGCGTGTTCACCCCTTCGGCGACTTCGCCCAGGCGGCTGACCGCCTCATCCAGGCTCAGGCCCTGGCCCAGGGCGTAGCCAACTTGATAGTTACGGCTCTTGGGCGAGGAGCAGGTGACGATCAGGTCGCCGACGCCGGCCAGGCCCAGAAAGGTCATCGGGTTGGCCCCTTGGCTGACGGCAAAGCGGGTCATCTCGGCCAGGGCGCGGGTGATCAGCATGCTCTTGGTGTTTTCGCCCATGCCCAGGGCCACGGCCATGCCGGCGATGATCGCGTAGACGTTCTTCAGCGCCCCGCCCAGTTCGACGCCAAAGCGGTCGCCGCTGGCGTAAACGCGAAAGGTGCGCCCGTGCAACACGGCCTGAACGCGCTGGCACAGCGCTTCGTCTTCACTGGCAACCACGGTGGCGGTCAATGCGTGTTCAGCCACTTCGCGGGCCAGGTTCGGCCCCGACAGCACGCCGATGCGCGCTTGAGGCGCGATTTCTTCGAGGATCTGGCTCATCAGCTTGAAGCTCTGCGCCTCGATGCCCTTGGTCAGGCTGACCAGCATCTTGCCGCCCAACAGCTGGGCATGGGGCGCCAGCACGCTGCGCAGGGCACTGGAAGGCAAGGCCACGAAGATCAGCTCGCAGGCCTCGAGGGTCGCCAGCAGATCGTTGACCGGCTCAACCCCGGCATGCAGCTTGATGCCTTTGAGGTAGCGCGGGTTCTCGCGGTTGCTGCGCATGGCCTCGGCCTGCTCGGGGTCGCGCATCCATTGCCGCACCCGAACGCCGTTTTCCGCCAGTAGATTCGCCACGGCGGTGCCGAAACTCCCGCCTCCCAGAACTGCAACAGGCTGCTGTTCAGTCATATCCAATCCGTTAAAACCAATTAAAGTGGCGACTTGCGCATTATACGGAGCGCCAGTGCCAGAGCCAGTGGCAGATGACCGAATCGGCCTTGGCATCGCCTTGAGCACGACTGGAAAATACCCGTCACTCGGTTAACATGCCCGACTTGAACCCGCTACCAAGGCCGCACTGTGTCTTTTGGCCCGACCTCCACACGCCCTTTATTGCTGCTGACAGCCCTGCTCAGCGGCCCCAGTATGGCTGACGACCTGTTCGTCGACAGCCAGGCCCTGCCACAGGTGCTCACCGCCACCCGCCTCAAGCAATCGCCAGCGGCGGTGCCGGGCAGCATGACCGTGCTCGACAGCGAGCTGATTCGCGCCAGCGGCGCCCGCGACATTCCCGAACTGCTGCGCCTGGTGCCAGGCATGATGATCGGCTATGGCGCCGGCAACCAGCCGACGGTCAACTACCACGGCAGCAACGTCAACGATGCCCGGCGCATGCAGGTACTGATCGACGGCCGCTCGGTGTACCGCGCAGGCCTGGCCACCGTGGACTGGAGCGACATTCCGCTGGCGATGGAAGACATCGAGCGCATCGAGGTGTTTCGTGGCCCCAACACCGTCAGCTATGGCGCCAATGCGCTGATGGCGGTGGTCAACATCCTTACCCGCAACCCGGCCGACAGCCATGGCACGCGCCTGAAAGTCACCCGCGGCCAGCGCGGCATCAATGACTGGTACGCAAGCCAGGGCCTGGGCTGGGACGGTGGCGACCTGCGCCTGTCGCTCTCGGGGATGCAAGACGATGGCTTCGACGAAAACCGCTGGGGCCAGGACTACCGCGACAGCCGCCGCCTCAACCGTCTGGGATTGAGTGCCAGCCACAGCCTGGCCAGCAACCAGAGCCTGGACTGGCAATTCTCGGTCAAAGAAGGCAGCGATCAACGGCCCTATACCTATAAACCGGTGTTTCCCTATGTCACTGCGGCAGGCAACAACGCCGACCTCAACGCCAAGGACTATGCCGGTTCGCTGCGCTGGAACATCGACTTCAACCCCGACCACAGCCTCTATGTGCAGGGCTCGGCCCAGCACTGGGAGCGCGAGCAAGTGTGGCGTGCCTGTGACGCGGCGCTGTCCTTCAGCCCGCAACTGACCCAGCTCTGGCGCCTGAACCCGAACTACGCAGAGCAGGTGGCCCGCAACATCACCTCGCCACTGCCTGCAGGCAGCGCCGAGGAGCGCGCCCTGGCCGAACAGGTGCAGCAGCAGTGGCGCAATGGCGGCGCGCAACAAGTATGCGGCGATATCGACCAGAGCACCCGCGAGACCCGCTATGACCTGGAGGTGCAGGACACCCTGAGCCTGTCCGACAGCCTGCGCCTGGTCAGCGGGGCCAACTACCGGTACGACCGCGCCGACTCGCAGACTTACTTCAATGGCAGCCTGGATGACAGCACCTGGCGCCTGTTCGGCCACCTGGAATGGCGCGCCGACGAGCACTGGATCCTCCAGGGCGGGGCGATGTACGAAGATACCCGCCTGTCCGGCAGCTCCCTGACCCCGCGGATGGCGCTCAACTACCTGATCACCCCGCGCCACGGCTTGCGTGCGGTGTACTCCGAAGCCGTGCGCTCGCCGGACATGTTCGAGAACAACGTCAACTGGAGTTATCGGGTCAACAACCTGGTACCCGGCGCCTTCGGCCAGCGCAACGCCGAGTACTTCGTCAAGACCCGCGGCCCCGGCGATCTTGAACAGGAGCGTATGCGCTCGCGGGAACTGGGCTATAACGGATACTTCGCCGATGCCGACCTGAGCGTCGACCTCAAGCTGTTCTACGATGAAATCACCGGCATGATCAGCGAGCCGCTGCGCAACAACCAGTACATTGCCAGCAACAGCAACAGGGCCCGCTTCAGTGGCAGCGAAGCGCAACTGGACTGGCGCCTGAGCCAGGCCGACCGTGTGCGCCTGACCTACGCCTACGTCGACGCCTGGGCCAGCAACCCGGCCGACCGCCGCCTGAGTGCGCGCAACAGCGGCTCGGCCGGCTGGCTGCGTGACTGGGGCATGGGTTGGTCCAGTGCTCTTTTCTACTACGGCGATGACGCCCTCAACCAGTACCGCTTCGAACGGGTTGATCTGCGCGTTGCCAAGCGCCTGCGCTGGGAGCGCACCACCCTGGAGCTGGCGGGCATGCTCCAGCAGCGCCTGGACGACGAGCCGACGACCATCTACGACAACCGTTATGACAGCCGCCAGGTGCTGTCTTTCAGTGCGCAGTTGGAGTTCTGATGCGTTACCTGCGGCGCTGGCTGCTGCTGATCTGCCTGTGGCCCCTGAGTGCCCTGTCCGCCAGTGAAATCCTGCTCACCGGTAGCCAGGACAGCCCCGGCGTGCGCAGCTTCGTCGAGGCGTTACGCGAACGCCGCCCGGCTGACCAGGTGCACTTCGTGCCAGTGGCCGAGCTGCCACGCCCCAGCCAGATCAAAGCTGCCACCCGCTTGATCCTGCTTGATGGCGCCAGCCTCGAATGGCGCCTGAGCGAAACCGCCGGGCCTGCGGCGTTGGCCTTGCGCGTGAGCCGGGTGCAGGCCCAGCAACGCCTGGGCAGCCTGCGCCCGGCGTACCTGAGCCTGCTGTGGAGCGACCCACCCCCGGCCCGCCAGCTGCGCCTGACCCGCTACCTGTTGCCACAGGCCAAACGGGTGGGCGTGCTCTATACCGAACATAGCCAGTTTCTCCTCGACGAGCTGCGCAAGGCGGCGCGCCCGTTGGGCCTGGAAATCATCGCCGAAGCCTGGCCCGACCTGCGCGACAGCCGGCCATTGCAAACCCTGCTGCAAAACAGCGATGTACTGCTGGGCATCGATGACCCGCAGTTGTACAACTCAAAGTCGGCGAAGAATGTTCTGCTCAGCAGTTATGGTCGACAGATGGCGTTGATCGGGCCGAATGCCGGGTTCGTCAAGGCCGGTGCCCTGGCCAGCACCCTGAGTGACCAGGACGACTGGCTGGCGGTGCTCGATCGGCTGCTCGAGCAACCACCCAACCGCTGGCCGCGAACGCTCTACCCTGATCATTTCAGCGTCCTGGGCAACCAGCAGGTGGCCCGCGCCCTGGGCATCGAAGCGATTGACCCGGCCGCCGCCGCCCTGGCCGTGGCCGAAGGAGAAAGCACACCATGAGTCGGCGCCTGAGCTGGGACATTCACACCCGCACGCAGATCATCAGCCTCGGCCCGGCCCTGTTGCTGACCCTGCTGCTGATCAGCTTCTTTACCTTCGTGCGCATCCAGGACCTGCGCCAGGAGCTCAACCACACCGGCCAACTGATCGCCAACCAACTGGCCCCGGCCTCCGAATACGGAGTGATCGCCGGCAACAACGAAGTGCTCGAGAGCCTCATGCGCGCTACCTTGAGCATCCCCCACGTGCGCTTTCTCGAGGTGCAGGACAGTAGCAACCATATCCTCGTCTATGTCGAGCAGCCGGATGAGAGCAGCAACCGTGCGCAGCAGGTGGAAGTGTTCCAGGCACCGATCCGCCTGCAGCAGATTCGCCTGGACAACGACTTTCTGCACAGTAACGCGCCAACCAAGAACATCGGCGATGACTACCTCGGAAGGGTCATCGTCGGCATGTCGGACGACGCCTTCAGCGAGCGGCAACAGGAGATCGTGGTCAAGGCCGGGATCCTCGCCCTGTTCGCCCTGCTGTTCACCTTCATACTTGCCCGGCGCCTGGCCCTGAGCCTGGCCAAGCCGATCAGCGATATGGGCCATGCGGTCAAGGCCATCCAGCAAGGCGATTTCAATGCGCCGTTGCCGGTGGTCGATGACAGTGAACTGGGGCACCTGGCCCGGCACATCAACAACCTTGCCAGTGCGCTGGGCAAGGCCAGCCATGAACAGCAACAAGCCATGTCGCAACTGATCCAGGCCCGCGAGGAAGCCGAACAGGCAAACAAGGCCAAATCTGATTTCCTGGCGATGATGAGCCACGAGCTGCGTACGCCGATGAACGGCGTCATGGGCATGCTGCAACTTCTGGAAACAACCTCGCTCAACGAAGAGCAGGCCGAATACACCGCCGTGGCCAGCGAATCCACCGGGCACCTGCTCAAGGTCATCAACGACATTCTTGATTTCTCGCGCATCGAACGTACCGCTCTGGAGCTGGAACACATCGACTTCAACCTCGGCGAGCTGATCGGCAGCAGCGTCCAGTCGTTCCAGCACCTGGCCCAGCAGCGCGAGCTGGACCTGCAGTTGCACCTGCCGCCGGGCATGGAGCAACTGCAGGTAGTCGGCGACCCGACCCGCATTCGCCAGGTGCTGCTCAACCTGATCGGCAATGCACTGAAGTTCACCGAACACGGCAGTGTGCACATCGAACCACGCTGGCAGGTGCTCGACCGCCAGCTGATCTGGTTCACCTGTGCGGTACGCGACACCGGTATCGGCATCGACAACACGCGCCTGGAAATGATGTTCGTGGCATTCCAGCAGGCCGACAGTTCGATTTCCCGCCGCTATGGCGGCACCGGCCTGGGCCTGTCGATCGCCCGCACCCTGACCGAACGGATGGGCGGTACCCTGCGCGGCGAAAGCCGTGAAGGCCTGGGTTCGATCTTTACCCTGGAAATGCCCCTGGCCTTGTCCACCGCGCAAACGCCACGCCTGCCCGGTGGCCTGACCCGTGCCGAAGACGACGGCCAGGGCCGGCGCATCTTGCTGGTCGAAGACAACCCGGTGAACCAGACAGTGATCGAAGCCATGTTGCGCAGCCTGGGCTTTGAGGTGTGCGTCGCCGTCGACGGCGCCCAGGCCGTGGCCCAGGCCGGGCGCCAGCGCTTTGCCGCGGCACTGATGGACTGCCGCCTGCCGATCATCGATGGCTACGAAGCCACCCGGCGCATTCGCCAGCTGCCGCAGGCCGCCGCCATGCCGATTATCGCCCTGACCGCCAACGCCCTGCAGGGTGACCGCGAGCGTTGCCTGAACGCGGGCATGAACGACTACCTGGCCAAGCCGTTCAAACGCACTGATCTGCAGCAAATTCTGCAACGCTGGCTGCCCGGTCAGACAGCTGTGACTGGCGATAAATGCTAAATTGCGGCAGTCTTAGAGACTGGACAAGCGCCGCGAAGGGCTTGAAAATAAAATTTCAGTGCACAAGTGTACTTCTTTGCCCCGTGCGCTGTGACTTTCACTACAACGCAATAGTCTATGTGTAGGCTGCCGGCTCAAACGTACATGTTTTGGGACGGCCGGGAAGATTTGCCCCCTGCCGCACGGGGACTATTGAGGAGCTCGCATGACCAAACAAAACGCCTTTACTCGGGAAGACCTGCTGCGCTGCAGTCGCGGTGAGCTGTTCGGCCCAGGTAACGCGCAACTGCCCGCCCCGAACATGCTGATGGTGGATCGCATCACCCATATCAGCGCCGAGGGTGGCAAGTACGGCAAAGGTGAATTGGTCGCCGAGCTGGATATCACCCCGGACCTGTGGTTCTTCGCCTGCCATTTCGAAGGTGATCCGGTGATGCCAGGCTGCCTGGGCCTGGACGCCATGTGGCAACTGGTCGGTTTCTTCCTCGGCTGGCAAGGCTTGCCGGGCCGTGGTCGTGCCCTGGGTTCGGGCGAAGTGAAATTCTTCGGCCAGGTCCTACCGACCGCCCAGAAAGTCACCTACAACATTCATATCAAGCGCGTCCTCAAAGGCAAGCTGAACATGGCCATCGCCGATGGTTCGGTCAGCGTCGACGGTCGCGAGATCTACACCGCCGACGGCCTCCGGGTCGGCGTATTCACCTCCACTGACAACTTCTAAGGGTTATCCGCATGCGCCGCGTCGTTATCACTGGTCTGGGCATTGTTTCGTGCCTGGGCAATGACAAAGAGACCGTCTCCGCCAACCTGCGTGCAAGCCGCCCTGGCATCCGATTCAACCCGGAATATGCCGAAATGGGTCTGCGTAGCCAGGTTTCCGGCTCCATCGACCTCAACCTCGAAGAACTGATCGACCGTAAAGTCTTCCGTTTCGTCGGTCACGCCGCCGCCTACGCCTACCTGGCGATGGCCGACGCGATCAAGGACTCGGGCCTGACCGAAGAGCAGGTCTCCAACCCGCGTACTGGCCTGATCGCAGGCTCAGGCGGCGCGTCGACCCTGAACCAGATGGAAGCGCTGGACATCCTGCGTGAAAAAGGCGTCAAGCGCGTTGGCCCCTACCGTGTCACCCGGACCATGAGCAGCACCGTCTCGGCGTGCCTGGCCACCCCGTTCAAGATCAAGGGCCTGAACTACTCCATCGCTTCCGCCTGCGCCACCAGTGCTCACTGCATCGGTACCGCCATGGAACAGATCCAGATGGGCAAGCAGGACATCGTCTTCGCCGGTGGCGGTGAAGAAGAGCACTGGAGCCAGTCGTTCCTGTTCGACGCCATGGGCGCACTGTCCAGCAAGCGCAACGACACCCCGGAAAAAGCCTCCCGTGCCTACGACGCTGACCGTGATGGCTTCGTCATCGCTGGCGGTGGCGGTATGGTCGTGGTTGAAGAGCTGGAGCACGCCCTGGCCCGTGGCGCCAAGATCTACGCCGAAATCGTCGGCTACGGCGCCACTTCCGACGGCTACGACATGGTCGCTCCAAGTGGCGAAGGCGCCATCCGCTGCATGCAGATGGCCATGTCCACTGTCGACACCCCGATCGACTACCTGAACACCCACGGCACCTCGACGCCGGTCGGCGACGTTGCCGAGATCAAGGGCGTTCGCGAAGTATTCGGCGACAAGGCTCCAGCCATCAGCTCGACCAAGAGCCTGTCCGGTCACTCCCTGGGCGCTGCCGGCGTTCACGAAGCGATCTACTGCATGCTGATGATGGAAGGCAACTTCATTGCCGGCTCCGCCAACATCGACGAAGTGGACCCGGAAGTAGCCGACATGCCGATCCTGACCAAGACTCAGGAAAATGCCAAGATCGATACCGTGATGAGCAACAGCTTCGGTTTCGGCGGCACCAACGCCACCCTGGTGCTCAAGCGCTGGGCAGGCAAATAAGGGCTAGCCCCCCTTATGTTCGAACGCCCCGACTCGTCGGGGCGTTTTTGTTTGTGCCATCCAGGGCCGCTGCGCGCCCCATCACCGCCAAGCCCGGCGCCCACAGTTACTGCAGGCGCTAGCCCTTGTGGGAGCTGGCTTGCCAGCGATGGGCTGCACAGCAGCCCCTCCTACACCGAGAACCGCCCCACCAACCCATTGAGTTCGATCGCCAGCTGCGACAATGCCTGGCTCGCCGCGTTGGTCTGATTGGCCCCCGCCGAGGTCTGCATGGCCAAGTCGCGAATATTGGTCAGGTTGCGGTCCACCTCCCGCGCCACCTGTGCCTGCTGCTCCGAGGCACTGGCAATCACCAGGTTGCGCTCGTTGATCAGGCTGATGGCCGCGGCTATCTCCTCCAGCGCCGCACCGGCAGCATGAGCGCCCTCCAGGGTGCCGCGAGCCCGTTCGTTGGTCTGCTGCATACCTTCAACGGCGCGATGGGTGCCTTGCTGGATACCATCGATCATCTGCTCGATTTCACGGGTGGATTGCTGGGTGCGATGGGCCAGAGCCCGTACTTCATCAGCCACCACAGCAAAACCACGCCCGGCATCACCGGCCCGTGCGGCTTCGATCGCAGCATTGAGGGCCAGCAGGTTGGTCTGCTCGGCAATCGCGCCGATCACATCCAGTACCTTGGTGATGCCATTAACCTGCTGCGCCAGTTGCCCGACCTCTTCGGCGTTGGCGGTAACACCGGCCGCCAGGCCCTCGATCGACGTCACGGTCAGGCGCACCTGCTCGCGTCCTTGACGGGCAATGCGGTCCGACTCGCGCGAAGCTTCGGAAGTGGCCACGGCATTGCTCGCCACCTCCTCCACCGCGGTGGTCATCTGGTTGACCGCGGTCGCCGCCTGCTCGATTTCCTGGCTTTGCTGCATCAGCCCACGGGTGGCATCTTCCGTCACCGCGCTGAGCTCCTCGGAGGCCGAGGCCAACTGGCTGGAGGAGTCGGAGATGCGCCCGATGGTATCGCGCAGGCTTTGCTGCATCTGCTTCAAGGCTGCAAGCAAGCGTGCCGGCTCATCCTTGCCCTGCACCGAAATCTGCGGGGTAAGGTCGCCGGTGGCCACCACTTCGGCAACCTTCAGGGATTGCGCCAACGGCCGGACGATACTGCGGGTCAGGGTCAGGGCCAGCACCACAGTGAGCACCACGGCGGCAATCAGCCAGCCAATCACCCAGATCCGCGCCTCCTTGTAGACGACTTCGGCAAGGTCGGTCGCGGTATTGGCATGCTGGTTATTGAGCGCGATCAGCTCGTTGAGGCTGGCCGTCAACTGGTCGGCCAGCTGATTCATCTCACCGTTGACCATGGCCACCGCCTCTTCGAGCCGGTGCTCGGCAGACAGCTCCATCACCTGCGCCTGCAGCTTGAGGTAACGCTGCTCCAGACTCAGGTAGCGGTCGAACAGGACCTGCTCTTCAGGCAGCACGATCAGCGCCTGGTACTTCTGCTGGGCCTTGCCCAGGCCCGCCTTGATCTCTTCGATGCGCGACTTGTTCTGCGCCAGCGCCGCCTCATCGCGATTGACCAGCAGGCGCAGGGTCAAGGCGCGGATGCGCAGCATGTCCTGGGTCATCTGGCCGACCGAAATGACGCTGGGCAACCAGTTGCTGTCGACCTGCTCGGACTGCTGGCGCATGCTGGTCATCTGCATCAGGGCAAACGCGCCCAAGGCAAACACCAGCGCCGCCACCAAGCCAAAACCCAGGCCGGCCCTGGGCGCGATATTCATGCTTCTCAAGCTCATCTTCTGGCTCCCTCCAAAAGCGCTGCACAACAGTGCAGCTGTCCTTGCTTCTAGACGGTATCGGCCTGGCGAAAATTTGCGTAAGACGAAAACGTGATATCAAAAGGCCTTATGATCGCGACGCCCCGGTGGCCCTGACTCAACGCACCGTAAAGCGCTGCTCGGCGAGCAACCGGTCACCCTGGAAGACCATGAAATGCCACTGCCCCGGCACCATTTCGTGGTTTTCGGTGAACTCATAGGCCATCACATCCTGGGCAGCGCCCGGCACCAGCTTCTGCACGACTTCGAACTTGTCGTGGCGCTTGCCATCCGGGGTGCGCACACCCGGGGTGAGGTACAGCAGGGTCAGCGGCGTGTCTTCGGCGACCTTGCCCTGCAGCCGATAGCGCATGCCGAACTTGCTGCCCAGGCGCGCCGGGATCTCATCGGTCTGTTCAATCGTCTGGTTACTCTGGGTCAGCACCCGCTCGCCCGGCTGGAAGTTCTGGTGGCGGGTTTCAAACAGACCGTACTCGACCGGCCCTTCGAGACGAACCTCGGCGCTGGCCAGGCCACTGACCAGCAACAGCCCGCACAGGGCGCTGAAACGACGTGGAAACATAGTGAACTCCATCAGGTTGATGGCGGCAGGCTATGACGCAGGCATGACAGGCTGATGACAGCGCTGTTATTTGCCCGCCACAACCCCGGGTATAGCGCGGGCATGCGCTCGATATGGGCCACGGCAGGTTATGCTAGAAAAACGTCCCCCCCTTGGTCTGGAGCACACCGTGAGCCTTCCCCTGGTCATCCGCCCTCGCGCCGAATCGGTCGAAGGCCAACCTATCCTGCGCCCCCTGCCTTCGGCCCAATGCCGCAGCGTCGGGCCATTCGTGTTCTTCGACCATATGCTGGAGACCGACTACCCGGCCGGCCGTGGCATGAACATCCGCCAGCACCCGCATATCGGCCTGTCGACCCTCACCTACCTGTTCGAGGGCGAGATCCAGCACAAGGACAGTCTGGGCTCGGATCAACGGGTCAAGGCTGGCGAGGTCAGCTGGATGACCGCCGGCAGCGCGATTGCCCATGTCGAGCGCACGCCTGCCGATCTGCTGCCCAGCACGTCGCGCCTGCACGGCTTGCAGGTGTGGCTGGCCTCGCCCAAGGCGCACGAGCAAGGCCCGGGGCTCTACAGCCATCACCCGGCGGCGAGCCTGCCGGTCAGTGACAACCTCGGGGTCAGCATTCGCATGATTGCCGGCAGCGGCTTCTGCCTGCAATCGCCGGTGCCGGTGCTGTCACCGACCCTGTATGCGCTGGTGCAGATGCAGGCGGCCACCACCCTGACGGTGCCCACCGAACACGCCGAGCGCGCGCTGTATGTACTGGATGGCGAAGTCAGCCTCAACGACCAGGCGGTCGAGCCGTGCAGCCTGGTGATCTTGCCGCCCGGCGAGGAGATGAGCCTGTATGCCGATAGCGAAAGCCAGTTGGTGCTGTTCGGTGGCGCGCCATTGGACGGGCCACGGCGGATGAACTGGAACTTCGTTGCCAGTGACCCGGCATTGATCGAACAGGCGCGGGCACGCTGGGCGGCCGGAGACTGGCCGACGGTACCGGGGGAAAGTGAACGGATCGAGTTGCCTTGAGATTGATCGCCGGCAACGCGGCTCCCACAGAGTGGATGCATGCAGGTCCAGTGTGGGAGCCAGCCTTGCTGGCGATGGGCTGCACAGCAGCCCCGCCCCCACTCAGCGCTGGAACACTTCATCGAGCAAATTGAACATCGCCCGGAACGCGCGCTTGGACGTGCGGGCGTCGTACTTCATCTTGCCGGGGATATTCGCTGCGGTATCGGTGAACGAGTGCACCGCGCCGCCATAGCTGATCAGCTGCCAGTCGACCTTGGCCGCGTCCATCTCGGCTTCGAAAGCCGGTAGCTGCTCCTTGGGCACGAACGGGTCGGCGGCGCCATGCAACACCAGCATCGAAGCCTTGACCCTGCCCTCCACGGCTGGCAGCGGCGTATCCAGGGTGCCATGGAACGATACAGCGGCCAGCAGGCGGGCATCTTCACGGGCCAGCTCCAGGGCACAGCAGCCGCCGAAGCAGAAGCCGAAGGTGGCCAGCTTGCCAGGCTCCAATACCGCCCTCGATTGGCCCAGCAACTGGTCCAGCGCCGCCTTCAAGCGCTTGCGCAGCTCGACGCGGTCATTCTTCAGCGGCGTCATCGCCGCACCGGCTTCATCCATGTCCGACGGACGCAGGGTCTGGCCGTAGATGTCGGCCAGCAACACCACATAACCCTGGGCGGCAACCTCGCGGGCGATACGTTCGGCGCCCTCGCCCACCCCCATCCAGTTTGGCGCCATCAAAAGCCCAGGCTGCTCACGGGCGCCCTGGGTATAGAACAAACGGCTCTCATAGGCTTTGCCGGCAACATGATAGACCAGCGATTCGACGGTAACCTTGCTCATGCACTCCTCCTTGCACCATGAAAAAAGCCCGCCGAAGCGGGCTTTCCTGCAACTACTTAAGCCGACAATTCGACCAGTAGCTTGTTCAGGCGACGAACGTACGCCGCCGGGTCCTTGAGGCTATCGCCCGCCGCCAGCGCGGCCTGATCGAAGAGGATGTGCGAGAAGTCGGCGAAACGGTCTTCGCTTTGCTCGTTGTCCAGTTTCTCGATCAGCGGGTGGCCAGGGTTGAATTCAAAGATCGGCTTGGAGTCCGGCACCTTCTGCCCGCTGGCCTCGAGAATCTGGCGCATCTGCAGCCCCAGGTCCTGCTCACCGATGGCCAGGATCGCCGGCGAATCGGTCAGGCGGTGCGACACGCGCACTTCGCTGACGCTTTCGCCCAGGGCCACCTTGAGGCGCTCGACCAGGCCTTCTTTCTCCTTGGCGACTTCTTCCTGGGCCTTCTTGTCCTCTTCGGAGTCCAGCTTGCCCAGGTCCAGGTCACCACGGGCGACGTCGACGAAGCTCTTGCCGTCGAATTCGCTCAGGTAGCTCATCAGCCACTCGTCGATGCGGTCGGTCAGCAGCAGCACTTCGATGCCTTTCTTGCGGAAGACCTCCAGGTGCGGGCTGTTCTTGACCTGCGCATAGGACTCGCCGGTGAGGAAGTAGATCTTGTCCTGACCTTCCTTGGCACGGGCCAGGTAGTCGGCCAGGGCAACGCTCTGCTCGCCGCTTTCATCAAAGGTGGAGGCGAAACGCAGCAGGCCGGCGATCTTCTCTTTGTTGGCGAAGTCTTCAGCCGGGCCTTCTTTCATCACCTGGCCAAAGTTCTTCCAGAAGCCCTTGTACTGCTCAGGCTCGTTCTTGGCCAGCTTCTCGAGCATGTCCAGCACGCGCTTGGTCAGGGCCGACTTCATCGAGTCGATGATCGGGTCTTTCTGCAGGATTTCGCGCGAAACGTTCAGCGACAGGTCGTTGGAGTCGACCACGCCCTTGATGAAGCGCAGGTACAGCGGCAGGAAGGATTCGGCCTGGTCCATGATGAACACGCGCTGTACGTACAGCTTCAGGCCACGTGGCGCTTCACGCTGGTACAGGTCGAACGGGGCACGGGCCGGTACGTAGAGCAGCGAGTTGTACTCAAGCTTGCCTTCGACCTTGTTGTGGCTCCAGGCCAGCGGGTTCTCGAAGTCGTGACCGATGTGCTTGTAGAACTCCTGGTATTCCTCGTCCTTGATCTCGGTGCGAGGACGGGTCCACAGGGCGCTGGCGCGGTTGACGGTTTCCCATTCTTCGGCCGGCTTTTCTTCGCCTTCGGCGGCTTCGACCTGTTTTGGCAGCTCGATCGGCAAGGCGATGTGATCGGAGTATTTCTTGACGATGTTGCGCAGGCGCCAGCCGTCGGCGAACTCTTCTTCACCCTTTTTCAGGTGCAGGACGATGCGGGTGCCGCGCTCGGCCTTGTCGACCGTGGCGACTTCGAACTCGCCTTCGCCCTTGGACGACCAGTGCACGCCCTCGGCGGCTGGCAGGCCGGCGCGGCGGCTGAACACGTCGACCTTGTCGGCAACGATGAAGGCCGAGTAGAAGCCCACGCCGAACTGGCCGATCAGGTGCGAGTCCTTCTTCTGGTCGCCGGTGAGGTTTTTCATGAAGTCGGCAGTGCCGGACTTGGCGATGGTGCCCAGGTGCGCGATCACCTCTTCGCGGCTCATGCCGATGCCGTTGTCTTCGAGGGTGACAGTGTTGGTGTTCTTGTCGAAGCTCAGGCGGATTTTCAGCTCGGCGCCGCCTTCGAGCAGCTCTGGCTTGGCCAGGGCTTCGAAGCGCAGTTTATCGACGGCGTCGGAGGCGTTGGAAATCAGTTCGCGAACAAAGATTTCCTTGTTCGAATACAGGGAATGGATCATGAGGTGCAGCAGTTGCTTCACCTCGGTCTGGAAGCCCAGGGTTTCTTTTTGAGTTTCCACACTCATGGTCTTCAACACTCCGATCTGATGACAGTTGTCGCTGGGCAGGCCGACGGCCTGCTTTCACGGCGGGATGCACAACAGATGGGGGTGGCTCGGGCTATTTCAAGGGCGAGGTCATTTCTTCGATCTTGAAATGCGCCCGCGCCGTGGCAATCGGTTCGTCCGGGTCGCCTTGCCAGGCGGTGATCGCGACGTTGGTCACCCGCCGGCCCTGGCGCCACAACTGACACTGGGCGTAAGTGTCACGGTAATGGCCGGCGCGCAGGTAATCGATGGAAAAGTCGATGATTTTCGGGATCGCCGCACTCTCACTGAAAATCAGCAGGTACAGCGCCGCCGACAGCTCCATGAAGCCGGCGATTACCCCGCCGTGGATCGCTGGCAGCAACGGATTGCCGATATTGTCCTGGCTAGCTGGCAGACAGAACAGCAGGTCGTCGCCCTGGCGGCTGCACTGGATACCAATCAATCCGGCATAAGGAATCAGCCGCAGCAAGGGTTCATAGTTGCCTTCGGCATGTGCCTGGCGCAGTTGCTGGTGCACTTCTGGCGGGATCATTGGCCGCTCCCCTTGAGCGTGTTGGCGAAATTGAGACCGCCCTTGATGCCCTTGCCCAGACGCATGAAGGTGCCGACCACCTGGGCGATCGGTTGCTCGGGATCGTCCTGGTAGGCCACCCCGCGGGTGAAGATCACATCCCGCGAGACGCGGTAGCAATAGGCGTGGCCGAAGATATCCTTGCCGGCCTCGGCCGGGTGCATGTAGTCGATACGCAGGTCTAGCGTCGGGCATACCTCGAACTCAGGCAACACGCAGAGGGTGGCCATGCCGCAGGTGGTGTCCATCAGGGTGGTGATCGCACCGCCGTGCACGGCCCCGGTTTGCGGGTTGCCAACGATCTGTGTGGAATACGGCAGTATCAGGGTCATGCCTTGCGCGTCCGCGTGATGCACCCGCATCTGTAATACCTGACAATGACGCAGTGCCGAGAGAAAGCGTTGGGCCATAGCCTGCAAAGAAGTGTCGATCATTTCAAAAAACTCTCAGGCCGTTGAGGCCATGCACAGAGAAAGGGAAATGTCCATATAGATCCATTTGTTATATATCTGTATGGTGCGCGGAACTTCTACCGGTTACTTGAGCTCAAAGGAACAAGTAACTTATTCCACAAGGAGAAACACCCCATGCGTAAACCTTTTGCTTTTGCCGTTATGCTCGCCGCTGCTCTGGGTCTGGCCGCTTGCGATAAAGCCAGCGAAAATAAAGCCCAAGATGCTCAGCAACATTCCGAGAACGCTCAAGAGAAAATGAACGAAGCTCAGGATAAAGTGAACGAGGCAGCGAAAGAAAACGTCGAAGCCGCCAAAGATCAGGCCGAAGCGCAACAAAAAGCCGCTGAAGAAGCTGCGAAAGAAGCCGCTCCTGCTGCCCCAGTTACTCCTGCTGAGCCTGCTAAACAGTAAGCAAGCCTGCCGGAATAAAAAAAACCCGACACTGTCGGGTTTTTTTATGGCTGCCGAAACTGGATTAAACGATTCAGTCGTCACTCTTCAGGCAAGGTTCTCTTTAGCCGGCTCCGGCGCAGGTGCCTCGGTAGGGGTGTAAACCATCACATCGAGCACATCCGAATGGAACTCGCGACGATAAAGCACCAACACTACCCCGGTACTCATCAGCATGAACAACCAGGGGCCGATAAACCAGCAGAGCATGGCCATCCCGAAGTAATAAGAACGCAAGCCGAAGTTGAACTGGTTGGCCGCCAGCGAAATAACCCTGGCCGCTCTAAGGGCAAATGCCTTGCGCTCCAGTTCACTGACATGGCGCTCACCAATCATCGGCGCCGAGCCCACCAGCACCGCGGCAAAGTTGTATTGGCGCATGCACCAGCTAAAGGTGAAGAAGGCATACACAAAGACCATCGCCAGGCACAGCAACTTGATTTCCGACATCCCCTGGGAAGCCTGCTGGACCAGCGGCAAATCCGCCAGTAACGATACAGCGCGGTCCGAAGCCCCGAGCACGGTGAGAATACCGGCCAGAATAATCAGGGTGCTGGAGGCGAAGAACGACGCATTGCGCTCCAGATTGCCGATCACGCTGGCATCGGCGATGCGGTTGTCACGCAACAACATGCGCCGCATCCAGTCTTCGCGGTAAAGGTGCAGTACGCTGGCCAGGCACGCAGTATCACGGCCCTTCCAGGTCGCGTAGCGGGTATAACCGCCCCAGCAGACGACAAACCAGCAGGCGGCCAGCAGGTGGATCAGATTGCTTTGAATGAAGCTCATGCAAGGTCCTGATTGAAGTTTCGAGCACAATAAAGCCCATTGACCGGCTTTCGACGCTTTACCGCAGAAAAAGACACGTCTTGCCCGCAGAAACGAAAAAGCCCCGCATCCTTTCGGACGCGGGGCTTGGGATCTGCCGTGACGGACACCCTGTTGGCTTGTGGCCGGTGTCCGTTACATGGCTAATTCTCAGGCCAGCGCTTCGCGCGGCTTGCCCAGCATGCGGTCACACAGCACCGCAACACCCAGGGTCACCACCGAAGGCACCAGCCAGGCCAGGCCCTGCTCGCTCAGCGGCAGATGCGCCAGCACGTCCGGCAGTTTACTGGCCAGCACAGTGCCTTTGATGGCATCGATCATGCCGAACAGCAACGACACCAGCATCACTGGCGCCAGGATGCGAACTTGCGAGTTCCACAGGTCCTTGCAGAAGCTCAGGCCTACCACCACGATGCACGGCGGGTAGATAGCGGTCAGCACCGGGATCGAGAACAGGATCAGCTTGGTCAGGCCCAGGTTGGAAATCAGCAGCGAGAAGGCCGCGAGGATCACCACCAGGGTGCGGTACGACAGCGGCAGCACCTGGCTGAAGTACTCGGCGCAGGCGCAGGTCAGGCCGACGGCGGTCACCAGGCAGGCCAGGGCGATCAACACGGCGAGGAAGCCGCTGCCCAGCGAGCCGAAGGTGTGCTGCACGTAGGCATGCAACACCGCGGCGCCGTTGCTGGCACCGGCGGCGATCTCATGGCTGCCGGCACCCAGGCGGAACAGGCTGATGTACACCAGGGCCAGGCCGACACCGGCGATCAGGCCAGCGATGATCGCGTAGCGGGTGATCAGCTGCGGCGACTCGACGCCGCGCGAACGGATGGCGTTGACGATGACGATACCGAACACCAGCGCACCGAGGGTATCCATGGTCAGGTAACCATTGATGAAGCCCTGGGAGAACGGCGCGGCAACATAGGCTGGCTGTGCTTCGCCGATACCACCGGCTGGCAGCATGAACGCGGCGATGCCGAGTGCGGCCAGGGCAATGATCTTCAGCGGCGCGAGGAAGCGGCCGACAGTGTCGAGCAGCTTGCCCGGGTACATGGACACCGCCAGCACCACCAGGAAGTACACCAGGCTGTAGATGAACAGGGCCAGCGGGCTTTCACCGGTCAGCGGCGCAACACCTACCTCGAAGGATACGGTGGCGGTACGCGGGGTGGCGAACAGCGGGCCTACCGACAGGTAGCACACCGCTGCCAGCAGGCCGCCGGCGACCTTGCCGATCGGGCTGCTCAGCGCATCCATGCCGCCGCCGACCTTGGCCAGGGCGATGACAGTGATGACCGGCAGGCCCACAGCAGTGATCAGAAAACCCAGCGCCGCCATCCACACGTGTGGACCGGATTGCAGACCGACGATAGGAGGGAAAATGATATTGCCCGCGCCGACGAACAAAGCGAACGTCATAAAACCAAGTGCCAGGATGTCCTGGCCTTTCAAAACTTTCATTAAGGAAATACCACACTGCTGAAATCGGGATTTAGAGAGGGATTTCCCCTTGGGTGAGGGAAATGCTGCCTGGCTGGATGAGCCAGACCCGTTTAGCGTGTCGTTCCCTTTTGGGGAGCGGGCACAAAATGAGTGCATAGGTTAACGAATTTGTCATAGAAACGCACTGTTGCAGGGCTGCTTGTCCGATGTGTGAATATGCGTGTCGCTTGCGCGACAGCTCCAAGCCGCAAGTTACAAGCCGCAAGCTTGCCGCAACACCCTCTTGCAGCTTGAAGCTTGTCGCTTGAAGCTGCTGCCCAGTAAACAAAAAAGGCCACCCGAAGGTGGCCTTTCTTGTTTACTGGGCAGTGATTACTTCTTCACTTCCCAGCCAGTCAGCTCGGCCAGGGCCTTGCCGATGTCTGCCAGCGAACGCACGGTTTTCACACCAGCGTCCTGCAGCGCAGCGAATTTCTCGTCTGCAGTGCCTTTGCCGCCGGAGATGATGGCGCCAGCGTGGCCCATACGCTTGCCCGCAGGAGCGGTAACACCAGCGATGTAGGAAACCACAGGCTTGGTGACGTTGGCCTTGATGTAGGCAGCCGCTTCTTCTTCAGCCGAACCGCCGATCTCGCCGATCATGACGATCGCTTCGGTCTTCGGGTCTTCCTGGAACAGCTTCAGGATGTCGATGAAGTTGGAGCCCGGGATCGGGTCGCCACCGATACCGACGCAGGTGGACTGACCGAAACCGGCGTCAGTGGTCTGCTTGACCGCTTCGTAGGTCAGGGTGCCGGAACGCGAAACGATACCGACCTTGCCTGGCAAGTGGATGTGACCTGGCATGATGCCGATCTTGCACTCGCCCGGAGTGATGACGCCTGGGCAGTTAGGGCCGATCAGGGTAACACCCAGCTCGTCGCACTTGACCTTGGCATCGAGCATGTCCAGGGTAGGAATGCCTTCGGTGATGCAGACGATCAGCTTGATGCCGCCGAAGGCAGCTTCCAGGATCGAGTCCTTGCAGAAAGGAGCCGGAACGTAGATGACCGACGCGTCAGCGCCGGTAGCCGCTACGGCTTTTTTTTCAGTGTT
>NZ_JH650771.1:117107-148049 GCF_000259195.1 Pseudomonas donghuensis
ACAGTGTTGAACACTGGCAGGCCCAGGTGGGTGGTGCCACCCTTGCCCGGGGTCACGCCGCCGACCATCTTGGTGCCGTAGGCGATGGCCTGTTCGGAGTGGAAAGTACCTTGCGAGCCGGTGAAGCCCTGGCAGATGACTTTGGTGTCTTTATTGATCAGGACGCTCATTACTTGCCCTCCGCAGCTTTGACAACTTGTTGAGCAGCGTCGGTCAGGCTGGTTGCAGCAATGATGTTCAAACCGCTTTCTGCCAGTACTTTAGCACCCAGTTCAGCGTTGTTGCCTTCCAGGCGAACAACAACCGGTACCTTGACGCCGACTTCTTTCACAGCGCCAATGATGCCTTCGGCAATCATGTCGCAGCGAACGATGCCGCCGAAGATGTTGACCAGAACGGCCGCGACATTGCTGTCGGACAGGATGATCTTGAAGGCTTCGGTAACGCGCTCTTTGGTAGCACCACCACCTACGTCGAGGAAGTTGGCTGGCTTGCCGCCGTGCAGGTTGACGATGTCCATGGTACCCATGGCCAGGCCGGCACCGTTGACCATGCAGCCGATGTTGCCTTCCAGGGCCACGTAGTTCAGCTCGAAGCTGGCAGCGTGGGCTTCACGAGGGTCGTCTTGCGACGGGTCGTGGAAGGTTTTCAGCTTAGGCTGACGGTACATGGCGTTAGCGTCGATGTTGATCTTGGCATCGAGGCAGTGCAGGTCGCCGTCGGCCTTGATGACCAGCGGGTTTACTTCTAGCAGGGCCAGGTCGTGTTCTTTGAACAATTTGGCCAGGCCTACGAAAATCTTGGCGAACTGAGCAACTTGCTTGCCTTCCAGACCCAGCTGGAACGCCAGTTCACGACCCTGGAATGGCTGAGCGCCAACCAGTGGATCGATAGTAGCCTTGATGATCTTCTCAGGAGTTTCGTGAGCGACTTTCTCGATGTCCACGCCACCTTCGGTGGAGGCCATGAACACGATACGACGGCTCGAACGGTCGACTACAGCGCCCAGGTACAGCTCTTTGGCGATGTCAGTGCAGGATTCGACCAGGATCTTGGTCACTGGCTGACCGTTGGCGTCGGTCTGGTAGGTCACCAGACGCTTGCCCAACCATTGCGCAGCGAACGCCTTGGCGTCTTCCTTGCTGCGAACCAGCTTGACGCCGCCCGCTTTACCGCGACCACCGGCGTGGACCTGGGCTTTGACAACCCACTCGGTGCCACCGATCTTGTCGCAGGCTTCTGCGGCAGCTTCAGGGGTGTCGACTGCGAAACCCTTGGAAACTGGCAGGCCGTATTCAGCGAACAGCTGCTTACCCTGATACTCGTGAAGATTCATGCTTTTTACCGTCTTCGTTAGGTACTGCGCTTCGGCGCTGCGCCCCAAAGGAGTGCCGCGCCACCTGTGACCACTTGCCCCCGGTATGCTCCGGGAGTTCGAGTCCGGCGGACTTTCCGCGGTGAGTCATGCACGCAAGACTCACGACGGGCCACCCGCCGTGGTTTCTTATTGTTTAACGCTTCTTACGGTTGGCAACGTGAATGGCACCGCCATTCACTGCCAGCGCGGCTTCATGCAGCGCTTCGGACAGGGTCGGATGGGAGAAAACCATCATGCCCAGATCTTCGGCGCTGGTGCCGAATTCCATTGCGATTGCACCCTGCTGCACCAATTCGGCAGCCGATGGGCCAATCACGTGTACACCCAGGACGCGGTCGGTCTTGGCATCGGCGATGACCTTGACGAAACCACCGGTGTCGTTGGCAGCCATCGCACGGCCGCTGGCCGCGAACGGGAAGGTGCCCACGTTAACCTCAACGCCTTCGGCCTTCAAGGTCTGTTCGGTTTTACCGACCCATGCGATTTCCGGGTGGGTGTAGATAACCGACGGGATCAGGTCGTAGTTCATCTGGGCTTTGTGGCCCTTGATGCGCTCGACAACCATGATGCCCTCTTCCGAGGCCTTGTGCGCCAGCATCATGCCACGAACCACGTCACCGATGGCGTAGACGCCCGGTACGCTGGTCGCGCAGTGATCGTCGACGAAGATGAAACCACGCTCGTCGATGGTCACGCCGCTGTCGGCAGCCAGCAGATCGGTGGTCACCGGACGACGGCCGACCGCAACGATCAGCTTGTCGAAGGTGATCTTCTGCTCGCCGTTGGCATCGGTGTAGGTCACTTCGACTTCAGCGCCGTTGACCTTGGAGCCGGTCACGCGAGCGCCCAGCTTGATGTCCAGACCTTGCTTGGTCAGGGTTTTCAGCGCTTCCTTGGAGACAGCGGCGTCAGCGGCCATCAGGAAGGTGTCCAGGGCTTCCAGGACGGTGACTTGCGCACCCAGGCGCGCCCAGACCGAACCCAGTTCCAGACCGATCACACCAGCACCGATCACGCCCAGGCGCTTAGGTACGGCCTGGAATTCCAGGGCGCCGGTGGAGTCGACGATGACATTCTGGTCGACCGGAGCCGGTGGAATGTCGATCGGACGCGAACCGGAAGCCAGGATGACGTTTTCGGCTTCGATGATTTCGGTGGTGCCGTCAGCCTTGGTGACTTCGACCTTCTTGCCAGCCAGCAGCTTGCCGTGGCCCTGGATCGAGGTCACGCCGTTGGCCTTGAACAGGGTGGCAACACCGCCGGTCAGGTTCTTGACGATGCCGGCCTTGCGGCCAACCATCGCGGCGACGTCCATCTTCACTTCGCCAGTGGAGATACCATGGACGTTGAAGCTCTCTTTGGCTTCCTTGTATTTCCAGGAGCTGTCCAGCAGCGCCTTGGAAGGAATGCAACCCACGTTCAGGCAGGTACCGCCGAGGGCCAGCTTGCCTTCGCCGTCAGTGTACTTCTCGATACAGGCAGTGCTCAGACCGAGCTGCGCGGCCTTGATGGCAGCTACGTAGCCGCCAGGACCTGCGCCAATCACTACCACATCAAATTTTTGCGACATTCAGAAAATCCTCTTTAAAGCTGCAAGCGATAAGCTGCAAGCCACAAGTTCAAGCGCAAACCGTTCAGGCTTGCCGCTTGAAGCTTGCAGCTTGCAGCTGCTCAATCAGATATCCAGCAGCAGACGAGCCGGGTCTTCCAGCAGGTTCTTGATGGTCACCAGGAAGGTCACGGCTTCTTTACCGTCGATCAGACGGTGGTCGTAGGACAGTGCCAGGTACATCATCGGACGGATCACGACCTGACCGTTAACGGCCATAGGACGCTGGATGATGTTGTGCATGCCCAGAATCGCAGCCTGCGGCGGGTTGACGATCGGGGTCGACATCATCGAACCAAAGGTACCACCGTTGGTGATGGTGAAAGTACCACCGGTCATTTCGTCGATCGACAGTTTGCCGTCACGGGCTTTCTTGCCGAAGGTGGCGATGCCGTTCTCGATCTCAGCCAGGCTCATTTGCTCGGCGTTGCGCAGTACCGGTACCACCAGGCCGCGGTCGCTGGAAACGGCAACGCCGATGTCCGCATAACCGTGGTAGACGATGTCGGAACCGTCGATCGAGGCGTTGACGGCCGGGAAGCGTTTCAGCGCTTCGGTGGCCGCCTTGACGAAGAACGACATGAAGCCCAGGCGCACGCCGTTGTGGGTCTTCTCGAACAGGTCCTTGTACTTCGAACGCAGGGCCATGACTTCGGTCATGTCGACTTCGTTGAAGGTGGTCAGCATGGCCATGTTCGACTGTGCTTCTACCAGGCGCTTGGCCACGGTAGCGCGCACGCGAGTCATCGGCACGCGCTTCTCGGTACGATCGCCAGTGGCGACAACCGGGGCAGCAGCGGCGGCTGGCTTGGCGGCAGGAGCGGCAGCCGGAGCGGATTTCTTCGCTTCGATGGCAGCAACCACGTCTTCCTTGGTGATGCGACCGTCTTTGCCGGTGCCCTTGATGCTGTTCAGGGCAATGCCGTTTTCTTCGGCCAGCTTGCGGGCAGCCGGAGCGCCGATGGCGTCTTCGTCGCCAGCAGCGGCGGCGGCAGGAGCAGCGGCAGCAGGCGCGGCAGCAGCGGCAGGTGCTGCGCCAGCAACGCCACCTTCTACGATCGAGCCCAGGACTTCGTCGGACAGGACGGTGTCGCCCTCGCCCTTGACGATTGCACCCAGTACGCCGTCAGCGGTAGCCAGTACTTCCAGGACAACCTTGTCGGTTTCGATGTCGACGATCAGCTCGTCACGCTTGACGGCTTCGCCCGGCTGCTTGTGCCAGGTGGCAACGGTGCCATCGGCAACCGATTCCGGGAAAGTAGGGGCTTTGATCTCGATAGCCATTATCAGTGGTTCCTTAAATTCGGTTTCTGGTGCGCGATGGCATTAAACGGTGAAGGCATCTTGCAGCAGTTTTTCCTGCTGCTCGGCGTGCATCGAAGCGTAACCACAGGCAGGTGCTGCCGAAGCATCGCGACCGGCGTACTCGAGGACCAAGTCCTTGTTGTGACGGGTCAGGATACGACGCATGTGGTGCTGGCTGCTGTACCAGGCGCCCTGGTTCATCGGTTCTTCCTGACACCACACCACATCCTTGAGATTGGTGTACGGCGCGAGGATTTCGACCAGGTCGTCTTCAGGGAACGGATACAGCTGCTCGATACGCACGACGGCGATATCTTCGCGGCCTTCGGCACGGCGTTTTTCCAGCAGATCGTAGTAGACCTTGCCGCTGCACAGGACCAGGCGCGTGACTTTTTTCGGATCGAGGGTATCGATTTCCGGGATCACGGTCTGGAACGAGCCTTCGGCCAGTTCTTCCAGGGTCGAGATGGCCAGCTTGTGGCGCAGCAGCGACTTTGGTGTCAGCACGATCAGCGGCTTGCGCAGCGGACGGATGACCTGACGACGCAGCAGGTGGTAGATCTGAGCCGGGGTGGTCGGTACGCACACCTGGACGTTGTGCTCGGCGCACAGCTGCAGGTAACGTTCCAGACGTGCCGAGGAGTGCTCAGGCCCCTGCCCTTCATAACCGTGTGGCAGCAGCATGGTCAGACCGCACAGACGGCCCCACTTGTGCTCGCCGCTGGTGATGAACTGGTCGACAACCACCTGGGCACCGTTGGCGAAGTCGCCGAACTGGGCTTCCCAGATCACCAGCGCGTTTGGCTGGGTGGTCGAGTAACCGTATTCGAATGCCAGGACCGCTTCTTCGGACAGGAACGAATCGTACAGGTCGAAACGTGGCTGGCCTTCATAGAGGTTCTGCAACGGGATGTAGGTGCTGGCGTCCTTCTGGTTGTGCAACACCGCATGGCGGTGAGAGAAGGTGCCGCGACCAATATCCTGGCCCGTCATGCGAATCGGGTGACCTTCGAACGCGAGGGTGGCGTAGGCCATGGTTTCGGCGTAGCCCCAGTTGATCGGCAAGCCACCGGCTTGCATCTTCTGGCGGTCTTCGTAGATCTTCGAAACCTGACGCTGAACCACGAAGCCTTCCGGCAGTTCCAGCAGCTTGGCCGACAGTTCCTGCAGGGTCTTCAGATCGAAGCGGGTGTCGTGACGCGCGGTCCAGGCGTGGCCCAGGTACGGACGCCAGTCAACGAACAGCTCCTTGTTCGGCTCTTTGACCAGGCTTTTTACGACGTGCAGGCCATTGTCCAGCGCGTTGCGGTACTCGTCGACCTTGGCCTGGACGCGCTCGGCGTCAAGACGACCCGACTGGGTCAGGGCTTCGGCGTACAGCTCGCGGGTGGTGCGCTGCTTGGTGATCTGCTGGTACATCAGCGGCTGGGTGCCGTTCGGCTCGTCGGCCTCGTTGTGGCCGCGACGACGGTAGCAGACCAGGTCGATGACCACGTCACGCTTGAACTGCATGCGGTAATCAACCGCCAGCTGGGTCACGAACAGCACCGCTTCCGGATCATCACCGTTGACGTGCAGGATCGGCGCCTGAATCATCTTGGCGACGTCGGTGCAGTACTCGGTGGAACGCGAGTCCAGCGGGTTGCTGATGGTGAAACCAACCTGGTTGTTGATCACGATGTGCACGGTACCGCCGGTCTTGAAACCGCGGGTCTGCGACATCTGGAAGGTTTCCATGACCACGCCTTGACCGGCGAATGCCGCGTCACCGTGGATGGAAATCGGCAGTACCTTGTCGCCAACGGTGTCGTTGCGACGGTCCTGACGGGCACGTACCGAACCTTCAACCACTGGCGAGACGATTTCCAGGTGCGAAGGGTTGAACGCCATGGCCAGGTGAACTTCGCCACCGGCGGTCATCACGTTGGACGAGAAGCCCTGGTGGTATTTCACGTCACCGGAACCCAGCTCGACCTTCTTCTTGCCTTCGAACTCGTCGAACAGGTCGCGCGGGTTCTTGCCGAAGGTGTTGACCAGTACGTTCAGACGGCCACGGTGGGCCATGCCGATGACAACTTCCTTGGTGCCGTAGGAACCGGAGCGTTGAATCAGCTCGTCCAGCATCGGAATCAGGCTCTCGCCGCCTTCCAGGCCGAAACGCTTGGTGCCCGGGTATTTGGTACCCAGGTATTTTTCCAGACCCTCAGCGGCGGTGACGCGCTCGAGCAGGTGGCTCTGAATATCCGCGGAGAAGACTGGACGCCCACGTACGCTCTCCAGACGCTGCTGGAACCAGCTGCGCTGCTCGGAGTCGACGATGTGGGTGAATTCGGCGCCAATGGTGCGGCAATATGTCTGCTGCAAAGCGTCGAAGATTTCGCGTAGGCTCGCTTCCTCTTTGCCGATGAACAGGTCGCCGGCACGGAAGGTCGTATCAAGATCGGCATTGGTCAAGCCGTAATGATTGATCGACAGGTCTACTGGCGCAGGGCGCTGCCACAACCCCAGGGGGTCGAGCTTAGCAGCTTGGTGGCCGCGCATACGGTAGGCCTGGATCAGTCGCAGAACTTCAACCTGCTTCTTCTCGTGTTCACTGCTCACGCTGCCGGCGGAAACCGGTTGGGCGCGGCGCTGGTTCTTTGCCAGCAGTACGAAATGGTCGCGGATTGTAGAGTGCGATACATCGGTAGCGGTGCTGCCTTCGGCGGGCAACTTCTGGAAGTAAGTGCGCCACTCTTCTGGCACAGCGTTAGGGTCGTGCAGGTAAAGCTCGTAGAGCTCTTCCACATATGCAGCGTTACCACCTGAAAGGTGGGCGCTATCCCACATGCGCTGCATCACGCTTTCTTGCATGCTTGGTCACCCTCGGTTAGGGGACGGATCGGCAAGAGCCACAGCACGCCTGGAAAAAGTCCTAATGCAGCGACCCAACCAAGCCACCAAGGATCCTACAGATTTTCCGGGTACCAGCCCGGAAGCCCCTGCTGGTCTCATATCTTCATAGGTAAAAGCTTGGGCTTTGTGGGCCCCAGCTCGGGTTTCACCTTGGTGCGGGCAACGGCCCGCACCTTGGCGTACTACGGGTACAACACTTTTAAAATCAGGTACCGCTTTGCAGCAGCATGTTACGTACGTGACCGATGGCCTTGGTCGGGTTCAGACCTTTAGGGCAAACGTTCACGCAGTTCATGATGCCGCGGCAACGGAACACGCTGAACGGGTCATCCAGCGAAGCCAGACGCTCCTGGGTCTTGGTGTCACGGCTGTCGGCCAGGAAGCGATAGGCCTGCAGCAGTGCAGCTGGACCGAGGAACTTGTCCGGGTTCCACCAGAACGACGGGCAGGAAGTCGAGCAGCAAGCGCACAGGATGCACTCGTACAGACCGTCCAGCTTTTCACGCTCTTCCGGCGACTGCAGGCGCTCGATGGCCGGAGCCGGCGTGTCGTTCTGCAGGAATGGCTTCACCTTCTCGTACTGCTTGTAGAAGATGCTCATATCGACGACCAGGTCACGAATGACCGGCAATCCAGGCAAAGGGCGGACGATCAGCTTGTTGCGCTTGACCACGGCCGAAAGCGGCGTGATGCAGGCCAGACCGTTCTTGCCGTTGATGTTCATGCCATCGGAACCGCAAACACCCTCACGGCAGGAGCGACGATACGAGAAACCTTCGTCCTGCTCTTTGATCAGTGCCAATACATCGAGAACCATCAGGTCCTTGCCGCCGGTATCGACCTGGAACACCTGCATCTTGGGTGCCGAGTCGGTATCGGGGTTGTAACGATAAACTTCGACTTGCAACATTGTGGCCACCCTTAGTAAGTCCGGACTTTAGGCTCGAACGCCGGAACGGTTTTCGGCGCGAAGTTGACGGCGCGCTTGGCGACGCGCTTCTCACCCGGGAAGTACAGGGTGTGGCACAGCCAGTTTTCGTCGTCACGGTCTTCGAAGTCTTCACGGGCGTGCGCACCGCGGGACTCTTTACGGACTTCTGCAGCGATTGCAGTGGCTTCAGCGACTTCCAGCAGGTTCTGCAGCTCCAGCGCTTCGATACGCGCGGTGTTGAAGGCCTGGGACTTGTCGTTGATCTTGACGTTGGCGATACGCTCGCGCAGGCCAGCCAGTTGCTCGATACCCTTCTGCATGTATTCGCCAGTGCGGAATACACCGAAGTAGTTCTGCATGCAGCTCTGCAGCTCGCGACGCAGGGTAGCCACGTCTTCACCGGTGTTGCGCTCGTTGAGCTTGTTCAGGCGGCTCAGGGCAACATCGATGTCGGTGTCGCTGGCGTCGAGGTATTCGATACCGTCGCTCAGCGCTTTTTCCAGGTGCAGGCCGGCAGCACGACCGAAGACCACCAGGTCGAGCAGCGAGTTGCCGCCCAGGCGGTTGGCACCGTGAACCGATACGCACGCCACTTCACCTACCGCGAACAGACCCGGGATGATGTGATCAACGCCATCGGCGTCCTGGGTCATCGCCTGACCATGGATGTTGGTGGCAACGCCGCCCATCATGTAGTGGCAGGTTGGGACAACAGGAACCGGCGCGACCACAGGGTCGACGTGAGCGAAGGTCTTGGACAGTTCACAGATACCTGGCAGGCGGCTGTGCAGCACTTCTTCACCCAGGTGGTCAAGCTTGAGCATCACGTGGTCGCCGTTAGGGCCACAGCCGTTGCCGGCGATGATCTCTTTAACCATGGAACGGGCCACAACGTCACGACCAGCAAGGTCTTTGGCGTTAGGCGCGTAACGTTCCATGAAACGCTCGCCGTGCTTGTTGATCAGGTAACCGCCTTCACCACGGCAACCTTCAGTGACCAGTACACCAGCGCCGGCGATGCCGGTCGGGTGGAACTGCCACATCTCGATATCCTGGACCGGAACGCCTGCACGCAGGGCCATGCCGATACCGTCACCGGTGTTGATCAGGGCATTGGTGGTGGAGGAGTAGATACGGCCTGCACCGCCAGTCGCCAGAACGGTGGCCTTGGCTTTGATGTACAGGGTTTCGCCGGTTTCGATGCAGATTGCAATCACACCGACGAACGCGCCTTCCTGGTTCTTCACCAGGTCAACGGCGTAGTACTCGTTGAGGAAGGTGGTGCCTGCCTTCAAGTTGCCCTGGTACAGGGTGTGCAGCAGCGCGTGACCGGTACGGTCGGAAGCGGCGCAGGTACGGGCGGCCTGGCCACCTTTACCGAAGTCCTTGGACTGACCGCCGAACGGGCGCTGGTAGATACGGCCTTGTTCGGTACGCGAGAACGGCAGACCCATGTGGTCCAGCTCGAACACGGCAGCAGGGCCTTCCTGACACATGTATTCGATAGCGTCCTGGTCACCGATGTAGTCGGAACCCTTGACGGTATCGTACATGTGCCAGCGCCAATCATCGTTCGGGTCGGCCGAAGCGATGGCGCAGGTGATGCCACCCTGGGCCGATACAGTGTGCGAACGGGTCGGGAAGACCTTGGTGATCACGGCAGTCTTGTGACCGCCCTGGGCCAGCTGCAGCGCAGCGCGCATGCCGGCACCGCCGCCACCAATGATGATGGCGTCGAATGTAATCGTAGGAATGTTAGCCATGAATCAGATACCCCAGAGAATCTGCACACCCCAGACGAAGTACGCGAACATCGCGACACCACATACCGCCTGGAACAGGAAACGTACGGCAGTCGCCGACTTGCCCAGCGCCATCGGCGTCAGGTAGTCGGTGGCAATGGTCCACATGCCGACCCAGGCGTGAGCGCCCAGGGCTACAAGGGCCAGCAGACTGAAGATACGCATCGCGTTGTTGGAGAACAGAGCGTGCCACTGGGCAAACTCGATGCCCGGGTGCGCGATCAGGTATCCGATCAGGAAAATGAAATAAGCCGCGAGAACGACCGCAGAAACGCGCTGCGCCATCCAGTCATAGAGGCCCGAACGCGAGAGGTTCGTGACGTTGGTTACCATATCCAAACTCCTGCCAGCACAATCACCACCACGGAAACGGCGATGATAATTTTCGAGCCCAGTCGGCCGCCTTCCAGCGTTTCACCGATGCCCATGTCCATGATCAAGTGGCGCACACCGGCTACCAAGTGATACAGCAAGGCGGACAGGAGGCCCCATGCCACGAACTTGGCCAGCGGACTGGTCAAGCATGCCTTCACCTCGGCGAAACCTTCCTCCGAACCCAGGGATTTGCCCAATGCATAAAGCATGAAGCCAAGGCCCAGGAAGAGGATGATGCCGGAAACACGGTGAAGAAATGACGTAACGCCGGTAATGGGGAGTTTGATGGTCCTTAGGTCTAGGTTTACAGGTCGTTGGCTTTTCACGGCTTTTTTCACACTGAAGAGCCCCTAGCAAGCAGGGCAAAGTTGTTGGTAAGTGTACTGGTCAGGTACCCACCACCCAGGGAGTGACGACCCCAGCAACACGGGCTTGCAAGCCCCTGGCGGTCGGGGGCCGATTATAGACAGTTAGGCTACTAATGACAACGCAGACACCTAGCCCAAATAGCGCATTGCCTTTAATGAACAAAAGGCGTAAACGGGCGGTAATTTCGAGGAAAAACAGCGCCCAAAGCCCTTTACAACCGTGCTTTAGGCAAATTGACATTCGAATTTATCTCACTATAGTGGTGCGGGCCCTGCGTGGGGGGTCTGTCTGATGATTTCAAGCATTAATAGGAGGCCACATGGCTGACAAAAAAGCGCAGTTGGTCATCGAGGGCGCAGCCCCCGTCGAGCTGCCCATTTTAACCGGCACCGTTGGTCCCGATGTTATCGACGTTAGAGGGTTGGGGGCCACGGGTCACTTCACTTTCGACCCTGGTTTCATGGCGACCGCATCCTGCGAGTCGAAGATCACTTATATCGACGGCGACAAGGGTATCCTGCTGCATCGCGGCTATCCGATCGAACAGCTGGCCGAAAAATCCGACTACCTCGAGACCTGCTATCTGCTGCTCAACGGCGAACTACCGAATGCCGAGCAGAAGGCCCAGTTCGTCAGCACCGTGAAGAACCACACCATGGTGCACGAGCAGTTGAAGTCCTTCTTCAACGGCTTCCGCCGCGACGCTCACCCGATGGCCGTCATGTGCGGCGTGGTTGGCGCCCTGTCGGCGTTCTACCACGACTCGCTGGACATCAATAACCCGCAGCACCGCGAAATCTCCGCGGTTCGCCTGGTCGCCAAGATGCCGACCCTGGCGGCGATGGTGTACAAGTACTCCATGGGCCAGCCCATGATGTACCCGCGCAACGACCTGTCGTACGCGGAAAACTTCCTGCACATGATGTTCAACACCCCGTGCGAGATCAAACCGATCAGCCCGGTACTGGCCAAGGCAATGGACCGGATCTTCATCCTCCACGCCGACCACGAGCAGAACGCCTCGACCTCTACCGTCCGTCTGGCAGGCTCCTCCGGCGCCAACCCGTTCGCCTGTATCGCCGCCGGTATCGCTGCACTGTGGGGCCCTGCCCACGGCGGCGCCAACGAAGCGGTACTGACCATGCTCGATGAAATCGGCGATGTCTCGAACATCGACAAGTTCATCGCCAAGGCCAAGGACAAGAACGATCCGTTCAAGCTGATGGGCTTCGGTCACCGCGTTTACAAGAACCGCGACCCGCGCGCCACCGTGATGAAACAGACCTGCGACGAAGTCCTGCGCGAGCTGGGCATCAAGAACGACCCGCAGCTGGAACTGGCCATGCGCCTGGAAGAGATCGCCCTCACCGATCCTTACTTCATCGAGCGCTCGCTGTACCCGAACGTCGACTTCTACTCGGGGATCATCCTCAAGGCGATCGGCATTCCAACCAGCATGTTCACCGTGATCTTCGCCCTGGCGCGGACCGTCGGCTGGATTTCGCACTGGAAAGAAATGCTCTCCAGCCCGTACAAGATCGGCCGCCCTCGCCAGCTGTACACCGGCTACGAGTCGCGCGACATCGTCAAGCTGGAAGACCGCAAGTAAGCCTTTGGGCCGAACACGAAAAAGGCTGCCTTCGGGCAGCCTTTTTTATTGGGGCCTGGGGGGGGGACTCATCGCGGGGCAAGCCCGCTCCTACAGAACCTGTGGGAGCGGGCTTGACCCGCGATTATCTAACAGTTGACCAGCACCCCTCACCCACCACAACTGTACTGACTATTTCTCAGCCCTCTCCTTCAATGCCTTCAAGGTATTGAACGGCGCATCCACCACAAACTTGTTGGCCACCATTGACGGCACGCTACCGCCCGGTTCGGTGTGCACCTGGTAAGTTACCTCAGTGCCGCCATCTTTTGGCTGCAGCCTCCAGAAACCATCAACCTTGGCCACCCGCACGAAGCCCTTCTCTTCCGGCAAGTACTTCGGTACGCCTTCAAGCTTGCGGGTCAGGCTGCCATCGGCGGCCTCGGTGGTGGTGACATGCATGACCGAATCACGCGCAGTGACCGGCCACGGGGTATTGAACTGGGTGTAGGTCCAGCTCTGGTCGCCTTCGGTTTTCAGCAGCTTTTGCGACTTGCACTCATGAATCCAGGCACAGGCACCGACGACATCTTCCTGCAGGGCCCTGACCTTCGCCAGTGGTGCCTTGATAAAGGTGACGCCGCGGTAGGCCTTGTAATCGGAACCGGCAACCTCGCTGAGCTCGACCTTGATCCCGTCCTCGTTCTTGGCCTGCTTCCAGTCCTCGGCATGGGCCAGCGGCACCAGTACCGCGCCAAGCCCCAACACCAGTGCCACTTGTTTAAACGATCCCATTGTCTTGTTCCTTATTGTCGAAGATCCGCGATTCAAGCTGCCGTCATTTGCTCCAGCCACCCCAGGATCCTGATTGCCTCGTCGCGGTCGTTGCCGCAGATTTCGGCCTCTGCCTTGAAACCACCGCACACCGCCGGACGCTCGGGCTTGCCGAACAAGCCACAGAGATTGGCAACCGACAGGTGCAAGCAGCGCTCGCCGGCTGGCTTGCCCTTGGGCATACCCGGTATCGGCGAGCTGATGGAGGGCGCGATGCAGCAGGCGCCACAACCTTCACGGCAGTTCATGACAACAGAATCCTCGGAGTAACAAATGATGAATGAACCCGGATAGTAACCGCTTAAACAGGCGTTTGAAATTACTGACGGGATGAAATATCAGCTGCACATGCGATGACCGAACAGTCAGTTTCGCCCTACTGCTTGAACTCGAACTCGATCGCCGCGCCCTCGACATCCTTGCGGCTTTCGTTTCGCAGCTGCAGCTGCATTTCGTTGCTGATCAGCCGGCCATTGAGCTGGAAGGGGCTGTCGGACGGAGGCTTTTCGCCGAACAGGTAGGGCAACAGCGGCTTGGGCAGCGGCGCCTGTTCCTGGGTATCGGGCTTGAGCTCCTTGACCATGCCGGAGGGCAGGCTCAGGTCCAGCTTGGCCTTGGGCAATGGCTGTGGTGCCGCCTTGACGTTTTTGCGCGTGCTGCGCTGGGCGGCCTTGGTAGTCGCCTTCTTTCTCACCGGTGCCGCTTTCGCCTGCTTTGGCTTGGCGGCAGGCTTGACGCTTTTCGTTGCAGGGGCCTTGCTCGCCGGTGCGGTTTCAGCCACTGCTACCGAGGTACAGGCCAATCCACCCAGCAAACACAGGGACAACCCGATACTACGCAACACTTTCATAGGCACCGACGACTATCCCTGAAAATGCTTATGCTCCCCGTTCCTGACACGACTGGCAAGTCTAGAAAAAAGCGCCCGAGGCAGATTCTTGGCATAACTGGCTGGCCAACATACCCAAGGTCATTACTGCCCGCTCCGCCTCACGGTTCCACGGGATGCCGCAGTTCAGGCGAATGCAGTGGTTGAACTGCTCGGTGTTACTGAAGATCAACCCCGGCGCAATACTGATGCCCTGCTGCAGCGCACGTACATGCAACTCCTGGGTGTTGACCCGCCCCGGCAAGCTGACCCAGAGGATGAAGCCGCCGGTGGGCCGGGTCATCTGCGTACCTTCAGGAAAATGCTGCTGCACCGCCAACTGATAAGCACTGAGATTCTTCCGATACTCCTGGCGGATGTAGCGCAAATGCCGATCGTAGCCGCCGTTCTCCAGATAGGACGCCACCCCCATCTGGGTCACGCTGCAGGCCGAATGGGTAGTGAAGGTCTGCAAGCGCTGGATTTCCGCCTGGTACTTGCCGGCAACCATCCAGCCAATTCGCACCCCTGGCGACAGGGTCTTGGAGAAACTCGAGCAATAGATCACCCGCCCTAGCCGATCGAAGGCCTTGAGGGACTTGGTCTTGCCTTGCTCGAACATCAGCTCGCCGTAGATATCGTCCTCGACGATCTGAATATCGAAGTCCGAGGCCAGGCGCAGCAACTGCTTCTGCCGGTCTTCCGGGATGGTGCCGCCCAGCGGGTTGCTCAGGCGCGCGGTCAACACCAGTGCCTTGATCGACCACTGGTTGGCGGCCAGCTGCAAGGCCTCAAGACTGATGCCGGTGGACGGATCACTGGGAATTTCGATGACTTTCAGGCCGAGCAAATCGGCCAGTTGCAGCAAGCCGTAGTAAGTCGGCGATTCGGCGGCGATCAGGTCGCCCGGGCGGGTCAGCACCCGTAGCGACATCTGCAGGGCATCGACGCAGCCATGGGTGACCACTACTTCGCTGGGGTCGACCACCACACCGGCATCGCGCATGCGAATGGCGATCTGCCGACGCAGGGGCTCAAAGCCCGGGCTGAACATGTAGCTGAAGGCCCGCGGGCTATGAAAGCGGGTGACCTTGGCCAACTGCTGGTGCAGCGCCCGCACCGGCAGGTAATCGACATGGGGTACCGCCGCGCCAAAAGGGAACACCCCGTCGCGCCGAGCCTCGGTCAGCACCTGCTGGATGATGCTGCTGCGCGTGACCAGGCCGGGACGCTCGACCCGGGCGATATCCGGCGTCTGCGCGGTCAGTGCCGGGGTCTGGTGCACATAGTAGCCGGACTGTGGTCGCGCGCGGATCAGCCCCTGGTCTTCGAGGTTGGCGTAGGCCTGGAGCACCGTGGCATGGCTGACATTGAGCTGCGAGCTCATCTTGCGCACCGACGGCACGCGCTCCCCTGGCTGATACACACCGCGGCGAATATCTTCGGCCAGTTGCTGGGCGATGCGCTGATAAAGCAGCAGGTTGGTCATGATCAGTTCTCGACACGCAGGCAATGTAGTTGTTTTTGTACGGCTGTTTTGAGCAAGAATACCGGAACAGTTGCGAAGTGTACTGGGACAGATTGCAGAATAGTCGACAATACAGTTGCGTGACAGAGGCTGGCGTGTGCCATTTTTCACAACCAGGTGATCGCCCATAAAAAAACCCGGAGCTGTGCGGCCTCCGGGTTTCTTCATCTATTACTCAGCGCGCCGCGCCAAGCTTGCCCTTCTCGTCGGAAAAGACGATCTCGACCCGACGGTTCTGCGCCCTGCCCCGCTCCGAGGCGTTGGCCTCGACCGGATACTGGTCGCCATAGCCTTCGACCTGGATGCGTTTTTCATCGACGCCAAGATCGATCAGCATATCTGCCACCGCCTGCGCCCGATCACGGGAGAGCTTGAGGTTGTCTTCCGGCGTACCGGTGCTGTCGGTGTAGCCCTCGATACGCACGACCCGCTTGGGGTTGAGCTGAAGGAATTGCACCAGCTTGAGCACGGTGCGGCTGGCCGAGTTCTTCAACTCCGCATGCCCGGTATCGAACAGCACGTCGCCCAGGGTCATGACCAGGCCGCGATCGCTCTGCTCGGTGGCCAGGCTGACAATCTGCGCCTCCAGCCACTTGCCCTGCTGCTGCACGCTGGCAAGCTTGGCTTCGCGCAGGGCCAGCTGCAGGCGCTGACGCTCGAGCTCAAGCTTGGCCAGACGTTCCTGATTGAGCACCAGGTTGCTGTGCTCACGGGCGATGTCGCTGTAGCGCTGGCTCAAGTAAGCGTAATGACGCACATCGGCACCGGTGCCCAGATAACTGGACAGGCGCTCGGCACGGGCCAGGGATTCACCGGCACGAATCACGTCACGCGGCGCGCTGCGCAACACGTCGGAATCGTCCTTGACCGTCTGAAACTTGGCCGTAGCCTCATCCAGCGCCACCTCGCTGCGCTGGCTGGCACAACCCTGCAAGCCCACCGCGCCGAGCAACAACAGTGCCACTAAAGGTTTGATCGAACTCACCGCTGCTCCCCCAACTGTTTACGCAGGCGATTGACCCGCGACTGCAGCAAGTCCAGCTGCTCCTTGCTCTTGACCGTCAGCACCCGCGCCTCGGCCAGACGCGCATCGAGCTCGGCCTGCTCGGCGCGCATGCGCGCGTCGCGATAGGATTCACTGGTCATGTTGGAACGAGCCCGGGCCAGTTTGTCTTCAGCCAGCTTCAGCTCGGCCACTTCATCGGTGGCACCGACCGCCTTGGCCTGCTCCAGCGCCTGCTCGGACAAGCGCAGCTGTTCATTGGGGGCCGGGTCATTGGCGCAGCCGGCCAGGGCCAGCAACGCCAGAACGGCGAATAGTGAATGAGTTCTCACGCAATCTTCCTACTGTTTAGGGGCATCCAGCGGCGCCTGCATCTGCGCTTTCCAGCGTTCGACATTACGTTGCAGTACCGCCTGGGACACGCCGGAGGCCGGCAATTCTGTCAGTTTTTTTGCCAGTTGTCCGCGCAACCAAGCGTCATTGCACGCCGAATTATGCGACAGCGCCAGGTACAACCCCGGACGGTCCAGGGGCAAGCCGCGGGCAATCAACTCGTTGCTCATGCCCAGGGTCTGAGCCATGGCCATGCCGGCGTAGCGACCGGCCAGCACATAATCGACCTGGCCGAGCAGCAGCTTCTGGAAGGCCTGGGTCAGGTTCTGTGCCGGCGCAAGCTGCAATTGACTCCTGGCATAGGCGGTAAATTCGGGTGTCATCCGCGCCTTTTCCGAGACGCTGCCCTGATGCTCATGCAAATCGGCCAGGGTGTTGTACACCAGCGTCGAATCGTGGCGGGTCCAGACTACATATTCATTGTTCAGCAACGCGGGGTGAACATAGTCGACCGTGGTCAGCTCGGCCACCGCGAAGGGTGAGTCGATCAGCAGGTCGACACGCCCGCTGCGCACCTCTTCCAGCGCCTGGCTGCGGCTGCCGCTGTCGAGGACTTCGACTTTGAGCCCCAACTCGCTGGCGACCTGCTTGAACAAATCAACGTTGGCACCCATCAAGTGCTTGGGATCTTGCGGGTCGCGCCACGAATAAGGCGGGGCATCGGGGCTGCCGGTGGCCACCAGCCGCTCGCACTTACCCACCGCCCAGGCTTGCAACGGCATCAACACCGCAGCGAACACCAGCGCCGTGTTTATCCGGCAACGCCTTCCCATGCAACGACTCCCTGATCTTTTTACCCCGAATGAAAAAGCCCGATCCGACGAGCTGTGCAAGGCAGGCCTGCACAGCCCGAACGGACCGGGCTCTTTTATAAGTGAAGCAGCTGGATTAAACCAGCTTCTCCAGCTCAGGGATGGCTTCGAACAGGTCAGCCACCAGGCCGTAGTCGGCCACCTGGAAGATCGGCGCTTCTTCGTCCTTGTTGATCGCAACGATCACTTTGGAGTCTTTCATGCCGGCCAGGTGCTGGATCGCGCCGGAGATACCGACGGCGATGTACAGCTGTGGTGCAACGATCTTGCCGGTCTGACCGACCTGCATGTCGTTGGGTACGAAACCTGCGTCGACCGCAGCGCGCGAAGCGCCAACGGCAGCGCCGAGCTTGTCGGCCAGGGCGTACAGGTGCTTGAAGTTGTCACCGTTCTGCATGCCGCGACCGCCGGAAACGACGATCTTGGCAGCGGTCAGCTCTGGACGGTCGGACTTGGCCAGCTCTTCGCCAACGAACGCCGACTTGCCCGCGTCGTGGGCAGCAGCGACGGCTTCAACGGCAGCCGAACCACCTTCGGCGGCAACGGCGTCAAAGCCGGTGGCACGTACGGTGATGACCTTGACGGCAGCGTTCGATTGCACGGTGGCAATGGCGTTACCGGCGTAGATCGGACGCTTGAAGGTGTCAGCCGATTCAACCGAGATGATCTCGGAGATCTGGTCGACGTCCAGCAGCGCGGCAACGCGCGGCAGGATGTTCTTGCCGTTGGAGGTGGCAGGTGCCAGCACGTGGCTATAGCCCTTGCCCAGCTCGGCGACCAGTGGCGCAACGTTCTCCGGCAGCTGGTGAGCGTAGGCGGCATTGTCGGCAACCAACACCTTGGCAACGCCGGCGATCTTGGCCGCAGCTTCAGCGACGCCAGCGACGTTTGCGCCTGCGACCAGCACGTGGATGTCACCACCGATCTTGGCGGCAGCAGCAACAGTGTTCAGGGTGGCCGGGGCAACGGCACCGTTTTCGTGTTCAGCGATAACCAGGATAGTCATTTAGATTACCTTCGCCTCGTTCTTCAGTTTCTCGACCAGTTCAGCAACCGACTTGACCTTGATACCAGCGCTGCGAGCAGCCGGCGCTTCGACTTTCAGGGTCTTGTTGGTGGAGGCGGTGGAAACGCCCAGCGCGTCTGGAGTAACGGTTTCCAGCGGCTTCTTCTTGGCCTTCATGATGTTCGGCAGCGACGCGTAGCGCGGCTCGTTCAGGCGCAGGTCGGTGGTGACGATGGCTGGCAGGTTCAGCGCAACGGTCTGCAGGCCGCCGTCGATTTCACGGGTGACGTTGACCTTGTCGCCAGCGACTTCGACCTTGGAGGCGAAGGTGCCCTGGGCGTAACCGCTCAGTGCCGCCAGCATCTGGCCGGTCTGGTTGTTGTCGCTGTCGATGGCTTGCTTGCCAAGGATCACCAGCTGCGGTTGCTCTTTGTCGACCACTGCTTTGAGCAGCTTGGCCACGGCCAGCGAAGTCAGCTCTTCAGCCGATTCGACCAGGATGGCGCGGTCGGCACCCAGTGCCAGGGCAGTACGCAGTTGCTCCTGGGCAGTGGCCGGGCCGACGGTAACGACGACGATCTCGCTCGCAACGCCCTTTTCTTTCAAGCGCACGGCTTCTTCTACGGCAATTTCGCAGAAGGGGTTCATGGACATCTTGACGTTAGCAAGGTCGACGCCGGAGTTGTCCGCCTTGACGCGAACCTTGACGTTATAGTCGACCACTCGTTTGACAGCTACAAGAACCTTCATGGATTCCTCGTTACTCTCCGGTGAAAAGAATGTCGCCTGGGACAAACCCGGCGATTGCGCGTGGGTACAAGGGCACCTCTAAAAACGATCACAGGTGGACGAATTTAACCCTGACCCAGCAGTCTCGATTCGGCCTGTCAGTTGCAAAACCCGTGGGTCATTATTTGTCGTGGCGTGTAAACTCCACTACAAAGCGGGTTGTGGCGTAACTACCCTGCTTTTCGCCTGGTTTTTAGGGGTGCTCCTGCATCCGGCGGTCAGCCTACGGCGAGCGCAAAACCGCTCGTATCTTGACCGTAACGCCCAATCCGGTCAATACGGCAAACCGGTCAGCTTCAAGCCGCGCTTCTTTGATTTTACTGGGCTGAGGCAAATTCAAACAAACGTTTGTATTGGACCCCGTGAGTGGTGTAGATATAATGCGCGGCCAAGAGAAAGCGGTGTAGTCCGTCATCGCTCGAGCTACAACCCGAGCGTCTGAAAAATGACCGCCTGACACCCGCCAACAAAGAAAAACCGATGAGCCTTGAGTAGGAGAGAACCTGTGGAACGCGAATACATGGAATTCGACGTGGTCATTGTCGGCGCTGGCCCGGCTGGCCTGTCCGCCGCCTGCCGACTGAAGCAGAAGGCCGCCGAAGCCGGTAACGAAATCAGCGTCTGCGTGGTCGAGAAAGGCTCGGAAGTCGGCGCCCACATCCTCTCCGGTGCGGTATTCGAACCGCGCGCCCTGAACGAACTGTTCCCGGACTGGAAAGAGCTCGGCGCGCCGCTCAACACCGAAGTCAAACGCGACGACATCTACGTGCTCAAGGATGCTGGCAGCTCGATCAAGGTCCCCGACCTGTTCGTGCCCAAGACCATGCACAACCAAGGCAACTACATCATCTCCCTGGGCAACCTGTGCCGCTGGCTGGCCCAGCAGGCCGAGAACCTGGGCGTGGAGATCTACCCGGGCTTCGCCGCCCAGGAGGCGCTGTTCGACGAGAACGGCGTGGTCCGCGGGATCATCACCGGCGACCTGGGTGTCGACCGTGAAGGCAACCCCAAAGAAGGCCTGTACACCCCAGGGATGGAACTGCGCGGCAAGTACACCCTGTTCGCCGAAGGCTGCCGTGGCCATATCGGCAAGCAGCTGATCAAGCGCTTCAACCTCGACAGCGAGTCCGACACCCAGCACTACGGCATCGGTCTCAAGGAAATCTGGGAAGTCGATCCGGCCAAGCATGAACAGGGCCTGGTGGTGCACACCGCCGGCTGGCCGCTGGACGTGATGAGCCCCGAAAATACCGGTGGCTCGTTCCTCTACCACCTGGAAAACAACCAGGTAGTGGTCGGGCTGATCGTCGACCTGTCCTACAGCAACGCCTACCTGTCGCCGTTCGATGAGTTCCAGCGCCTCAAGCACCACCCGGTGATCAGCAAGTACCTCGAAGGGGGCAAGCGCATCAGCTACGGCGCCCGCGCCATCAGCAAAGGCGGCCTGAACTCGCTGCCGAAGATGGTCTTCAACGGTGGTGCACTGATCGGTTGCGACCTCGGCACCCTGAACTTTGCCAAGATCAAGGGCAGCCACACCGCGATGAAGTCCGGCATGCTCGCCGCCGAAGCGGTGGCCGATGCCCTGCTGGCCGGCAGCGAAGGCGGCGACCAGCTCAACAGCTACGTCGAAGCGTTCAAGGCCAGCTGGCTGCATGAAGAGCTGTTCGCCAGCCGTAACTTCGGCCCGGCCATGCACAAGTTCGGTCCGATCTTCGGCGCGGCGTTCAACTATGTCGACCAGAACTGGTTCGGCGGCAAGCTGCCGTTCACCCTGCACGACACCAAGCCGGACTATGCCTGCCTGAAGCTGGCCTCCGACTCGAAAAAAATCGACTATCCAAAACCGGATGGCAAGCTGAGCTTCGACAAGCTGAGCTCGGTGTTCCTCTCCAGCACCAACCATGAAGAAGAGCAGCCATGCCACCTGAAACTGGCTGACGCGAGCATCCCGATCGCCACCAACCTGCCGCTGTACGACGAACCGGCGCAGCGCTATTGCCCGGCCGGCGTGTACGAAGTGGTCACCCAGGAAGACGGCAGCAAGCGCTTCCAGATCAACGCCCAGAACTGCGTGCACTGCAAGACCTGTGACATCAAGGACCCTTCGCAGAACATTACCTGGGTCACCCCGGAAGGCGCCGGTGGCCCGACTTACCCGAACATGTAAGTCCGCTGGCAGCTAAAAAAAGCCCCCTCGCCGTTGTGGCCAGGGGGCTTTTTTATGCTTTGCATCAGGCCAATCTGACCTCTGCGAACAACTCAGGGTGCCCGATCAGCGGTCATTCAGCGAGTAACGATTGTCACAGCAGATGAACTCAGCAGCGTACCGCCTGATCTTCGAAGGCCAGCGCCTCGCGTGCGCCGAAGTACATCGCCGTGAGCACACCCACCGCGCCCATGACCAGACAAAAGCCGACACATACCCATGGGCTCCACGGCATCAGGGCAATCAGCAGCAACGGCGTGGTACTCGCCCACAGGGCGTAGGCAATGTTGTAGGTAAAGGAAATCCCCGACACACGGATCTGGGCCGGGAACAGCCCGACCATCACCGACGGCACCACCCCCACCACCCCACAGGCCAGGCCTGCAAGCGCATAGGCCAGCCCGGTCCAGCCCCAGCCACTGACCAGGCTGGCATAGAGACCGGCAATGCCCAGCGGCAGCAACAGGCTGTAGAACATCAGCGCCCGCCAGGCGCCGATACGGTCGACCAGCAAACCCGCCAGCACACAACCGATGTTAAGGAAGACGATACCCATGCTGCTCAAGGCAAAGGTGTGCCCGGCGCTCATGGCAAAACGCTGCTGCATCACCGTCGGGGTGATCACCACCAGCACCACCACCGCCGACGTCAGCACGCACGTCAGCAACGCAGCCGGAATCAACGCGCGGCGATGGTCACGCAGGACGGTACGCAGCGGAAAGGCCGGCGGCTGCTCACGTTGCTCGCGCAAGGCGAGAAACACCGGCGTCTCGCTCAGCCAGCGGCGCAGCCACACACCAATCACGCCAAACACACCGCCGAGCAGGAACGGGTAGCGCCAGGCGTAATCGAGAATTTCCTGCGGGCTGAACAGCTGTGCCAGCGCCGTCGCAGTCAAGGCGCCCAGCAGGTAGCCGAACGTCAGCCCCGCTTGCAGGAAGCCCAGGGCATAGCCGCGCCGCCCGGGCGGCGCATGCTCGGCGACGAAGGTCCAGGCGCTCGGTACCTCGCCGCCCACCGCTGCCCCTTGCAGGATACGCAAGGCCAGCAAGATCAGCGGCGCCGCATAGCCGATATCGGCGTAGGTCGGCATGACACCGATCAGCAGGCACGGCAGGGCCATCATCAGGATGCTCAAGCTGAACACCCGCTTGCGCCCCAGATGATCGGCAAAATGGGCCATCAGGATGCCGCCCAGCGGCCGCGCCAGGTAGCCGGTGACGAAGATCCCGAAGCTCTGCAGCAAGCGCAGCCATTCGGGCATCTGCGGCGGGAAGAACAGCTGGCTCAAGGTCAGGGCGAAGAACACGAAAATGATGAAATCGTAGATCTCCAGCGCCCCGCCCAACGCCGCCAGGCTCAGGGTCTTGTGATCGCGGCGCGACAGCTGCAACGGGCGTGCAGGGTCAGTGGCAGTCATAGAGGTATCCGCAAATGAACAGAAGCCGGCGCGACCGGGCGCCAGGGCAAACGCAAGAGGATAGCAAATGCCGACCGACCGTACCCAGCGCAAAGGCCGGGACAGGCCTAGGACTGACGGGAAAACGCGGTCTGGGCGAAGTTCATCCGCCGCGGGGCATAGCCCTGGTTGGCAGCGCGCTCGGCAACGGCGGGCAAGCGCCCAAGCACCTGCGGCGAATCGATGATGTTCATGAAGGACTGGATGGTTTCGTTGTCCGGGACCTTGGGCAGGCTGACGCTCACTGCCCGGCGCTGGCTGTCAGGAATGGCGGGGATCTTCAAATGCTGCGATTCATACAACAACGCGTGCTGAATCAACGGGTTGACCTGGCAAAAGCGCTCGAGGTCGACCCCGGCATGGCTGGCCAGGTCGATATTGCCCAGCAGCAGGTTGAACGGTTGCAATGCACTTTGCACCAGGCGCTGCAGATCTTCGAAACTCTCGACCGGGGCGATGCGGTAGTAGCCCATGCCATTGAGCATGCGCTCCAGTTGCAGCAACTGCATCGGGTGTTCGTCGGCGATCAGTATTCGCAGCGATTTGTTCGGCATTGTCTATGACCAAGGCAAACAGCGTTAGCGATGTTCCTTGACCATACTGCGCCACTCATCAATTGCAGGCTATTGGCGAGCACCCGCCAGATAAAGGGTCTGTATTGATAGTTGTCGGGAATCGGGCAGAAATCAAGCAACGTCACCACGAATTTTTCACATCCGCCCCGCGTCTGGCCTTACTGCGACTCCCATTCGCGCATCCGCACCCGGCAGTGTTTCATGGCATTGACAATGTGTTTTTCCACCAGACTGCGCGAGATACCCAGGCGCTCGGCAATCTGCGGGTGCGACAGGCCATCGAGCTTGCGCAGCAGGAAACACTCGCGACAAGGCTGGCTGAGCTCGGCCAGGGCACGCTGCATCAGGTCCAGGCGCTGGTTGAGGTCCATGCTCTGGGACGGCGCCGGAGAAAAGAAACGCTCATCGGTATCGAGCACTTCAAGTGGCTCGGCCTGGCGCAGCAGCCCGCGCCGATGACCGTCGATCACCAGGTTCAGGGCCGTACGGTAGAGAAACGCGCGCGGATGCTCTATGTCATTCCCGCCAGTGCGCTCCAGTACCCGGATATAGGCATCGTGGGCAACGTCTTCAGCGGCCTGCCGGTTACCCAGGCGGGCACAAAGGAAACTCACCAGTTCGCGATAGTAGCTTTCCAACACAACACCTGGCCGCGACATCTGCGGGAATTCCCTTGGCTCTGGGTTAAGCGGGTCTGAATGATGGCAGAATGCAATAATACAAATTATAATTATTCTCAGCAAGCACCTCGCACCCCGGTAAATTCCAACGCCTTCACCTCGTTTACCTGGGAGCCTCCCGTGCCTGTCGAGTCATACCGCCAGGGTGAAGTCACGGGCCCTACCTTCTGGCTGGAACCCCTGCATGAGACGTTCTTCCACTCGCCGCCGCGCGGCCCTCTACAGCCTCGGCCTGCTAAGCCTCGGCGCCCTGCTCGCCTGGACAACCCTGCCAGCCGGCAGCGACCCGCTCAGTACCGTGGCCGTCACCCGCGGGGATATCGAAAGCAGCGTCACCGCCCTGGGCACCTTGCAACCCAGGCGCTATGTGGACGTTGGCGCCCAGGCGTCCGGACAGATCCGCAAACTGCATGTGGAGGTTGGCGACCAGGTCAAGGAAGGCCAGTTGCTGGTGGAAATCGACCCTTCGACCCAGCAGGCCAAACTGGATGCCGGGCGTTTTTCGATCGAAAACCTCAACGCCCAGCTCGATGAGCAGAAGGCCCAATACCAGTTGGCCGAGCAACAGTACAAGCGCCAGCGCAACCTTGCCGCTGGCGGGGCAACCCGCGAAGAGGACGTACAAAGTGCCCAGGCCCAACTCAAGGTGACCCAGGCGCGCATCGACATGTATCGCGCACAAATCCGCCAGGCCCAGGCCAACCTGCGCAGCGATGAAGCCGAGCTGGGCTACACGCGCATCTATGCACCGATGTCCGGCACCGTGGTCGCTGTCGATGCTCGCGAAGGCCAGACCCTCAACGCCCAGCAGCAGACCCCGCTGATCCTGCGCATTGCCAAATTGTCGCCCATGACCGTCTGGGCGCAGGTCTCCGAAGCCGATATCGGCCACGTGAAGCCTGGCATGACGGCCTATTTCACCACCCTGGCCGGCGGCAAACGGCGCTGGGCCAGCAGTGTGCGGCAGATTCTACCGGTGCCGCCCAAACCCCTCGATCAAACCAGCCAGGGCGGTGGCAGCCCGGCCAGTGCCAGCGGCAGTGGCGCCAGCAGCAAGGTGGTGCTCTACACCGTGCTGCTGGATGTCGACAACCCGGACAACGCATTGATGGCGCAGATGACCACCCAGGTGTTCTTTGTTGCCGGGCGCGCCAGCAAGGTGCTGACCGTGCCGGTGGCGGCACTGGATGAACACGCCGATGGCAATGACCTGCGCATCGCCCAGGTACTCGACAGCAACGGCACGGTCAACCAGCGCCAGGTGCGCACCGGATTGAGCGACCGCCTGCGGGTACAGGTGCTCGACGGCTTGACCGAAGGCGAGCGCCTGCTGATCGGCGCACCCGCCGCTAGCGGGGGTTGAATGTCCACGCCCCTGATCGAACTGCGCGATATCCGCAAATCCTATGGCGGCATCGATACGCCCAAGGTCGAGGTGGTGCGCGGTATCAGCCTGGCCATCCACCCGGGCGAGTTCGTTGCCATTGTCGGCGCCTCCGGCTCCGGCAAATCAACGCTGATGAACATCCTCGGCTGCCTGGACCGCCCCACCTCAGGCAGCTACTACTTTGCGGGCAAGGACGTTGCCGAGCTCGACACTGACGAACTGGCCTGGCTGCGCCGGGAGGCCTTTGGTTTTGTCTTCCAGGGTTACCACCTGATCGCCTCGGGCTCGGCCCAGGAAAACGTCGAAATGCCAGCGATCTATGCCGGCACCCCCGCCACCGAACGCCACGCCCGCGCCGCCGCCCTGCTCGAGCGCCTGGGCCTGGCCAGCCGCACCGGTAACCGCCCGCACCAGTTGTCCGGCGGCCAGCAGCAACGGGTGTCGATCGCCCGCGCCTTGATGAACGGCGGGCACATCATCCTCGCCGACGAGCCAACCGGCGCGCTGGACAGCCAGAGCGGCGCCGAGGTGATGGCACTGCTCGACGAACTGGCCAGCCAGGGCCATGTGGTGATCCTGATCACCCACGACCGCGAAGTCGCGGCACGGGCCAATCGGGTCATCGAGATTCGCGACGGGCTGGTGCTCAGCGACTCGGCAGCGCAACAGGCCTGCCCCGAACCCGGCACTCGCGGGCTGCGGGCCGAAGACCTGCGCCAGCGCCTGAGCCAGGGCGCGACCCTGAACGGGGCCTGGAAAGGCGAGCTGGTCGAAGCCCTGCAAGCGGCCTGGCGGATCATGTGGATCAACCGCTTGCGCACCGCCCTGACCCTGCTGGGGATCGTCATCGGCGTAGCGTCGGTGGTGGTCATGCTGGCCGTCGGTGAAGGCAGCAAGCGCCAGGTCATGGCGCAGATGGCCGCCTTCGGTTCGAACATTCTTTACCTCAGCGGTAGCGCGCCGACCCTGCGCGAACCTGCCGGGGTCGTAACCCTCAATGATGTCGCCGCAGTCTCCAGCCTGCCTCAGGTGAAGATGATCATGCCAGTGATCGGCAGCAAACTGATGGTGCGCTACGGCAACAACAACCAACAGTTCTATGTCGGCGGCAACAACACGTATTTTCCCGAGATTTTCAACTGGCCGGTGGTCGAGGGCAGTTTTTTCACCGAAGCCGACGAACAGCACGCCGCAGCCGTCGCCGTGATTGGCCAGAAAGTACGCGAAAAGCTGTTTGGCGCCAGTACCAACCCCATCGGCCACTACATCCTGGTCGAAAACGTGCCCTTCCAGGTGATTGGCATGCTCGCCGGCAAAGGCGCCAGCTCCGGGGACCAGGACAGCGACGCGCGCATCGTGGTGCCCTACTCGGCTGCGGCAATCCGCCTGTTCGGCAGCCGCGACCCGGAGTATGTGACCATCGCCGCCGCCGACTCGCGGCGCGTGGCCGACACTGAAGCGGCCATCGACCGACTGATGCGCAAACTCCACCATGGCAAGCACGACTACGAGCTGACCAACGACGCGGCGCTGATTCAGGCCGAAGCACGGACACAGAACACCTTGTCGCTGATGCTGGGTTCGATCGCCGCCATCTCCTTGCTGGTGGGTGGCATCGGGGTGATGAACATCATGTTGATGACGGTTCGCGAGCGCACCCGCGAGATCGGTATCCGCATGGCTACCGGCGCCCGCCAGCGCGACATCCTGCGTCAGTTCCTCAGTGAAGCGGTGCTTCTGTCGATGGTCGGCGGCGTGACCGGCATTGCCCTGGCGCTGTTGATTGGCGGCGTGTTGCTCCTGGCCGATATTGCCGTGGCCTTCTCCTTGCCCGCCGTGCTCGGCGCCTTTGCCTGTGCAGTGATCACCGGCGTGGTGTTTGGTTTCATGCCGGCCCGCAAAGCCGCCCGCCTCGACCCGGTCAAAGCCCTAACCAGCGAATAATCCATGAACCTGCCCTGCCGTCTCAGTTTCCTCTCGATCAGTTTGGTGCTTGCCGCCTGCACGTCGACCGCCCCTACACTTTCAAGCGGCCTGCAGGCGCCAGCGCAGTGGCAAGGCCAGGCGACCAGCACCCCGCTGCCCCACGAGAACTGGTGGCGGCAATTCTCCAGCCCCGCGCTTGATCAACTGATCGAACAGGCCAGGCGCAACAGCTTCGACCTGGCCGCTGCCGCAGCGCGTATTCGCCAGGCCCAGGCTTCGGCGGTCATTGCCGGCGCGCCGTTGTTGCCCGAGCTCAAGTTCAGCCTCGATGCCAGACGCCAACGCCTGCTGCATGGCAACGGCTTCGACCAGCTCGATGCCAGCAGCCGCGAACGCACCAGCACCTCGTTCGGCACCCGCTTGAGCGCCAGCTACGAAGTGGACTTCTGGGGCGGCAAGACTGCCGCACGCGACAGCGCCCTGTTCAACCTGGATGCCAGCCGTTTCGATCGCCAGACCGTCGAACTGACCCTGCTCAGCGGCGTCGCCAACAGCTACCTGCAGAGCCTGGCCCTGCGAGAGCAGGTGCATATTGCCCGCCTCAATCTGAGTAATGCCGAGGATGTCCTGCGCCTGGTCGAAACCCGCTATCAATCCGGCTCGGCCACCGCCCTGGAACTAGCCCAGCAACGCAGCCTGGTTGCCGGCCAGCAACGCCAGGTACCACTGTTCGAGCAGCAGTTGCAGGAGGCGCGCATCACCCTGGCGACCTTGCTCGGCGAGCCAGTGCAGGCGCTGCCCGCCCTTGAAGAATCGATCACCCGCCTGAACTGGCCGCAAATCGGCAGCGGCGTGCCCAGCGAGCTGCTTAGCCGCCGTCCGGATATCGCCACTGCCGAAGCCAGCCTGGCCGCTGCCCAGGCAGACGTACGGGTAGCCCGCGCGGCGATGCTGCCGAGCCTGACCCTGGGCGCCGACCTGGGTTCAGGCGCCGATACCTTTGCCCAGGTGATGCGTAGCCCCTACTACACCTTGAGTGCCGGGTTGGCTGCGCCGATCTTCAACAACGGCCGCTTGCGCGCCGAACGCGACAAAGCCCGCGCTAAGCAGGATGAACTGCTGGAGAATTACCGCAGCAGCATCATCAACGGCTTTGCCGATGTCGAAAGGGCCATCAATGGCATCAGTGGCGTCGACCAGCAGCGCCAGTCGCAGGATGAGGAAGTGGAGCAGGCGCAGATCGCTTTCAGACTGTCTGAGCGCCGCTACCAGGCGGGTGCCGAGACCCTGCTGACAGTACTGGAAACCCAACGCACGCTGTATCAAGCCCAGGACCAGCAGGTACAACTGCGCCTGGCCCGGTTGCAAGGCAGCGTGGCGCTGTACAAGGCATTGGGTGGCGGATGGCAGGTGGTTCGCTAAATCATTGGCCTGCCTGCACAAACCCTGTGGGAGCCGGCCTTGCCGGCGATGGCCTGCAAAGCAGGCCCAATACAAGGAATCAGGAAACAATCCCGCGCAATGACAGATGCCGCGCATACCAGGGCCGTTGCGGTACCCGGCGGACCAGGTCGCCAATCTTGTCGTCCTCACCAAAAGTGATACGCAAGGCCAGCTTCATGGTCTCTACATCCATTTCCACCGACTTGCCGGGGAACATCCCTGGCGTGGTACTGCAACCATGGGTCACTGGCCCCAGCCACGGGTCATCGACTTCGACCCAGCGTCCCGGGGCAAACCACTGCACCCCATTGACCTCAAGACGCCGTACTTGCCCGGGGTTGTAGCGCTCGTGGGCCCGGAACCAGTCCTCGATGCGGTCATCGATCCAGCCGTGAAAGCCCCAGAACACCGGATTCACATGGGACGAGAACGGGTCGCCGAGAAAGTCGTTTTCTGCTCCGAACCAACGCCCGGCAAAATCGGCCGGATCACGCGCAAAGGGAACCGGAGCACCGTTGACCGGGTCACGTGGCACCGAGGCCCAGCCCATGTGCAGCCAGTCGTGCAGGTTCATCTCCAGCTCCGAACCGAACGTACCAAGGGTCAGCTTCGACAGGTACAGCGGGTCCTGGTACTGCGACTCCCAGACCTGAAAGTTACTGCAGAACGTCTCCCCGGCCTTGATCGCCGAGACCCACTGGCCATAAGCCTCATCGCCCGGCGCCCGCCACCCGGGCGGCACGCAGTAGCCATCGTGGTTATCGTAGTAGCGGGCAAAGCCCTGGCGGTCGTGCTCGACACTGGGTTGCGGCAAGGGGAAATGCCTCCAGGAAGGCAGGTCCTGCATGGAGCGGGCAGTGCCCAGCATGTGTCGGTGCATGAACAAAAAGTCCACCCCCGAGCCATTGCGATGCTTGCGCGGGCCTCGGGCATCACGCTCCCGCTCGCGCGGGCCAGGCTGCCAGCCCAGGCCGCGCAAGGCACCGTGCTTTTCTTTCGGCAAGCGGTGCCACTTGTCACGGGTGGCATGCCAGAGTTGATGGAACAACCGGTGCTCGGGGCTGATCAGCCAGGCCTGCAATTGCGGTGTATAGGGCAACCGCTCACGGGCCTCGGGAAACAGACGTTTGACGGCAACGAAACGGCTGTCGGCCAGGGGCAACGCCATAGAACGATCCAGCGGCTGCAAGCGGCCACTGAGGGTACCGCTGCCGGCATTGCCGAAGTTGCCCCAGACTTCATCCAGGCTCGCCGAACATTCGTAGCCCGGCCCACCCAGGTTGCTCATCAGTCGCCAGCGCACCGTGGCCGTAGAGGCCGCCAGCAAGTCACCCAGCACCCGGTAAGCTGCCGGCCCATCACTGCGCAGGACGCTTTCGCGATCGACATATCCGCGCAGGCCACGGCCCTTGGTGGCGACGTCCAGGTACATCAGCACGCCTTCGCGAGGTAAGCCGGCCAGGCCGCCATCGACACCGTCAAAGCGCAGCTCCCAGACCCCACGCAACTGATCGGCCAATTGCTGGCCAGCGCTATCGGCCAGCTCGACGCTGGCCTCGCCGGGGGTCACGATATCGTCCTCGGGATCATGGGTCAGTTGCTTGTGCGCATAGTAGGCGGCTGGCACGGTCGCGCCCGCCACTGCCAGACCAGCTATGAATCCTCGTCGCGAAATCGTCATCGTCCTACCCGTATCAGCCATGAAGCAGGCTTTATCCAAGCTAGGACGTATCCTGAAAGGGTAAATTTAAGGTTCTTCACGGAATCCTGGGGGGCTA
>NZ_JH650772.1:0-8306 GCF_000259195.1 Pseudomonas donghuensis
GTGTCGGGGTGACCATCTCATTAACCGCGACGGCATCACTGCCCATCGCGGTTTTTTTACACCCCAGAATCAGTAATGGGGCGGCGGTGCTTCTTCTTCACTGGCCTGGTACTGGCCGACCATTTCTTCGTAGCGCTTGAGCAGCGCCGCCATTTGCAACTGCAGGCGCTCAACGACCCGCTGCTGCTCGACCAGCACATCGTTCAAGGCCAGCAAGGTATCGTCCTGAAAGGCCAGCCGACTTTCCAACTCGGTCACCCGCGCTTCAAGGGTCATGATTCAAGCCTCCATGAACTGAAAATCGTCAACCAAGACCTCGGCCAGGCGCAAACGAACATCGGCCAACTGTTGTGGCGAATATTCAATCGCAGGCTTATTGCCCCAAACAGGCGCCGGCCAGGCCGGATCAGTGCGACGACGAACAATGACGTGCATATGTAGCTGGCTAACTACATTGCCGAGGGTCGCCACATTCATCTTGTCGGCGGCAAAGGTATCCTTGAGCACCTGCGCCAAGGCTGTAGTTTCTTTCCAGAGTTGCTGCTGATCTTTGTCATCAAGTTGAAACAATTCACTGATATCCGCACGGCGCGGCACCAGGATAAACCAGGGATAGTTGGCATCCTTGCTCAGCAGCAGGCGACATAGTGGAAAGTCACCCAGGCACAAGGTGTCTTGTTGAAGACGTTGATCCAGAACAAACACAGCGAAATCTCCTACAACAGCACAATACCTCGCCCACGCAAGCACCGCGAGCCACAGCCAGCAGGATACTCCTGATCGGCTGCCGCGGCATTGCCTGCTGCCGTATAAATGAAGAGACGCACTGTTTTGGCCCCCTACCGGCTGAAAAAAGGCCTGCAGACGAACGGGTGTTACGGTGCCCGATCGATAAAACGCTACTTTTCGCACCAAAATGAAGCCACCCATCCCCTCCTCGCCCACCGAACATCCACAAACTACTCAGCTTTAGCCTTCAGCGGTAACGCTTTGACTTTACGGGCAACTTTTTCAGTTATTCCATGGTAAGCGCCGACGGCTAACCAAAGGTTCTTTGACCCCCGGTTTCTCGGCACCTGGCCGCCCTGCACTGCAGAAAAGTGAAAATTTCGTGAACCCTGTTCGATTTTGTGCACGCTTGTTGCATTGTCATCCACCACAGTCGGCACGCCATCTGCATTGAAGCGGTGAGCGGCGACAAATTAACAACAGCTGCATGGGGTAACCAGGGAGTTTCAGAAGGTGCGGGCTAGCGTTTTTTACCTATCCTTAAACCGCCTGAAACAGCGCTGGAGTTGTACGGCCCGCAAAAAACGGGGCGTGATTTGCGACAAGGACATAACGGTTAGCGACATGACCGTAAAGTTACCGAAAGGTTCTTTGCCCCCATATCGCCAACGATGGTCAGCGTGATATACATTTCCGCCGACACAAAAAGAAAGAGCCGCGCTGTATAAAAAAATCAAACAGCGACGGCAGTACTCTTCCTAAAAACCAAAGGAGCAAATCACGATGCGCGTGATGAAGTGGAGCATAATCGCCCTGGCTGTTGCAGCCGGCACCTCGCAGATGGCAGTGGCCTCTTCTCAGGATGAGTCCAAGGGCTTTGTTGAAGACAGCAAACTCAATGTCAAAACCCGCATGCTGTATTTTAGCCGTGACTTCCGTAACGTGCCTAATGATGAACAAAGCCGCGTTGAAGAAACCGGCCTGGGCTTCCTCGGCACCTTCCAGTCGGGCTTTACCCAAGGCACCGTAGGTGTCGGTGTCGACGCCATCGGCATGCTCGGCCTGAAACTGGACAGTGGCAAGGGTCGCGCCGGCACCGGCCAGTTCCCGCTGGGCGAGGATGGCCGTTCGCAAGACTCGTTTTCCGAAGGTGGCGCGGCGGTCAAGTTCCGCATCTCCGACACCGTGCTGAAATACGGCACCCAGTTCACCGCCCTGCCAGTTCTGGCGACCGACGACAGCCGTCTGCTGCCGGAAACCGTCGAAGGCTTCCTGGTTACCAGCAAGGAAATCAAAGGCCTTGAGCTGAACGCCGGTCACTTCACAGCACTGAATGCTCAATCGCAGTCCTACCACGACAGCATCGGTGGCAAGAACCGCACTACCTGGGTCAAGAACCCAGGCCTGACCCAGGCCGACGTATTCGGCGGCACCTATGCCTTCACCGACACCCTGAGCACCAGCCTCTACTATTCCAAGGTCGAAGACTACTGGCGCAAATACTACGCCAACGTCAACTGGGCACTGCCGATCAGCGACAAGCAAGGCCTGGTGTTCGACTTCAACATTTATGACACCAAGAGCGACGGCGCGGCCAACGTTACCGCATTCGATGGTGACAAACTTGATAACCGTGCGTTCAGCCTGTCGGGCGCCTACAACATTGGCGCGCACACCTTCACCCTGGCCTACCAGAAAGTTACCGGTGACGGCGACTATGCCTACGGCATCGACGGCGGCGGTACCATTTTCCTGGCCAACTCCATCGCCCGTTCCGACTTCAACGCCGAAGACGAGAAATCCTACCAGGCACGTTACGACCTGAACTTCGCCGAATACGGCGTTCCAGGCCTGACCTTCATGACCCGTTATGTCAAAGGTACCGGCGCCAACGTCACAGGCACCGACAACGGCAAGGAATGGGAACGCGATATCGAGGCCAAGTACGTCCTGCAGGAAGGTCCGGCCAAAGACCTGAGCTTCCGCATTCGTCAAGCCACCTACCGTTCCGGCGACGGCGTTTACTACGGTTCGCCATCGATCGACGAACTGCGCCTGATCGTCGAGTACCCGCTGAGCATCCTGTAAGCCTTAGGGTTTCAGTATCCCCAGTACGAAGAAGCCCGGCACTGCCGGGCTTTTTCTTGTCTCGATTCGGGCTGACAACGCCTTCGCGCTCCGGCATCCTGTACGTCACCGAATCGCCCCCGTACAATGCGGGGTCATTTAAAGTCTTAAGCAACCGACAACGGCCTACCATGCGCACCAGTCAATATTTGCTCGCTACCCAGAAAGAAACTCCTTCCGACGCGGTCGTCATCAGCCATCAGCTGATGCTGCGTGCCGGCATGATCCGCAAGCTCGCATCCGGCCTTTATACCTGGCTGCCGATGGGCCTGCGGGTAATGCGCAAGGTCGAAGCCGTGGTCCGCGAGGAAATGAACGCCGCTGGCGCCCTTGAAGTGCTGATGCCGGCCATCCAGCCTGCCGAGCTGTGGCAAGAGTCCGGCCGCTGGGAACAGTACGGCCCCGAGCTGCTGCGCCTCAAGGACCGTCACGGCCGCGAGTTCTGCGTGGGCCCGACCCACGAAGAGGTCATCACCGACCTGGCCCGCAACGAACTCAACAGCTACAAACAGCTACCACTGAACATGTACCAGATCCAGACCAAGTTCCGTGACGAGATCCGTCCGCGCTTCGGCCTGATGCGAGGTCGCGAGTTCATCATGAAGGACGCCTACTCCTTCCATGCCGATCCGGCTTCCCTGCAGGAAACCTACGATCGCATGCACCAGGCGTACAGCAACATCTTTACCCGCCTGGGCCTGGACTTCCGCCCAGTGCAGGCTGACACCGGCTCGATCGGTGGCAGCTACTCCCACGAGTTCCACGTGCTGGCCGAGTCAGGTGAAGACGATGTGATCTTCAGCGACAGCTCCGACTACGCCGCCAACATCGAGAAGGCCGAGGCCATCCCACGGGAAACCGAACGCCCTGCGCCGACCGAAGCGCTGCGCCTGGTCGACACTCCGGACGCCAAGACCATCACCCAACTGGTCGAAAACTATGCACTGGCGATCGAAAAGACCGTCAAGACCCTGATCGTCCACGCCGCCGAAGAAGGCAAGCTGATTGCCCTGATCGTCCGTGGCGACCACGAACTCAACGAAATCAAGGCCGCCAACCTGCCAGAGGTTGCCAGCCCGTTGGTCATGGCCAGCGATGAAGAACTGCGCAACGCCATTGGCGCCGGCGCCGGTTCCCTCGGCCCGCTGAACCTGCCGCTGCCATGCATCATCGACCGCTCGGTCGCCCTGATGAGCGACTTCGGCATTGGCGCCAACATCGACGACAAGCACTACTTCGGCGTCAACTGGGAGCGTGATCTGCCGGTTCCGCAAGTGGCCGACCTGCGCAACGTCGTCGAAGGCGACCCAAGCCCGGATGGCCAGGGCACCCTGGTGATCAAGCGCGGCATCGAAGTCGGGCACATCTTCCAGCTCGGCACCAAGTACAGCGAAGCACTCAAGTGCCAGGTGCTGGGCGAGAACGGCAAGCCGGTGACCCTGAGCATGGGTTGCTACGGTATCGGCGTATCGCGCGTGGTTGCCGCAGCCATCGAGCAGAACTACGACGAGAACGGCATCATCTGGAGCGATACCCTGGCACCGTTCCAGATCGCCCTGGTACCGCTGCGCTACGAAACCGAACAGGTTCGCGAAGCCACCGACAAGCTGTATGCCGAACTGACTGCCGCCGGTTTTGAAGTGCTGCTGGATGACCGCGACAAGAAAACCAGCCCGGGGATCAAGTTTGCAGACATGGAACTGATCGGCATTCCACACCGCATCGTGGTCAGCGACCGCGGCCTGGCTGACGGCAACCTGGAATACAAGCACCGTACCGAGCGTGACGCACAGCCGCTGCCAGTGGCCGAGGTGCTGTCGTTCCTGCAAGCCCGCATTCGTCGCTAAGCCAACGCAAGAGTAATCATGTTCAAGCGAAGTACCATCAACCTGGGGGGCGCCGCACTGTGCGGCGCCCTGCTCCTCAGCGGTTGCGCCAACCAGATGTCCCAGCGCAGCGAACATGAGGAGCGCATCGAGCGCAAGCTGCTCGAACACAGCCTGCAGATCGATGTCGGGGACCCCAAGGTACTCGAACTGCCGCAGCGGCGTGTGCGCATCCATGAGCAGAAGAACTTCGAAGTCACCGAGTTCGAAGTGACTCGTCGCTACGATCGCTACACGCCTTACCAGCCCTGGCGCGAAGTCTACGAGATTCCGCTGGGCGCGGTGGCGGTGGTTGCCGGTGTCGGCGCCAACGTGGTCAACGTCTTTGCCCTGGGCAACCTGCCCGACAGCGTTACCCGTGACTGGTTGAGCTATGGCTTCGACGGCCTCAACCCGTTCATGAACGCCCAGTCCAACGGTCGTGCGCAGCAGAACCTGGCAGGCATCACCGAGGTGCAGAAGGACAAGCGTCAGGAGTACGCCAGCGTGCCGTGGAGCGAGCGGCCGGTAACGGTCAAGGCTGGCAAGGTGAATCACGAGCTGACCACCGACCGTAATGGCGTACTGCAGCTGAACCTGCTCGACAGCCCGTTCAGCGAGCAGAACCTGACCCATATCGGCACCCTGCACCTGCAGGTGGCGGATGAAGACAACAATGTGCGTGGCGATGCCAGCCTGCTGATCAGCAGCAACTTGCGCGGCAAACTGGTGGAAGCCCACGAACTGATTTTCGATGACCTGGAAGACGATGAAGTCAGCCAGTGGGTGCATCGGGTCAAGCGTCTGTCGGAGCTGGGCCTGGAAGAAGAAGCCAGTGAACTGGAGCAAAGCCTGATCGAGCTGACCCGCAACGATCCGGAACTACAACAGGAATTCCTCAAGTCGCTGACCAAGGACGCTGGCCGCCTGGTTGCCGACCCCGGCGTACACTGACCTGCGCGTTACCCGGATAGCGCCAGCCTGCTGGCGCTGCCCTCCTCAGTCCTGAGTGAACAGTTCCAGCTGTTCATGGGCGCCGCGCAAATCCTGCAAGCGCACACCGATCCCCAACAGCCTCACCGGCTTGCCACCACGGGCAAAGGCCTGGCTGAGCAATTGCTGATAGCTGCCAAGGTCACGCCCCGCCCCTGACTGTTCAAGCGTGGTCTGGCTGAAATCATGGAACTTCACTTTAACGAACGGCTTGCCCGGGCGATAACTGTCGTCGATACGGGCCATACGCCCGGCAAGGGTTTCCATCAGCTCCGGGAGTTTCTCCAGACAGCTGGCCAGGTCCGGCAGATCGGCATCGTAGGTGTTTTCCACGCTGACCGACTGACGACGACTGTCGTTCTGTACCGGTCGGTCATCGATCCCTCGCGCCAACCCCCACAGCCGCTCACCAAAACTGCCGAATTCACGGGCCAGGGCCAGACGGCTCCAGTCACGCAGCTCCAGGCAATTGCTGATGCCCAGGCGGCCCATCTTATCGGCGGTGACCTTGCCTACCCCGTGCAGCTTGCTGACCGGCAAGGCGGCAACGAAGTCCTCGACCTCATTGGGGGTGACCACAAACAGCCCATTGGGTTTGCGCCAGTCGCTGGCGATCTTGGCCAGGAACTTGTTCGGCGCGACACCGGCTGACACGGTGATGTGCAACTGCTGGGCAACCCGACGGCGAATATCCGCCGCAATGCGGGTGGCGCTGCCGGCGAACCAGGAACTGTCCGACACGTCCAGGTAAGCCTCATCCAGTGACAAGGGCTCGATCAGATCGGTGTATTCGCGAAAGATGCTGTGAATTTCTCGCGAGGCTTCCTTATACGCATCCATGCGCGGCTTGACGATCAACAGGTCCGGGCACAGCTTGAGGGCATGCCGCGAGGACATCGCCGAACGCACCCCGAACGCCCGCGCCTCATAGTTGCAAGTAGCGATCACCCCACGCCGCTCCGCCGCACCGCCCACCGCCAACGGCCGCCCGACCAGACGCGGGTCGTCGCGCATTTCGATGGCGGCGTAGAAGCAATCGCAGTCGATATGGATGATCTTGCGTTGAGACATAGGTAGCGTAAGAACAGGTTTAAAGTGATGTAAGCAGTATCTCACCCGATAGCGGCCCACGCATCACAACTAATTTATTCTCCGCCAGATACCCTGCAAGGCCCGCCCCAGCTAGCCTGCAGCCCTTTTCGGGCGCGCTAAGCGATTGAAGGAAAAAGGATTTCTGTAAATCAGCTATTGACAGCCACGGGCAAAACTGTAGAATCTCATTCCACAGGCGCGGGATGGAGCAGCCTGGTAGCTCGTCGGGCTCATAACCCGAAGGTCGTCGGTTCAAATCCGGCTCCCGCAACCAGATTCAGGAAAGGCCACTCTCACGAGTGGCCTTTTTCTTTGCCCGGAATAAAGCTCCAGGCAATTTTTTATTGTAAATCAACAATTAAGCGTTGACAGCCAAGCCCAACGCTGTAGAATCCGCCCCACAGACGCGGGATGGAGCAGTCTGGTAGCTCGTCGGGCTCATAACCCGAAGGTCGTCGGTTCAAATCCGGCTCCCGCAACCAAACAACAGAAAAGGCCACTTTGAAAAAAGTGGCCTTTTTTGCGTCTGTACCTCAAGCAATTCCCCTTACCGCGCCCTCCCCCTGCCGCTCAGGCAATATGAAACTTCTTTAACTATCCTCAAGGTGCTCAGCGGCCCGATCATACCGGCCATTACGTCTCCATAGGGATTGGTACTTTGACCGGATACACCCTGCTTGTCGCGCGCAAGCCACGAGGTGGTTGATGCGCACCCAGCCACCCGAAACACACGCTCCTGTTACTGCCGCACTGCCCAATGCCGAGCATCGCCTGCGCTGGCTCGAACGCCTGAGCAAGTACCGCCAGCCCATCGGCCTGGGCGTGACCTTGCTGCTGTTCGCTGTCGCACTGATCGCCTGCCGTCATCTGCTCAGCGAGCTGGACATCTATGCCCTGCACGATTCGCTGCTCAGCGTGCCGCCAACAGCATTGGCCGGCGCGTTGCTGGCCACGGTTGCCGGCTTCGTCATACTGCTCGGTTATGAGTGGTCGGCCAGCCGCTACGCCGGCGTTCAGTTACCGACGCGCACCCTGGTCATGGGCGGTTTCAGTGCCTTTGCCATCGGCAACGCCATCGGCCTGTCGCTGCTGTCCGGTGGCTCGGTGCGCTATCGCCTGTACGCCCGCCACGGTATCGGGGCCGCAGAAGTGGCACGGATGACCTTGTTTGCCAGCCTGTCCCTTGGCTGCGCCTTGCCGCCCCTGGCGGCATTGGCAACCTTGAGCAACCTGCCTGCCACCGCTTCAGCCTTGCACCTGTCGCCTGCGCTGCTGGCAGCGATCGCCCTGGCAGTACTTGGCCTGAGCGCGGCGCTGGTCTATGGCCTGTACCGTCGGCGACTGCCCGAACAACCATTGGCTGACAACCTGCTGGTGCAAGCAGGCCGGCGCACCTTGCGCCTGCCCGGCGCGCGCCTGAGCCTGCTGCAACTGCTGATTACCGCCCTGGACGTTGCCGCTGCCGCCACGGTGCTTTACCTGCTGTTGCCGCAGGGGGCG
>NZ_JH650772.1:8325-8996 GCF_000259195.1 Pseudomonas donghuensis
TGTATCTGCTGGCGCTGGCAGCCGGGGTACTCAGCCATGTGCCCGGCGGCGTCGGGGTCTTCGAGGCGATCCTGCTGGCGGCCTTTGCCGACCAGCTGGGGGCCGCGCCGCTGGCCGCCGCCCTGCTGCTGTATCGCCTGATCTACGTGGTATTGCCACTGCTGCTGGCCTGCGTCCTGCTGCTTGCCAGCGAAGCCAGGCGCCTGCTGTTTGCCCAGCAGGCGATCAGGGCGGCATCCGGGCTGGCAGCCCCGGTGCTGGCGGTGCTGGTGTTTCTCTCCGGCGTGGTGCTGCTGTTTTCAGGTGCCACGCCGGAAATTGATGAGCGCCTGGAACACCTGGGGTTCCTGGTGCCGCACCGATTGATCGACGCCTCGCACTTCGGCGCCAGCCTGATTGGCGTACTGTGCCTGCTGCTGGCCCAGGGCCTGCGGCGGCGCCTGTCGGCCGCCTGGATACTGACCACCATCCTCTTGCTGGTCGGCGCCCTGCTCTCGCTGCTCAAGGGCTTCGACTGGGAAGAGGCCAGCATCCTGACCTTTACCGCCTGCCTGCTGGCCGTCTTCCGGCGCTCCTTCTACCGCCCCAGCCGCTTGCTGGAACTGCCGTTCTCGCCGGTTTATCTTGTCGCCAGTGCCTGCGTACTGGGCGCGTCGGTATGGCTAAAAACT
>NZ_JH650772.1:9006-15437 GCF_000259195.1 Pseudomonas donghuensis
ATCTTGTCGCCAGTGCCTGCGTACTGGGCGCGTCGGTATGGCTACTGCTGTTTGCCTATCAGGATGTGCCGTACAGCCATCAACTCTGGTGGCAGTTCACCCTCGATGCCGATGCCCCACGCGGCTTGCGCTCGGCACTGGGCAGCGCGGTGCTGCTGGTGATCGTCGCCCTGACCTGGTTGCTGCGCACTGCACGGCCAGTCATCCACCTGCCCACGAGCGAAGAACTGCAACGCGCCAACGCTATCCTGCAAGCCTCCGATCAACCCGACGGCGGCCTGGCACTGACCGGCGACAAGGCCTTGCTGTTCCACCCCAATGACGATGCCTTCCTCATGTATGCCCGCCGTGGTCGCAGCCTGGTGGCGCTGTATGACCCGATCGGCCCGGCACATGAGCGCGCCGAGATGATCTGGCAGTTCCGCGACCTGTGCGACGTGCATCACGCCCGCCCGGTGTTCTACCAGGTGCGCGCGGAGAACCTGCCCTTCTATATGGACATCGGCCTGACCGCAATCAAACTGGGCGAAGAGGCCCGGGTCGACCTCAAGCGCTTTGACCTCGACGCCAAAGGCAAGGAAATGAAAGACCTGCGCTACACCTGGAACCGCGGCGGCCGCGACGGTCTCAGCCTCGAAGTGCACGAGCCGGGGCAAGCCCCGCTGGAAGAACTCAAGGCCATCTCCGATGCCTGGCTCAGCGGCAAGAACGTGCGCGAGAAAGGCTTCTCCCTTGGCCGCTTCAGCCCTGAGTACCTGCAACACTTTCGCATTGCCCTGATCCGCTTCGAAGGGCGCCCGGTAGCGTTTGCCAACCTGCTGGAAACCCGCAGCCTGGAACTGGCCAGCCTCGACCTGATGCGCGCCCATCCCGAAGCGCCGAAGCTGACCATGGAATACATGATGATCGGCTTGATCCAGCACTATAAGCAGCACGGCTATGGGCGCTTCAGCCTGGGTATGGTGCCACTTTCCGGGCTGCAACCACGGCGCGGCGCGCCACTGACCCAGCGCCTGGGCTCGATGGTGTTCCAGCGCGGCGAGCAACTCTACAACTTCCAGGGGCTGCGCCGCTTCAAGGACAAGTTCCAGCCGGACTGGGAACCTCGCTACATGGCTGTGCCGGCCGGACTCGATCCGCTGGTGGCACTGGCCGACACCGCCGCCCTGATCGCGGGCGGCCTGACTGGATTGGTGAAACGCTGATGATTCGACGTTACTGGCTGTATCTACTGGTACCCCTGCTGTTGGCCTTGCTGGCTGCCGCTTTGGGCTTCTGGCTATGGACCCGCCCGGCTCCCGAGGCGAGCCTGGAACACCTGAGCCTGAGCGATGGCAGCAGCCTGATCCGGGTCAACCCGGGCACCCGTACCAAGGCGCGAGTGGCCATCGCCGTGCCCCAGGACCAGGCCCTGAGCGAGAAGCAACTGCTCGACCTGAGCCAAAGCGGTGAAGCGCAGATGGTCCAGGTGATCCTTCCACCTGCCGATTGCAGCAAGCAGCAGCAAGCCCTGCAGCAAGCACTGCAACAACTCCAGGGCACCCCGACCCTGGTGGCCGGGATCGGTCCTGGAGCGGCCCAGGCCTGGAACTGGCTCGCCAGTCAGACCGATGACAAGGCCCAGGCAATCTCGGTGGACTTCACGCTCGAACAACCCGGCTGCGCCACGCCGCTGCCCAAGTCTGCCGCCCACGGCCACTGGAGCGTGGCCTGGAACGACAACCCGGATGACGCCAGCGCGGCCTTCGTCCGCGACCAGCCGAATGCCGAGACCAGCATCAGCGACTATGACATCCATCTGCCACAGGTGCTCAAGGCCCAACTGACCCAGGCGCTGGTGGGGGAGGATGGCAACGCCATGAGCATCCCGGTGGTCGAGGTGCCTGCCGGGCAGACCACCGATACCGTGACCCTGTTTCTTTCTGGCGATGGCGGCTGGCGTGACCTGGACCGCGACGTGGCCGGTGAGATGGCCAAGCTCGGCTACCCGGTGGTCGGCATCGACACCCTGCGCTACTACTGGCAACACAAGACCCCGGAACAGAGTGCCATCGACCTCTCCGAGCTGATGCAGCACTACCGGCAGAAGTGGGGCACCAAACGCTTCGTGCTGACCGGCTACTCCTTCGGGGCCGACGTGTTGCCGGCGATCTACAACCGCTTGCCGGCCGAAGACCAGAAGCGCATCGATGCGGTGATCCTGCTGGCCTTTGCCCGCAGCGGCAGCTTCGAAATCGAAGTCGAGGGCTGGCTGGGCAATGCCGGCAAGGAAGCACCGACCGGACCGGAGATGGCCAAATTGCCGGCCGCCAAGGTGGTCTGTGTGTATGGCGAGGAAGAGGCGGACGAGAGCGGCTGTACCGACCATACTGCGGTCGGCGAGCGCCTGAAGCTGCCTGGCGGGCATCACTTCGACGAAAACTACCCGGCGCTGGCCAAGCGCCTGATTGGTGACATCGAAAACCGCCAGGGCAAGACCAGCGTCGCCGAGCAGGATTGAAGCGCGCTTTGGCGCGCAGCTGCAAGCTACAAGCCTCAAGCTGCAAGCTAGAGCCGTGCGCGATTTGCTCTAGCTTGCAGCTTGACGCTTGAGGCTTGCCGCTCCCTAGATCTCTACCTGAGTCCCCAGTTCGATCACCCGGTTCAACGGCAAATTGAAGAACCTCAAGTTGCCGTTGGCATTCTTCAGCAAAAAGGCAAACAACAGCCCCCGCCAACGCGCCATGCCCACCAGCCGCGACGCAATCACCGTCTCGCGGCTGAGGAAATAGGTGGTACGCATCGGGCTGAAATCCAGCCCTTCCAGATGACAGAGCTTCAACGCCGCTGGCACATCCGGCTCATCCATAAAGCCAAAGTGCAACAGCACCCGATAGAAACCCTCGCCATACGCCTCGACTTCAAAGCGCTGCTGCGCCGGCACCCGCGGGGTGTCCTCGCTGACCACGGTCAACAGCACCACCTGCGAGTGCAGCACCTGGTTGTGCAGCATGTTATGCAACAACGCGTGAGGCACGGCATCCGCCCGTGCGGTGAGAAACACCGCCGTGCCTTCGACCCGATGCGGCGGCTGCACGCGAATGCTGCTGATAAACAACGGCAACGGCAGGCTGCCCTCGTCCAGGCGTTCGACCAGAATCTGCTTGCCGCGCTTCCAGGTGGTCATCAAGACAAACAGGACAATCCCCGCCAGCACCGGAAAAGCCCCGCCCTGAACGATTTTCGGCACGTTGGCGGCAAAGAACAGGCCATCGACAAAGAGAAAACCCAGCAAAATCGGCACCGCCAGCAGCGGCGGCCATTTCCACAGCAGCAACATCACCGTCGACACCAGCAGGGTGGTCATCAACATGGTGCCAGTCACCGCCACGCCATAGGCCGAGGCCAGCGCCCCGGAAGACTCGAAGCCCAGCACCAGCAGAATCACCCCGACCATCAGCGACCAGTTCACCGCACCTATATAGATCTGCCCCTGTTCGTCACTGGAGGTGTGCTGGATCTGCATGCGCGGCACATAGCCAAGCTGAATGGCCTGGCGGGTCAGGGAGAAGGCCCCGGAAATCACCGCCTGGGAGGCAATCACTGTGGCCAGGGTGGACAAACCGACCAACGGTATCAGCGCCCAGTTCGGCGCCAGCAGATAGAATGGGTTGCGCGCTGCCTCCGGGTTTTGCAGCAACAGCGCGCCCTGGCCGAAATAGTTGAGCACCAGCGCCGGCAGCACCAGGGCAAACCAGGCGCGGGCAATGGGTTTGCGGCCAAAGTGGCCCATGTCGGCATACAGGGCTTCAGCGCCGGTCAGGGCCAGCACCACGGCGCCAAGAATCGCCACGCCCATGCCCGGGTGGACAATAAAGAAGCGCACCGCCCATACCGGGTTGAAAGCCTTGAGCACCTCCGGGCTCTGGGCGATGCCATGCACGCCCAGGGCGCCGAGCACCACGAACCAGGTGACCATCACCGGACCAAAGAGGATGCCAATGCGCGCCGTGCCATGCTTCTGGATCAGGAACAGCGCCACCAGCACGATCAACGCCACCGGTATCACCCAGTGGTCGATGCCGTCGAAGGCCAGCTCCAGGCCCTCTACCGCCGACAATACCGAAATCGCCGGGGTGATCATGCTGTCGCCGTAGAACAGCGCCGCGCCGATCAGGCCGCAGCCGACCATCAGCGCCTTGAGCTTCGGGTACGGCGTCGAAGCGCGCCGGGCCAAGGCGGTCAAAGCCATGATGCCGCCCTCGCCCTGGTTGTCGGCGCGCAGGATGAACACCACGTACTTGATCGTCACCACCCAGATCAGCGACCAGAAAATCAGGCCGAGGATGCCCAGCACCCCATCATGATTGACCGGTACGCCATAACCGCCTGAAAACACCTCCTTGAGGGTATATAAGGGGCTGGTGCCAATATCGCCGTAAACCACTCCGACCGCCGCCACCAGCAGGCTCAACGGCTTTGCCACCGAATGCCCGGAATCGGCCTGACTACTTGCCTGAACCATCCATCACTCCCGCCACCAGGCCCCTTGCACCAGACACAGGCACACTGCCGCGAAGCATAGCTGAGCGTTCGTCGTATTTCTGCTGGTCAAGTGACTTTGCGCTCGCTAGAATTGCGCACTTTTTGATCAGAGGCGCCCAAAGCGCCCATCAGGTTTGCCCGCCTGCCCGGCCCCGCAAGCCCTTCAACACCGAGGTTAGTCATGTCCACCACCCCTACGCCCACCACGCCCAAGGTCGGCTTCGTTTCCCTGGGTTGCCCCAAGGCCCTGGTCGATTCCGAGCGCATCCTGACCCAGCTGCGCATGGAAGGTTATGAAGTCGTGCCCACCTACGAGGACGCCGACGTGGTGGTGGTCAACACCTGCGGCTTCATCGACAGCGCCAAGGCCGAGTCCCTGGAAGTGATTGGCGAAGCCATCAAGGAAAACGGCAAGGTCATCGTCACCGGCTGCATGGGTGTCGAGGAAGGCAGCATCCGCGATGTGCACCCGAGCGTGTTGTCGGTGACCGGTCCCCAGCAGTACGAGCAGGTGGTCAATGCCGTGCACGAAGTCGTGCCGCCGCGCCAGGACCATAACCCGCTGATCGACCTGGTACCGCCTCAGGGCGTCAAGTTGACCCCGCGCCACTATGCCTACCTGAAGATCTCCGAAGGCTGTAACCACAGCTGCAGCTTCTGCATCATCCCGTCGATGCGCGGCAAGCTGGTCAGCCGTCCGGTCGGTGAAGTGCTGAGCGAGGCCGAGCGCCTGGTCAAGGCCGGGGTCAAGGAGATCCTGGTGATCTCCCAGGACACCAGCGCCTACGGCGTCGACGTCAAGTACAAGACTGACTTCTGGAACGGTCGCCCGGTCAAGACGCGCATGCTCGAGCTGTGCGAAGCCCTCAGCAGCCTGGGTGCCTGGGTGCGCCTGCACTATGTGTACCCGTACCCGAACGTCGATGACGTGATTCCGCTGATGGCAGCCGGCAAGATCCTGCCGTACCTGGATATCCCGTTCCAGCACGCAAGCCCGAAAGTGCTCAAGTCGATGAAGCGCCCGGCCTTCGAAGACCGCACCCTGGCGCGCATCAAGAACTGGCGCGAGCAGTGCCCTGAGCTGGTGATCCGTTCGACCTTCATCGTCGGCTTCCCGGGTGAAACCGAAGAAGACTTCCAGTACCTGCTCGACTGGCTGACCGAAGCCCAGCTCGACCGCGTCGGCTGCTTCCAGTATTCGCCGGTCGAAGGCGCCCCGGCCAACGACCTGGGCCTGGACGAAGTGCCGGACGACATCAAGCAGGAGCGCTGGGACCGTTTCATGGCCCACCAGCAGGCCATCAGCACCGCACGCCTGCAACTGCGCATCGGCAAGGAAATCGACGTGCTGATCGATGAAGTCGAAGAAGAAGGCTCGGTTGGCCGCAGCTTCTTCGATGCCCCGGAAATCGACGGCAACGTGTTCATCGACGGCAACCACGGCTTCAAGCCGGGCGACACGGTTCGTTGCCGGGTAACCGACGCCGACGAGTACGACATGTGGGCCGAACCGATCTGATTCGGCGCCGGTAAAAAAGCCCCGCCAGCAATGGCGGGGCTTTTTTTTGCAACTATCGTTTCCTCAATTGCCCCGAGGAGAGCACCGCCATGCGCAGGCAGATGACCGTGCAGACGCCCAGCCTCAGCGACTACCCGGAGCTGGCGCGGGTGTGGGAAGCCTCCGTGCGTGCCACCCATGACTTTCTTCCCGACAGTTACATCTGCCTGCTGCGCGAGCTGCTGCTGAGCCAGTACCTGGACGCGGTGATGCTGATTTGCTGCAAAGACGCCAGGCAGCGTATCCGCGGCTTTGCCGGGGTCGCCTGCGGGCGGGTGGAGATGCTCTTCATCGACCCCGAGGCACGCGGCCAGGGCCTGGGCTCACGGCTGCTGCGGGTGGCCATTGA
>NZ_JH650772.1:15447-131450 GCF_000259195.1 Pseudomonas donghuensis
GCAACTGGACGTCAATGAGCAGAACGCCCAGGCCCTTGGCTTCTACCTGCACCAGGGCTTTGAGGTGGTCGGCCGCTCGGAAACGGACGGCATGGGCCAGCCCTACCCCCTACTTCATATGAGGCTAATTCGTACGCAGTCTGCCCGCTCCGGCTGAAGGCTTGTGTAATCTTCCTCTGAAATGCCGCGAAATAGCAGATTAATGGTCGGATCGACGAATGTTCCCGGCCCCAAGCCAGCCGGGGCAGTTACAATAGGCACCTTTCCCTGTGCCTACGGCTGTCGTCATGTCTGAACCCATTCGCCTTTCCAAACGCCTCATCGAACTGGTCGGTTGCTCCCGGCGGGAGGCCGAGCTGTACATCGAGGGCGGCTGGGTCACGGTGAACGGCACCGTGATCGACGAGCCGCAGTTCAAGGTCACCGAGCACAAGGTCGAACTGCGCCAGGGTGCCAAAGCCGAAGCCCTGGAGCCGGTCACCCTGCTGCTCAACCAGCCCGCCGAACTGGACGTCGACAGCGCCTGTGCCAGCATCAGCGCCGACACCCTCTCGCAAGAGCACAGCTACAGCCGTCGCCCGCTCAAGGGCCACTTCGCCCGCCTGAGCTGCGCCGCGCCATTGCAAGAAGGCGCCAGTGGCCTGCAGGTGTTCACCCAGGACTGGCGCGTGACCCGCAAGCTCAATGCCGACCTGGCCAAGCTCGAGCAGGAATACATCGTCGAAGTCAGCGGCGAGATGATTGCCCACGGCCTCGAACGGCTGAACCGTGGCTTCAACTGGAAGGGCAATGAACTGCCAAAGATCAAGGCCAGTTGGCAGAACGAAACGCGCTTGCGCATGGTCCTGAAGAACCCGCCCGCCGGGCTCATCAACCTGCTCTGCAGCAGCGTCGGGGTCACCCCGGTGAGCATGCGCCGGATCCGCCTGGGCGGCGTCGCCATGAGCAAGCTGCCACTAGGCCAGTGGCGCTACCTGGCAACCAGCGAAAGATTCTAAGCAACACGGCGCCGTCACCCGGGCGGCGCCCCTGAACAGGATTGTCCCAATGATTCACAACGATGTACTGCGCAGCCTGCGCTACCTGCTGGACGTCAACGACGCCAAGCTCACCGATATCATCAAGCTGACCGGCTTCGAGGTGTCCACTGCCGATATCGCCGCCTACCTCAAGAAGGAAGACGAAGAAGGTTTCGTGCGCTGCCCGGACGAGGTCATCGCCTATTTCCTCGACGGCCTGGTGATTTTCAAGCGTGGCAAGGACGACAGCCGCCCGCCGCTGCCGATCGAACTGCCGGTGACCAACAACATCGTCATGAAGAAGCTGCGCGTGGCCTTCGAGCTGAAGGAAGACGACCTGCACGCTATTCTCAAGGCCGCCGACTTCCCGGTGTCCAAGCCGGAACTCAGCGCGCTGTTCCGCAAGGTCGGGCACAACAATTACCGCCCTTGCGGCGACCAGCTGCTGCGCAACTTCCTCAAGGGCTTGACCCTGCGGGTTCGTGGCTGAAGCGGCGATGAACTACAGCGTCGCACCGATCGGCTACGTCCGCTCCTGCTTCAAGGAAAAATTCGCCATTCCGCGCCAGCCACAGCTGGCGCCGGCTGCCCGCGGGGTGCTGGAGCTGCTGCCACCCTACGACAACGGCGAGGCGGTGGCCGGCCTGGAGCAGGTCAGCCATGTCTGGCTGCTGTTCCTGTTCCACCAGGCCCTGGAAGACAAGCCACGGCTGAAGGTGCGCCCGCCACGGCTGGGCGGCAACAAGTCCATGGGCGTGTTCGCTACCCGTGCGACGCATAGGCCCAATGGCATTGGCCAGTCCGTGGTAAGGCTGGAGAAAGTCGAGGCAGGGCGCCTTTGGCTGTCTGGCATCGACTTGCTCGATGGCACGCCGGTGCTCGACATCAAGCCCTATGTCCCCTACGCCGACGCCGTGGCCGGGGCAGTCAACCAGATGGCCGACGCGCCGCCTGAGGCGATAGCGGTACACTGGAGTGATGCTGCCCTGCCCCAGGCCCGCGAGCACGCCTTGCGCCTTGCCGAGCCGCTGGTGGAGCTGATCGAGCAGTGCCTGGCCCAGGACCCGCGCCCCGCCTACCAGGTACCACCGCCCGAGCGCGTGTACGGGGTGAAGTTCTGGGATGTGCAGGTGCGTTGGCACTACCCGCAGCCGGATCAGATCCGGGTGCTGGAAGTGGTGATGGACCTGTAGGTAGCGTCCTGCGCTTCATTGGGCCTGGCTGGCGAGCCAGTGGGAGCGGGCTTGACCCGCGATGAGGCCAGTACAGCCAGCACATCAGGTATCGCCTGGATTGCGACCGCTTCGCGCTCGATCGCGGGGCAAGGCCCGCGCCCACAAGTCCGCGGCATGCAGAGCCGCTACTTCAGGCACAAAAAAAGCAGGCCGAAGCCTGCTTTTTTGTTTTCAGCGCCGCTTACTTCTCGACGAATGCACGCTCGATCAGGTAATCGCCTGGCTCGCGCATACGTGCCGAGATCTTCAGGCCGAAGCTATCGAGCACTTCGCTGGTCTCGTCGAGCATGCTCGGGCTACCGCAGATCATCGCGCGGTCGTCCTGCGGGTTGATCGGTGGCAGGCCGATGTCGCTGAACAGCTTGCCGCTGCGCATCAGGTCGGTCAGACGGCCCTGGTTCTCGAACGGCTCGCGGGTCACGGTCGGGTAGTAGATCAGCTTGTCACGCAGGGCCTCACCGAAGAACTCGTTCTGCGGCAGGTGCTCGGTGATGAATTCGCGGTAGGCGACTTCGTTGACGTAGCGCACGCCGTGGACCAGGATGACTTTTTCGAAGCGCTCGTAGGTTTCCGGGTCCTGGATGACGCTCATGAACGGCGCCAGGCCAGTGCCGGTGCTCAGCAGGTACAGGTGCTTGCCCGGGTTCAGGTCGTCGAGTACCAGGGTGCCGGTAGGCTTCTTGCTGATGATGATTTCATCGCCTTCCTTCAGGTGCTGCAGCTGGGAGGTCAGCGGGCCATCCGGCACCTTGATGCTGAAGAACTCCAGATGCTCTTCCCAGTTAGGGCTGGCGATCGAGTAGGCGCGCATGAGCGGGCGGCCGTTTGGCTGTTGCAGGCCGATCATCACGAACTGACCGTTCTCGAAGCGCAGGCCCGGATCACGGGTGCACTTGAAGCTGAACAGGGTGTCGTTCCAGTGGTGAACACTGAGGACACGTTCGTGGTTCATGTTGCTCATGTACGGGCTCCTGAAGAAAAACGCGGCGCTAAGCGAGAGCGCGATTGCGCAATAGTTTAGTGCCAGCGACAATATCTGTTAAATGAATTATCAAGATATGTCTTATCGGTTATATAGATATGCGATTTACCCTTCGTCAGCTCCAGGTGTTCGTTGCCGTGGCCCAGTACCAAAGCGTCTCGCGGGCCGCCGGGATACTGGCGTTATCGCAATCGGCCGCCAGTACATCGATCACCGAACTTGAGCGCCAGTCCAGCTGCCAGCTGTTCGACCGCGCCGGCAAACGCCTGAGCCTCAACGCCCTGGGCCATCAACTGCTGCCCCAAGCGGTAGCCCTGCTCGACCAGGCCAAGGAAATCGAGGACCTGCTCAATGGCAAGTCCGGTTTCGGCTCGCTGGCAGTGGGTGCAACGCTCACTATCGGCAATTACCTGGCCACCCTGTTGATCGGCAGCTTCATGCAGATCCACCCGGAAAGCCAGGTCAAGCTGCATGTACAGAACACTGCGCATATCGTGCAACAGGTTGCTCACTACGAAATTGATCTGGGTCTAATCGAAGGCGACTGCAACCACCCCGACCTGGAGGTCCAGCCCTGGGTTGAAGATGAGCTGGTGGTGTTCTGCGCGCCTCAGCACCCCTTGGCCAAACGCGGCCAGGCGAGCATGGAGGAGCTCACCCACGAGGCCTGGATCCTGCGTGAACAGGGCTCGGGCACCCGCCTGACCTTTGACCAGGCCATGCGTCACCACCGCTCCAACCTCAACATTCGCCTAGAACTGGAGCACACCGAGGCGATCAAGCGCGCGGTCGAGTCGGGCCTGGGCATCGGCTGCATCTCGCGCCTGGCCCTGCGCGATGCCTTTCGTCGCGGCAGCCTGGTGCCGGTGGAAACCCCGGAACTGGACCTGGCCCGACAGTTTTTCTTCATTTGGCACAAGCAGAAGTACCAGACTTCCGCCATGCGCGAGTTTCTCGAACTGTGCAGAAGCTTTACTGCCGGTGTCAGCCGCAGCGACGAGATCGTGCTGCCGACCATCGCTTAAAGCAGGATCACCGCCCAGACCAGGCCGACCATGCTCAGGGCGACGAGCTGGGCGGCACTGCCCATGTCCTTGGCGTTCTTCGACAAGGGGTGGCGATCGAGGGAAATACGGTCGATCGCTGCCTCTACCGCTGAATTGAGCAATTCGACAATCAGCCCCAGCAAGCACACGGCGATCAGGATCGCCCGCTCGGCGCGGCTGACATCCAGCCAGAACGCCATCGGGATCAACAAGACGTTGAGCAGCACCAGCTGGCGGAACGCTGCCTCGCCGGTGAACGCGGCGCGCAGGCCATCGAACGAATAGCCGGCGGCATTGAAAATACGTTTAAGGCCGGTCTGGCCCTTGAAAGGCGACGACATAGAAGGTCACTTCATCCACTGAAAACGCTGCAGCCTAGTGTAGGCGGGGTTAAAAAAGCGTGAAGGCCAAAGGCCTTAACCGGCTGAAACCGATTCCAGTTGTTGCAGCAGCAAGGCGGCCTGGGTCCGGGTACGTACGCCGAGCTTACGGAAGATCGCCGTGACGTGGGCCTTGATGGTGGCTTCCGAGACGCTCAGCTCGTAGGCAATCTGCTTGTTCAACAAACCTTCACAGACCATGGTCAGCACCCGGAACTGTTGCGGCGTCAGGCTCGCAAGGCCTTCACTGGCGGCCTTGGCCTCAGCAGACACATCGACTTTCTCGAAAGCCTGCGGCGGCCACCAGACTTCACCGTCGAGGACCTTCTGCACTGCGTCCTGAATCACTTCCAGGGGGCTGGACTTGGGAATGAAGCCACTAGCGCCGAATTCACGGGACTTCACCACGACCGCGGCTTCTTCCTGAGCCGAAACCATCACCACCGGAATCTGCGGATACTGACCGCGCAGCAGGACCAGTCCGGAGAACCCGTAGGCTCCAGGCATGTTCAGATCCAGCAGCACCAGGTCCCAGTCGGCCTTTTCAGTCAGGCGGGTTTCCAGTTCGGCGATGCTTGCCACTTCAACCAGACGTACATCCGGGCCCAGGCCCAGGGTAACGGCCTGGCGCAGCGCGCTGCGAAACAGCGGGTGGTCATCGGCAATCAGGATTTCGTATGTGGCCATCGATCTAATGATCCTGTTCTGTGCAGGCGCAGGAAGGAAGAATAGGCGCCTGGCGGGCAACTCGGGGCTACGGCGACGCCGTATGCCCAACAGGCACATCGAGGCCAGGAAAAACAGCGTTTCAAGCCTTCGTCGTGCCCGAATCGGCGCCAAGGATGCCGAGCCCGGACCGGGTGGTCAAGTTCAATACCCGCCGCGCTCGCCGACCCTGGCCACCAATCTGCCCATTATGCAACAAAGTCCCGCGCCTGCCCCTTGTACTATAGGAAGGTATGCAAACGCTGGTGCACGGTATCCTGCTCATCCAGCGGCAATTGATGCTTGGCACTCAGGTAATGGGTGGTAAACACATCCAGGTAGGCGTCCAGCGCTTGCGCTGCGCGCTGATCGCCAGCCAGTTCCAGGCACATGGCCGCCACTTCGGCGGTGCAGAAGTGATCGTCACGCTTGGAGCGGCGCAGGCGATAGCGCGATATCTGCTCAGGTTGCAGGCTCAGCACCGGGAAGCGGTTGAGGTACGGGCTCTTGCGAAACATCTTGCGTGCTTCGGTCCAGGTGGCATCCAGCAGAATGAACAGCGGACGCTTGCCCGGCGTACGTACCACCTCGTTGACCACCCGCCCAGGCTCGACGAACTCGCCGGGGAAGACGATGTAAGGCTGCCAGTACGGCTGATCGAGCAAGGCCAGCAGTGACTCGTCGACGGCCGTTCGCTGCCAGCCGAATGCCGAGGTGTCGGCAATCAGGTCGGCGATCAGCCAACCGGTATTGGTCGGCTTGAGTGGCTCGGTGTCATGCATCAACAGGCAAATGCCCGAGTCGGCCGGCACTTGCGGGCGCCAGGCGCACAGGCAATAGCTGAAAATGACCCGGCACTGCGGGCAGCGTGGCGCCCGAGAACCGCGGGCAACGAAGGGTTTGACACTGCGTGCCAAGCGTTCGGCGCGCAGGCGCGATACGGCATGGCTCATGACTGGGCGCAACGTAAGCAAGAAAGGGATGGCACTGCACGGACTCGGCAAGACGGGAAACCCACGCAGTTTATCAGAGCCTGCTTACGGGTTGAGGGGAATTGCCGTGCAGCTATAGCGGCGACTCCCTATAATCTTCAACCTGTCGCTACCCGCTGGCATTGCCGTTGCGCCGTGACGGAACACCGTGCGCCGTTGTTGGTCCAATTGCCAGTTACCGAACCAGGAGAGATACATGCTGCGTTTCATCGTCCCGTCCCTGAGCCTGTTGCTCGCCCTGCCCCTGGCGGCCAATGCCGCGTCCAAGCAGGAATACGAGCTGAGCCAGATGCTGCAAAAAGTTGCCACGCAGAGCAGCGTGGGCACGCCGCGGGCGATCAACGAAGACATCCTCGACCAAGGCTACACCGTTGAAGGCAAACAACTGATCAACCACCTCAGCGTACGCGCCAGCCACGCCCAGCAAATGCAGGCCAACCCGGACAAGGTTCGCGACCAGTTGGGCGCCAGCGTGTGCAAGAACAGCGGTTTTCGCCAGTTGCTGGCCAAAGGCGCGGTGTTGACCTATCGCTTCACCGAGTACAAGAGCAACCGCATGGTGGGTGAACAAGCGTTCAATGCCGCCAGTTGTGGCCTGACCGTCAAGAAGTAACCGCCTTAGGCAACCCGCTCCCTGTCGCGCCGTTGTTTTTCATCGGCGCGCAGTTCGGCCACCAGGGCCTGGATGTACCGCGAGTGCCGCTCCCCTCCCCCCAACCGCCGCAGGCACTCCTGTTCAAGGCTCAGGTTATTGGCCTGGGCTGCACGCTCCAGCAACTGGTATAGCTGCTCGTCGAGCTCTAGATCAAGCCGTTGCATATTGCAGCCTCCCTGCACCGCGACTGTCGCTCTGAACTTCAGTTAACCACCCTCGCGCAATGATTGGATCCCAGCTGACGAGCGGTCTGTGCTTAAGCGCGGCCTGACGGCGTGTCTCGCTCGTATCATTCGGCATAAACGCGTGCCAGGGTCTAGATTGATAGCAACCACCCTTCATTTTTCGGGCAAGCAAAGGGGGTTGCCCAGCGACGCTTTGCGCACATGAAGAACAATAAGTTATATGGACCCATTACCACTGCACTGAGACCTTGCAGGTCTACTGCACTGCTCGGGGGTCACACTCGAGCCACGGCAGCCAGCGACACATGCAGTGTCGCGGCCGGGCAGCCCATTGAAGCCCGGTCAGAGGTTTTGCTGCAGAAGGAGACGCTTGAATGCCTTACCAACCGAACGAACTGCTTTCGAACCACTTCAAGGACAACGGAATCGACCTGAGCAAGATTGAAGAACAACTGGACCTGGTTGCGCCCAACAGCCCTAACCTGCCGCTGTACCGCGATATGATGCTGACGGTCCTGCGCATGGCCCACGACGACCGCAACCGCTGGAACGCCAAGATTACCCTGCAGGCCCTGCGCGAGCTTGATCACGCCTTTCGCACCCTGGAACAGTACAAGGGTCGACGCAAGGTCACGGTGTTTGGCTCGGCCCGCACCCCAATCGAACACCCGATGTATGCCCTGGCCCGCGAACTGGGCGCAACCCTGGCGCGCTCCGACCTGATGGTTATCACCGGCGCCGGTGGCGGCATCATGGCCGCCGCCCATGAAGGCGCAGGCGTGGAGCGCAGCCTGGGCTTCAATATCACCCTGCCGTTCGAGCAACATGCCAATCCCACCGTGGATGGCACCGACAAGTTGCTGCCGTTCCACTTTTTCTTCATTCGCAAGCTGTTCTTCGTCAAGGAAGCCGATGCCCTGGTGCTGTGCCCGGGTGGGTTCGGCACGCTGGATGAAGCGCTGGAAGTACTCACCCTGATCCAGACCGGCAAAAGTCCGCTGGTGCCAGTGGTGCTGCTGGACTCACCAGGCGGCACCTTCTGGCAGGATGCCTTGAATTTCATCACCCGCCAGTTGGAAGAGAATCGCTACATCCTGCCCAGTGATATGAAGCTGCTACGCCTGGTGTACAGCGCCGACGAGGCCGTGGAGGAAATCAACCAGTTCTACAGCAACTATCACTCCAGCCGTTGGCTGAAGAACCAGTTCGTGATCCGCATGCAGCATCCGCTCAGCGAAGCAGCGCTGTTTGATTTGCAGGAAGGTTTTGCGGACTTGCGCCTGAGTGGCCACTTCCATCAGCACGCTTATGGCGGCGAACACCATGACGAGCCGCGCTTCAGCCACCTGACGCGTCTGGCGTTTGCCTTCAACGGTCGCGACCAGGGCCGCCTGCGTGAATTGGTGGATTACATCAACCTGTCGGAAAACTGGGCCAAGCCTGAACCCATGCACACCACCCAGCGCGCACGTGAAGCGCTGAAAGTTACCTAGGGTCAGTCATCCAGCCCTCGGCCGCTTAACAAGCGGCCGACAGCTTCCATGGAAAAACCACGGTAAACCAGAAAACGGGTTTGCTGTGCGCGGCTGCGCGGATCGGTCGGCAACTGGCCAGCGAACTTGCGTTGCCAGACGTCCAGCAACCGCGCCGACCAGTCCACACCACATTCACGCAGGGCCTGATCGATATCGCCACGGTGCAGCCCGCGCTGGCCCAGCTCTTCACGAATACGCGCCGGACCATAGCCCGAACGTGAACGGTAGCTGATGAAGCTTTCCAGATAACGGGCTTCGCTGAGCAGGCCCTCTTCCGTCAGACGGTCGAGCTCCTGGTCAATCAGTTCGGGGGGAGCACCGCGCTGACGCAACTTGCGCGTCAGCTCGACTCGACCGTGCTCGCGACGTGCGAGCAGGTCCATGGCTGTCCGCCTTACGGCGACGGGAGTATCGAGTACGGCGGACATGGGTGCGATCAATAATCAGCGTTAGCGTCAGCCAGGTCTTCCGGCTCAGCCTCGGCTACTGCCGCTTTACCGGCGGCTTCGACAGCACCGGCGTTGAGCAGCTTGTCGCGGATCTGCTTCTCAAGGGTGGCAGCGATCTCCGGGTTCTCCTGGAGGAACTTGGCCGAGTTGGCCTTGCCCTGACCGATCTTGCTGCCCTGGTAGCTGTACCAGGCACCGGATTTTTCCAGGAAGCCGTGCAGCACGCCGAGGTCGATGATCTCGCCGTTGAGGTAGATGCCCTTGCCGTAAAGGATCTGGAATTCAGCCTGACGGAATGGTGGCGCAACCTTGTTCTTGACGATCTTGACCCGGGTTTCGCTGCCGACCACTTCGTCGCCTTCCTTCACCGCGCCGGTACGGCGGATGTCGAGACGGACCGAAGCATAGAACTTCAGCGCGTTACCACCGGTGGTGGTTTCCGGGCTGCCGAACATCACGCCGATCTTCATGCGGATCTGGTTGATGAAGATTACCAGGCAGTTGGCGTTCTTGATGTTACCAGTGATTTTACGCAGCGCCTGGGACATCAGACGCGCCTGCAGGCCCACGTGCATGTCGCCCATTTCGCCTTCGATTTCGGCCTTGGGTACCAGGGCCGCCACGGAGTCGACGATGATCACGTCAACGGCGTTGGAACGCACCAGCATGTCGGTGATTTCCAGAGCCTGTTCGCCGGTATCCGGCTGCGAGACCAGCAGGTCGTCGACGTTGACGCCCAGCTTGCCGGCGTATTCCGGGTCCAGGGCGTGCTCGGCGTCAACGAAGGCACAGGTAGCGCCCATCTTCTGCGCCTGGGCGATCACCGACAGGGTCAGGGTGGTTTTACCGGACGACTCAGGGCCGTAGATTTCGACGATACGGCCTTTAGGCAGACCGCCAATGCCCAGGGCAATGTCCAGGCCCAGGGAGCCGGTGGAAATGGCCGGAATCGCCTGGCGCTCGTGGTCGCCCATGCGCATGACCGCGCCTTTACCGAATTGACGCTCGATTTGCCCCAGGGCCGCAGCCAAGGCGCGCTTCTTGTTGTCGTCCATTGAAGTCCTCACGTAATCGATAGGGCCTGACGGCCAGAACACCTGTATAAGTAGCCAGTATTATTCCACAGGGTTTTCTTCCCGCCTACCCCCGATGTGCATTTACTCTGCACCAAGCTGTAACAAGCCCTCTAGCGCGGCGATTACCGTTTGTCGGCGTACCGCATCACGGTCGCCGTCGAAGTGCCGGCGCTCGCTGCTGACATGGCTGCCGTCGGCCCAGGCCAGCCATACGGTACCCACCGGTTTTGCCGGCGAGCCGCCATCGGGCCCGGCCACGCCGCTGACCGCCACGGCAAAGCGCGCGCCGCTGGCCGCTTGGGCGCCGCGGACCATGGCCTCGACCACTTCCTGGCTGACCGCCCCGACCTGGCCGAACAACGCCTCGGGCACCGCCAGTTGGCGAGTCTTCTGGCTGTTGGAGTAGGTCACGTAACCGGCTTCGAACCACGCCGAACTGCCCGAAGTGCGGGTGATAGCCTCGGCGATGCCGCCCCCGGTGCAGGATTCGGCAGTGCTCACTTGGGCATTGAAGCGGCGCAAATGTTCCCCCAGGCGGGCGGAAAGCGCAGTGATCGGGTCCATGGCAGGCTCCTTGAAAGTCTGCCGCCTACCCTACACCAGCCGCGATCAGCTACACAGCCTCATTGCGCCAGCGCCCGCACATAGGCCTGGCAAGCGCGCAAGGCGATCAGTCCGCGGTCACCGTCGTCGGTGATGGCGACAATTCGTCGAGCATGCGCCGGGTCAAGTCGGGCGCGTACGGGGTCATGATCCAGGCTGCCGGTGCCGGCGGCGGCAGGCACGCCGGCGCAACCGGCGGCGTCGCGCTCGACCAGGACCGACAGCCGCAAGTCAGCAGTAGCCAGGCGATCACGCAGGCGTGCCTGAGTCTGTTGGCCATCGAGTAGCTCCTGATAATGTTGTTGCTCACTGAGCTCCAGCCGTTGCGCCAGCCCCTGGCGTTGCAGGCGTTCGGCGACCAGTTGCGCGGCAGCGGACTCGGCCTGGGCTTGCCACTCCCGACCATGCTGTTCGGCTTGCTCCGCCAGTTGCCGGCCCATGCGCCAGCCCTGGACCTGCCAGGTCAGCGCACAGGCCAGCAGCGTCAGCAGCAGGCATGCCCCCGACTGCAAGCGGCTCAACACAGCACCTCACGGGCCCTCGCCCAGAGTTTCAGGCGATCCTCCAGGCCATTGAGCCCGCCGTTGATATGCCGGGTGATGCGGTTGAACTCGCTGCGGTCAGCCAGTTGATTGAGGCCGCGCGAGTGCCAGAACCAGGCAGCAGACTCGGCTGCCCATTGCGGTTGCTCCAGCAATTGCGGCTGCTTGAGCAAGCGCTCGTCGCCAAACAGGGCCATGCTGCAGGCCCGGTAGTTGTTGCGCCCGGTGACCTGGATCAGGCCCCGGCCGCAGTACAGTTGACCGTCGCCATCCGCCTCGGCGGTATTGCCCAGGCGCAGGGCCAGGGTGCCAGTGTCGTAGCGCGCCAGGTAGCGGTCATTGCCCAGCTCCTTGACGTAGCGTAACTGGCCGGACTCATGGCCGACCTGGGCGAGGAAGGCCGCTTGACGCCGCGGGGTATCGATTTCCCAACGGACCATGGCGGCATTTAACGCAGAAACAAAAACGCCCGCTTGCTGGCGGGCGTTGGGGAACATCAACTGCAGCGTTTTTTCAGTTAGCGCCATTGATACCTCATACGTATTGCTTAATCCATTCAACGAGAGACACCGCCTTTGCGCGGCCTGGCGCCCTTGGCCCGAGCCTTGCCCTGCTTGCCACCATTGCATTCGACCGTGGTCGTCCAGCCGGACGCCGTGAACACTTGCTCCACCGACTCCACCAGGTACTCACCATCGAGCCCGATCTTGAAGCCCTTCAACTCCACGCTCCGTTCGGTGAACAGATCTGTACGCCCGGGCATATCCAGTCGGACACTGGCGGTACTGCGGTTGAGCGCCGCCAGCTTGGCTTTGGCCACCTGCTCGGCGCAGGCCTTGTCGGGGTAAAGGTGGCGATCGGTGTGAACCGGCGCCAGCCCCTGTGGTGTCTCGGCGTTCGCCAGGTCGACCACCATGAGCTGGCCACTACGCTTGTCCTGATGACGAGTCTGGACCGCCTTGTAGGTCCCCTTGTCGGCCAGGCGAAACTGCCAGCGCGTGACATCCGCCCGACGCACGCCGACAACGCCAAGCGCCTTGCCACTAGCGCTCTTACCACCCTGACGCGGTAGCACCAGCAGGATGCCGTCGCCGACCTTGGCCGTGCAGTCGTACTGTTTGGCCAAACGCGTGATGAAGTTGAAGTCCGATTCGTTGAACTGATCGACCCGCAGCACCCTGGTCAACACCGGACACGCCGGTTGCCAGCCGTTACGCGCGGCGATATCACGCACGATCTGCTGCAACGGGATGTTCTCCCAGCTGCCGCTGCGCGTGGTCTTGCCGGTACCGCGCATATCGCTGGCCTTGCCACGAATGACCACGCTGTCGGGCGGCCCGGTCAACTCGACTTCATCCACGGTGTAGCACCCCAGACGGGTCAACGTCTGGCTGGCGTACCCCAGGTGAATCTCGATCAGCGCGCCACGCGCGGGCAAGGTCACCGCACCGTCGCGATCATCGATACGCAGCTCGAAATCATCCGACTCCATGCCAGGCTTGTCCGAGGTGCGCAGTAGCAACAAGCGATCATTGATCACGGTGGTAATGTCGTTGCCATCGGCGACAACACGAAAAACAGGTTGCATGGCTCATGCTCCAGAAAAGCAGCCCCCGCACGGGGCGGGGGCTGCTGGTTGCACGGCAGGCCGGGGTGTCAGTCCCATAGCTGTACCGTGACATCGGTAGCGGCGATCAGGTCTGGCAATTGAACCAGCACCCCGGCGCGAAAAGGCTGGGGTTCGCCGGCCAGCCCCTGATTGGCATTGAGCACCGCCTCGACGCTGCCATTGAGATGCCCGTAGTAGTGTTGGCAAAGGGTATCGAGCACGTCTCCTTCAGAGGTTCTGCAGGTCGTCGCCATAGCTCACAAACTCCAATGTAAAGCCCTGCTTTCTGGGGATGCCCCCCGCCAACAGGCTGCTCTGATCTTCATCGATGCTGAGCAGGCACCAGTTACCCAGGACCTCGCCGTAACCGGTGATCAGACTTAAGGGGCGCAACAACCGTCCGATGCTGCGCAACGTCTGTAACTGACCCAGGCCGCCCTTGAAGGTGGGAAATATCACGCCCCGAATATTGATTTTTTCCTCGCCCAGGCTCACCGCCTGCTGGGCGGCACTGCGCGTGAGACGCTCCTGGCCGACCCAGCGAAAGCTGGTCTGGCGCCGCAATTCTTCGAAGGCTGCCGTGTCGAGGTTGAAGTAGTAACCCGGCGACTCACCATCCAGCGGTTGCAGGATCAACAGGTGCGGGAAAGGTTTGACCGCCTCCGCGGCTGGGGTGACGGTAGGGGCGAAACTGCCGGTGGGTAGAATATTGCCCAGCGATGGGCTGATCTTGCCGGCAATTCGGTTGATCGTCGCTGCTGCCTTGGCCGCCTGCTCGCCGAATGCCTGAACCCGCTCCTGAACCTGCACCACTACTGCCAATCCCTGATCGTATTTGGCCGAGACGCGGTTGACGGCCGCTTGTGCGCTATGGATGGCGCGCATCGTACGTTGCAGCTTTGCCCCGATAACCGGCCCGACAAAAGGGATGGCCTCAAGCTCGGCAACAGCGCCGCTGATGTCGCTGACAGCGCCGTTCATCGGTGCCAGCATGTCATCGGCGCTACGCCGCCCCGCCTGCCCTGCCGCCACCACGAAGCGCAGCGCCGACTGTAGCTGCTGCATGTAGGTCATGGACTCTCCTTAAACGTAAACATGGGGAACGTCGGACAACTGCCGAGAGTTCGCCATGCGCATCAGTTCCTCGAATTCACGGCGGACCATGGCCTGCAGGTTCTGGGCGAGCAGCATCGGGTCGGTGACGCTGCCCTGGACCGTGATTGGCATGCTGGGGGTAAAGGTGAATTGCTGGGTAACCGATTGCGGCTGGCCAAGCCCTTCGCCCACCGGCTTTATCGGCGCTGGCAGGGTGTCGTTTGCAGGCGTTGCACTCACCAGTGAACGCGCCACCTCACCCGGTTGTGCAGCCACCGGTCTAGTGGGTTGCGCCTGGGTGTCGGCAGGCTTTTCTCCCTCAGCGCAAGACACCATGCGCTTGCCCAGCCAGCCACCGATTGCATCACCCGCCATCCCACCGAGCATGGCGCCAATGGATGTTCCGATTACCGGGACGAACGAGCCCACCACGCCGCCAATGACCGACCCCACCAGACCGCCAGCAGCCGCACCGTAACCCTCGGCTTTTTCTTCCGGGGTGTCGGCAGTCATGAACGTTGCGACAGTATTGATACCCGCCGTGAGCAAGGCCGGGCCACGAACGCCCTTGATCGCCGCACCAATCTTGCCGGCAGCACCCACCGGGCTGGCGGGAGGCGCTGGCGGCGGTGTGGACGGACGTGGCGCAGGCGCCGGGCGCGTCGGAGCCCGCCGAGTCGATGCGCGAGGCTGGCGTTGCGGTGCCCTGCGTTGCGACGTCCGGCCTTGCGGCGCCTTTCGCCCGTTGCGGGTCGGCTTGCGGCGCTGACCCGGCTTCCTCACGCAGCAGCCAATGTCACTGGCATTGACGACAAACACATTGAGCGGGTTATTGAGCACATTTACGTTCGACAGGTCAGTGCCCTGCCCTGGACCGCCCGCAGCCCCCTCCGGCGTCGGCTTGCGTTTGAGCCTGTTCAAAAGGCCCTTGGCAGCTTCACCACCTTTGAGTGCCAGCAAGGTCGTACCGAGCACCGTGACACCCACTACCAACCACTTGAGCGCATCCGGAGCGGCCGTGAATTCTTTGGCCTTGGCAGCCACGCCCAAGGCCAAGCCATCCGCCAACGGCCGCAGGGAATCACCCAAGCTGCGTAGCGCCTCATCGACCGCGTTGGACGCTTCGCTCAAACGCTGATCAGAAGTTCCACGGCGTGCAAGCAAATCCCTGTCGAGCACGCCCTTGGCACCCGAGGCTTCGGTACTGCCTAGTGCCTTGTCCAACGTTTGGTTCTGCGCTGCGGACAGACTGTCGGCAGCGCCTTCGCCCGTTCCCTTGCGCTGAAACACTATGTGCTCCAGCGCTTTCTCCAGCTCATCCGGCCCGCTCACCTGAGGTTTTTTCTGAACCTCGCCGACCAGGCGTGCCGCCTCCTTGGCTGACACATCCTGGCCAACCGCGAATCTGGCCGCCACGGGGGCGTAAGCAAGGGCTTTATTCAAGCCCATCCCCGTGTCGAACAACTGCTTGATCAGCTCAGCTGCCTGATTACGCTCCATCCCTGTTGCGTCGGTGATCGTCGTCACCTTGGCGATGATTGCCTGCTCTTGCGCCGAAGGTTCCGCACCATCGGCCACCCCTGCGCTAATGGCAAGATCGCGGGTGATCTTCTGATACTCAGCGCTGATCTGGGTGGGTAGCAGCAACACCCGCGAACGTTTCAATACCTCGCCAACGAGCGGAATGTCCTCAATGACCTTCAGGTTGTCCCGTTTGGGTGCTGTATCCGTTGCCGGCGGCCCGGCCTTGCCCACAGCCACCACGATCTGCTGCTGACGAAACCTGCCCAGCGCAACGACCTGCCGCTCAAGCAGGTTGAGCGTTGCCTGCAGGTAAGGGCGCAACTCGCCCAGCCAGTCCAGGCGGCCTTGCGGTGCAGGCGTTGCGCCGTTGCGCAAGCTGAAGACTTCAGCGTAAATGCTCTCCAGAACGTTGGTATTTTCCTTGATACGGTCTTCGATCGACTTGAACGCAATACCTACCGTAAATGCGACGGCGGCACCGAGTTCCAGTTTCAATGCCGAATTGCTCGTCATCTGATTCCCCCTATAGCCACGCCACAGGCTTAATCCGTGAGCCACCAGAGCATGTCGCTGAACGACATGCTCATGATTTCGGCGGCGGAAAAGTTCAGCTCCCTGGCCAATCGCTTTGCCGCCGCCTTCTGCCCATTGGGGTCAAACCTCGTCGTCTTGCACCAGGCGAAAATACCCGGCCTGCAAGCGGCCATAGTCTTTCAGGGCAAGCCCTTCGAGGTCCTTGACTCCCACTTCGGCCAGCGAGGCGAAGAGGTTCAGTTCCCGTTGCTCATCGTCACTGTTAGAGGCCGATTGCGCGGCACGAATGTCGCGTACGGTCGGTGCACGCAGCGACAGGCTGTCGACTTGCACGCCATTGGCCTCGGACGGTTTACTGAGCGTCACGACAACGCGTTCGGTGCTCACGGCCAGCCAACTCGGGGTCTTGTTTGCTTGATTCATGACAGCTCCTTACAGGCCCAGGGCCGAACGTTGGGCGGCGAGCTGATCGACGCCATTGATGACCCGCTTCATACCGATCGGATCGATTTCGTAGACCAGGCGGCCATCGACTTCGAGCTTGTAATAGGTCACGGCCACGTTGTGTTTGACCTCGGCCTTGTCGCCTGGCTTCCAGTCGCCCATGTCGACTTCTTTCAGCGCCCCGCGCAAGGTGACGATGACCGGGGTGATCTGGCCTTTGAGGCCTTTGAAGGCACCGCGAAAGGTACCGTTGAACGCCGAGCCGTCGGCCAGGCCGAAGAACTTCAGCGACTCGCGACGAACGCCAGTGGTGACAAAACCGGCTTCCTGCTTTTCCATGCCCATGTCGATCTCGACCGGCATGTCCATGCCGCCGGCACGGTGCTCCTCCATCTTCAGGGTGAGCTTTGGCAGGGTCAGGCTGGGGACGTCACCTTGAAAGCTGACGCCATCGACGAACAGGTTCAGGTTCGCCAGGGTTTCGGGAATCATTGCCATGGTTATTGCTCCTTAAGCGGCTTGGTCGAGGACTTCGGTCAACCACTGGTTGGTGACCTCGACACGGAAATTCGGGTTCTCGGCTGGCGGCACGTCGGTGAAACGGATGTTCCAGTACACCTTGCCTTGCTCCAGCTGGCTGGCGGTGTTCAGCTCGGGGTCGGCGAACACTTCGAAATTGATGATCGCGCCCTGGGCTTTCAGATCACGCATGAACGCCTGCAGGCCTTCGGTCACATCCTTGACGTAGGTCGCGGTAATCGAGCGGTCGACCGCCCACTTATGGCCGTAGAGGATCGCGTCCATGACGATGTCCATGGTCCGCACGCGGGTAACGAAGGCCCACTTCGGGTCGCTGCTCAGGGTGCGGTTGCCCCACAGGCGCAAGCCGTCATCGCGGATCACGGTGGTGATGTTGGCGTTGTTCAGCAGGTTGGCCCGGCAGGTCGCGTCGCCATCCAGGTACTCGATCGAGCGGCTGGTACCGGTGATGCCGACGAACGCCTTGTTCGACGGCGAGGCCCAGAAGCCGTACTCGCTGTCGGTCCAGGCGAACAGGCCGGCAACCCAGGCCGAAGCCGGTGCATCTAGGGTTGCGTTCTTGCCGGTGTCCCAGTACTGCACGCCCGGGTCGACCAGGTAGGCGCGCTTGGCGCCGAAGTTCTCGGCATAAGCGATCGCCGCTTCGTCGGTGCTGTTCGGGCCATCGATAATGGCCAGGCCGCGCAGCTTGTCGGCCAGGGCCACCAGGGCGGTGCCAACCGCCAGGGTGGAGCTGTGCTTGGGCGTTACCAGCAGGCGTGGCTGGGCGTTGAAGCGGCTTTTGCCGTCCAGCAGCGCCTGCAGGCCGGTGCGTTTGCCATCGGCCAGCACGCCGCCGATGATTGCCGAGGTCTGCGCCGCCTCCTCTTCGAGCTTGGCCACGCCGCAGGCGACGATAACCGCCTTGGCGCGGCTGTAGATGGCCTGGCAGGCCCGGGTGATCGGCGCATCGGCGCCGAACGCGGCGATGGCTTCACGTTCGCTGGTGATCAGCACCAGGTCATTGGCCTTGGCGCTTGCACCCGGGCCTTCAGTGAAGGTATCGACCAGGCCGATGATCGAGGAAGAAGGCAGCGCGATGGTGCGTGCGCCGGTGTCGACGTTGGTTACGGTAACGCCGTGGAAGAATCCACTCATGGGTAAGTCTCCAGAAATGCGAAGGCCCCGCGCTGCGGGGCCTTCAAAGGGATTGTTGCGGGTATGAAAAAGCCCCGGCGGTGCGGGGCTTTATTGGGTTTGGGTGGTGAGCCAGGAGGGTGCAACTGGGCGCTGTCGTGGCTCAGGGAAGAGCTCTGTCTGCGGCCATTCGCGCAACTCGGCTCGATAGAACTGGAGCTCTTGATACTGTTCCGAACTCAGCGTGGTTTTCCCGGACTCCAGTTCGTCACGATGCCGAGCAACCACATCATCAGTACCCCGAAGTTGGGCGTCCCGCCACTTTCGTTCAGTGCCAGCAATTGCCTCAGGCGGCAAAGGTGGGCGCTCTCTGGTCAGTGGATTGCCGTCTTCATCTGCGTAAATCACTCGACCTTGCGATTGCTCTTTGAGAATACGTGCGTGGTGTTCTGGCGAAATCGACACACTATCTGTCGGCCATGTGTTGCTGATTTCATAAATACCGCGCAATTGCACCGGGTAAAACGCCAGCTCACTAGCAGAGAAAACATATTCGCTCATGGTGTACGGCTCCTCTTTATCAATAACCGATTGCGATGTAACTGATGCTGCGAGCATTTGGCGACAATCCAGCATTCGGAACGCCTTCAGATCGGAATGTGACATTTTGCCTTGTCCACCCAATCACACGAGCAAATGAATCATCATCCCCCGTAGCGCTATTGACGGTTGTGGGTATACACATGAGGCAGTAATTGGGAAATGCCATATGGAATACTGAAGAGTAGTTAGCTTCAGCCGGCGTGAAGACCGAGCCGTACTGGATGATCATGCCGGTTTGAGCATCCCGCCAAAAACCTGATGCACCGCCGAAAGCGGAAGTGTTCGCGATTCCCAGAATAGTTCGTGCAGAAGGGACGTCGCCTGCTGCCATCAGCGATTGCCCAACGGCACCTGTATGCTCCGTGGTGTAGATCTTGGCATTGGGCCCCCAATGCAAGTCACCCGCCGCCGACATCAGCAATTGACGAAATACCCTGTCACCCCAGTGAAACGTAATAGCGGGTGCGTAAGTGATAGCACTTTGTGTGTTACCCACACGTGCTGTTTCACGAATCTGAATGGCACCGTTCCGCCAGTCATTCCCCGGCGTTTTGGAATAAAACTCCGGAAATTGATCACTCGAAACACGTACACCATCAGTTATGCCATACCCCATGAGAGTCGTGGCTTTTTCCGCCTTGCCCGCCAAAGCGTTGGTTATCGTCGAGGCGAAGTTCGGATCGTTACCCAGTGCCAGAGCAAGCTCATTAAGCGTATCTAGTGCTGCTGGTGCAGCCGCTACCAGATTACTGATAGCGTCGGTAACAAACTTGGTGCTTGCTGCTTGACTGTTACTTGCCCCAGCAACAGGGGTAGGCACAACCACTGTACCGGTAAACGTCGGGCTCACCAATGGCGCTTTGGGGGTCAACAAGTTGTTGACCTGCACCTGGGTGTACGCATCTGTTATGCCATATCCTGCCAGCGTCGTGGCTTTGGCGGCCTTTGTCGCCAGAGCATTGGTCATGGTAACGGCAAAATTCGGATCGTTACCCAGCGCATCAGCAAGCTCTTTCAGCGTGTCCAATGTAGTCGGAGAAGATCCTACAAGTGCGGCAATAGCGGCTCTTACGAATGCCGTACTTGCGGCTTGTGTGCTGTTTGTTGAAGCAGCAGCCGTTGGCACATTGACCACCCCCGTAAATGTGGGGCTAGCCAACGACGCCTTGCCTGCAAGGGCATTAACCATCGTGCCCGCAAAATTGGGATCGTTATCAATTGCCGCCGCAAGTTTGTTCAGTTGATTCAACAACCCTGGAGCGCCGTTGACCACACCGTCAATCGCGGCCTGAATTGCCGCGCTCGTAGCGGCTTTTGTAAACGCATCACCTATGCCGTAACCCGCCAAAGTCGTCGGATTACTCCCTTCGATCACGATGCCGCGATCGCTGGTTCTAATCTTGGTGAAAGTACCTGCCACCTTGTTTTTCGGCAACACGCTCAAGATTGACGAATCAACATACTCACGAGTTGCCAGCACCACGGCCGGGTCAATCTTCAACTGCACATTGGCAGTACTGGTCACGATAATGTTGAGCCGCACCACCTGAGTCTTGCCGGTGCCCTGATTGAGCAACGGCTTGAAACTCGGCGCACAGTTGGCCACCGCAACCAAGTCACCGTCAGCGTCATACAGGCCGATTTCGCGAATCCACCACCCCCCCACATCCGGCGGTATCACCTGCTCGGCGATGATGACGCTGGCGTTGTCCGGGTCGACCTTGACCTGGTTGAGCGGCGCCCTGCGGCGTTCATTGATGAGCTTTTTCTGATCCCTCGACGGGATCGGGTCGGTCAGGTTGGCATCGCCAACCCCCATTTGCGCAAAGGTCCAAGGTACGCCCAGGGCGTTGGCATTGGCCTGCTTGGCCTCCCCCACCGCCGTGAGAATGGCGAAGAACTGGCTTGTCTGGTCTGTCATGAGTACACGTCCAGGGTTTCAATTTGGTGTTCGCGGCCAACATGGCCATAGCTGCCGCTGACTTCAATGTCGCGAGAGGTCGGCGGATAAATGTCGATTTCATCGCCTTCAGAAAGGCTTATTCCCAGGCGCAGATGGCCACTGCTGGCGAGCGTGATCGCAAGCCCCGTCAGATGGCGGCTGACCGGCTTGGCGTCATCGATCAGCCGGGTCAGCTCCAGGTACATCTCTTCGGAGATTCCGTTCTCCAGTACCCCGACCTGAAGCGCAAAGGTGCCCGGCACACCTTGCGGTACCGTCTGCCACCACTCCTTCACGTCGATCAGGTAGCCCAGCGGCTCCACCACCCGGCGAAGCGCACCGATGGTCCCTTTGTGCGCATGCACATAGAACGCCGAGCGGATTACCGAGCGCTTGATTGCCTCAGGCCAGGTTTCGTCCCAGCGGTCTACCGACCAGGCCCAGGCCAACTGATGCAACAGGTGCGCCGGGCAGGTGTCGGGGTTGTACAGCGCACGCAGGGGGATTTCGGTGGTTTCAACGCCGGCGGCCTCGATGGCATGTTCGAGATCGGTACTGTTGAGCGGGAGCAGGCTGTCCATGTCAGCTCCCCCGGGTCACGGTGATCCCGTCGCACCAGGCCGCTTGCGCCTTAGTCGGGCGGATGTCGGTCCAGTTGCTCAGGTCGACCCGGCTGACGCCGTTGATATGCAACTGGGCATCCACGCCCGAGCGGGCCACTTCAGCACCCAGGCGCCGGCGCGGATTGATCCAGGCTTGCAACCGGCGTTTGCACTCGGCAAGCGTCGCTTCGATTTCCGGACCGCTACCGCTCATGTGCACCACCGCATCAATGCGATAGCGCAGGATTTGCGCACCTTGCACCGTCAAGCGGTCGCCAACCGGGCGCACGTCATCGTCATTGAGCTTGAGCCGCACGGTTTCCAGCAGCTCTGCTGCGGCACTGCCATCGCCTTCGAGCGCCAGTACCGTCACCACCACCTGAGCCGGCGACGGGCTTTCGGCCGTGGCATCAGCCACCTGTCCGGACGCATTGCGGGCATGCAGGATGTAACTGTTGCGCGGGCCCGCGGTGGTCAGCCCTTCATAGACCAGTTGCACCCGCTCACGCAGAGCATCGTCTGCTTCGAGCACCTGCGGCGTTGGCGGCACCGTGTTTGTGTCCCTGGCCTGCACCACCAGCCGCTGCAGTTGCACATTGGCCGCCAGTTGATCCAGGTCGGAACCCTGCGCATAGGCCAGCAATAGCGCCTTGGCGGCGTCGTTGACCCGTGCGCGGTTGAGCAGCTTGCGGTAGGCACCGACTTCCAGCAGTTTGTTCACCGGGTCGCTTTCGACTGCGGCGTCCCAGTTGTCGCCCATATGCAACCGGAAGGTCGCCAGGTCGGTCTGGAAGAGCGCCTCGAAATCGAGGTCTTCCAGCACCTGCGGCGCGGGCAGCGCCGAAAGATCCACACTACTCATGCCGTTACCTCCAAGGTCTGGTTGGCTCCCAGGTACCGTCCGCTCAGCTGCAAAGTGATCTGCCCGCCAACCACACCAGTCACCCTGACCCGCTCAAGCTTCAGACGCGGCTCCCACCGCCCCAGTGCGCGCGCCACCTCCGCCTGCACCGCGCTTTTCCAGCCTTCATTGACCGGCAAATCGACGAAGCGGCGCAGCTTGCTGCCGTACTCCGGGCGCATGCGCCGGCTGCCGAGCGGTGTGCTGAGGATGTCCTCGATGGATTGGCGCAAATGTGCAATGCCGGATAACGGCTGGCCGCTCCGGCGATCCATGCCGATCATTGATGTTCTCCAGGCGTAAAAAAGCCCGCAGTGGGCGGGCTGGTTTTCAGTGTTTGTGATTGGCGGTGTTGCCGCCGGTGTCGATGATCTTGCCGCCGCCGAGGATGTCACCGGTTACCCGTAGGGGCCCGCTGATCTGCACCTCACCGGTCAGGCTGATGCTCGCGGCATTCGCAGTGATGGCCTGATCGGTCACCACTGCCGAACTGCTGCCAACCTTGATGCTGACGGTACCGCTGGGCAACTCGATGCTGTAACTGCGGGCCTGCCAGTCGTAGACCAGCGAGCCACCATCGTCGAAGCGCCAGACCTCGACATGCTCGCGGTTGTCCGGCTGATCGCCGGCATTGCCGTACAGGCCCGGCACAAAAGTACCTTGCGCCGGCTCGCCACTCGGGCTGATCAGCACCCCCTGTTCGTTGAGGCTGGGCGCACGCCAGTGGCGGGCCTTGCCGGCGGCCTGGCTGTGCCAGCGCAACCAGGCGCTGGTCCAACCGGCGCCGTCGGACACCCGCACTCGGGCGGCGGTAAGGTCAACGGCCACCACTCGACAGGGAATCACCAGACCGGCGAGCATACGGTCGTGCATGGCGCTGGCGTAGCTCATGGCATGTCCTCCGGCGATTGGTAATCCGCCTCAAAGCCCGGGCCGGTGTCGGGGCTGAAGGCAAAGGCCAGCGGGCCTGGTTCATTGGGCCATGGCCACTGCTCAGCCCCCAGGTACAGGACCTGCTCCCACTGCACCAGCCAACTGATCGGTGAAGGCGAGCCTGCTGGGGGTTGAACCACCGAAGCCAGGACATTTTTCGCGGCTTCGACAAAGTTCATTTGCCAGTACTGCTGGCGCAACAAAACCGTCAGTTGCGTTGCCAAAGTCGCCACCTGCAATGGCGCCTGCGCAACACTGGCATCGACCAGGATGCGCGCTTCGAAGGTTGCCAGGAGGCAACAGCGGCCATCGCCCGGATCAGCTCCGGGCTTGAGATTGGTCATGGCGTGGTACAGCGCCGGCAGCGCTGGGTTCTGATCCGCTGCGGTATAGGCGGCAACGGTTTCAAGCTGAGGCATGGCGGCCGTGATGGTCGCGGTGATGGCCTCGTGTAACGTCTGTAACTCGCTCACTGTCGGTCCTCCCGCTCACAATCGCCCGCCTGCCCCACTGCCGGTTGCTCCAGGCCCAAGCGCTTGGCCGCCCATCGCTCATACAGGCCTATGGCGACATCAGCACCGGCCATCGCCGTCAGGCAGCCAAACGCACTGGCCGTCCAGATCGACAACCCGCTGGCATACAGCAGCATCACGGTCGAAACACCACAGACCATGCAGGCTCCCGAGCGCAATACCAACCGCCGAAACAATGCCCAGCCATGCGCACCGGCCTTGTCGGCACGCCACATCTCACCGGACACTCCGCCCAGCAACGCCAGGACGACCACCAACCAGATCGGCATTTCCAGCAACGTCTGTTGTTCGTTTGTCACTGTCCTGTCTCCTTTTTGTTATCCCACATAGCCCCGAGGACCCGCAGGGTTGTTCTGATGTTCAAGCGCCGATCACTCGGCATTCCAAAAAGCCCGGCCTCCCCAGGCTTTTCAGTAATGCGTTGTCGAACCGCCCGCCACGACTGGTGCGCTGGGCGACTCCGCTTCAAATTGTTCCTCCGGCCGCGGCCACCTGCCCGCCGGATAACTGCTTCTGGTGCTTTACGCTGCACACCTGGGCCAGTTGCCAACCCTCTGAACAGTTCAGGCCTGTTCATCGCTGCCTTTGTCACTACCGGTGTCGACCGGCTTGAGACAAAGATTATGCATTGACGCATATGCAGTCAATGCATTTGTGGAAATATTTATGCATAGGAAAATGCACCTACGCATGTAAGCCTTGATCTGCCTGGGTTGGTGAGGTTTTCTGAAGGCGAAAAAAAACCCGCCGAAGCGGGTTTTCAGAAGGCACGGACTACTCAGCGCGCGTACATGCCCCACCAGAACACATGGCCGAGGATGCTGATCTGTTCTTCCTGCATCTGCTGGAAGCTGTAGTCTTCATCCGGGTGTTCGTCGCGGTTGAAGCTGCGCAGGCGAATGCCGGTAGGCAGGCGATAGAGCTGCTTAACCCGCAGCTGGCCATTGTGGTTGATGGCGTACAGGTCACCGTCGACGATGTCGCCAATGCCGCTCTTGCCGGCGTTGACGCCGACCGTGGCACCGTCACGCAGTACCGGCAACATGCTATTGCCGCGTACCGTCACGCACTTGGCCTGGTCGAACTGCACGCCATTGTGGCGCAGGCTGCGCTTGCCAAAACGCAGGCTGGCCTTCTCGCTTTCTTCGATGACGAATCTTCCTGATCCTGCTGCCAACTCGACCTCGCGAAGAAACGGAATGGACACCTCGTCGTCCTCGACGGGGGTGTCGTCATCCCACAGGCTGATGTCGCGCAACTCGGCGTGGCTGCGCGCGGGCGCGGCTTCGCGGCTTTCACCGAGCTCGACGCGACCGCGTAGCTGATCAGTGCTGACGCCGAAATATTCAGCAATCTTCGACACATGCTTATCGGACGGATCGACGATCTTCTCGCTGAGAATGCGCGACAGGGTGGATTGCGGCACGCCGGTACGCCGGTGCAGCTCCGTGGGGGAGAGACCGTGGCGATCGAGCAGTGCTCTGAGGACGGATGCTACGTTGCGTTTTTGCATAAAATGCATAATGCCGGGGACTTAAATAGAATGCAAACACCGTTATGCATGGATATGCACGGACAAATGGTCGCGCCCGCCCGTTTGCCCTCGGCAGCCCAGGCAAAATCCCTGTACCATTGCCCGCTTGCCTTTGGTCTACAACGACACTGCGAGCCAAGTTTTTGCAATGAGCGATCTTTCCGCACACACCCCGATGATGCAGCAGTACTGGAAGCTGAAAAACCAGCACCCGGACCAGCTGATGTTCTACCGCATGGGCGATTTCTACGAGATCTTCTACGAAGACGCGAAGAAGGCCGCCAAACTCCTGGACATCACCCTGACCGCCCGCGGCCAGTCGGCGGGCCAGTCGATCCCCATGTGCGGTATCCCCTTCCATGCGGCCGAGGGCTACCTGGCCAAGCTGGTGAAGCTGGGCGAGTCGGTGGTGATCTGCGAGCAGATCGGCGACCCGGCCACCAGCAAGGGCCCGGTGGAGCGCCAGGTGGTGCGGATCATCACCCCCGGCACAGTCAGTGACGAAGCCCTGCTCGACGAGCGTCGCGACAACCTGATCGCCGCCGTGCTGGGTGACGAGCGCCTGTTCGGCCTGGCCGTGCTGGACATTACCAGCGGCAACTTCAGCGTGCTCGAGATCAAGGGCTGGGAAAACCTGCTGGCTGAGCTCGAACGCATCAACCCGGTCGAGTTGCTGATCCCCGATGATTGGCCCCAGGGCCTGCCAGCGGAAAAACGTCGCGGCGCGCGCCGTCGTGCGCCCTGGGATTTCGATCGCGATTCGGCACGCAAAAGCCTTTGCCAACAGTTCGCCACCCAGGACCTCAAGGGTTTTGGCTGCGAGAAACTGACCCTGGCCATCGGCGCCGCCGGCTGCCTGCTCGGCTACGCCAAGGAAACCCAGCGCACCGCCCTGCCGCACCTGCGCAGCCTCAAGCATGAACGCCTGGACGATACCGTGGTGCTCGACGGCGCCAGCCGGCGCAACCTCGAGCTGGATGTGAACCTGGCCGGTGGCCGCGACAACACCCTGCAGTCGGTGATCGACCGCTGCCAGACCGCCATGGGCAGCCGTTTGCTGACCCGCTGGCTGAACCGCCCGTTGCGCGACCTGAAAGTGCTGCAGGCGCGTCAGGGCTCGATTCGTTGCCTGCTCGACGGCTATCGCTTCGAGAAGCTGCAACCGCAGCTCAAGGAAATCGGCGACATCGAGCGTATCCTCGCCCGCATCGGCCTGCGCAATGCCCGTCCACGGGACCTGGCGCGCCTGCGCGATGCCCTCGGCGCCCTGCCCGAGCTGCAGAGCGCCATGGCCGAGCTTGAGGCGCCCCACCTGGCGCGCCTGGCAGCCATCGCCGGCACCTACCCGGAGCTGGCCGACCTGCTGGCAAAAGCCATCATCGACAACCCGCCGGCGGTCATCCGCGACGGCGGCGTGCTCAAGACCGGCTACGACAGCGAGCTGGACGAACTGCTGGCCATGAGCGAGAACGCCGGGCAGTTCCTGATCGACCTGGAAGCGCGTGAAAAAGCCCGCACGGGCCTGGCCAACCTCAAGGTCGGCTACAACCGCGTGCACGGCTATTTCATCGAGCTGCCGAGCAAACAGGCCGAGCAGGCGCCAGCCGACTATATCCGCCGCCAGACCCTCAAGGGCGCGGAGCGCTTTATCACTCCAGAGCTGAAAACCTTCGAAGACAAGGCATTGTCGGCCAAAAGTCGCGCGCTTGCCCGCGAGAAGATGCTCTACGACGCGCTGCTGGAAAACCTGATCGGCCACCTGGCCCCCTTGCAGGACACCGCTGCGGCCCTGGCCGAGCTCGACGTACTGAGCAACCTTGCCGAGCGCGCGCTGAACCTGGACCTGAACTGCCCAAGCTTCGTCGACGAGCCGTGCATGCGCATCAGCCAAGGTCGTCACCCGGTGGTCGAGCAAGTGCTGACCACGCCGTTCGTGGCCAACGACCTGGCGCTGGATGACAACACCCGGATGCTGGTGATCACCGGCCCGAACATGGGCGGTAAATCCACCTACATGCGCCAGACCGCGCTGATCGTGCTGATGGCGCATATCGGCAGCTTCGTCCCGGCCGCGGCCTGCGAGCTGTCGCTGGTCGACCGCATCTTCACCCGCATCGGCTCCAGCGACGACCTGGCCGGTGGCCGTTCGACCTTCATGGTCGAGATGAGCGAAACCGCCAACATCCTGCACAACGCCACCGAGCGCAGCCTGGTGCTGATGGACGAAGTCGGCCGCGGCACCAGTACCTTCGATGGCCTGTCGCTGGCCTGGGCCGCCGCCGAGCGCCTGGCGCAGCTGCGTGCCTATACCCTGTTCGCCACCCACTACTTCGAGCTGACGGTACTGCCGGAGAGCGAACCGCTGGTGGCCAACGTGCACCTGAATGCCACCGAGCACAACGAGCGCATCGTGTTCCTGCACCACGTGCTGCCAGGCCCTGCCAGCCAGAGCTACGGCCTGGCCGTGGCGCAGCTTGCCGGTGTACCGTCGCCGGTGATCCAGCGTGCTCGCGAACATCTCGGCCGGCTGGAAACCGCCAGCCTGCCCCACGAAACACCCGCCTTGCAGCAAGGTGCGCCAGCCGTTCCGCACCAGAGCGACCTGTTTGCCAGCCTCCCGCATCCGGCCATCGAGAAGCTCGGAAAGCTGGACCTGGACAACATGACGCCGCGTCATGCTATCGAAATGCTCTATACACTGAAGACTCTGTTATAACGCGCGCCCGCACAAGCTGATAGAATCCCGCGCGGTTTGGTGGCGCTGCAGGTTACTAGCCTGGCCTGCAGCCGAACAACCAAACCGAGCGGCCCTGTCTGGAAGGGCACCGCTGCCGTCGCCTGAGGAGAGAATTAGAAATGACCTTCGTCGTCACCGACAACTGCATCAAGTGCAAGTACACCGACTGCGTAGAAGTCTGTCCGGTGGACTGCTTCTACGAAGGCCCGAACTTCCTGGTCATTCACCCGGACGAGTGCATCGACTGTGCACTGTGCGAGCCTGAATGCCCCGCCGTCGCCATTTTCTCGGAAGACGAAGTGCCTGCGGGCATGGAAAACTTCATCGAGCTCAATGCTGAACTGGCGGAAATCTGGCCGAACATCACTGAAAAGAAAGATTCGTTGCCAGATGCCGCAGAGTGGGATGGCAAGCCAGGCAAGATCGCCGATCTGGAGCGCTAAGCGCAAGGATCAACAAAAAAGGCCCTTCAAGGGCCTTTTTTCATGTTTGTTGCGGGCAAAAAAAAGGGGCGGTTTAACCCGCCCACATTTTTTCCGTAGTCCCTTTGTTCCCTTTCATCATCCTGATGAATCGCATCCTGCGATGTCCTTGGCCCTCATCCTTGAAAGCCTGTGTCAGTCCGTAGACACAGGACAAATACTAACGCGTCCAAGATTTACGACAACCGCATAAAGCTCTCAAAAAGCTGCGGTAACCATACTGTCACAAACAAAATAGTCGTTATATATCAATAGCTTAAACAAAAGCGCACACTGAAAACGACAACGATTTACTACAGCGTACAGCTATGGCTTACATCACGGGTAAGCGATGACTTACACGAACTAGAACAGTACCAACATCGCCGTCGGACCTCGTCCAAACCCTGATGTTTCAAGAACGTCATCGGGAAACCATTCTCAGGTATTCCGCTTGAGCCAGATGCAAAAACGCCCCGAAAGGTCGGGGCGTTCTTCACTGCGATATCGCGGCTTTTTACTGGAAAAGCGACTCGCTGGACAACCCATTCTTCTCGAGGATCTCACGCAGGCGCTTGAGCCCTTCTACCTGAATCTGCCGTACGCGCTCCCGCGTCAGACCAATCTCCAGGCCAACATCCTCCAGCGTGCTGCTTTCGTGACCGCGCAGGCCGAAGCGGCGAATGACCACCTCACGCTGCTTGTCGGTCAGCTCGCTCAGCCACTGGTCGATGCTCTGGGACAGATCGTCATCCTGAAGCAGTTCGCACGGATCGGTTGGACGGTCGTCGGTGAGGGTATCGAGCAGGGTCTTGTCCGAATCAGGCCCCAGGGATACGTCCACCGACGAGACCCGTTCGTTGAGCCCAAGCATGCGCTTGACCTCACCGACCGGTTTTTCCAGCAGGCTGGCAATTTCTTCCGGGGACGGTTCGTGATCGAGCTTCTGGGTCAGTTCGCGGGCGGCGCGCAGGTAGACGTTGAGCTCCTTGACCACATGAATGGGCAAGCGAATGGTACGGGTCTGGTTCATGATCGCCCGTTCAATGGTCTGCCGGATCCACCAGGTGGCGTAGGTAGAAAAGCGGAAACCACGTTCCGGATCGAACTTCTCGACCGCACGGATCAGGCCGAGGTTGCCCTCCTCGATCAGGTCGAGCAGCGAAAGCCCCCGGTTGACATAACGCCGGGCGATTTTTACCACCAGGCGCAGGTTGCTTTCGATCATGCGCTTGCGCCCGGCCGGGTCGCCACGTTGCGACAGGCGCGCAAAGTGCACTTCTTCTTCCGGCGAGAGCAGTGGTGAAAAACCGATTTCGTTGAGGTAAAGCTGGGTCGCATCAAGTGCCCGAGTGTAGTCGATGTACTTGTGCTGTTTGAGCGTAGAGCTCTGTTTAGCCTTGGTCCGAACCGTAGGTACAGCAGGTTCGTCTGACATCACATCCGTTTCCAAAACAATGCCGGTCTCCATCAGGAGAACCTCATCGTCGATGTCAAACTCCGGCACTTCTTTACTGAGAGCCATTGTTATAGTCCTTTGCTGAGTTCGAACTCAGACTCAAGCGACGCCTTAATCCTTGGCAGCGCTGGAGCCCGTCCCCTCTACGCGAGGAACAGGCTGGGCCTAGCAATCAACGACGTGGCAGGAATTGCAGTGGATCGACAGGTTTGCCCTGGCGGCGAATTTCAAAATGAAGCTTCACCCGGTCTGTACCCGTGGACCCCATTTCGGCAATTGTCTGCCCTACCTTGACCTGCTGTCCCTCCCGAACCAAAAGCCTGCGGTTGTGGCCGTAGGCACTGACGTAGGTATCGTTGTGCTTGATGATTACCAACTCGCCGTAGCCCCGCAAGCCACTCCCGGCGTAGACAACCGAACCATCAGATGCAGCAAAAACAGGCTGTCCCAAATCACCGGCGATATCAACGCCTTTATTCAAACTACCGTTTGAAGCAAATTTCCCAATCAATACACCGTTGGCCGGCCAGGCCCAACCGGCCGTCGAGCGCCCTGCAGGAGGGACTTGCGCAGGCGCAGTGGTAGCCACCACCGGAGCAACGGACGGGGTGGTTGGCGTGGTTGCAGGCGTTGTGGTGGCAGGCGCGGTGGTGGCAGGGGCCGCTATCGGCTTGCCAGTGCTATCGAGCGGTCGCTTGATGATAGTGGTCTTGATTGAGGACGACGGCGTGCTGGCAACCACCGTGCTGCCCGCTACCGGCGCCGGGCCACTGGAGCGGCCGTCGAAACGGATCGCCTGTCCCGGGCGAATGGTGTAGGGCGGGGTGATGCCATTGCGTGCAGCCAGGGCCTTGTAGTCCCAACCATAGCGAAAGGCAATGGAGAACAGGGTGTCGCCGGGACGCACCACGTACTGGCCGGTGGTGACCACAGGGCGCTTGGGGGCAGCGTTGTTGCGATCGACCACCCGGACACTGTTGGAAGACGTGCTGGAGCACCCCGTCACCAGCGTACCCACGGCCAGTGCAATCAGCAGAAGCTTGAAGCGTGATGGATCCCTGCGCTGCCGAATGATTGTGTGACCCACCCGCCGCTCCCTCTAATGGTGACCGATGAAAAAAATGCAATATTGTTGCAATTATACCCGAGCGCACCGCCATGCGGACGTCAGGCAATTGCCAAAGGTGATCTGCAACAGACTATGGTAGCCCGCCAGATAGACAGGGCAATGCCGCCGAAATTCGCCCAGGCGAAAAAAAAGCCCGGTCAGGCCAGTGGCCCGGTGAGCAACGGCACAAAACGCACGGCTCCCAGTACCCGCCGCGAGAAGCCGTGCTCTTCGCGCACGATCAGCATCAAGTGCTGGGTTTCGCCGGCCGGCCCCACCGGAATGACCATGCGCCCGCCCGGGGCGAGCTGGTCGAGCAAGGCCTGTGGCACTTCTGGCGCCACGGCAGTAACGATGATGCCATTGTACGGTGCCAGCGCCGGCCAGCCTTCGCAGCCATCGCCCCAACGAAACACCACATTGCGCAGGTTCAGCTCGATCAGGCGCTCCTTGGCGCGATCCTGCAACACCTTGATGCGCTCAACGGAAAACACCCGCTCGACCAGTTGCGCCAGTATCGCGGTCTGGTATCCCGAGCCGGTACCGATCTCCAGCACCTTGTCGAGCGGGCCGGCTTCGAGCAGCAGCTCGCTCATGTGCGCAACCATGAACGGCTGCGAAATGGTCTGGTTGTTGCCGATCGGCAGGGCCGTGTCTTCGTAGGCGCGGTGGGCCAGGGCCTCATCGACAAACAAGTGCCGCGGCGTACGGCGCAGCACGTCGATCACCTTGGGGTTGGATACCCCCTCCTCGATCAGGCGCTTGATCAGCCGTTCACGGGTTCGCTCAGAGGTAAAACCGATACCATGGCGCATCAGATCATCCTGTTCGCGCATCAGAGTAGCCCCTCCAGCCAGCCATCGAGGCGCTCGAAGGCATCGTTGAAGGTCCGGTCAAGCTGCAGCGGCGTGATCGAGACATAGCCCTGCATCACCGCATGAAAATCCGTACCCGGGCCACCGTCTTCGGCATCACCGGCCACGGCGATCCAGTAACCTTCCTTGCCCCGCGGGTTGACCACCTTGGTCGGCGCCGCCGCGCGGGCGCGATGGCCCAGGCGGGTCAACTGGATACCACGGATGTGCTCCAGCGGCAGGTTGGGGATGTTGACGTTGAGCACCGTACGCGGCGGCAGTTCGAGACTGGCGTGGGCCTCAACCAGTTTACGCGCGAAATAGGCGGCTGTCGGCAGGTTGTCGGGCAAGCGCGAGAGCAACGAGAAGGCAAACGAGGTACCACCCAGAAAGCGCCCTTCCAGCGCCGCAGCCACCGTGCCGGAATACAGCACATCATCGCCCAGGTTGGCGCCCAGGTTGATACCTGAAACCACCATGTCCGGGGTGTGCTCCAGCAGGCCATTGAGCCCCAGGTGGACGCAATCGGTCGGCGTGCCGTTGAGGCTGATAAAACCATTGGCCAGGGTTTGCGGGCACAACGGCCGGTCGAGCGTCAGCGAACTGCTGGCGCCGCTTTTGTCCTGGTCCGGGGCGATCACCACACATTCGGCATAATCCGCCAGCGCAGCATGCAGCGCGGCGAGACCGGGTGCGGTAACCCCGTCGTCGTTCGAAATCAGAATACGCATGGGCTGTCCGTCTGCCCTGCCGGCACCAGATCAACAAGCTCGCGCACCACCACGGTGGCGAAGCATCCGGCCGGAAGGACGAATTCCAGTTGCAGGATATCAGGCTCAGGATAATGCCACGTCAGCCCGCTAATGGGCAGTCGCAGAATGCGTCGTTCGTGACTCATGCCCGCCCGAGCCAGCCATTGGCACAAGGCAGCGTGCTGTTCACCGATGCGTTGCTCGAGCGCGCCGGCCGCCCCCGTGGCGCCCGACTGCCCTTCGCCCCATAGCGGGCCAGTGGGGTGCAGATCGAGAATGGCCAGGCGCGGATCGGAACATTCGGCCTCGCCTGCCGGAAAAAAGCTGCGGCTGTCGGTAAACGCCAGCAGATCGCCGACCTGCGCCTGCTGCCAGCTGCCGTCGGCGACGCGCTGGGCCAGCACCTGGTTGAACAGGTAACTGCGGGCGCTGGAGAGCAGCCGCGAGCGGACGTTGCGCTGCTCCGGCAACGCCTGGCGACTGGCCCAGTCGCGGGCATCGTGAACATTGCCGCCGCCGTGACCGAAACGCTGGGTGCCGAAATAGTTCGGCACGCCCTGGCTGCGGATCTGCTCAAGCCGCGCATCCAGCGCCGCGCGCTCGGCCTTAAGGCCCGTCAGGCGCAAGGTAAAACCATTGGCCGAATGCGCGCCCCGCTGCAGTTTGCGCGAGTGACGGGTTTGCTTGAGGATGCTCAGGGTTTCGTTTTCAGCGGCGCTCAGGTCCGGGTCGGCCTTGCCCGGCAAATGCAGGCTGAACCATTGGCGGGTCAGGGCCTGACGGTCCTTGAGGCCGGCATAGCTGATGCTGCGTACCGGCACACCCGCGGCGCGGGCCAGACGGCGGGCAGCCTCTTCGGTGTTGAGGTCGCGTTTTTCGACCCACAGCCACAAGTGCTCACCGGCCCCGCTCAGGGGAATGTCGAGCACTTCATCGACCTGGAAGTCTTCGGCGGTGGCCTTGAGAATCGCGCTGCCCAGCGCTTCGCCCGCGGCACGCGGGCCCAGCAGTTCGAGTTCGGTCATGCCGGCAGCAACAGCGCAACGGCGTGAACGGCAATGCCTTCCTCACGCCCGGTGAAGCCGAGCTTTTCGGTGGTGGTGGCCTTGACGTTGACCTGGTCCAGCTCGACCTGCAGGTCCTGGGCGATCAACTGGCGCATGGTGTCGATATGCGGGGCCATCTTCGGCGCCTGGGCAACGATGGTGGCGTCGATATTGCCGACCTTCCAGCCTTTGGCCTGGACGATCTTGACGATATGGCGCAACAACACGCGGCTGTCTACACCCTTGAACTGCGGATCGGTGTCGGGGAAGTGCCTGCCGATATCGCCCAGCGCCGCAGCGCCCAGCAGGGCATCGCTCAGGGCGTGCAGCAGGACGTCGCCATCGGAATGGGCCAGCAGCCCGAACTTGTGCGCAATGCGCACCCCACCCAAGGTGATGAAATCGCCTTCCGCGAAACGGTGCACATCGTAGCCGTGGCCAATACGCATAAAAAAACGCCCTGATTGAGTCAGGGCGTGATTCTACCTGCTTTGCCGGTGCTTGGGCTTGATTTGTAGGATCAGTTACCCGCACCGATCAGCGCTGCGGCATGATGACGCAAGTGGTCATCGATGAAGCTGGCGATGAAGTAGTAGCTGTGGTCATACCCCGGCTGCAGCCGCAACGTCAGCGGATGGCCCGCTGCCTTGGCCGCCTGCTCGAGCACCTGCGGCTTGAGCTGGTTGTCGAGAAAATCATCGCGATCGCCCTGGTCGACCAGCAACGGCAAGCGCTCGCTGCCCTGGGCAAGCAACACGCTGGCATCCCACTCGCGCCAGCGGGAGCGGTCTTCACCCAGGTAGCGGCTAAAAGCCTTCTGCCCCCAGGGGCAATCCATCGGGTTGCTGATCGGCGCGAATGCCGACACTGAACGATAGCGGCCGGGGTTACGCAAGGCACACACCAGCGCACCATGGCCGCCCATGGAGTGACCACTGATACCGCGCTGCGCGGACGCAGGGAAATGCGCCTCGACCAAAGCCGGCAACTCCTCAACCACATAGTCGTGCATGCGGTAGTGCTGCGCCCACGGCTGTTCGGTAGCGTTGAGGTAGAAACCGGCACCCAGGCCAAAGTCCCAGGCACCCTCCGGATCGCCCGGAACCTGCGGGCCACGCGGGCTGGTGTCGGGGGCGACGATGATCAGCCCCAGTTCGGCCGCCAGCTTGTGGGCGCCGGCCTTTTGCATGAAGTTCTCATCGGTGCAGGTCAGGCCGCTCAGCCAGTACAGCACCGGCAGCTTGCCGCCCTGCTCGGCCTGCGGCGGCAGGTAGACGGCAAACACCATGTCGCAGCCGAGCACCTGGGAGCGATGACGGTAGCGTTTATGCCAGCCACCAAAGCTCTTCTGACAGGAGATGTTTTCCAGGCTCATGGCAGACCTCAGAAGTGGATGACGCTGCGAATGCTCTTGCCTTCGTGCATCAGGTCGAATGCCTTGTTGATGTCTTCCAGGCCCATGGTGTGGGTGATGAACGTATCCAGCGGGATTTCGCCTTTTTCCGCCATTTCCACGTAGCTTGGCAGCTCGCTGCGGCCACGTACGCCACCGAAGGCAGAACCGCGCCAGACCCGGCCGGTAACCAGCTGGAACGGACGAGTGGAGATTTCCTGGCCAGCACCGGCAACGCCGATGATCACCGATTCACCCCAGCCTTTGTGACAGCATTCCAGCGCCGCGCGCATCAGTTGCACGTTACCCACGCACTCGAAGGAGAAGTCCACACCGCCGTCGGTGAGGTCGACAATCACCTCCTGGATCGGACGGTCGTAGTCTTTCGGGTTGACGCAGTCGGTAGCGCCGAGCTGTTTGGCGATCTCGAATTTGCCCGGGTTGATGTCCACGGCAATGATTCGCGCGGCCTTGGCCTTGACCGCACCAATGATCGCCGACAGGCCGATGCCGCCCAGGCCGAAGATGGCCACGGTGTCACCCGGCTTGACCTTGGCGGTGTTGAGCACTGCACCGATACCGGTGGTCACGCCGCAACCGAGCAGGCAGACCTTCTCCAGCGGTGCCTCCTTCTGGATCTTGGCCACGGAGATTTCCGGCAGCACGGTGTACTCGGAAAAGGTCGAGGTGCCCATGTAGTGGAACAGTTGCTGGCCCTTGTAGGAGAAACGCGTAGTGCCGTCGGGCATCAGGCCCTTGCCCTGAGTGGCGCGGATGGCCTGGCACAGGTTGGTCTTGCCGGAGCGGCAGAATTTGCACTGGCCGCACTCGGGGGTGTACAGCGGGATCACATGATCGCCAACGGCAACCGAGGTCACGCCCTCACCGATGGCCTCGACGATGGCACCGCCTTCATGGCCGAGGATCGACGGGAAGATGCCTTCCGGGTCGGCACCCGACAGGGTGTAGGCATCGGTATGGCAGACGCCGCTGGCAACCACGCGCAGCAGCACTTCGCCGGCCTTGGGCATGGCCACGTCGACTTCGACGATCTCCAGCGGTTTCTTGGCCTCGAAGGCAACGGCGGCACGGGACTTGATCATCAATCTTCTCCAGCAAAGGGTCAGTTCAAGCTGGCAGTGTAATTCATCGACATTTGATGAATAATCCAGACAAAGACAAAACATTATTGCCACACAGGGATAATCAATGAGCAACCGCTGGGAAGGCATCGACGAGTTCGTCGCCGTCGCCGAGTCCGGGCAGTTCACTGCGGCCGCCGAGCGCCTGGGGGTATCGTCGTCCCACGTCAGCCGGCAGATCGCCCGCCTTGAAGAACGCCTGCAAACCCGCCTGCTCTATCGCAGCACCCGGCGGGTAACCCTGAGCGAGGCCGGGCAGACGTTCCTGCAACACTGCCAACGCCTGCAAGATGGCCGCGAGGAAGCCCTGCGCGCCATGGGCGACCTGACCAGCGAACCGAAGGGCCTGCTGCGCATGACTTGCGCCGTGGCCTACGGCGAGCGTTTTATCGTGCCCCTGGTAACCCGTTTCATGGCGCAGTACCCACAACTGCGGGTGGATATCGAACTGAGCAACCGCACCCTGGACCTGGTGCTTGAAGGTATGGACCTGGCCATTCGCCTGGGCCGCTTGCAAGACTCGCGGCTGGTGGCAACGCGCCTGGCGCCGCGGCGCATGTACCTGTGTGCATCGCCCGCCTACCTGGAACGCTACGGCCGGCCGCACAGCCTCTCGGAGCTGGCGCGGCACAACTGCCTGATTGGCAGCTCCGACAGCTGGGCTTTGCAACTGGATGGGCGGGAAATCGGCCAGCGGGTTCAGGGTAACTGGCGCTGCAACAGTGGCCAGGCGGTGCTGGATGCAGCGTTGCAGGGGATGGGTTTGTGTCAGCTGCCAGACTATTACGTACTCGAACACCTCAAAAGTGGCGCGCTGGTGTCGCTGCTAGAAGCTCATCAACCGCCCAATACAGCAGTGTGGGCGCTGTACCCGCAGCAGCGCCACCTGTCGCCGAAGGTGCGCAAGCTGGTGGACTATCTGCGCGAGGGGTTGGCGGGGTTGCCTGAGTATCGAGGTGCCTGAAAAGCTTCGCGGGGCAAGCCCGCTCCTACAGTAGGAGCGGGCTTGCCCCGCGAAGAGTGCTCAACCGCGCTTGGCCCAGCGCTGGCGCAGCCACTCCAGGTCTTCCGGGCGGGTGACCTTGATGTTGTCGCTGCGCCCTTCGATCAGGCGCGGCGCCTGCCCGGCCCATTCAATCGCCGAAGACTCATCGGTGATCGCCACGTCAGCCACCAGGCTGTCGGCCAGGGCCCTGTGCAAGGCACCGAGGCGGAACATCTGCGGCGTATAGGCCTGCCATACGGTACTGCGATCGATCGTGGTGCTGACCCGACCATTGGCATCCGCGCGCTTGAGCGTATCGCGCGCCGGCACCGCCAGCAGCCCACCGACCGGATCATTGGCAAGCTCGGCCAGCAGACGGTCGAGGTCACTGCGTGCAAGGTTCGGCCGCGCGGCGTCATGCACCAGCACCCAGTCGCTGTCCGCCGCGCCCTGGGCGTGCAGCAGCAGCAAGGCATTGAGCACCGAGTCGGCACGCTCCCGACCGCCTTCGGCGCGCTGGATACGTGGATCGCTGGCGCAGCGCAAACCGGGCCAGTAAGGATCGTCAGCGGCAACGCTGACCACCACCCCTTTGACACAGGGATGGTCAAGAAAACAGTCGAGGCTATGCTCGAGAATGGTCTGCCCGCCCAGTTGCAGGTACTGCTTGGGACGGTCGGCAGCCATGCGGGCGCCAACACCCGCGGCGGGAATCACGGCCCAGAAGGCCGGCAAGGTCTGGTTCATTGGGCAAGCTGGTAGAGGGTTTCACCCTCCTTGACCATACCCAGTTCGTGGCGAGCCCGTTCTTCGACGGTTTCCATACCTTTCTTCAACTCCAGCACTTCGGCGTCAAGCACGCGGTTACGCTCCAGCAGACGCTCGTTTTCGGCGTGCTGGTCAGCGATTTGTTGCTTGAGTTCGGCGACCTGGGCCAGGCTGCCATTGCCCACCCACAGACGATACTGCAGGCCACCGAGCAGCAGGAGCAAGACGAGGAACAACCAATAAGGACTGCGCATCAGGGTATCCAGTGGAAAAGACCGCCATATCTGCAGGTCGCTGATGGCACGAAGCCTGGCCGAAGCCAGGCTTTGTGTTCAGACACCTGCAGCAAAGGCTTCTGAACGATCAGTATGACCGTTCGGCGCCGCTTTGCTGCGGTCTTTTTACCATCTCTTGCTTAGCCGCGAAACTCGGCACGGCCACGGTACACAGCCTTGCTGCCCAGTTGCTCTTCGATACGCAGCAGCTGGTTGTACTTGGAGACGCGGTCGGAACGGCACAGCGAACCGGTCTTGATCTGGCCGGCAGCGGTACCCACGGCCAGGTCGGCAATGGTCGAGTCTTCGGTTTCGCCCGAACGGTGCGAGATCACCGCAGTGTAACCGGCAGCCTTGGCCATCTGGATGGCTTCCAGGGTTTCGGTCAGCGAACCGATCTGGTTGAACTTGATCAGGATCGAGTTGGCGATCTTCTTGTCGATGCCTTCTTTCAGGATCTTGGTGTTGGTCACGAACAGGTCGTCACCGACCAGTTGCACCTTGTCGCCGATCTTGTCGGTGAGGATCTTCCAGCCAGCCCAGTCGGACTCGTCCAGGCCATCTTCGATCGAGATGATCGGGAAGCGCTCGGTCAGGCCTTTGAGGTAGTCGGCAAAACCGGCAGCGTCGAACGACTTGCCTTCGCCGGACAGGTTGTACTTGCCGTCTTCGAAGAATTCGCTGGCCGCGCAGTCCAGGGCCAGGGTCACGTCAGTGCCCAGCTTGTAACCGGCGTTGGCGACGGCTTCGGCGATGGCCGACAGCGCGTCTTCGTTGGATGCCAGGTTAGGCGCGAAACCACCTTCGTCACCGACAGCGGTGTTCAGGCCACGGGCCTTCAGCACAGCCTTGAGGTGATGGAAAATCTCGGTGCCCATGCGCAGCGCGTCGGAGAAAGTCTTGGCGCCCACCGGCTGAACCATGAACTCCTGGATGTCGACGTTGTTGTCGGCGTGCTCGCCGCCGTTGATGATGTTCATCATCGGAACCGGCATCGAGTACTGGCCTGGGGTGCCATTGAGGTTGGCGATGTGCGCGTACAGCGGCAGGTCCTGGTCCTGGGCAGCAGCCTTGGCGGCAGCCAGGGACACAGCGAGAATGGCGTTGGCGCCCAGCTTGGCCTTGTTCTCGGTACCGTCCAGCTCGATCATGGCGCGGTCGAGGGCTTTCTGGTCAACCGGGTCCTTGCCCAGCAGCAGGTCGCGGATCGGGCCGTTGATGTTGGCAACTGCCTTGAGTACGCCCTTGCCCATGTAACGGCTCTTGTCGCCATCACGCAGCTCCAGCGCTTCGCGCGAGCCAGTGGAAGCACCGGACGGCGCGCAGGCGCTGCCGATGATGCCGTTGTCGAGCAGCACGTCCGCTTCTACGGTAGGGTTACCACGCGAATCGAGAACTTCACGACCTTTGATGTCGACGATTTTTGCCATTGTTGTAAGCACTCCAGAATTGACGAAAACAACGCAGCTGAGAAAAATCTTGCCGCTCGCCGGGCAATGTAAAACAGGCAGGCCCGGCGAAAGCAGACCCCTGACCCGAGGGTCAGAGGTTGAACGGGGGGTACTTTACCGGAGAATCGAGGATTACGCGGTTTCTACCGTCGGAAAACTCTTCACCAGGTCATCCAGTTGCTTGAGCTGGGCCAGGAAAGGCTCCAGTTTGTCCAGGCGCAGAGCGCATGGTCCGTCACACTTGGCGTTGTCCGGATCCGGATGCGCCTCGAGGAACAGGCCGGCCAGGCCCTGGCTCAGGCCCGCCTTGGCCAGGTCGGTGACCTGGGCACGGCGACCACCGGCGGAATCGGCGCGACCACCCGGCATCTGCAGGGAATGGGTCACGTCGAAGAACACCGGGTACTGGAACTGCTTCATGATGCCGAAGCCGAGCATGTCCACTACCAGGTTGTTGTAACCAAAGCTCGAACCACGCTCGCAGAGGATCAACTGATCGTTACCGGCCTCTTCGCACTTGGTCAGGATGTGTTTCATCTCCTGGGGTGCGAGGAACTGGGCTTTCTTGATGTTGATCACCGCGCCGGTCTTGGCCATGGCCACCACCAGGTCGGTCTGGCGCGAGAGAAACGCCGGCAACTGGATGATGTCGCAGACCTTGGCCACCGCGGCAGCCTGCTCTGGCTCGTGCACGTCGGTGATGACCGGCACGTTGAAGGTCTTCTTGATCTCTTCGAAGATCTTCATCCCCTCTTCCAGGCCCGGGCCACGATAGGAGTTGATCGACGAACGGTTGGCCTTGTCGAAGCTGGCCTTGAACACGTAAGGGATACCGAGTTTCTCGGTAACCCGCACGTACTCTTCGCAGACCTTCATGGCCAGGTCACGGGATTCCAGCACGTTCATGCCGCCGAACAGGACGAACGGCTTGTCGTTGGCGATCTCGATGTTACCGACGCGAATGATCTTCTGGGTCATGAATCAGGCCTTGTTCTTTTGAGCCAGTGCCGCCTTGACGAAGCCGCTGAACAGCGGATGGCCGTCACGCGGAGTCGAGGTGAACTCTGGGTGGAACTGGCAAGCGACGAACCATGGATGATCCTGGGACTCGACCACTTCGACCAGCGCGCCGTCGCCGGAACGACCGGAGACTTTCAGGCCGGCTTCGACCAGTTGCGGCAGCAGGTTGTTGTTCACTTCGTAACGGTGACGGTGACGCTCGACGATCACGTCCTTGGCGTAGCAATCGTGGACCTTGGAGCCGCTTTCCAGCTGGCACTCCTGGGCGCCCAGGCGCATGGTGCCGCCCAGGTCAGAGGCTTCGGTACGGGTTTCGACCGCGCCGGTGGCGTCTTCCCACTCGGTGATCAGGCCAACGACCGGGTGACCGCTGTTGCGATCGAACTCGGTGGAGTTGGCGTCTTTCCAGCCCATGACGTTACGAGCGAATTCGATGACCGCCACCTGCATGCCCAGGCAGATACCCAGGTACGGAACCTTGTTCTCGCGAGCGTACTGCACGGCAGTGATCTTGCCTTCGACGCCACGCAGGCCGAAACCGCCTGGAACCAGGATCGCATCGGCGCCTTCGAGCAGGCTGGTGCCCTGGTTCTCGATGTCTTCGGAGTCGATGTAGCGCAGGTTGACCTTGGTGCGGTTCTGGATGCCGGCATGGCTCATCGCTTCGATCAGCGACTTGTAGGCGTCCAGCAGCTCCATGTACTTGCCGACCATGGCGATGGTGACTTCGTGCTCGGGGTTGAGCTTGGCGTCGACGACCTTTTCCCACTCGGACAGGTCGGCACCGTTGCATTGCAGGCCGAAACGCTCGACGACGAAGTCATCCAGGCCCTGGGCGTGCAATACGGCCGGGATCTTGTAGATGGTGTCGACGTCTTCCAGGGAGATCACCGCACGCTCTTCGACGTTGGTGAACAGGGCGATCTTGCGGCGCGAGGAGACATCCACCGGATGGTCGGAGCGGCAGATCAGTACGTCAGGCTGCAGGCCGATGGAGCGCAGCTCCTTGACCGAGTGCTGGGTCGGCTTGGTCTTGGTCTCGCCAGCGGTGGCGATGTACGGAACCAGGGTCAGGTGCATCAGCATGGCGCGCTTGGAGCCCACTTCGACGCGCAGCTGGCGGATAGCCTCGAGGAACGGTTGCGACTCGATGTCACCCACGGTACCGCCGATTTCCACCAGGGCCACGTCGGCATCGCCGGCACCCTTGATGATGCGGCGCTTGATCTCGTCGGTGATGTGCGGAATGACCTGGATGGTCGCGCCCAGGTAATCACCACGGCGCTCCTTGCGCAGCACGTGCTCGTAGATACGGCCAGTGGTGAAGTTGTTGTTCTGGGTCATGGTCGTGCGGATGAACCGCTCGTAGTGGCCCAGGTCCAGGTCGGTCTCGGCGCCGTCGTGGGTGACGAACACTTCACCGTGCTGGAACGGGCTCATGGTGCCCGGGTCGACGTTGATGTACGGGTCCAGCTTGAGCATGGTGACCTTGAGCCCCCGCGCCTCCAGGATGGCCGCCAATGAAGCCGAGGCAATGCCTTTCCCCAATGAAGAAACAACACCGCCCGTGACGAATATGTAGCGCGTCATGAAAAACCCTAGAAGTCTGCGTTAAAGCGGTCAGTGCCGCCGGGGAAAGCGAAGGAAGGCCGAAGCCCCCGATCACCTGCGTCAATCACAGTGCATCTTAAAAAACTGCCGCGTCTGGTCACACCGGGGGTTGGATACCCGGCTAGGAGCTCGCTAAACATTTTTAGAATCGCCCAGCAAAAAACTGCTTGGTAATCGGCAACTGCTGTGATTTCGGGGAAGCCACAGAAGCTGTATCAAGAAGGGAGCGTAGTCTACCCGAATGTGCCTTTCATCTCAAACCTTGCTCGCTCGTCGGCGCATGCCAATGCAATTGCCAGTCGCCCTGGCTCAGCCCCGGCAGGTTGGCCACCGCCAGCAATTGCTCGGCGCAATACAGCAACGGCAGGCGCGAACGGGCGAATGACGGCAGCTGCGACTCGTTGAGCAGGCGCTTCAGGTCACGCTGGCCACGGCCGCTGACTGCCAGGGTTTCGCCGCCCTGGCGGTAGGCAATGTGCAAGGGGCCCTGCGGCAACGTGCCGCTGAGGCTGACGCTGCCGTTATGGTTCAACGCCAGCGGCTGGGCCGGATCAGGCCAGATCGGCTGGCCAGCCGGCTGCTTCAGCCAATCACCGGCCAGCCACCAGATTCGTCCATTGGCGCGCTGCAGTTCACCGTCGGTCAGGCGCCACAGTGGCCGTCCGTCGGATGCCGCGTCGCGCAGGGTCTCCCAGCCGGCCCAGTGGCGGCTATCGGGCAAGCGTGTGCGCGGCGCCAGCCAGTACTGCAGGGCGTTGCGCTGGCGAGCCGGGGATAGCTGGCGCAGCACCTCGAGGTCCAGCGAGTCGAGGCCAAGCCAGGCGAACGGTGCCGGGGTCGCCGCCTGGGCCAGGTCCGCCTGCGCCAGCTCATCGAGCAGGCCCTGGGCTTCGCTCAGGTGCTCGGCGCTGCGCGCCAGGTTTTGCGCCGCCTGCGGCCAACGTTGCAGCAGCGCCGGGAACACCTGGTGACGCAGGTAGTTACGGGAGAACCGGGTGTCGCTGTTGGACGGGTCCTCAATCCAGGCCAGGTGCTGCTCCTGGGCATAGCACCGCAGCTGATGGCGCGAAACGCCAAGCAACGGCCGCACCAGCATGCCCTGCCCGAGCGGACGCCACTCGGGCATCGCGCTCAGGCCGCGCAGGCCGGCACCGCGCAACAGGCGAAACAGCAGGGTTTCGGCCTGGTCCTCGCGGTGCTGGCCGGTCAACAGGACTTCATCACGGCGCAACGAATCGGCGAGTGCGGCATAGCGCGCGTCACGGGCGCCCTGCTCGATGCTGGCACCGGGGGCGACCTTGACCCGAATGATCTGCAGATCGACGCCCAGATCGTCACACAGGCGCTGACAATGCTCCGGCCAGGCATCAGCCGCAGCTTGCAGGCCGTGATGGATGTGGATGGCGCGCAGTGGCGGCAAGCGTTGCTGGCGGGACAGGGTTGCCAGCAGATGCAGGAGGACGCTGGAGTCCAGGCCGCCGGAGAGGGCGATGCACCAGGAGGGGGCGGTTAGCCAGGGGGACAGCCTTGGGTAGAGATCGAGCATCGGATGGACCTCTTTTACGAGTGCTGCGCACTCGTTCGCTGGCAAGGCCAGCTCCCACAGGTCCGGTAGTGAACCCAATGCCTGTGGGAGCCGGCCTTGCCGGCGATGGACCTCAGATCAGAGCCCGTAGCTCATCAGGCGGTCATAACGGCGCTTGAGCAGCGCGTCGTTGTCGAACTTCTTGAGCATGTCCAACTGCTCGATCAACTCGCCGCGAACGCTGGCGGACATCTTCGCCGGATCACGGTGCGCACCGCCCAGAGGCTCGGCGATGACCTTGTCGACGATGCCCAGGCCTTTCAGGCGCTCGGCGGTGATACCCATGGCTTCGGCTGCGTCCGAGGCCTTTTCGGCAGTCTTCCACAGGATCGAGGCGCAACCTTCCGGCGAAATCACCGAGTAGGTCGAGTACTGCAGCATGTTCAACTGGTCGCACACGCCAATGGCCAGCGCACCACCGGAACCACCCTCACCGATAACGGTGGCGATGATCGGGGTTTTCAGGCGCGCCATGACTCGCAGGTTCCAGGCAATGGCTTCGCTCTGGTTGCGCTCTTCGGCGTCGATGCCAGGGTAGGCGCCCGGGGTGTCGATGAAGGTCAGGATCGGCATCTTGAAGCGTTCGGCCATTTCCATCAGGCGGCACGCCTTGCGATAGCCTTCAGGGCGCGGCATGCCGAAGTTGCGGCGTACCTTTTCGCGTACTTCGCGGCCTTTCTGGTGACCGATGACCATCACCGGCTTGTCGTCCAGGCGCGCGATACCGCCGACAATGGCAGCGTCATCGGCGAAATGACGGTCGCCGTGCAGCTCGTCGAACTCGGTGAAGATGTGCTCGATGTAGTCCAGGGTGTACGGACGGCGCGGGTGACGGGCCAGGCGGGCGATCTGCCAGCTGGTCAGGTTGCCGAAAATGCTCTCGGTCAGGGTGCTGCTCTTGTCTTGCAGACGGGCGATCTCATCGCCGATGTTCAGCGAGTTGTCATTGCCGACCAGGCGCAGCTCTTCGATCTTGGCTTGCAGGTCAGCAATCGGCTGTTCGAAATCCAGAAAATTCGGGTTCATAGGCATCCGTCTTGGGTCTACGGCCAGGCGGCCGGCCGGTTGATCCGTTTGGCGCCCTACCTTAAGGGATCAGGCGCATTCAGGTCGAGATTAAAAATTCATCGATATTGCAAAAAGACGTTCTCACGTCCGAACTGGTCACGCAGGGCCTGAATCAGGCCATCGGCCGGGTCGATACGCCAGCTTTCGCCGAACTGCAGCATGGCCTTGGCATCGCTGCCGGTATATTCCATGGTGATCGGGCAGGCGCCGCGATGGCGCTTGAACAACTCGCCCAGCCAGCTCAGCCGGTCCCCCTTGAGGGCATCGGCATGCACCTTCAGGCGCAGGCTTTCGGCAAGGTTGGTGCGGGCATCTTCCATGCTCATCACCCGCTTGACCCGCAGGCGCAGGCCACCGGAGAAATCGTCGTTGCTGACCTCGCCTTCAACCACCACCATAGCATCGGTCTGCAACAGCGCCTGGGCAGCCATGAAGGCATCGGCGAACAGCGACGCCTCGATGCGCCCGGAGCGGTCGTCGAGGGTGACAAAGCCCATCTTGTCGCCCTTCTTGTTCTTCATCACCCGCAGGGCAATGATCATCCCGGCAACGGTCTGGGTGTCGCGCGCAGGCTTCAGGTCAATGATGCGCTGGCGGGCAAAGCGGCGGATCTCGCCTTCATACTCATCGATCGGGTGACCGGTCAGGTACAGGCCCAGGGTGTCTTTTTCACCGCGCAGGCGCTCCTTGAGGGTCAGCTCGCGAGCCTTGCGGTGGTTGGCATAAACGTCGGCATCCGCTTCGACGAACAACCCGCCGAACAGGTCGGCATGGCCGCTATCGGCCGTGCGCGCGGTCTGCTCGGCAGACTTGATGGCCTCTTCCATCGCCGCCAGCAGTACCGCCCGGTTGCGGTCGATATTGGCCTGGTAGGCCTTGAGCTCGTCATGGAAGTACGGGCCCAGGCGATCCAGCGCACCGCTACGGATCAGTGCGTCGAGGGTGCGTTTGTTGATGCGCTTGAGGTCGACCCGCTCGCAGAAGTCGAACAGGTCCTTGAACGGGCCAGCAGCGCGGGCTTCGACGATGGCCTCGACCGGCCCCTCACCCACACCCTTGATCGCCCCCAGGCCGTAGACGATGCGGCCATCGTCATTGACCGTGAACTTGAAGTCGGAGGTGTTCACGTCCGGCGCATCGAGGCGCAGCTTCATGCTGCGCACTTCCTCGATCAGGGTCACGACCTTGTCGGTGTTGTGCATATCCGCCGACAGCACCGCAGCCATGAACGGCGCCGGGTGGTGGGTCTTGAGCCAGGCGGTCTGGTAGGAAACCAGGCCATAGGCGGCGGAGTGGGATTTGTTGAAGCCGTAACCGGCGAACTTCTCCACCAGGTCGAAAATGTTACCGGCGAGGTCCGGATCGATGTTGTTCGTGGCACAACCTTCGATGAAACCGCCGCGCTGCTTGGCCATTTCCTCGGGCTTTTTCTTACCCATGGCTCGACGCAGCATGTCCGCGCCGCCGAGGGTGTAACCGGCCATGACCTGGGCAATCTGCATCACCTGTTCCTGGTACAGGATGATGCCGTAGGTCGGCGCCAGAACGGGCTTGAGGCCTTCGTACTGATAATCCGAATGCGGGTAGGCAAGTTCCGCACGACCGTGCTTGCGGTTGATGAAGTCATCCACCATGCCCGATTGCAACGGGCCGGGACGGAACAGCGCCACCAGTGCGATCAGGTCTTCCAGGCAGTCGGGCTTGAGCTTCTTGATCAGCTCCTTCATGCCCCGCGATTCAAGCTGGAACACCGCCGTGGTTTCGGCTTTTTGCAGCAGGTCGTAGGTTTTCTTGTCATCCAGCGGGATGAAGTCGATGTTCAGGTCATCCAGGCCTTTCTTGGCCTGCTCGCGGTTGATGGTTTCCATCGCCCACTTGATGATCGTCAGGGTTCGCAGACCGAGGAAGTCGAACTTCACCAGGCCCGCAGCCTCAACGTCATCCTTGTCGAACTGGGTGACCAGGCCGCCGCCCTCTTCATCACAGGCAATCGGCGAAAAGTCGGTGAGCTTGGTCGGAGCGATAACTACACCACCGGCGTGCTTACCGGTACCGCGGCAGACGCCCTCGAGCTTGAGGGCCATGTCCCAGATTTCCTTGGCGTCTTCGTCGCTCTTGAGGAAATCGCGCAGAATCTCTTCCTGCTCGTAGGCCTTTTCCAGGGTCATGCCGACTTCGAAGGGGATCATCTTCGACAGACGGTCAGCCAGGCCGTAGGACTTGCCCTGCACCCGCGCCACGTCCCGCACCACCGCCTTGGCGGCCATGGTGCCGAAGGTGATGATCTGGCTCACGGCATTGCGCCCGTAGGCGTCGGCCACGTATTCGATGACCCGGTCACGACCATCCATGCAGAAGTCGACGTCGAAGTCGGGCATCGATACCCGTTCCGGGTTGAGGAAACGTTCGAACAGCAGGTCATAGGCCAGCGGGTCGAGGTCGGTAATCTTCAACACGTAGGCGACCAGCGAGCCGGCACCCGAGCCCCGGCCCGGGCCAACCGGCACGCCGTTGTTCTTGGCCCACTTGATGAAGTCCATAACGATCAGGAAGTAACCGGGGAAGCCCATCTGGATGATGATATCCAGCTCGAACTTCAAGCGGTCGAGGTAGACCTGGCGCTTCTCTTCGTAATTCGGTGTGGTGTCTTTGGGCCACAGCACCGCCAGGCGCTCTTCCAGGCCTTCGTGGGAAACATGGCGCAGGTAGTCGTCGATACCCATGCCGTTGGGCGTCGGAAAGTCGGGCAGGAAGTGCTTGCCCAGCTGTACCTGGATATTGCAGCGCTTGGCGATCTCGACGGTGTTGGCAATCGCCTCGGGCAGGTCGCTGAACAGCTCGGCCATTTCCTCAGGGCTTTTCAGGTACTGCTGATCGCTGTAGTTGCGCGAGCGGCGCGGATCGTCCAGGGCACGGCCTTCGCCGATGCACACACGGGTTTCGTGGGCATCGTAGTCGGACTGCTTGATGAAGCGCACATCGTTGGTCGCCACCAGCGGCGCGTCCAGCTTGTCGGCCAGGGCCACGGCGGCGTGCAGGTATTCTTCGTCACCGGCGCGGTTGGTGCGCTGCACCTCGACGTAAAAGCGCTCCGGGAACATCTGCAGCCAGTCGCGCAGCAACGCTTCGGCTTCATCCGGGTTGCCATTGAGCAACGCCATGCCGATGTCGCCTTCCTTTGCCGCAGACAGGGCAATCAGCCCCTCGCTGGCCTCGGCGATCCACGGCCGCTCGATGATCACCAGGCCATTGCGCTGGCCGTCGACCCAGCCGCGGGAGATCAACTCGGTAAGGTTGCGGTAGCCCTTGGCGTCCATCGCCAGCAGGCAGATGCGCGACAGCGGCGCATCCGGGTCGCTGTTGGCCAGCCACAGGTCGGCGCCGCAGATCGGCTTGATGCCGGCGCCCATGGCGTTCTTGTAAAACTTGACCAGCGAGCACATGTTGCTCTGGTCGGTGACCGCGACCGCCGGCATGTTCATCGCCACCAATGCCTTGGCCAGCGGCTTGATCCGCACCAGGCCATCGACCAGCGAGTATTCGGTGTGCAGGCGAAGATGAACGAAAGAAGCCGACATGATGATCCTATAGCAGCACAAAACAACAAGGCCCGGATTGTACCGGGCCTTGATCAAAACAACAGCCAGTGCGGGACGATCCTGACTACTGACGCCCGCCGCACCTGGTCAGACCTCGGCAAACCCGCCATTGATGGCGTCACGGGCTTCGAAGGCGGCGCGCACCGGTGCGAACGAGCGCCGGTGAATCGGCGTCGGCCCCAGGCGCGCCAGGGCTTCGAGGTGCACCGGCGTCGGGTAGCCCTTGTGCCCACCGATGCCATAACCGGGGTAGATCAGCTCGAACGCCGCCATCTCGCGATCACGGGTGACCTTGGCCAGGATCGATGCAGCGGCAATGGCTGGCACCTGGCTATCGCCCTTGACCACCGGCGCCGCCGGTACTGACAACTGCGGGCAGCGGTTACCGTCGATCAGCGCCAGTTTCGGCGTGATGCTCAAGCCTTCGACGGCACGCTGCATGGCCAGCATGGTGGCGTGAAGGATGTTGAGCTGGTCGATTTCCTCGACCTCGGCGCGGGCGATGCAAAAGCTCAGGGCTTTTTCACAGATTTCGTCAAAAAGCTTTTCACGCTTGGCTTCGGTGAGCTTCTTCGAGTCGTTGAGCCCCAGAATCGGCCGCTTTGGATCGAGAATAACCGCAGCGGTCACCACCGCGCCGCACAGCGGGCCACGGCCCACTTCGTCGACGCCGGCGACCAACTCCTCGACCAGGTTGAAGTCCAATCCCATTTGCATCTATCAGTTTTCCAGCAAGGCCAACACCGCGTCAGCTGCCTGGTTCGAGGCATCGCGGCGCAAGGTACGGTGAATCTGGTCAAAGCCTTCGGTCTGCTGCACACCGCCATGCACCAGCGGCGCCAGGGTCTGGGCCAGGGCATCGGCAGTGGCCGCTTCCTGCAGCAACTCGGGCACCAGCATGCGCTGGGCCAGCAGGTTGGGCAGTGACACGTACGGGCTTTTTACCAGGCGTTTGAGAATCCAGTAGGTCAGCGGTGCCAATCGATACGCCACGACCATTGGCCGCTTGAACAGCAAGGCCTCAAGGGTCGCGGTACCCGAGGCGATCAGTACTGCATCGCAAGCGGCCAGGGCCTGGTGCGAACGACCGTCAAGCAGGGTCACCGGCAAGTCGCGGCCTTGAAGCATCTGCTCAAGCTGGGCCCGACGCTCGGCATTGGCGCACGGCGAGACGAAATGCACCCCGGGCACCAACTCGCGCAGACGCTGGGCGGTATCGAGAAACAGCGCGCCCAGGCGGCCGACTTCGCCGCCCCGACTGCCGGGCATCAAGGCAACCAACGGCCCTTCACCCAGCCCGAGCTGTTCGCGCGCAGCGTCACGGTCGGCGTCCAGTGGAATGCTGTCAGCCAGCGGATGGCCGACAAAGCGTACCGGCACGCCCTTCTCCTCATAGAACCTGGCTTCGAACGGAAACAGCGTGAGCATCAGGTCGCAGCCTTCGCGAATCTTCAGCACGCGCTTCTGCCGCCAGGCCCAGACCGACGGGCTGACGTAATGCACGGTCTTGATCCCGGCCTTGCGCAGGTTCAGTTCGATATTGAGGGTGAAGTCCGGGGCATCGATGCCGATGAACACATCCGGGCGTTCGGCGATCAGGGTCTGGATCAGCTCCTTGCGGCGCTTGAGCAACTCGCGCAGGCGCCCTAGCACCTCGACCAGGCCCATCACCGCCAGGCGTTCCATGGGGAAGTACGAGGTCAGGCCTTCGGCCTGCATCAACGGCCCGCCGACGCCAATGAAGCGTACCTGCGGGTGGCGTGCCTTGAGCGCGCGCATCAACCCGGCGCCGAGAATATCGCCGCTGGCCTCACCCGCCACCAGCGCTACACAAAGCTCGGCCATATCAGCGGGTGATGCCGCGGGTGGAGTTCTGGATCGACTGGAGGAACACGTCGACTTCCGGGTACTGGGTCGCAGGCTCCGCCAGTTCGGCAATGGCCTGCTCGATGGTCAGGCCCTGGCGGTAGACCACCTTGTAGGCCCGGCGCAGCGCGTGAATGGCGTCCTCGCTGAAACCCCGACGGCGCATGCCCTCGAAGTTCATGCTGCGCGCCTCGGCCGGATTACCGAATACAGTGACGTAAGCCGGAACATCCTTGCCGATGGCGGTCCCCATGCCGGAGAAGCTGTGGGCACCGATGCGACAGAACTGATGCACCAGGGTGAAACCGGAAAGGATCGCCCAGTCGTCAACATGTACATGGCCCGCCAGTGCGGTGTTGTTGACCAGGATGCAATGGTTGCCGATGACACTGTCATGGCCGATGTGGGCATAGGCCATGATCAGATTATGATCACCCAGGGTGGTTTCCGAGCGGTCCTGCACGGTGCCGCGGTGGATGGTCACGCCCTCGCGGATCACATTGTGATCGCCGATCACCAGGCGCGTGGCTTCACCCTTGTACTTGAGGTCTGGGGTGTCTTCGCCTACCGAGGAAAACTGGTAGATGCGGTTGTGCCGACCGATGCGGGTCGGCCCCTTGAGAATCACATGCGGACCGATAACGGTCCCCTCGCCGATCTCGACCCCGGCACCGACGATCGACCAAGGGCCTACCTCGACACCGTCGGCGAGCTTGGCCGACGGATCGATGATTGCCCGAGGGTCAATCAAACTCATAGTTTGCGTTCCGCGCAGATGATCTCGGCCGAGCATACCGGCTTGCCGTCGACCGACGCCTGGCACTCGAACTTCCAGATCTGGCGCTTGCAACTGATGAACTTGGCTTCGAGGATCAGTTGGTCACCCGGCAGCACTGGCTGGCGGAAGCGCAGCTTGTCGGAGCCGACGAAGTAGTACAGGGTACCGTCCGCAGGTTTGACGTCGAGCATCTTGAAGCCGAGGATGCCGGCCGCCTGGGCCATCGCCTCGATGATCAGCACGCCCGGCATGATCGGATGTGCGGGGAAGTGACCATTGAAGAAAGGTTCGTTGATGCTGACATTCTTGTAGGCACGAATGCGCTGGGCCTCGACGTCCAGTTCCACCACCCGGTCCACCAACAGGAACGGGTAACGGTGAGGCAGGTATTCGCGAATCTCGTTGATGTCCATCATTTCGGGGGGAAGCCTGTAGTAAAGATAGGGAGCGCCGGTTTTCACACGGCGCTCCTTTAGCAAATCAAAGAGTCAGTCTAGGGCTGTTCACTCTTGATCAGGAAATGGTATCAGCCTTCTGATGAAGCTTTATCGCCAGAGGTCACGGCGGCGAGACGCTTTTCCAGTTGTTGAAGGCGTTTTGACATCTCGTCCAGCTGGCGAATCCGTGCGGCGCTTTTACGCCACTCGGCCAGCGGCTGCATTGCCGTACCGGAAGAATAGGCGCCTGGCTCGGTGATCGAGCGTGTCACCATGGTCATCCCGGAGACGAAAACGTTGTCGCAGACATCGATGTGTCCAACCATGCCGACACCGCCGGCAATGGTGCAATGCTTGCCAATCTTGGTGCTGCCGGAAATCCCGACACATGCCGCCATCGCCGTATGATCGCCGATCTGCACGTTATGGGCGATCTGGATCTGGTTGTCGAGCTTGACCCCGTCACCGATGCGAGTGTCAGCCAGGGCACCACGGTCAACCGCAGTATTGACGCCGATCTCGACATCATCACCGATGCTCACGCCGCCAATCTGGGCAATCTTCTGCCAGACACCCTTGTCGTTGGCAAAGCCGAAGCCTTCGCCACCGATCACCGCGCCAGACTGAATAACCACACGTTTACCGATACGTACGTCGTGGTACAGGGTCACCCGCGGGGCCAGCCAGCCGCCCTCGCCGATCACGCAACGCGCGCCGATAAAGCACTGGGCACCGATGGTCACGCCCGGGCCGACCTGCGCACCGCTTTCGATCACCGCGCAGGCACCAACGCTGGCACTGGCATCAACCTGGGCATCGGCGGCAACCACGGCGCTGGGATGAATTCCCGCTACAGCCCTGGGCTTCGGATCGAACAGGTGGGAGAGGCGTGCGTAAGCGAGGTACGGGTCGGGAACGATCAGCGCGTTACCGGCAAAGCCTTCGGCGTCGGCCGGCTTGAGCAGGATCGCTGCCGCGTGGGTTTCACCCAGGTACTTGCGGTACTGCGGGTTGGCCAGGAAGCTCAACTGCCCCGGCCCGGCTTCCTGAAGGGTCGCCAGGCCAGTGATTTCCAGCTCCTCGGGGCCACTCAGGGTGGCTCCGAGGAACTCGGCCAACTGACCGAGTTTCATGGTCACGGTCATGATCAACGGGACTGATTCATGCGCTCGATGACCTGGCGGGTGATGTCGTACTGAGGTTTGACATCAATGACCGCGCCACGCTCAAGCACCAGGTCGAAACCGCCTTTCTTGATCACTTCTTCAACCGCGCCGTCCAGTTTCGGCTTCAGTTGCTTGAGCATTTCGCGGTCGGCCACGGCCTTGGACTCGTTCAGTTCCTTGGACTGGAACTGGAAGTCACGGGCTTTCTGCTTGTATTCAAGCTCCAGGCGCTCGCGCTCAGGCTGGGCCATCTTGTCACCACCGGCACGGATGCGGTCGGCAATGCCCTTGGCGCTGCTTTCCAGGTTCTTCAGCTTGGTCAGCTGTGGGCCGAACTTCTTCTCGGCGTCGACGGCGTACTTCTTCGCCGCGTCCGACTCGAGCAGGGCCATTTGGTAGTTCAGGACGGCAATTTTCATTTCGGCGAAAGCCGGGGTTGCGACCAGGGCCGCAGCCAGTACTGCCAGTTGAGTCAACTTACGCACGATGCACTCCTACAGAATCCGTTGTCGTTAGCAAGGGGCAGACCTTAGAAGGTCTGACCCAGAGAGAATTGGAACACCTGGGTATCGGCTTCGTCCGGTTTCTTCACCGGCATTGCCAGGCTGAAGCTCAACGGGCCGAGAGCGGTAATCCAGGTCACGCCCAGGCCGACGGAGCTGGCCAGGCCCGACAGGCCGACCTTTTCGCAATCGGGCTTGGAACCGCAGTTGGTGTCGAAAACGTTACCCACATCCCAGAAGACCGAGGTGCGCAACGAGCGTTGGTCCTTGACGAACGGCAGCGGGAACAGCAGCTCTACACCACCCTGGACGAGGACATTACCACCGAACGGCAGTGGATCCTGATCCGGGTCGGCGATGGTACCCGGGTTCTTGCCGGTACTCGGGGTGCTGCGTGGCCCCAGGCTGCTGTCCTTGAAGCCACGTACCGAGTTGAAACCACCGGCGTAGTAGTTCTCGTAGAACGGCAGGCCCGAGGTACCGCCGAAACCATCACCATAGCCCAGCTCGGTGTGCAGGCGCAGGGTGTAGTCGTTGGTGATCGGCTTGAACATCTGGCCACGGTAGTCCAGCTTGAAGAACGACAGGTCGCTACCCGGAGTGGTGGCTTCCAGTACCAGGCTTTGCGAGTGACCACGGGTGGCCAGTACGCCCTTGTTCAGGGTCGACTCGGACCAGCCGGCCGAGGCCTTGAAGTTCAGGTACTTGTCGCCTTCCTCGTTGACGAATTTGAAGATCTCGTCAACGGTGTACTTGCCGGTCTTGATCTCGTCCTGCTGTACGGTCAGGCCGAAGGTCAGGCGCGAGGTCTCGCTGATCGGGTAGCCAACACTGACACCGGCACCGAGGCTGTCAACCGCATAGCTGGCCACGTCGACATCGAGGTCATCGTAGTCGGTGGTGCGATAGAAAGCGTTGTAGCCCAGGCTGACGCCGTCGGCGGTCCAGTAGGGGTCAACGAAGCCGAAGTTGTAGCGGCTCTGGTATTCGCTGCGGGTCAGGCCGATGGAAACCTTGTTACCAGTACCGAGGAAGTTGGTCTGGCTGATCGAACCACCGAGGATCAGACCGGCGCTCTGGGCGAAACCGACGCTGGCGGTAATCGAACCGGAAGCTTGCTCTTCAACGCTGTAGTTGACGTCGACCTGGTCGTCGGTACCTGGGACAGCCGGGGTCTCGACGTTGACTTCCTTGAAGAAGCCCAGGCGCTCCAGACGGGTCTTGGACTGGTCAATCAGGTAGGTCGAAGCCCAGCCACCTTCCATCTGGCGCATTTCGCGACGCAGCACTTCGTCTTCGGACTTGGTATTGCCACGGAAGTTGATGCGGTTGACATAGGCGCGCTTGCCCGGATCGACCACGAAGGTGATGTCGACCGTGTGATCGTCATCATGAGGTTGTGGCACGCCGTTGACGTTGGCGAAGGTGTAGCCTTCGTTACCCAGACGACGGGTGATCAGCTCGGACGTGGTGGTCATCACCTTGCGCGAGAACACCTGGCCTGGCTGCACCAGCAGCAGCGACTTGACCTGGTCTTCCGGCACCTTGAGGTCACCGGAGAGCTTGACGTCACGAACGGTGTACTTCTCGCCCTCGTTGACGTTGACGGTGATGTAGACGTGCTTCTTGTCCGGGGTGATCGACACCTGGGTGGAAGCGATGTCCATGTTGATGTAGCCACGGTCCAGGTAGTAGGAACGCAGGCGCTCCAAGTCACCGGAGAGTTTCTCCCGGGCGTACTTGTCGTCATTCTTGAAGAACGACAGCCAGTTGCTGGTCTTGAGCTCGAACAGGCCGATCAGGTCTTCGTCAGGGAAGACGGTATTGCCGACCACGTTGATGTGCTGGATTGCAGCAACGGTGCCTTCGTTGATCTTGATCTTCAGGCCCACGCGGTTGCGCGGCTGCGGCACCACTTCGGTGTCGACCTCGGCCGAGTAGCGGCCCTGGGCAACGTACTGGCGTTGCAGTTCGTTACGCACGCCCTCAAGGGTGGCTCGCTGGAAGATCTCGCCTTCGGACAGACCGGACTGCTTCAGCCCCTTCATCAGGTCTTCAGTGCTGATCGCCTTGTTGCCTTCGATCTCGATGCTGGACACCGAAGGACGCTCGACCACGGTAATGATCAGGACGTTGCCGTCCCGGCTCAGTTGGATGTCCTGGAAGAAACCGGTCTTGAACAGGGACCGGGTGGATTCCACCAGGCGCCGGTCATCGGCCTCATCGCCGACGTTCAATGGCAAGGCACCAAAAACGCTGCCCGCGGAGACCCGCTGCAGACCATTGACACGAATATCGGAGATGGTGAAGGACTCGGCGTGAACTTCAGCGATCATCAGTACGGCGAGAACCGCAGTTAGCAGCAGACGTTTCATGAAGTCCTTTCTTATTCCAACTGGCAATAAACGACCCGCCGCGGGACGCGGCAGGTTCGCAATTGAGCGAAGCTTTACAGTCGACCCAAATCGTTGATCAGGGCAAGCAACATCACCCCGACTACCAAACTGATACCGATCTGGATCCCCCAACCTTGCACCCGATCCGATAACGGACGACCACGCGCCCACTCGATCAGGTAGAACAGCAAATGCCCCCCATCCAGTACAGGAATGGGCAGCAAATTAAGAACCCCCAGGCTAATGCTCAGGTAGGCGAGGAAATTCAGGAAATCCCCAACACCGGACTGGGCCGAAGCGCCCGCCACTTTAGCAATGGTTATCGGTCCGCTCAAGTTTTTTACCGAGAGCTCGCCGAACAGCATTTTCTTCAACGATTCGAGGGTCAGGACGCTCATGTTCCAGGTGCGTGAAAGTCCCTCCCCTACAGCCTCGAGCGGCCCGTAGCTGACCTCGCGAAGCATGGCATCCGGCCACTTCACCCCTTTGACCCCGGCGCCCAGATATCCCGTGGCCGTTTTGCCCTCGCCACGGCTGGCCAGGGTTACCGGCAACTCCAGCGGCGCACCGTCGCGCTCGATGCGCAGGACGATCTTGCTGCCAGCCCGGCCACGTACGGTATCGACCACTTGCTGCCAGTTGTTCAGCGCCTGGCCATCGAGCGCCAGCAAACGGTCACCGGTTTTCAGCCCGGCAGCCTTTGCCGGCCCCTTCGGGTCGAGTTCAGCCAGCACCGGCGGCAATACCGGGCGCCACGGGCGCAAGCCCAGCGAGCGAATCGGGTCCGGATCGTCGGCGCCCTTGAGCCAGTTATTGAGGGTCAGCACGTGCGGGCTGTCGACCGACGCGCCCTCCTCGCGCACACTGATGTGCAACTGGCCGCTTTCACCCAGACGGCGGATCAGTTGCAGGTTGACTGCCGCCCAGCCACTGGTTGGCTTGCCATCAATGGAAACAATTTCCTGGCCAGCCGTGAGCCCGGCCACTTCGGCGATACTCCCCGCTTCGACCGCACCGATGACCGGACGCTCCTGCTGGGTGCCGACCATGGCCAGGATCCAGAAGAAGAAAAACGCCAGGAGAAAGTTGGCCACCGGGCCCGCCGCGACAATCGCGATGCGCTGACGCACAGACTTGCGGTTGAAGGATTGTTCGAGCTGCTCGGGGGGCACCGCACCTTCGCGCTCGTCGAGCATTTTCACGTAGCCGCCCAGCGGAATCGCCGCTACCACGAACTCAGTGCCATGCCGGTCATGCCAGCGCAGCAACGGCATGCCAAAACCAACGGAAAATCGCAAAACCTTGACGCCGCAACGCCGGGCCACCCAGAAGTGACCGAATTCGTGAAAGGTGACCAGCACACCCAATGCCACCAGGGTGCCGATAATCATGTAGAGCGCACTCATGTCTTTCTCCGAATGACGTTCAGCGGCACCGGGCCTGACGCACTGCTGCGCCAGACCTCAGCGGCCGTGATGAGCCAACCATTGTCCGGCCAGCTGCCGCGCACGCTGGTCGGCGGCAAACACCGCATCGAGCGACTCGACTGCAACCACCGGCTCTTGATCGAGCACTTGTTCGATCATACTCGCGATCTCGGGGAAGCGGATGCGCCGCTGGAGAAATGCTTCCACCGCCACTTCGTTGGCCGCATTAAGTACCGCCGGCGCGCTATTACCCGCCTCGGCCGCCTCGCGGGCCAGGCGCAGGCAAGGGAAGCGCTGTTCGTCCGGCGCCTTGAAGTCCAGGCGGGCAACCGCGAACAGGTCCAGTGGCGCCACCCCCGAATCGATACGCTCCGGCCAGGCCAGGGCATTGGCGATCGGCGTGCGCATGTCCGGATTGCCCAACTGGGCCAATACCGAACCGTCGACATAATCGACCAGCGAGTGGATCACACTTTGCGGGTGCACCACCACCTCGACCTGGCTGGGCCGTGCATCGAACAGCCAGCACGCCTCGATAAGCTCCAGGCCCTTGTTCATCATGCTTGCCGAATCGACCGAGATCTTGCGGCCCATGGACCAGTTCGGGTGGGCGCAAGCCTGTTCAGGGCTGACATCCATGAGCTCGGCCATCGGCGTTTCGCGAAACGGCCCGCCAGAGGCGGTCAACAGGATACGGCGCACGCCAACCTGGGCCAGGCCGCGGGAATAATCACCCGGCAGGCACTGGAAGATCGCATTGTGCTCGCTGTCGATCGGCAGCAGCACCGCGCCACTGCGCCGCACCGCCTGCATGAACAAGGCGCCGGACATCACCAGCGCCTCCTTGTTTGCCAGCAGCACCTTCTTGCCTGCTTCGACTGCTGCCAGGGTCGGACGCAGGCCGGCAGCGCCGACGATCGCAGCCATCACGGCATCGACCTCGGCAGCTGACGCGACCTGGCACAAGCCCTCTTCACCGACCAGCACCTGGGTGGCCAAACCCGCTACTGCCAGGCCTTCACGCAGCTGCTGTGCAGCCTCGGCCGAAGGCACCACGGCAAACGCCGGGGCATGGCGCACGCACAAGGCCAATAGCTCTTGCAGGCGCGAGTAGCCGCTCAGGGCGAACACCTGGTAACGATCCGGATGACGAGCGATCACATCCAGGGTACTGAGGCCGATCGAGCCGGTCGCGCCCAGCACGGTAATACGCTGTACGCCGCTCACATTACGCCCCAATTGGCTGCCCAGAGCAGCACGGCAAACACCGGAATGGCTGCGGTGAGGCTGTCGATACGGTCCAGCACGCCGCCATGACCCGGCAACAGGTTGCTGCTGTCCTTGATCCCCGAGCGGCGCTTGAACATGCTTTCGGTCAGATCGCCAACTACCGAGACGAAAACCACGGCTGCAGCGCCGAACAGGCCGAGCACCAGCTCACCCGCGCTCCAGTCACGAGAGATAGCCACTACTGCGGTAATCGCCAGGCTCAGGGCCAGACCACCGTAGACGCCTTCCCAGCTCTTGCCCGGGCTCACCTGCGGGGCCAACTTGCGCTTGCCGAAGGCGCGGCCGGAGAAGTACGCACCGATGTCCGCTCCCCAGACCAGCACCATGACCGCCATGATCAGCCAGTTGCCCAGCGGCCACTGTTTGAGCAGCACCAGGCCTTGCCACGCCGGCAACAGGATCAGCAGACCGATCAGCAGGCGGCAGGCAGCACTGGCCCACAGCTCGCTGCTGCGCGGATACGTCAGCACCAGCCAGGTTGCCAGCGCCCACCACAACACCGAAGCCCCCAGCACCCAGGGTGCCAGGTCCGGCATCAGGTAGAGCAGCATCAGCAGGCCGGCGACCACGGCAGCGTAAGCCACACGCAGGGCTTGCCCGACCAGGCCGGCCAGACGCGCCCATTCCCAGGCCCCCAGGGTCACCACTACGCCGATGAACAGGGCGAAGTCGCCGCCGTTCAACAGGAAGAAGCCACACAGGGCGATCGGCAGCAGGATCAGCGCCGTAATGATGCGTTGTTTAAGCATTAAGCACGGGCTCCAGCTTCGACCTGCTCGCTGGTTTTCCCGAAGCGGCGCTGGCGCGAAGCGAAATCGGCCAGCGCGGTACGCATGGCCTCGTGTTTGAAGTCCGGCCAGAACAGGTCGGAAAAGTACAACTCGGCGTAGGCCAGCTGCCACAGCAAGAAATTGCTGATGCGGTGCTCGCCACCGGTACGGATGCACAGGTCGGGCAGCGGCAGGTCGCCTGTGGCCAGGCAGGTCTGCAGCAGCTCGGGGGTGATGTCGTCCGGACGCAGGTGGCCAGCCTGGACTTCCCGCGCCAGGCGCTGGGCGGCCTGGGCGATATCCCACTGACCACCGTAGTTGGCGGCGATCTGCAGGATGAAACGATTGGCGCCGGCGGTCGCCGCTTCGGCCTCACGCATGGCAGCCTGCAGCTCGGGATGAAAGCGCGAGCGGTCACCGATGATACGCAGGCTGATGTTGTTGTCGTTGAGGCGCTTGGCTTCCCGGCGCAGGGCCGAGAAGAACAGCTCCATCAACGCCCCGACCTCTTCGGCCGGGCGCTGCCAGTTTTCACTGGAAAAGGCGAACAGGGTCAGCACCTCGACCTTGGCCTCGGCGCACACCTCGATGACCGCGCGCACTGCGTCCACGCCGGCCTTGTGCCCGGCAACACCGGGCAACAGGCGCTTCTTCGCCCAGCGATTATTCCCATCCATGATGATCGCGACATGGCGCGGCACCGATGGGGACACACCTTGCTTGGTCTTTTCCATTGAAAAAAGTCCCGACCCTTAAACGGCCATCAGGTCCTTTTCTTTTGCCTTCACAGCGACTTCGATGTCAGCTACGGCCTTGTCGGTCAGCTTCTGCACATCGTCAGCTGCACCACGCTCTTCGTCTTCGCTGATTTCTTTCTCTTTGACCAGATCTTTGAGCTGGCTCAGCGCATCACGACGAATGTTACGCACGGCAATACGGGCATCTTCAGCCGCATCACGCGCCTGCTTGGTGAAGCCCTTGCGGGTTTCTTCAGTCAGGGCCGGCATCGAGATCAGCAGCAGTTCACCCAGGTTGGTCGGGTTGAAGCCCAGGCCCGAGTTGAGAATGGCTTTTTCCACCGCGGCCAGCATGTTGCGCTCAAACGCCACGACCTGAAGGGTACGGGCATCTTTAACAGTCACGTTGGCAACCTGGTTGATCGGGGTGTCAGCGCCATAGTAAGGCACCTGGACACCGGCCAGGATCTGCGGGTTGGCCGCACCGGTACGAATCCGGCTGAACGCGTGCTGCAGCGATTCCAGGGACTTGACCATGCGTTCCTGGGCGTCTTTCTTGATTTCGTTGATCATTTTTGAACTTCCTCGATCAGAGTTCCTTCAGCGCCGCCATGCACGATGTTCAGCAGGGCGCCGGGCTTGTTCATATTGAAGACGCGCAGCGGCATCTTGTGATCGCGGCACAGGCAGATTGCCGTCAGATCCATCACGCCCAGCTTGCGATCCAGTACTTCATCGTAGGTCAGATGATCGAACTTCTCGGCATGCGGGTCTTTGAATGGGTCTGCAGTGTATACACCATCGACCTTGGTTGCCTTCAATACCACGTCGGCATCGATTTCGATGGCGCGCAGGCAAGCCGCGGAGTCGGTGGTGAAGAACGGGTTGCCGGTACCGGCAGCGAAGATTACGACTTCTTTGGAGTTCAGGTGGCGCATGGCTTTGCGACGATCATAGTGATCGGTAACGCCAACCATGGAGATGGCCGACATGACGATCGCGGTAATGTTGGCGCGCTCAAGCGCGTCGCGCATGGCCAGGCCATTCATTACGGTCGCCAGCATGCCCATGTGGTCGCCAGTGACGCGGTCCATGCCGGCTGCACTGAGCGCCGCGCCACGGAACAGGTTGCCACCGCCGATTACCAAACCGACCTGAACACCAATGCCGACCAGTTGGCCGACTTCCAATGCCATGCGATCCAGGACCTTGGGGTCGATCCCGAACTCTTCCGAGCCCATCAGGGCCTCGCCGCTAAGCTTGAGTAGAATGCGTTTATAGCGAGCTTGATAACCACTGCCCTGCTGAGCCATTGCGAATCTCTCCTGCGGCGTTTGTAAAAAAATCTGGCGGGCTGTTTTCAGCCTGCGCGTAACTCTAGCGTGGCGCAGCTACTGCGCCAACGAAAGGCGGCTTTGTAAGCCGCTCCCGCTTTGACAAAGAGGCTGCGCGCGTGAGCGGGCAGCCTCTTCGGGGCGACAGAGGTGAATCTGTCTTATTGCTTGGCAGCAGCCAGCTGAGCAGCAACTTCTTCAGCGAAGTTGTCGACTGGCTTCTCGATGCCTTCGCCTACTTTGAAGTAGGTGAAGGAAACGATTTCAGCACCGGCTTTCTTGGCCAGCTCACCGACCTTGATTTCCGGGTTCATGACGAACGCTTGCTCGACCAGGCTGGCTTCGGCCAGGAACTTCGAGATACGGCCTTTGACCATGTTCTCGACGATGTTCTCAGGCTTGCCCTTGATCTTCTCTTCGTTCAGGGTCAGGAAGACGTTCTTCTCGCGCTCGATTGCTTCAGCCGAAACTTCCGACGGCAGCAGGAACTCTGGGTTGCTTGCCGCCACGTGCATGGCGATTTCTTTGGCCAGCTGGACGTCGCCGCCCTTCAGGACAACAGCAACACCGATCTTGTTGCCGTGCAGGTAGGTGCCGACAACGTCACCTTCAACGCGCACCAGGCGACGGATGTTGACGTTCTCACCAACCTTGGCAACCAGCGCTTCACGAGCCGATTCGCGGGAAGCGATCAGCGGAGCGGCGTCGGTCAGTTTCTCGGCGAAAGCTTGGTCAACGCTTTCAGCGACGAAGGTTTTGAAGTCGTCTTGCAGAGCCAGGAAGTCGGTCTGCGAGTTGACTTCCAGCAGGACGGCGGATTTGTCGTCGGCCTTGATGGCGATTGCGCCTTCAGCGGCAACGTTGCCAGCCTTTTTAGCGGCCTTGATGGCGCCCGAAGCGCGCATGTCGTCAATGGCTTTCTCGATGTCGCCGCCGGCCTTTTCCAGGGCCTTTTTGCAATCCATCATGCCTTCGCCGGTACGCTCACGCAGTTCTTTGACCAGCGCTGCAGTAATTGCTGCCATTTCAAATTCCTCTTGGATAGGTTTTCAACCATTCCACCCGATACTTGACGGGCGTTCAATTCTGTAAATCCACTCACCAGCACTCATGCAGTAACAAGGTTGCAACGGCGATGCTGACAAGAGGATTTCAAGGTGGCAAAAAGGGGGCAAAGCCCCCTTTTCGCGTGCCGAGTAGACGCCAGGCGTCAATTACTCAGCAGCTGGTGCTGCTTCTTCGGCGTACACTTCGGTACCGCCAGCAACGTTGTTGCGGCCACGGATCACGGCGTCAGCCATCGAACCCATGTACAGCTGGATAGCGCGGATGGCGTCATCGTTACCTGGGATGATGTAGTCAACGCCTTCTGGGCTGGAGTTGGTATCGACAACGCCGATGACCGGGATGCCCAGCTTGTTGGCTTCGGTGATAGCGATGCGCTCGTGGTCAACGTCGATCACGAACAGGGCATCAGGCAGGCCGCCCATGTCCTTGATACCACCCAGGCTGCGATCCAGTTTTTCCAGATCACGGGAGCGCATCAGGGCTTCTTTCTTGGTCAGCTTGGCGAAAGTGCCGTCTTCGGCCTGGGTTTCCAGGTCGCGCAGACGCTTGATCGAAGCGCGGATGGTCTTGTAGTTGGTCAGCATGCCGCCCAACCAGCGGTGATCGACGTACGGCGAACCGCAACGTGCTGCTTCTTCAGCAACGATCTTGCCAGCGGAACGCTTGGTGCCGACGAACAGAATCTTGTTTTTGCCCTGGGCCAGACGCTCTACGAAGGTCAGTGCCTCGTTGAACATTGGCAGGGTTTTTTCAAGGTTGATGATGTGAATCTTGTTGCGCGCACCGAAAATGTACTTACCCATTTTCGGGTTCCAGTAACGGGTTTGGTGACCGAAGTGCACACCGGCCTTCAGCATATCGCGCATGTTGACTTGGGACATGATAGTTCCTTGATAAGTCGGGTTGGGCCTCCACGTATCCCAATGACCAACCCGCGATCCGTGGATCGAAGGCACCCAGGTCATCGTGTCGACACGTGTGTGGGTTTAGTGCTTCCGGAGCTATCCCCGGAAAGCGGCGCATTTTATACCACACAAGCCCGCCAAGCGAAACCAGAATTACCATTGAACGTCACAGGCTTTTGCACACATCGCCCATTAGCGCCAGAATGGCCCTTATATAAAGGCTGTATCAGCGCCATGGCCGCCTGAATCGGGCCTGGCTCTGTTAGAATCCGGCCTTTCCCCAGATTATTTGCGCCTTGCTGCGCCGTAGAGAGCCTGTAATGACCGTTACCATCAAAACCGCCGAAGACATCGAAAAGATGCGCATCGCCGGCCGCCTGGCCGCCGAAGTCCTGGAGATGATCGAAGAGCACGTCAAGCCCGGTGTCACCACCGAGGAGCTCGACCGCCTGTGCCACGACTACATCGTCAACGTCCAGCAAGCGATTCCGGCGCCGCTCAACTACAAGGGCTTCCCCAAGTCGATCTGCACCTCGGTCAACCACGTGGTCTGCCATGGCATCCCGGGCGACAAGCCGCTCAAGGACGGTGACACCCTGAACATCGACGTCACCGTGATCAAGGATGGCTACCACGGCGACACCAGCCGCATGTTCCACGTCGGCACCGTACCGGTATGGGCCGAGCGCCTGTCCCAGATCACCCAGGAGTGCATGTACAAGGCCATCGAGCTGGTCAAGCCAGGCTGCCGCCTGGGCGACATCGGCGAAGTGATCCAGAAGCACGCGGAAAAGAACGGTTTCTCGGTGGTGCGCGAGTTCTGCGGCCACGGCATCGGCAAGGTGTTCCACGAAGAGCCGCAGATCCTGCACTACGGCCGCGCCGGCACCGGCATGGAGCTCAAGGAAGGCATGACCTTTACCATCGAGCCGATGATCAACCAGGGCAAAGCCGACACCAAGGTGCTGGGCGACGGCTGGACCGCCATCACCAAGGACCGCAAGCTCTCGGCCCAGTGGGAACACACCCTGGTGGTGACCGCGACCGGTTACGAAATCTTCACCCTGCGTAAAGACGACACCATTCCCCGCACGTCGGCCTGATTGTCACAGGAAAGCCTCTCGATGCCCCAGGTGGATCCCGAGCTGTTCGATCGCGGTCAGTTCCAGGCGGAACTGGCCCTCAAGGCAAGCCCTATCGCTGCCTTCAAGAAAGCCATCCGCCAGGCCGGCGAGGTGCTCGACAACCGCTTTCGCAGCGGCCGCGAGATCCGCCGGCTGATCGAGGACCGCGCCTGGTTCGTCGACAACATCCTGCAACAGGCCTGGAACCAGTTCACCTGGAGCGAAGACGCCGATATCGCCCTGATCGCCACCGGTGGCTACGGGCGCGGCGAGCTGCACCCCTACTCCGACATCGATCTGCTGATCCTGCTCGACAGTGCCGACCACGAGGTTTTTCGCGACTCGATCGAACGCTTTCTGACCCTGCTCTGGGACATCGGCCTGGAAGTCGGCCAGAGCGTGCGCTCGGTCGATGAATGCGCAGAACAGGCCCGCGCCGACCTGACGGTAGTCACCAACCTGATGGAAAGCCGCACTATTGCCGGCCCCGAGCACCTGCGCCAGCGCATGCTCGAGGTCACCAGCACCGCGCACATGTGGCCGAGCAAGGAATTCTTCCTGGCCAAGCGTGCCGAGCAAAAAGCCCGGCACCACAAGTACAACGACACCGAGTACAACCTGGAGCCCAACGTCAAGGGCTCGCCAGGCGGCCTGCGTGATATCCAGACGGTACTGTGGATCGCCCGGCGCCAGTACGGCACCCTCAACCTGCACGCTCTGGCCGGCGAAGGCTTCTTGCTGGAAAGCGAGAACAACCTGCTGGCCTCGTCCCAGGAATTTCTCTGGAAAGTGCGCTACGCCCTGCACATGCTGGCCGGGCGTGCCGAGGACCGCTTGCTGTTCGACCACCAGCGCAGCATCGCCGCCCTGCTCGGGTTTGGCGACGAAAACCCCAAGCGCGCCATCGAGCAGTTCATGCAGCAGTACTACCGGGTGGTGATGAGCATCGCCGAGCTCAGCGACCTGATCATCCAGCACTTCGAAGAAGTCATCCTCGACGACGACAGCGCCAGTGCCCAGCCGCTGAATGCGCGCTTCCAACTGCATGACGGCTATATCGAGGCAGTGCGCACCAACGTCTTCAAGCGCACGCCGTTCGCCATGCTGGAAATTTTCGTGCTGATGGCCCAGCACCCGGAAATCAAGGGCGTGCGTGCCGACACCATTCGTCTGCTGCGCGAGCACCGGCACCTGATCGACGATGATTTTCGTAATGATATCCGCAACACCAGCCTGTTCATCGAGCTGTTCAAGTGCGAGATCGGTATCCACCGCAATCTGCGGCGGATGAACCGCTACGGCATTCTCGGCCGTTATTTGCCGGAGTTCGGCCTGATCGTCGGGCAGATGCAGCACGACCTGTTCCACATCTATACCGTCGATGCGCACACCCTGAACCTGATCAAGCATCTGCGCAAACTGCAGTACACCCCGGTTTCGGAGAAATTCCCGCTGGCCAGCAAGCTCATGGGCCGCCTGCCCAAGCCAGAGCTGATTTATCTCGCCGGGCTCTACCACGACATCGGCAAGGGTCGCCAGGGTGATCACTCCGAGTTGGGCGCGGTGGACGCCCAGGCCTTCTGTGCGCGTCATCAGCTACCGAGCTGGGACAGCCGGCTGATCGTCTGGCTGGTGCAACATCACCTGGTGATGTCGACCACCGCCCAGCGCAAGGACCTGTCCGACCCGCAGGTGATCTACGACTTCGCTCAACGGGTGGGCGATGAAACCCGCCTGGATTACCTTTATGTACTAACGGTGGCCGACATCAACGCCACCAACCCGAGCCTGTGGAACTCCTGGCGCGCCAGCCTGCTGCGCCAGCTCTACACCGAGACCAAGCGCGCCTTGCGCCGCGGCCTGGAAAACCCGTTGGACCGCGAAGAGCAGATCCGCCAGACCCAGAGCGCAGCACTGGACATCCTCATTCGCGAGGGCACCGACCCGGACGACGTCGAGCAACTGTGGTCGCAATTGGGTGACGATTACTTCCTGCGCCATACCGCCGCCGACGTGGCCTGGCACAGCGATGCCATCCTCCAGCAGCCGGCCGACGGCGGGCCGCTGGTGCTGATCAAGGAAACCACCCAGCGCGAATTCGAAGGCGGCACCCAGATCTTCATCTACGCCCCCGACCAGCACGACTTCTTCGCCGTGACGGTGGCGGCCATGGACCAGCTCAACCTGAACATCCATGATGCGCGGATCATCACCTCGAGCAGCCAGTTCACCCTCGACACCTATATCGTGCTCGATAACGATGGCGACTCGATCGGCGACAATCCCGTGCGGGTCAAGCAAATTCGCGACGGCCTGACCGACGCCTTGCGCAACCCCGACGACTACCCGACCATCATCCAGCGCCGGGTACCGCGCCAGCTCAAGCACTTCACCTTTGCCCCGCAGGTGACCATCCATAACGATGCCCAGCGCCCGGTGACCATCCTCGAACTCAGCGCCCCCGACCGCCCCGGCCTGCTGGCGCGGATCGGCAAGATCTTCCTGGAGTTCGACCTGTCGCTGCAAAATGCCAAGATTGCCACCCTCGGCGAACGGGTCGAAGACGTGTTCTTCATCACCGACGCCGACAACCTGCCCCTGTCCGACCCGCAGTTGTGCAGCCGCCTGCAGGATGCGATCGTCGAGCAACTGCGCGTCGACCAGGCGACCGGGGTGCCTTTGACCCGCCTGACCATTTGACCGTTTGACGAGACCTTGCGCCGATGAACAACGCTTTGAACCAGCTTCAGCCCTACCCGTTCGAGAAACTCCGTGCGCTGCTCGGCAGCGTGACGCCTGCGGCGGACAAACGCGCCATTGCCCTGTCGATCGGTGAACCGAAGCATGAGTCGCCGGCGTTCGTCGCCCAGGCCCTGGCCGACAACCTGCAGCAGATGGCCGTGTACCCGACCACCGCCGGCCTGCCGGCGCTGCGTCAAGCCATCACTCGCTGGTGCGAACGCCGTTTCAGCGTCCCGGCCGGCTGGCTGGATGCCGACAAACACGTACTGCCGGTCAATGGCACCCGTGAAGCGCTGTTTGCCTTCACCCAGGCGGTGGTCAATCGCGCCGAGAACGGCCTGGTCATCAGCCCCAACCCGTTCTACCAGATCTACGAGGGCGCAGCGCTGCTGGCCGGCGCTACCCCGCACTACCTGCCCTGCCTGGACAGCAACGGCTTCAACCCGGACTTCGACGCCGTGTCGGCCGAGACCTGGCAGCGCTGCCAGATCCTTTTCCTCTGCTCCCCAGGCAACCCGACCGGCGCCCTGGTGCCAATGCAGACCCTGAAAAAACTGATCGCCCTGGCCGACCAATACGATTTCGTGATCGCCGCCGACGAGTGCTACAGCGAACTGTACTTCGACGAACAAAGCCCACCGCCCGGCCTGCTCAGCGCCTGCGTCGAGCTTGGGCGCAGCGACTTCAAGCGTTGCGTGGTGTTCCACAGCCTGTCCAAGCGTTCCAACCTGCCGGGCCTGCGCTCGGGCTTCGTGGCCGGCGACGCCGAGATCATCAAGCCGTTCCTGCTCTACCGCACCTACCACGGCTGCGCCATGCCGGTGCAAACCCAGCTGGCGAGCATTGCCGCCTGGAACGACGAAGAACACGTGCTGGCCAACCGCGACCTGTACCGCGAGAAGTTCGATGCAGTACTGAAGATCCTCGCCCCGGTACTGGATGTGCAGCGCCCGGACGGTGGTTTCTACCTGTGGGCCAAGGTGCCAGGCGATGACGCCGAGTTCACCCGAGACCTGTTCGAAGCCCAGCACGTGACCGTGGTGCCGGGTTCGTACCTGTCGCGCGAAGTGGATGGCGTCAACCCGGGTGCCGGGCGGGTGCGCATGGCATTGGTAGCGCCATTGGCCGAGTGTGTAGAAGCAGCCGAGCGGATTCGCGCGTTCTTGCAGAAGTAAACGGCCCCATCGCGGGGCAAGCCCGCTCCCACAGATGATGGTAGGAGCGGGCTTGCCCCGCGATGCTTTACTTCACCGGCCCCAGATTCGCCTCACTCATGTCCAACTCCCCCAGCACCTGACGCACCACGTCATCACCGATCTGATGCTGGCGATGCAGGTTGTACAGCTCCAGACGCTGGGCCCGCAGCGCGCGCAGGCGCAAGCGCCGTTCGAGTTGGTCCATCTGTGCGGCCAGGGCCTGGGCTTCGGCGCTGTCGTTGAAGGTATCGAGCTGATGCCGGTACTCGGCCATCAACCGCGCCTTGAGCTCGGCCGCCAGCGCCGCCTGGGAGGCATCCAGCGGCGTACCGGCCTCGCTCAGGTCTTCTGCCTCAAGGGCGTGAATCGCCGCTTCAGCGGTGCGCCGCCAGGCGTCCTGGGCCTCTTGGCGCAGGGCGTCGTCGGGGCTCTTGGTAACACCGCGCAATAGCAGTGGCAAAGCGATACAGGCAGCGACCAGCGACAGCAGAATGACCCCGGCCGCGATGAAAATCAGCAAGTCTCGCTCGGGGAAGTCCTTGCCGGCGCTGATCAGCAGCGGCACCGACATGACACCGGCCAGGGTCACCGCCCCGCGCACCCCACCAACCGTCAACAACCAGCAGGAACGGGCGTTGGGCACCAGCACCAGGTCTTCCTTGCCGCGCCAGCGGCGGATCACCCCGATCAGGCGCCAGATGCTCTGCACCCAGATAAAACGCAAGGCCAGCAGCACGGCGAAGATCGCCACCACATCCATGCAGCGCCACAGCAAGGTCGGCCACAGCGAGGCTTCGTGGCTGGTCACCGCCTTGATGATGTCGGGCAACTGCAAGCCCAACAGCAGAAAGATCAGACCGTTGAAGGCGAACTCCAGCAACGACCAGACGCTGCGGTTGAGCAGGCGCGTGCTGGTCTGGCGCGGCAACAGGTCGAGCCAGCTCTGCATCATCCCCGCCGCCACCGCCGAGAGAATGCCGGAAACGCCCAGGCGCTCGGCCAGCACATAAGCGGCAAACGGCAGCAGCAACATGAACACCACGTGAGTGGCCGGGTCGTCCCAGCCGCGGGCGATCATCCAGGCGCGCAAGCGCCCGACCAGCCAGCTCAGGGCCACACCAATGGCCAGGCCGCCGACAGCGACCAGAACAAAGGTCAGGCTGGCCTCAGCGAGGGAGAACACCCCGGTGATCGCCGCCGCCAGGGCGAACTTGAAGGTCACCAGGCCCGAGGCATCGTTCATCAGCGCCTCGCCCTGGAGCATGTGCATCAAGGGCGTCGGCAGGCGGTCCTGGGTGATGGCCGAGACCGCTACGGCGTCGGTCGGCGACAGCACCGCGGCCAGGGCAAAGGCCACCGGCAACGGAATGCCGGGCAGGATCCAGTGAATGAAATAGCCGGCACCGACCACAGTAAACAGCACCAGGCCGACCGCCAGGGTCAGAATCGGGCCGCGCAACCGCCAGAGGTCACGCTTGGGCATCCGCCAGCCATCGGAAAACAGCAACGGCGGCAGGAACAAAAACAGAAACAATTCCGGGTCCAGGGCCACGTGCAGGCCCAGGGTAGGCCATGCCAGCAAGGCGCCGGCGGCAATCTGCACCAGCGGCAAGGGCAGCGGGATCATCCGCCCGACCAGTTTGGAAACACTCACCAGCATCAGCAGGATGAGAACGGTGTAGGCTGATTGCATTCGGCGAGTCCTGTTCAATTCAAACGCATTCAACGACTTATGCTGGCCTGGGCACGGCATTGCCATTGAAACGACATATTAGCCGCTTAGGCTGCCGGCGCACCGCTGCACAAAAGTCGCAGAACCGCCCAGAACCTGTAACACAATGCTACAAAGAGCCATGGCAACGGCAACCCAAAGCCGCCGACCATGGCATAATCCTTCACCATTTTTTCCCAGGAGGGGCAAGACATGACCAAACGCGACACGCCATTGCACCTTTATGGAATCAAGGCCTGTGACACCATGAAGAAAGCCCGTACCTGGCTTGAAGACCAAGGCCTGGGCTACGATTTCCACGACTACAAGACCCAGGGCATCGACCGTGCAAGCCTTGAGCGCTGGTGCGATGAACATGGCTGGCAAACAGTACTCAACCGTGCTGGCACCACCTTCCGCAAACTCGAAGACGCCCAGAAGGCCGATCTCGACCAGGCCAAGGCCATCGAACTGATGCTGGCCCAACCGTCGATGATCAAGCGCCCTGTGCTCGACCTCGGTAAGCGGACCCTGGTCGGCTTCAAGCCTGATCTGTACGCGGCCGCCCTTCAGTAAACCGGCGCCGAGCTTTCATTCAATTCGCAAGAGGTAACTGCATGTCCACTACCCTGTTCAGCCTGGCCTTCGGTGTCGGCACCCAGAACCGTCAAGGCGCCTGGCTGGAAGTCTTCTACGCACAACCGTTGATCAACCCGGCTGCCGAACTGGTTGCGGCCATCGCCCCGGTCCTGGGCTATGAAGGCGGCAACCAGGCGATCGCCTTCAGCACCAGCCAGGCCGCGCAGCTTGCCGAAGCCCTCAAGAGCGTCGACACCGCCCAGGCCGCACTGCTGACCCGCCTGGCCGAAAGCAACAAGCCACTGGTCGCCACCCTGCTGGCCGAAGACGCCGCACTGACGTCCACCCCGGAAGCCTACCTGAAGCTGCACCTGCTCTCGCACCGCCTGGTCAAGCCGCACGGCCTGAACCTGGCCGGCATCTTCCCGCTGCTGCCGAACGTGGCCTGGACCAGCCAGGGCGCCATCGACCTGGCGGAACTTGCCGAGCAGCAACTGGAAGCGCGCCTGAAGGGCGAGCTGCTGGAAGTGTTCTCGGTGGACAAGTTCCCGAAAATGACCGACTACGTGGTCCCTGCCGGCGTTCGCATCGCCGACAGCGCCCGTGTGCGCCTGGGTGCCTACATCGGCGAAGGCACCACCATCATGCACGAGGGCTTCGTCAACTTTAACGCCGGCACCGAAGGCCCGGGCATGATCGAAGGCCGCGTCTCCGCGGGCGTCTTCGTCGGCAAGGGTTCAGACCTGGGCGGCGGCTGCTCGACCATGGGCACCCTGTCCGGTGGCGGCAACATCGTCATCAAGGTTGGCGAAGGCTGCCTGATCGGCGCCAACGCCGGTATCGGCATCCCGCTGGGCGACCGCAACACCGTCGAAGCCGGCCTGTATATCACTGCCGGCACCAAAGTAAACCTGCTGGACGAGAACAACCAGCTGGTCAAGGTGGTCAAGGCCCGCGACCTGGCCGGCCAGACCGACCTGCTGTTCCGCCGCAACTCGCTCAACGGCGCCGTGGAGTGCAAGACCCACAAGTCGGCCATCGAGCTGAACGAAGCGCTGCACGCCCACAACTAAGTGGTACCATCGGGTCTGGCCTAACGCCAGGCCCGATTTTCAGGTCCGATCATCATGTTCCAGCCCTCCCCCTGGCGCGCTGACTTTCCAGCCATCGACGCCCTGCAACGCCAGCACCAGACCTACCTGGACAGCGCCGCTACCACGCAAAAACCGCAAATCCTGCTCGATGCCTTGAGCCACTATTACGGTCATGGTGCTGCCAACGTGCACCGTGCCCAACACCTGCCCGGCGCCCTGGCTACCCAAGCCTTCGAACGCAGCCGGGAAAAGGTCGCCGGCTGGCTGAATATCGCCGACAGCCAGCAGATCGTCTTCACCCATGGCGCCACCTCGGCCTTGAACCTGCTCGCCTACGGGCTTGAGCCACTGTTCGAAGCCGGCGACGAAATCGTCATCAGCGCCCTGGAACACCATGCCAACCTGCTGCCCTGGCAACAGCTGGCGCAGCGCCGCGGGCTGAAGCTGGTGGTCCTGCCACTGGACAGCCGCGGCCTGATCGATCTGAACATCGCCCTGCAACTGATCGGCCCACGCACCCGGGTGCTGGCGGTCAGCCAGCTGTCCAACGTGCTCGGCGCCTGGCAGCCACTGGAGCCCCTGCTGGCCCATGCCCAGGCCCAGGGCGCGCTGACTGTGGTCGATGGCGCCCAAGGCGTGGTCCACGGCCGTCACGACGTACGCCAGTTGGGTTGCGACTTTTATGTATTCTCCAGCCACAAGCTCTACGGCCCTGACGGCGTCGGCGTGCTCTACGGCCGCGGCGAAGCATTGGCGCGCCTGCGTCATTGGCAGTTCGGCGGCGAGATGGTGCAAATCGCCGACTACCACAGCGCCAGCTTTCGCCCGGCACCCCTGGGCTTTGAAGCCGGTACCCCGCCGATTGCCAGTGTGATCGGCCTCGGTGCCAGCCTCGATTACCTCGCAGGTCTCGATGCCAATGCGGTCGCCGAGCATGAAGCCGGCCTGCACCGGCATCTGCTGCGCGGCCTCAACGACCGCGAAGGCATCCGCCTGCTCGGCCAACCGCAACTGGCCCTGGCCAGCTTCGTGGTCGAGGGGGTGCACAATGCCGATCTCGCCCATATGCTCACCGAGCAAGGCATCGCCGTGCGCGCCGGCCATCACTGCGCCATGCCGTTGCTGAAAAGCCTCGGCCTGGATGGCGCGATCCGCGTGTCCCTGGGCCTGTACAACGACTCCGACGACCTGCAGCGCTTCTTCGAAGCCCTGGACCAAGCCCTGGAGTTGCTGAGATGAGCCTGCCCCTGGCTGCGCAGCAAGCGCTGGATGTTTTCGAACAGGCGACCGGCTGGGAACAGCGCGCACGCTTGCTGATGAAATGGGGCGAGCGTCTGGCACCCTTGAGCGCAGAGGAACAGTCCGAAACCAACCGTGTACACGGCTGCGAAAGCCAGGTCTGGCTGGTGGCCGAGCAGCAGGACGGCCAGTGGCGCTTCAAGGGGGCCAGTGATGCACGGATCATCCGCGGCTTGCTGGCACTGTTGCTGGTGCGGGTCGAAGGGTTGTCCAGCGCTGAGCTGACGCAACTGGACCTGCCCGCCTGGTTCAATCAGCTGGGCCTGGGCCGCCAGCTCTCGCCTTCACGCAGCAACGGCCTGAACGCCGTCCTGCAACGCATGGCTCAGCTTGCCGCCGGTGCCTGAGCCTTGCTGCGCTCGGACGGGCGGCGGGCGCCAGCCACAAGCTTTTCCACCGCCTTGCTGGCGGCGACCATGCCGAAGGTCGCGGTGACCATCATCACCGCGCCGAAGCCGCCGGAGCAGTCCAGCTTCACCCCCTCGCCAACAAAACTCTTCTGCAAGCAGACGCTGCCGTCACCTTTGGGATAGCGCAGCTGTTCAGTGGAGAACACACAGGGCACGCTGTAGTTGCGGGTCACCGTGCGGGAAAAACCGTAATCGCGGCGCAACGTCGAACGCACCCGCGAGGCCAGCGGGTCATTGAAGGTCTTGTTCAGGTCGGCAACGCGGATCTGGGTTGGGTCGATTTGCCCGCCGGCACCACCGGTGCTGATGATGGTGACCTTGTGGCGCTTGCACCAGCCAATCAGCGCGGCCTTGGCCATGACGCTGTCGATGCAGTCGATCACGCAATCGATGTGCTCGCCGATGTACTCGGGCAGGGTTTCCTTGGTGACGAAATCCACCACTGCATGCACTTTGCAGGCCGGGTTGATGGCCCGCAGGCGCTCAGCCATGACCTCGGCCTTGGCGCGGCCGATATTGCCCTCCTGGGCATGCAACTGGCGGTTGGTATTGCTGACGCAGACATCATCGAGGTCAAACAGGGAGATTTCGCCGACGCCACTACGGGCCATGGCTTCGGCCGCCCAGGAGCCGACCCCGCCGATACCGACGATGGCCACATGGGCCTCGCGCAGGCGCTGCAGGCCGTTGTCACCGTATAACCGGGCGACACCGGCAAAGCGTGGATCTTCTGTACTCATGGCCCAACCCCGAAAAAACCGGCGCGCATTATAGGCCTCTTGCGGCGCGATGGCACCCTGCAGTACCTGCCGCCCGAGCCATGCATTGGTAAAGGTAGTTGTAATCCTGCTTTAATGTCCTATGCAATCCAAAGACTTGGACGACAAAAGTACGGGCTAAGAACTTCAGCGCCTGAAGCTAATCCAATCTTCTGCCACCGACCTGTTCCCACACTGCCTGGGCAGGAAGTACGCAGGATTCGCGCCCTCTGGCGCCCGCCCGTTCCACCTTTCGGAACCCGAACTATCTATGTCATCGCGTAAATTTGGTATCAACCTGGTGATAGTCATGGCAATCGCCGCGCTATTCACCGGGTTCTGGGCGCTGATCAACCGCCCGGTTTCCGCCCCCAACTGGCCGGAGCAGATTTCCGGCTTTTCCTATTCGCCGTTCCGCCAGGGCGAGAGCCCGCAAAAGGGCCAATACCCGAGCGAGGACGAGCTGCGCCAGGACCTTGAGCAGCTCAGCAAGCTGACCGACAGTATCCGGATCTATACCGTGGAAGGCACCCAAGCGGAAATCCCGCGCCTGGCCGAAGAGTTCGGCCTACGCGTGACCCTGGGGGTGTGGATCAGCCCGGACCTTGAGCGCAACGAGCGGGAAATCGAGAAAGCCATCGAACTGGCCAACAGCTCGCGCAGTGTCGTGCGGGTCATGGTCGGCAACGAAGCGCTGTTCCGCAAGGAGATCACCCCGCAGGCGCTGATCCAGTACATGGACCGGGTACGCGCCGCGGTAAAAGTACCGGTGACCACCAGTGAGCAGTGGCACATCTGGAAGGAACATCCGGAGCTGGCCAAGCATGCCGACCTGGTCGCCGCGCACATCCTGCCGTATTGGGAGTTCATCCCGATGAAGGATGCCGGCCAGTTCGTTCTGGACCGTGCCCGCGACCTCAAACAACAATTCCCACGCAAACCCTTGCTGTTGTCTGAAGTCGGCTGGCCGAGCAACGGCCGCATGCGTGGCGGCGCCGAGGCCACCCAGGCCGACCAGGCCATCTACCTGCGCACCTTGGTCAACAAGCTCAACCGCCAGGGCTACAACTACTTCGTCATCGAAGCCTACGACCAGCCATGGAAAGCCAGTGACGAAGGCTCGGTGGGCGCCTACTGGGGCGTGTTCAACGCCGCCCGCCAGCAGAAATTCAACTTCGAAGGCCCAGTAGTGGCCATTCCGCAATGGCGCGTACTGGCGGTCGGTTCGGTGGTACTGGCGATGCTCTCGCTGACCCTGCTGCTGATCGACGGCTCGGCCCTGCGCCAGCGCGGCCGCACCTTCCTGACCTTCATCGCCTTCCTCTGCGGCTCGGTGCTGGTATGGATCGGTTACGACTATAGCCAGCAATACAGCACCTGGTTCAGCCTGACCGTGGGCTTTTTGCTCGCCCTTGGCGCCCTTGGCGTGTTTATCGTGCTGCTGACCGAGGCCCATGAACTGGCCGAAGCTGTATGGATTCACAAGCGCCGCCGGGAGTTTTTGCCGGTACAGGCCGACGCCGCCTACCGGCCGAAAGTCTCGGTGCATGTGCCGTGCTACAACGAGCCGCCAGAGATGGTCAAACAGACCCTCAACGCCCTGGCGGCGCTGGATTATCCGGACTACGAAGTCCTGATCATCGACAACAACACCAAGGACCCGGCGGTCTGGGAGCCGATCAAGGCCCACTGCGAGATGCTCGGCGAGCGCTTCAAGTTCTTCCACGTCGCGCCCCTGGCCGGCTTCAAGGGCGGTGCGCTGAACTACCTGATCTCGCATACCGCCAAGGACGCCGAAGTGATCGCGGTGATCGACTCGGACTACTGCGTCGACCGCAACTGGCTCAAGCACATGGTGCCGCACTTCGCCGACCCGAAAATCGCCGTGGTGCAATCCCCCCAGGACTACCGCGACCAGAACGAGAGCACCTTCAAGAAGCTGTGCTACAGCGAGTACAAGGGCTTCTTCCATATCGGCATGGTCACCCGCAACGACCGTGATGCGATCATCCAGCACGGCACCATGACCATGACCCGGCGCTCGGTGCTCGAAGAGCTGGGCTGGGCCGACTGGTGCATCTGCGAAGACGCCGAGCTCGGCCTGCGCGTGTTCGAAAAGGGCTACTCAGCGGCGTATTCCCACGAGAGCTATGGCAAGGGCCTGATGCCCGACACCTTCATCGACTTCAAGAAGCAGCGCTTCCGCTGGGCCTACGGCGCCATCCAGATCATCAAGCGCCATGCCGCAAGCCTGCTGCGCGGCAAGGACTCGGAGCTGACCCGTGGCCAGCGCTACCACTTCCTGGCCGGCTGGCTGCCGTGGATCGCCGATGGCATGAACATCTTCTTCACCGTCGGCGCCCTGCTGTGGTCGGCGGCGATGATCATCGTGCCGCAACGGGTCGACCCGCCGCTGCTGATCTTCGCTATTCCGCCACTGGCGCTGTTCGTGTTCAAGGTCGGCAAGATCGTGTTCCTCTACCGCCGCGCGGTGGGCGTGAACCTCAAGGACGCTTTCGCCGCGGCCCTGGCGGGCCTTGCGCTTTCGCACACGATTGCCAAGGCGGTGCTGTACGGTTTCTTCACCAGCAGCATTCCGTTCTTCCGTACGCCGAAGAACGCCGACAGCCATGGCTTGCTGGTGGCGCTTTCCGAGGCGCGTGAGGAGCTGTTCATCATGTTGCTGTTGTGGGGCGCCGCGGCCGGGATCTACCTGGTCCAGGGCCTGCCGAGCAATGACATGCGCTTCTGGGTGACGATGCTGCTGGTGCAGTCGCTGCCGTACCTGGCGGCGCTGATCATGGCCATGCTGTCGTCGCTGCCTAAGCCTGTGGATGCAGCGCAGCCGGCCCAGGCCTCCTGATCCTGAGATAACCTGTAGGAGCGGGCTTGCCCCGGGATGCGATGCCGGCCGAAAGTCCGCAATCGCGGGACAAGCCCGCTCCTACAGGGCTCTGAATTGCTATAAGATAACCCCCCTCGAATTCGTGCCCTGCCTTGCCCCGGAGTTCCTCATGACGGCCCCAGCCGACCTCTCGCCTACCCTTGAACTGGCCTGCGACCTGATTCGCCGTCCGTCGGTAACCCCGCTGGACTTCGACTGCCAGAAACAGATGATGCAGCGCCTGGGCGATGCCGGTTTCATGCTCGAACCGATGCGGATCGAAGACGTCGACAACTTCTGGGCCACCCATGGCACCCAGGAAGGTCCCGTGCTGTGCTTCGCCGGCCACACCGACGTAGTCCCGACCGGCCCGGTGCAGGCCTGGCAGAACGATCCGTTCGACGCCCTGATCGATGCCGACGGCATGCTCTGCGGGCGTGGCGCTGCCGACATGAAAGGCAGCCTGGCGGCCATGGTGGTGGCCACCGAGCGCTTCGTCGCCGACTACCCCAACCATCGCGGCAAGGTCGCCTTCCTGATCACCAGCGATGAAGAAGGCCCGGCCCACCACGGCACCAAGGCCGTGGTCGAGCGCCTGGCGGCACGCAACGAGCGCCTGGACTGGTGCATCGTCGGCGAGCCGTCGAGCACCAGCCTGGTCGGTGACGTGGTCAAGAACGGCCGCCGCGGCTCGCTCGGCGCCAAGCTCACCGTGCGCGGCGTCCAGGGCCATGTGGCCTACCCGCACCTGGCGAAGAACCCGATCCACCTGGCAGCTCCCGCCCTGGCGGAACTGGCAGCCGAACACTGGGACGAAGGCAATGCGTTCTTCCCGCCGACCAGCTTCCAGATCTCCAACCTCAACTCCGGTACCGGTGCCACCAACGTGGTGCCAGGCGAGCTGACTGCGCTGTTCAACTTCCGTTTCTCTACCGAGTCGACGGTCGAGGGCCTGCAACAGCGGGTTGCCGCCATCCTCGACAAACACCAGCTGGACTGGCACGTGGACTGGGCACTGTCGGGCCTGCCGTTCCTCACCGAGCCGGGCGATTTGCTCGACGCGGTATCGGCCAGCATCAAGGCGGTTACCGGCCGTGAGACCAAGGCATCGACCAGCGGCGGCACTTCCGACGGGCGCTTCATCGCCACCCTCGGCACCCAGGTGGTCGAGTTGGGCCCGGTCAACGCCACGATTCACCAGGTCAACGAGCGGATCCTGGCCAGTGACCTCGATGTGCTGACCGAAATCTACTACCAGACCCTGACCCGGTTGCTTGCCTGATGCTCACCTGCCCGATCTGTAGCGCCGCGCTGAGCACGCTCGACAATGGCGTGGCCTGCCCGGCCGGCCATCGTTTCGACCGTGCTCGCCAGGGCTACCTGAACCTGCTGCCAGTGCAGCACAAGAACAGCCGTGACCCGGGCGACAACCAGGCGATGGTCGAGGCCCGCCGCGACTTTCTCAACGCTGGCTATTACGCCCCGGTAGCCCGGCGCCTGGCCGAGCTTGCCGCTGAACGCGCACCCGAGCGCTGGCTGGATATCGGTTGTGGCGAGGGTTACTACACCGCACAGATCGCCCAAGCGCTGCCCGAGACCGATGGTTACGCCCTGGATATCTCCCGCGAGGCGGTCAAGCGAGCCTGTAAGCGCAACCCGGCGGTGACCTGGCTGGTGGCGAGCATGGCCCGGGTGCCGCTGGCCGATGCCAGCTGTCAGTTCCTGGCCAGTGTCTTCAGCCCGCTGGACTGGCAAGAGGCCCTGCGCCTGCTGAGCCCCGGCGGCGGCCTGATGCGCGTCGGCCCGACCAACGAGCACCTGATCGAGTTGCGCCACAAGCTCTACGATGAAGTGCGCGACTACGCCGACGACAAACACCTGGCACTGGTGCCAGCGGGCATGCGGCACGCCCATAGCGAAACCCTGAAATTCCACCTCAGCCTTGCCGATAGCAAGGCCCGCGCCGACCTGCTGGCCATGACCCCGCATGGTTGGCGCGCCAGCGCCGATAAACGCGTGCGCGTCATCGACCAGGCCGAGCCTTTCGAGGTCACGGTATCGATGCGTTACGATTACTTTGTGCGCCAAGACTGAGCGCACCCGGAGCCCCTATGCGCCAACCCGATATCGAGATTTACCTGAAAGACGCCGACGTCGACCACAAACAGATCGCCGCCTGGCTCACCGAGGCACTCGGCCCGTGCAGCGACTGGCAACAGAAAGGCCAGACCTACAAGTGCAAGGCCGGTAACATTCCAGTTACCTGGTTACCGAAAGCTGTGGGCAAATGGAACAGTCTTTACCTGGAAAGCGACCAGACGCCGTGGGCAGACGACATTGAATGCGCTCGCGCCGCCTTTGCCGCGCTGAACGTCGAAGTGCGTTGCGCACCGGGCAGCTGGGTCGAGGAAGAAGGTGAAGAGGACGCCGATCGCTGGATCCGCATCAGTGCCGACGGCGAAGAAGAAATCACCTGGCGCACCAGCTGAAACAACTTTTTCGAAAAGGCCCGCCCCGGTCGTCCGGCGGCGGGCCTTTTCGCTTCTGGGCCCAGGCTCGAGGCTTGTGGCCCGGCGCTTACAGCCCGACTACGTCTTCTGCCTGCAGGCCTTTCTGGCCCTGAGTCAGACTGTATTCGACCTGCTGCCCCTCGAGCAGGGTGCGATGCCCCTCACCCCGGATGGCACGGTAGTGAACGAACACGTCCGCACCACCTTCACGCTGAATGAAGCCGTAACCTTTGGCGTCATTGAACCACTTTACACTTCCAGTCTCACGAGACGACATCTGAACTACTCCGGATTTTTATTTTGGAATCGCCTTGCATGCAGAGAGGTCACCACCCCCTGCCGACGCAGCTTGCCGAAATCTCTTGCAAGCGGCGGACCGAGTATATGACACACTTAAATTAATTTTCATGACCGGGGCGCTTTTTGCTGAACTTGCGCAGATACGGCACACTAGCCCACTGAGCAATTACTCGAAAATCTCATCCAGAGCACACACCGTATGACCCGTTCTCCCCTGCGCCGCCTGATCTTCGGCGCCCTGCGTCGCCTGTTGTACCTGTGGGTTCGCTCCGAGACCATCAACCAGTCATCCTTCACCTTGAACCTGGATCGCAGCCGGCCAGTGTTTTACGCCCTGCAATCGCCATCGCTGACCGACCTTGCGGTACTCGATCGCGAGTGCACCAAAGCCGGGCTGCCTCGCCCGGTACTGCCCGTAGCCGTCGGGACCCTGCAAGAACCTGCCGCGTTCTTTTACCTGACCCCGGAGCCAGACTGGCTTGGCCGTCACGACAAGCGCGGCGCCCCGCCCACCCTGGCACGGCTGGTCAACGCCGTCAGCCAGCATGCCGAGGAAGACGCGCAGATCATCCCCGTCAGCGTGTTCTGGGGCCAGTCGCCGGCCAGCGAATCCAGCCCCTGGAAGCTGCTGTTCGCTGACAGCTGGGCGGTTACCGGGCGCCTGCGGCGCTTGCTCACCGTGCTGATCCTTGGGCGCAAGACCCGCGTGCAGTTCTCGGCGCCGATCCATTTGCGCGAGCTGGTGCAGCACAACAAGGGCCACGAGCGCACCATGCGCATGGCCCAGCGCCTGCTGCGTGTACATTTTCGCAACCTCAAGACCGCCGTCATCGGCCCGGACATCTCCCACCGCCGTAACCTGGTCAAAGGCCTGATCCACGACCCGCTGGTGCGCCAGGCCATCGCCGATGAGGCCGAGCGCGAGAAGATCCCGCTGGCCAAAGCCGAAGCCCAGGCCCTGCGCTACGGCAATGAGATCGCCTCGGACTACACCTACACCGCCATCCGCTTCCTGGAAGTGGTGCTGAGCTGGTTCTGGAACAAGATCTACGACGGCATCAAGGTCAACCACATCGAGCAGGTGCAAGGCATCGCCCCGGGCCATGAAGTCATCTACGTGCCTTGCCACCGCAGCCATATCGACTACTTGCTGCTCTCCTACCTGCTGTTTCGCAACGGCCTGACCCCGCCGCATATCGCCGCCGGGATCAACCTCAACATGCCGGTGATCGGCGGCCTGCTGCGCCGCGGCGGGGCGTTCTTCATGCGCCGCACCTTCAAGGGCAACCCGCTGTACACCGCAGTGTTCAACGAATACCTGCACACGCTGTTCACCAAGGGTTTTCCGGTCGAGTACTTCGTCGAAGGTGGGCGCTCGCGCACCGGACGCATGCTGCAACCGAAAACCGGCATGCTCGCCATTACCCTGCGCAGCTACCTGCGCTCTTCGCGCACGCCAATCGTCTTTGTCCCGGTGTACATCGGCTATGAACGCGTGCTCGAAGGCCGCACCTACCTGGGCGAGTTGCGCGGTGCGAGCAAGAAGAAAGAATCGATCTTCGACATCTTCAAGGTCATCGGCGCACTCAAGCAGCGCTTCGGCCAGGTCGCGGTCAACTTCGGCGAGCCGATCCGCCTCGGCGCCTTCCTCGATCAGCAGCAACCTGGCTGGCGCGAACAGGAACACGGCCCGCAGTTCCGCCCGGCCTGGCTCAACGAGACCACCTCGCGCCTGGGCGAGAAAGTCGCCCAGCACCTGAACGAGGCGGCGGCGATCAACCCGGTCAACCTGGTGGCCCTGGCGCTGCTCTCCACCAGCCGCCTGGCCCTGGATGAACGTGCTCTGGCGCGGGTGCTGGACCTGTACCTGGCGCTGCTGCGCACGGTGCCCTATTCGCCGCACACCACCTTGCCCGAAGGTGATGGCCTGGCCCTGATCAGCCACGTCAAGGGCATGGACCTGCTGGCCGAACAGAGCGATGCGCTGGGCAAGATCCTCTACCTGGACGAGCAAAATGCTGTCCTGATGACCTACTACCGCAACAACGTGCTGCACATCGTCGCTCTGCCGGCCTTGCTGGCGAGCTTCTTCCAGAGCAGCTCGCGCATGAGCCGCGAGCTGATTCTGCAGTACACCCGGGCGCTGTACCCGTACCTGCAATCGGAGCTGTTCATTCGCTGGGAGCTCGATGAGCTGGACGCGGTCATCGACCAGTGGCTGGAGGCTTTCGTCGAGCAAGGCCTGCTGCGCTTCGAAAACGGCGTGTACCTGCGCCCGGCACCGAGTTCGCGGCAGTTCGTGCTGCTGACCCTGCTGGCCCGTGCCATCACCCAGACCCTGCAGCGCTTCTACATGGCCACCGCCCTGCTGCTCAACAGCGGCCAGCACACCCTGAGCGCCGAAGAGCTGGAAGACCTGTGCGTGATCATGGCCCAGCGCCTGTCGATTTTGCATGGCCTGAACGCCCCGGAGTTCTTCGACAAGACCCTGTTCCGCCACTTTATCCAGACCCAGATCGAGCAAGGCGTATTGCACCCGGATACCAACGGCAAGCTTGGCTATCACGCGAAGCTCAGCGAATTGGCCGAAGGCGCAGCCAAGCGGGTGCTGTCGGCAGAGGTGCGCCTGTCGATCCGCCAGGTGGCCCTGCATCGCAGCGAAGAAACCACCGAGACTGCGGCATAGGCCATACTGGCCTGTGCCTTTGGAGCTATACCCATTGACCCGGTTGGCGACCGTCCCAGCGGCGCCACCGATAAGGAGCTACTGATGAAGAAACTGTCCCTGATCCTTCTGGGCAGCCTGCTGGCCGCGTGCAGCAGCACCCCTGAAGCGTCCAAGGCCAGCCTGGATGGCGAAGTGTTCTACCTGCAGCGCATCGCCCTGCCGCCCGCCGCCACCCTGAGCGTCGCCCTGCAGGACGTGTCGCTGATGGATGCCCCCGCCGTCACCCTGGCCAGCCAGAGCGGCCCGGTCAAAGGCAATGTGCCGCTGCCCTTCCACCTGAGCTACGACCCGGCGCAGGTCAAGCCCGGTCACCGCTATGCAGTCAGTGCGCGGATCGAACTGGATGGCAAGCTGCTGTTCATCAATACCGAGCATCACGGCGTACAGCTCGACGGCAACGACCCGCAGCCGGTGCGCATCAAGGTCGATGCCGTTCGTTGATTGATTGTTTTTCCTTCGCATAAGGATGCTGCCATGTTTCGCCCAGCTCTAACCTTCACCGGCCTGTGCGCCGGCCTGCTGCTGTCGGCCAGCGCCCTGGCGCTGTCGCTCGGCGACCTCTCGCAGAAAGATGCCTCCACCGGCCTTAAAGACGCCCTGACCCAGGGCGCCCAGGTCGCGGTCAAACAACTGGGCACCCCCGGTGGTTTCAGCAATAACCCGGATGTGCGCATCGAGCTGCCGGGCAACCTTGGCAAGGTGGCCAAGAAGATGAAGACGTTCGGCATGGGCGCCCAGGTCGAGCAACTGGAATCCAGCATGAACAAAGCCGCCGAAGCGGCCGTGCCGCAAGCCCAGGCGCTGCTGGTCGATGCGGTGAAAAAAATGACCGTGGATGATGCCAAGGGCATCCTCAGCGGCGGCAATGACTCGGCCACCCAGTACCTGAGCAAGACCAGCCGCGAACAGATCCGCGCCAAGTTCCTGCCGATCGTCAAGAAGGCCACCGACCAGGTCGGCCTGGCCCAGCAGTACAACAACTTTGCCGGGCAAGCGGCGACCCTGGGCGTGCTGGATGCCAAGAATGCCAACGTCGAAGGTTACGTCACCGAACAGGCGCTCAACGGCCTGTTCGAGATGATTGGCAAGCAGGAACAAACCATCCGCCAGAACCCGGCTGCTGCGGCTACCAGCATCGCCAAGAAGGTGTTTGGCGCGCTTTGAGCCTCTCGCTCCAAAGGGCTGCTTACGCAGCCCATCGCCGGCAAGGCCGGCTCCCACAATAGATCTGTGTCACCGCCCTCAGGCTTTCTTGACCCTGAACCACGCCGCATACAAGGCCGGCAGGAACAACAGCGTCAACGCCGTCGCCACGATCAGGCCGCCCATGATCGCCACCGCCATCGGCCCGAAGAACACGCTGCGTGACAGCGGGATCATCGCCAGCACCGCCGCCAGAGCGGTCAGCACGATCGGCCGGAAGCGCCTTACCGTCGCCTCGATAATTGCCTGCCAGCGGTCAAGCCCAGCGGCGATGTCCTGCTCGATCTGGTCGACCAGGATCACCGAGTTGCGCATGATCATGCCCGACAGGGCAATGGTCCCGAGCATGGCGACAAAGCCGAACGGCTGGCGGAACACCAACAGGAACAGGGTCACGCCAATCAGCCCCAGGGGCGCGGTGAGGAACACCATCACCGTGCGCGAGAAGCTGCGCAATTGCAGCATCAGCAGGGTCAGCACCACGACGATGAACAACGGCACCCCGGCGTTCACCGACTTCTGCCCGCGGGTAGAGTCTTCCACCGTGCCGCCTACCTCCAGCAGGTAGCCATCGGGCAGTTCGGCACGCACCGGGTCCAGGGTCGGCAGGATCTGCTGGACCAGGGTCACCGGTTGTTCTTTGCCGTAGATGTCGGCGCGCACGGTGACATTGGGCAGACGGTTGCGGTGCCAGATGACGCCCTCCTCAAAGCCGTATTCCAGGGTCGCCACCTGAGACAGCGCCACACTACGGCCATTGTCGGTCGGCACCGCCAGGCTTGGCAGGTTGGCAAGCTCGCTGCGCTCCTGCTGGGTACCGCGCAGGAGGATCTCGATCAGCTCGTTGTCCTCACGGAACTGGCTGACCGCAGAGCCGGTCAGCGAGCTTTGCAGAAACTTCGCCAGGTTCGCCGTGCTCACTCCCAGGGCGCGGGCGCGGTCCTGGTCGATGTTCAGGTAAACCACCTTGCTCGGCTCTTCCCAGTCGAGGTGGACGTTGACCACATGGGGGTTCTCACGAACCTTGGCCGCCACTTTGCGGGCCAGGGCGCGGACTTGCTCGATATGCTCGCCGGTGACCCGGAACTGCACCGGGTAGCCCACGGGCGGGCCGTTTTCCAGGCGCGTGACCCGCGAGCGCAGGTCGGGGAATTGTTCATCGAGGGTGGCGATCAGCCAACTGCGCAGTTGTTCACGCTCCTCGATGGTTTTCGCCAGCACCACGAACTGGGCGAAGCTTGGCGCCGGCAGTTGCTGGTCCAATGGCAGGTAGAAGCGTGGCGAACCCGTGCCCACATAGGCTACATAGTTGTCGATGCCGGCGCGTTCCTTGAGCAGTGCTTCCAGACGTTTGACCTGCTCGGCGGTGTTACTCAGCGAGGCGCCTTCGGCAAGCTTCAGGTCGACCATCAACTCCAGGCGCCCGGAGGCCGGGAAGAACTGCTGGGGCACGAAGCGGAACAACAAAATGCTGCCGATAAACAGGGCGATGGTTGCCAGAATCACCGTCTTGCGCCGCTCCACGCACCAGCCGACCAGGCGCCGCACGCGCTGGTAGAACGGTGTGCCATACGGATCTGGTCCACCTTCGGCAGTGCCATGCTTGGCCGCGTGCAGCTTGGCCAGGTCCGGCAGCAGGCGCTCGCCCAGATAGGGCACGAACACCACCGCGGCAATCCACGAGGCGAGCAAGGCGATGGTTACCACCTGGAAGATCGAGCGGGTGTATTCACCGGTGCCGGACTGCGCGGTGGCAATCGGCAAGAAGCCTGCGGCGGTGATCAAGGTGCCGGTCAGCATCGGGAAGGCGGTGCTGGTCCAGGCATAACTGGCGGCCTTGAGCCGGTCGAAGCCCTGCTCCATCTTGATCGCCATCATTTCCACGGCAATGATCGCGTCATCCACCAGCAAGCCCAGGGCCAGCACCAGCGCGCCAAGGGAAATCTTGTGCAGGCCGATGCCGAAGTAGTACATGGCGGCAAAGGTCATCGCCAGTACCAGCGGGATCGCCAGCGCCACCACCAAGCCGGTGCGCATGCCTAAGGAGAAGAAGCTCACCAGCAAAACGATGGCCAGCGCCTCGACCAGCACCTGGACGAACTCGCCCACACCGGTCTTCACCGCCGCTGGCTGATCGGACACCTTGCGCAGCTCCATGCCGGCCGGCAGGTTGTGGGCGATGCGGGCGAACTCGGCTTCCAGGGCCTTGCCCAGCACCAGGATATCGCCACCGGCCTTCATCGACACCGCCAGGCCAATGGCGTCTTCGCCCATGAAGCGCATGCGCGGTGCGGGCGGATCATTGAAGCCTCGGCGCACATCGGCGACATCGCCAATACGGAAGGTCCGGTCGCCGACCCGGATCGGGAACTGCTGGATCTGCTCAACCGTGGTGAAACGCCCGCTGACCCGCAGTTGCAGGCGCTCGCTCGGCGTCTCGAAGAAGCCTGCAGTGCTCACCGCATTCTGCTCTTCCAGCGCCTGCTGCACCGTGGCCAGGGGCAGGCCGAGGGTGGCCAGCTTGAGGTTGGACAGCTCGATCCAGATCTTCTCGTCCTGCAGGCCCAGCAGCTCGACCTTGCCGACGTCCTTGACCCGCTGCAGCTGGATCTGCACGCGGTCGGCGTAGTCCTTGAGCACGGCGTAGTCGAAGCCGTCGCCGGTCAGCGCATAGATATTGCCGAAGGTGGTGCCGAATTCGTCGTTGAAGAACGGCCCCTGGATACCCTGGGGCAAGGTGTGGCGGATATCGGCGACCTTCTTGCGGATCTGGTACCAGAGCTCGGGGATGTCGGCCGAATGCATCGAGTCGCGGGCCATGAAGGTGACCTGCGATTCACCGGGCCGCGAGAACGAGACGATCCTCTCGTACTCGCCGGTTTCCATCAGCTTCTTTTCGATGCGTTCGGTGACCTGGCGCGAGACTTCCTCGGCGCTGGCGCCGGGCCAGAGGGTGCGAATGACCATGGCCTTGAAGGTAAAGGGCGGGTCTTCGCTCTGCCCCAGTTTGGTGTAGGACAGTGCGCCGACCACGGCCAGCAAAATCATCAGGAACAGCACGATCTGCCGATTGCGCAGGGCCCAGGCGGAAAGGTTGAAACCCATCGGGACTTACTCCTTGACCGCCAGATTCACCACACGATTGGACCGATCCACCGGACGCACCTGTTGCCCCTCCTGGAGCACATGCACGCCGGCCGCTACCACCCAGTCCGAGGCATTCAGGCCTTCGAGCACCGGCACGCTGCTTTCACCGTAAGCACCGACCCGCACCGGCACGCGCTTGAGGGTGTTGTTGGCATCGACACGCCAGACGTAGGTCTGGCCGTTCTCTGCGGTCAGGGCCGAGAGCGGTACCGCCAGGGGAATCTGCTCGGTGTGCTGGATGAACACCCGGGCGCTCTGGCCAAGCTCGGCCGGCACCTTGCCGGCGGTAAAGGCGATGCGCGCCGCAAAGGTTCGCGAGCGTGGATCGGCCGAAGGTGACAGCTCACGAATACGGCCATTGAAGCGTTGATCCGGTTGCGACCAGAGCTCCACCGACACCGGCTGACCTACCTTGAAACGGCCGAAGTGCTGTTCCGGCAGGCCGATCAGCACTTCACGCTCGCCATCGGTGGCCAGGGTGAACACCGTCTGGCCAGCGGACACCACCTGCCCCACTTCGACCTGGCGCTTGGCAATCACCCCATCCTGAGAGGCCCGCAGCACGGCGTATTCCGCCTGGTTGCCGGCCACATCAAACTCGGCGCGCACCTGTTTGAGCCGGGCCAGACCCGCGCGGTAAAGGTTTTCAGCATTGTCATATTGCGAACGGCTGACCATCTGCCGGTCGAGCAGGGTCTTGTAGCGGTCGCGTTCGGCCTTGACCAGGCTCAGGTTGGCTTCGGCGGCGGCCAGTTGTGCACGGCTGGCTTCCAGTTGCAGGCGCACATCCTGAGGGTCAAGCTCGGCCAGCGCCTGCTCGGCCTTGACCCGCTGCCCTTCCTCGACCAGGCGCTTGCTGACCTTGCCACCGATACGGAATGCCAGCTCCGGCTCGAAGCGCGCACGCACCTCGCCGGGGTAACTGTCGGCAGCGGCGCTGGCCGGCTGCGGCTGCACCACCATGGCCGGACGAAGGGAAGTCTGCGGTGCGCTTTCCTGCCCACAGGCAGCAAGCAGCAACACAAGACCGACGGGCAAAGCGAGGGGCAAGGCATGGCGCAACATGATGAATGACCTTTCGCGAATGGCGCTTTGAATATTTATACTGATGGGTATATTAAATCAGGGAGCCGGACCGGGGAAGCAGGCGTGCGAGAGAATTCCGACATTTATGCCGGGCGCAGCACGTCGATATTTGCCCGCCGAAATACCGGTCGCGATGTACCATGTGCACTTACTGGAATATGTAACTTTTCACTCATGCCCAAAGTCACTGCTGCTACCGGCCCCGGCCGGCCCAAGGACCTGGCAAAACGCCAGGCCATTCTCGAGGCAGCCAAGACGCTGTTTCTAACCCTTGGCTATGCCAACACCAGCATGGATGCGGTCGCGACAGCGGCAGGTGTGTCAAAACTCACGGTCTACAGCCACTTCACCGACAAGGAGACGCTGTTCTCTTCGGCGGTGGTCGCCACCTGCACGGCGCAATTGCCCGAATTGATCTTCGAGCTGCCTGAAGGTGTGCCGCTGGAGCAGGTGCTGCTGAAGATCGGTCGCGGTTTTCAGGCGCTGATCAGCAGCGACCTGTCGGTCAAGCTGCACCGGCTGATCATGGCCCTGGGCAATCAGGACCCGAAGCTCAGCCAGATCTTCTTCGAGGCCGGCCCGATGCGGGTCCTGCATGAGATGGAGGCGCTGCTGCGCCAGGCGGATGCGCGCGGGTTGCTGCGCATCGAGCTGCCGGCCAACGCCGCCGAGCACTTCTTCTGCCTGCTCAAGGGCGCGGCCAACTTCCGCCTGTTGCTCGGCTATGCCCCGGCGCTGGATGCCGAGGCCGCCGAGGCCCATGTCCAGGAAGTGGTGGCGCTGTTCATGCGCGCCTACCGCCCCTAAGGCTTGAGGGCTTTTTTCGGGTAGATGTCGTAGCGGCTGGATTTGCCTTCCAGGCAGTGGCTGGGCTTGGGCCCGTCGATGATCGGCGCCTTGCGCGGGCGCTTGACCACCACCCGGTGGCTGGCCAGGGCCAGGGCGGCGGCGAGCAGCGCCGGGGCGTCGAGGTCGTCACCGACCAGCGGGCGGAACACGCGCATTTCCTTTTTCACCAGGGCGCTCTTGTCGCGGTGCGGGAACATCGGGTCGAGGTAGATCACCTGCGGCGGTTCGCCCTGCCAGTTGTGCATGTGCTCGATGGCATTGCCGGTGAGCAGGTGCATGCGCGCGACGATCGGGCCCACCTCGGCATCATTGCGGGCGCGGGCCAGGCCATCTTCGAGCAAGGCCGCCACCAGTGGCTGGCGTTCGATCAGGGTCATCTGGCAGCCAAGGCTGGCCAGCACGAAAGCGTCCTTGCCCAGCCCCGCCGTTGCATCGAGCACCTGTGGGCGTACGCCTTGAGCAATACCCACGGCCTTGGCGATCATCTGCCCGCTACCGCCGCCGAACACCCGCCGGTGGGCCGCCGCGCCTTCGACGAAATCCACCCGCACCGGCCCCGGCGCCTGCGGGCCGAGCTGCTGGATCTGCAGGCCACTGGCACCGACCTGCACGGCAAAGCCTGCGCTATCGTCGCTCAGCGGCAACTCCAGGCGCTGTGCCCACTCGACAGCCTGGGCCTGAAAATCGGCCGTCAATGCCTCGACCCGGATGCCGCCGTCCGCCAGTTGCTCCACCATCAAATCCTGTACTCAAAAAAATTAAATGATCGTCGGCCACGGCCGATATACGAAGTATTCGCTATTTTGCCAGACCAGAACCCTCTGCGACTGCCATGACCGACATTCTTCAGCTCAACTCAGGTTATATCTCGCCCGTCGGCGACTATGGCCGGCACAATACCCAGGCACTGGGCGGCGTCAGCCACCTGTGGCAGGACTTTTTTGCCCGCGCCCTGGCTGAGCAGCAAGGTCAGGAAGACGCAGCCAAGGCCATGGCCGCCGAGCAATTCGACAAGGTCACCGGCGAACCGCTGGGCGGCAGCCAGGTGCTGGCGCAGATTCACAGCCAGCGCCTGTGCGATGTGCATGACACCGAACTGGCCCCGCCCGAGCCGCTGTTCCTGCCGATTGCCGAACTCGAACCTGAACTGCTGGAAAAACTCGCGCCGCCGTTCAGCGCCGCCGAACTGATCGAGCAGCAGCGTCAGTTGGACATCAGCAACACCTGGGTACGCCCGATCGTCATGAGCCAGGGTCAGCCATTGCCTGAGCCAGGCCCGGCACCACAGGCCGAGCCGCTGTACCTGCCGATCGCCGAATTCGAGATGGACCTGCTGGACAAGGCACCCGAACCTTTCGACGAAGCCACCATGGCCGTGCAGCAATCGCAGCTGGACTTCGACAATCGCTGGGCCCGCCCGGTGGTGCTGAACAACGTGCGCATCGCCGCCTGAGCCTCAGCGGCAGATCTGCCAGAAGCCCATGTCCAGATGAAAGTGATTACGGTGCGCGCCGTTGTAGTCGGGCCCCAGCACCGTATTGAAGCTGTCGCAGGCACTGGCGTGCACATCCCTTAAGAACTTCGCTTTGACGCCCTCCCCCGGCCAGTCCTTGAGCAACTGAATACGCTGCCCGTCGGCCAGGCGAAAGCCGGCGATGTCCAGGGCGTTGGCCGTGGCGTGCTGGCTGAGGCGGCCATTCTTGCGGTTGTACATGTTGCGACAGGCGAAGCTGCCCAGGTGATCGACCTGCACCACCGGTTGGGCAAAAGCACGCTGCGCCGCCGGTTGCAGGGCATGGCGCTCGAACAGCGCATAAGCCACCGCCATCGGGCAACTGGCGAGAAAGCTGCTGCTCAGGCGCACCGAGGAGCCTTCGACCCGCACCACGTTTTCCAGCGGGCACGGCGCGTTGGCCGGGCTGTCGGACTGCCTGCGATAGCGCAGGTTCGAGGTTGCCAGGGCCTGCTCGCACAGCTGCGGATCATCCTGCAGACGGCCCAGCTTATACGGTGTCAGCAGGTTCGGCGGCTGGCGCACATCCAGCGCCGCCCAGGGGTTCCAGGCATCTGGCAAACGCCAGCCCATGCGCCAGGCAACGACGCTTACGGCAATCGACATCAGGCACAGCACAGCGAGCAGTCCTTTGCGCATGGTCGATCAACGCCTGAATAACTGGTTGAGCTGGTCGAACGACAACGCCTGGTCGGCGTAGTCGAAACGGCCTTGATCGTGAATCCGTTGCGCGGCGTAGAAAAACGCCCCGTAGGCCGCCCGCGCCAGCGACGAGCCAACACTGATGCGCTTGACACCAAGGGCCTGGACATCGGCAAAACTCAGCTGCACACCGCTCAGGCCCATCAGTACGTTGACCGGCTTGGGCGCTACCGCCTGCACCACACGGCGGATCTCTTGCGCGGTGCGCAGGCCCGGGGCATAGAGCACATCGGCGCCGGCTTCGGCGAAGGCCTGCAGGCGGGCGATGGTGTCATCCAGGTCCATGCGCCCGTGCAGCAGGTTTTCCGCGCGGGCACAGAGCATGAACGGGAAGTCCAGGCTACGGGCGGCGGCCACCGCCGCTTCGACCCGCTCCACGGCGTGATGAAAGCTGTAGATCGGGTCTTCGACGTTGCCGCTGGCATCCTCGATGGAACCGCCGACCAGGCCGACGGCGGCGCCCTGCAGGATCGCCTCGGCGCACCCCTTGGGATCGTCGCTGAAGCCATTCTCCAGGTCCGCGGCCACCGGCAACGCCGTGGCGTCGACAATGCAACGGGCGTTATCGAGGGTTTCATCCAGGCTCATGGCCCCTTCGGCATCCGGACGCCCCAGGGAGAACGCCAGCCCGGCACTGGTGGTGGCCAGCGCCTCGAAGCCGAGGCTGGCCAGCAACTTGGCGGAACCGGCATCCCAGGGGTTGGGAATGACGAAGGCGCCATCGCGTTCATGCAGGGCTTTGAAGGCTTCGGCACGCAGGGTTTGCACATCCATGATCATGACTCCCGGGCAGGCGGCAGGGCAGGTCAGAGCAAGCCGAGTTGTTCGGCTTCTGGTGTCCTGTCCAGTTCAGGCAAGGCTGCAAGCCCCGGCAGACGTTCCATCAGGCCCTGATGGAAACGCTGGGCCAGGGCGGCGGCCAGGCGGTTGTCGGCAGTATGCAAGAAAACGTAGGGGCTGCGCCCCTCCTCGATCCAGGCCGCGACTTTGTCCAGCCACGGCTGCAGGAACGGCTCGTTGGCAGCAAGCTCGGGGTGGCCGATGAACCGTATCTGCGGGTGCTGGGTGAAGGCGGTTGGGCGTGGCGGCACGCGCGGCTTTTTCGACTGGGCGTGAAGCACCTCGGGGCTGCGCGACGTGCAGCTGAACAGCGCCCGGGGATCAAGACAGATGCGCTCGACGCCGCGATCGAGCAGCAAGCGGTTGAGCATGCGCTCTTCATCGCCCTTGCTGAAGAACGCCGCATTGCGTACCTCCACGGCGATGGGCACAGCGGCCTCGTCGAGGAAATTCACCAGCTCACCGAGGCGCGCCGGACCGAAGGTTGCCGGCAACTGCAGCCAGTAAGGGGCTACGCGTGTGCCCAAGGGCTTGAGCAAGTCGATGAAGGATTGCGCAGCCGCCAATTGACCGTGCAGGTCACCACTATGACTGATATCGCCGGGGAACTTGGCGGTAAAACGAAAGTGCGCGGGCATTACCTGCGCCCAGCGCTCGATCGTCGCCGGTGCCGGGCGGGCATAAAAGGTGGTGTTGCCTTCTACGGCATTGAAGACCTGGCTGTAGAGGCCGAGAAACTCGCCGCTTTTGGCGTCAGCCGGGTACAGGTACTCGCGCCAGGCGTTTTCACTCCAGGACGGACAACCGACAAAATAGGGAAGCGTGGACAGACTCATCCATCAAATGTACAGGTCCAGCCCCAGTACTTCCATCTCCCAGTCAACGAAACCGGCAGTGGTCAGGTAGCTGGCCAGGGCATGGGCGGTGCGTTTGTTGCGGGCCCGCGGGAAGATCATGTCCTGGGGCCGTGCCGGCAGGCCGCCAGGGCGCGCCTGGCCGTGGCTGGCGCTGGCTTGCGGCTGCACTTCGAACTCGCCCGGCAGATCCTCGTCGTCCACATCATCGCTGCGCACCGGCGCTTTGCGCGGGGCACGCTTGATGGGGTAGGACTGCGAGGAAAAACCGTCGATACGCATGGCGATTACTCAAGAGCAATGATGGCAATTTAGCAGCATCGTTGATCCTTCGCTAATGCCCGATTGATAACTGGACCACAGTTCGGGCAAAAGGTTTTACTTGGCCTGGGAATAGTCGACGAGTTGCACTCAGCGCGCTTTCGGCGTGGCCACTTTGTCGCGCAGGTACACAGGCTGCGCAAGGTCTGCGGCAATGGCCTCGCCACGCAGCCAGGCGAACGTCGCCAGGCTCAGCAGGTCCTGGGCATGGGGCAGCAGGCTGGCATCCTGAGCGTTGACCTTGACCGCCAGGCGGTCGGCATAGCCCCAGCCGGTGCCGGCACCGAACCAGTCGCCGCTGGCGCCAAGCGGCAGCGCAACCTGCTCCGGTGGCAGCACTGCCTCGGTGCCCTGCAGGCGCATTTCGCCGTCGACATTCTGATAGCAGCCCCAGTAGACCTCGTCCATGCGCGCATCGATTGCCGCCGCCACTTGCTGTACGCCCTGCTCGCGCAGGGCACGCTGGGCCAGCACGGCCAGGTTGGACACCGGCAATACCGGCCGTTGCAGGGCAAAGGCCAGGCCCTGGACCACGCCAATGGCAATGCGCACGCCGGTGAAGGCACCCGGGCCACGGCCAAAGGCGATGGCATCGAGCTGTTGCAGGGTGACGCCGGCATCGGCCAGCAGTTGCTGGATCATCGGCAGCAGCTTCTGCGCGTGCAGGCGCGGGATCACCTCATAATGGCTGGAAACCTTGCCGTCATGCAGCAAGGCAACGGAGCAGGCTTCAGTGGCGGTATCGAGGGCCAGCAAGGTGGTCATCGGGGGTTCCAGGGGCAAGAAAAAAGAGCGGCATTATAAACAACAACGGCCCGCAAGCGGGCCGTTGTCTGCACTACCGAGCGTCGATCAGCTCAGTGCGGCCAGGACCTTGGCGGTGATCGCATCCACCGAGCCGACGCCTTCGATATGGCTGTACTTCGGCTTGCCTTCCGCGGCCGCCAGCTTCTGGTAGAAGTCAACCAGAGGCTTGGTCTGGGTGTGGTAGACCGACAGGCGATGACGTACGGTTTCTTCCTTGTCGTCATCACGCTGGATCAGGTCTTCGCCAGTGGCGTCATCCTTGCCTTCCACCTTCGGTGGGTTGTACTGGATATGGTAGGTACGACCCGAAGCCAGGTGCACGCGGCGACCGGCCATACGACCCACGATCTCTTCGTCGTCTACGGCGATTTCCACAACATTGTCGATGGTCACGCCCGCTTCCTTCATGGCTTCAGCCTGAGGAATGGTGCGCGGGAAGCCGTCGAACAGGAAGCCGTTCGCGCAGTCAGCCTGGGCAATGCGCTCTTTGACCAGGCTGATGATCAGTTCGTCGGAGACCAGCTGACCGGCGTCCATGACCTTCTTCAGTTCCAGGCCCAGCGGGGTGCCGGCCTTGACTGCGGCGCGCAGCATGTCGCCAGTGGAAATCTGTGGAATACCGAACTTCTCGGTGATGAACTTTGCCTGAGTACCTTTACCGGCCCCGGGAGCTCCCAGCAGAATTACGCGCATCTCGTGCTCCTCATTTTTTTGTAAGCAAATCAGTGGGTTTGCCACGCAGGGCCAATCCCGGAATTTGGGTGATGATCGTAATTTCGATCAAAAGGCTGCTCAAGATACACAGCGCCCGCAAGCCACACAAGCGGTCGAAAGTCGGAAAAACCCGTGCACAGTGGCCGTCTTGAGCACAGGTTGCGCTGGGCGCAACCTGTTGCTTTACAAGCATTCTGCCCGCCCTGTGCAACGGATCGGCGGGCCGGGTTTTGCACTCACCCGGTATTGCGCAAACCCGCCGCGATACCGGCCACGGTAACCAGCAAGGCCTGTTCCAACGGGCTATCCAGAGCGGCTTCGCGCCCGCGCGAGCGCGCCAGCAGTTCGGCTTGCAATAGATGCAGCGGGTCCAGATAGGTGTTGCGCAAGCGGATGAATTCCAGGGTCTCGGGGCTGTGTGCCAGTAGCACCGGCTGCCCGGTCAGCCCCAGTACCACCTGGCACGCCTGCGACAATAGGTCGCGCAAATGTGCACCCAAAGGTCGCAGTTCTGGTTGCACTAGACGTTCGTCGTAGGAGCGGGCGATATCGGCATCGGCCTTGGCCAGGACCATTTCCAGCATGTCGATGCGTGTGCGGAAAAACGGCCACTGCTCGCGCATCTCGGCCAGCAACGGCCCCTGGCCACGGGCCAGGGCATTGTTCAGTGCCGCTTCCCAGCCAAGCCAGGCCGGCAGCATCAGGCGCGTCTGGGTCCAGCCGAAAATCCACGGGATCGCCCGCAGGCTTTCAATCCCGCCGGCGCGACGTTTGGCCGGGCGGCTGCCCAGCGGCAGGCGGCCCAACTCCTGCTCCGGGGTGGATTGACGGAAGTACTCGACGAATTCGGGGTTGTCACGCACCACGCCACGGTAAGCCTTGACGCCGTCGGCGGCCAACTGGTCCATCAGCGCGCGCCAGGCCGGTTGTGGCGGCGGCGGTGGCAGCAAGGTCGCCTCCAGCACCGCGGCCAGGTAGAGGTTGAGGTTCTGCTCGGCGATGTCCGGCAGGCCGAACTTGAAGCGGATCATCTCGCCCTGCTCGGTGGTACGGAAACGCCCCGCCACCGACCCCGGCGGCTGCGACAGGATCGCCGCGTGGGCCGGGCCGCCGCCACGCCCGACGGTACCGCCGCGACCGTGGAACAACAGCAACTCGACCTGTTGCTCGCGGCAGATGCGCACCAGGCTTTCCTGGGCGCGGTACTGGGCCCAGGCCGCCGCCGTGGTACCGGCATCCTTGGCCGAGTCGGAATAGCCGATCATCACTTCCTGCGGGCCATGCAAGCCGGCGCGGTAGCCCGGCAGGCCGAGCAGGCGCTCCATCACCGGCCCGGCGTTGTCCAGGTCGGCGAGGGTTTCGAACAGCGGCACCACGCGCATGGGCCGCAGTACGCCGGCTTCCTTGAGCAGCAGTTGCACCGCCAGCACATCAGAGGCGGCACCGGCCATGGAGATGACATAGGAGCCCAGCGAGGCCGCTGGCGCTGCGGCAATCTCGCGGCAGGTGGCAAGCACTTCGGCGGTGTCGGCCTGGGGCTTGAAGTAGCTTGGCAACAGTGGCCGACGGCTGTTGAGTTCCTGCTGCAGGAAGGCGACGCGTGCGTCTTCATCCCACTCGGCATAGCGACCAAGACCCAGGTATTCGGTGATTTCGCTGAGCGCCGAGGTGTGCCGGGCGGCGTCCTGGCGCACATCCAGGCGTACCAGGAACAGGCCGAAGGTCACCGCACGGCGCAGGCAGTCAAGCAGCGGGCCATCGGCAATCACGCCCATGCCACAGGCGTGCAGCGACTCGAAGCACAACTGCAAGGGCTCGAACAGTTCGCGGTTGTCCTGCAGCACTTCGGGGGCAGGAGCCTGCGCGGCGGTCAACGAGGCGTGGGCCCAGGCACGGGTGATCCGCAAGCGCTCACGCAACTGCTTGAGCACGGCCCGATAGGGCTCGGCGGAGTCACCCACTTTGGCCCTGAGCGCCTCGCTGGCCTGCTGCATCGACAGCTCGGCAGCCAGGGCATCGATATCACGCAAGAACAGGTCAGCGGCCATCCAGCGCGCCAGCAACAACACTTCGCGGGTAACCGGCGCGGTGACATTGGGGTTGCCATCGCGGTCGCCGCCCATCCACGAAGCAAAGCGAATCGGCGCCGCCTCCAGTGGCAGGCGCAGGCCGGTGGCCTGGTGCAGGGCCGTGTCGACCTTGCGCAAATGATGCGGGATCGCCTGCCACAGCGAATGCTCGATCACCGCAAAGCCCCATTTGGCTTCGTCCACCGGAGTTGGCCGGGTGCGGCGGATTTCTTCGGTGTGCCAGGCTTCGGCGATCAGGCGTTGCAGGCGTTCGCGGATCTGCTCGCGCTCGGCGGGGATCAGGTCGCGGTGATCCTGGGCGGCCAGCTGCGCGGCAATCGCGTCGTACTTCTGGATCAGGGTGCGCCGGGCCACTTCAGTCGGGTGAGCGGTCAGCACCAGTTCAATGCTCAGTTTGCCCAGTTGCCGGGCCAGGGCATCGTCGCTGTGGCCGGCAGCCTTGAGCCGCGCCAGCAACTCGGGCAGCACACGGGCTTCGAAAGGTTCGGGCTGGCCGGCGTCGCGGCGGCGGATCAGCTGATACTGCTCGGCGATGTTGGCCAGGTTGAGAAACTGGTTGAAGGCCCGGGCCACCGGCAGCAGTTCGTCTTCGGCCAGGTCGTTGAGGGTCGAGCTCAGTTGCTCGGCACTGCCGCTGCGGTCGGCCTTGGCACTGCGGCGAATGTCCTCGATGGTCTGCAAAAACGCTTCGCCGTGCTGCTCGCGCACGGTGTCGCCCAACAACTCGCCCAACAAATGAACATCTTCACGCAAGCGCACATCGATATCAGTCATCAGCCCTGTCTCCGGCATTCGGGAAAACCGCTCTGGGCCCAGAGTGCCCCAGTAGTGGTCGAGCTTCAAGGCAGAGCCACGGCTGAACTACGCTCAACTTAGGGCTCAACTTCGGACTCAGCTCAGCGCTCAACTCAGGCCCACAGGAGAACATCATGAAAATCCGTGATCTTGCCCAGCATTGGGAACAGAACGCCAAAGGCCCGTTGAGCCCCACTGGCCATGTCCTGCACCTGGACATGGAAGCAGCGGCGCGCCTGGCGGCCCTGGCCGAAATGTACCCCAAGCGCCAGCCCGAAGAGCTGCTCGGCGAGCTGCTGGGGGCAGCGCTTGAGGAGCTGGAAGCGAGCTTCCCCTATGTCCAGGGCTCGCAGGTGATTGCCACCGATGAAGAAGGCGATCCGCTCTACGAAGACATCGGGCCGACCCCGCGTTTTCTTGCGCTGTCTCGCCGTTACCTACAGGAAATGAGCAGCGCCAAAGGCGACATCAGCGCTTGATTCACCCCGTCTGCAGCTGCGTTCCGAGCGCCTGCGCAGGCGCTCGCGTACCGCGGACACAGCTGAAAGTTCAACGAAAAAACCACTGACCGATCAGTCAGAAAAAACCGTAACCACGCGGCACATTTTTCTGAACTATTGAAAAAACGCTTCGGTCACAGCCAATAGCCATTACGGCAAAACCCTCTCAGAACCGGGTAAAAGCACTCCCGACGCTGATGGGGCACGCCGATGGACTGTTATGGAATTCGTTGTTCATCAGGAGTGATCCAATGGAGTTGACCACCATGCAGACCCGTACCGCAAACACCTCATCCACTCACCTGCGCGGGCTCAAACTGGCCGCGCTGGCACTGGGCAGCAGCCTGGTCCTGGCCGGCTGTGCCGGCAATCCACCCAGCGAGCAGTACGCTGTGACGCAATCGGCGGTCAATTCCGCTGTCAGCGCCGGCGCTACCGAGTTTGCCGCCGTTGAAATGAAGGCCGCGCAGGACAAGCTCAAACAGGCGGAAATCGCCATGCACGACAAGCAGTACGACGACGCCAAGCGCCTGGCCGAACAGGCCGAGTGGGACGCCCGCGTCGCCGAGCGCAAGGCCCAGGCCGCCAAGGCCGAGAAAGCCGTACAGGATGCCCGCCAGGGCGTTCAGGACCTGCGTGAGGAAGGCATGCGCAGCGTCGAGTGACGCCCGCCCGCCGACCCGTGCATTCGTAATCGATCAAAGGATGAACCATTATGCGTAATCACGTGATGATCCCAGCCCTTCTGGCCCTGAGCGTTGGCCTGGCCGCCTGCGCGACGCAGCCGAACGCCAACCTGGAGTCGGCCCGGAGCAACTTCTCCGCCCTGCAGAGCAATCCGCAGGCCGCCAAGGTCGCGGCCCTGGAAACCAAGGACGCCCAGGACTGGCTGAACAAGGCCGACCAGGCCTACATGGACAAGGAAGACCAGAACAAGGTCGACCAGCTCGCCTACCTGACCAACCAGCGAGTTGAAGTGGCCAAGCAGACCATTGCCCTGCGTACCGCCGAAGGCAACCTGAAGAACGCTGCCGCCCAGCGTGCCCAGGCCCGTCTTGATGCCCGCGATGCGCAGATCAAGAAGCTGCAGGATAGCCTCAATGCCAAACAGACCGACCGCGGCACCCTGGTGACCTTCGGTGACGTGCTGTTCGACTTCGACAAGGCCAACCTCAAGAGCAGCGCCTACCCGAACATCACCAAACTGGCGCAGTTCCTTCAGGAGAACCCTGACCGCAAGGTGATCGTCGAGGGCTACACCGACAGCAAAGGCAGCGCCAACTACAACCAGTCGCTGTCCGAGCGTCGCGCCGCCGCCGTGCGCATGGCGCTGGTACGTGCCGGGGTGGATCCGGCGCGGATCGTCGCCCAGGGGTACGGCAAGGAGTATCCGGTTGCCGAGAACACCAGCAACTCGGGCCGTGCCCAGAACCGGCGGGTGGAAGTGACCATTTCCAATGACAACCAGCCAGTGGCACCGCGCTCGGTGAGCCAGCTGAACTGATGTTCGCTGCGCAGTAACAAAAATCCCGCCGAGTCTGGCGGGATTTTTGTTTGTGTTGCCGGCCTCATCGCTGGCAAGGCCAGCTCCCACAAATGGATCTGTATACGCCGCCCAACCTGTGGGAGCCGGCCTTGCCGGCGATTGGGCTGCAAAGCAGCCCCGGGGCTTACTGGACTTCTTGCGGGGTCTCCTGCCCCAGGCAGCGCACGGCCTGCTTCTTGTTGTTCACCAGAACGCCGGTCAGGCCCTTCTGCGCGGTGTCGAACAACACCAGCACACCATCAACGCATTGCGCCACCTGGTTGGCCGGCTGCAGGGAGATCTTGTAGTCCTCGCCCGGAATGGTCTTGAGCATGGTGAAATCGGACAACAGCAAGGCATCCTCAGGCTTGGCGAAATGCAGGTAACCGTAGTACCACAGGGCCGCGACGGTACCGATGATGCTGCAGACACCGGTAATGATCAGCGGGATGGCGTTGCGTTCTTCACTCATTGCGACTTCTCGTCAGGGTAATTGGGGACTTCGGCCAGGCGCCGCAGCCCGTTGAAATGGCTCGGGTCGTCCAGAAAGCGCAACATGACCTGGCGCCAGGTCTTGTCGGCAAAGGTCTGCACATGCCCGCCACGGGTCAGCTGCAACACCCTCGGTGGTGGCGCAGCCTGGTACAACTGGATGCCGTTGGCCAGCGGCACGATGGGGTCGTCGATGCTGTGGAAAAACAACTTGGGCGGCGCCTTGATCCGAGCAATCGAATGGATCGCACTGTCGCCATCGGGCACCAGCCACGACAACGGCACCTGTAGCGGCCAAGTCATCCAGGAGTTGCTCAGGGCAAACCGCCCGACCTGGCGATAGCTGGCCGGCACGCCATCGAAGACCATGGCCTTGAAGCGCTCGGCCTGCCGGGGATGCTCGGCCAGGTAGTGAATGGCCATTGAACCGCCCAGGCTTTGACCGAGCAGGACCTGTGGTTTGCCCTGCACCTCGGGCGCCTGGTCCAGCCAGTCCAGCGCTGCGGCGATGTCCTGGTAGACCTCGGGCAACTGCGGTTTGCCCTCGGACAGGCCGTAACCGCGGTAGTCGAGCAACAGCACCTGATAACCCTGCTCCGGCAACCACCAGCTGCCACCCAGGTGCCAGGCCAGGTTGCCGCCATTGCCATGCAGGTGCAGCACCGTGCCCTTGACCTCGACACCAGCCTTGGCCGGCAGCCACCAGCCGTGCAGGCGGGTGCCGTCGGCCGCGGTCAGGGTAACGTCGCGGTACTCCAGCCTGGCTTTTTCCGGGGTGAACGGCTGGCCAGGCTCGGGAAAGAACAACAGCGAACTGCAGCCGCCCAGACTCAGCAGCACCAGCAGCAGGCCCAGGGGCCTGCGCCATGCATCAGAGAATGTTCGAATAATCGGCTTCAATCCGGTCCAGGCTCAGGTGGTTGAGGAAGTTGGAGAAACACATCCAGGCCGACAGCGCGTTGAGGTCGCGAAACTGCTCCGGCAGGTACTTGGGCGGTTCCACCAGGCCTTCATCGACCAGTTGGCGCAAGGTGCGCATGTCTTCAAGGGTGGTCTTGCCGCAGAACAACAAGGGGATCTGTTCGAGCTTGCCCTTGCGCACGGCCAACTGAATATAGTTGTAAACCATGATAAAGCCCTTGAGGTAGGACAAGTCCTTGGTAAACGGCAGGCCGTTGGGCACCGACCCGCGGAATACCCGGCTGGCGTTGCCGTAGCTTTCGGCCATCTCGAAGCCCTGGGCGCGGAAAAACTCATAGACCTGCATGAAATCCGCGCCCTCCTCGACCATATGGATGGCCCGGGTACGGTTGGTCAGCTTGCGCAGGCGGCTGGGGTAGGAGGCAAAGGCGATCACCTCCATGAGGATCGCCAGGCCCTCCTGGGTCACGGTCGATGAGGGCGGGCCCTTGGCCAGGAAGGTGCAAATCGGCTGGTTGAGGCCGTTCAGGGTAGTGCCGACGTGCACCAGGCCTTCATGCACCTCCAGCGCCCGTACGTCGCGGCTGTTGAACATGGCGTCGGCGCGGATCTTGATGTAGTCGGCACCGGCGGCGGCGTCGGCGACGATACCGTCGGACTCGAACACGCGGATGGTGTCTTCAGCCTCATTGAACACTTTGTTCAGGCGGCCCTGGAGCATCTCCACGGCCTGCTTGGCGGTGAGGTTCTTCGGCTCGTCCTTGAGGTCGCCGCGGCCGTCGATGTTGTTCAGGTAATCCGAGAGCATCAGGCCCAAGTCGGCCAGGGTCGGGTCACCGGCATGGAAGGCGTCGGAGGCGGCGCCATACAGCTCTTGGGAGATCAGGCCGAAATCCTCGGTGCCACGCGCTTCGAGCATGCGCACCACCATGCGGTATTCCTTGCACATGCGCCGCATGATCTGCCCGACCGGGTTGAACTGGCCGAGCTGGCGAGTGATGTCGCGCTCGATGTTCTGGAACTCGAGCTTGACCGCCGCCGAATCGAACGACAAGGGCCGGCCCTGGTAATAGGCGCGGTCTACCGCTGGCGGCTCCTTGCCTTTGGACATGAGGAAACCCTGGCGAATGCTGTCGTCCCACTTCACCGCATCGAGCACGCGAATGGGCGTTTGCGCCAGGACAATGCGATCAGACAGGGCGCGTATCGTCTGCTGGTACTCGTCCACCCTACACTCCTTGAGTTGCAACTATCACTTGCCGGCCCGCGTGAAGCGCGCCACTTCGATGAACAGGTCGGAGTTGGCCGGGTCGTCCAGATAGGCCAGGACACGCTCGGCCGGACTGTCGATCAGGATGCCTTCGCCGTTGTCTTCCGGCACCTCGATGGTGCGGCCACTGAGTTCTTTCTTGCGTACGGCCTGGTTGACCTGCTCGACATCGAGGTTGTAGACCACCAGTTCCTTGTTATCGAGCACTTCGAAGCCGCCGATCAGGAAATTGCCGCCCAGGCGTTTGGGCACGCCGGCCGAGAGGTACCAGCGATTGCCGTGCTGGGACACAGTGAAGGCGTACTCGTCGCGCTTCTTGTCCTTGCCGATGGCCACCGCCTTGTAGGCGTTGCCACCGCTGCGGCTGATCTGCAGGGTCAATGATTCACCCCAGGCGTCCTTGCTCGTCCATGTGCCCAACAGGGCCTTGGGCGCGGGCTTATTGGCCGGGATCGGCTCGTTGAAGGTGACCAGACAACCGCCAAGCAGCAAGAACGACAATGCCAACAGCAGGGTTCTGGCTTTCATCAACCTCTCCTTGAATTAGGTTCGCGCCTTACACCGACGCCAATACCAGATGCAGGTACCGGGTAAGAATAGCGAGCATCGGCGCTTCAGCCTGGGCGTGTTCGCCGTCGAGCAGGCCCTGATATTCCATCTGCTCGATAATCGCCGTCAACACCAGGGCATCCTGTTGCGGCTGATGCGAGCCTACCACTTGCAGCATCTGCACGGCGCCGCGCAGGAGGATCTGCTCGTGCGACTTGACCAGTTCGGCCAGCCGCGGGCACAACAGCGCCTCCTGGCGGAAGGCCTGCTCGGCCATGAGAAAGTCACGGCGGTTGTGCAACTGGCGCTGCACGTAGTCGGTGGTCATCTTCGCCACTTCGTCGGCCAGGCGCGCCCGCGACTGCGGGCTGCCATCGCCCTGGGACAACAACTGGCGCAGCACCACCTCGGTGTTTTCCCAGAGTTTGGCCAGGTAGGCCGCGCTGCGTTCGACATATTGGGCGAAGGTGTCGGTGAGCAGGTCTTCGATGTCCTTGAAGTAATAGGTGGTCGCCGACAGCGGCACCCCGGCCTCGGCGGCCACCGCACGGTGACGTACGCCACGCACGCCATCACGCACGACGATGCGCATGGCCGCATCAAGGATTTGCTGGCGGCGAAGTTCGCTACCTTCGCGGCTGGCCTTGCGGCCCTGGTACTGCACGCTTTCGGCCACCGCTGTAGCCACGCCGGCGGCGCCTTGTTGAGTCATTGCAGGAGTCACTGCTGGTCTACCCCAAACGTTGGATCCGATCGAAGAATTTATTGCAGGCATGAAAAAGCCGCCCCGGAAGGCGGCTTGTTCAGTTCGCTCAGGCCTGAGGGCGCATGTGCGGGAACAGGATGACGTCGCGAATCGATGGCGAGTTGGTCAGCAGCATCACCAGACGGTCGATGCCGATGCCTTCACCGGCGGTTGGCGGCATGCCGTATTCCAGGGCACGGACGAAGTCGGCATCGTAGTGCATGGCTTCGTCGTCACCGGCGTCCTTCTCGGCCACCTGGGCCATGAAGCGCTCGGCCTGGTCTTCGGCATCGTTGAGCTCGGAGTAGGCGTTGGCGATTTCGCGGCCACCGATGAACAGCTCGAAGCGGTCGGTGACGTTCGGGTTCTCGTCGTTGCGGCGGGCCAGCGGCGAGACTTCGAACGGGTACTGGGTAATGAAGTGCGGCTGCTCCAGCTTGTGCTCGACCAGCTCTTCGAAAATCATCACCTGCAGCTTGCCCAGGCCTTCGAAGCCGAGGACCTTGGCACCGGCGTTCTTGGCGATTGCACGGGCCTTGTCGATGTCCTGCAGGTCGGCCGCGCTGATCTCAGGGTTGTACTTGAGGATCGAATCGAACACCGACAGGCGCACGAACGGCTCGCCGAAGTGGAACACCTTGTCGCCGTACGGCACGTCGGTAGTCCCCAGGACCAGCTGGGCCAGCTCGCGGAACAGTTCCTCGGTCAGGTCCATGTTGTCTTCGTAGTCGGCGTGGGCCTGGTAGAACTCGAGCATGGTGAACTCGGGGTTGTGCCGGGTCGATACGCCTTCGTTACGGAAGTTGCGGTTGATTTCGAAGACTTTCTCGAAACCGCCCACCACCAGACGCTTGAGGTACAGCTCCGGGGCGATACGCAGGAACATCTGCATGTCCAGCGCGTTGTGGTGGGTTTCGAACGGCTTGGCGGCGGCACCACCGGGGATGGTTTGCAGCATCGGCGTCTCGACTTCGAGGAAGTCGCGGGCCATCAGGAAATTGCGGATGTGCGCAATGACCTGCGAGCGGACGCGGAAGGTGTGACGGGTCTCTTCGTTGACCATCAGGTCGACGTAGCGCTGGCGGTAGCGCTGTTCGGTGTCGGTCAGGCCATGGTGCTTGTCCGGCAGCGGGCGCAGCGACTTGGTCAGCAGGCGCACGCTGGTCATTTCGACGTACAGGTCGCCCTTGCCGGAACGCGCCAGGGTACCTTCGGCGGCAATGATGTCGCCCAGGTCCCAGGTTTTGACTGCGGCCAGGGTTTCTTCCGACAGGGTCTTGCGGTTGACATAGACCTGGATACGACCGGTCATGTCCTGGATCACCATGAACGAGCCACGGTTGAGCATGATGCGCCCGGCAACCTTGACCGGAATCGCTGCAGCTTCCAGCTCTTCCTTGGTCTTGTCGACATACTGTTTCTGCAGGTCGTTGCAGTAGCTGTCACGGCGGAAGTCGTTGGGGAAGGCATTACCCTTGGCACGCTCGGCAGCAAGTTTTTCCTTGCGCAGCGCGATCAGGTTGTTTTCTTCCTGTTGCAGGTCTTGCGGGTCGAGTTGTAAGTCGCTCATGTCGTCACATTTTCCATCACGGGTTCATTGTCCCTCGCCTTGGGCAAGGGATCGCGGGGCAAGCCCGCCCCGACAGGGAGCGGGCCGGGGCCGCGCGGTTACAGCCCTTGCTTGAGGCTGGCTTCCAGGTATTCGTCGATATCGCCATCGAGCACCTTGTCGCAGTCGCTGCGCTCGATGTTGGTGCGCAGGTCCTTGATCCGCGAGGCATCGAGCACGTACGAACGGATCTGGTGACCCCAGCCGATGTCCGACTTGCTGTCTTCCAGGGCCTGGGAAGCGGCGTTGCGCTTCTGCATTTCCTGCTCGTACAACTTGGCCCGCAGCATTTTCATGGCGGTGTCCTTGTTGGCGTGCTGGGAACGTTCGTTCTGGCAGCTGACCACGGTGTTGGTCGGTACGTGGGTGATACGCACGGCCGAGTCGGTGGTGTTTACGTGCTGACCACCAGCGCCCGAGGAGCGGTAGGTGTCGATGCGCAGGTCTGCCGGGTTGATCTCGATCTCGACCTTGTCGTCGATCTCTGGCGACACGAACACCGCCGAGAACGAGGTGTGGCGACGGGCGCCGGAGTCGAACGGGCTCTTGCGCACCAGGCGGTGCACACCGATCTCGGTACGCAGCCAGCCAAAGGCGTACTCGCCCTTGATGTGCACGGTGGCGCCCTTGATGCCGGCGACTTCACCCTCGGACAGTTCCATGATGGTGGCGTCGAAGCCACGCTTGGCGGCCCAGCGCAGGTACATGCGCAGCAGGATGTTGGCCCAGTCCTGGGCTTCGGTACCGCCGGAACCGGCCTGGATGTCCAGGTAGGCGTTGTTCATGTCCATCTCGCCGCTGAACATGCGTCGGAATTCGAGCTTGGCCAGGGATTCTTCCAGGCCCTGGAGCACTTCGACGACGTCGTTGACGGCGGCTTCGTCGTTCTCTTCGACGGCCATGTCGAGCAGCTCGCGGGAGTCGACCAGGCCACCGGACAGTTCATCCAGGGTCTCGACGATCTGCGCCAGCATGGCGCGTTCGCGGCCCAGTTCCTGGGCGTACTCGGGCTTGTTCCAGACGTTCGGGTCTTCGAGCTCGCGGTTAACTTCGATCAGGCGGTCATGCTTGTGATCGTAGTCAAAGATACCCCCGAATGGACTCGGAGCGCTCGGTCAGGTCCTTGATGGTGTTCAGGATCGGTTGGATTTCCATGGGCGGGCAGCTCTCGTGCGTATTCTGTAGAAAAGCCGGAGAGTATAGCTGAGTTACAGCTTCAAGCGGCAAGCTACAAGCGACAAGAGGCCGGAGAAATGCCGGGCGCCGCGGTTTTTCTTGCCGCTTGAAGCTTGCCGCTTGTGGCTGCTGTCAATCCACCCCAACCTGGTTGCGCCCATTGTTCTTGGCCAGGTACAGGCCCTTGTCCGCCGCCGAGATCAACTGCCGGCAATGGCTGCCGATGCCTGGGGTCAGGGTCGCCAGGCCGATGCTCACGGTCAGGACCGAATCGGGGTTGGGCATGGTATGGGCGATGTTCATGGCCTCTACGGTCTGGCGCAGTTTCTCCGCGACCAGGCGTGCCCCGCCCGGCGAGGTGTTGGGCAGCACCAGGGCGAATTCCTCGCCGCCGTAACGGGCCGGCAGGTCGCTGGGGCGCGCGCAGGAGGCGCGAATGGCTTCAGCCACCTTGCGCAGTGCTTCATCCCCGGCCAGGTGGCCGAAGGTGTCGTTGAACAACTTGAAGTAATCGACATCGACCATCAGCAACGACAGCTGCGCCTGTTCACGCATGGCCCGGCGCCACTCCAGCTCCAGGTACTCGTCGAAATGGCGGCGGTTGGAAAGCCCCGTGAGGCCATCGGAGTTCATCAGCCGTTGCAGCACCAGGTTGGTGTCGAGCAACTGCTGCTGGCTGACGCGCAGGGCCCGGTAGGCCTCGTCGCGTTGCAGCAGGGTCAGGTAGGAGCGCGAGTGGTAGCGGATGCGCGCCACCAGTTCGATGTTGTCCGGCAGCTTCACCAGGTAGTCGTTGGCCCCGGCGGCAAAGGCCGCGCTCTTGACCAGCGGGTCTTCCTTGGTCGACAGGACGATGATCGGGATGTCCTGGGTGGCCGGGTTGTTGCGGTATTCGCGCACCAGGGTCAGGCCGTCCAGGCCGGGCATGATCAGGTCCTGGAGGATCACCGTGGGCTTGATCCGCACCGCCTGGGCCACCGCTTGGTGCGGGTCGGCGCAGAAGTGGAAGTCGATGTTCTCTTCGTGAGCCAGGCCACGCCGCACCGCTTCGCCGATCATTGCCTGATCGTCGACCAAGAGGACCATCGCCGAATTTTCATTCATGGTCGGAAAACCGTCGAGCGGTAAATCATTCATGCGCTGTCACCTGGTCACTGCCGGCCAGCCGGCATGGCTCAATACATATCGTCATTTTGGAAAAACTTCCATCAATCGCGAGGCGATTCGCTCCAGCGGGCGAATCTCCACGGCGGCGTCTATCGCGGCGGCTGCCTTGGGCATGCCGTACACCGCGCTGCTGTGCTGATCCTGGGCAATGGTCAAAAAGCCCTGTTGGCGCATCAGCTTCAAGCCCTGGGCGCCATCGCGGCCCATGCCGGTGAGCAATACGCCGACCGCGTCGCCGCGCCAGTAGCGGGCCACGCTTTCGAAAAATACATCGATGGAGGGCCGGTAGATCTCGTTCACCGGCTCCGCGGTATAGGCCAGGTTGCCGTTCTTGAGCAGGCGGATGTGGTGGTTGGTCCCGGCCAGCAACACCTGCCCCGGCTGTGGCGGCTCGCCTTCGCTGGCCAGGCGCACCGCCAGGCCCGACGCACTGCTGAGCCACTCGGCCATGCCGGCGGCGAACACCTGATCAACGTGCTGAACCAGCACGATCGCTGCGGGAAAGCTCTTGGGCAAGGCTTTGAGCAGCACTTCCAGGGCGGCCGGGCCACCGGCCGAGGAGCCGATGGCAACCAGGCCCTGGCGCTGGGCAGCCTCACGGACCGGCGCGGCCATGGCCCGGGTCGGGCTGCTGCGCTGCTGGCCGATCAGCCAGCCGATGTTGAGGATCTTGCGCAGCAGCGGCGCGGCGGCCTCGCGCGGGTCGCCAGCCCCCAGGGCCGGGGTGTCGACCACGTCGAGAGCGCCATGGCCCATGGCCTCGAACACCCGGTGGACATTCTGCTGGCGGTCGACGGTAACGATAACGATGGCGCAAGGGGTTTCAGCCATGATCCGCCGGGTTGCCTCGACACCGTCCATGACCGGCATGATCAGGTCCATGAGGATCAGGTCCGGCAGTTGCTCGGCACACAGCTTGACCGCCTCGGCGCCATTGCTGGCGACCCAGATCACCTCATGGGCCGGTTCGAAGGCCAACGCCCGGCGCAAGGCCTCCACGGCCATGGGCATGTCGTTGACGATGGCGATTTTCATCCCTGCGCTCCCCCGATCAACTCGACGACGGCGTCGAGCAAGGCATCATCGTGAAAACTGGCCTTTGCCAAATAGTAGTCGGCCCCGGCGTCCAGTCCACGGCGACGATCTTCTTCGCGGTCCTTGTACGAAACCACCATCACCGGCAGCGATTGCAGGCGGCTGTCACGGCGCAGCAAGGTGACCAGTTCGATACCGTCCATGCGCGGCATGTCGATGTCGGTGATCAGCAGGTCGAAGTCCTCGCTGCGCAAGGCGTTCCAACCGTCCATGCCGTCTACTGCAACGGCCACTTCATAGCCTTTGTTGCTGAGCAACTTGCGCTGCAATTCGCGCACGGTCAGCGAATCGTCGACCACCAGCACGCGCTTGCGCGCCGCCTCGCGCACGCTGCGCTGGCCGCGTTCGATACGTTCCAGGCGACCGGTGCTGAGGAGCTTTTCCACCGAGCGCAGCAGGTCTTCGACGTCGATGATCAGTACCACCGCGCCATCGTCGAGCAAGGCCCCGGCGGAAATGTCCTGGACCTTGCCCAGGCGCGCATCCAGCGGCATCACCACCAGCACCCGCTCGCCGATCAGGCGTTCGACCGCCACGCCATAGAGCATCTCGCGCTCGCGAATCACCACCACTTTGATGCTCTGCCCTTCGCCCTGGCTCGGCGGGCGATTGAGCAGCTGGCTGGCCGAAACCAGGCCGATATGCCGGCCCTCATGCCAGAAATGCTGACGGCCTTCGATCTGCACGATGGCCTCGGCCGGTAGCTCCAGCGTGCGTTCGATGTGCGCCAGCGGGAAGGCATAGGCCTCGGCGCCGACCTCCACCACCAGGCTGCGCACCACCGACAGGGTCAGCGGTACTTCAAGGTGAAAGCAACTGCCCTGGCCGCAGGCCTGGGTCAGCTCGATCGAGCCGCGCAGCTGGCGAACCATGTGCTGCACGGCATCCAGGCCGACACCGCGCCCGGAGACTTCAGTCACCCGGTCACGCAGGCTGAAACCTGGCAGGAACAGGAAGGTCAGCAGCTCGGCCTCGCTCATCTGCGCCACGGTCTCGGCAGGCGACAACTGGCGTTCAACGATGCTCTGGCGCAAATGCGCCAGATCGACGCCGCCACCATCGTCGCTGATCTCCAGCACCAGCAGCCCGGCCTGGTGCGAAGCACGCAGGCGGATCAGCCCTTCCAGCGGCTTGCCGGCCACCAGGCGCCGTTCGGGCGACTCGATGCCGTGATCGACGGCATTGCGCAGCAGATGGGTCAAGGGCGCTTCGAGTTTTTCCAGTACGTCGCGGTCGACCTGGGTCTTCTCGCCTTCGATTTCCAGGCGCACCTGCTTGCCCAGCGAGCGGCCAAGGTCACGGACCATGCGGCTTTGACCGGTCAGCACATCGGCAAACGGGCGCATACGACAGGCCAGCGCGGTGTCATACAGCAGTTGCGCGCGTTGGCTGGCTTGCCAGCCGAACTCGTCGAGGTCCGAGGCCTGCTGCAACAGAATCTGCTGGGTTTCCCCGAGCAAACGTTGAGCCTGGGCCAGGGCATCCTGGACTTCCGGGCTCTGGCCGCTGCTTTCCAGTTGCTGCTTGAGGCCGTCCAGGGCGCGGATGCTTTGCCCGTGCATGCGCTTGAGGCGCTGCAGGGTGGCCAGATAGGGTTTCAAACGCTGGGTTTCGACCAGCGATTTGCTCGACAGGTCGAGCAGACTGTTCAGGCGCTCGGCAGTGACGCGCAAGACCCGCTCGCCGCCCTCACTCGTGCGCTTGCCGCTGCGCACAGGCGCTGCTTCGACCTCCGGCTCGGGTTCCAGCATGGCCGGCTCGACCAGCAGGGGTTCGGGTTCCGGCAAGGCAACGGCTGGCGGCGCCATAGCCGGCGGCGGTGCCGCGCCCGGGTCGAGCAACGCGGCCATCTGCACCAGAAAGGCTTGCACCGCGGCATCGATGCTGACGTCACCGGGGGTGGCGATACGCATCAACAGGTCAGTGCCTTGCAGCAAGGCATCGATATGTTCCGGGCGCAGCAGCACGCGGCCTTCCTGGGCGCCGACCAGGCAGTCTTCCATCACATGGGCGACGCTCACCCCGGCGTCGACGCCAACAATCCGCGCCGCCCCCTTGAGCGAGTGGGCCGCGCGCATGCAGGCTTCAAGCTGATCGGCCTGGGTCGGGTTGCGCTCCAGCGCCAGCAACCCGACGCTGAGCACCTGGGTCTGGGCTTCGGCCTCCAGGCTGAACAGCTCGAGCAACGAGGCATCGCGCATTTGCTCTGGGGTCATGACAGGCTCCGGTTCACGGCAGACAGCACTTGTTCTTCATCCAGCACGCGGACACTGCGCCCGCGCCATTGCAGCACCGCTGCGGTAAAACGTGTTTCACCCTGCTCCACAGCCAGGCGGTCGGGGTCCAGGCCATGGATACCATCCACTTCATCGACCTGGACCACCACCGAACCACCCGCAGCGGCAATGATCAGCATGCGCGGCATGACCCGCGCCGAGGTCGCCGCCGCGGCCTGGGGTTCAAGGCCGAGCAGATCGCTCAGCGACAGGCACGGCACCAACGCACCACGTACATTGGCCACCCCATGCAGCACCCGCGAGCGCTGGTGCGGCAGGGAATGCACCTGCTGCAACGGTGCGACTTCGACCAGGCAACGGGTGGCCAGCGCCAGCCACTCCTCGCCCAGGCGAAACAGCAACAACGAGCGGCCACTGCTGGCTTGCTCGAGGGCCGCGCTTTGCTCGTGGGCTTGCTGGGACAGCGAGTAACGGTCCAGCAGGCGCGTGGCTGCGGCCGCATACACCTCGCAGTTTCGGCAATGGATATGCGCCTCGAGCAGCGGGCAGCGCTTGTCGCCATGGACCCCGATACGGTTCCAGCAGTCGTCGATGCTGGCGGCGTCACTGGCGACCAGTTGCACGTCGTTGTCACCCATCATTGTTCAGACTCCCGGTCGGCGCGCCGTGCGGCCCGTTCCTGCAGGCGCCGGGCGCCTGCGACATCACCTTGAGAAGCCAGCAACGCGGCCAGGTGCACCAGTGCCTCCGGATGCTGGGGGTCGAGGTACAACGCCTTGCGGTAATGGCTCAACGCATCGCTGCTGTCGCCGGCGGTGTCACTGAGCAAGCCCAGCCAGTAGAACACCTGGGCATTGGGCGGGTACTGCTGCAAATAACGTGCGCAGGCAGCCTGGGCCTGGGCGCTGCTACCGGCATTGGCCAGTTGCGCAATCTGCGCCAGCAATTCGCTCGCCGACTCTTGTGCGGCGGGCCTGGCAGGCGGTGGGGCAAAAGGCTTGATCCTGCGCACCAGGGCAGGCGCCGGGCGCGGCACGCTGGCCACCGTCAGCGGCACCGTCAAGGGCACTGGAATGGCCAACGGTTTGCTCGGCGGCGCAGGCTCCATCTCGGTTTGGCGCACATAGGCAAAAGACTGGGCGATACCCACCGGGCGCATGCCCATGCGCGCCAGCAGGCTGCCCTCGGCCGGGCCGATAAACAGCACGCCCTGTTCGTGAATCAGGTTTTTGAGCACCTTGAACACCCGTTGCTGGGTGGGTACGTCGAAGTAGATCAACAAGTTGCGGCAAAAGACGAAATCGTAGCTGCCTTCGCGGGAATTCAATGCCGGATCGAGCACGTTGCCCACCTGCAAGTTGACCTGCTGGCGAACCCGATCATCGAGGCTATGGCCCTCGGCGCTCTCGCTGAAATGCCGCTCACGAAAGTCCAGGTGCACACCGCGAAACGAGTTGCGCCCATAAAGCGCCTGTTCGGCCCGGCCAATGGAGTTGGGGCTGATGTCCATCGCATCGACGCGAAAGCTGTGGGCGGCAAAGCCGCCGTCGAGCAAGGCCATGGCAATCGAATACGGCTCTTCTCCGGTGGAGCACGGCAGGCTGAGGATGCGCAGCGGGCGCAGGCCGCCAAGCTCGGCCAGGCGTTTGCGCGCCAGGGTCACCAGGGCATTGAAGGACTCCGGGTAGCGGAAGAACCAGGTTTCCGGGACGATCACCGCCTCGATCAGTGCCTGCTGCTCCTGATTCGACTGCTGCAGGCGCAACCAGTAGTCATCCAGGTCCCGGGCCTCCAGGATCGCACATCGCTGGCGCAAGGCGCGCTCGACCATCGGTGCGCCGACCGAGGCAACGTCCAGGCCGATGCGATCCTGCAAAAAGCGAAAAAAGCGCTGCTCGCCACTCATGCTTGCCCCTCGCCACCTGCCGCAACGTCGGGCGGGTACAGCAGCTCGCGTACTTCGATGCCGAGCAGGTCCTGCACACCGATACGCTGCAGCAAACCATGGGCATCCTCGCGCACCGGGCCCAGGTACGGTGCCTGCCGATTGTCCAGGCCATAAGGCTGGAACTCGGCAGGGTCGCAACGCAGGGTATCGGTGGCCTGTTCAAGAATCAGCCCCAGTAACAACGCCGGGCGCAACGGGTCGGCGCGGTAGTGCACCAGCGCCAGGCGCGTGCTGGTGCGCACCGGCGCCGGCAAGCCAAAACTCAAGGCGCCGACATCGATCACCGGCACCAGCGCGCCGCGATGGGCCAGCACCCCGGCAACCCATGGCGGGGTTTGCGCAATGGGCTTGAGCGGCAGGCGCGGCAGCACCTCGGCGACTTCATGGGCGTCCAGGGCAAAGCGCTGCTCGCCGATACGGAATACCAGGTACAGGGTGCCGTGGGAGGCCGCGTCCTGGTTGCGGCGGGGCTGAAGGTCGTTCATCGGCAGGTCAGACTTTGAACCGCGACACGCCGCCACGCAGGCCGGTGGCCACCTGGCTCAGTTCGTCGATGGCAAAGCTGGCCTGGCGCAGCGACTCGACGGTCTGGCTGCTGGCATCGCCCAACTGCGCCAGGGCATGGTTGATCTGCTCGGCGCCGGTGGCCTGGGCCTGCATGCCTTCGTTGACCATCAGCACCCGCGGCGCCAGGGCCTGGACCTGATGAATGATCTGGGTCAGTTGCTCGCCGACCTGCTGCACTTCGAACATGCCACGGCGCACTTCCTCGGAGAACTTGTCCATGCCCATGACCCCGGCCGATACCGCCGACTGGATCTCGCGAACCATCTGCTCGATGTCATAGGTGGCCACGGCAGTCTGGTCAGCCAGGCGCCGCACCTCGGTGGCGACCACGGCAAAGCCGCGCCCGTACTCACCGGCTTTTTCCGCCTCGATGGCGGCATTGAGCGACAGCAGGTTGGTCTGGTCGGCGACCTTGACGATGGTTACCACCACCTGATTGATGTTGCCGGCCTTCTCGTTGAGGATCGCCAGCTTGTTGTTGACCAGGTCCGCCGCGCCCATCACCTGGTGCATGGTCTCTTCCATGCGCGCCAGGCCCTGCTGGCCGGAACCGGCGAGGATCGAAGCCTGGTCGGCAGCCGAGGTAACTTCGGTCATGGTCCGCACCAGATCGCGGGAAGTCGCCGCGATTTCCCGGGAAGTTGCGCCAATTTCAGTGGTGGTGGCAGCGGTCTCGGTGGCGGTCGCCTGCTGCTGCTTGGAGGTGGCGGCGATTTCGGTCACCGAGGTGGTGACCTGCACCGACGAGCGCTGCGCCTGGGACACCAGGTTGGTCAGCTCGCCCATCATCTCGTTGAAGCCGGTTTCGACGGCGCCGTACTCGTCCTTGCGGTCCAGGTTCAGGCGCACGCTGAGGTCGCCGCCGCTGAGCTTGTCCAGGGCATGGACAATCCGCTGCATTGGCGCGGTGATGGCGCGCATCAGCACCAGCCCGCAGGTGGTCGCGGCAAAAATGGCCAACAGCAGCGAGATGACCATGCTGAACTTGGCCGTGGACACGGCGCTGACGATCGACTCGGTCGCATTTTCGGCGGCATGACGATTGCGCTCGATCACCCCGTTCAAGTGCTTGCGTCCGTTGATCCAGGCAGGCGTGAGGACCTCGGCGAGCAGGCGCTGGGCTTCGGGGTAATCCTTCTTGCGGTAGGCATCCAGCACGATGTCCACCGCTTTGAGGTAATCCGTCTCAAGCTGGGTGAATTGGTCGAGGGTGGCCAGATCGTCCTTGTCGCGGATGGTCGACCGGTAGCTGGCCATGTGCTGCTTGAGGCGCTCTTCAAAACCCTTGTACAGCTCCATGTCGGCCGAGCTGATCTCGCGATGATCGCTCAAGCCGACCAATTGCTGGGTCAACACGTAGCTGTCGACCCAGGCGCTGCGGATCATGGAGCTGAAGTAGACCCCGGGAATGCTGTCGGTTCGCACCGCTTCCTCGCCGGCCTCAATTGCCACCAGTCGCGAATAGGCGGCGACCACCATCAGCGACATGATGGCGATAATCACGGCGAAACTCGCCAGGATCCGTTGGCGCAAGGTCCAGTTTTTCACAGTCAGCCCTCAAATGTTCTACGCGAGCAGGAAAAATGGGCAGAGTATAGCCCAGCGGCTGCGCGCATTTGCGGCTGACTTAACCGCTGGACCAGGCCAAACGGGCTAGATACTGGCCTTTAGCCCGATTTCATTGACTGGCGGCAAGTTTTACCTGGCTTTCCAGCTCGCTCTTGAGCGCAGGATCAAGCTTGAGCTGGCGCGCCAGTTCGTCCAGGTAGGCGCGTTCCATGAAATGTTCCTCGTCCACCAGCATGACACTGGCGATGTACATCTCGGCGGCCATTTCCGGGGTGCTGGCAGCGCGGGCAACGTCAGCCGGGTCCAGGGGTTTGTTCAGCTCGGCGTGCAGCCAGTGCTGCAGCGCCTGGTCGCTGGACAGCTTGACGAACTCGCCCTCGATCAGCGCCCGTTCGCGCTCATCGACGTGGCCGTCGGACTTGGCCGCGGCCACCAGGGCCTTGAGGATCGCCTGGCTGTGCTGCTCGACCTGGGCCGGCGGCAGGCGGTCGAGGGTCTGCGGCTCGCCCTGCACGGCGGCCCCCTGCTTGGCCTGCCAGTTGCCGTAGGCCTTGTAGGCGATCACCCCTAGGGCCGCCAGGCCACCATAGGTCAGGGCCTTGCCGCCGTATTTGCGAGCCTTTTTGCTGCCCAGCAGCAAGCCCATCGCCCCGGCTGCCAGGGCACCACCTCCGGCACCGGAAAGCAGGCTGCCCAGGCCACCGCCGCCCTTGCCGCCGAGCAGGTCGCCAATACCGCCGGCTTTGTCGGCGGAACCTTTGCCGGCCTGGTTCTGCAGCAGGTCCTGGCCGGATTTGAGCAGTTGATCGAGCAAGCCTCGGGTGTTCATCGGGCATCTCCAAGGGAGGAAAGAAACCCCAAGAGTACTGCCGCTGGCTGAAGCGAAGCTGAATGCATTTGCTTCCAGATGTTGCCCAAGACCGGGCTACGCTGGACCCAGGCAACAGCAACTACGCTTAAAGCAGCTATACCTGCACTTTCACTGCCCCGAGATAATTTCAACAAGAGGGAACACCATGTTCGTGCACAAGACCGCCACGCTCTGCGCCCTGAGCACCGCCCTGCTGGCCAA
>NZ_JH650772.1:131477-132577 GCF_000259195.1 Pseudomonas donghuensis
GCCGTGGGCGCCGGCGAAGGCCAGCTGGATATCGTCGCCTGGCCGGGTTACATCGAGCGCGGCGAAAGCGACAAGGCCTACGACTGGGTGACCGGCTTCGAGAAGGACACCGGGTGCAAGGTCAGCGTCAAGACCGCCGCCACCTCCGACGAAATGGTCAGCCTGATGACCAAGGGCGGCTATGACCTGGTCACCGCCTCCGGCGACGCCTCGCTGCGGCTGATCGCCGGCAAGCGCGTACAGCCGATCAACACCGCGCTGATCCCCAACTGGAAAAACCTCGATCCACGGCTCAAGGATGGCGCCTGGTACGTGGTCGATAAAAAGGTCTACGGTACGCCCTACCAGTGGGGCCCGAACGTGCTGCTGTACAACACCAACGTGTTCAAACAGGCGCCTTCCAGTTGGGGCGTGGTGTTCGAGCCGCAGAACCTGCCGGACGGCAAGCCGAACAAGGGCCGGGTCCAGGCCTACGACGGGCCGATCTACATCGCCGATGCGGCGCTGTACCTCAAATCGGTCAAGCCTGAGCTCGGCATCCAGAACCCCTATGAACTGAACGAAACCCAGTACAAGGCGGTGCTCGACCTGCTGCGCCAGCAACAGCCGCTGATCCACCGCTACTGGCATGACGCCACGGTGCAGATGAGCGACGTCAAGAACGAAGGCGTAGTCGCCTCCAGCTCCTGGGGCTACATGGTCAATGGCCTGCAGGCCGACAAGCAACCGGTGGCCTCGACCATTCCCAAGGAAGGCGCCACTGGCTGGGCCGACACCACCATGCTGCATAGCGAGGCCAAGCACCCCAACTGTGCCTACAAGTGGATGGACTGGTCGCTGCAGCCCAAGGTCCAGGGTGATGTAGCGGCCTGGTTCGGCTCGTTGCCAGCGGTGCCGGCGGCCTGTACCGGCAGCGAGCTGCTGGGCGCCGAAGGCTGCAAGACCAATGGCTTTGACCAGTTCGACAAGATCGCCTTCTGGAAAACCCCGCAGGCTGAAGGCGGCAAGTTCGTGCCGTATAGCCGCTGGACCCAGGACTACATTGCGATCATGGGTGGGAGGTAAGGCCCTATCGCCGGCAAGGCCGGCTTGTGTCTTGA
>NZ_JH650773.1:0-530 GCF_000259195.1 Pseudomonas donghuensis
ATCGGCACTGAGTACCGCGAAGGTATCGGGGTAGGTGGTGCCGGCGGTGAACTCGTTGTGGGCGCTATCGGCGACGTAGCGCCAGGCGCCGTCGGTGCCGATGGAGAACTGGCCATAACTGCCGGCGGTGTTGGTCTGGGCGACGAAAGTCGCGGCGCTGTCGACGTCGCTGATGGTCAGACCGCCGTTGGTGGTCAGTGGGGCATCGGTCTCGGTCAGCGTGATGCTGGCCGAGGACAGCAGGGCAGCGTCATTGCTGCCGGTGATGGTCACTGTCACTGCGGTCGCGGTGCCGTCGGCACTGAGTACCGTGAAGGTGTCGGTGTAGCTGCTGCCAGCGGTGAACTCGTTGTGGGCGGAGTCGGCGACGTAGCTCCAGGCGCCGTCGGTGCCGATGGAGAACTGGCCGTAACTGCCGGCGGTGTTGGTCTGGGCGACGAAAGTCGCGGCACTGTCGACGTCGCTAATGGTGAGGGTGCCAGCCGTGGTCAGTGGGGCGTTGGTTTCGGTCAGGTTGGCGATGTCGGCGG
>NZ_JH650773.1:715-100753 GCF_000259195.1 Pseudomonas donghuensis
TGGTCTGGGCGACGAAGGTCGTGGCGCTGTCGACGTCGCTGATGGTCAGGGTGCCGTTGGTGCTCAGTGGGGCATTGGTTTCGGTCAGCGTGACGCTGGCCGAGGACAGTACGGCGACGTCGTTGGTGCCGCTGACGGTAACGGTCACCAGTTGAGTGTCCACGCCACCCAGGCCATCGCTGACCTGCACGCTGAACACTTCATCGTGACTCTCGCCCGCCTTCAGCGACTGCACCGCACTGGCGACGCCATCGGTGCCATTGGCCAAGGTGTAAGTCCATTTTCCGGTGCTGTCGACTACGATCGAGCCGTAAGTGCCGGTATTCGTACCGGCGATGCTCCAGGTCGCGGTGGCAGCGTGATCGATGTCGGCGGAACTGAACTGTCCGCTCACGCTGAGTGTGGTGTCTTCCTGCACTGTACCGGCATCATCACCCGTTGCGAAGCTGAGTACGGGCGCGTCGTTAGTGCCGGTGATAGTGATGGTGACAGTCTGTGTCGACGAGGCAGCGTTAGCCGCGCCGCTATCGTCGGTCGCGACCACCGCGTAAGAGAAAGCGATGGTTTCACCCGCACCGAGGAAGTCGAGGTTCTGATTGCTGCTGTAGTCCCAGCTGTTCTGGTCGACCGAGAAACCGGTTACCAGCGCCGAGGCCACGCCCGCATTGAGCACGCCGGCGCTCCAGACGATGTCGTTGTTAGCGGTCTGCGACACGGTCACTGTGTCGGCGTTGTCCAGATCGGCAAAGCTCAGGGCACCGCTGTCACTCAGGGTGGCCGTGCCGTTGCCTTCGTTCATCGCTCCAGTGCTGTCGACAATCGTCAGCGTCGGCTGGTCGTTGGTGCCGGTAATCGTAATGCTCACGGTCTGCACCGCGCCGTCGCCGATTACCACGTTATAGGTTTGGGTGACGCTCTGGCCTTGGCCGAGGAACTGCAATGCGGAGTTGTTCACCGCAAAGTTCCAGCCAAGAGAACCGCTGCCCGTGCCGGTGCTGTCGCTCAGTGGGTTAGTGGTGAAAGTGCCCAGATAGCCGGAAGCACCTGGCGTGACGCTGACGCTATGGGTGTCGATCAGGTCGACGTCAGTGAAGGTGATGCTGCCGCTGGCCGCGTAGTCGCCGCTGTCTTCCTTGGCGTCGCCGGCCTGCACGCCGCTGGTGATCTGCACTTGGTCGTTGGTGCCGGTGATGGTGATAGTTACATCCCGCGTTGTCGTCGAGCCATGCCCATCATTGAGGGTGACCACATAGGTTTCGGTAGCAGTCTGACCCTGAGCCAGGTGCTGGGCTGCCGCATTATTCAGGGTGTAAGTCCAGTTAACGGTGCCGTTTGCCGCGTTGGTCGCTTCACTCACTGGCGCAAGGACGAAGTTGCCCAGCGCTGTGGTGTTGCCTCCCGCAGCCACGAAAGAGGCGGTATGTGTGTCGCTCAGGTCTACATCGTTAAAAGCAATAGTGCCTGTCGTATTCAGCGAGTCGGTCGGGCTCAGCGTCGTAGCTCCCTCTTCGGTTACCGTGCCGGACTGTGCGCCGATGCTTATTGTCACAGCGTCATTCACGCCAGCGAATTGCACCTGCGCAGTGGCCCAGCTGAGCGTGCCGTTGCCCAGACGAATCGCATAGGTAAAGCTGTCTGTCAGGGAGCCTCCGGCAGCAAGCGACTGGAGTTGTGCCTTGAAAGCAGTCGACAACGTAGCGGCGTCGTAGCCGACCTTGCCATCCGACGAAATCCAGATCTTTGCCCCGTTGAAACTGGTGTCAGTACTCGTCGCCTCAATTCTGCCGGTGTCCTGGATCAGGAGGTCGGCCGGCGCATAAATCTTGGTGGCAGTAGAAAGACTGGTCGCGTCATCGAGTGACCAAAGTGTCTTTGCGTTGCCGCCGAGGTCATTGGACATGACGTCCAGGTATATGACTCTCAGCAGGTCTTCAGTGATGGCCGCGGTGCTCGCGCCAATTACACCGGTAGTGAAAATGTCGTCCTGCGCCTGCGGAGTGTTGGAAAGCGAAGTAACGGTGCCGCCGCTGGTCGTTGTGGTGGTAGCCATGTCTTTCTCCCGAAAATGCCATTTTTTATTTTTAGAATCGCTAGGGACTGCTAACAGGACGATGTCCCGTTCTTGCGCCGCTCAGGTTGTTCTTGGGCGGTGCGAGGCGGCCGTCGGACATCGTCGGCCAGCTGACGGGACAAGCGCTGCCGGCAGAGGCGCGCGGGTATTGCGGGGGTGGAAATGTTCGCCGCGCTTGAGCCGCGCATCGCAGGACAAGTCGGGCGAACGTGGACGCCAGCCTGGGGCTGCGCTGCGCATGGCACGCAATAGACTGAGAGTACCCATGTGGAAGGGTCTCCTGGAGAAAGGCTGGGTGAGGCCGTGTTTTGGGTAGCACCGACTCAGGGATACGGCCATTCCTGATATCAGTTTGATGTTTGTTTAGTTGTGGGGTCAGGCTTTGTAAAGGTGTTAAGCGCAGTTAACAGTGCGGTGTGCCAATATTCCGACGGGTGGGTGTTTTGGTGTCAATATTATGTCGATTTGTTTTTGGCGAATGGACCGTGGGCGCTCAACAATGGCGTGTCTCGAATGAGCTGAAACCCCAATGGGACGTGGGCTGGCTGAGTCATAAAACGTTGGTACCCATCAAATCTCATCGTTCATCTATTAGAAAAGCCCCGCCGGAGTCTCTGCTTTTGCGGTATTTCCACCAGGCAGCGCTAGATCGACCATGCCGGTCTCGATGGCTGCTCGTGGCATACCGTCGAACTCGGCGTCTTCCGGCGCCTATATTATGAAGGCGCGCAGGGTAGGGGAGGTCGCACCTTTACGGCCTTGGGGGACTGCCAGTTGTTCGCCGTGCTCGTGGGCATCGGCCAACTAGCGGGCAGCTTCCTGCCGGGCCTGCTCGAGCGTCATCTTGCCGACACGGCCAAGGGTGACGTTCTTGTTCCGTGCCCAGGTGACCATATAGCTCATGTGCCCGCTGGGCAGCACGCGGATGAAAAGCCCGGGCTGATTGGTGTCGTGGACGCGGTAGGGCTTATTCTCAGGCTTCAGGCCGTTGAGCAACTTCTGGCTGAACTTGGTTTTCATGGCTCACCATGACAGCAGCATGGCAGCAGAAATTACAACATCAGGCGGTTTTACCGGATGCAACCAAACTATAAGTGTCTGTTTTTAAGGGTAAGCTATTGATATTGAGTATGTTTATTTGGCCCTCCTAAGGGGAAGGTTGCAGGTTCAAATCCTGCCTGGGACACCATCCTTTCAAGGCGTGCAGCGTAATCCGCTGTCACTCGACCAGCCTGATGCACATCGGTTTGCGTCTCTGTTCTAAAGTTGCCCGGTTCCTGTTGGTCATTTTGCCTGGAGTCGTGCAATGGAGTTGAAGTTCAGCCATGTCGATGTGTTGGTCAAGAACCTCGACGAAGCCTGCGCCTACTACGCAAAGATACTCAAAGCCAGAATCTCCAGAACACTGGTGTGGGAGCGAGGTGGCCTGAGTGTACGGTACGCGATTGCGCTGATAGGTCAGGAGCGTTTCATGCTGGTGCAGCCATCGGCAGGGAACTTGAAGCAATTGCTGGATATCCAGGGCGAGGGCATGATTTATCGCCACTGTTACTCGACACCGGACATCGAGAAGGCCTACGACGAACTGCAGGCCGACGGCGTGCAGCCAGAAGACGAGAACGGCAATCCACTGGCCCGTAGCGACCTGCAATCCCCGTCCGGAACACGCATCATCTGGCTGCCCAAGCGTTTCGGGCATTTCTCTATCGAGATTCTCGAAGAAAAGGCGCTGGAGCTGTTCATCCAGGCCGCGTTCGATTGAGCGCTGTAGTTTCCAGCGATCTACCAATCCTGCCTCAATGGCAACGGCGCAAAACAGCGGCTCTATTGCGTTTCAGGGGCCCGTGGCGGGTGCCGGCAGGTGGATGCCGCGCTGGACGGCAGGGCGCTGACCGAGTCGTTCGTGCCAGGCGCTCAAATGCCGGTACTGGCTGAAATCAAACTCGATGATCCGGGCGATATGGGTCCAGCCGAAGGTGGCAATGTCGGCGATCGAGTACTCGCTGCCGGCAAGCCAGGGGTGTTCGGCCAGGCGTTGATCGAGGGTGCTGAACAGTTCTTCACTCAGGCGCCGGTAGCGAGCGATGGCATCGGGGCAGGGGTGTTTGGCGAACCGTTCGAAATGCACTCGCTGGCCGAGAATCGGTCCCATGCTCGCCGCGTGGAACTGCAACCAGGTGATTGCTGCCCAGCGCTCGCTCGGGTTGTCCGGCAGCAAGCGTCCGTACTTTTGTGCCAGGTACAACAGGATCGCCGCAGACTCGAACAGGGTGATGTCGTGCTCAGGGTCAACCAGCACTGGAATGCGGCCGTGGGGGTTGAGCTTGAGAAAATCAGCCTGACGATGCTCGCCACGGTCGATCTGCACGTGCTTGAGGGTGTAGGGAAGCTCCAGTTCCGCCAGGGCGATGGTGATCTTGAAGCCATTAGGTGAACTATCGCTATAAAGGATCAACTGCATGTCCCATCTCCTTGGTTACTGTTTTTGATGAGGGCTATGCTAGGCGGGCCTTGGCTGATTGAAAAACGATCAATCCTGCGTTTAGGCGATAGATTTTCTAAACCATGGAGAGGTAAAAATGGGCGCGGTCCTACCGTTACTGGCATTGCGGGCCTTCACTGAAGCGGCGCGTCTGGGCAGCCTCAAGGCGGCCGCCGAACGGATGGGGGTAACGCCGGGGGCGGTCAGCCAGCAAGTGCGCCTGCTCGAGGAGCGCATGGGCGTGGTGCTGTTCGTGCGCGGCCGGCATGGCGTGCACTTGAGCGAGGCCGGCGCGCGAGTGTATCCGGGGCTGCTTAAAGGCTTCGATCAGATCGAGGCATCGCTGGCATTGCTGGCGCACCTGGCGCCGGGCAAGACCTTGACCATCAGCACTGTGCCGTCTTTTGCGGCGTCCTGGCTGGTGCCGCGCCTGGGGCATTTCAATGCTCTGCATCCGCAGATTGAGGTGCGTGTGGAAGCCTCGGCCAAGCGGGTGGATTTTCAGCGTGAGCGCATTGACGTCGCCCTGCGCCATGGGCTGGGCCAGTATCCGGGGCTGGAGTCGATCCGGCTGATGGCGCCGGTACTGCTGCCGGTGGCCAGCCCCCGGCTACTGGCGCAGGGCCCGGTATTGAAGCGGCCTGCCGATTGTTTGAAGTACCCGTTGCTGCACGATGCCGATCGCGCCGACTGGCAGCTGTGGTTGCAGGCCCATGGCGTTGCTGATGATCCGCGGGCCATGCGTGGGGCCAGTTTCGAGGATGACCTTCTGCTGCTGCGGGCAGCGGCTGCCGGCCAGGGGATCGCCCTGGTGCAGGACACTCATGCCGAGGAGGATCTTGCCAGCGGCAAGTTGCAACTGGCCCTCGACAAACCCTGGCCTGCGCGCTTTGCCTATTACCTGGTGTGCCGGGCCGATGCCTTGCAGCGGCCCCAGGTGCTGGCGTTCATTGACTGGATCAGAGCTCAAGCGCGGTAGATGAAGAGCGGGTCTGTTCGGCATGGCAGGCCAGCGCCAGGTCGATGATCTGCTGTTGTATCTCGGTGGACAGCTGCGGATGAATCGGCAGGCACAGTACCTGACGCGATACCTGCCAGGCATGAGGCAGGCCGCTGAGGTCGGCGCTTGGCAGGCCCCGGTACATCGGGAACTCGTTGATCAACGGGTAGAAGTAACGGCGTACGAGGATGTCCTGGTCCCGATAGCGCTGGTACAGCGCGTCGCGGCTGCAACCGAAACGCTCGGCATCGATCAGGATCGGGCAGTAGGCGTAGTTCCATTCCAGGCCTGCCGGTGGCTCCAGCAGGCGCACGCCTGGTACGCCTTCAAGGGCCTGGCGGTAGCGTTCGAACACCGCCCGGCGGCGGACCAGGGCATCATCGATGTGACGCAACTGCAGCAAGCCGAAGGCCGCCTGCACTTCGTTCATCTTGCCATTGATGCCGGGCGCCATGACCGTGACTTCATCGGCAAAGCCGAAGTTCTTCAGGTAATCGATGCGCTGCTTGATCTTGGCGTCGGGGCAGATGATGGCGCCGCCCTCGAATGTGTTGAACACCTTGGTCGCATGAAAACTGAGGATCGACAAGTCACCATGGTTGAGCACGCTCGCACCATTATCGCGAACGCCAAAGGCATGGGCGGCATCGTAGATGACTTTCAGGCCATAGGTGTCGGCGACCCGCTGGATGCCTTCGACATCGCAGGGAATGCCGTAGCAATGCACTGGCAGGATCGCGGTGGTTGCCGAGGTGATGGCTTCTTCCACGCGTTTGGGGTCGAGGTTGTTGGTCAGCGGGTCGATGTCGACGAAGACCGGCTTGAGGTTGTTCCACAGCAGCGAATGGGCGGTCGCGACGAAGGAGTAGGGTGTGGTGATGACTTCGCCGGTGATGCGCAGTGCCTGCAGCGCGGTGACCAGGGCCAGGGTGCCATTGGAAAACAGCGAGATGTGTTTCACCCCGAGGTAATCGGCCAGTTCCTGCTCCAGTTGCTCATGAAAGGGGCCGCCGTTGGTCAAGCGCTTGCTGTCCCAGATTTGCTGCAGGTAGGGAATGAACTCCTCCAGCGGTGGCAGCAGCGGGCTGGTGACGGGAACGGATTCGGCCATGGCAATGGGTGCTCGTGATGACTGAAAAATGGCACATGGCATTGCTGGGGCTACGCCACGGCACCGAGTCATGGTCTGGATCAACCGGCGTGGGCGCCATGAATCCGACAATTGACTGTGATTACCCTGGCTCAGCAAGAAGTCGGCCAACATTGGCTCGGTAGGGCGCTGCCGCCGCGCGCGGCAGCAGCGGGGAGGAGGGTCAGGCGCTGAAGTCTTTTTCCCGATGGTCATCGCCAGTGCCTTGGCTGGCACCTTGGGTCGCTGTCAGGTTGGCCACCAGTTTGCTCGACAGCTCAGGCGCTTGCAGATGAGCGTTGAGGCTGGCCAGGGACTCCAGCTCGGTTTGCTTCTTCATCTGCTCGGCGATCTTGCGTTCGATCTTGTCCTTTTCGGCAGGCGGCAAGGCCTCGAACTCTTCCTTGCTGATGCCCAGTTCGTTCAGCAGCTTGAGCTTGATCTTCTCTGCCGGGCTCAGGGCCATGTAGTCGCGAAATTCCTGGGCGGCGCTCTTGCCGGTTTCGCTGTTGCCGATACTGGCTTGCTCACGCATGTCCACATCCGGGTTCTGCAGCTGCACCTTGAGCTTGGCGAAGGCCTCCTCGCGGGCATCTTCGGCACTTTGCTGCGAGGTGTTGGCATGGCTGTGCTGCTGCCGGTCGGCGCTGCTGATTGGTACGGGCGGGCGGAACTGGGCCTGTTCGGCGGCGGCTGCTTCGGCCACGCCACGGGTCGGGTTGATGGCCAGCGGCTGAGCGCCGACTGCGTTGATGCTACTCACCTGATCACTCTCCTTGATGGATGCAAGTTGACCTTCGGTCAGTGGCAAGTCTTGTGCCAGCTCTTCTGGCAGGGCCAAGAGCTAGTATTTTCGGGGGGTGGCGCTATACGCCAGGGAGGGATGCGGAGCATGCTTTGCCTCGAAGAGGACAACCCTTGCCGTCTGCGGCAAGTCAATTCAAATCGCCGCCGGTGGGCGAAATGAAAAAGGACCCGCTGCGCAGGGCAGCGGGTCAAATCGGCCTCAGCCGCTTCAGTGTCTACAGATGCAGGGCGTGACCCAGGGCACGCAGTGCCGCTTCCTGCACCGCCTCACCCAGGGTCGGGTGAGCGTGGATAGTCCCGGCCACATCTTCAAGACAGGCGCCCATTTCCAGTGACTGGGCAAAGGCGGTGGACAGCTCCGAGACGCCAACGCCAACCGCTTGCCAACCAAGGATCAGGTGGTTGTCACGACGGGCGACCACGCGCACGAACCCGTTTTTCGATTCCAGGGTCATCGCCCGGCCGTTGGCGGCGAACGGGAACTGCGTAACGATGCAGTCCAGGCCCTCCTGCTCGACCTGTTCCGGGGTCTTGCCGACCACCACCAGTTCCGGGTCGGTGAAACACACCGCGGCAATGGCGGCCGGTTCGAAGCGCCGCGACTTGCCGGCAATGATTTCGGCAACCATTTCACCTTGGGCCATGGCCCGGTGGGCGAGCATTGGTTCACCGCTGATATCGCCGATGGCCCAGACGTTGAGCATGCTGGTCTTGCACTGCTCATCAATGGCAACCGCCGAACCGTTCATCTTCAGCGCCAGGCTCTCGAGGTTGAAGCCTTGGGTGCGAGGCTTGCGACCGACCGCGACCAGTACCTGGTCGGTACTCAGTTGCAGCAGTTCGCCCTGCGGATCACGTACCTGCAATGCCTGCTTGTCGGCATCGAAACCTTCGACGCTGTGCTTGAGGTACAGCTTGATCCCCAACTTCTTGATCGACTCGGCCACTGGCGCGGTCAGTTCGCTGTCGTAGGTCGGCAGGATGCGCTCGCGGGCTTCGACCACGCTGACCTCGATGCCGAGCTTGCGGTAGGCGATGCCCAGCTCCAGGCCGATGTAGCCGCCGCCAACCACGGTCAGGTGCTTGGGCAGGGCTTTCGGTGCCAGGGCCTCGGTGGAGGAGATGATCGGGCCGCCAAGTGGCAGCATCGGCAGTTCGACGCTGCTTGAGCCAGTGGCCAGCAGCAGGTGTTCGCACTGGATACGCTGGCCGTCGACCTCGACGTGCTTACCGTCGAGGATCTGCGCCCAGCCATGGATCACCTTGACCCCGTGCTTTTTCAGCAGGGCGGCAACGCCGCTGGTCAGGCGATCGACGATGCCGTCTTTCCAGGCCACGCTCTGGCTGATGTCCAGGCTCGGCGGTGAAACCTTGATGCCCAGGTTCGACTGCTGGCTGTGCAGTTGGGTCTGGTGGAACTGCTCGGCGACATGGATCAGCGCCTTGGACGGAATGCAGCCGATGTTCAGGCAGGTGCCACCCAGGGCCTGGCCTTCGACCAGTACCGTGGGAATGCCCAGCTGGCCGGCGCGAATGGCGGCGACATAACCGCCGGGGCCGCCGCCGATGATCAGCAGGGTAGTGTTGAGCGTCTGTTGCATGGTCACTCCACAAACAGGCTGGCAGGTTGTTCGAGCAGGCCGCGAATGGCCTGGATGAAGAGTGCCGCGTCCATGCCATCGACCACCCGGTGGTCGAACGAGCTGGAGAGGTTCATCATCTTGCGAATGACGATCTGGCCGTTGATGACCATTGGCCGTTCAACCATGCGGTTGACTCCGACAATCGCCACTTCCGGGGTGTTGACCACCGGTGTGGTAACGATGCCGCCGAGGGCGCCAAGGCTGGTCAGGGTGATGGTCGAGCCCGACAGTTCTTCACGGCTGGCCTTGTTGCCGCGGGCGGCATTGGCCAGGCGCACGATCTCGCCGGCGTTGCTCCACAGGCTGCCGGCTTCGGCGTGACGCAGCACCGGTACCATCAGGCCGTTGTCGCCCTGGGTGGCGATGCCGACATGCACCGCGCCGTGGCGGGTGATGACCTGGGCTTCGTCGTCGTAGGTGGCGTTGATCTGCGGGAATTCGCGCAGGGCGACGACCATGGCGCGCACCAGGAACGGCAGCAGGGTCAGCTTGCCGCGGCTGTCGCCCCACTTCTTGTTCAGGTGCTGACGCAGCTCTTCGAGGGCGGTGACGTCGATTTCCTCGACGTAGCTGAAGTGGGCGACGCGACGCTTGGCATCCTGCATGCGCTGGGCAATCTTGCGGCGCAGGCCGATCACCGGGATCTGTTCGCTGTCGTTGCGTTTGGCGTAACCTCCAGGGGCGCTTTGGCTGCGGGTGGTTGGCTGGGCCAGGAACGCGTCGAGGTCGTCGTGAAGGATGCGCCCGGCTGGGCCGCTGCCGTGTACATAGCGCAGCTCGATACCGGCATCCAGGGCGCGCTTGCGTACCGCAGGCGAGGCCAGTGGGCGTGCGTTGGCTTCGCGCGGGACGATAGCGGCGGGCTGGTGTGCTGCGGCTGCGGGTGCTGCAACAGGTGCTGGTGCAGCCGGTTTGGCGGCAGGTTCCGGGGCCTTTGCGGTGATCGCCGGGGCCTCTTCGCGGGGCAAGCCCGCGCCTACGTTGCCGGCGCCTTCGACTTCGATGCGGATCAGCTCGCTGCCCACCGCCATGACTTCACCGGGCTGGCCGCCCAGGGCCAGGACCTTGCCGCTGACCGGCGAAGGGATTTCGACGGTGGCCTTGTCGGTCATGACATCGGCCACGACCTGGTCTTCGGTGACGGTATCGCCGACCTTGACGAACCATTCCACCAGTTCAACTTGTGCGATGCCTTCACCGATATCCGGCATCTTGATGACGTGCGTGCCCATTCAGACCTCCATGACCCGTTTCAATGCCGCGCCCACTCGCGAAGGGCCGGGGAAATACGCCCACTCCTGCGCGTGCGGGTAGGGGGTGTCCCAACCGGTGACGCGTTCGATCGGGGCTTCGAGGTGATGGAAGCAGTGCTCCTGGACCAGTGCGATCAACTCGGCACCAAAACCGCAGGTGCGCGTGGCTTCATGGACCACCACGCAACGGCCGGTCTTCTTCACCGACTCGACGATGGTCTCCAGGTCCAGCGGCCAGAGGCTGCGCAGGTCGATGACTTCGGCGTCGACGCCGGTCTCTTCAGCGGCCACCTGGGATACATACACGGTGGTGCCGTAGGTCAGCACGGTGACGTCCTTGCCCGGGCGGGTGATTGCCGCCTTGTCCAGCGGCACGGTGTAGTAGCCGTCCGGCACGGCGCTGGCCGGGTGTTTCGACCACGGGGTTACCGGGCGGTCGTGGTGGCCGTCGAACGGGCCGTTGTACAGGCGCTTGGGCTCAAGGAAGATCACCGGGTCGTCGTTTTCGATCGAGGCGATCAACAGGCCCTTGGCGTCGTAAGGGTTGGACGGCATCACCGTGCGCAGGCCGCACACCTGGGTGAACATCGCCTCGGGGCTCTGGCTGTGCGTCTGGCCGCCGTAGATACCGCCACCGCAAGGCATGCGCAGGGTCAGCGGGGCGACGAACTCGCCGGCCGAGCGATAGCGCAGGCGGGCCATCTCCGAGACGATCTGGTCGGAGGCCGGGTAGAAGTAGTCGGCGAACTGGATTTCCACCACCGGGCGCAGGCCATAGGCACCCATGCCCACGGCGGTACCGACGATGCCGCTTTCGGAGATCGGCGCATCGAAGACCCGCGACTTGCCGTACTTGGCCTGCAGGCCTTCGGTGCAACGGAATACGCCACCGAAGTAGCCGACGTCCTGGCCATACACCACGACGTTGTCATCGCGCTCTAGCATGATGTCCATGGCCGAGCGCAGGGCCTGGATCATGGTCATGGTGGTGGTCGCCATGGCGGTTTCCAACTGGATTGAAGTGTTGTGATCGTTCATGTCAGATCCCCAGTTCCTGGCGCTGCCGGCGCAAGTGCTCCGGCATCTCCTTATAGACATCCTCGAACATCGACGCCGGGCTCGGCATCTGGCCGCCGGCCAGGGTGCCGTATTGCTCGGCTTCCTTCTGCGCCTTGATGATCTCGGCTTCGAGCTCGGCGCTGACCGCCTGGTGCTCTTCCTCGGACCAGTGACCGATGGCGATCAGGTGTTGTTTGAGGCGGGCGATCGGGTCGCCCAGGGGGAAGTGACTCCAGTCGTCGGCCGGGCGGTACTTGGACGGATCGTCCGACGTCGAGTGCGGGCCGGCGCGGTAGGTGACCCATTCGATCAGCGTCGGGCCCAGGCCGCGACGGGCCCGTTCGGCGGCCCAGCGCGAGGCGGCGTAGACCGCGATGAAGTCGTTGCCGTCGACCCGCAGGGAGGCGATGCCGCAACCCACGCCACGACCGGCGAAGGTGGTCGATTCACCACCGGCGATGGCCTGGAAGGTGGAGATCGCCCACTGGTTGTTGACCACGTTGAGGATCACCGGCGCGCGGTAGACGTGGGCGAAGGTCAACGCGGTGTGGAAGTCCGATTCGGCGGTGGCGCCGTCACCGATCCAGGCCGAGGCGATCTTGGTATCGCCCTTGATGGCCGAGGCCATGGCCCAGCCGACCGCCTGGACGAACTGGGTCGCCAGGTTGCCGCTGATGGTAAAGAAGCCGGCTTCGCGCACCGAGTACATGATTGGCAACTGACGACCCTTGAGCGGATCGCGCTCGTTGGACAGCAGCTGGCAGATCATCTCCACCAACGACACGTCGCGGGCCATGAGAATGCTTTGCTGGCGGTAGGTGGGGAAGCACATGTCGCTGCGGTTCAGGGCCATGGCCTGACCGCTGCCGATGGCTTCTTCACCCAGGCTCTGCATGTAGAACGACATCTTTTTCTGCCGCTGGGCCACCACCATGCGGCTGTCGAACAGCCGGGTCTTGAGCATGGTGCGCATACCCTGGCGCAGGATCTCGGGGCTGACGTCCTCGGCCCAGGGGCCCAGGGCATTGCCCTTGTCATCCAGCACCCGGATCAGGCTGTAGGAGATGTCCGCGGTATCGGCGGCGTCTACATCGACGGGAGGTTTACGGACCTGGCCGGCATCGTTCAGACGCAGGTAGGAGAAATCAGTCTGGCAGCCTGGCCGGCCTGTAGGCTCGGGCACATGCAAACGCAGGGGGGCGTACTCGTTCATGCTTTTTTACGCTCGCTCTGTCTTGTGTTTTTGTTGAGCTTTGAAGCGGTCGCTACTGACATCTGGCTTGTGACCAGCTAGTCAGTCTTGCCCTACATGATATTCCGGCGCCTGAAGAATATTTTTCTCAAGTTCGTTGCCTTTGCTGCGGCTTGCGGATAAACATTCCTTATAAAGACAAAAAACAGGTGACTTTCTCTCATGCGCAAACTGGATCGTACGGACATCGGCATACTCAACAGCCTCCAGGAAAATGCCCGCATCACCAACGCCGAACTGGCGCGCTCGGTAAACCTCTCGCCGACACCCTGCTTCAACCGGGTCAAGGCCATGGAAGAACTGGGGGTGATTCGCCAGCAGGTGACCTTGTTGGCGCCGGAGGTATTGGGCCTGGATGTGAACGTGTTCATTCATGTCAGCCTGGAGAAGCAGGTCGAGCAATCCCTGCACCGCTTCGAAGAGGAGATTGCCGAACGCCCGGAGGTCATGGAGTGCTACCTGATGACCGGCGATCCGGACTACCTGCTGCGCGTTCTGCTGCCAAGCATCCAGGCCCTGGAGCGCTTTCTCGATTACCTCACCCGTTTGCCGGGGGTGGCCAACATCCGTTCGAGTTTTGCCTTGAAGCAGGTGCGCTACAAGACCGCCTTGCCGCTACCGGCGAATGGTCTGACCCTGCCGGGGACCGTGTAGCCAGGCGCCCATAACGCGCTGGCTTGGAACTTGCTTTGGCGCTAGGCGCGGCTCGCGGTGTCGGCTTTTTGGCTGTTCGGCGCGGGTGTCCTGTCTATTTGTCGGTGGTGCCTGAATTCCTATGCTTACGTCGAACCCGCTGGTCAGCGTTGTTATTCCCGCCTATAAGTCTGACTACTTCGAGGTAGCGCTGCAGAGCGCCTGTAACCAGACGTACGAAAATCTCGAGATCGTGATCTGCGACGATAATCGCAGCGGTGCGATCGCGGCGATCGTCGAGCGTTATCGCGACAGCAGCCGGGTACCGATTCATTACATCTACAACGAGCAGCCGCTTGGTGAGATCCCCAATGCCGTCGCCTGTGTCGAGGCGGCGCGTGGCAAGTACATCAAGACCCTGCACGATGACGACGAGCTGTTGCCCGATTGCGTTGCCACGCTGGTCGAGGTCATGGAGCGCGATCCCTCGATCGCCCTGGCATCCTCGCGACGGCTGGTGATCAACGAGAAAGGTGAAATCACCCCGCCGAAATTGCCGTACATGTTCCCCTTCGCTGACGATGTGGTGATCGATGGGCCGCAACTGGTCGCGTTCCTGGCGCGCTACCCGCTCAACTTCATCGGTGAGCCGAGCTGCATGCTGTGCCGACGTGAGGATCTGCTGGCATTCGGCGACCAGGTGATGTCGCTGCAGGGGAAACTGATCGTCGGCTTCGGTGACATGGCGATGGCGGCGCGCTTGTTCCAGCGGGGCAACCTGGCCTTGCTGGAGCGGCCATTGACCCGCTATCGGGTGTCGCAACAGCAGTTCAGTCGGGTCAATTGGGCCCAATTGGAGGCTGGCCAAGGGCAGAAGGACTTTACCCGCAGCGTCTATGAGCTGGGCTGGGCTGATCCTTCAGGCGGTGTGATGGTTGATGTGGCACCGCTGCAACCCGGCTCGCTGTTCCAGCCGGTCAACCTCATGAAGATGATCATCGATAACTCGATCCGTGTGCAAACGGCGCTGTTCACTGCCCACTGGATGGACGGGCGTGTGCTGGGTGCTGAACATCGCCGGTTGCTTGCCGAGCATTTGCAGGGCCGGGCACAGCAGCCGAACATCGGCATTATTGTCCTCGACCCTGACGCTGACCGCCAGGCGCTGCAGCTTACGCTTGACAGCCTGTATCGCCAGGATTCGGCCTATACCCCGCAGGTCATGGTGCTCAGCGCCGACCCGCAAGTGCAGGCTGGCCCTTCGCCTTGCACGTTGATGCAGCTGCTGCCGCACGCACTGGCTGCCCAGCTCAACCAGTTGCTTGAGCAAAGCCGCTGTGATTGGGTGCTGCTGGCCCGGGCAGGGGAGGAATTTACCGCCGCCGGCCTCACTTGCGTCGCCCTCGAGCTGCCGGGTGCTGCAGCCTGTGCGGCGGTGTTCGCAGATTACGCCACGCGTGATGCCAAGGGGCAGGTCAGCGTAGGGTTGCGGCCGGGCTTCAACCTGGACTTTTTGCTCAGCAATCCTTCGGTGATGGCTGGCCACTGGCTGTTCAGCCGAGAGGCACTGCTGGCCTGTGGCGGCTTTAGCGAAGGCTTCGCTGGGGCGATGGAGTTCGAGCTGATTCTGCGCCTGGTCAACCAGCATGGCATCAATGGTTTCGGGCACATTCCAGAACCGCTGTTGTTCAGCCGGCCGCCCGTTATTGAGGCCAATACCGGGCACTTGGCAATCACGCAGCACCTGGATGCGCGTGGCTACAGTGATGCCCAGGTGTCGGCGTTCGGTGAGGGCCGCTTTGCCATTGATTATGGGCATGTGCATCAGCCCCTGGTCTCGATCGTGGTCGTCGCCAACAGCGATCTGGCGGCACTGGAGCGCTGCCTCACCAGCGTGCTGGAGCATACGCAGTACCCGCACTACGAATTGCTGGTGGTTGAGTGCGGTGACGCGCCGCAGGAGGTCAGCCAGTGGTTGCAGGATGTCGAACAGTTCACCCCGGGGCAATTGCGCATCGTGCGTGCCGAAAGCCTGTGCACTGCCAGTGCGGCAAGGAACCTCGGTGCCGAGTACGCCTCGGGTGAGTTGCTGTTGTTCTTCTCCAGCCAATCGGCGGTGATCGAGGGGCAATGGTTGCAGCACCTGCTCAATCACGGTTTGCGCCCGGAAGTGGCAGTGGTCGGCGGCAAGGGTTTTTCGGCGGATGGCAAAATTTCCCACGCCGGTTTGCTTCCCGGGGTGTTTTCCGGGGCCGGCCGGGTGTTTGCCGGTGACAGCGGCGAAGCGTCCGGTTACCTCGGTCGTCTGCAGCTGGACCAGAACTACAGCGCGGTGACACAGGATTGCCTGTTGGTGCGTACGGCCTTGTTTGCCGAGGCGGGCGGCTTCGATGCGTCGGCTTTCGCCGACGAAGGCGCCGATGTCGACCTGTGCCTGCGCCTGGGGCAGCATGGCTATCTGACGGTGTGGGCAGCGCGCTGCCTGTACATGAACACTGCCGAGCTCGCGCCGTTTGCCGGCACGACCCAGCGTGCACTGTGTGAGCGCTGGCTGGCGAAGCTTGCCCGCGACCCGGCCTGCAACGGCAATGTTTCGCTGGATGATCGCAGCGCCAGCATGCTCGGCTCGCTGGCCTTGAACTGGCGGCCGTTGTTCAGCCTCGGCGCGCCGGTCGTTCTGGCCCATGTCGATCAGCAAAGCTACAGCGCCTGGGATCGTCTGGGCCAGCCGCTGCACCGCCATCAACAACTGGCAACGATTCAGACCGCTCAGGTTGGAACCCTGCCCGGGGCTGTCGAGCTCGAACGCTTTGGTGCCCAGGTGATCGTCATGCACGGGCGTGCAGAGCCGGCCAAGCTCCAGGCGCTGCGCAGCATCAAGGCGTACTCCAGCGCTGCCCGGGTCTACGAGCTGGATGTGCTGCCCGAGTCCCGTGAAGACATGCAGTTGCTGCGTGAAATGCTGGCTGAGGTCGACCGGGTGGTGGTGGCGACTTCGATGATGGCCGAGGTCGGGCGGCATCTGCATGCAGATGTGCGCTTGATCGAAAGTCGTCTGGACCCTGAGCAGTGGCTGCTGCCGGAACCTGCGGCGCAGCGTCCGGCGCGGCCGCGGGTGGGTTGGTTTGGGGCGCCGGCGGAGGCGGACGATCTTGCCTCGATTGCCGAGGTGATCGAGGCCCTGTCGGCAGAGGTCGACTGGGTCATGTACGGCTGCTGTCCGCCCGCGCTGCGTGCGCATATCAAGGAGCTTCATCCCGTTGTTGCGCCAGCACAGCGTGCCCAGGCGCTGGCCCGCCTCAATCTGGATCTGGCCCTGGCACCTTTGCGGGCGAGCCTGGGCAGCGAGTTCAAGGGCCCTGAGCGTCTCTTGGAGTATGGTGCCTGCGGCTTCCCGGTAGTCTGCAGTGACATGCCTGGCTATCGCACGACGTTGCCGGTCACTCGCGTCAACAACAGTCCCGCTGACTGGGTACAGGCCATCCGTGCGCAGTTGGCCGACCGCTGCGCGTTGCGCCAGGCGGGTCTGCAATTGCGGGCGGCGGTGCAGCGTGAGTGGATGCTTGACCAGGGTACTTTGGATGCATGGCGCAGCGCCTGGCTCGGCGACTGAGGCTTGTCTCTACAGGGCAATGCCAATGGCATTGCCCTGGTGTGAGTGCTTGATATTTTTAACACCCCGAGACTATGTTGAGGGGTCGCCGTTCGCGGCTTGTTAAAGATAACAAGGACCAAGTCATGACGAGCAATGGCCAACGTTCTCTCGCCGAGCGATTGACGGGCATTGATGAAATCGAGTGCATTACCCCGGACCTCAACGGCGTTGCTCGCGGCAAGGTGATGACCGCCGAAGGCTTTCTCGAAGGTCGCCGCCTGCAGATGGCCCGCGGCGTTCTGCTGCAATGCATCATGGGCGGTTACCCGGCGGCGCGCTTCTATGGCAGCGACGACGGCGACCTGGCGCTGGTGGCCGATCCACACCATATTTATCGCCTGCCCTGGAGCGATGAGCCCCGGGCCCTGGCGATTTGTGATGCGCTAGAGCTCAGTGGTGAAAGCTCGGGCCTGTCCACTCGCGGACTGCTCAAGGCCGTGCTCGCCCGTTACGCTGCCCGTGGCCTGGCGCCAGTGGTGGCGACGGAGCTCGAGTTCTTTGTCTTCGCCCCCAACAGCGATCCCAACCAGCCGTTTCAGCCGCCGCTGGGCAAGGATGGTCGCCGCGAGCAAGGTCATTCGGCGTTCAGCGTCAGTTCCAACAACGGCTTGCGACCGTTCTTCAACGAGGTCTATCGCTGCATGGCCGCCCTGGGCTTGCCGCGCGATACCTTCATGCACGAGATGGGCGTCAGTCAGTTCGAGATCAACCTGCTGCACGGCGACCCGCTGCTGCTGGCCGACCAGACCCTGCTGTTCAAGCACCTGCTCAAGGAAGTTGCGCTCAAGCATGGCCTGACCGTGGTGTGCATGGCCAAGCCGCTGGCGCACACGCCGGGCAGTTCCATGCACATTCACCAGAGCGTGGTCGAGGTGGCGGGCGGCGGCAATGTGTTCAGCGATGCACAGGGCAAACCGACGCCGACCTTCTATCACTTCATCGGCGGCCAGCAGGCGTGCCTGGCGGATTTCACCGCCTTGTTCGCGCCGAACGTGAACTCCTATCAGCGCCTGTGTCACCCCTATGCCTCGCCCAACAATGCCTGCTGGTCCGAAGACAACCGTGCCGCCGGCCTGCGCATCCCGGCCAGCTCGGCGGAGGCGCGGCGGGTCGAGAATCGCTTGCCGGGCGCTGACGCCAACCCGTACCTGGCGATCGCCGCAAGCCTGGCGGCGGGCCTGCACGGCATCGAGCGGCAGCTCGAACCCGCCCCGGCTATCCAGGGCGAGTTCGAGGTGCCGGATCAATTGAGCCTGCCATGTACCTTGCATGCGGCCCTGGAGCGTCTGAAGCGTAGCGACTTGGCGCGGGAACTGTTCGGCAAGGAGTTCATCGAAGGCTACATCGCCACCAAGACGCTGGAGTTGAGCAGTTTCCTCGATGAGATCACTCCGTGGGAGCGCCGCGTACTGGCCGCCCAGGCATAGCATCAAGGCAGGTGGCGGACATTTTTCGAAAACGCTCTGCCACCTGTTTTTTTATGCTCGCCGACGGCAAGGCGGTTTTTTTCACTTATGCTTTCAAGCAGTTTTTCCATCCGCTCAAGGAGCCAATCGGGACGCTGATGCGACAGATCTGGAAGTCTTTTCGCGCGCTGTATTTCGCGGCGCTGATGATGTTGATCGGCTCCGGCTTGTTGAGTACCTACCTGGCCCTGCGCCTGGCTGCCGATCATGTCGACAGCCTCTGGGTCGGTGCACTGATGGCCGCCAACTATTTCGGCCTGGCCCTGGGCGGCAAGATCGGCCACCGGCTGATTGCCCGGGTCGGGCATATCCGTGCCTACGCTACCTGCGCCGGTATCGTCGGGGCGGCGGTGCTCGGCCATGGTCTGGTCAGCTGGTTGCCGGCCTGGGTGGTACTGCGGGTCATCGTCGGCCTGGGAATGATGTGCCAGTACATGGTCATCGAGAGCTGGCTTAACGAGCAGGCTGACGCCAAACAGCGTGGTGCGGTATTCAGTGGCTACATGATCGCCTCGTATTTGGGGCTGGTGCTCGGCCAGTTGATTCTGGTGGCGCACCCGCAGCTGGGCCTTGAGCTGCTGATGCTGGTGGCCATGTGTTTTGCCCTGTGCCTGGTGCCGGTGGCGCTCACTCGGCGGATTCACCCGGCGCCGCTGCGGCCTGCGCCGATGGAGCCGCGCTTCTTTATCAAGCGTGTGCCGCAGTCGCTGAGTACGGTGCTCGGTGCCGGGCTCATTGTCGGTTCCTTCTATGGCCTGGCACCGTTGTATGCAGCCAAGCAGGGGTTGAGTACCGAGCAGGTCGGTCTGTTCATGGGCTGCTGTATTTTTGCCGGGCTGCTGGTGCAGTGGCCGCTGGGCTGGTTGTCCGATCGCTACGACCGCGCCGTGCTGATTCGCAGTGTTGCGGTGGGCCTGGCGATTGTCGCCTTGCCGCTGGCGATCATGCCCAGCGTGCCGCTGGAGGTGCTGTTCGTAGTCGGCTTTGCCGTGTCATTGCTGCAGTTCTGCCTGTACCCGCTGGCGGTGGCGTTCTCCAACGACCACGTCGAGAGCGAGCGACGGGTTTCGCTGACGGCAATGCTGCTGGTGACCTATGGCGTAGGCGCGAGTATCGGGCCGCTGGTGGCTGGGGTGCTGATGAAGGTGCTGGGCAACCAGATGCTCTATGCCTTCTTCGTCTTCTTCGCCCTGGTGCTGGTCTGGCGCATCCGTCCGAAAGCGGTTACCGGCCTGCACCAGGTCGACGACGCGCCGCTGCATCACGTGGCCATGCCGGCGGCCGGTTCGCCATTGTCGGCAGCGCTGGACCCACGGGTTGACGAGCAGGTGGTGCAGGATCAGATGCAGACGCCGGTGGCAGCAGAGGATACCGAGGCGGAGGAGGGGGCTGAAGCTGAGGTTGTGGCTGAAGAGGTCAAGCCGATGCAGGTGTGATGGAGTGGTCGGGGCCGCGTTGCGGCCCATCGCCGGCAAGGCCGGCTCCCACGTATGCAGCGCACCTGTGGGAGCTGGCGTTGCCAGCGATTGGTTGCGACTCAGTAGTCGTCTTTATCGAAGCGCCGCGCTTCACGCTGCAACTGATAGACAAAGGTTTCAATCTTGCGCTGCATCTGCCCGTTGAGGTTGTGAAAGCGCACGCCGGCGAAGGTGGCGTTGATACGCTCTTCGAAGTGCAAGTGGCGCAGTTCCACCTCAACCTGAGACAAGCCCAGCGGCACACCGGTGGCGAACTTTTCGTAGACCTGGCCCAGTTGCAGGCGCTCTTCGACATTGCCTTCGAAGCGCAACTTGCAGCCGGTGGCGGAAATGTCCAGCAGTTTGCCGCGCAGGGCACCATTGCCCTTGAGCTTGTCGCCGTCGAGGACAACATCCACTAGCTGGGTAAGCTTGAGTGCCGCGCGAAAGGCATTGCGGCGCTGGTGATAGGCCACTTCGCTGGGCAGGGTGCCGCGGTAGCTGCGATGGCCGTCGGCCTCGACAATGCTCAGTGGGGTGTTGCACTCCCAGGCGATGCGCACACCATCATGAAAGCCTTCGACGCGAAACGGTTCGCCATTCTGCAGGTAGCGTTCGCCGTCACGGGGGATCATTTCATCAAGGGCCAGGCGATTGCCTTCGCGGTCGACTTCGACCACATAGCTTTGAAAACGCTGGCTGCGTTCGTGGAAGGTGATGATCAGCGGGTCATGGCTCTCTTGCAGCGACCGCAAGTTGGCGGCAATTTCCAAAGGGGTAGTCAGCACCTTCGGAGGCTGCGGAGCTTCTGCTTCATTGAACACGGTTAATCAATCTCCAGGCAAAAACGTCACACGCAAGTTACGGCATTTTGCCAGTATGTTCCGTGCCTTGATACAGGGAATCAAGCCTGGCTGAGTGCCTGTGGCTTGGCAAGGGGAGAGGTTGACCCACGGCTGTCGTAAAGCGACGGTGTTTCGCCGCCCATGAGGATTTTGATCTGGTTGGCCGTGGTGCTCTGCTGGAGCAGGATGGCGCGGCCGTTGCGCTCATTGACTGCCTGGCAGTCGCCCAGCAATTTGCCCAGTGCGTCCAGTTGTTGCAGCAGCAGTTCACCCAGAGGCGACTGGCTGGCCAGTTGGGCAACACCCTCGCGGTCCTGGGAAAGGCCCAGGCTGGCCAGCAGCTCGCTGCGTCGGCGGCCTTGCTGATCGAGCTGGATCACCAGCGACTGTTTGCGCGCCAGGATGTTTTCCAGCAGCGGCATGTCGCGACCGTGCAGGGCAGCGGCTTCGGTTTGCAGTAACTCGAGCAGATCTTGCGCAGGAGCAATATCGCTCTCGATCAGTTGCAGCAGAGTGGTGTCGTGCATGGCTGGCTCTTTGGTTCAAGCGTCCTGAAGTCAGCGCGCCAGGGGCTAGCGCTGGGCTTCGAAATTAAGCAGTTTGCTGGCGACGCGGTTGCTGTCGACCTGGTAGCTGCCGTCGGCGATAGCCTGTTTCAACTCGGCCACCCGGGCGCTGTTGACAATCGGCTGGTCGCGCAGCTTGTCGCTGACCTTTTGCAACTGCTGGGCCTCGTGGCTCAGGTGTACGGTTTCCCCGCTGGCGCTGTGCTCAACGGCGCTGCCGGCCTTGGCCGAAGCCGTGCTGGCAGTACTTTCCTGGCTGCTGCCAGTGCGCACGCCGCCGGCAACCGACGGGGAGTTATTCAAACGACTGAAGTCGATGACCATGATCAGAAAACCTCTGGGTATTTGGACGCTTGCCTTGTTTTCGGCCAACCCGAAAGAAACTTTAGGCGCAAATGCACGGCGGCCTGCGCGGCCAGTTCTGGGCACCCAATGGGACACAGTTTAGGAAAAGCAGTTCCTGATCGCCAGTGTTGTTCCTGATTCAAGTACTTACATGGCCACTTCCACCTGGCCCGGGCCGGTCACCCTGGCCTTGACCACCCGCTTGGAGTTGAGGTTGCGCACCCGGATCTGTTCGCTCAGGCCGCCCTTGCTCAGGGCTTCGCCGGGCATGCGCACGGCCAGGCTGCCGCTGCGCGCGGTAATCACCACCTGATCACCCTTGCGCACCACCTCGGCCTGCTCCAGGTGCTGGGGGGTGAGTACCTGGTCCATGACCGTTGGTCGGATAACCTTGAGCCCGACCGCCTGGTCGAGGTTGCCGAGAAAACCCTGGTTGAGCATGCCTACATCGCGCTCGCGCAGGGCTACGTCCTGTTCGCCGACAATGCTGTCGCGCTTGAGCGGGCGGACCACGGTCACGACATTGCGAAACAGGCGTACCTGGGCGGGCACGAACACCGTCCACGGTGAGCTGCCGTCGCAGCGAACCCGCACGGTGACACGGCCCAATGGCTGCGCCGGGCTCTCCAGCGAGGCGCCCAGTTGCTGGTCGCACAGCGGCATGCGCAGGCGCGGGTCGAGGTTGTTGACCTGGATCTCGTAGCGGCCCTCGGTCTGGCTGGTGGCCAGATAGTCTTCTACGGTGAATTCAAGAAACCCCTGGGTGACACCGATAAGCTGTTCAGGCAAGGTGAAAGCGTCAGCCAGAGTTCGAACGCCAGGGGCCAGCAGGCACAGCGCAGCAAGGAAGCCGGGCAGGTGGCGGGTCAGGCGTCGGAAAAATGTCGTTTTCGTGTTCATACGATTAAAAAAAGCAAAGCGCGTGCCGACTGGGTACGAAGCTCGAAGCGTTTGGTGAAGGAGTCTGGCATGGCTGGTGTAATGGATTCGGTGAACCAGCGCACGCAACTGGTAGGGCAGAACCGCCTGGAGCTGCTGTTGTTTCGCCTCAATGGCGAGCAGCTCTACGGCATCAACGTGTTCAAGGTGCGGGAAGTGTTGCAATGCCCGAACCTGACGGTGATGCCCAAGTCCAGCCCGGTAGTGCGCGGGGTCGCGAATATTCGTGGGGCAACCATCCCGATCCTCGATCTGGCGATGGCGACCGGGATGCCCGGTCTGAGTGAAGAAACAAGCAAGAGCTTCGTCATCATCACCGAGTACAACACCAAGACCCAGGGGTTTCTGGTGCATTCGGTGGAGCGCATCGTCAACATGAACTGGGAGGAGATCCATCCGCCACCCAAGGGCACCGGGCGCGATCACTACCTGACGGCAGTGACCCGGGTCGACAACAAGATGGTCGAAATCATCGACGTGGAGAAAATCCTCGCCGAAGTGGCGCCGACCTCCGAGGCGATTTCCGCCGGTGTGGTCGATGCCGAGGTGCAGGACAAGGCGGTGATGCTGCGGGTGCTGACGGTCGATGACTCGTCGGTGGCGCGCAAGCAGGTCAGCCGTTGCCTGCAGACCGTCGGCGTCGAGGTGGTGGCGCTCAACGATGGCCGCCAGGCGCTCGACTACCTGCGCAAGCTGGTCGACGAGGGCAAGCGTCCGGAAGAAGAGTTCCTGATGATGATCTCCGATATCGAGATGCCGGAGATGGACGGCTACACCCTGACCGCCGAGATTCGCAGCGACCCGCGCATGCAAAAGTTGCACATCATCCTGCATACTTCGCTGTCCGGGGTGTTCAACCAGGCGATGGTCAAGAAGGTCGGTGCCGATGACTTCCTGGCCAAATTCCGGCCGGACGACCTCGCCCAGCGCGTTGTTGATCGGATCAAGGCCACGCACTAACGGCCAGGGGCGATCGCCCCTGGCGGTACATACGATTTAAGAGGCGGCATCATTGTCTACGGGTAATTTGGATTTCGAACAGTTCCGGGTCTTCCTGGAAAAAGCCTGTGGCATCCTGCTGGGCGAAAATAAGCAATACCTGGTCTCCAGCCGTCTCAACAAGCTGATGGAGCAGCAGGGCATCAAGTCCCTGAGCGAACTGGTGCAACGGATCCAGAGCCAGCCGCGCAGTGGCTTGCGCGAGCAGGTGGTCGATGCCATGACCACCAACGAAACCCTCTGGTTTCGCGACACCTATCCGTTTGAAGTGCTCAAGAACAAGGTATTGCCCGAGCAGATCAAGGCCAACCCCGGTCAGCGCCTGCGCATCTGGTCGGCGGCCTGCTCGTCGGGGCAGGAGCCGTATTCCATCTCCATGGCCATCGACGAGTTCGAGCGCAGCAATATCGGCCAGTTGAAGATGGGGGCGCAGATCGTTGCCACCGACCTGTCCGGCTCGATGCTGACCAACTGCAAGACCGGCGAGTACGACAGCCTGGCGATTGCCCGCGGCCTGTCCCAGGAGCGTCTGCAGCGCTACTTCGACGTCAAGGGGCCGGGGCGCTGGGCGATCAAGGCGCCGATCCGCAGCCGTGTCGAATTTCGCTCGTTCAACCTGCTCGACAGCTACGCGAGCCTGGGCAAATTCGACATCGTGTTCTGCCGCAACGTGCTGATCTACTTCTCGGCCCAGGTCAAGAAGGACATCCTCCTGCGCATTCACGGCACGCTCAAGCCGGGTGGCTACCTGTTCCTTGGCGCTTCCGAGGCGCTCAATGGCTTGCCGGATCATTACCAGATGGTCCAGTGCAGCCCGGGGATCATTTATCAGGCCAAATAGGCCTTAGCGGCAAGCCACAAGCTTCAAGCGGCAAGAAAGAGCAGATCGTGCACCGCCTGGCTTGTTCTTGCCGCTTGAAGCTTGCCGCTTGCCGCTCTTTTGCCACTTTTCTGGCATTGCCGCCAGCGGCAAACGCCTCAAAGCCCCGTATTTACGGGGTTTTGTTTTTTGGCATGGCTCTTGCTCTAGCTCAGTCAACGAAAAACCTTCGAAGGTTTCCCCGACATGAGCATCAGCTTCGACAAAGCGCTCGGCATCCACGAAAAGGCATTGGGCTTTCGCGCCCAGCGCGCCGAGGTGCTGGCCAACAACATCGCCAACGCCGACACGCCGAACTACAAGGCGCGCGACATGGACTTCGCTTCGGTCCTGGCGGCCCAGGCCGAGCAGACCAGCAAGGGCCATTTCTCGCTGGATCGTACCAACGCCCGGCACATCGAGGCCGAAGGCCTGAGCATGGGTGACGAGTCCCTGCAGTACCGTACGCCGATGCAACCGTCGATCGACCAGAACACCGTCGATGCCCAGCTCGAGCAATCGAGCTACGCGGAAAACGCCGTGGGCTTCCAGGCCAGCTTCACGCTGCTCAACAGTAAATTCAAAGGGCTGGTATCGGCCCTGCGCGGAGAGTAAGTCATGTCCCTCGCCAGTGTCTTCAACATTGCCGGTAGCGGCATGAGCGCCCAGACCACGCGTCTGAACACCGTCGCTTCGAACATCGCCAACGCCGAGACTGTCTCGTCGAGCATCGACCAGACCTACCGCGCCCGTCATCCGGTATTCGCCACCACCTTCCAGCAGGCCCAGGCCGGTGTCAGCCAATCGCTGTTCCAGGACCAGGACGCTGCAGGGCAGGGCGTGCAGGTGCTTGGCGTGGTCGAAGACCAGAGCAACCTCGAGGCGCGCTACGAGCCGAATCATCCGGCGGCGAACAAGGACGGCTATGTCTACTACCCGAACGTCAACGTGGTGGAAGAAATGGCTGACATGATCTCCGCCAGCCGCTCGTTCCAGACCAATGCCGAGCTGATGAACACGGCTAAAACCATGATGCAGAAGGTCCTGACCCTGGGTCAGTGATAAAGGACTAAGCCAATGGCTACTACCGTCAAAGACAGCACGCTCAGCCTGAACGACGTCATCAAGTCTTCCGGCAAGAAGACCACTGAGACCAGTTCCCTGGGCAGCACCGTCGCCGCCAAGGCCGGCAACAAGCAAACCCTGGGCAAGGATGCGTTCCTGCAGCTGCTGGTTACCCAGATGCAGCACCAGAACCCACTCGACCCGCAGGACAACAGTGAATTCGTCGCCCAGCTGGCGCAGTTCAGTAGCCTGGAAGGCATTACCAGCCTGAACGAGTCGGTCAACGCGATCACCGGCAACTACAAGTCGTCCCAGGCCCTGCAGGCCTCGTCGCTGGTCGGCCGCTCGGTCATCACCCAGAGCGACAAGGCGGTGGTCGACACCACCAAGAGCTTCACCGGCTCCGTGGTGGTGCCACAGAGCATCAGTGCCGCGACCATCACCATCACCGACAAGGATGGCAAGGTGGTCAAGACCCTGCAGATGGGCGAAACCAAGGCGGGCAACGCCGAGTTCATCTGGGACGGTACCAACGACGCGGGCCAGAAAGTCGACCCGGGCACCTACAGCTTTGCCGCCAAGACCAAGGTCGAGGGCAAGCAGGTGGAGATGTACACCTTGCTGCCGGCCACGGTCAGCAGCGTCACTATCAGTCAGACGGGTGGCGAGCTGATGCTCAACCTCGCCGGCCTGGGCAGCGTTGCCCTGTCCAAAGTCCAAACCATCGGTATATAGAGCCGGCTAACGCGGCACAAGGAGTGGAAAGATGTCTTTCAATATCGGCCTTAGCGGTCTCTATGCAGCCAACAAGCAACTGGACGTGACCGGCAACAACATCGCCAACGTTGCCACCACCGGCTTCAAATCGTCCCGTGCCGAGTTCGCTGACGCCTATTCGGCGAGCAAGCTCGGTGTCGGCAGCAAGACCGTCGGTAACGGCGTGACCCTGGCAGCGGTGTCGCAGCAGTTTGGCCAGGGTGATGTCAACAACACCGGCAACGTGCTGGACATGGGTATCCAGGGGCAGGGCTTTTTCGTCCTCAGCGACAATGGCTCGCTGAGCTACACCCGTGCCGGTGCGTTCCAGACCAACAAGGACAACTACGTTGTCACCGCGGACGGTATCCGCCTGCAGGGTTACGCCGCTGACTCCACCGGCAAGATTGCCAAGGGCGTGCTGACCGATCTGAAGATCGACACCTCGGCGCTGGCGCCGAAGTCGACCACGCTGATCGACCAGGGTATCAACCTGAACTCGTCGGCATCGCCGATTCCGTTGACCAAGCCTGATCCGAGCAACCCGGCTGCCACTATCCCCAACGCGCCGTTCAACCCGACTGACGAAAGCACCTACACCAAGTCGTTCCCGACCAAGGTCTACGACAGTCAGGGTAACGAGCACGTCATGGAGCAGTACTACCGCAAGACCGACACCAACGAGTGGACCATGTACACCCTGGTCGACGGTCGCAACCCCTACGATCCGGCCAGCGCCACGCCACTGACCGGCACCATGAGCTTCAACTCCGATGGCAGCATCAAGGCCATGTCCACCAGTGCCGCCGGTGTGCCGACCACGCCGCCAGGTCAGTACGAGTTCAGTGTGGCCAACAACACCTTCACCATGAAGGGCTGGATTCCGGCGGTGTATAACAAGACTACCAATACGTGGGGTCCTAACGGTTCGAGCGGCAACCCGGATGGCATGCGTCTGTCGATGAACAGCACCACCTCCTACAACACCGAGACGGCGCGGATGTCCCAGTCCCAGGACGGCTATGCCACCGGCATTCTCTCCAGCCTGAGCATCGACTCCACCGGTGTAATGTTCGCCAGCTTCAGCAACCAGCAGTCTCGCGCCATTGGCCAGGTGGCCATCGCCAGCTTCGCCAACGAGCAGGGCCTGGAGCAGATGGGCGGTACGCGCTGGAAAGAAACCTTCGCCTCGGGCATTCCGGGTATCGATGCGCCGACCACTGGCACCCTGGGCGCGATCAAGTCCAACGCGCTGGAGGCCTCGAACGTCAACCTGACCAACGAGCTGGTCGAGCTGATCAAGGCGCAGAGCAACTACCAGGCCAACGCCAAAACCATCTCCACCCAGAGCACCATCATGCAGACCATCATTCAGATGACCTGATTCGGGTGGCGTGAATTGAGTGTGGACAGACCCCTTTCTCGGAAGGGGTCTGTCGTTTCAAGGGTAAGGATCATGCTGCGACGTTTAAGTGTTGCCTTGCTGCTCGCGGGAGTGCTGGGTGCTCAGGCCTGGGCCGACATGGCGCCCTGGTATCGCTGGGAAAGCCAGGCCGACGGTCGCCTGGTGTGCGCGCAGTTTTCCCCGGGGCCGGGCTGGAAGCTGTTTGCCGGGCCGTTCAACAATGCCGGTTGCCGTGACTACTGAAACTTGCCGCTAGCGGCAAACCGGCGCCGTATTTTCGACGGCGCTTCTCTCGCGGTTCTCTTCGTGCGCCGCTCAAGCCCTTGTCTGCCGGGCGTTTTCCGTTGTTTGTAAAAGTTGGTTTGAAACTTGCTACAGGCACTGCAGAGCAGCGGCGGACGGCAAGTGTTCGCCAGCGCAGCGGAGGATGACTGTGGACAAGATGCTATACGTGGCCATGACCGGCGCTAGCCAGAACGCGCTGGCGCAAAAGGCCCATGCCAACAACCTGGCGAACATTTCCACCAGCGGTTTTCAGCGCGACCTGGAGCAGGCGCGTTCGATGCCGGTGTTTGGTGACAGCTTTCCGGCGCGGGCCTATGCCATGACCGAGCGCCCGGCCACCGATTTTAGCCCGGGCTCGATGCAGGAGACCGGTCGCGACCTGGATATCGCCATCGGCGGTGACGGTTTTATCGCCGTGCAGGCCCCTGATGGCAGTGAAGCCTATGTGCGCACCGCCAGCCTGAACATTGACGGTCTGGGCGTGCTGCGGGCCGGCAACGGCATGCCGGTGATGGGCAACGGCGGTCCGATTGCCGTGCCGCCAGAGCAGAAGGTCGAGGTCGGCCAGGACGGCACCATCAGTATTCGCGCCATGGGTGAAGGCCCGCGGGTGATGGCCGAGGTCGACCGCATCAAGCTGGTCAACCCGGACCTGAAGAACATGACCAAGGGCCTGGACGGCATGATCCATACCAAGAACGGCCAGCCTGCCGCTGCCGATGCCAACGTCCAGGTGGTCTCCGGTTTCCTGGAGTCAAGCAACGTCAATGCGGTCGAGGAAATGACCTCGGTGTTGGCGCTGTCCCGTCAATTCGAATTGCACGTCAAGATGATGACCACGGCCAAGGAAGGCGACGAAGCCATGGCTCGGGTTTTGCAGATCGGCTAATTACACAGACGTAGCGCCGTAAAACAGGCGCGCGAGGAGAACAGCATGCTTCCGGCTCTTTGGGTCAGTAAAACCGGTTTGTCCGCCCAGGACACCAACCTGACCACCATTTCCAACAACCTGGCCAACGTTTCGACCACCGGCTTCAAGCGTGATCGTGCCGAGTTCCAGGACCTGCTCTACCAGATCAAGCGTCAGCCGGGTGCCCAGTCGACCCAGGACAGCGAACTGCCGTCGGGCCTGCAAGTCGGTACCGGTGTGCGCATCGTCGGCACCCAGAAGAACTTCAGCACCGGCAGCCTGCAGACCACCGAGAACCCGCTGGACATGGCGGTCAATGGCCGTGGCTTCTTCCAGATTTTGCAGCCGGACGGCACTGTTTCGTACACCCGTGACGGTACCTTCCACCTGAACTCCGATGGCCAGATCGTCACGGCCAACGGCTTTGCCCTGGAGCCTGCGATCGTCGTGCCGCCCGAGGCGCAGACCTTCACCGTCGGCCAGGACGGCACCGTGTCGATCACCACTGCCGGCAACCCGGCGGCGCAGATCATCGGCAACATCCAGACCGCCGACTTCATCAACCCGGCCGGCCTGCAGGCCATGGGCAGCAACCTGTTCCTGGAAACCGCCGCCAGCGGCGCGCCGCAAATCGGTACCCCGGGCCTCAACGGTTTTGGCGTGGTGCAGCAGCAGACCCTGGAAAACTCCAACGTCAGCACCGTGGAAGAGCTGGTCAACATGATCACTACCCAGCGTGCCTACGAAATGAACTCCAAGGTCATCTCCACCGCCGACCAGATGCTCTCGTACGTTACCCAGAACCTGTAAGTGAAGTCTTCGAGGTCGCTTGAACGGCGCCTGTTACACCGTGAGGTCAGAGTCATGAGTCGTTTGTTTTGCATACTAGCCCTGAGTGGGGTCGCCTTGCTGGCCGGTTGCGTCGCGCCGACGCCCAAGCCCAACGATCCCTACTACGCGCCGGTATTGCCGCGCACGCCATTGCCGGCGGCGGCCAACAACGGCTCGATCTACCAGGCCGGTTTCGAACAGAACCTGTACAGCGACCGCAAGGCTTTCCGGGTCGGTGACATCATCACTATCACCCTCAACGAGCGCACCCAGGCGAGCAAGAATGCCAACTCGCAGATCGACAAGAACAGCAAGGCCGAACTCGGCCTGACCTCGTTGTTCGGCAGCAGCGTGACCACCAACAATCCGTTTGGTGATGGCGACCTCAGCCTCAGTGCCGGCTACAGCGGCGACCGCTCAACCAAGGGTGATAGCAAGGCGGCCCAGGGCAACACCCTGACCGGTTCGATCACCGTCACCGTTGCCGACGTGCTGCCCAACGGCATCATTGCCGTGCGCGGCGAGAAGTGGCTGACCCTCAACACCGGCGACGAGCTGGTGCGCATCGCCGGGATGATCCGTGCCGATGACATTGCCACCGACAACACCGTGCCTTCGACCCGTGTTGCCGATGCGCGCATTACCTACTCGGGCACCGGCTCGTTCGCCGATGCCAGCCAGCCGGGTTGGCTTGACCGGTTCTTCATCAGCCCGCTTTGGCCTTTCTAGGTTCGGATGACCATGTTCAACTTCAAGCAGCTGATTGCCGCTACGATTCTGCTGTCCACTGCGTTCGCCGTGCAGGCCGAGCGTCTGAAGGACATCGCCAGCATTTCCGGCGTGCGCACCAACCAGCTGATCGGCTACGGCCTGGTGGTGGGGCTCAACGGCACAGGTGACCAGACCACGCAAACGCCGTTCACCCTGCAGACCTTCAACAACATGCTCTCGCAGTTCGGCATCAAGGTGCCGCCGGGGTCGGGTAACGTGCAGCTGAAGAACGTCGCTGCGGTGTCGGTGCATGCCGACCTGCCGGCGTTCGCCAAGCCGGGGCAGGTGGTGGACATCACCGTCTCGTCGATCGGTAACTCCAAGAGCCTGCGCGGCGGCAGCCTGTTGATGACCCCGCTCAAGGGTATCGACGGTAACGTCTACGCCATCGCTCAGGGCAACCTGGTGGTCGGCGGTTTCGATGCCGAAGGCCGCGATGGCTCGAAGATCACCGTCAACGTCCCTTCGGCTGGCCGCATTCCTGGCGGTGCCTCGGTGGAGCGTGCCGTGCCCAGCGGTTTCAACCAGGGCAACAGCCTGACCCTGAACCTCAATCGCCCGGACTTCACCACCGCCAAGCGCATCGTCGACAAGGTCAACGAGCTGCTCGGCCCGGGTGTGGCCCAGGCCCTGGACGGTGGTTCGGTGCGAGTCACTGCGCCGCTCGATCCAAGCCAGCGGGTCGACTACCTGTCGATTCTCGAGAACCTCGAAATCGATCCGGGCCAGGCCGTGGCCAAAGTCATCATCAACTCGCGCACCGGCACCATCGTCATCGGCCAGAACGTCAAGGTCTCGCCGGCGGCGGTGACTCACGGCAGCCTGACGGTGACCATCACCGAAGACCCGATCGTCAGCCAGCCTGGGCCGTTCTCCAATGGTGAGACTGCCGTAGTGCCGCGCTCGCGAGTCAATGCCGAGCAGGAAGCCAAGCCGATGTTCAAGTTCGGCCCGGGTACCACCCTGGATGAAATCGTCCGTGCGGTGAACCAGGTGGGCGCCGCGCCCGGTGACCTGATGGCGATCCTCGAAGCCCTGAAACAGGCCGGCGCCTTGCAAGCCGACCTGATCGTGATCTGAGGGGGCGGACCATGGATATGCCGAAAAGCGCCTTCAATGCTGCCGACAGTGGCGCCTACACCGACCTCAATCGCCTGAACTCGCTGAAGGTCGGCGATCGCGACAGCGACGCCAACCTGCGCAAGGTGGCCCAGGAATTCGAGTCGCTGTTTCTCAACGAGATGCTCAAGTCGATGCGCTCGGCCAGCGATGTACTGGCCAAGGACAACCCGCTCAACACCGAGACCACCAAGCAGTACCAGCAGATGTACGACCAGCAACTGGCGGTGAGCATGTCCCGCGAGGGCGGTGGTATCGGCTTGCAGGAAGTGCTGATGCGTCAGTTGTCCAAGCAGAAGGCCAGTGCCGCGAGCAACAACAGCCCGTTCCCGCGGGTGGATATCCAGCAGCGTCCGTTGTGGGCGGCCAAGGTGGCCGAGCCTGAGCGCGGTGAACACGCCACGGCCGCACGCAACGACATGGCCGCACTCAATTCGCGGCGCCTGGCACTGCCGGGCAAGCTGACCGATCGCCTGCTGGCTGGCATCGTGCCGTCGGGCGGTGCCGCCGCAGCCACCACCAACACCGCGGCCTTGCCGCAGCGCACCACGGCGATGACCGATGCCGTGGTCAAGGGTGACTGGCAGTCGGCGCAGAGCTTTGCCGCGCCGGGCTCGATGCGCATCTATGGTCGCGCCGTGGCCCAGCCGCCATTGGCGCCGGCCAAGCGCGCATTCGGCTCCTCCGATGAGTTCGTCGCCACCATGCTGCCGATGGCCGAGCAAGCCGCCAAGCGCATCGGTATCGATCCGCGCTACCTGGTGGCCCAGGCTGCGCTGGAAACCGGCTGGGGCAAGTCGGTCATGCGTCAGGCCGATGGTAGCAGCAGCCACAACCTGTTCGGCATCAAGGCCACCGGCAACTGGCAGGGCGGCCAGGCGCGGGCGATCACCAGCGAGTTCCGCGACGGCCAGTTCGTCAAGGAGACCGCAGCGTTCCGTTCCTACGACTCCTACCAGGACAGCTTCCATGACCTGGTCAGCCTGCTGCAGAACAACGCGCGCTATAAAGAAGCGGTGAAGTCGGCCGATAAGCCAGAACAGTTTGTGCGGGAGCTGCAGAAGGCCGGGTATGCAACCGACCCGGACTACGCCAGCAAGATTTCGCAGATCGCAAAACAGATGAAGTCGTACGAGAGCTATGCGGCTGTCGGTACTACAACGAAACTATAAGGTTTGAACCATGGCGAGTTTGATCAATATCGGCTTATCCGGTGCCAGCAATGCCCAGTCCGGCATGCACACCACGGGTAACAACATCACCAACGTCGATACCGCCGGTTACTCGCGCCAGCAGAATATCCAGAGCACAAAAGGCTCGATTCGCGAAGGCCATGTGTTCATCGGAACCGGTACCACCCTGGCGGACGTGCGCCGGGTGTACAACAACTTCCTGGAAAACCAGCTGCGGACCACTTCGTCGCTGAGCAGCGACAGCAATGCCTATCTGGACCAGATCGGGCCGATCGACAAACTCCTGTCGGACAAGGACACCGGTATTACCGGTGCCCTGAAAAGCTTCTTCTCGTCGCTGCAAAATGCCGCGGCCAAACCTACCGAAGATGCTTCGCGGCAGTTGCTGCTGACCAGTGCCCAGGCCCTGAGCAAGCGCTTCAATACCATCGCCGCGCAGCTCAACCAGCAAAACAGCAACCTCAACGGCAACCTGTCGTCGATGAGCACCCAGGTCAACAACCTGACCGCAGCCATTGCCCAGTACAACGACCAGATCTCGCGGGTCTCGGTGGTGCAGGGCAGCCCCAACGACCTGCTCGACAAGCGCAACGAAGCGGTGCGCCAGCTCAGCGAGCTGGTGGGCGTGGATGTGACCGAGCGCGAAGGCAACCTGGATGTCTACCTGAAAAACGGCCAGTCGCTGGTGTTGGGTACGAGCACCAATACCCTGTCCACGGTCGCCAGCCCGACCGATCCGACGCGGATGAACCTGCAGCTCAATCGCGGTACTACCAAGATCGATATCACCGCCAGCGTCACCGGTGGTGAAATCGGCGGCGTGCTGCGCTACCGCACCGATGTGCTCGACCCGAGCCTGAACGAGCTGGGGCGGGTCGCGCTGGTGGTTGCCGATCAGATCAACAGCCAGTTGGCCCAGGGGATCGACAAGAACGGCAACTTCGGCGCGTCGATGTTCAATGACATCAACAGCGCGGCCCTGATCAGCCAGCGCAGCATTGCCAAGGCCGGTAACAGTGCCGGCTCCGGCAACCTTGATGTGACTATCAAGAACACCGGCAAGCTGACCACCAGCGACTATCAGGTGACCTTCACCAGCGCGACCGGCTACAGCGTCAAGAAACTGCCTGACGGTACCGACATGGGGTCCTTCGACCTTAACGACAATCCGCCCAAGGTGATCGATGGCTTTAGCCTGAACCTCAATGGCGGTGCGGTGCAGGCTGGCGATTCGTTCAAGATCACCCCGACTCGCGGGGCGGCCGGCAGCATCGATACCGTGCTCACCGATCCCAAGCGCATTGCCCTGGCGGCGTCGCTCAATGCCACCAGTGGCGCGGGTAACCAGGGGACCGGGATCATCGGCCAGCCGAACCTGACGTCCAAGCTGGATATCTACGATTCGACCCAGCGCCTGGCGCTGGAGAACGGTCTGAAGTACTCGACGCCGGTCAAGCTGGTGTTCGGCGATGAGAAGAGCGTCCCGCAGACCTACACCGTGCACAACGCCAAGGGTGATCCGATCGCGAGCGGGACCATCATTCCGGGGCAGGAAAACAAGCTGCAGATCAACGTGCCGATCGTCGATGCCAATGGCAACGCCGTCACGCCGGCGGCGACCTTCAGCTTCGACATGACCGTGGCCGGTGCGCCGAAGAAGGGTGACAACTACACCGTGGCCATGACCGGTGCCGGCTCTGCCGACAACCGCAACGGCCAGGCAGTCATTGACCTGCAGACCAAACAGACCATCGACCTGGGCGATAACGGCAGGGGCGTCAGTTTCACCGATGCCTACGGCAAGCTGGTCGAGAACGTTGGCGGCAAGACTGCCCAGGCCAAGCTCGACAGTGATGCGACCGGTGCCCTGCGCAAGTCGGCCAGCGAAGCCAGTAACTCGGTGTCGGGTGTCGACCTGGATGAAGAGACCGGCAACCTGATCAAGTACCAGCAGTATTACACGGCCTCGTCGCAGATCATCAAGATCGCCCAGGAAACTTTCAGCACGCTGATCAACAGCCTTTAAGGAGACGTAGACCGTGCGTATCTCTACCGCCCAGTTCTATAACAACAGTACGTCGAACTATCAGCGTAACTTCGCCAAGGCTGTTGAATCCCAGCAGCAAGCCAGTGACATGCTGCGCATCCGTACTGCCGCCGATGATCCGGTCGGCGCTGCTCGCCTGCTGCAACTCGAGCAGCAAAGCAACATGATCGACCAGTACAGCGGCAACATCGCCAGCCTTCGCAGCAGCCTGAGCACCTCTGAAACCACCCTCACCAGCATTACCAACGTGCTGGCGCGGGTAAAGGAGCTGGCGATCAGCTCCGGCAGCGGCAACATGACCGACAAGGATCGCCTGGCCAACGCGCAAGAGCTGACCCAGCTCGAAGAGCAGCTGTTCAGCCTGATGAACAGCCGCGACGAGAACGGCAAGTACATCTTCTCCGGCTCCCGTGGCGATACCAAGCCGTTCGAACGCAACGCCGATGGCACGTACTCGTACAAGGGTGACCAGGGCACCACCAGCCTGCAGGTTGGCGACATGCTCAGCGTTGCTTCCAACGAGAGCGGCTACAGCGTCTTCGAACAAGCGCTCAACCCCAGCCGCAGCCAGACTACGATGACCGCGCCGACCCCGAATGACGGACGCGTCAGCCTGTCCAATGGCCAGGTGTCGGGCAGCACCATCTATAACGACCGCTTCCGCAGTGGTGAGCCGTACACGATCGAATTCACCAGCAGCACCCAGTTCAAAGTCACCGACGCCGGTGGTAATGACGTGACGCTGGAGGCCAGCAAAGGCGGTACCTTTGATCCCAAGGGTGACGACGACTACATCAGCTTCCGCGGTGTCGACCTGCGCCTGGGCATTACCTTCAAGCCGGGCGATGAAGCCAACCCGGATGCCGCCATCGCCGGGCATACCTTCACCCTGGGCTCGAAGCCGGACGAGATCGGCGGCTCGCGCAGCCCGGGCAACACCTCCATGGCCCAGCTGGGCAACGTGGTGATTGGCGACAAGGCCAAGTATGACGCCGCATTCCCAGGCGGTGGCGCGGTCATCAAGTTCAAGACCGCCACCACCTTTGATGTCTACGCTCAGCCGATGACCGCCGACAGCCGGCCCTTGGGCAGCGGCGATACAACGGTCAGCCCGACGCGGGTCATGGGTGTCGACTTCTCGTTCAGCGGCGCACCGGCAACGGGCGACCAGTTCTCGGTGCAGGTCAACAACCACCAGAACCAGAACGTCCTGGACACCATCAAGCAGTTGCGTACCGCGCTGGAAAGCCCGGTCGATAAGGATCCGGTCGCGCGTCAGAACTTCCTCGCGTCGATGGACTCGGCCATTGCCAACCTGGCCAGTGCAGCGGACAAGGTCGCTGAATCGATCAGTTCGGTCGGTGGGCGCGGCGCGGCGCTGGACGTCCAGGCGGAGACCAACGAAGCGCTGCAATCGGCCAATACCATCACCCAGAGTTCGATCCGTGAAGCCGATCCGGCTGAAGTGCTGATTCGTCTGAACCTTCAGCAGAACATGCTGCAAGCCTCGCAGTTGGCCTTCAGCAAGCTTGCCGGACTTGGCTTGTTCAACCGCCTCTGATTGATCCTTTCGCGTTGTATTCACCCGGGTGACGCCAGCCGTCACCCGGGGCCTTCTCCAGGTCTGTCCTCATGAACCAACTGCCTCTCGTCAGTATCGTCATTCCCGCCTTCAACCCCGAATTCCTGACCCGCACCCTGATCAGTGCCATCTCCCAGCGTTACTCCAATCTTGAGGTGATTGTCTGTGATGACAGTCCGGGCGACGAGGTCAAGGCCATTTTCGATGAGTGGGCCGGGCAGGCGAGCTGTGAGCTGCGCTATGTACGCAACCCGCGCACCCTGGGGTTTGCCCGTAACTTGCTGAGCGGCCTGGCGCAGGCGCGCGGGGCCTTCATCAAGTTCCTTTGCGATGACGACTGGCTGGTCGACGGCTGTATCAGCCAGCAGGCACAGACGCTGATCGATTGCCCGCAAGTCAGCCTGGTGGTCAACCATCGGCTGATCTGCGCCGCTGATGAAACGCTGCTGCCGCCGCGTCCGGCCAACTGTCTGCTGTCGCAGTGCAGCGCGGTGATCAAGGGTGGGGACTTGCTTGAGGCCATCGAGGCCAACGTGTCGAACCTGTTCGGGGGTATCAGTCATGCCCTGATGCGTCGTGATCAGGTGCAAGAGCTCTTGCCAATGCTGGTCGAGGAGGGCGGTTTCCAGGCGCGCCTGGATTTCGCCCTGTTCATCTGCCTGTTGCGCCGCGGTCACCTGGGGTATCTGGTCTCGTTACTCAGCATGGAGCGGATGCATCCAGGGCGTTTGAGCAACCATGCGAGCATGACCCTGGCGTTCAAGAGTGAAACCGAATGGCTTTCGCAGATGCTGCTCTCGCGCACCAGCGAACCGGCGCCAGCGGCCGGCTGGTTGCGCTTCAAGCCGATCGAGGAATATCAGGCTGGTGAAGAACAGGACTGGGAAGAGTTCGAGCTGACGCGGTTCTATGCCGGGCAGATTGCCGGGTTCCAGCAGCAGGTGGGTACGTACAGTACGAGCTTTGCCGAGCTCTATAGCGAGTGGCTGAGTTGCCGCACGCTGTCGCCGGCACAGACCCGTTTGCTGCCCAAGCGTATCGAGCAATGGCCACTGCAGCCGCGCATCGCCGTGGTGGTCTTCGATCCCCAGGATAATGCATCGGCGCTGAAAGCGACCTTGGCCAGCGTTGGCGAGCAGTCTTATGCCGCCAGCCAGGTCTGGGTTTTCGGTACTGGCCTGGCGCAACCCGGGGTTGAGCATATTGCCTTGCGCGGCAACCCTTTCGAGCAACTCAACCAGCGCCTCGCGCAGGCCAATGGCGTTGACTGGATCTTCCTGCTGCAAGCGGGTGATCGCCTGCATCCGCATGCCCTGGTGATCATGGCCGAGCGCATGGCCCTGCATGCTGACCGCTATTGCCTGTACACCGATGAGGGTACCGACGATGGCCTGCAGGCTGGCCAGCCCATTTTCAAGCCGGACTTCAACCTCGACCTGATGCGCACCTTCCCCTATGTCGGGCGCATGCTGGCTTTCGAGCGAAACCGCTTGCTTGAAGTGGGCGGGTTTGCCACCGAATTCGAAGGTTTGGCACCTCAAGACATGCTCTGGCGGCTGGTCGAAGCCCATGGCTTGCACGTTGTCGAGCATGTCGCCGAGCTGCTGGTGCAATGCCGTGACGGTTATGCCCAGTGGCAGGTCGATCCAGGCTGCATAGACCAGGCACCCAAGGTCCTCAAGGCGCATCTGCAGCGCCTGGGGGTGGCTGCCGAGGTGATCAGTGCCGAGGGCTCGATGCTTGCCCGGGTTCAGTATCTGCATGAGCAGACCCCCCTGGTGTCAGTCCTCATCGCTGCCGGGCAGGATTTGCGTGCCCTGATACGCTGTGTCGAATCAATATTCGAACATACCGCCTACGCGCACTATGAAGTGTTACTGGCGGTCACTGGCGATGAGCCTGCGGATGTCCAGGGATGGCTCGAGGCCATGCGTCACCTTGGTAGCGATCAGTTGCGGATCGTGCCGGTGGTCGCCAAAGATGGCCCGCAGATGTTCAACCAAGCCAGTGAGTACGCCCAGGGCAGTTATCTGCTGCTGACCGATGTCGGCAGCGTGTTCTTCGACAAGTACTGGCTGAATGAAATGCTTGCCCAGGCCCAGCGCCCGGAAGTGGGGGTGGTGGGGCCCAAGCAGGTCAGCACGGCAGGCTTTGTAGCGAATGCCGGGCTGGTGCTCGGTTTGTATGGGGCGGCCAGCACGCCATTCGTTGGTCAGTCGTCCGATGCCAGTGGCTACATGAATCGGCTGATTGCCGTGCAGAACCTGAGTGCGGTGAGTGCCGACTGCCTGCTGGTGCGTCGGGAAATCTTCGCTGAGCTTGGGGGGCTGGATGCCGCGGCGTTCGAGTCCACGCTGTTCGACGCCGACTTGTGCCTGCGGGTTCGCAACCATGGCTATCTGGTGGTCTGGACCCCGTATGCACTGATCGCCCGGCTGCCTGTGTCTGGGCTGTCGAGCCCGGTGCGCAAGGACCATGACCAGGACGCCTTCTATGAGCGCTGGTTGCCGAATGTGGCCAATGACAGTGCCTACAACCGCAACCTCAGCCTGAGAATGTCCAGCTACAACCTCGACCCCGGGTTACGCAGCGGTTGGGATCCGTTCAGCAAACGCATCCTGCCATATGTGATGGCACTGCCGATCAACAACACTGCCGTTGGCCATTACCGCGTCGCGCAGCCCTTTACCGAGCTGGAGAATGCTGGCTGGATCCAGGGGCAGATGGACTACGGAACGCCAAACACGATTGCGCTGGGTCGTCATCAACCCGACGTTATGATTCTGCAGTGTCGCTACATGCCGCGCTCACTTGAGGATTTTGAGCGAATCAAGCGCTTCTCCAATGCGCGGCGCATCTACGAGATCGACGATTACATCATTGATGTGCCGAAGAAGAACGCGCACGCCCGCCACATGCCGGGCAACATGCGTGAAATGGTCAGCCGCGGGATTGCCATGTGCGATCGGGTAGTGGTGTCGACCGCGCCGCTGGCCGATGCCTTGTCGAGCATGCACCACGATATTCGCGTGGTGCCGAACATGCTCGCCTCGCACCTGTGGAGCGGACTGAAAAGCCGCCGGCAGACCTCGATCAAGCCGCGCGTGGGCTGGGCCGGCGGCACCAGTCACCGCGGCGACCTGGAACTGATCGCCGACGTGGTCAAGGCGCTGGCCGACGAGGTGGACTGGGTGTTCTTCGGCATGTGTCCGGACCTGCTGCGGCCCTATATCAAAGAGTTTCATAGCGGTATCGCGCTGGCCTATTACCCGCAAAAACTTGCCGGCCTCAACCTGGACCTGGCAGTGGCGCCGCTGGAGTCGAACCTGTTCAACGACTGCAAGAGCAACTTGCGCCTGCTTGAATATGGCGCCTGCGGTTTTCCGGTGGTATGTGCCGATACCAAGGCGTACCAGGGCTACCTGCCTTGCACCCGGGTGTTGGGTAATTCGCCGCAGGCGTGGCTGGAGGCGATACGCATGCACCTGGCCGATCCGCAGGCCAGCTACCGCATGGGGGATGAACTGCGCGAGGTCGTGTTGCGCGACTACGTGTTGACCCAGGACAACCTGCAGCATTGGGCCAACGCCTGGTTGGCCGATTGATGAATGCGGCCGGCAATTGTGCCGGCCCGAACCAGAACAACGAGAGTATTGGGTGCGCTATGGGCGAAAAAATGATCGATTCGACTGCCGGGGCGCAAGACCTCAGTATCGTACTGCTGGGCCAAGGCGACGCCAGTTACCGTGAGCGCGCCGGCTACTACTACCGGCAGAACTTCCCGGGCCATGCGCTGTTCGAGATTGCGGTGCAAGGCGCCGATGCCGAGGGCTGGCAGGCGCAACTGCTCGATACCCTGGAGCGCTTGAGCACACCGTTCGTGGTATTGACGCCAGACAGCGACTTTCTCCTGGCCGCTGCCACTGCATCGCTGGTGCAGTCTCTGCGTGATGCCCCGCACTGCCTGATGGCCCACGGCTATGCGCTGGGTTACCGGCCTGGTAACAGTGAAGTTGCCTACCATAAGCTGGGTGGCGCGATTGCGCCGGCGGCGGTGGTCGACGACGCATGCGAGCGTATTGCCCTGTACGGTGACAACGGGCTGCAGGCCTGGCGCTCGGTCGTCAGGGTCGAGGCCCTGAAAGCGTTGCTGCGCAGTGTGCCGGTCGACCTGGGCTTCGAAGCCTGGTGTGTGGCGGTATCCTTTGGCCTGCTGGCCCAGGGTGTGGCCACGGTCGTCGAGCAAACCACCCTGGTCGCCGAGTACAGTCCCTCTGCGCTTTCGCAGCTTGCACGCGAAGAGCGGCAGGCCCTGGCCGTGCGTCAGATTCGTCAGTGGGATGCCCAGCAGGGCGCGGTGTGCGCTGACGCCAAGGGCTTTGAGGCGCTGACGGCATTCGTCGCCAGCACCTGGGCGGGGCTCGAGGCGCCGCGCGTGGTCACCTCGCGCTGGATCAGCATAGTGGCTGCGCCGCAGTGCGTATTCGAACCTGTGCAGTATGTCGAGATGCCGTACTACACCGCGCCGCTGTTCGAGCAGTTGCGTCAGCTGGAGTTTTTCCTCCACGCCTGGCCGGCTGGCAAGGTTCACACTGAGGCGCTGGAGGGGGTCTGGGTCCAGCAGCAGGCGCTGATGGTCCGGCATCCGAATGACAGCGCCGAAAGTCTCAAGGCGCGTTATTGGCAGGCCTTTGAGTTGGGCGTTTTCAATCCGGGCGTCTGCCACAACCTGCTCGGTGCATTGGGCAGTGATGAAGAGCAGGATTTCGTCCCCCATCTGCACCACTGGGTGGCGCAGCTCGATCAGTTGCCGGCGACCGATCTGCAAGCACGACTGGCGGCATCACCTTCGGGGCAAGTGCTCGCGGCCATTGCTGCTGCAACCCCGGACAGCGACGCTCGTCAGCGTATTCAGGCCCACCTGGGCTCGATCCAGTCGCCACAGATCGCCTTCCTGGTGGTGGATCTGGAGAACAACGACGCGGCCCTGCAAGCCACCTTCGACAGCTTGCTGGCCAGCGGTTTGCGTGATTTCAAGATAGTGGTGTTCAAGGCCGGTGCGTTGCCCGCCATTACCACTGCCAAGGATACGCTGCATTTCATCCGCGTCACTGCCAGCAATCTGGTCGCTCACCTCAATCAGGTGGTGGAGCAGTTGTCCAGTGCCTGGCTGCTGCAACTGCAAGCGGGTGATGTGCTGGCACCAGGCGGGCTGTTGCGTCTGCAGGTGGAGTTGTCTGCGGCGCAAGCCTGCCAGGCCATCTGTGCCAATGAAGTCCAGCGTGATGAGCAGGGCCGATTGCTCAGTGTGGTGCGTCCGGGGGCCAACCTGGACCTGTTGCGCGCGCGTCCGGACTTGATGTCTCGCCACTGGCTGGTGCGTCGGCAAAGCCTTGTCGAGCTGGGTGGCTACAGCGAAACCTGCCAGGCGGCGCTGGAGTTCGATGTCCTGCTGCGCCTGATTGAGCGCAATGGCGTTGCAGGCCTGGCCCATCTGGATGAGTACCTGGTCATCGGCCAGCAGGCGGGCGAGGCGATGCAGGCCGACGCGCAGGCAACGCTCAAGCGTCACTTGAGCGTACTCGGTTACCGGGGGCAGGTCAGTGAGGGGCGAGATGGCGCCTTGCAGATCGATTTCCGTCACCCGACCACCCCTCAGGTCAGCATTCTGCTGTCGATCGACTCGGACCTTGAGCAGCTCAAGCGCAGCTTGGCGAGCATCGTCCAGCGGACCCGCTATGCCCGCTACGAAGTGATCGTGATGACCGATGCGGCCAGTGCTGAGGCGACGGCGGCAAGCCTTGGCAACCTCCAGGGGCTGGGTGGCCGGGTGAAGTTGATGGCCAGTGAGTTCGCCGGCACCCGTGCGCAAATGGTCAAGATGGCGGCCAAGCAGGCCCAGGGCGAGTACCTGGTGCTGATGTCCAGCCGCTGCCAGGTGGTCACGCCGGCCTGGATCGAAGCTTTGCTCAACCAGGCGCAGCGCCCTGAAGTGGGGGTCGTGGGTTGCCAGATGCATGACGCCGAGGGCTTGATCAGCCATGGCGGCTATGAGCTGTTGGCCAGCCAGCAGGTGCGTGGGGCCTGGCAAGGCGTGGCGCGCCAGGCTGCTGTGGCGGCGCTGGGGCTGGCGGCGGTGCGCAGTTGCCAGGCGGTATCCGATGATTGCCTGATGATCGGCAAGGCGTTGCTTGAGCAGTGCGCTGGCCTGGATGACATTGAAGGGGCCGATGTCGATCTGTGCCTGAAGGTCGGCCAGGCCGGTCAGCTGGTCCTGTGGACACCGCAAGCGCAAATGCTCAATGCGGGTGTGCCGACCCTGGATGCACAGGCGCTGAGTGCACGCTGGCCCGCCGCGTTCAGCACTCGGGTAGTGGTCGATGTGCGCAACGCGGTCGATATCTCGCGTTCGCCAACGGTCGGCAAGCCGGCTGAGCTGGAGTGGTTGGCCGAACTGGCCTGAACGCCGTGTACAGGAGCCGGGTCTTAGACCCGGCTTTTTCATTGCTGCTCGCCGCAGCAGGCAGTCGGGGTGCAATGCCCCGCGCAGATGCGGGCTGACAATGTTGCACATACGCCTTGGACTTCTGCACGACACCTCACCTTTCCCTGCTGTTTGGCCTGGTTTTTCCGGTTGGCCGTCGCTTTGTATTGAGTAATGATTGCGCAACAGTGACTTGGCAGTCGAAACGGGCATCTTTAATCTATTGAGTCGTCGGGCGGTACTGGCGAGCGGGGGCTGCGCAGGCTCGCAACACCCCGGGTTATCCGGTTCCAGTGCCCGTGAAAATCCGCATATCTATCGGGAAGCCACAATGATTGGCATCAAAAGCATTGCGAGTTACGTACCTGTCGAGGGTGTGGACAACTACGCCCAGGGTGCGAAGTTCGCCAAGGACCAAGAGTTCATTCTCGGCAAGATCGGTTCGACCTTTCTGCCGCGCAAAGAAGCAGGCCAGGAAACCTCCGACCTATGTGTGGAGGCGGTCAAGGCCCTGTTCGCTGCCAATCCGAGCCTGGCGCCTGAGTCCATCGATGCCTTGATCGTCGTTACCCAGAATGGCGACGAAGAAGGGTTGCCGCACACCGCTGCCATCGTTCAGGACAAGCTCGGCCTGCCGACCCATGTCGCTGCCTTCGATATTTCCCTGGGCTGCTCGGGTTATGTCTATGGCCTCTACGCCATGAAAGGCTTCATGGAAGCGGCAGGGCTGAAAAACGGCCTGCTGATCACTGCTGATCCGTACTCCAAGATCGTCGATCCGGAAGATCGCAACACCACCATGCTCTTTGGTGATGCGGCGACCGTGACCTGGATGGGCGAGGGCGCCCCTTGGCAGCTGGGCAAGGCCAAGTTCGGTACCGATGGTGGTGGTGCCGCGCATCTGAAGGTCAGCGACGGGGTGTTCTTCATGAATGGCCGCCAGGTGTTCAACTTCGCCTTGCTCAAGGTGCCGGCGCACCTGCATGAGTTGCTGGGCGAAAGCCAGTTGGCACCGGCGGATATCGACCTGTTCTGCATTCACCAGGGCAGTGCGGCAATTGTCGATGCGGTGGCGCGTCGGTTCGAGGATGACCCGGACAAATTCGTCAAGGACATGGTCGAAACCGGTAATACCGTGTCGTCGAGCATTCCGCTGCTGCTGGAGAAGCATGTGCTGGGTTCGCAGCACCAGCGTGTTGCCCTGAGTGGTTTTGGCGTTGGCCTGTCATGGGGTTCGGCGATCATCGAGCGCAAGGGTTGATATAGAGCCTTGCGGTAAAAAAAGCGCTGCCGGTTTCACCGGTGGCGCTTTTTTTTTGGGGGGGCTTTACGGAATCCTGGGGACCATGATCCTTGGGTTGGGTTGTTCAGGCTGTGGACTTATCCATTCTGGAAGGGGCCGGCAGCAGCGCCATCCAAAATGGATAAGCCCGCAACCTCAACATCCCATCCCATCCCATCCCATCCCCAAAATCATAGTCCCCGAAATGCCGTGAAGAACCCTTTTTTCAACCCAGGTGTTGGCCAGTAAGCGATTTTTCTGGCGTCAAACCCTTGATTTCATTGGGGTGGCAGGGTGCCATTAAAAAATTTCTAAAAAGCCCTAAAGCAACCGCGCCAGACGACGATAACTATTACGAAGGTTCTCTAGGCCACACCCGGCGGATGCCAGGGCCGGAAGCCGCAGTATCCCAAACACGAGGAATTCGTCATGGCATTAACCGTTAACACTAACACTACCTCTCTGGGCGTTCAGAAGAACCTGAACCGCGCTTCCGACGCTCTGAGCACCTCGATGAGCCGTCTGTCCTCCGGCCTGAAAATCAACAGCGCCAAAGACGACGCCGCTGGCCTGCAGATCTCTACCCGTATGACCTCGCAGATCCGCGGTCAGACCATGGCAATCAAAAACGCCAACGACGGTATCTCGATCGCCCAGACCGCTGAAGGCGCGATGCAAGAGCAGGTCAACATCCTGCAGCGTATGCGTGAACTGGCTCAACAGTCGCGAAACGACTCGAACGACTCGACTAACCGTACCTCGCTGGACGGCGAGTTCAAGCAGCTGACTGCGGAACTGACTCGTATCGCCCAGTCCACCCAGCTGAACGGCAAGAACCTGCTGGACGGTTCGGCTAGCGTCATGACCTTCCAGGTCGGTTCCAACACTGGTGCTGAAAACCAGATCAAGATCGACCTGACCGGTAAGTTCCTGGCCAGCGACCTGGGTATCACCAGCGCCATCACCATCGCCGGTAGCGACAGCGCCACTGCCGAAACCAACTTCTCGGCTGCCATGGTTGCAATCGACAAGGCTATCGGCACCATCGGTGACTCCCGCGCTGCGCTGGGTGCTGTACAAAACCGTATGACCAGCACCATCAACAACCTGCAAAACATCAACGAGAACGCCGAAGCTGCTCGTAGCCGTGTACAAGATACCGACTTCGCCGCTGAAACTGCTCAGATGACCAAGCAGCAAACTCTGCAACAAGCTTCGACTTCGGTTCTGGCCCAGGCCAACCAACTGCCGTCGGCGGTACTGAAGCTGCTGGGCTAATCTCCTAGTGGTTATCGGCGGAGGAGTGCAACTACGGCGCTCCTCCGCCTTTTGCATTGAGAGGTGGTGACATGGATATGAGCGTCAAGCTGAACCTGTCGTACCCGACGGTGAAGCCGGTCGAAGCGACCACCGAACGCCCTGCGGCGAAGCCCGTAGCGGGTGTTGAAGCCATCACGCCGGCCAAGGATGCTGCCGACAAAGGCTTGTCCGAAGCTGAGAAGGTGAAGAACGCGGTCAAGGATATCGAGAAGTTCCTTGCTTCATCGCGACGTAACCTTGAATTTTCCACGGATGAAGAATCCGGCCGAATTGTAGTTAAAGTCATCGCCAGTGAGACCGGAGAGCTGATCCGCCAACTTCCTTCGGAAGAGGCGTTGAAGATCGCTCACAGTCTGAGCGATGTAAACAGCCTGCTGTTCAACGCCAAGGTCTGAAGCTGACCTGGCAGTTGAGTGGCAAGTTCGCTAGCCTGGCAAGGCTAGGGCGGCGCGTAACCATGAGGGAGTAGTTATGGCGAGTACAATTTTACCGAGTGTCGGTCTGGGTTCCGGCGTAGACATCAACAAGATCGTTGATGTGCTCGTCAAGGCGGAAACCAATCCCAAGGCGAATCAGATCAAGCGCCAGACCGCCAACAACACGGCCATGCTTTCCGGGGTAGCGTCGCTCAAGAGTGCGCTTTCTGTGTACCAGGAAGCGATGAAAAAGCTCAATGATCCGAAGGCTCCGTCCTTCAACGCCTATACCGCGACCTCCAGCAGCGACGCCACGGTCAAGGCGACCTCGAACAATACCGCAGTACCGGGTACCTACTCGGTACTGGTCGAAAAACTCGCCACCTCGTCCAAGGTGGCCAGTCAGAACTTTACCGGCGGTGCCAGCACGTCGATACCTGAAGGTGACCTGACCATCACCCAGGATGGTGTGATCCATACCGTGAAGGTTGGCCCAGGGGCGACCTTGCAGACGGTACGCGACTCGATCAACACCTCGTTGGCCGAGAAGGGCATCAGTGCCAACATCGTCAACGGCAAGGACGGCTCGCGCCTGGTGTTCAGTTCGACCAAGACCGGTGAGGGTACCGACATCTCGGTCGATGGCATTGCCGAGCTGAAGATCGACGGCACTGTCTCGATGGCGAGTAACGGTGCCGGCTATATCGACGGCGTTGCCCAGAGCGCCAAGCTGACCATCGATGGTCTGCCGGTTACCAGCAAGACCAATACCGTTGATGGTGCCATCAGCGGCATCAGCCTGGAGCTGCTCCAGGTCACCGGGCTTGATAAGGACAAGGCAATCAAGGTTACTGTCGGTGAAAACACCGAAGGCCTGAAGACATCGGTCAAGGCTTTTGTCGATGCCTACAATACGCTGGTCAAGGCCGCCAATGCGCTGAGCGCGGTGTCCAAGGATGCAGACGGCAAAACCGTACTCGGGCCGTTGACCAGCGATCCGACCACTCGCTCGCTGCTGTCCGAGCTGCGCAAGCAGCTGTCTACCCCGTCGGGGAGTGGTCGCCTGACCACGCTCAGTCAGCTGGGTATCAACACGGCCAAGGACGGTACCCTGGAGTTCAACTCCACCAAGTACGACGCGGCGATGAAGGATAAAAAGCTCGGCCCTGACGTGCAGGAGCTGTTCACCGGCACCAATGGCGTGTTCGCGAACATGACCAAGGCTGTCGAGCCGTACCTGCAGACGGGCGGCATCCTCGACTCGCGCAAGGCCGGCCTGGACAAGCTGCAAAAGGACCTGTCCGATCAGCAACTGGCGCTTGACCGTCGTATCACCTCGCTCACCGAGTCGCTGACCAAGCGCTATGTGGCCATGGATACCCTGGTCGGCAAGCTCGAGGCGCAGCGCAAGAACATCGCCTCGATGTTCGCCTCGATCGAGGCGCAGCAGAAAAACTCCTGATTCAGCGCGGTGACACAAGCCCGGCAGTATCCCTAGGGGGACTCCGGGCTTTTTGCCGTACGCGCTAAAGTTTTTTGACGCGCAGACGATACAAGCGGTATATGAAACCTTTTTTGCGGTGACGAGGTAGAGCATGAATCCGATGTTGGCCCTTCGGCAGTACCAGAAAGTCAACGGCGTGGCGCAGACCTCCGTGGCCAGCCCGCACCGTCTGGTACAGATGTTGATGCAGGGTGGTCTGGATCGAATTGCCCAGGCCAAGGGCGCCATGGCGCGCAACGATGTGGCCCAGCGCGGCATCCTGATCGGCAAGGCCATAGGTATCGTTGGCGGCCTGCGCGAAGGCCTGGACCTGGAAAACCATGCTGACTCGCTGACTGACCTGGACAACCTGTATTCGTACATGAGCAAGCGCCTGGTCGAGGCGAACGTGCAGAACGACCCGGAGATCCTCAATGAGGTGGCCCGGTTGTTGATTACTGTCAAGGAAGGTTGGGACGCTATCGGCGAGCAGCCCGCCGACGTCTGAACAGGAGATTGCCATGAGTGTCGTGCTCGAACGTATCGAACAAACCCGCGAGGCATTGCTCGGGGCCCTGGCCAGTCGCGACTGGGAGGCGATCAGCGAGCTCGACGTCAGTTGCCGTCTGTGTGTCGATGACGTGCTGGCCGAGGCGTCGGTCGATGAGCTGACGCTGCGCAGCAAGCTTGAAGAGTTGCTGGGCGTGTACAAGGAATTAATCGAGGTTGCAAGCGGGGAGCGTCAATCAATAGTCGATGAGATGATGCAGATCCGACAAGCCAAAAACGCGGCAAAGGTATACCATTTGTTCAGCTGAAACTGGGCAAAACAAAAAGCAGTGCGCCATAAATTTGACTATGTACGGTTTTTTGACTTAACTAGTGGCTGTTTTCTAATTTCAGACGTCCGAACACTGACCGTTCAGTCGGAATGATGTCGAGCTTGCCCTTACAAGGGCGCCGAGATGACTAGGGAAGTTGTTATTGCATGTGGCGTGAAACCAAAATTCTCCTGATCGATGACGATAGCGCTCGCCGCCGTGATCTGGCAGTAGTGTTGAATTTTCTTGGCGAAGAAAATTTGCCCTGCTCGAGCCATGATTGGCAGCAGGTTGTCGAGTCGTTGTCATCCAGTCGTGAAGTGCTCTGTGTCCTGATCGGGGCCGTGAATGCTCCGGCAAGTCTGATGGGCTTGCTTAAGACAGTGGCTGGGTGGGATGAGTTCCTTCCGGTTCTGCTTTTGGGCGAAATTTCTTCTGCCGAGTTGCCGGAAGACCTGCGCCGTCGCGTTCTCTCCAACCTTGAAATGCCGCCGAGCTACAGCAAACTGCTCGATTCGCTGCACCGTGCCCAGGTCTATCGCGAGATGTACGACCAGGCCCGCGAGCGCGGTCGCCAGCGCGAACCCAATCTGTTCCGCAGCCTGGTCGGTACCAGCCGGGCCATTCAGCACGTCCGGCAGATGATGCAGCAGGTGGCGGACACCGACGCCAGCGTGCTGATCCTCGGCGAGTCGGGGACCGGCAAGGAAGTGGTCGCGCGCAATCTGCACTACCATTCCAAGCGCCGCGAAGCGCCGTTCGTGCCGGTCAACTGCGGCGCGATTCCGGCCGAGCTGCTTGAAAGCGAACTGTTCGGCCACGAAAAGGGCGCCTTTACCGGGGCGATCACCAGCCGCGCCGGGCGTTTCGAGCTGGCCAATGGCGGTACCCTGTTCCTCGACGAGATCGGCGACATGCCGTTGCCGATGCAGGTCAAGCTGTTGCGCGTGTTGCAGGAGCGCACCTTCGAGCGCGTGGGCAGCAACAAGACCCAGAGCATCGACGTGCGCATCATCGCCGCGACCCACAAGAACCTCGAAAGCATGATCGAGGTGGGTACCTTCCGCGAAGACCTGTATTACCGCCTCAATGTCTTCCCCATCGAGATGGCCCCGCTGCGCGAGCGCGTCGAGGACATTCCGTTGCTGATGAACGAGCTGATCTCGCGCATGGAGCACGAGAAGCGTGGCTCGATCCGTTTCAACTCGGCGGCGATCATGTCGCTGTGCCGTCATGGCTGGCCGGGCAACGTCCGTGAACTGGCCAACCTGGTCGAGCGCATGGCGATCATGCATCCGTACGGGGTCATCGGTGTGTCGGAGCTACCGAAGAAGTTCCGCTACGTCGACGACGAAGACGAGCAACTGGTCGACAGCCTGCGCTCGGACCTGGAAGAGCGCGTGGCCATCAACGGCCATACGCCGAACTTCGCCAGCCACGCCATGCTCCCGCCTGAAGGCCTGGACCTCAAGGACTACCTCGGTGGGCTTGAGCAGGGTCTGATCCAGCAGGCGCTGGATGATGCCAACGGTATCGTCGCCCGCGCCGCCGAGCGCCTGCGCATTCGCCGCACGACCTTGGTGGAGAAGATGCGCAAGTACGGCATGAGCCGTCGCGACGGGGATGAGCAGGCGGAGGATTGACGCCTGTGTCGCCATGATGAGTTGCGTAGCGCGCTCATCATGGCCAATAACCCTATCTTTCAAAGGGCTGTAAAGCCCGCCCCATCGGCCTTTGCCAGCGCCCTGCAGCGTTGCTCGCAGCCACTCTGAAACTATCCGGCACGGCTATTGCTATATCGCTGACACCATACCGTTTTATGACGGTCAGTCACGCGAGAGAGCACGATGCCCCAGGTCGCCACCATCTCCTGTGTCCCTGAACCGAAGGGGCCGAACGCCGCCGAGCAGGAAAGCCGCCTCGGTCTTGAGCAGGCCTTTGCCTTGTTCGATCAGGTGTCCACCCAGCTCAGTGAGTCTTATAACCTGCTCGAAGCCCGGGTCACCGAACTCAAGGGTGAGCTGGCAGTGGTCAGTGCCCAGCGCATGGCCGAGCTTGCCGAGAAGGAGCGCCTGGCCAACCGTTTGCAGAACCTGCTCGACCTGTTGCCGGGCGGGGTCATTGTCATCGATGGCCTGGGCCGTGTGCGCGAGGCCAATCCAGCGGCCTGTGACCTGCTCGGCGAGCCGCTGGTGGGCGAGCTGTGGCGCCAGGTGATTGCCCGCAGTTTTGCCCCGCGCGAGGATGACGGTCATGAGGTGTCGCTGCGCGATGGCCGGCGCCTGTCGATCGCCACGCGCTCGCTGGATGCCGAGCCTGGGCAACTGGTGCTGCTCAACGACCTTACCGAAACCCGTCGCCTGCAAGACCAACTGTCCCGGCACGAGCGCCTGTCGTCCCTGGGGCGCATGGTTGCCTCCCTGGCTCATCAGATTCGCACGCCGTTGTCGGCGGCCATGCTCTATGCCAGCCATCTGGCCGAGCAAAGCCTGCCGGTTGAAACCCAGCAGCGATTTGCCGGCAGCCTCAAGGAGCGCCTGCATGAACTGGAGCACCAGGTGCGCGACATGCTGGTGTTTGCCCGCGGTGAGTTGCCGCTGACCGATCGGCTGACACCCAAGGCGCTGTTCCAGGCGTTGCAGCAGGCGGCTCAGACCCATGTCCAGGGGCATGCCGTGCGCTGGCAGTGCGACAGTCACTTGGGCGAGTTGCTGTGTAATCGCGACACCCTGGTCGGCGCCCTGCTCAACCTGGTCGAAAACGCGGTGCAGGCCAGTGGCGAGCCTGCGCGGCTCAAGGTTCACCTGTATCGGCGCGAGCAGGTGCTGCACCTGTGCATCAGCGATGCCGGTGGCGGTATCGACAGCGCCTTGCTGGCGCGCCTGGGCGAGCCGTTCCTGACCACCAAGGCCACCGGTACCGGGCTGGGCCTGGCGGTAGTCAAGGCGGTGGTGCGCGCCCATCAGGGCAGTTTGCAATTACGTTCGCGACCGGGTCGCGGCACCTGTGCCCGGATCAGCCTGCCGCTGATCGGCGCGCAGCAGGCGGAGACAGAGTAATGAAAGCAATCAAGGTGCTGCTGGTCGAAGACGACCGCGCCCTGCGTCAGGCATTGGCCGATACGCTTGAGCTGGGCGGTTTTGCCCACCAGGCTGTGGGCTCGGCCGAGGAGGCGCTGGAGGTGGTCGCCAGCGAGGCGTTCAGCCTGGTGGTCAGTGATGTCAACATGCCAGGGATGGACGGGCATCAGTTGCTCGCCCTGTTGCGTGCTCGCCAGCCGTACTTGCCAGTGCTGTTGATGACCGCTCATGCCGCCGTCGAGCGTGCGGTCGAGGCCATGCGCCAGGGGGCGGCGGATTACCTGGTCAAGCCGTTCGAACCCAAGGCATTGCTTGAGCTGGTGGCGCGTCACGCCCTGGGGGTGGCCAGTGCCGCTGACAGCGAAGGGCCGGTGGCGCGCGAGCCGGCCAGCGCGCAGTTGCTGGAGCTGGCGGCGCGAGTGGCGCGCAGTGAGTCGACCGTATTGATCTCGGGCGAGTCCGGAACCGGCAAAGAGGTGCTGGCACGCTACATTCACCAGCAGTCGCCACGGGCCAATCAGCCGTTCGTGGCCATTAACTGCGCAGCCATCCCCGACAACATGCTCGAAGCGACCCTGTTCGGTCATGAGAAAGGCTCGTTCACGGGCGCGATTGCCGCCCAGGCCGGCAAGTTCGAGCAGGCCGATGGCGGTACCTTGCTGCTCGACGAGATTTCCGAGATGCCCCTGGGGCTGCAGGCCAAGCTGCTGCGGGTGCTGCAGGAACGTGAAGTGGAGCGGGTCGGTGGGCGCAAACCGATTGCCCTGGACATTCGCGTGGTCGCCACCACCAACCGCGACCTGGCGGGCGAAGTGGCGGCGGGGCGTTTTCGTGAGGACCTGTTCTATCGCCTGTCGGTGTTCCCGCTGGCATGGGCGCCGCTGCGCGAACGCAGCGCCGATATTCTGCCGCTGGCCGAGCGCTTGCTGGCGCGCCACGTCAATAAAATGAAGCACGCCCCCGTTCGCCTGTCGCCTGAGGCTCAGGCCTGTCTGCAGGGTTACGCCTGGCCGGGCAACGTGCGCGAGCTGGACAACGCCATCCAGCGCGCCTTGATCCTGCAGCAGGGCGGGGTGATTGAAGCGGCGGATTTCTGTCTTGCCGGTGCCTTGCCGGTATTTGCCGCAGCGCCCGTCATGACGGCTGCGCCGGTCGAGGCTGAGGTCGAGGCCGCAGGCGGGTTGGGCGATGACATGCGCCGCCACGAATTCCAGATGATCATCGACACCCTGCGCGCCGAGCGGGGCCGCCGCAAGGAGGCTGCCGAGCGCCTGGGTATCAGCCCGCGCACCCTGCGTTACAAGCTGGCGCAGATGCGTGATGCCGGCATGGATGTCGAGGCCAGCCTCTACGCGAGCTGACAGGGTGTTGAATTAGAGTTTTTGTTCGGGCCGCGGGCAGAGCTGGCACTCTTGTTGCTATGTCCTGCCTATCCGCTGCGTGAGTGTCAAAAAAATGCGGGCCGTCGGAGAGAGAAGTCCATGAGCCAAGGTGTTGAATTTAATCGATTGATGTTGGACATGCGGGCCATGCAAATGGACGCCATGTCGATGCCGAAGGCTGCGGCTGCGCCAGAGCTCGGTTCGAGCAATTTTGCCGACATGCTGGGGCAGGCCATCAACAAGGTCAGCGATACCCAGCAGGCCTCCACGCAGTTGGCCAACGCTTTCGAAATTGGTAAAAGCGGCGTAGACCTCACCGACGTGATGATCGCTTCGCAAAAAGCCAGTGTGTCGTTCCAGGCCTTGACCCAGGTGCGCAACAAGCTGGTGCAGGCCTATCAAGACATCATGCAGATGCCGGTATAAGGGCGAGATTGAGTCATGGCCGAAGCAGTCGTCGATAACGTGCCCGCCAAAAGCAGCGGGTCAGCGCCCAAGCCGCCGTTGTTCGGCATGTCGTTCCTGGAAAACATCTCGCAGATGCCGATGCTGCGTCAGGTCGGCCTGCTGGTCGGTCTGGCCGCGAGCGTGGCGATCGGCTTTGCCGTGGTGCTGTGGTCGCAGCAGCCGGACTACCGGCCGCTGTACGGCAGCCTGGCCGGCATGGACACCAAGCAGGTCATGGACACCCTGGCCGCTGCCGACATCCCCTACAACGTCGAACCCAATTCCGGGGCCCTGTTGGTCAAGGCCGACGATATTTCCCGTGCCCGCCTGAAGCTGGCTGCCGCCGGCGTGGCGCCGAGCGATGGCAATGTCGGCTTCGAGATCCTCGACAAGGAGCAGGGCCTGGGCACCAGCCAGTTCATGGAGGCCACCCGTTACCGTCGTGGCCTGGAAGGCGAACTGGCGCGGACTATCTCCAGCCTCAACAACGTCAAGGGTGCCCGCGTGCACCTGGCGATTCCTAAAAGTTCGGTGTTCGTACGTGACGAGCGCAAGCCCAGCGCTTCGGTACTGGTCGAGCTGTACCCGGGGCGCGCCCTGGAAGCCGGTCAGGTGATGGCCATTGTCAACCTGGTGGCGACCAGCGTGCCGGAGCTGAACAAGTCCCAGGTCACCGTGGTCGACCAGAAGGGCAACCTGCTGTCCGATCAGGCGGAAAACTCCGAGCTGACCATGGCTGGCAAGCAGTTTGACTACAGTCGCCGCATGGAAGGCCTGCTGACCCAGCGTGTGCACAACATCCTCCAGCCGGTGCTGGGCAACGATCGCTACAAGGCTGAAGTGTCGGCCGATGTTGACTTCAGCGCGGTCGAGTCGACCTCCGAGCAGTTCAACCCTGACCAGCCGGCGCTGCGCAGCGAGCAGTCGGTCAACGAACAACGCTCCAGCAGCATGGGGCCGCAAGGTGTGCCCGGTGCCCTGAGCAACCAGCCACCCGGCCCGGCCTCGGCGCCGCAGACCACCGGCGGCACGCAAACCGCTGCCAGCGCCATTCAGCCGGGTCAGCCGCTGCTCGATGCCAACGGCCAGCAGATCATGGACCCGGCCACCGGCCAGCCGATGCTCGCGCCGTACCCGGCCGACAAGCGTCAGCAGTCGACCAAGAACTTCGAGCTGGACCGTTCCATCAGCCATACCCGTCAGCAGCAGGGGCGCCTGACCCGCCTGTCGGTGGCCGTGGTGGTCGATGACCAGCTCAAGGTCGACCCGGCCACCGGCGATGCCGCCCGCACGCCGTGGGCTGCCGAGGACCTGGCGCGCTTTACCCGCCTGGTGCAGGACGCGGTGGGCTTCGACGCCAGCCGCGGTGACAGCGTCAGCGTGATCAACGTGCCGTTCGCCGCCGACCGTGGCGAGGTGATCAGCGAAATTCCGTTCTACTCGCAGCCATGGTTCTGGGACATCATCAAGCAGGTCATGGGTGTGCTGTTCATCCTGGTCCTGGTGTTCGGCGTGCTGCGTCCGGTCCTCAACAACATCACCGGCAATGGCAAGCAAGGCGCCGGTGCCGATGGCGACATGGAACTGGGCGGCATGCTCGGTCTGGATGGCGATCTGGCCAACGACCGCGTCAGCCTGGGTGGTCCGCAAAGCATTCTGCTGCCAAGCCCGAGCGAGGGTTATGACGCACAGCTCAATGCAATCAAGAGCCTGGTGGCCGAAGACCCGGGTCGTGTGGCCCAGGTCGTGAAAGAGTGGATCAACGCCGATGAGTGATAACCGAGCCCTTACCGCCAAACTGACCCGCGTCGACAAGGCCGCGATCCTGCTGCTGTCGCTGGGTGAAACCGATGCCGCGCAAGTGCTGCGGCACATGGGCCCCAAGGAAGTGCAGCGGGTCGGCGTGGCCATGGCGCAGATGGGCAACGTCCATCGCGAGCAGGTCGAGCAGGTGATGAGCGAGTTCGTCGAGATCGTCGGCGACCAGACCAGCCTGGGCGTCGGCTCCGACGGCTACATCCGCAAGATGCTCACCCAGGCCCTGGGCGAGGACAAGGCCAACGGCCTGATCGACCGCATCCTGCTGGGTGGCAACACCAGCGGCCTGGACAGCCTCAAGTGGATGGAGCCGCGCGCCGTGGCCGATGTCATCCGCTACGAGCACCCGCAGATCCAGGCCATCGTGGTCGCCTACCTGGACCCGGATCAGGCCGGTGAAGTGCTGGGCAACTTCGACCACAAGGTGCGCCTGGACATCATCCTGCGCGTGTCGTCGCTGAACACCGTGCAGCCGGCGGCGCTCAAGGAGCTGAACCAGATCCTCGAGAAGCAGTTCTCCGGCAACTCCAACGCCGCGCGCACCACCCTGGGTGGTATCAAGCGGGCTGCGGACATCATGAACTTCCTCGACAGCTCCGTCGAAGGCCAGTTGATGGATGCGATCCGCGACATCGACGGCGAACTCTCCGAGCAGATCGAAGACCTGATGTTCGTCTTCAACAACCTGGCCGATGTCGACGATCGTGGTATCCAGGCGCTGTTGCGTGAAGTGTCTTCCGACGTGCTGGTGGTGTCGCTCAAGGGCGCCGACGAGAAGGTCAAGGAGAAGATCTTCAAGAACATGTCCAAGCGTGCGTCCGAGCTGCTGCGCGACGACCTCGAGGCCAAGGGCCCGGTGCGGGTCAGCGATGTCGAGACGGCACAGAAGGAAATCCTCACCATCGCCCGCCGTATGGCCGAAGCCGGAGAAATCGTCCTCGGTGGCAAGGGCGGCGAAGAGATGATCTAAGACCTTATCGCGGGTCAAGCCCGCTCCTACAGAGGTCCTGTAGGAGCGGGCTTGACCCGCGATGCTTTACGAGTGCGTGAAATCATGTCAACCAACGAGCACCTCAGTGAGCTGATTCGCGCCAACGATCTCGAGGGCTTCGATCGCTGGGCGCTGCCCAGCTTCGATCCCGAGCCAGAACCGGAGCCAGAGCCGGAACCTGAAGAGGTTCAGGAAGAAATCGAAGAAGTACCGCTGGAAGAAGTCCAGCCACTGACCCTCGAAGAGCTCGAAAGCATCCGCCAGGAAGCCTACAACGAAGGCTTTGCCACGGGTGAGCGCGAGGGCTTTCACAGCACCCAGCTCAAGGTCCGCCAGGAAGCCGAAGAGGCCCTGGGCGCCAAGCTGGCCAGCCTTGAACAGCTCATGGGGCATTTGCTCGAACCCATCGCCGAACAGGACAGCCAGATCGAAAAGGCCGTTGTGCACCTGGTCGGGCATATCGCCCGCGAGGTCATTGGCCGCGAACTGCGCAGCGATTCCAGCCAGATCAGCCAGGTGCTGCGTGAAGCGCTGAAACTGCTGCCAATGGGCGCCGAGAACATCCGCATCCATATCAACCCGCAGGACTTCGAGTTGGCCAAGGCCCTGCGCGAGCGCCACGAAGAGCGCTGGAAGCTGCTCGAAGACGAGGCGTTGCTGCCGGGCGGCTGCCGCATCGAAACCGATCACAGCCGCATCGACGCGACCATGGAAACCCGTATCGAGAAAGCCATGGCGCAACTCTTTGATCAGCTCCATGACCAAGGCCTGCACCCGGCCGCGCCAGACCTGCAGGTTGACCTGGGCAACGCCGATGCGCCTTGAGCGAACCAGTTTTGGCAAGCGCCTTGGCGCCTACGCCGATGCCGTCAATTTACCGTCTCAGCCGGTGGTCGAAGGCCGCCTGCTGCGCATGGTCGGCCTGACCCTGGAAGCCGAGGGCCTGCGTGCGGCCGTTGGCAGCCGCTGTGTGGTGATCAACGACGACAGCTATCACCCGGTGCGGGTCGAGGCCGAAGTCATGGGCTTTGCCGGCGGCAAGGTATTTCTCATGCCGGTTGGCAGCGTTGCCGGCATCGCGCCCGGTGCGCGCGTGGTACCGCTGGCCGACAGTGGCCGCCTGCCCATGGGCATGAGCATGCTCGGGCGGGTGCTCGATGGCGCCGGTCGGGCGCTGGATGGCAAGGGCGGAATGAAGGCCGAAGACTGGGTGCCAATGGACGGTCCGACCATCAACCCGCTCAATCGCGACCCGATCAGCCAGCCGCTGGATGTCGGTATTCGCAGCATCAACGGTTTGTTGACGGTTGGCCGCGGTCAGCGCCTGGGCTTGTTTGCCGGTACCGGCGTGGGCAAGAGTGTGCTGCTGGGCATGATGACCCGCTTCACCGAGGCGGACATCATCGTCGTCGGCCTGATCGGTGAGCGTGGGCGTGAGGTCAAGGAGTTCATCGAGCACATTCTCGGTGAGGAAGGCCTCAAACGCTCGGTAGTGGTGGCATCGCCTGCCGATGACGCGCCATTGATGCGCTTGCGCGCCGCCATGTACTGCACGCGCATCGCCGAGTATTTTCGCGACAAGGGCAAGAACGTCCTGTTGCTGATGGATTCACTGACCCGTTTTGCCCAGGCCCAGCGGGAAATCGCCCTGGCCATCGGCGAGCCGCCAGCCACCAAGGGTTATCCGCCATCGGTGTTCGCCAAGCTGCCCAAACTGGTGGAACGCGCCGGTAACGGCGAGGCCGGAGGTGGCTCGATCACCGCCTTCTATACCGTGCTGTCCGAAGGCGATGACCAGCAAGACCCGATTGCCGACTCGGCGCGGGGTGTCCTCGATGGCCACATCGTGCTGTCCCGGCGTCTGGCCGAGGAGGGGCACTACCCGGCCATTGATATCGAGGCTTCGATCAGCCGGGTCATGCCGCAGGTGGTCAGCCCCGAGCAGATGACCGAGGCGCAGCAGTTCAAGCAGCTGTGGTCGCGCCTGTCGCAAAGCCGCGACCTGATCAGCGTCGGTGCCTATGTGGCCGGCGGTGATGCCGAGACCGACCTGGCCATTGCCCTGCAGCCACGCCTGGTGCATTTCCTGCGCCAGGGCCTGAACGAAAACGTTGGCATGCAACAGAGCCGCGAGCATCTGGCCAACGTGTTCGCCCAGCCTGCGACTGGCGGCTGATAGGCCATGGCCCAGCCCAGTCGTGCCGCGCGCCTGGCACCAGTGGTGGAAATGGCCGAAAACGCCGAGCGTCAGGCTGCCCAGCGCCTGGGGCAGTTCCAGCAGCAGGTGAACATGGCCCAGGCCAAGCTCAGTGAGCTCGACCGCTTTCGCGAAGATTACCAGTTGCAGTGGATCAACCGTGGCGGGCAGGGCGTGTCCGGTAGCTGGCTGGTCAACTACCAGAGCTTCCTTGGTCAGTTGGAAGCTGCCATGACCCAGCAGCGCCAAAGCCTGGCCTGGCACCAGAGCAACCTGAAGAACGCCCGGGGCACCTGGCAGCAGGCTTACGCCCGGGTCGAGGGCTTGCGCAAGCTGGTGCAGCGCTATATCGATGAAGCGCGAGTGGCCGAAGACAAACGTGAACAGAAGCTGCTCGACGAACTGTCCCAGCGTTTGCCGCGTCACGACCGCTACTGAGGCAGGTATTGGTCGCCAAGGGTTGCCGCTGGGTGGCTGGGCTGCTAAACCTTCTAGTTGTCTGTAATCGTCGTAACGGAAGGAATCGCCTACATGGCAGTTGAATCTGTGGTGTCCCAGGATGGGAAAAAGCTGACGATCAAGGTCAAAGGGCGTTTTGACTTTGGCAAGCATCAGGAGTTTCGCAATGCCTATGAGCACAAGCCAGCCAGGCCGGACTCGGTAGTGGTAGACCTCAAGGAGGCGACCTACCTCGACAGTTCAGCGCTGGGCATGCTGCTGTTGCTGCGTGATCATGCCGGGGGTGACGAGTCGGATGTGCGGGTGGTCAATGCCAGTTCCGACGTGCGCAAAATCCTGGCTATCTCCAACTTTGACAAGTTGTTTGACATCAGTTGAACCAGGTCTGTGCTGATGTCGAGGCGCTCAGCGTACTGATCGCCGAAGATGGCGCGGCCGATCGCTTGCTGCTCGCCACCATCGTACGCAAGCAGGGGCACCAGGTGCTCACTGCCGAGAATGGCGAGCAGGCGGTTGCCCTGTTCGCCGAGCGGCGCCCGCATGTCGTCCTGCTCGATGCCATGATGCCGGTGATGGACGGCTTCGAGGCGGCCCGGCAAATCAAGGCCCTGGCGGGTGAGGCGCTGGTGCCGATCATCTTTCTGACGTCGTTGAGCGAAGAGCAGGCGCTGGTGCGCTGCCTGGAGGCGGGTGGTGACGATTTTCTGGCAAAGCCTTACAGCCCGGTGATCCTGGCCGCCAAAATCAAGGCCATGGACCGCTTGCGCCGGCTGCAGGCAACGGTGCTTGAGCAACGTGACCAGATTGCCCGGCATCACAATCACCTGCTCAACGAGCAGCGGGTAGCCAAGGCGGTATTTGATCAGGTGGCCCATGCTGGCTGCCTGAGTGCGCCGAACATCCGCTACCTGCAATCGCCCTATGCCTTGTTCAACGGTGATTTGCTGTTGGCCGCCTACACGCCGGCTGGCGACATGCATGTGTTGCTGGGGGATTTTACCGGGCATGGCTTGCCGGCCGCGGTCGGCGCCATGCCCCTGGCCGAAGTGTTCTACGGCATGACGGCCAAGGGCTACGGCCTGGCCGAAACCCTGCGGGAGATGAATGCCAAGCTCAAGCGCATTCTGCCGGTGGACATGTTCTGTTGTGCGCTGCTGCTGAACCTGAGCTTCCAGAGGCGGGTGGTCGAAGTGTGGAATGGCGGCATGCCCGACGGCTACCTGTTGCCGGCCAGTGGGGGCGAGCCGCAGCCGCTGGTGTCGCGGCACCTGCCGCTGGGCATCCTGGCGCCTGAGCAGTTCGACGACACCACCGAGGTGCTGCCGCTGGCGTTGGGAGAGCGGTTGTTCTTGCTGTCGGACGGGGTGGTCGATACCAGTGATGAAAACGATCAGTTGTTTGGCGTCGAGCGCTTGCGCCGGGTGCTGGCGGCCAATCGTCAGCCGGCGCTGTTGTTCGAAGAGGTGCTGCAGGCGCTCGACGGCTTTCGCGGGCGCTCGCGCGACGACGTCAGCCTGCTGGATATCGAGGTGGTGGAGCCGCAACTGTCGTCGCCGTTGCCTGTGATCTATTCTGATAGTGGCCAGTCCAGCCCGCTGGACTGGTCATTGCAGTTCGAGTTTCGTGCCGAGACGCTCAAGCGCTTCAACCCCTTGCCTTACCTGCAGCAGTTGCTGCAGGAAATTCACGGCCTGCGGGCTCAGGGCGGGGCGCTGCACAGCGTGTTGACCGAACTGTATTCCAATGCCCTGGAGCACGGGGTGCTGGGCCTGGATTCTGCGCTCAAGCGCGATGCGCGCAGCTTTGCCAGCTATTACCAGATGCGCAACGAGCGTCTACAGGCGCTGAGCGCAGGCTTCATCCGCGTGCACCTGCGGGTTGAACCTCTTGGTCAGGGCGGGCGTCTGATTATCGAGGTCGAAGATAGCGGCAAGGGCTTCAATGTGAGTAAAGTGCTGGCCAGGCCTGTGTCCGAGCAAGGGTTGTGCGGGCGCGGGCTGAATCTCGTGCGCCGCTTGAGCCGGCGTGCCGAATGGGCCGACGAGGGGCGCCGCGCATGCGTGGAGTTCGCCTGGGAGGCTCAGGCATAATCCAACTTGATCAAGGAGTGAGCAAGTGTCCGACATTCACATCGATCGCAAGGTGCTTAGCGATTTGCAGGAGGTCATGGAAGATGGCTACCTGTACTTGCTGGAAACCTTTCTTGACGATTCCGAAAAACGCCTCAGCCAGTTGCATGAAGCGAAAAACGCCGACGAGCTGGCGCATGCCGCGCACAGCTTCAAGGGCAGTAGCAGCAACATGGGCGCCTTGGCGTTGGCCGAGTTGTGCCGGCAGCTGGAAGACCGGGTCAATAATGGGCCGCTGCAGGGGATCGAGGATCTGATCAATCAGATCGACCGCGAGTATTCGGCGGTGCGTCAGTTATATCGCGAAGAGCGTCGGCGCGTATCGATCGGCTGAGCAAATTGTGGCGTCAGTAATGGAACCTGGCGCGACTTTTGCGTGAACTTCGCCAACTTACGCTTTCGACCCCTGTAGTGGAGACGCCTACATGCCCGTCGCTTCCAATTCCCTGCTGCAAGCCAGTGCGCCGGCAAAGCCATCGCGCGTCGCTACCGGCGCGCCGGAAAAATCGCCGCAGGCCTCCAACGACAAGGCTGGCGGCTTTTCTCAGGTGTATGCCAAGGAGTCTCGCGAGGCGAACGCTACGGCTGGCGACCCGCCGCTGCGGGAAAACGCCAGCGCCACGCCTGCCTCCGTCAACGACGGCAAGAAAACCGCCGGTGATGACGCGAAGGTTGCCGATAGCGGCAAAAAGTTGCCTGAGGAGCAGGATGGCGCTGAAGCGGATCCGGCGCTGAGCGCAGATCCGACCTTGCTCGACTCCAGCCTGGTGGCTGGCCAGGTGACCGATGCGCAGCCGGGCGCCCAACTGATTCAGGCCCAGGCCGAAGCGGTGGCGCCAGTGGTGCAGGCTGCTGCGCAGCTTCAGGTACAGCCTGCGGTCGTGGCGTCGCCGGCAGCAGAAGCTGTGCTTGAACCGCAGGCTGCTTTTGACCCTGAGGCAGATCCTCTGGCCGACCTGCCGGCCTTGCGCCTGGCCCTGGAGCAGAGTGCCCAGGCCCAGGGCACTACCTCCACCCACGCGGCCAAGCCTGCTGCTGCCCAGCCTGAGGCGATGCCTGCCCAGCCTGCCGTCAATACCCTGGCGGCCCTGCTGGACAAGCCGGGTGCCGATGCCGAGCAGGGTGAGCCGGGCGAAAAAGCCTTCAGCGGCCTGATCGATGATGGGCTCAAGGACCTGAAAAGTGCTTCGAGCGATACCCGCGTCGACAACTTTGCCGAGCGCCTGAGCAGCCTGACCCAGGCGGCCACGGCCAAGACTGCCAATGCCGTGCCGGTGGCGACGCCGCTCAACCAGCCGTTGGCGATGAACCAGGGCGGCTGGACCGAAGGCCTGGTCAACCGGGTCATGTACCTGTCCAGCCAGAACCTCAAGTCGGCGGATATCAAGCTTGAGCCCGCCGAGTTGGGGCGCCTGGACATCCGCGTCAACCTGGCGCCGGAACAACAGGCCCAGGTGACCTTTGTCAGTGGTCATGCCGGGGTGCGCGAAGCGCTGGAGAACCAGGTGCACCGGCTCAAGGAAATGTTCGCCCAGCAGGGGTTGGGGCAGCCGGACGTCAACGTCGCCGATCAGTCCCGTGGCGGGCAGCAGCAGGGCGCCCAGGATGCACCGAAGTTCAGTGGCGTGGCGGCGCGGCGCAATGAAGCTGGTGAATCCGCTGAAATTGCACCGGGCGCAATGCCGGTCGAGCAGCAGTCGGTTGTGGGCTCCAGCGCGGTGGATTACTACGCCTGATTGGCTGCGGTCTTTGTGGGAGCTGGCCTTGCCAGCGATGCAAGGCGCAGCCTTGCCCTTCCAGGTTGGCATAACACTTGCTCAACCCTCGCCATGTGACTGAAATCTCCGATGAATGACGGATTATTGGCATGGCGAAGAGCGAAGCAGAGAAAGACCCCGCCGCAAAAGGCAAACTCAAGCTGATCCTGCTGTTGGTACTGGCGTTGTTGCTGGCCGTCGGTCTGTCGGTTGGTGCCACCTGGTTCTTCCTGCACCAGTCCGAGAGCAAGCCGGCCGTCGATCCGGCCCTGGCCAACCTTAAGCCTGCGGCCATCTACGAGCCCCTGGCGCCAGCGTTCGTGGTCAACTTCAACCAGAACGGCCGCCAGCGTTTCATGCAGGTGAGCATCACCATGCAAGGCCGCGACCAGGCTGCACTGGATGCCCTCAAGGTGCACATGCCGGTGATCCGCAACAACCTGGTCATGCTGTTCTCGGGGCAGGGGTTCGATACCCTGGCCAGCCCGGTCGGTCAGGAGATGCTGCGTCAGAAAGCCACTGCCAGTGTCCAGGAAGTGGCACAGAAGGAAGTCGGCAAGCCGGTCGTCGACCAGCTGCTGTTCACCAATTTCGTATTGCAGTAGGAGCCCCAGATGGCCGTGCAGGACCTGCTGTCCCAGGATGAAATCGATGCCTTGCTGCATGGCGTCGACGATGGGCTGGTGCAAACCGAAAGCAATGCCGAACCCGGCAGTGTCAAAAGTTATGACCTGACCAGTCAGGATCGGATCGTCCGCGGACGCATGCCGACCCTGGAAATGATCAACGAGCGCTTCGCCCGCTATACCCGCATCAGCATGTTCAACCTGCTGCGTCGCTCCGCCGACGTGGCGGTGGGCGGCGTGCAGGTGATGAAGTTCGGCGAATACGTGCACTCGCTGTACGTGCCTACCAGCCTCAACCTGGTGAAGATCAAGCCGCTGCGGGGTACCTCGCTGTTCATCCTCGACGCCAAGCTGGTGTTCAAGCTGGTGGACAACTTCTTTGGCGGCGACGGTCGTCACGCCAAGATCGAAGGGCGTGAGTTCACCCCGACCGAGCTGCGCGTGGTGCGCATGGTCCTGGACCAGGCTTTCGTCGACCTCAAGGAGGCCTGGCAGGCGATCATGCCGGTCAACTTCGAGTACATCAACTCCGAGGTCAACCCGGCCATGGCCAACATTGTCGGGCCGAGCGAGGCGGTGGTGGTCTCGACTTTCCACATCGAGCTCGACGGCGGCGGCGGTGACCTGCACGTGACCATGCCGTACTCGATGATCGAGCCGGTGCGCGAGATGCTCGACGCCGGTTTCCAGTCCGACCTGGACGACCAGGACGAGCGCTGGATCAAGGCCCTGCGCGAAGACGTGCTGGACGTCAGCGTGCCGCTCAGTGCCACGGTTGCCCGTCGCCAGCTCAAGCTGCGCGACATCCTGCACATGCAGCCGGGCGACGTGATTCCGGTCGAGCTGCCGGAAGAGCTGATCCTGCGGGCCAACGGCGTGCCGTCGTTCAAGGCCAAGCTGGGTTCGCACAAGGGCAACCTGGCCCTGCAGATTATCGATCCGATCGAGCGCCGCTGAGGCGCTTGTGGTTCCAACTCCGAATTGATTGCCCGTCGAGGACAAAATGGCTAACGAAAACGATATCACCTCCCCGGAGGAGCAGGCCCTGGCCGATGAGTGGGCTGCGGCCCTGGAAGAAACTGGCGACGCCGGGCAGTCCGATATCGACGCCTTGCTGGCTGCCGATGCCGGCAATACATCGCCCAACCGCCTGGCCATGGAAGAGTTCGGCAGCTCGCCGCGCAGCAACGAGCCGGTCACCCTCGATGGTCCGAACCTGGATGTGATCCTGGATATCCCGGTGAGCATTTCCATGGAAGTGGGCAGCACCGAAATCAACATCCGCAACCTGCTGCAGCTCAACCAGGGGTCGGTGATCGAGCTCGACCGCCTGGCCGGCGAACCGCTGGACGTGCTGGTCAACGGCACCCTGATCGCCCACGGCGAGGTGGTCGTGGTCAACGAAAAGTTCGGCATCCGCCTGACTGACGTGATCAGCCCAAGCGAACGCATCAAGAAGTTGCGCTGAGTGAGCAGGCTCCTGCGCAACGGCCTGGCCCTGTGTGGTGGCCTGTATGTGGATGTCGCCCTGGCCGCCGTTACGCAGCCGGCCGCTGCCGTGGTGGCGCCGACGGCGAGTGGCAGCGCGGCGGGGCAGTTGACCCAGCTGGTGCTGGGCTTGCTGTTGGTGCTGGGGCTGATCTTTTTCCTGGCCTGGCTGCTGCGCCGGGTGCAGAACGCCGCACCGGGCAGTGCTCAGGTCATCGAGATCCTCGGCAGCCGTTCGCTGGGGCCGCGAGATCGCCTGCTGCTGATACAGGTTGGCAAGGAGCAGATTCTCATCGGCCATTCGCCAGGCACAATCGAGGCCTTGCATGTATTGGCCGAGCCAGTCGAAGTGCCCGTCAGCGCGCGTCAGGCAACACCAGAATTCGCCCAGCGCTTGATGGAGCTGATGGGCAAGGATCAGAAGGGAAGATCGTGATGGGCGCGTTGCGCATGATGTTGACGCTGGCGCTGTTGCTGGCGGCGCCAATGGCTTTGGCGGCTGATCCGCTGTCGATTCCGGCGATCACCCTGTCCAGCGGGGCAGACGGGCAGCAGGAGTATTCGGTCAGCCTGCAGATCCTGCTGATCATGACGGCGCTGAGCTTCATCCCGGCGTTCGTCGTGCTGATGACCAGCTTCACCCGCATCATCATCGTCTTCTCCATTCTGCGCCAGGCCCTGGGCCTGCAGCAGACCCCGTCGAACCAGATCCTGACCGGCATGGCGCTGTTCCTGACGATGTTCATCATGGCGCCGGTGTTCGACCGGGTGAACCAGGATGCCCTGCAGCCGTACCTGAGCGAAAAGCTCAGCGCCCAGGATGCCATCAGCAAGGCCCAGGTGCCGCTCAAGGACTTCATGCTGGCGCAAACCCGCGAGAGTGACCTGGACCTGTTCATGCGCCTGTCCAAGCGCACCGACATCGCCAGCCCTGATCAGGCGCCACTGACCATCCTGGTGCCGGCCTTCGTCACCTCGGAGCTCAAGACCGCGTTCCAGATCGGTTTCATGATCTTCATCCCGTTCCTGATCATCGACCTGGTGGTCGCCAGTGTGCTGATGGCCATGGGTATGATGATGCTCTCGCCGCTGATCATCTCGTTGCCGTTCAAGATCATGCTGTTCGTCCTGGTCGATGGCTGGGCGCTGATCATGGGTACCCTGGCCGGCAGTTTCGGCGGCGTCTGACGTCGCGAGGAGAAGTAGTCCATGACCCCTGAAGTGGCTGTCGACCTGTTTCGTGACGCGCTGTGGCTGACCACCCTGATGGTGGCCATCCTGGTGGTGCCGAGCCTGCTGGTGGGGCTGGTGGTGGCCATGTTCCAGGCCGCCACGCAGATCAACGAACAGACCCTGAGCTTTCTGCCGCGCCTGCTGGTCATGCTGATCACCCTGATCGTGGTCGGGCCCTGGCTGGTGCAGAAGTTCATGGAATACATCCTGTCGTTGTACGGCAGCATTCCGCAACTGATTGGTTGACCTGGCCGTGCTCGAGCTCACCGATGCGCAGATCAGTACCTGGGTGGCCAGCTTCATCCTGCCGCTGTTTCGCGTCACCGCTGTGCTGATGACCATGCCGATCTTTGGCACCACCCTGGTGCCGGCGCGCATTCGCCTGTATTTCGCCCTGGCGATTACCGTGGTGATCGTCCCTGGGCTGCCGCCCATGCCTGAGGTCAATGCGCTGGACCTCAGGGCCCTGCTGCTGATCGCCGAGCAGATCATCATCGGCGCCCTGTTCGGCATGGCGCTGCAGTTGTTCTTCCAGATTTTCGTGATTGCCGGGCAGATCGTCGCGATCCAGATGGGCATGGCCTTCGCCTCCATGGTCGACCCGGCCAACGGTGTCAACGTCGCGGTGGTCAGCCAGTTCCTGACCATGCTGGTGACCTTGCTGTTCCTCGCTATCAACGGCCATCTGGTGGTCTTCGAGGTGTTGACCGAAAGCTTTACCACCTTGCCGGTGGGCGGCGGCTTGCTGGTCAACCATTTCTGGGACCTGGCCGGGCGCCTGGGGTGGGTGCTGGGTGCGGCGATGCTGCTGGTGTTGCCGGCGATTACCGCGCTGCTGGTGGTCAACATTGCTTTTGGTGTGATGACGCGTGCAGCACCGCAACTGAACATCTTTTCCATCGGCTTTCCGCTGACCCTGGTGCTGGGGTTGGTGATCTTCTGGATTACCCTGGCCGATATCATTCCTCACTACCATTCGCTGGCCTCCGAGGCCCTGCAATGGCTGCGTGAACTGGCACGGGCGCGCTGAGCATGGCAGAGAGCGAAAGCGGTCAGGACAAGACAGAAGACCCCACCGAGAAGCGCAAGAAGGACGCCCGCGAGAAGGGTGAGATCGCCCGTTCCAAGGAGCTCAACACTGTCACCGTGACCCTTGCCGGGGCGGGTGCATTGCTGGCGTTTGGCGGTGGCCTGGCGCAAACCCTGATGGAGTTGATGCGCACCAACTTCACACTGTCGCGCGAGGTGCTCATCGATGAGCGCTCCATGGGGATCTTTCTCATGGCGTCCGGCAAGATCGCCCTGCTGGCAACCCAGCCGGTGCTGTTGGTGTTGTTGATTGCCGCGATCATCGGCCCGGTGTCGCTGGGCGGCTTTCTGTTTTCCAGCAGCTCGCTGGCGCCGAAGTTCAGCCGCATGAACCCGCTGTCGGGGATCAAGCGGATGTTTTCGGTCAACGCCTTGTCCGAGCTGCTCAAGGCCCTGGCCAAGTTCTTCATGATTCTCATCGTCGCCCTGGCGGTGCTCTCGGCCGATCGCGATGACCTGCTGGCGATTGCCAACGAACCGCTGGAGCAGGCCATCATTCATAGCGTGCAGGTGGTGGGCTGGAGTGCCCTGTGGATGGCCGCCGGCCTGCTGATCATTGCCGCCGTCGATGTGCCGATCCAGCTCTGGCAGGCGCACAAGAAGCTGCTGATGACCAAGCAGGAAGTGCGTGACGAGTACAAGGATTCCGAGGGCAAGCCCGAGGTCAAGCAGCGTATTCGCCAGTTGCAGCGCGAAGCTTCGCAGCGGCGGATGATGGCGGCGATCCCCGAGGCCGACGTGATCATCACCAACCCGACCCACTATGCGGTGGCGCTCAAGTACGACCCGGAGAAGGGCTCGGCGCCGCTGTTGCTGGCCAAGGGTGCCGACTTCATTGCCCTGAAGATTCGCGAGATCGCCAACGAGCACAAGATCCAGGTGCTCGAATCGCCGGCGCTGGCGCGTTCGATCTACTACTCCACCGAGCTTGAAGAAGAGATTCCCGCCGGCTTGTACCTGGCAGTGGCCCAGGTGCTGGCCTATGTCTACCAGATCCGCCAGTACCGCGCCGGCAAGGGCAAGCCGCCAGAGCCGCTCAAGGACCTGCCGATCCCGCCAGACCTGCAACGCGATTCCTGATCGACATTGCTGGCCTCATCGCTGGCAAGGCCAGCTCCCACAGGGGTTGTGCGTGCAGGCTCATTGTGGGAACCAGCAGCCCCGAGCCACTCAAACCACCTCGTTCAACAAAGTTGGAAAGCTTCTTGCAAAGGCAGCGCAGCGCGCCTCAAAGGCGTCAAAGTTTTGCTTGAGCTAACGAGGAATACCGGTGGATCGCTCTCAGTTAATCAACAGTGCCCGTAGCAACCTGGTCGGTCTAGGCCGGGGCAACCTGGGTGTGCCGCTGTTGCTGCTGGTGATGCTGGCAATGATGATGTTGCCGATCCCGCCGTTTTTGCTCGACGTGTTCTTCACCTTCAACATCGCCCTGTCGATCGTGGTCCTGCTGGTCTGCGTCTATGCCTTGCGCCCGCTGGACTTCGCCGCGTTCCCGACCATCCTGCTGGTGGCAACCTTGCTGCGCCTGGCGCTCAACGTGGCGTCCACGCGGGTGGTGATGCTCCATGGTCACGATGGCCACGAAGCCGCCGGTAAGGTGATCCAGGCCTTCGGCGAGGTGGTGATCGGCGGCAACTACGTGGTCGGTATCGTGGTCTTCGCGATCCTGATGATCATCAACTTCGTGGTGGTCACCAAGGGTGCCGGGCGTATTTCCGAGGTGAGCGCGCGCTTTACCCTCGACGCCATGCCCGGCAAGCAGATGGCCATCGACGCCGACCTCAACGCCGGTCTGATCGACCAGGCCCAGGCCAAGGCGCGCCGCGCCGAAGTGGCCGGGGAGGCCGAGTTCTACGGTTCGATGGACGGTGCCAGCAAGTTTGTCCGCGGTGACGCCATCGCCGGCCTGCTGATCCTGTTCATCAACCTGATCGGCGGCATGGCCGTCGGCATGTTCCAGCACAACATGACCTTTGCCGATGCCGGCAAGGTCTACGCCTTGCTGACCATTGGTGACGGTTTGGTGGCGCAGTTGCCATCGCTGTTGCTGTCCACTGCGGCCGCGATCATGGTTACCCGCGCCTCGGGCTCCGAGGACATGGGCAAGCAGATCAACCGGCAAATGTTCGACTCGCCCAAGGCCCTGGCGGTCTCCGCCGGCCTGATGATCGTCATGGGCCTGGTCCCGGGCATGCCGCACGTCGCCTTCTTGAGCCTGGGCCTGCTGGCCGGCGGTGGCGCCTACCTGGTCTGGCGCAAGCAGAACCAGGCCAAGGTCAAGGCCCTGGAAGAGGTGCAACGCCAGCAGGACCTGCTGCCGTCGCCACAGCGCGCCATGGAAACCAAAGAGCTGGGCTGGGATGACGTCACCCCGATCGACATGATCGGCCTGGAGGTCGGCTATCGGCTGATTCCGCTGGTCGATCGCAACCAGGGTGGGCAGTTGCTGGCGCGGATCAAGGGGGTGCGCAAAAAGCTCTCCCAGGACCTGGGCTTTCTCATGCCTACGGTGCACATTCGCGACAACCTCGACCTGGCGCCCAGCGCTTACCGCCTGACCCTGATGGGGGTGATCCTGGCCGAGGCCGAAATTTACCCGGACCGCGAGCTTGCGATCAACCCGGGGCAGGTGTTCGGTACCCTCAACGGCATTGCCGCTCGCGACCCGGCCTTTGGCCTGGAAGCGGTGTGGATCGACATCAACCAGCGCAGCCAGGCGCAGTCGCTGGGCTACACGGTGGTGGACGCCAGTACCGTGGTCGCCACCCACCTCAACCAGATCCTGCACAAGCACTGTCACGAGCTGATCGGTCACGAAGAAGTGCAGCAGTTGCTGCAGGTGCTGGCCAAGGCCTCGCCCAAGCTCGCCGAAGAATTGGTGCCGAGCGTCATTTCATTGTCGGGGCTGCTCAAGGTCCTGCAGGCATTGCTCGCCGAGCAGGTTCCGGTACGCGATATTCGCAGCATTGCCGAGGCTATCGCCAACAACCCGGCCAAGAGTCAAGATACCGCCGCATTGGTGGCGGTGGTGCGCGTCGGATTGTGTCGCGCTATCGTGCAAAGCATTGTCGGCGTTGAGTCCGAGCTGCCTGTCATCACCCTTGAGCCAAGATTGGAACAGATTTTGCTCAATAGTTTGCAAAGGGCTGGGCAAGGCCAGGAAGACGGTGTTCTTCTGGAGCCGAGCATGGCCGAAAAGCTTCAGCGTTCGTTGATCGAAGCCGCCCAGCGTCAGGAGATGCAAGGGCAGCCGGCGATCCTCCTGGTCGCAGGACCGGTACGAGCCATGCTGTCGCGCTTCGGTCGCCTGGCTGTACCGAATTTGCATGTTTTGGCGTACCAGGAAATACCTGACAACAAGCAAGTTACCATCGTCGCCACAGTGGGCCCGAACGGCTGAGGTAGTGGGTTATGCAAGTTAAGCGTTTTTTCGCCGCCGATATGCGTCAGGCCATGAAGCTGGTTCGCGATGAGCTGGGGGCCGAGGCCGCCATCATCGGCAACCGACGGATTGCTGGCGGTGTCGAGCTGACGGCTGCGCTGGACTACAAGCTGTCCGCCCTGGCGCCGCGGGTGCCGAACGTCGAGCTTGAAGACGAGCTGCGCAAGACCCAGTCGCGCATCGTCACCGCCCAGGCCGAACTGAGCAGTCGCAGCGAGAGCGAAGACGCCAACCGTCAGCTGTTTGCCGGCCTGCCGCTGACCGCTTCCGAGCCGTTGATCGACCCGCAGGTCGAAGCGCCGGTGGTGTCTGCTGCGCCGGCGGCTGCCCCGATCGATCCACGCCTGTTCGACTCGATGCGTTCGGAGTTGTCGGGCCTGCGCGAACTGCTTGAAGTGCAGCTCGGCTCGCTGGCCTGGAGCCAGTTGCAGGGCAACAAGCCACAGCAGGCCAACCTCTGGCGTCGCTTGCAGCGCATTGGCCTGTCCGGCCCGATTGCCCGTGAACTGCTCGAGCTGACCACCGAAATCGAAGAGCCGCGCCACGCCTGGCGCATGCTCCTGGCGCATCTTGCACGCATGATTGAAGTGCCGGAAATCGAACCTATCGAAGAAGGCGGTGTCATTGCCATGGTCGGTCCGGCCGGCATGGGCAAAACTACCACCCTGGCCAAGCTCGCGGCGCGCTATGTGCTCAAGTACGGCGCGCAGAACCTGGCCCTGGTGAGCATGGACAGCTTTCGCATCGGTGCCCAGGAGCAGCTCAAGACCCTGGGGCGGATTCTCAACGTCTCGGTCACTCACGTCGACCCGGGCCAGTCGTTGGCCCAGGCCCTCGACCCGCTGCTGCGCAAGCGCGTGGTGTTGATCGATACCGCCGGCCTGCAGGCCAGCGACCCGGCGCTGCGCATGCAGCTTGAAACCCTTGCCGGACGCGGGATTCAGGCCAAGAATTACCTGGTGCTGGCAACCACCAGCCAAAAGCAGGTGCTCACCGCCGCCTACCACAGCTACAAGCGCTGCGGCCTGGCCGGTTGCATCCTGACCAAGCTAGATGAAACCGCCAGCCTCGGCGAAGTATTGAGCCTGGCGATCAGTCACGAATTGCCGGTGGCCTATCTTACCGATGGCCCGCGCATTCCTGACGACCTGCACCTGCCGCGCCGGCACCAGTTGGTCAGCCGTGCCGTGAGTGTGCAGGTGCAGGACGAGCCCAGCGAAGAGGCCATGGCCGACATGTTCGCTGATCTCTACCACAGCTCCGGCAAACGCGTGGGCTGAGGTGAATATGAATACGTTGCAAAGTACCTACATCAATGGTCTGCCAGGCATTTTTCAGGTGTTGAAAGCGCAGCCCAGTCATGTGGCCTCGGTCTAAGTAAGACAAGGTAAAGAACAAACATGGGTAGCATGCATCCCGTACAGGTGATCGCCGTGACCGGCGGCAAAGGTGGCGTCGGCAAGACTAATGTGTCAGTGAACCTGTCATTGGCGCTGGCTGAGCTTGGCCGTCGGGTCATGCTGCTGGACGCCGACCTGGGGCTGGCCAACGTTGACGTGCTGTTGGGCCTGACGCCCAAATGCACCCTGGCCGATGTCATCGAAGGCCGTTGCGAGCTGCGCGATGTGCTGCTGCAAGGCCCTGGCGGTGTGCGCATCGTGCCGGCGGCTTCGGGTACGCAGAGCATGGTGCACCTGGCCCCGGCCCAGCACGCCGGCCTGATCCAGGCCTTCAGCGAGATCGGCGACAACCTCGATGTACTGGTGATCGATACCGCTGCGGGTATCGGTGACTCGGTAGTCAGTTTTGTCCGCGCCGCCCAGGAAGTACTGCTGGTGGTGTGCGACGAACCTACCTCGATCACCGACGCCTATGCGCTGATCAAGCTGCTCAACCGCGATTACGGCATGAACCGCTTCCGTGTCCTGGCGAACATGGCCCAGAGCCCGCAGGAAGGGCGCAACCTGTTCGCCAAGTTGACCAAGGTCACTGATCGCTTCCTCGATGTCGCCCTACAATACGTCGGTGCGGTGCCTTACGACGAATGCGTGCGCAAGGCGGTGCAGAAGCAGCGAGCGGTCTATGAAGCCTTTCCGCGTTCCAAGTGCGCGCTGGCGTTCAAGGCCATTGCCCAGAAAGTCGATAGCTGGCCGCTGCCTGCCAACCCACGGGGGCACCTGGAGTTCTTCGTCGAGCGTCTGGTGCAACCGACGAGTGCGGGTCCGGTGCTATGAACGCCAGCGGTTATCGGATGTACAGCAAGGCTTCGCGTGATGCCCAGTATGAGTTGATCGAACGTTACGCGCCGTTGGTCAAGCGTATCGCCTACCACCTGCTGGCACGGTTGCCGGCCAGTGTGCAGGTCGAGGACCTGATCCAGGCCGGGATGATCGGCCTGCTCGAAGTCGCCAACAAGTATGACGCGAGCAAGGGGGCCAGTTTCGAGACCTACGCCGGCATCCGTATTCGCGGGGCCATGCTCGATGAAGTGCGCAAGGGCGACTGGGCGCCACGTTCGGTACACCGCAATACCCGCATGGTCAGTGACGCGATTCGTGCAATTGAAGCAAAAACCGGCCGCGACGCTAAAGATCACGAAGTTGCTGCCGAACTTCAATTGAGTCTCGATGATTATTACGGGATTTTGAATGACACCCTGGGCAGCCGCCTGTTCAGTTTCGACGACCTGTTGCAGGACGGCGAACATGAAGGCCTGCACGAGGACGGTGCCAGTGCCCAGCTCGAGCCTTCGCGCGATCTGGAGGACGAGCGTTTTCAGGCAGCCTTGGCCGATGCAATCGCCAACCTGCCGGAGCGTGAGCGTCTGGTCCTGGCGCTGTACTACGACGAAGAACTCAACCTCAAGGAGATCGGTGAGGTCCTGGGGGTGAGTGAGTCGCGTGTCAGCCAGTTGCACAGCCAGTGCGCGGCACGTTTGCGTGGCCGCCTGGGGGAATGGCGGGCGCGTTGAACACCGGTTCGATGCAGTCGTGAAATGTAGTGCCGAATTGATTGAATGCGCGTTCCGCGCTGAACGCGTTAAAGACTGCTTGGAGGTCTAATTGAACAAAGACATGAAAATCCTCATCGTGGACGACTTTTCGACGATGCGGCGGATCATCAAGAACCTGTTGCGTGACCTGGGCTTTACCAACACCCAGGAAGCCGACGACGGCAACACTGCGCTGCCGATGCTTGAAAGCGGCCATTTCGACTTTCTGGTGACCGACTGGAACATGCCTGGCATGTCCGGTATCGATTTGCTGCGCAAGGTGCGTGCCGACGAGCGCCTGAAGCACCTGCCGGTGCTGATGGTGACTGCCGAAGCCAAGCGCGAGCAGATCATCGAAGCCGCCCAGGCCGGGGTCAACGGCTATGTGGTCAAGCCATTTACCGCCCAGGTGCTGAAAGAAAAGATCGAAAAGATCTTCGAGCGCGTCAATAGCTGAGGTACGCCACGGGGGCGCTATGGAGCAAACACAATCATCCTTGGGCGAGTTTGAGTCGACACTCAAGAAACACGCCAAGGAACTGGTCGACAGCCTGGAACGAGGCAAGTTCGGCGATGCGGTGCAACTGATCCATCAGCTGAACCAGACCCGTGACCTAGGCCTGTACCAGGAAGTCGGCAAACTCACCCGCGAGCTGCACAGCGCGATCGTCAGCTTCCAGATCGACCCGCACATGCCGCAGGCCGAGGAAGTGTCGCAGATCACCGATGCGACCGAACGCCTGTCCTACGTGGTCAAGCTGACCGAGGGCGCGGCCAACCGCACCATGGACCTGGTCGAAGCCAGCACGCCGGTACTCAACGAACTGAGCGACGAGGCCAAGGCGCTGAGCGTCGACTGGCAGCGCTTCATGCGCCGCGAAGTGGCGGCACCGGAGTTCCGTGAGCTGGCCAAGCGCGTCGACAGTTTCCTGACGCGTAGCGAGGAGGGCAGCCGCAAGGTCGCCGGGCACCTCAATGACATCCTTCTGGCTCAGGACTATCAAGACCTGACCGGCCAGGTGATCAAGCGCGTCACGACGCTGGTCACCGAAGTAGAAAGCAATCTGCTCAAGCTCGTGCTGATGGCAAGCCAGGTCGACCGTTTTGCCGGTATCGAACATGACCACCAGCAGCTGCGCGCTGAAAAAGATCAAGAAAAACATCCGACTCGGGGTGAAGGTCCGCAGATTCATGCCGATAAGCGTGAAGACGTCGTGTCCGGTCAGGACGATGTCGACGATCTGCTGTCCAGTCTGGGTTTTTAGGGAGCACGTTTAATGAGCTTCGGCGCCGATGAAGAAATCCTTCAGGATTTCCTGGTAGAAGCCGGCGAAATTCTTGAGCAACTGTCCGAGCAACTGGTCGAGCTGGAAAGCCGTCCGGATGATGCCGACCTGCTCAATGCGATCTTTCGCGGTTTTCACACTGTAAAAGGGGGCGCCGGCTTCCTCCAGCTCAACGAGCTGGTGGAGTGCTGCCATATCGCCGAGAACGTGTTCGACATCCTGCGCAAGGGTGCCCGGCGCGTTGACGCCGAACTGATGGACGTGGTCCTGGAAGCCCTGGACACGGTCAACAGCATGTTCGGCCAGGTGCGCGAACGCACCGATATCACACCTGCCACCCCCGAGCTGCTGGCGGCGCTGTCGCGCCTGGCCGAGCCTGCCGGGGAAGACGAAGTGGCGGTACCTGCGGCTGAACCCGAGGTGGTTGAAGCGCCAGCGGCCGAGGCCGAGGCGGATATCACCGACACCGAATTCGAACAGCTGCTCGACTCGCTCAACGCGGTCAAGGCCGAAGCCGAGGCCCAGGTGGCCGAACCTGGCAGTGACGAAATCAGCGACGCCGAGTTCGAATCGCTGCTCGACCAGTTGCACGGCAAGGGCCAGTTCGCCGCCGACAACCTCGGTGCCGGCGCGCCAGCACCCGCCGCAGCACCTGCTGGCAGCGACGCCAGTGGCGATATCACCGATGACGAATTCGAAGCGCTGCTCGATCAGTTGCACGGCAAGGGTACCTTTGCCGTCGATGCACTGCCGGGCGCCGCTGCCGCCCCTGCGCCTGCCGCCGCGCCTGCCGCGGACGGCGAGCACATCTCCGAGCACGAGTTCGAAGCGCTGCTCGATGAGTTGCACGGCAAGGGCAAGTTCGCCCCGGATGCCGTAGCCGCTGCTGCACCTGCCGCCACCGCAGCGCCAGCCAAGGCTGCGGCCAAGCCTGCGCCGGCAGCGGTCGCCAAGGCTGCTGCGCCAGCCCCGGCTGCCAAAGCGGCTGCACCGGCACCTGCGCCTGCACCTGCACGCCAGGCCGCACCGGCTGCCGAGAAGCACCCGGCCAGCGAAACCGAGACCACCGTTCGGGTCGATACCGCGCGGCTCGACGAGATCATGAACATGGTCGGCGAGCTGGTGCTGGTGCGTAACCGCCTGGTGCGCCTGGGCCTGAACAGCGGCGATGAGGCCATGTCCAAGGCTGTGTCGAACCTCGACGTGGTCACCGCCGACCTGCAGACCGCGGTGATGAAGACCCGCATGCAGCCGATCAAGAAGGTCTTCGGGCGCTTCCCGCGCCTGGTTCGCGACCTGGCCCGGCAGCTGAAGAAAGAGATCAACCTGGAGCTGGTCGGTGAAGAGACCGACCTCGACAAAAACCTTGTCGAGGCCCTGGCCGACCCGCTGGTGCACTTGGTGCGCAACGCCGTCGACCATGGTGTCGAGACCCCGGAAGAGCGCGAGGCCTCGGGCAAGTCCCGTGGCGGCAAGGTGGTGCTCTCGGCCGAACAGGAAGGCGATCACATCCTGCTGTCGATCTCCGATGACGGCAAGGGCATGGACGCCGACGTGCTGCGCGCCATCGCGGTCAAGCGCGGGGTGATGGACAAGGACGCCGCCGACCGCCTGAGCGAGACCGAGTGCTACAACCTGATCTTCGCCCCGGGCTTCTCGACCAAGACCGAGATCTCCGACGTGTCCGGGCGTGGCGTGGGCATGGACGTGGTGAAAACCAAGATTTCCCAGCTCAACGGCTCGATCAACATCTACTCGACCAAGGGCCTGGGTTCGAAGATCGTCATCAAGGTGCCGCTGACCCTGGCGATCATGCCAACGCTGATGGTCATGCTCGGCAACCAGGCGTTCGCTTTCCCGCTGGTCAACGTCAACGAGATCTTCCACCTCGACCTGTCGCGCACCAACGTGGTCGACGGCCAGGAAGTGGTGATCGTGCGCGACAAGGCCTTGCCGCTGTTCTACCTCAAGCGCTGGCTGGTCAGTTCGGCCGCTCATGAAGAGCAGCGCGAGGGCCATGTGGTGATCCTTTCGGTGGGCACGCAGCGTATCGGCTTCGTCGTCGATCAGCTGGTGGGCCAGGAAGAAGTGGTCATCAAGCCGCTGGGCAAGATGCTCCAGGGCACCCCGGGCATGTCGGGCGCCACCATTACCGGTGACGGGCGCATTGCGCTGATCCTCGACGTTCCGAGCATGCTCAAGCGTTACGCCGCCCGGCGTATTTGATTCTGGTGGCGCGGCGCATATGCCGCGCCCCCTAATGGAGTGTTTATGGCAGTCAAGGTCCTGGTGGTGGATGATTCCGGTTTCTTCCGCCGCCGTGTCTCGGAAATTCTTTCAGCGGACCCGACTATCCAGGTCGTCGGTACCGCGACCAACGGCAAGGAAGCGATCGACCAGGCGCTGTCGCTCAAGCCCGACGTCATCACCATGGACTATGAAATGCCCATGATGGATGGCATCACCGCTGTGCGTCACATCATGCAGCGTTGCCCGACCCCGGTGTTGATGTTCTCCTCGCTGACCCATGAGGGCGCCCGCGTTACCCTTGACGCCCTGGATGCCGGTGCGGTCGATTACCTGCCGAAAAACTTCGAAGACATCTCGCGCAACCCCGAGAAGGTCAAGCAACTGCTGTGTGAAAAGGTTCATACCATTTCCCGCAGCAACCGTCGTTTCAGCGCCTACGCCAGCCCCGCGCCAGCCCCGGCACCGAGCCCCCAGCCGAGCGTCAGCAGCCTGGGCAGTACGCCTGCGCCACGCGCCGCAGCCCCGGCACGTGCCAGCGCAGCGGCGGCCAGTTCGTCGCCAGCGCCCAAGCGCAAGCCGTACAAGCTGGTGGCCATTGGTACCTCCACCGGCGGCCCGGTGGCCCTGCAGCGGGTTCTGACCCAGCTGCCGGCCAATTTCCCGGCGCCGATCGTATTGATCCAGCACATGCCGGCGGCCTTCACCAAGGCCTTCGCCGAACGCCTCGACAAGCTGTGCAAGATCAGCGTCAAGGAAGCCGAGGACGGCGACATCCTGCGCCCGGGCCTGGCCCTGCTGGCCCCGGGTGGCAAGCAGATGATGGTCGATGGTCGCGGCACGGTGAAGATCCTGCCGGGCGATGAGCGCCTGAACTACAAGCCGTGCGTGGACATCACCTTTGGCTCGGCGGCCAAGTCCTACGGCGACAAGGTGCTGTCGGTGGTGCTCACCGGCATGGGCGCCGATGGCCGCGAAGGCGCGCGCCTGCTCAAACAGGGCGGCAGCACGGTGTGGGCCCAGGATGAAGCCAGTTGCGTGATCTATGGCATGCCCATGGCCATCGTCAAAGCCAACCTGGCAGACGCGGTGTACAGCCTGGACGAGATCGGCAAGCACTTGGTCGAGGCCTGCGTCTGATGGATGTCTTGAGCCTAATCGGGATCATCCTGGCATTTGTCGCCATCGTTGGTGGCAACTACCTCGAAGGCGGTCACCTGTCGGCGCTGCTCAACGGTCCGGCGGCGTTGATCGTGCTTGGCGGCACGCTGGCGGCAGCCTTGCTGCAATCGCCGATGAGTGCCTTCAAGCGTGCGCTGCAGATTGTGCGCTGGATTATCTTTCCGCCACGGGTCGACCTGGCCGGCGGCATCGATCGGGTGGTCAACTGGTCGCTGACCGCGCGCAAGGAAGGCCTGCTGGGCCTTGAAGGGGTGGCCGATGCCGAGCCGGACCCGTACGCGCGCAAAGGTTTGCAGTTGCTGGTCGATGGCGCTGAACCCGAGGCCATCCGCAGCATCCTCGAGGTCGACTTCTACACCCAGGAAAGCCGCGATGTGCAGGCTGCCAAGGTGTTCGAAAGCATGGGCGGCTATGCACCGACCATCGGTATCATCGGTGCGGTGATGGGCTTGATCCACGTGATGGGCAACCTCGCTGACCCGTCGCAGTTGGGCAATGGCATTGCCGTGGCCTTCGTCGCCACCATTTATGGTGTCGCCAGTGCCAACCTGATCCTGCTACCGATCGCCAACAAGCTCAAGGCCCTGGCCCTGCGCCAGTCGCGCTACCGGGAAATGCTCCTGGAAGGTTTGCTGTCGATCGCCGAAGGCGAGAACCCGCGCTCGATCGAGCTGAAGCTTCAGGGCTTCATGGAGTAACACATGGCGCGCCGTCGACAACCCGAAGAGCATGAAAACCACGAACGCTGGCTGGTGTCCTATGCCGACTTCATCACCTTGCTGTTCGCCTTCTTCGTGGTCATGTATTCGATTTCCTCGATCAACGAGGGCAAGTACAAGGTCATTTCCCAGGCCTTGATCGGCGTGTTCAACGACCCCGAGCGAAGCATGAAGCCGATCCCCATCGGCGACGAGCGCCCGCTCAGCGTCAAGCCGGCCGAGCCGTTGATCAAGGACAGCGAGCAGGTCGATGCGGGCCTGGCGCAGGCCAGCAGCGACCCCCTCAAGACCATCACCGATGATGTGCGCGACGCCTTCGGCGACCTGATCAAATCCGACCAGATGACCGTGCGCGGCAACGAGCTGTGGGTCGAGATCGAACTCAATTCCTCGCTGCTGTTCGGCAGCGGCGACGCCATGCCCAGCGATGTGGCGTTCAACATCATCGAGAAGGTGGCGAGAATCCTCAAGCCGTTCGCCAACCCGGTGCATGTCGAAGGCTTTACCGATGACCTGCCGATTCGTACCGCGCAGTACCCGACCAACTGGGAGCTGTCGTCGGCGCGGGCGGCGAGTATCGTCCGTCTGCTGGCCATGGAAGGGGTGAACCCGGCGCGCATGGCCTCGGTCGGCTATGGCGAGTTCCAGCCGATTGCCGCCAACGACTCTGCCGAAGGCCGCGCGCGTAACCGACGGGTGGTGCTGGTGATCTCGCGCAACCTGGAGGTTCGCCGCAGCCTGACCGGTACTGGCAGCGCCAATGCCACCCCGGATGCGGCCATGAAGCGGGCTGGCACACAAACTGCACCGGCAGCGGTAGCACCGACGGTGGGCGACAATCGCGTCAATTCCCCGTCACCGACCCTATAACCGATCCCGGCAGGGCAGGCTGCCGTACCGGGAGGAAGCAACGCAATGAGAGTCTGGGCAGTAGCCAATCAAAAAGGTGGAGTCGGCAAGACCACCACGTCCATCGCCCTGGCCGGCCTGCTGGCCGAGGCGGGCAAGCGCGTGGTTGTCGTCGACCTCGACCCGCACGGGTCGATGACCAGCTATTTCGGGCATAACCCCGATGCGCTGGAGCACAGCTGCTACGACCTGTTCCTGCACAAGGGCACGGTGCCCGAAGGCTTGCCCGGGCAATTGCTGCTGCCGACCAGTGACGAGAAGATCTCGCTGTTGCCGTCGAGCACCGCCCTGGCCGTGCTCGAGCGTCAGTCGCCGGGCCAGAGTGGCCTGGGCCTGGTGATCGCCAAGTCTCTGGCGCAGCTGTGGCAGGATTTCGACTACGCCATCATCGACAGCCCGCCATTGCTCGGCGTGCTGATGGTCAACGCCCTGGCGGCCAGCCAGCAACTGGTGATCCCGGTGCAGACCGAGTACCTGGCGGTCAAGGGCCTGGAACGCATGGTCAGCACCCTGGCGATGGTCAACCGCTCGCGCAAGCAGGCCTTGCCCTATCACATCGTGCCGACCCTGTTCGACCGCCGCACCCAGGCCTCCATGGGCACCTTGCGGGTGCTGCGCGACGCCTACCCCGAACATATCTGGCAGGGCTACATCCCGGTCGACACGCGCCTGCGTGATGCCAGCCGGGCCGGGCAGACGCCGTCGCAATTCGACGGTAAAAGCCGCGGCGTGGTGGCCTACCGTGCGTTGCTCAAGCACCTGCTGACGCAGAACCTTGCCTTGCAGGTGGCCTGATGAATCGCCCTCAACAGCTTGCCAGCCGGCCACAACTGGCCTTGCAGAGCTACCTCGATGGCTTGCTGCAGGAGGCCACCGAAGAACTCGACGAGGTGCTGCCGGTATCGGTCGAGCCGGACGAATTCCAGGCGGCGGTACGTGAAGAGCAGGCCCGTGATGCCCAGGTTGCGGCCCAGGCGGCGGTGACGCCTGCGCCACGGCCATTTGCCGAACCGCCGCGGCCGGTGTTGCCGCTGACCTTGCCACCGGTGGTCGAGCCGGTAGTCGAGCCCGTAGTCGAAGCGCCCCAGCCGCTGGCCGAGGTTGCCCAGGTTGCGCCGGTCGAGCCGCTGGTGGACGTGCACCTGCCGCCAGCCCCCAATCAACCGGTACCGCCGGCCACTATCGACGGCCGTCCGGCCTGGGCCGCCGAGCCGTTCGAATGCCTGTTGTTCGACGTCGCGGGGCTGACCCTGGCGGTACCGCTGGTGTGCCTGGGCTCGATCTACTCGCTGGCGGGCCACGAATTGACACCGTTGTTCGGCCAGCCGGACTGGTTCCTCGGCATCCTGCCCAGCCAGAGTGGCAACCTCAAGGTCCTGGACACCGCCCGCTGGGTCATGCCCGACCGTTATCGGGATGACTTTCGCCAGGGCCTGCAGTACGTGATTTCGGTTCAGGGCTACGAATGGGGGCTGGCGGTGCATCAGGTCAGCCGCTCGTTGCGCCTGGACCCCAACGAGATCAAATGGCGCAGCCAGCGCGGCCAGCGGCCATGGCTGGCCGGTACCGTAATCGAACACATGTGCGCGCTGCTCGACGTCGCCGAACTGGCCGAGTTGATCGCCAGTGGCGCAGTCAAGCAGCTGCACGACACCCATAAATAATCGGCCGCATCTGCCGCGACCGCACTGAGCACACCGCCGATGGCGGATTTTGAGGGATAGGGGAATGAAAAAATCGTCTGCACAAGGTTCCGAAGATCCGATCCTGCAGTGGGTGACCTTCAAACTGGACAACGAGTCCTACGGCATCAACGTGATGCAGGTGCAGGAAGTCCTGCGCTACACCGAGATCGCCCCGGTCCCGGGGGCCCCGAGCTACGTGCTGGGCATCATCAACCTGCGCGGTAACGTGGTTACCGTGATCGACACCCGCCAGCGCTTCGGCCTGCTGTCCAGCGAGATCACCGACAACACCCGTATCGTCATCATCGAGGCCGACAAGCAAGTGGTCGGCATCCTGGTCGACAGCGTTGCCGAAGTGGTTTACCTGCGTCAGTCGGAAATCGAGACCGCACCGAATGTCGGCAACGAGGAATCGGCCAAGTTCATCCAGGGCGTGTGCAACAAGAACAACGAACTGCTGATCCTGGTCGAGCTGGACAAGATGATGACCGAGGAAGAGTGGTCCGAGCTGGAGAACATCTGAGTTGATCCTTGAGGTTGCAGTCATATTTCTGGCGCTGCTGTGGGCGGTCAGCCTGTGGTTCTTCCTGAACTACAGCAAGCGCCAGCGTGAGCTGGCCGCGCAACAGGCCCAGGGCGATGCCGTGCGCGACCAGCGCATCAAGGACCTGGGCAAACGCCTGGACGACTACCAGAACGGCAGCGTGCGCATGGGCGAAGCCTTGCACGAGCTGCGGGCGGTGGTTGCCCCCTTGCCGGACAAGCTCCTGCAACTGGAGCAGCGTGACCCCAACAGCCTGTCGTTCGCGCAAGCGGCGCGGCTGGTGGGCATGGGTGCCAGCGTCGATGAACTGACCCAGTCCTGTGGCTTGACCCAGGCTGAGGCGGAGTTGATGAGCAAGTTGCACCGCAGCTGAGGGTTGCAGTGAATTGATCGCGGGGCAAGCCCGCTCCTACGGTACGTGTAGGAGCGGGCTTGACCCGCGATGCTTTTCAGGGCCCCGGCAATCTCAGGTCGGTAGGGGTGATATCGCGCTCCTGCGGGCCCTCGTCAACAAAGCCCACCGGCACCTTGCCCTTGAGCTGCCAGGCGAAGGCGATGATTTCGGCAATGGTCAGGTACAGGGCCTCGGGAATCTGGTCGCCTAGCTCCATGCGCGCTAACAGGCGCACCAGTTCGGCGTTCTCGTAGATCGGTACTTCGTGCTCGCGGGCAATCGCCAGGATTGCCTCGGCCAGCTCGTCGTCGCCCTTGGCACTGAGGGTCGGGGCCTGCTGGCCGTCATAGGTCAGGGCAATGGCCTGGCGTGGGCTTTTATCAATCATGCTTGTTCATCCACCCAGCGTTGTTCCAGGTGCGTGCGTGGTCCTTGGGGCGGTGTGCCGTGATGGCACTGCAGTTCGCCGACGTTCAGGCCGCGCGCCAGCAGACGCTCGCGCAAGTGGCCGAGCTGGCTTTCGATCAGCTGCGCGGTGCTCGGCAGTTCGGCCCACAGCTGGCTGGACAGGCTGCCTTGGCTGATTTGCGCCTGCACTTGCAGTGGCCCCAGCGGATGCAGGTCGAAAGACAGCTCGATGCGCCAGAGCATCTCCAGCGGGTCGCGGCGCTCGCGTTCCGGGTCGCTTTGCTGCTCCGGGGTTTCTTCGCGCTGCAGTTTCATTTGCAGGGGCATGAAGTCCTGGCCGGTGCGCAGCGGGATTTCCAGTTGCCAGGTGGTCTGCAGGTTGCCATCGGCGGTGGTGCCGGTCTGTTCCAGGCTTGCCAACTGATGGCTTTGCAGGCGCGAGATGGTTGCAGCGGCCAGGCGCAGCAAATGCTCAAGGTCACCTTCACCGTCCTGGCTCTGCAGCAAGCGCGAGGGCAGGGGAAAGCCACCGGGATGTGGCCGCGGGCTGACCTGGCCGAGCATGCCCAGGGCATTGCGGACCATGCCGGGCATCACCTGGGCCAGGGTGCTGGCGGCAGCGCCCGGGTTGAACGTGGCGTTGCCGGGCAGCCCCGGCAACAGTTGCGCCACCAGGCGCACCACCTGGGCCTTGAGGTCGGGGGCAAGCGCGGCTGGCAGCCCGGCCAGCAGCTTGGCCTCAAGAAACACGCCGCTGTTGTTCAAGGCCTGTGCCAGGCCCTTGGGGTCGCTGAGCTGGCGCACATCCGGCAGGCTGGCCAATAGTTTGTCTACCGTGGCGCGCAGTTCGTTGGGCTGGCTGTTGTCGCGTGGCAGCTGTTGCAGGGTATTGAGCAAACCCTGCAGGGACGCTTGGCGACTTTGCTGGGTGCTTAGCTGCTGGCTGATCGCCAGTTGCTCCTGGCGCCCGCTGAGCGGTACGAAGCTCAGTGATTGATCACTCTGCACCCGAGCGCTGAGCAAGCTGCCTACTGGCAATGGGCGCGGGCTGTCGATGGCCAGGGTAGCGTCGGCCTGGGGGCCGCCGAGCAGGGTTACCAGCGAGCGGAACTGCGCCAGTTGGCCGGCGTTCTGCGGCAGTGCCTGGCTTGTCAGCACCTTGCCTTGCAGCAGGGAGCCCACCGGCAGTTCGCGGGTGTCGATGCGGGTCAGGGTGGCCACGTTGCTGGCAATGGCCTGCTGCACGCTGATGGTCAGGTTGGCGCTGCTGCTCTGGCTCACCGTCAGCTGGCTGCCCTGGGCCAGGGGCAGGGTGCTGCTGGCCTGGACGTTGGTCTGCTTGCCGTTGTCCAGGGTGAGCTTGAGCAGCATCTGGAAGTCCTGACCGACCTGGCGCAGGGTCAGCACTTCGGCCTTGGCGGTTTCGCCCGGGGCCAGCAGCGCCTGTTGCGGCTGCAGCAGGCGCAACAGTTCGGCGGTCATTGCCGCGCGTAGCGGCGGGTTGGCCGGGATCAGTGCAGCTAGGTTATTGATTTCGCCTGTCATCCGCTCGCAACCTGTTGAAATAGCCCTCTTTACAGTAGGACATCACATGTATAATGCCGCCCGATCTTTGGCGATCAGCGCGGCCGGGCCACATCGTCGTTGCCAGTATAACGGCAAGGCCGGGACCGACTTGAGACAGGCATCCCAAGCATAAGGCGAAACCGTGACCCCTCATCTCCAAGCCGTGGGCCTGGCCTGCGAGCGCGACTGGCGAATGCTCTTCGAAAACCTCGAGTTGCACCTGGGCGCAGGCGACATGCTGCAGATCAGCGGCCCCAACGGCAGTGGCAAGACCAGCCTGCTGCGCCTGATGGCCGGCCTCATGAGCCCGACGGCCGGGCAGATCCGCCTCGATGGCAAACCGCTGGCCGAGCAGCGCAACGAGCTGGCGCGCATCCTCTTGTGGATCGGCCATGCCGCCGGTATCAAGGACGTGCTCAGCCCCGAGGAAAACCTCGCCTGGCTCTGCGCCCTGCATCGCCCGGCAGCGCCTGCGGCAATCCGCGAGGCCCTGGACGCGGTCGGGCTGCGTGGCTTCGAAGACGTGCCTTGCCATACCCTGTCGGCCGGCCAGCAACGCCGCGTGGCCCTGGCCCGCCTGTACCTGGACAGCCCGCCGCTGTGGATTCTCGACGAACCCTTCACCGCCCTCGACAAGCAGGGCGTGGCCCAGCTTGAAGCGCACCTGGCCGCCCATTGCGAGCAGGGCGGCATGGTCGTGCTGACCACCCACCACACGCTGGAACGCAAACCGTCCGGTTACCGTGAACTGAACCTGGGGCAGTGGGCCGCATGAGTGTGTTTGTGCTGTTGTTGCGCCGTGAAGCGCGTCTGTTGTGCCGACGTCCCGCCGAACTTGCCAACCCGCTGGTGTTCTTCGCCATCGTCGTCGCCCTGTTCCCGTTGGCGGTCGGTCCTGAGACTCAATTGTTGCAAACCTTGTCTCCGGGACTGGTCTGGGTGGCAGCGCTTTTATCGGTTCTGCTCTCGCTGGACGGGCTTTTCCGCAGTGATTTCGAGGATGGCTCGCTCGAACAGTGGGTCCTTTCGTCGCACCCCCTGCCTCTTCTGGTGCTGGCGAAAGTGCTGGCACACTGGGCCTTTTCCGGCCTGGCACTGGTATTGTTGGCACCCTTGCTGGCACTGATGCTAGGTTTGCCTGCTGCTTGCCTGCCGGTACTGCTGGCATCGCTTTTGCTCGGTACCCCGGTACTGAGCCTGTTGGGCGCCGTGGGTGCGGCTCTGACAGTCGGTTTGAAACGTGGCGGCCTGCTGCTGGCGCTACTTATTTTGCCGTTATATATCCCGGTATTGATCCTGGGCAGTGGCGCCTTGCAGGCGGCATTGCAAGCTATGCCGGCGACCGGTTATCTGCTCTGGCTTGGCAGCCTGACCGCCCTGGCAGTAACTCTGGCACCCTTTGCAATAGCGGCTGGCCTGAAGATCAGCGTCGGCGAATAATGAGGTCTGGGCACTGCCCAGCAAAGACCCTGGATGTACCGTGATGAAAAGCAGCGCAATCAGCTGGACGTGGTTTCACAAACTGGGTTCACCCAAATGGTTCTATTCCATCAGCGGGCGGATGCTGCCGTGGCTGGCGATTGCCGCCCTGCTGCTGATCGGCGTCGGCATGGTCTGGGGCCTGGCCTTCGCGCCGCAGGACTACCAGCAAGGTAACAGCTTCCGGATCATCTACATCCACGTGCCGGCGGCGATGCTCGCCCAGTCCTGCTACGTGATGCTGGCGGTGGCCGGTGTGGTGGGCCTGGTCTGGAAGATGAAAATAGCCGACGTTGCCCTGCAGTGCGCGGCGCCCATCGGTGCCTGGATGACCGCCGTGGCGCTGGTTACCGGCGCCATCTGGGGCAAGCCGACCTGGGGCAGCTGGTGGGTCTGGGATGCGCGACTGACGTCGATGCTGATCCTGCTTTTCCTGTACTTCGGTCTCATTGCCCTGAGCCATGCAATCAGTAATCGTGAGAGCGCGGCCAAGGCCTGCGCGGTGCTGGCCATTGTCGGGGTGATCAACATTCCGATCATCAAGTATTCGGTGGAGTGGTGGAACACCCTGCACCAGGGCGCCACCTTCACCCTCACCGAAAAGCCGGCGATGCCCGCCGAAATGTGGCTGCCACTGCTGCTGTCGGTGTTGGGCTTCTACTGCTTCTTCGGCGCCGTGCTGTTGCTGCGCATGCGCCTTGAAGTGCTCAAGCGCGAGGCGCGCGCCAGCTGGGTCAGGGAGGAAGTAATGAACAGCCTGGGTCGGGAGATGGCGCGATGAGCTTTGCCTCCTTCAGTGATTTTCTCGCCATGGGCCATCACGGCCTGTACGTCTGGTCAGCCTACGGCATCTGCCTGCTGGTGCTGGCCTTCAACGTCGCCTCGCCGGTATTGGCCAAGCGTCGTTACCTGCAAGAACAGGCGCGCCGTCTGCGCCGGGAGAACAAACCGTGAATCCGCAGCGTAAAAAGCGTCTGTTCATCATCCTCGGTCTGCTGGCCGGCATCGGCGTCGCCGTGGGCCTGGCCCTGAGCGCCCTGCAGCAGAACATCAACCTGTTCTACACCCCGACCCAGATCGCCAACGGCGAAGCACCGCTGGACACCCGTATCCGCGCCGGCGGCATGGTCGAGAAAGGTTCGCTGCAACGCTCTGGCGACTCGCTGGACGTGCGCTTCGTGGTCACCGATTTCAACAAGTCGGTGCCGATTACCTACCGCGGCATCCTCCCGGACCTGTTCCGCGAAGGGCAGGGCATCGTCGCCCTGGGCAAGCTCAATGCCGAAGGCGTGGTGGTGGCCGATGAAGTGCTGGCCAAGCACGACGAGAAGTACATGCCGCCGGAAGTCACCAAGGCCCTCAAGGAAAGCGGCCAGGCCGCCGCCACCGATGCCGGAGCCAAGCCATGAATGCGGCACTGATCATTCCTGAACTGGGCCAGCTGGCGATGATCCTGGCGATCTGCTTCGCCTGCGTCCAGGCCAGCGTTCCGTTGCTTGGCGCCTGGCGTGGCGACAGCCTGTGGATGGGCCTGGCGCGCCCGGCGGCCTGGGGCCAGTTCGCCTTCCTGGCATTTGCCTTCGCCTGCCTGAGCCACGCCTTCATGACCGACAACTTTTCGGTCGCCTATGTTGCCAACAACTCCAACAGCGCCTTGCCCTGGTACTTCAAGTTCAGCGCCGTGTGGGGCGCCCACGAAGGCTCGCTGCTGCTCTGGGCGATGATCCTCGGCGGCTGGACCTTTGCCGTGTCGATCTTCTCCCGGCAATTGCCACAGGTGATGCTGGCGCGGGTGCTGGCCGTCATGGGCATGATCAGCGTCGGCTTCCTGTCGTTCCTGATCATCACCTCCAACCCGTTCAAGCGCCTGCTGCCGCAGGTACCGAGCGACGGCGCCGACCTCAACCCGCTGCTGCAGGACATCGGCCTGATCGTCCACCCGCCGATGCTGTACATGGGCTACGTGGGCTTTTCGGTGGCCTTTGCCTTCGCCATTGCCGCCTTGCTCGGCGGCCGTCTGGACGCCGCCTGGGCCCGCTGGTCGCGGCCGTGGACCATCGTTGCCTGGGCCTTCCTCGGTATCGGCATCACCCTCGGTTCCTGGTGGGCGTACTACGAACTGGGCTGGGGCGGCTGGTGGTTCTGGGACCCGGTCGAGAACGCCTCGTTCATGCCCTGGCTGGTCGGCACCGCGCTGATTCACTCGCTGGCGGTCACCGAGAAGCGCGGCGTGTTCAAAAGCTGGACGGTGCTGCTGGCCATCGCGGCCTTCTCCTTGAGCCTGCTGGGCACCTTCCTGGTCCGTTCCGGGGTATTGACCTCGGTGCATGCCTTTGCCTCGGACCCCGAGCGCGGCATCTTCATCCTGATCTTCCTGTTGTTCGTGGTCGGTGGTTCGCTGACCCTGTTCGCCCTGCGCGCACCGGTGGTCAAGAGCCAGGTCGGCTTTGCCCTGTGGTCGCGGGAAACCCTGCTGCTGGCCAACAACCTGGTGCTGGTGGTGGCGGCTTCGATGATCCTCCTGGGCACCCTGTACCCGTTGATCCTCGACGCCCTGACCGGGGCCAAGCTGTCGGTCGGCCCGCCGTACTTCGATGCGCTGTTCATCCCGTTGATGGCGCTGCTGATGGTGGTAATGGCGGTGGGCGTGATCGTGCGCTGGAAAGACACCCCGAGCAAATGGCTGCTGGGCATGCTCACCCCGGTGCTGATCGCCAGCGCCGTGCTGGCGCCGATCGGCGGCCTGCTGGTGGATGATTTCGACTGGCAGGTGCTGACCACCTTCGCCCTGGCCGCGTGGATCATCCTCGCCGGTGCCCGCGACATCCTCGACAAGACCCGCCACAAAGGCCTGTTCAAGGGCCTGCGGGGCTTGAACCGCAGCTACTGGGGCATGCATGTCGCGCACCTGGGGCTGGCGGTGTGTGCCCTGGGCGTGGTGCTGTCGAGCAACAACAGTGCCGAACGCGACCTGCGCCTGGCGCCGGGCGAGTCGGTGGAGCTGGCCGGTTACCAGTTCATCTTCGAAGGCGCCAAGCACTTCGAAGGGCCGAACTTCACGTCCGACAAGGGCACCGTACGGGTGATCGAGAACGGCCGCGAGATCAGCGTGCTGCACCCGGAAAAACGCCTGTATACCGTGCAGCAGTCGATGATGACCGAAGCCGGTATCGATGCCGGTTTCACCCGTGACCTCTATGTCGCTCTCGGCGAGCGGCTGGACAACGGCGCCTGGGCCGTGCGGGTGCACGTCAAGCCGTTCGTGCGCTGGATCTGGCTGGGCGGCCTGTTGACCGGCCTCGGTGGCCTGCTGGCGGCGCTCGACGGGCGTTATCGAGTCAAGGTGAAAACCCGTGTGCGTGAGGCACTGGGCATGTCTGGAGCAACTGCATGAAGCGTTGGATCATGGTGCTGCCGCTGGCGGTGTTTCTGCTGGTGGCGGTGTTTCTCTACCGCGGCTTGTTCCTCGACCCGAGCGAACTGCCGTCGGCGATGATCGGCAAGCCGTTCCCGGCCTTTGCCCTGCAATCGGTGGACGGCAAGCCGCTGACCGAAGCCGACCTGCTCGGCAAGCCGGCGCTGGTCAACGTCTGGGCCACCTGGTGCCCGTCGTGCAAGGTCGAGCATCCATACCTGAACAAGCTGGCCGAGCAGGGCGTGGTGATCCACGGGGTCAACTACAAGGATGACAACGCCGCCGCTCTCAAGTGGCTGGCCGAGTTCCACAACCCTTACCAGCTGGATATCCGCGACGAGCAGGGCAGCCTGGGCCTGGACCTTGGGGTGTACGGCGCGCCGGAAACCTTCCTGATCGACGCCAAGGGCATCATCCGCTACAAGCACGTCGGCGTGGTCGATGCCAGCGTCTGGCGCGAGCAACTGGCGCCGCAATACCAGAGCCTGGTCGATGAGGCCAAGCCATGAAGCGCTGGCTGGCAGCCGCTGTGCTCGGCCTGAGCCTGGCCGGGGTGACCCAGGCGGCGATCGACACCTATCAATTTGCCGATGAGGCCGAGCGCGCCCGTTATCACGAGCTGACCAAGGAACTGCGCTGCCCCAAGTGCCAGAACCAGGACATCGCCGACTCCAACGCGCCGATTGCCGCCGACCTGCGCCGGGAGATCTTCCGCATGCTCGGCGAAGGCAAAAGCAACCAGCAGATCGTCGACTTCATGGTTGATCGTTACGGCGACTTCGTCCGTTACAAGCCGGCCTTGAGTGCCCGCACCTGGTTGCTCTGGTTCGGCCCCGGCGTGTTGCTGCTGGGCGGCTTTACCGTGCTCGCGCTGATCGTGCGCAAGCGTCGTGGCCAGGCTGGCGCAGGTAACGCCGACCTTTCCCCCGAGGAGCGCGAGCGCCTCGCCAAATTGCTGGACAAAGAACACAACCATGACTGATTTCTGGCTTGCTGCAGGCCTGCTGTTGCTGGTAGCCCTGAGCTTTTTGCTGATCCCGGTGTTGCGCGGCCGTCGTGCGCAGCAGGAAGAAGACCGCACCGCCCTCAACGTTGCCCTGTATCAGGAGCGCGTCGCCGAGCTGGCTGCCCAGCAGGCCGCGGGTGTGCTCGATGCCGAGCAGTTCGGCAAGGGCCGCGACGAGGCCGCGCGCGAGCTGCTGGCCGACACCGAGGGCGCCGAACCGCAACGCCTGGGCCGCCTGGGCAAGCCCTTGCCGCTGCTGGCCGCGGTGCTGGTGCCGTTGATGGGCCTGGGCTTGTACCTGCACTTTGGCGCCAGCGAGCAGGTCGAGCTGACCCAGCAGTTTGCCAAGGCGCCGCAATCCATGGAAGAAATGACCCGTCGCCTGGAGCTGGCGGTAAAGGCCCAGCCGGATTCGGCTGAAGGCCTGTACTTCCTCGGTCGTGCCTACATGGCCCAGGAGCGTCCAGGTGACGCGGCCAAGGTTTTCGAACGTGCCGTGGCGGTTGCCGGACGTGAGCCGGAGCTGCTCGGGCAGTGGGCCCAGGCGTTGTACTTTGCCAACAACAAGCAGTGGAATGCCCAGACCCAGGCCCTGACCGACGAAGCGCTCAAGGCCGACCCGAACGAAGTCACCAGCCTCGGCTTGCTCGGCATCGCCGCCTTCGAGAGCGAGCACTATCAGCAAGCCATCGGCTACTGGAACCGCCTGCTGGCGCAATTGCCCGAGGGCGATGCGTCGCGGGCAGCGCTGCAGGGCGGGATCGAGCGCGCCAGCGAGAAGCTCAAGGCCGGCGAGGGCAAGGCCGCACCGGCGGTCGCCGAGCAGGCCACGGCACGCCTGAAGGTACGGGTGGAGCTGGCGGCGGCGCTCAAGGACAAGGTCAGGCCCGATGACACCGTGTTCATCTTCGCCCGCGCAAGTGCAGGCCCGCCGATGCCGCTGGCGGCCAAGCGGGTGACCGTGGCCCAGTTGCCGATCGAGGTCGAGCTGAGCGACAGCGACGCGATGATGCCGAACATGAAACTGTCGAGCTTCCCTGAAGTCCAACTGGTTGCGCGCATCTCTCGTGCTGGCCAGCCGACCCGTGGCGAATGGATCGGGCAGGGTGCTCCCCTGGCCAGCAGCACCACCACTGCGCAGCACCTGACCATCGACCGCCCGGACCAGTAAGAGATCGACTATGAACAGCATCGCCCGCCTGACCCTTCTATCCCTGGTTGTGGGCTTGAGTGCATGTACCGTTCATCAGCCCTCCGAACCCACCGCGCCGCCGATCGAGACCCTGCCGCCGGGCCCGAGCACCAAGCCTGCGCCCAAGCCGGGCGCGGTGCCGAGCAAGCCAGCCGTGACCCCGGTGCCCAAGCCGGTGCAGCGCACTTCACCGAGTTTTGCGCCACCGCCCGGTGGCGCCAGCCACTGGGACCCGCGCCTGGGCGTGTACGTGCTCGACGGCAAGCCCAACACTTTCTACCGCCAGCGCACCTACTACCGCTGGAACAACGGCTGGAGCTGGTCGACCAACCTCAACGGCCCGTGGCAGGAAACCGACAGCAGTGGCGTGCCGGGCGGCCTGGGCCGGGCTTTCGCCCAGTAGCCTGAAGTCCGCATAATGCCCCCTCGCGAATAGCCCGGGGGCATGGCATGACACAGACGGTATTGGTGCTGGTAGAAACGGTCGACGACTACCTGCCGCTCTTGGAGAACAATGGTTTTCGCCTGATTCGCGCGCAGACCCCGGCCTTGCGCGCCGAGGCCATTGCCCGCCATGGCGGGGAGATCGACGCGGTACTGACCCGTGGTCCGCTGGGCCTGTATGCCGACGAGATCGACGCCTTGCCGGCACTGAAGATCATCTGCGTGATCGGCGCCGGTTACGAGCAGGTCGACCTGACAGCGGCTGCTGCGCGCGGCATCACCGTGACCAATGGTGCCGGCGCCAATGCCACGGCGGTCGCTGACCATGCCATGGCCTTGCTGTTGGCGGTGGTGCGCGACATTCCCCGCGCTGATGCCGCGATTCGCCGTGGTGAGTGGAACCGGGTGATCAGTCCGTCGGTCAGCGGCAAGCGCCTGGGGATCCTCGGTTTGGGCGCAGTCGGCCTGGCGATTGCCAAGCGCGCGGCGCAGGGCTTCGAGATGCAGGTGAGTTACCACAACCGAAATCCGCGTACCGATGCCGCTTATCACTACTGCGACAGCCCCTTGGCATTGGCCCGCGCATCGGACTTTCTGATCGTCGCCACCCCGGGCGGCGCCCATACCCGCCAGTTGGTCGACAAACCGGTTCTTGAAGCCCTTGGCGCGGACGGCTTTCTGGTCAACATCGCCCGTGCCAGCGTGGTCAATACGGCCGATCTGGTCGAGGCCTTGGCGTCGGGGGTGATTGCTGGCGCGGCGCTGGATGTGTTTGATCAAGAGCCCGCAGTACCTGATGCCTTGAAGGCCTTGGGCAATGTGGTGCTGACCCCGCACGTCGCCGGTCAGTCGCCGCAGGCTGCGCGCGATACCGTGCAGTTGGTATTGAAGAACCTGCAGGCATTCTTTGCCGGCGCGCCGGTGTTGACCCCGGTCTGTGGATAACAGCTGCTAGACTTGCCGGCTACCTCTCCCAGCAAGGAGCCTTGACCATGTCCCTGGAAAAACACGGCAGCTGCCTGTGCGGCGCCGTCAAACTCAGCGTCAGCCTGGAGAAAGCCAGCGTCAACGCCTGCCATTGCAGCATGTGCCGGCAGTGGGGCGGAGGGCCGTTCCTGTCGGTGCATTGCGCTGAGCCGGTGCAGTTCACCCGCGGCCAGCCGGTGTTCCATGACTCATCCGACTGGGCCCAGCGCGGTTTCTGTGGCACCTGCGGCACGCACCTGTTGTACCGGCTGAAATCTGGCAATTTCGATGCGGTGTCGGTCGGTGTGCTGGAGGGCGATACCGACTGGATCTTCGATCTGCAGGTGTATGTCGACAAGAAACCGGGCTACTACTGTTTTGCCAACCGGACCGAGGAAATGACCGCCGCGCAGGTCGAGGCCATGTTCAGCTAAGCGCCAGTAACCATGCCTCGAACACTTGGGCCGCCGGCGAGCGCAGGGCCTGTTTGTCGTGCACCAGGTAGTCGGCTTGCCCGGTGTGCACGACAAACGCTGACACCTGGCGGATCGAGCCGGTGTCGATCCGCTCGCGGGCCATGAACTCCCAGCCCAGGCCTACGCCCATTCCCTGCATGACCGCATCGAACACCAGGTTGACCTGGTTGAACGTCACCGCATTTGCCGGCGCCTGGTAGCGCAGGCCCTGATGGGCGAACCAGTCCTGCCAGTCCAGGCAGTTCCAGGCCGAGGCATCCAGTTGAATCAACGGCAAGGCCTGCAACTCGCTCAGTGAATGCACGGCGGGCAGGGCCCGCTTGACGCTGGCAATGGGGTAGATGGTCTCGTCGAACAGCTTGCTGGCCTTGAGCGAGCTCCAGTGGCCATGGCCGTAGAGAATGCCGAAGTCGTAGTTGCCGATATCGCTCTCGCTGATTTCGTTGCTGGCGTGAATGTTCACCGTCAGCTCCGGGTGCTGCTCGTTGAAGCGCAGCAAGCGCGGGAACAACCAGTACTGGGCCACCGCGTGGGTGCAGATGACGCTGACGTTGCGGCTGCCGTGGCCGCTTTTCAGGCGCAGCACATTGGCCAGCAGGCTTTCGAGCATGGGCTCGACGATGGCGTTGAAGCCGTCGCCTGCCGGCGTCAGGGCAATGCCCCGGGCACGGCGTTCGAACAGCACCGCGCCCAGGTGCTCCTCCAGCACCTTGATCTGTTTGCTCACCGCGCTCTGGGTCAGGTACAGCTCGCTGGCGGCACGGGTAAAGCTGCCGGTACGCACCACGGCCTCGAAGGCGATCAGGGTGTCCAGTGGTGGCAGGTGACGGCTGAAGCGGCTCATGTGGCGATCCGGTCTGGGGAATGGCTGAATCATAAAGTCGATGCTTTCAGCGTTAAAGGTATTCCTCAGGGGAATGCCTGCATGCCGAATGATCTTTTGTCCAGACGTTATCCAGGCGGTAGCCTGCGCACTTCTTTGAACAGGAGCAGGCACGTGAAACGGGGTGTGGTCTATGCCGGTACAGCCGGTGCGATGTGGGGGCTGGTGCTGATGGTGCCGCAGCTGTTGCCGGAGTTCAGCCCGGTGCTACTCAGTTGCGCGCGCTTCGTGCTGTTCGGCCTGGTGACGCTGGTGTTGGCGATTCCCATGCGCAAAGCCCTGAAACGTCTGACCTTGAGCGACCTGTGGATGATCGGCCGCCTGGCCCTGATCGGCAACCTGCTGTATTTCATCTGCCTGGTGGCGGCGATCCAGCGGCTGGGCGTGGCGCCGGCGTCGTTGATCGTCGGCGTGCTGCCATTGACCATCACCCTGTATGGCCGCCACGACAGCGGCGGGGTGGCGCTGCGGCAATTGTTGCTGCCGCTGGGCCTGATCCTTGCCGGTATGCTCTGCATCAACCTGCAGACCTTTGCGCTGGAGCCCGGGGCGGTGGCCGACAAGCTTGCCGGTGTGCTCTATGCCCTGGGCGCGCTGGCCTGCTGGACCTGGTACGCGGTGCACAACAGCCGTTACCTCAAGCAGTGCGGGCATTTTGATAGCCATCAGTGGTCGGTGCTCAGCGGAGTGATGACCGGCGTGTTCAGCCTGGTACTGGTGGCGGTGCTGGCGCTGTGGCAGCCGGCCCCGTTGCAGGTCCAGGCGCCGCCTGAGCGTTGGGCGCTGTTCTGGCTGTACAGCCTGGGGTGCGCGGTGTTCGGCTCGTGGCTGGCGGCGGTGTTGTGGAATGCCGCGTCCAAGCGTATGCCGCTGACCCTGAGTGGCCAGTTGATCGTCTTCGAAACCCTGTTCGCCTTGCTCTACGCCTTCATCTGGCGCCAGAGCGGCCCGAGCCTGCTGGAGGGGGCGGCGATTGTCCTGGTGATCGGCGGCGTGTGCTGGTCGATGCGCCAGCATGAGCCGGGCAGGGCGCCAGCGACTGCCTGAGGCCCGTGTGGGAGCGGGTTTGCCCCGCGATGCCATGATGGTCATGGGCCTTGCAAAACCCCGCCAACCCTGCGAAAACGCTGGCCACCAAAGGCATATTCCGCTTCAACGAGGTCAAGCATGAGCAGCGAACTGCAAATCATCGATATCCAGCCAGGCAACGGCAAAGCCGTGGTCAAGGGCGCGCTGATCACTACCCATTACACCGGCTGGCTCGCCGACGGCAGCGAATTCGATTCTTCCCACAGCCGCGGCAAGCCGTTCCAGTGCGTGATCGGCACCGGCCGGGTGATCAAGGGCTGGGACCAGGGCCTGATGGGCATGCAGGTCGGCGGCAAGCGCAAGCTGCTGGTGCCGGCGCATCTGGGCTATGGCGAGCGCAGCGTAGGCGCGATCCCGCCCAATTCGGACCTGACCTTCGAGATCGAACTGCTCGAAGTCCTTACCCGCGACGATTGATACAGGAGCACCCTGCATGGATGCAGTCATTCAAGAGCAGCCTTCTGGCTGCGGTATTGCCGCCTGCGCCGCCCTGGCGCAGATCGATTATGCCCAGGCCCGGCAGTTGGCCAATTCACTCGGTATTCATGCCGAGGACCCGCAATTGTGGTCCGACGCCACCTACGTACGGCGCTTGCTGAGCCACCTGGGCATTACCGCCAATGCCGAGCAGACCCTGTTCAGCAACTGGCAGGCGCTGCCCAACCGGGCACTGCTGGCGATCAAATGGCGCTTGCACAACGGTCGGCCCTTCTGGCATTGGGTGGTGTTCGTGCGTGAGGCCGGTGAGTGTTACGTGCTGGACTCCAAGAAGGCCCTCAAGCACAACCGCCGGCAGGATTTCGGCCGGATGAAACCGAAGTGGTTCATCGCCATCGGCACCTGACAGCCGTCTTAATTCAGCAACATCACCACGCTACAGTGGCCTCAGGCTCAGGGCCGAGCCTTCAGGGATCGAACCAATCGGCATTCTTGCACTCTGAAGCATGCCCGATTCCATGGACGGAACATCAGACAGGGATCCCCCCGCGGCTTCGGCCGCGGGGTGGCACAGGCGGGTCAGCCTCAACCCTTTTGCTGTGAAGAGCCCTATGAAGTTGCCGTCCCTGTTCATGCGTCACCGTCACGCCGCGTTGTCCCTTGCTCTGCTTGCCGGTGTCGGCCTGCTGGCCGTCGAGGCGGTGGAAAGTCGCGCCGAACCTGTGGACGGTGTGCAGACCCTGGTGTTCCTGCGTCACGCCGAAAAACCCGGCGAAGGCCTGGGGCAGCTCAATTGCCAGGGCCTCAACCGTGCCCTGGACCTGGCCACGCTATTGCCAGAGAAATTCGGCAAGGCCGACTACGTGTTCGCCGCCAACCCGTCCCGGCAGGTTGAAGAGGGCAGCAAGGACGACGCCTACAGTTACATCCGCCCGCTGATGACCATCAGCCCCAGCGCCATCAAGCTCGGCCTGCCGGTCAATATCGACTTCGCTGCCAATGACACCGGCGAGCTGGCCGACGAGCTGCTGCAGGACAAATACCGCAACGCCACCGTCTACACCGCCTGGTCTCACGGCTACCTGCCGGAACTGATCAACAGCGTGGCCGGCAAGGCGCTGGGGGAGAAACGGGTGATCACCGAGGACTGGGACGGCGGCGATTTCGACTCGATGTATGTGCTGACCCTGACCTGGCACGACGGCAAGGCCAGCCTGCTCAGCCGCAACTACAAGCAGGGCCTGAACAACGGCGAGCACACCTGTCCGAGCTGATCCTCAGTTCAGTGCTTCGAACTGCCCCTTGGCTTCGCGCCACTCAAATACCTTGCCCAGGCAATAGCTGCTGGCTTCCAGCAACACCTGGGTGCTGCCGCCCTCGAGCCGCACCTTGAGGGTGTCAATGCCCTGACTGTGGCAGTCGGGCAGATCGACCTCGAGGGTTTGCACGCGCTTGCCGCTGGCCTTTTCCATGACCTCGATGGTTTTCACCCGGTCATGGTCATCGGCCAGCGGGATCTGGAAATAGAAGCGCTCGGTGGACGCCGCCTGGGGTAATGACGGGGTGCCGGCAGGCCAGACTTGCTGATGACCGAAGTCAGCCACCAGGCGCAACTCCAGGGGCAACTGCCTGGCATTGGCGTAGGCTGTCCAGGTGCCGAGCATGGGCTCTCTGGCGGCGTTGCCATCGGGGTTGTAGAACCTCAGTCGAGCGGTGGGCAAGCCGCCGCTGTCCAGTTCATCCATGAACAACTGGCGGCTGTAGTTCACCGAGCGCTTGAGGCGGATCGGCGTGCGATAGCGATCGTAAAAGTAGAAGCCGTGCTTGTAGTCGTTGGTTTTCTCGATCACCAGGGTGATCGCTTGCTTGCCCAAGGTGCCGTGGTACACCGACTGGTAGGCCTGGGCGCCAAGGCTCAGGCCGAGCAGCCCGACGGCCAGCAGGCACTTGCGTAGTGTGCTCATCGGTTGCGCTCCATGGCTTGCTGCTCAGTCTTGAGCGCGTAGCGATCGCTGGCCGGTTGATAGACGTAGTACTGCACGGCCTTGCCGGCAGCGCCACCGCTGGCCAGTTGGCCCACCGGGGTGGCCTTGAAGTCAATCACGCCATCGCCGTTGAAGTCGGCAAAGCTCAGGCTGGCACTGCCTTGAAAGAACAACGCCAGGTTGTCGATGACCTGCACGGTCTGGCCGCTGGTGCGATCAATGATACTGATGCTATCGACAGTGCCGACGTACTCGCCTGCGCCCTTGTGCGCGTGCACGCGAAATAGCCGGCGCCCGTCCAATGGCAGTTGCAGCAATTGGCCCTGCCAGGACGAATCCTGGCGGTCGCTGAAACGCGTAACACGTTTGAGCTGCAGGGTTTGCCGTTCGCGGGTGCGCAGGTTCACCCGGGCACCGCGCAGCTCGCGGTCGTGGGTAAAGACGAAAGGCTGAATCAGCAGTGCGCAGGAGGGCAGGTCAGGGTTGTTCAGGATGTTGATCAGCAGCGGCAAGCGATGGTCGTAGGGCGTGCGCTCAAGCGGGATCAGCCATTGGCGCTGCGGTTCCAGCCAGTAACCCTCGATGGTCTTGTGCTGGGCGTCGTAGGTCAGGGCGACTTCGATTTCGGTGTCGCCCTGGGTGCCCTGATAGACGTGCACGGGCGGCACAGCCAGGACGGCGGCGCTGCTCAGCAGCGTGGCAACGGTAATGAACAGGCGAACCATGCTGCGATCCTTGCAAGGGTAGGGGCGCAAGGATGGGCTGCTTGCCAGCGCTTTTCAAGGCATGGCTAGCGGCTGACCCGGGCGATCTGTTCATGGGCCCGCTCGCTGAATAGCCGCAACAGGTCGTCGAGGGTATGCGGCTGGCTCTCGTTGGCACGGGTCAAGGCATACAGGGTAATGGGCAGGGCGGGATTCAACGGCCGCACCAGCGTTTGCGCCGAGCCCTGGGCGGTAAACGGATCGATCAACGCCAGCCCTGCACCGGCTTCGACCATGGCCCGGGCCAGGGAATAGGTCTGTACGCGGATGCTGATTCGCGGTGCCGGCTCCAGGCTCTTCAGGTAATGGCCGACCTGGGCGGCCAGCGGGTCGCTGCTGCTCAGGCCGATCAACGGCGCATCGGCCAGGGCTTCAACCGCCAGCGGTACGCCCTGGCGGTCTTCGCGCCAATAGCCCTTCGGCGCCAGTGCCACCAGCATGCCATGGGCCAGGGGCTGCACATTCAAGCCGGGATGTTCGGGATGGCGCAAGGTCAGGGCGACGTCGATCTCGCGCATCAGCAACTGCTGCACCAGCTCGCGGCTGTGCAAGCTCGACAGTTCGCACTCGGACTGTGGATGGCGCTCGGCCCACTGGCTGATCACCGGGGGGAACAGCGACAGGGCCAAGGCCGGCGTTGCCCCGATACGCAGGGTCATGCCCGGTTGTCGGCGCAGGCTGGCGGCCAGGCGGCGAACGCCCTCAACGCTGTCGCTGACCTTGTCGACCTCACGTTCCAGCGCCAGGGCCTCCGGGGTGATCTGCAACTTGCCGCGCACGCGCAAAAACAGCGGGAAGCCCAGCTGCGCTTCGGCGTGCTGGAGAATCTTCGACACCGCAGGCTGCGTCACGTGCAGCAACTGCGCGGCGCCGCTGATGGAGCCGGTCTGGCGGATGGCCTGGAACACTTCGATATGACGCAAGCGCATGGGGCGGCCCATAACCTTTGTTTATGCTTTACCCATTTTTATTCATTATCGCCAGGCTGTCACCGGGCCTAGTCTGAAGGCCTTCGGATTGGCGGATGAAAGCACATGGCACAGCGGGTAACGGTGATCGGCGGCGGCGTCATTGGTCTGGCAACGGCCTACGCCCTGGTGCGTGACGGCTTTGCCGTCGACCTGATCGAGGCACGTGACAGCCTTGCCAGCGGCGCCAGCTTTGCCAACGGCGGGCAGTTGTCTTATCGCTATGTTGCACCCCTGGCCGATGCCGGGGTGCCGTTGCAAGCGCTGGGCTGGCTGCTGCGCCGCGACTCGCCACTGAAACTGCGCCCGCGTCTGGACCTGGCGCAATGGCGCTGGATGGGGGCCTTCATGGCCGCATGCCGCAGTTCGGTCAATCGTGCCAATGCCGCACACTTGCTGCGCCTGGCCCTGCACAGTCAGAGCACGTTGATGCAATGGCGCGAGGAAGACGCACTGGATGGGTTCGCCTGGCGGCGTAACGGCAAGTTGGTGACCTTTCGTAACCGCGCAAGCTTCGCGCATGCCCGCCAGCACCTGCTCGACCCGCAAGGCCAGCGCGTGCTTGATGGGCAAGAGATCGGCGCGCTGGAGCCGGCCTTGGCCAATGCCCCTTTCATCGGCGGGGGGGTTTTC
>NZ_JH650773.1:100763-131879 GCF_000259195.1 Pseudomonas donghuensis
TCGCCGATTGTCACCGCTTCTGCCTGGCCCTGGTCGAGCGCTTGCAGGCGTCGGGGCAATGCCGCATGAGGCTCGGGCAGACGGTGACGCGCATCCGTTACAGCGGCGCGGTGGTGCAGGCGCTGGAACTGGGTGAGCAGGTCTTGCCGGTGGAGCGCCTGGTGCTGTGTGCCGGGCACCGCAGTGCCAGCCTCGGCCTGCCCGGGTTGCACCTGCCAATCTATCCCCTCAAAGGCTACAGCCTGACCGCGCCGATCAAGGCCGGGCAGCAGGCGCCCCAGGTGAGCATCACCGACTATGACCGCAAGATCGTCTATGCCCGCCTTGAAGACCAACTGCGCATCGCCGCCATGGTCGATATCGTCGGCTTTGATGAAGCGCCCGATCCAGCGCGGCTGGCCAGCATGCGCCAGTTGGCCGTGGCGACCTTGCCCGAGGCCGCCGACTACCAACATGCCTGCGAGTGGGCCGGGATGCGTCCGGCAACCCCCAGTGGCGTGCCGTTGCTCGGTGCCACGGCGTACCGCAATCTGTGGCTCAACCTGGGTCATGGCGCCCTGGGCTTTACCCTGGCCTGTGCCAGTGGCCGGCTGCTGGCCGAACTGATAGGCGGCCGTACGCCGTCGATCGACCTGCACGGCCTTACCCCACGGGCGGCCTGAACTGAACAAGAACAACAACCGCAAGGAGTGTCCCGATGTCGATTACCCGTTTGCACCGTCCTGCTCTGCTTGCCCTGTCATTGTGCTTCGCGCAGCCCATTCTGGCCGAAACGCCGCCGCTCACCGGCAGCCTGAAGAAGATCGCCGAATCCGGCAGCATCACCCTCGGCTATCGCGACTCGTCCATTCCGTTTTCTTATGTGGGCGATCACAGCGGCAAACCCATGGGCTATTCGGTCGACCTGGCGGCTGAAATCGTCAAGCACCTGCAGGCCAAGCTGGCAGTGCCACAGCTCAAGGTGCGCTACAACCTGGTGACCTCGCAGACGCGCATTCCACTGGTGCAGAACGGCACGGTCGATCTGGAGTGCGGTACCACCGGGGTCACGGCCGAGCGGCAGAAACAGGTGGATTTCTCGTATGGCTTTATCTTCGTCAAAGGCCAGTTGCTGACCAAAAAGGACAGCGGCATTCAGGGCCTTGATGACCTCAAGGGCAAGAACGTGGTCAGCACCGCCGGCACCACCAATGAGAAGTACCTGAAAAACTACAACCTGGAGCACAACCTTGGCGCCTCGGTGATCAGCGCCAAGGACCATGGCGAGGCCTTCATGATGCTGCAGTCCGGGCGCGCGGCGGCGTTCTACATGGATGATGCGCTGCTGTACGGCGAGCGGGCCAAGGCGCGCAACCCCCATGACTGGGTGGTGGTGGGCGAGGCACAATCGAAGGAGATCTACAGCTGCATGGTGCGCAAGGGCGATGAGGGCCTGCTGGCGCTGGTCAACGAGGCGCTGGCGGATGTCTATCGCAGCGGGCGCATCGAGGGCATCTACAATCGCTGGTTCCAGCAGCCGATCCCGCCCAATGGCCTTAACCTGGAGTTTCCGATGACCAGTGAATTGAAGGGCCTGATTGCCAGGCCGTCGAGTGAGCCGGTGCAGTAACGCCGCCGGCCCTGCAGGGTACACACAACTCCACTGTGGGAGCCGGCCTTGCCGGCGATGAGGCCAGTGCGGTCAGCACAGGATCGAGTGCATACAGCTTCAGGCCATTGGCGGCAAGCGTCGTTTCACCGGGGTCTTCTTGACGATCGCGGTGTTGGTTTCGGCATGGCTGTTGAGCTTGTCCAGCACGGTGTCGAGCTGTTCCATCGAGCGCACGTGCAGGCGCGCGATAAAACAGTCGTCGCCGGTGACCTTGTCGCATTCGGTGAATTCGGGGATGGCCATGATCTGCCGCTCCACCTCCTGCAGTTGCCCTGGCAGCGGCCGCACCCGCACGATCGCCTGCAACTGGTAACCGAAACAGCGCGGGTCGATCTCCACCGTGTAGCCCGTGAGTACGCCACGCTCTTCAAGCCGGCGCAGGCGTTCACTGACACTGGGGGATGACAGGCCGCTGAGCTGCGCCAGGGCTTTAAGCGAGCGCCGCGAGTCTTCCATCAGCGCCTTGATCAACAGCTGGTCGATGTCGTCGGTCATACTGGCCTCGTTAGGCAAAAAACAAAATCTGCCTTGATAGTAAAGGTAGAGGTTCAGTCTAGCCTGTTTTATCCACTGGAACGGGCCCTGAAGCCCTTGTCATAATTTGCCCATCGTCAAGGAGGTGAGTGATGGACAGTTCAATACGCCGTGGGTCGCTTGAGATGGTCGCCGCGATGTTGATTTCCGGGACCATTGGCTGGTTCGTGCTGGTGTCCGGGCAACCGGTGCTGGATGTGGTGTTCTGGCGCTGCGTGTTCGGCGCCGGCACCTTGCTGCTGATTTGCCTGGCCATGGGTTTTCTCAAGCCCAATCTCCTGACCTTGACCACCTTCGCCCTGGCGGTGCTCAGTGGCGTGGCCATCGTCGGCAACTGGGTGTTGCTGTTCGCCTCCTACTCGCGGGCCTCGATTGCCATCGGCACGGCGGTATACAACGTCCAGCCGTTCATGCTGGTGGGTCTGGCGGCGCTGTTTCTCGGCGAGAAAATCACCGTGCCGAAGCTGTTCTGGCTGGCGGTTTCCTTTGCCGGGATGCTGGCGATCGTCAGTGCCCATGGCAACCAGGGCGGCAGCGGCAACGACTACCTGCTGGGCATTGCCCTGGCCCTGGGCGCGGCGTTTCTGTATGCGCTGGCGGCGCTGATCATCAAGCGCCTGAGCGGCACCCCACCGCACCTGATTGCCCTGATCCAGGTGTGCACCGGCATCCTCTTGCTGGCGCCCTGGGCTAACACCCGCGGCCTGCCGGGCGATGCCGGCGCGCTGGCCAGCCTGGTGACCCTGGGCATCGTTCACACCGGGGTGATGTACGTGCTGCTGTACGGGGCGATCCAGAAGCTGCCGACCGCCTTGACCGGGGCGCTGTCGTTCATCTACCCGATTGCGGCGATCTTCGTCGACTGGTTCGCCTTCGGCCATCGCCTGGAGCCGCTGCAATGGCTGGGGGTGGCCGCGATCCTGCTGGCCGCGGCCGGTATGCAGCAAGGCTGGTGGTTCAAGCCCGCGCTCAAGGCTCCGGCGGTCAAGCCAGACTGACCGCCGCACGGTCGATCAGGGCTGCCACTTCGGCGGCCCTGGAGGCCAGCGAGGCATGGCTGGCGTCCAGCGTGAGCAACTCCTTGGGTTGCATGCGTTCAGCCATGAGTTTCTGGTTGTCCGGGTGGATCATCCGGTCGTGGCTCGAGAGCTGGTACCAGGTGGGTTTGTGTTGCCACGCAGGGTCGCCGATGGTGTCGCCGAAGGTGCTGGCCAGCGGCGCCTTCTGGGTCACGCTCATGACCAGCCCTTCGTCCTTGCTCAGGTCCTGGCAAAAGCTTTCATGCATCTTGTCGGGTTTGATCCACAGGTAGCCATCGCCATCCGGCTGCAGGTTGGCTGCCGCTTCAGGCGGGTTGTTGGCAGTGATGCTGCCTGGGCTTTCGCCTTTTTCGGGGGCAAAGGCGGCAATGTAGACCAGGCCCGCAACATTGGCCTGGTTGCCCATCTGGGTAATCACCGCGCCGCCGTAGGAGTGCCCGACCAGCAGCACCTTGCCCGTAATCGAGGCGACCATCTTGCGTGTGCGTTCGGCATCGTCGGCCAGTGAGGTCAGGGGCATTTCCACGGCATGCAGGTTACGGTGGCCCAAGCGTGACAGTTCGAGGATGACCCGGCTCCAGTGGGCGGCGCCGCCCCAGAAACCATGGACCAGGACAATGGACGGGGTCTCGCTCATGATCATTCTCCAGTGCAGGGGTGGAATGCTAGTGTAGATGCTTATGACTGCTTATGAAGGACCGCGCCGATGGCCCAGAACATCTACGACAACCCGGACTTTTTCCATGGCTACAGCCAGCCGGGGCGCTCGCGCGCAGACCTCGACACCCTGGAATTGCCCAAGGCCGCCTTCGATCTTGCCTACAGCTCCCTGACCCTGCATTACATCGACGATCTGCCGCGTCTGTTCGCCAACGTGCACGCGGCCTTGCGCCCGATGGCGTGATCAAGTATCACCGCACCCCGGGCACCTTGCTCAATCAGCTGGTAGGCGCCGGCTTCACCCTGGCCCATGCTGTGCCTGGTGGCCGCGCAACGTTGAACGCGCATACAGGGAGGTAGGCATGTTTTCCAAAATCAGCCTCGAGCAGTGGCGTGCATTTGTCGCCACGGTCGAGTGCGGCGGCTTTTTGCAGGCTGCCGAGCATTTGTTCAAGTCCCAGTCGGCGGTCAGTCATTCGGTCAATCGCATGGAGGTGCTGCTCGGCCATGAGCTGTTCATCATCGAGGGTCGCAAGGCGGTTTTGACCCCCTTGGGCCAGGCGTTGCTGCCCCAGGCCAAGCATTTGCTCGGCGCGGCGCAAAAGCTTGAACAATTGGCCAATCAGTACCAGCCGGGGTTGTTCAACGAGCTGGCGCTGGCGGTCGATGTACTGTTCCCGCTCGAGCTGTTGCAAGAGGCTTTGCAGGGGTATTCGGCAACTTTCGCGGACTATCGTATTCGCCTGTATGAAACCGCATTGTCTGGTGCGGGCGAGCTGCTGGAAGACGGCAAGGTCGAGCTGGGAATTGCCAGCAGCCTGCCCGCTGGTTACCTGCAGGAATTGCTGCTGACGGTAAAACTGGTCTGCGTGGTCGGCGCCGATCACCCGCTGGCCGCCAGCCAGGGCGAGCTGGGCCTTGCGGATTTGCAGCCGCATCGGCAGGTGGTGATTCGTGACTCGGGCACCCGCCATCCGCAGAACAGCGGCTGGCTCGGCACCTCCCAGCGCTGGACGGTCAGCAGCCTGGCGGCGGCCTGCACCCTGGTCGAGCGCGGGATGGGCTTTGCCTGGCTGCCCGAGCATGCGATCAATGAATCGCTGGCTGCCGGGCGTTTGCGCCGCGTGGCGCTGCAGCATCAACGCCAGCGGGAAGTGCCGCTGTACATTGGCTACCCGCAAGCGCTGCGGCACAGCCCCGACGTGCAACTGCTGGTGCAGGTGCTGGGGGAGCTATGCCAGCGCTGCAATAGCCGCTGCGCACCTTAAGACAAAATCGCCTCGGTCTTGTCCAGGTTGTCGCGGATGTCGCTGAGCACTTGGCGCAACTGCTTCAGGGTCAGGCATTCAGACAAGCGAAAGCGCTCGGCGATCACCAGCGAGGGCACCGAGCGCAAGCCCAGTTCGCGACCCTGGCGCAGATCCCGCTCCAGCAACGCAGGCGCATCGTGCTGCAAGCTGTGGGCGAAGGCCTGTGGATCGAAGCCGGCCTCTGCGGCGATTGCCAGCACAGTGGCCTTGTCACCGATGTTGCGGTTCTTGACCAGGTGCGCCCACTGCAGGCGGTCGAACATCAGTTCGTGACCGGCATTGCCAGCCAGCGCATGGGCTGCCTGGCAGGCAGTGGCGGCGAGCAGGCCGTTGGGGTATTCGAAGTCTTGCTCGCGCATGCCCGGGATGTTGATGCGTTTTTCGTCCTCGGCGCGGGCGCAGGCCTGCCAGTGATCAAGGATGGTTTCCTTGGCCTGGGGCATCGAGCCAAAGCGCTGGATCATCGCCTCGCGGCTGCTTTGCAGGATGAAACTGCGGTGCTGGATATCCAGCTCGAACTCGGCTTGCAACTGTTTTAGGCGCGGGGCCAGGACAAAGCACCAGGCGCAGACGACATCGTGGAAGAATTCGATTTTCAGGGTAGACATGGCAAAGATCCGCGAGTGAAGGTGCGGGCACTATCGGCAACGGCGGCGGGCAAAAAAAGCGACAAAAACCGGCCACACTCACCCATCGTGTTCATCAATGGCCGAACGGCCTGCTGTCACCGGCGGGGCAGAGTAGAATAGGCGGCTTTACCCGATTGAATCTGCCCATGACCTCTGTGATCGACACCCTCCACCAGCACCTGCTCGCCGCCCTTGACCCGGCGCCGGCCGAAACCCGCCGCCTGTTTCACGGGCGCGGGCGCTGCTGGCCGGGGCTTGAGCAGATCACGGTGGACTGGTTGCAGGGCGTGCTGCTGGTGTCGCTGTTTCGCGAGCCGCCCGAGGGCCAGTTACCGGCGCTGGAGCACATGCTCCTGGCCCTGGCCGAAGCACCCTGCTGGAGTGGCCAGGCGATTCTGCTCCAGCATCGCTACCTGCCGGACAGCCCCGGGCAGTGGTTGCTCGGCACACCCTGTGAGCACTGGCTGATCGATGAGGACGGCCTGCGTTATCAGTTGGACCTGGGCCTTAAGCAGAACACCGGGCTGTTCCTCGATATGCGTTATGGCCGGCGCTGGGTGCGCGAGCAGGCGGTGGGCAAGCGCGTGCTCAACCTGTTCGCCTACACCTGCGGGTTCTCGCTGGCGGCGATTGCCGGTGGTGCCGAGCAGGTGGTGAACCTGGACATGGCGCGTTCGGCGTTGAGCCGCGGGCGCGACAACCATCGGCATAACGGCCATGACCTGGGCAAGGTGAGTTTTCTTGGCCATGAGCTGTTCAAGTCGTGGGGCAAGGTGCGCAAGTCCGGGCCCTATGACCTAATCATCATCGACCCGCCGACCTTCCAGAAAGGCAGCTTCGTCCTGACCCAGGATTACCGCAAGATCCTGCGGCGCCTGCCGGAACTGTTGAGCGACGGCGGCACGGTGCTGGCCTGCGTCAACGACCCGGCGATCGGCCCGGACTTCCTCGTCGACGGCATGGCCGCAGAAGCGCCGGGGCTGACCTTCGTCGAACGCCTGGCCAACCCGCCGGAGTTCCCCGATAGCGATCCGGCGGGCGGGCTCAAGGCGTTGGTGTTCAGGGACCTTGTGTAGGCGCGGGCTTGCCCCGCGATAGCATTCTGTCAGCCATCGCGCATCGCGGGGCAAGCCCGCTCCTACTTGGCTAACCGTCGCCAGCCGAGCACCACACCACTGACACTCAGCACCAACCCGCCCAGGCTGAAGGCGATCATCCAGGCATCCCACAGCGGGCGCTGTTGCAACAGCGGCAGCCAGTCCCAACTGTGCAGCAACGAGAACAACCAGCGCGACACGCGCCGCGGCTGGTCGAGCACGCCCAGTACCTCGCCGGTGTACAGGTCCAGATGCAGCCAGGTCTGCTGCGGGTCGGCAAAGCGCACGCGCAACACCGGCAAGCGTTTTTCCAGGTGCCCGAGCATGCTCTGTTCGGCCCTGGCGTAGTAGTAGAAGTCGTAGGCTTCTAGCTGCTCGCTGTGCATCTGGCCCTGTGGCAGTAACGCTTGCGCTGCATGCTCGAGCAGCTCCCTGGGCAGGCGCTCGAGCACCTGGCCGTCGGCCATCGACAGCACCCGGGTGCGCCCGGCGCCGTCATGAGCGACCAGGTATCCCGCGCCAGCGATCAAGCGCCACTCAAGTTCACGTGCGTTGAAGCCCTGTTGGTCAAAGCGCATCAGCGCTTCACTGGCAGACACCGGAAAAGCCGCCGCCGACAACGGCCCGCCTTGATACGCCGCAACGTTCAGCGGCACTGAACTGCTGAACAGCCGCCACGGGTTCATCGACATCAGGCCGCTGAAGATCCAGGTGATCGCCAGCACGCCGAACAGCAAGCCGCCGATATGGTGCCAACGGGCAAACCCACGGTAGGGCGAGCGCGAGCCACTGCGATAGGGCTTGCGCAGGCGCCAACGGAGGATGCCGATCACCGCACCGAGCACTGCCATCAGCGTGGCGGCCAGCGACAGGTAGATCACCAGATTGCTCCACAGGCCGTCCACGCCGATGCCACGCAACGGGTACAGCCAGTGCAGCCAGGCGCCGACCAGGTTCCAGCCGCGTTCCACGGCGCTGGCATCGCGCACCACTTCGCCGGTGTGCCCGGAGATGTACAGCAGGGTGCGCTCGCCATCGTCGAGCTGTACCCGCTGCAACGGGCGCTCGGCGTCGAGGGCGCGAGAGTGGCTCCACAGGTCCTCAAACACTGCGCCGCGATAGCTGGCCGTGGCCACGGCGTCGTACTGACGAGCACTGGCCAGGGCCTGTTCGCGCTCGATCGGTTGCAGGCGCTGGCCCGTGCGGGCATCCACCGCCACGCTGGCGCGGCCCGGATAGCTGAACAGGTAGCGCGGCTGCGCGGCCACCATGCTCAGGCGGATGCTCGCGGGGCTGCGTTCGGCATCGGCACTGCGCAGGGCAGTACCGAGGTCGACGCAGCAGTCTGTCAGGCGCAATGCTGGTAGATGGGCGAAGTGCTCGCGCGGGGTCAGCTTGGGGTAGCCGACATACAGCATGACCATGCCCGAGAAGAACCACAGCGCCATGAACAGGCACAAGCCGATGCCCAGCCAGCGGTGCCACAGGTACAGGTAACGTTTCATCGGTGGCGTCCTAGAAGCGCGTCTGCACGGCCAGCTCAAGGGTGCGCGGGGCACCGAGGTAGAGCATGCTCGAGGAGGTCCAGCGGGCGTACACCTCGTCGGTCAGGTTGCGCACCCGGGCGGTGATGCGCGTGTCGTCATCGACCTTGAAGCCGAGGAAGGCGCCGAAGATCGTGTATGACGGCGCATAGCGGGTGTTGGCTGCATCGGCATACACCGAAGATACATAGCGGCTGTCGGCACCGACTTGCCAGCTCGGGTCGATGTCGTAGGTCAGCCACAGGTTGGCAACCCGCTCGGGGATGTTGGTCGGGGTGTTGCCCTTGCGCGAGATCGAGCGACCGCCGACGTTCTCGTTGAACTCATCGTACTGGGCGTCGACATAGGCAAAGTTACCCTCGGCCAACAGCTTCGGGGTGACATGCAGCGAGGCGGCCACCTCGACCCCGCGCGAAGACTGCTTGCCCACCGGCTGGGTGACGCTGGGGTTGGCGGCATCGGCGGTGGCCAGGTTCTTGCGCTCGATCTGGTAGGCGGCGACGGTGGCGGCGCCACGACCGTCGAGGAAGCTGAACTTGCTGCCCACTTCCAGTTGCTTGCCGGTGCTCAGGTCAAAGTCGCGTACCGAGGCAAAGCTGGCGGTGCTGAGCATGCCCGAGGGCGGGTCGGCGGCGGTGCTGTACTGCACGTAGACGTTGGCCGCCGGGGTCAGCTCGTAGACCAGGCCGATGCGCCCGGTGGTGGGCTCGTAGCTGCGCTGGAAGTCCAGCGGGTTGTTGGCATCGACCGTGCGGTAGTTATGCACATCGAGGTCGATATGGTCGTAGCGCAAACCAGTGAGCAGCGACAGGCGCTCAGTCAGCTGCAGACGGTTTTCGACGAAAGCCGCCCAGGTGTCGACGGTGTTCTCGCGGTTCTTCTGATAGCCCGGGACCATGCCGTTCAGATTATAGAAATGCCCGGGTTCGAAGGTGGCCGGGTCGACGCTGTCGAAAATGCCGGTGATCGAGCGCGGGTAGCTCATCTGCACGTTGTGGCTGTAGTCCAGGCCCGCCGACCACTGGCTGTTCAAGCCGAACAACTGGCCCTCGTGCAACAGTTCGAAGCGGTTGCCGTTGAGCTCCTGGTCGTGGCGTTGCAGCAGCGCGTTGGAGCGGTTTACCCGGCTGTTGTCGGCGTTGTAGGCGTAGGTTTCGAGGTTACGGAAGTTACGCTCGGTGTTGTAGTGGTAGAGCGTGTTGCGCAGCGAGGTGGTGTCGTTGAAACGGTAGTCGGTGATCGAGCGCAGCCAGCGCACGCGCTGTTCGTAGCGGCCGTCCTCGACGTTGTAGTTCTCGAAGCGGCGGCTCTCGTCGACCTTCATTTCGCCACCCAGCGGGTTGAGCACCGGGCTGCCCCAATAGGGGCTGTCGACCGTTTCGTTCTGATACTCCACGGCCAGGGTGTGGGACAGCTGGTCGTTGATGTCGGTTAGCAGCGAGAACGCCACGGTCCAGGCATCGCGCTCTTCGCGATCGACATAACCATTGCTTTTGCTGTGGCTGAAATCCAGGCGGGCGTAGTTGCGGATGCCGTCGCCGTCGTTGAGCGCATGGTTGAAACCGAACGAGGTTTCGCTGCTGTCGTAGGAGCCGTACGTGATCCGCCCTTCGTTGAAGTTCTCGTCACGACTGGCCAGCTTGGTGATGTAGTTGATCGAGCCGCCGACGGCACCGGCACCGAAGAGGAAGCTCGACGGCCCGCCGACGGCTTCGACCCGGTCATAGATCCAGCTGTCCACCGGGCGCGCGGCGATGGAGTCGTACTGCACGCTGATGCCGTTGAACAGTTGGGTGATCTGTGCCCCGGAAAAGCCCCGATAAGCTACTGAGCCGGCAGAGCCGGGCGGCGAGGCGGCGGTCATGCCGGGCACGCCGTTGAGCACGTCCTGGGTGGTCTGGGCGCCGCGCTGCTGGATCTGCTGGCGGTTGACGATGTTCACCGAAGCCGGGGTTTGCCGCGGGGTCAGGCCAAGGCGCGAGCCGGTTTGCGAAGGGGTGTCGAGCAGTACGCCGTCTTCGGCGTCGGCGCGGCTGTTGATGCGCAGGTCAGGCAAGGTCAGCGGCGCCTCGGCCACAGCATTGAAGGACAGCGCGCACAGCAGTGCCGCGCAACCGGACAGGCGATAGGAGTAGGGCATGAATCACACTCTGGAAATTGAGCCAACGGCCGCCTGCACCTGTCAGGCAGGCGCAGCAAAAAAACGGCCGGTTTCAGGCAGCCCGGGGAGCTGCCAGGAGGTTCAAGCCAGAAGCGGGGAGGCGCGGGGATTGGCGGCGGGCCAGCAATAACGCGGCGGCGCCTTGCTGCGCAGTTCGCGGTGATAGCGGCGTACACGGCTGACCGCCAGCAGCCAGCCGATAACCAGCGCAAGGCCCAGGCACACCACGGCCGCGGCGCACACCGGGCAGGTCTGCATACTGTCCCAGCCGGCTACTGCCTGATCGCCGAAATCGCTTTTCAGTGTCGGCCCGGCGGTGCCCATGGCTGAGCAATAGGCGCCGCCAATGCCATTGAGCTGCAAGCCCATCATCTGCCCGTGACCGAAACCGCAGGCGAACAGATTGAACAGGACACAGAAGTACAAGGTCCAGGCAATCAGCGGGCGGTCGGAGGGGGTGCGGTTCATGGCCGCGACTTTAGCACCGATGCCCGCAGGCGTTAAAGCCGAATCAGGCCTGTTGTTCGGTGACTTTCTGCGGCGGCGGGTTGTATTGCGCGAAGCTGTCGCGGGGCAAGCCCGCCCCTACACATTCAGTAGGAGCGGGCTTGCCCGGCGATGAGGCCCTTACTGCCCGGTATAGATCTGGTCGAAAACCCCGCCATCGTTGAAGTGGGTTTTCTGCACGGTGCGCCAGTCACCGAAAGTCTTCTCCACCGAGAGGAAGTCGACTTTCGGGAAGCGGTCGGTGTACTTGGCCAGTACCGCCGCATCACGCGGACGCAGGTAGTTGTTGGCGGCGATTTCCTGAGCCTCTGGCGACCACAGGTACTTCAGGTAGGCCTCGGCGGTGGCGCGGCTGCCTTTCTTGTCGACCACCTTGTCGACCACGCTCACCGGCGGCTCGGCCTCGGCGGAAACGCTTGGGTAGATCACTTCGAACTGATCGCGACCGAACTCGCGGGCGATCATCTCGGCTTCGTTCTCGAAGGTCACCAGCACGTCGCCGATCTGGTTGGTCATGAAGGTAGTGGTGGCGGCGCGGCCACCGGTATCGAGCACCGGTGCCTGCTTGAACAGCTTGCCGACAAAGTCCTTGGCCTTGTTCTCGTCACCACCGTTCTTCAGCACATAGCCCCAAGCCGAGAGGTAGGTGTAGCGGCCGTTACCGGAGGTTTTCGGGTTCGGCACGATGACCTGGACACCGTCCTTGAGCAGGTCGGGCCAGTCTTTCAGGGCCTTGGGGTTGCCCTTGCGGACGATGAACACGGTAGCCGAGGTGAACGGCGCGCTGTTGTTCGGCAGGCGCGTGACCCAGTTATCCGGGACCAGTTTGCCGTTGTCGGCCAGGGCATTGATGTCGGTGGCCATGTTCATGGTGATGACGTCGGCCGGCAGGCCATCGATCACCGAACGGGCCTGCTTGCTGGAGCCGCCGAAGGACATCTGCACGGTGATTTTCTCTTTGTGCTCGGCTTCCCAGTGCTTCTGGAACGCGGCGTTGTAGTCCTTGTAGAAGTCGCGCATCACGTCATAGGAGACGTTCAGCAACGGTGCCGGAGCGGCCTGGGCCAGGGAGCCGAAGGCGAGGCCGGCGGCCAGAAGCGAGGCACTGAAGAGTTTTTTCACTGCGCATTCCTTGTTCGAGTTGGCGTTAAAGGCATTATGCCAGCGACTATAGCGGTTGGGCTTTAGGCGCTAAAAGATTAAAAAGTGCTTTGCTTATAGCGTTTTCCTGAACAGCGCATTGCCGCAGCGCGAGCAGAATGCGGCGCCGTGTTCATGGCTGTTTTTCCGGCACACCGGGCAGTCGTGCTGCAGTTGTTCGCCGCGCATGGCGTTGGCAAGCTCCGCAGTGAAAATCCCGGTGGGCACGGCGATGATCGAGTAACCGGTGATCATCACCATCGATGACAGCACCTGGCCCAGCGGGGTCTTGGGCACGATGTCGCCAAAGCCGACGGTGGTCAGGGTGACGATGGCCCAGTAGATGCCCTTGGGGATGCTGGTAAAGCCATGCTCGGGGCCCTCGACCACGTACATCAGGGTGCCGAACACGGTGACCAGGGTCGAGACGCTGAGCAAGAACACGATGATCTTCTGCTTGCTGCCGCGCAGGGCCGCGAGCAGGTAATGGGCCTGTTTGAGGTACGGGCTGAGCTTGAGCACGCGAAAGATCCGCAGCATACGGATGACGCGGATGATCAGCAGGTACTGGGCGTCGCTGTAGTACAGGGCGATGATCCCCGGCACGATCGCCAGCAGGTCGACCAGGCCATAAAAACTGAAGGCGTAGCGCAAGGGCTTGGGCGAGCAGTACAGGCGGATCAGGTACTCGACCAGGAAGATCGCGGTAAAACCCCATTCGATGGCCGCCAGTACCCCGGCATAGCGCTGGTGCACCTCGTCGATGCTGTCGAGGATCACCGTGACCAGGCTGGCAAGGATGATCAGCAGCAGGATGCTGTCGAAGCGCCGGCCGGCGACCGTGTCGGTTTGAAAAACGATGACGTAGAGCCGCTCGCGCCAGCTCGAAGGGGTGTCCATAGGCTCGTTCCAAAGGCAGATGGGCAGAGCCTAGGGGCTGCACCTCAGCTGTGCAAGCGACGCCGGCTGTGGGACGCCGGCAGGCGCAGCAGGCGGCCACCGCCGTGCAGCAGCCAGCAGGCGAGGATGAACGGCGCGGTCAGACCGGGCACTGGCAGCAGGCTGAACGCCGGTTGCAGGGCAATCGCCAGGACGATGGCCAGCAGCGGCAACCAGGGCCGCTGGCGCTCTTGGCTGAAGGCCAGGGCGGCAAGGGCAGCGTTGAAGCCGAACAGGCCGTTATAGGCCGCCATCGCTTCGCCACCGAGCAACGCCACGCTGCCGCCGATGGCCGAGCCGAGCAGGGCCCAGACTGCTGCGTAGCGATTGGAAATCAGCAGGCCGATGGCGATCAGCCCTCCGGCCAGGGGCTGGTCGAGCAAGAAGATCTGCCCGAGACCGCGCGCCAGGGCGAACAGAGGGTTGGCCTCGACGCTGGTGCTGGCGGCGCTGGCGGGTTCGGCCATGGCCAGCGCAGCCCAGCCGAGCAAGACGAACGGCGCCGTGTAGGCGGGCAGCAGTTGCCGGGGGCCGGCGCGCTTGAGCCACTGGTGCACGAGCATGCTGCTCAGGCCGCCGGCGGCGATGATCAGGGGCGGCAGGATCGCCGACCAGGGCAGGGCATAGCTGATCAACAGGCCGATCAGCACGCCGTTGTAGCTGTACAGGCCGGCCTGGCGGTCGCTGCGGTTGTAGCCGCGACGCTGGGCGGTCAGCAGCCCGGCGAGGGCACCGAGCAAGGCGCCACCGACCAGGTCGGGCGCGGTCAGGGTAATCGCCAGCAAGCAGCACAGGCCACACAGCGGATTGCGCTGCAGCAGCACCTGGCTGAAGCCGTTGAGCAAGGCCGTGGCCCAGTCGGGGCACGGGTTGACGAAATTCTTGGTGTACATGGGGGCAGTCTGGGTTGATGTGGAGTGGGGCGCCTCTTTGGGCCGGGTTGTCCCACCTGGGGTTTGTGTTGCACTCATCGCGGGTCAAGCCCGCTCCCACAGGCCTGTAGGAGCGGGCTTGACCCGCGATAGGCCTCACCTTCAGATCAAGGTCTCGATCCGCAGCGTGTTAGTCGACCCTGGCTTGCCAAAAGGCACACCGGCAGTGATCAACAGGGTATCGCCACGGCTGGCCATGCCTTGGGCCTGGGCGATTTCCAGCGCGGTGGAGCAGATTTCGTCGACCTGGCGCAGGCGATCGTTGACCACCGAGTGCACACCCCAGGCAACGCTCAGGCGCCGGGCGGTGGACAGGTTGGGGGTCAGGTTGAGGATCGGTGCCCGTGGCCGCTCGCGGGCGGCGCGCAGGGTCGAAGCCCCCGACTCGCTGTAGTTGACCAGCACCGCCACCGGCAGGATGCCGCTGATGCGGCGGATCGCGCAGCTGATGGCGTCCGACACGGTGGCTTCGGCTTTCGGCCGGCCGACGTCGAGTTGCGCCTGGTAGTCCGGGCCATTCTCCACCTGGCGGATGATCTTGCTCATCATCTGTACCGCTTCCAGTGGGTAGTCACCCGAGGCGGTCTCGGCCGAGAGCATCACCGCATCGGCGCCTTCGGCCACGGCGTTGGCCACGTCGGTGACTTCGGCGCGGGTCGGGGCCGGGGAGAAGCGCATCGATTCGAGCATCTGCGTAGCCACCACCACCGGTTTACCTAGTTCGCGGCAGGTGTTGATGATGCTTTTCTGGATCTGCGGCACACTTTCGGCCGGCACTTCCACGCCCAGGTCGCCACGGGCGACCATGATCGCGTCGCTGAGCTCGGCGATGGCACGCAACTGGGTCACCGCCGAAGGTTTCTCGATCTTGGCCATCAGGTAGGCGCGGTCACCGATCAGCTGGCGCGCTTCGACGATGTCTTCCGGGCGCTGGACGAACGACAGCGCCACCCAGTCCACGCCCAGCTCCAGACCGAAGCTCAGGTCGCGGCGGTCCTTGGCGGTCAGCGGGCTCAGCTCCAGTACCGCTTGCGGCACGTTGACGCCCTTGCGGTCGGACAGCTCACCGCCGTTGAGCACTTCGGTCTCGATGGCGTCGCTGTGCTTGGCGGTCACCCGCAGGCGCAGCTTGCCGTCATCGAGCAGCAGGTCCATGCCCGGCTCCAGCGCGGCGATGATTTCCGGGTGCGGCAGGTTGACCCGCGAGGCAGTGCCCGGGGTGCTGTCCAGGTCCAGACGCAGGGCCTGGCCGCGTTGCAACTGGACCTTGCCCTCGGCAAAGCGGCCAACGCGCAGCTTGGGCCCTTGCAGGTCCATGAGGATGCCCAGCGGGTAGTTGAGCTGGCTCTCCACCTCGCGGATCCACTGGTAGCGCAGGGCGTGGTCTTCATGTTCGCCGTGGCTGAAGTTCAGGCGAAAGATGTTCACCCCGGCCTCGACCAGCTGGCGGATGTCATCGATGCCCTTGATCGCAGGGCCGAGGGTGGCAAGGATTTTGACTTTCTTATCAGGCGTCATGTCGGGCACTCTCGAGAATCAGGATGGCGCGAAAATCGTTGACGTTGGTCCGCGTCGGCTCGGTGACGATCAAGGCATCGAGCGCGGCGAAGTAGCCGTAGCCGTTGTTGTTGTCCAGTTCATCGCTGGCCGACAGGCCCAATGCCGCGGCGCGGGCGTAGCTGTCCGGGGTCATCAGGGCGCCGGCGTTGTCTTCGGAGCCGTCGATGCCGTCGGTGTCACCGGCCAGGGCATAGACCCCGGGCAGGCCCTTGAGGCTTTCGGTCAGGCTCAGCAGAAACTCGGCATTGCGCCCGCCACGGCCATTGCCGCGTACGGTCACGGTGGTTTCGCCACCGGAGAGGATCACGCAAGGCGGCGACAGCGGTTGGCCGTGCAGGACGATCTGCCGGGCGATGCCGGCATGGACCTTGGCCACTTCGCGCGATTCGCCTTCCAGGTCGCCAAGGATCAGCGGGCTGAAACCGGCCTGGCGGGCTTTGACCGCGGCGGCTTCGAGCGACTGCTGGGGGCGGGCGATGAGCTGGAAGTGGCTGCGGGCCAGGGCCGGGTCATCGGCCTTGACTGTCTCGGACGCCGGGTTGTTCAGCCAGGCGGTGACCGCTGAGGGCGCTTCGATGTTGTAGCGCTTGAGGATCGCCAGGGCCTCGGCCGAAGTGCTCGGGTCGGCCACGGTCGGGCCGGAGGCAATCACCGTGGCCAGGTCCCCGGGTACATCGGAAATCGCATAGGTGTAAACGGTGGCCGGCCAGCAGGCCTTGGCCAGGCGCCCGCCCTTGATCGCCGAGAGGTGCTTGCGCACGCAGTTCATCTCGCCGATGGTCGCGCCGGATTTGAGCAGGGCCTTGTTGATCTGTTGCTTGTCGGCCAGGGTCAGGCCTTCGGCGGGCAGTGCCAGTAGCGCCGAACCGCCACCGGAGAGGAGGAAGATCACCCGGTCGTCAGCCGTGAGGTTGCTGACCATTTCCAGCACCCGTTTGGCCACGGCCAGGCCGGCGGCATCCGGGACCGGGTGGGCGGCTTCGACCACTTCGATCTTCGAGCAGCTGGCGCCGTGGCCGTAGCGGGTGACCACCAGGCCGGACACCGGGCCCTTCCAGGCACGCTCGACGACTTCGGCCATGGCGGCGGCAGCCTTGCCGGCACCGATGACGATAACGCGACCGCTGCGGTCGCTGGGCAGGTGGGCTTCAAGGACCTGGCGGGGATGCGCGGCATCGATGGCCGTGGCGAACAGCTCGCGCAGAAAGTGTTGCGGATCGACCGACATGGCAGGCTCCAATCTTATTGTTTTTCAGAATCGACAGCGCCCCGGGATCCGCCTCCGTGCAGGCATATCCAGGGGCGCTGGTAGCGACAAGCTTCAAGCTACAAGCTGCAAGAGAAAGCAGATCGATGCGCGGCCTGCTTTTTCTTGCCGCTTGAAGCTTGGGGCTTGCAGCTTATTTTTCGTCCCGGATCGAGAAGTTAGCCATGTGTTCCAGGCCTTTGATCAGCGCCGAGTGGTCCCAGTTGGCGCCGCCGATCGCGGCGCAGGTGCTGAACACTTGCTGGGCGTTGGCGGTGTTGGGCAGGTTGATGTTCAGTTCCTTGGCGCCTTGCAGGGCCAGGTTCAGGTCCTTCTGGTGCAGGCTGATACGGAAGCCCGGATCGAAGGTGCCCTTGATCATGCGCTCGCCGTGTACTTCGAGGATTTTCGAGGAGGCGAAACCGCCCATCAGTGCTTCACGCACCTTGGCCGGGTCCGCACCGTTCTTGGCGGCGAACAGCAGGGCTTCGGCCACCGCCTGGATGTTCAGGGCAACGATGATCTGGTTGGCGACCTTGGCGGTCTGGCCGTCGCCGCTGCCGCCGACGCGGGTGATGTTCTTGCCCATGACCTGGAACAGCGGCAGGGCGCGTTCGAAGGCATTCGGGCAACCGCCGACCATGATGCTCAGGGTCGCGGCCTTGGCACCGACTTCACCGCCGGAAACCGGGGCGTCGAGGTAGGTCGCGCCGGTGGCCTTGATCTTCTCGGCGAAGGCTTTGGTGGCGGTCGGCGAGATCGAGCTCATGTCGATCACCACCTTGTTCGGGCCCACGCCCTGAGCCACGCCGTTGTCGCCGAACAGCACCGCTTCAACCTGCGGGGTATCGGGCACCATGACGATGATGAATTCAGCTTCCTGGGCCACTTCTTTCGGGTTGGCCAGGGCCACGGCGCCAGCGGCGACCAGGTCGGCAGGCGCGGCATCGTGGTGGGTGGAGATGAACAGGCTGTGCCCGGCTTTTTGCAGGTTCTGCGCCATTGGCCGGCCCATGATGCCGGTGCCGATAAATCCGATTTTAGCCATGAGAAATGCCTCTTGTAATTATTCAATCTCGGCTGGCGGGCCGGGCCCCTGTGGGAGCTGGCTTGCCAGCGATGGGAACAATGCGGTGTAGCTGTGAGGGCCTCATCGCTGGCAAGCCAGCTCCCACAGGGATTGTCGAGGCCCGTCAGTGCGTCAGATCGCGTTATGGGTCTTCAGCCAGCCAAGGCCCGCTTCGGTGGTGGTCAGCGGCTTGTATTCACAGCCCACCCAGCCCTGGTAGCCGATGCGGTCCAGGTGTTCGAAGAGGAAGCGATAGTTGATCTCGCCGGTGCCTGGCTCGTGGCGGCCCGGGTTGTCGGCCAGCTGGATGTGGTTGATCTTGGCCAGGTTGCTTTCCACGGTACGGGCAAGATCCCCTTCCATGATCTGCATGTGATAGATGTCGTATTGCAGGTACAGGTTGCTGCTGGCAACTTGCGCCTGGATCTCCAGCGCCTGTTGGGTGGTGTTCAGGTAGAAGCCGGGGATGTCGCGGGTGTTGATCATTTCCATGACCAGCTTGATCCCGGCGGCCTGCAGCTTGTCGGCGGCAAACTTGAGGTTGTCGACGAAGGTCGTGCGCACCGTGGCGCAGTCCGGGCCTTGCGGGCGGATGCCGGCCAGGCAGTTGACCTGGGTGTTGCCCAGTACCTGGGCATAGGCGATGGCAAGATCGACACCGGCGCGGAATTCTGCAACGCGGGCCGGGTCGCAGGCGATGCCGCGATCACCCTTGGCCCAGTCGCCGGCCGGCAGGTTGAACAGCACCTGGGTCAGGCCGTGGGCATCGAGCTGCTGCTTGATTTCAGCCGAGCTGAAGTCGTACGGGAACAGGTACTCGACACCGCTGAAGCCGGCGTCGGCAGCGGCCTTGAAACGGGCGAGGAAGTCCTGCTCGGTGAACAGCATGGACAGGTTGGCGGCGAAACGTGGCATGGTTGTCTCCTTGCAAAAAGGGGCCCTGTGCACCCGGCATCAGGGCCTTCGCAGCGATCAGTCGAGCAGGGAAATCGCGGTTGGCGCGTCGTTGCCGACCAGCGCCAGGTCTTCGAACTCGTTGACCGCGTTGATTTCGGTGCCCATGGAAATGTTGGTCACGCGCTCGAGGATAACCTCGACCACCACCGGTACCCGGAACTCTTCGGCCAGTTTCTGCGCCTTGAGCAGGGCCGGGGCGATCTCGCCAGGCTCGGTCACGCGCAGGGCCTTGCAGCCCAGGCCTTCGACCACGGCGACGTGATCGACACCATAACCATTGAGTTCCGGTGCGTTGACGTTCTCGAACGCCAGTTGCACGCAGTAGTCCATCTCGAAGCCGCGCTGGGCCTGGCGGATCAGGCCCAGGTAGGAGTTGTTCACCAGCACGTGGACGTAGGGCAGGTTGAACTGCGCGCCCACCGCCAGCTCTTCGATCATGAACTGGAAGTCATAGTCGCCGGACAGCGCCACGACCTTGCGAGTCGGGTCAGCCTTGACCACGCCCAGCGCAGCAGGGATGGTCCAGCCCAGCGGGCCGGCCTGGCCGCAGTTGATCCAGTGACGCGGCTTGTAGACGTGGAGGAACTGCGCGCCGGCGATCTGCGACAGGCCGATGGTGCTGACGTAGCAGGTGTCCTTGCCGAATACCTGGTTCATTTCCTGGTAAACGCGCTGTGGCTTGACCGGCACGTTGTCGAAATGGGTCTTGCGTTGCAGGCTCGATTTGCGCTGTTGGCAATCTTCCAGCCAGGCGCTGCGGTCCTTGAGCTTGCCGGCGGCTTTCCACTCGCGGGCCACTTCGAGGAATACATCCAGGGCGGCGCCGGCGTCGGAAACGATACCCAGGTCCGGGGTGAAGACGCGGCCGATCTGGGTCGGTTCGATATCGACGTGGATGAAGCGACGGCCTTCGGTGTAGACGTCAACGGAGCCGGTGTGACGGTTGGCCCAACGGTTGCCGATACCCAGTACCACGTCGGACTTGAGCATGGTGGCGTTGCCGTAGCGGTGCGACGTCTGCAGGCCGACCATGCCCACCATCAGCGGGTGATCGTCGGGGATGATGCCCCAGCCCATCAGGGTCGGGATTACTGGAATACCGGTCAGCTCGGCGAATTCCACCAGCTTGTCGCAGGCATCGGCATTGATGATGCCGCCACCGGCAACCAGCAATGGGCGTTCGGCGCTGTCGAGCATGGCCAGGGCTTTCTCGACCTGGACGCGGTTGGCCGCAGGCTTTTGTACGGGCAGCGGCTGGTAGGCGTCGATGTCGAATTCGATTTCCGCCATCTGCACGTCGAACGGCAGGTCGATCAGCACCGGGCCTGGGCGGCCGGAGCGCATTTCATAGAACGCCTTCTGGAACGCATACGGCACCTGGCCGGGCTCCAGAACGGTGGTCGCCCACTTGGTCACCGGCTTGACGATGCTGGTGATGTCGACGGCCTGGAAATCTTCCTTGTGCATACGCGCACGTGGCGCTTGCCCTGTGATGCACAGGATCGGGATGGAGTCGGCCGAGGCACTGTACAGGCCGGTGACCATGTCGGTGCCGGCAGGGCCGGAAGTGCCGATGCACACGCCGATGTTGCCGGCCTTGGTGCGGGTGTAGCCCTCGGCCATGTGCGAGGCGCCTTCAACGTGACGAGCGAGGACGTGATCGATACCGCCGACTTTCTTCAGGGCCGAGTACAGGGGGTTGATGGCTGCACCCGGGATGCCAAACGCGGTTTCCACACCTTCGCGGCGCATCACCAGAACGGCTGCATCGATTGCTCTCATTTTGCTCATGGTTTTGTGCCTCTTTGATTTTGTAATTGTATACAAATGGCTTTTCACCAGAGTGTATTCACGCCAAGCGACTCTGGTCAATCCATTTTCATCGGCGATCGGTGCTTTCGTCGGGAAGCCTTTAAAAATGGCATTTCGTCAGAATTGGTTCATCGCACCGAAAATATTGTATACAAATAAGTTCACCATTGTGTTCTATTTGTTCTATTGATTTTTACACCTGCCCTCAGGGCTTCTAACAACAAGAGGACCTTTTCATGAACGCTTTGACCTTGAAAGTCGCTGTCAGCCTGGTGAACGCTGCGCTGGTGGCCGGGCGCAAGATCTCCTCCGCGCCGTTGACCGTGGCGGTGCTGGATAACGGTGGGCATCTGCTGGCCCTGCAGCGTGAAGACGGCGCCAGCCTGTTGCGCCCGCAAGTGGCGATGGGCAAGGCCTGGGGCGCGATTGCCCTGGGCAAGGGGTCGCGCCTGCTGGCGCTGGACGCGCAACAGCGCCCGGCATTCTTTGCCGCGCTCAATGGCCTGGGCCAGAGCCCGGTGGTGCCGGCGCCGGGTGGGGTGCTGATTCGGAATCAGCAGGGCGTGGTGCTGGGGGCGATCGGTATCAGTGGCGATACCTCGGATATCGACGAGCAGTGCGCGATCAGTGCGATCGAGGAGGCGGGGTTGACGGCGGATGCCGGTGTAGCGGCTTAAAATTTATCGCGGGTCAAGCCCGCTCCCACCTGTAGGAGCGGGCTTGACCCGCGATGCAGGCGCCGTGGACTAAGCGTCCGGCTCACACCCCTTGAGCACCAGGCGAATGATGGTCTGCGCCGCCGCCTCATAATCGCTGTCATCGAGCTTGGCCTTGCCGGTGACCACCGAGATCTGCCAGTCGAAGTCAGCGTAGGTCTGGGTCGCCGCCCAGATGCTGAACATCAGGTGATGCGGGTCGAGCGGGGCGATCTGGCCGCGGTCGATCCAGGCCTGGATGCACTCGATGTTGTGCCGGGCCTGGTCGTTGAGCTGCTCGACCTGGCTCGGGCTCAGGTGCGGGGCGCCGTGCATGATTTCGCTGGCGAACACCTTGGACGCAAACGGCAGGTCGCGGGAGATGCGTACCTTGGAGCGGATGTAGGCGCTCAATACCTCTTTGGGGTCGCCGTCGGCATTGAACGGCGTCGACGCCTGCATGATCGGTTCGATGATGCTTTCCAGGACCTCGCGGTAGAGGTTTTCCTTGGACTTGAAGTAGTAATAGACGTTGGGCTTGGGCAGGCCGGCCTTGGCCGCGATGTCGCTGGTCTTGGTGGCGGCGAAGCCCTTGTCGGCAAACTCTTCACTGGCCGCGCGCAGGATCAGTTCTTTGTTGCGCTCGCGAATGCTGCTCATGGTTGACGCTGTTCCTCGTGTCTGGCCGCTGGCGGCACCGGGCCTGGGAGGGCGGTTGCGCATGGTAGCACCGCGTTCGCAAGCGGCTCAAGGTGGCGACTTTGAGCTAGACTGTGGCCCTCTCAACCCGCTGGAATCAGGCAAACATGGCAGGAAGCAGTCTTCTGGTATTGATCGACGATATCGCCACGGTACTCGACGATGTCTCGGTAATGACCAAGGTCGCGGCAAAAAAGACCGCGGGGGTGTTGGGCGACGACCTGGCGCTCAACGCCCAGCAGGTTACCGGCGTGCGCGCCGAGCGGGAAATCCCGGTGGTCTGGGCGGTGGCCAAGGGCTCGTTCCTCAACAAGCTGATCCTGGTGCCGGCGGCGCTGCTGATCAGCGCCTTCATTCCCTGGGCGGTGACACCGCTGCTGATGGTCGGCGGTGCATTCCTGTGCTTTGAAGGCTTCGAGAAGCTCGCGCACAAGTTCCTCCACAGCAAGGAAGAAGACCAGGCCGAGCATGTGGCGCTGACGGAAGCGGTGGCCGATCCTGCGGTCGATCTGGTGGCTTTCGAGCAAGACAAGATCAAGGGCGCGGTGCGCACCGACTTCATCCTGTCGGCCGAGATCATCGCCATCACCCTGGGCACGGTTGCCGATGCGCCGCTGACTCAACAAATCATCGTGCTCTCGGGCATCGCCATTGTCATGACCATCGGTGTCTATGGCCTGGTGGCCGGCATCGTCAAGCTCGATGACCTGGGCCTGTGGCTGACTCAGAAGGCCTCGAGCGCGGCCAAGGCGATCGGCAACGGCATCCTGCGGGCGGCACCGTACATGATGAAAAGCCTGTCGGTGATTGGCACTGCGGCGATGTTTCTGGTCGGCGGCGGGATTCTGGTCCACGGCGTGGCGCCACTGCACCATGCCATTGAAGCCTTCAGCGAAGGGCGCGGCGGGGTGCTGACCAGTACGCTGCTCAATGCCGGGGGGGGGATTGTCGCCGGTGCTGCAGTGTTGGCAGTGGTTGCGCTGATCGGCAAGCTCTGGCGTGCTGTCAGAAGCTGATGGCCTTATCGCTGGCAACGCCAGCTCCCACAGGGTCAGGTGTTGAACCGCTCCTGTGGGAGCCGGCCTTGCCGGCGATCAAAGCCCGAAGGGCTTTGCCTCTTTGATCAGAAGTGCGCTTTGACCAGGAAGCTGGCAGTGTTCTGATCGGTATCGAAGGCGTCGCTGTCCTTGATGCCGTACTTGTTCTTCCAGTAGTCGTATTCGAAACCGACATACAGCTGCTTCTCGCCCCAGTTCAGCGCCTTGCCCAGGTCGTACTTGACCTGCGGGTTGAAGTGCAGGTTGGCGTGGTAGGTGCCACGGCGGCTGGTGGCGTCGTTGTCCACGACCCAGTCCATGAAGCCATCGATGAGGATGTCGGACTTGCCCACGGGAATGGTGTAGGACCAGACCGGGGTGATCTGCCAGACGTTGTCACCGGCACGGCTGCCTTCGGTGTTGCGCTGGTAAAAGTTCAGCTGGAAGTAGTCGAAGCCTGGGATGTCCAGGTCGAAACCCGGGCCGATCAGGTAGGACTCGGTGTCGCCTTCGCCAAACTCGTAGGTCATCGCCAGCAGCACGTCCTTGACCGGGCCGAAGGCCAGCTTCTGGTCGAAGATCTTGCCGAACGACAGGCGTGGGCTGATCTCGCCGTAGTAGGTGTTGGGGCCGTTGTTGAAGTCCTTGCCACCGTTGTAGAAGATCTTGTCGACGAAGATGAAGTTGTCGCCGTACTTCCAGGCATCGGCGTGCTCGAAGGTCACGGTCTGCTGGATCGACGGGTTGACGGCAAAGTTCTTGCCCCACAGGTAAGTCAGGCTGTTGTTCTGCCATTGCAGCAGATCACCGGCAGTGGCGGCGGTGCTGGCCGCCAGCAGGCCGCTGGCAAGGATCAGGCTGTTGGTAATACGCATCGCGTAGTTGCTCCCTTGATGGATTCTTCGTGGTGCTCTGGTGTGGCACCTTTTGGGTAAATACTTGTCTTTCGGGTCAGTTTTTTTCGATTGGCCACAGACGTTTGGCAAGAGCTGGACCAACCTTCCGGGTCAGTCACAAGCAATCCTGCTCGACGTCTTTCTGAACAGTTGAAAAGGGTATTTCAGGTTGGCGTGACGCTTGCCAACCGCCCGAATTCATTGACTGAGCGGTCAGCAAACGCAGGCAGGATCCGTCCTGCCCTGATCGAGGGGGCGCGCAGATTACTGGCTTGCGCGCCGGTCCTCAAGTGCTCCGTCCTGGAGCGGGTGGGGCAAAAACTGTGCGTTTGGTCAGCTTTTAGAAGTGAACCTTAACCAGGGCGCTGGTAACACTCTGATTGGTGTCCAGCCGGCCACTGTTCTCGATGCCGTATTTGTCTTTCCAGTAGCTGTACTCGATACCCACGTACAACTGCTTGGCCCCAAGGTTCAGGGCCTTGCCCAGGTCGTATTTGACCTGCGGGTTGAACTGCAGGTTGGCGTGATAGGTGCCGCGCCTGCTTTGGTCGTTGTCCACCACCCAGTCCATGTAGCCGTCGATCAGGACGTCGGATTTGCCCACAGGGATGGTGTAGGAAAAGGTCGGGGTAATCTGCCAGACGCGATCACCCGGGCGGCTGCCTTCGGTGTTGCGCTGCATGATGTTGAGGGTGAAGTAGTTGAAGCCGGGGATCGCCAGGTCAAAGCCGGGGCCGATCAGGTAGGCCTCGTTGTCGCCTTCGCCAGACTCGTAGGTCATGGCCAGCAACACGTCCTTGATCGGACCGAACTCGAATTTTCGATCGAAGATCTTGCCGAACGACAGGCGCGGGCTGAACTCACCGTAGTAGGTGTTGTTGCCTTTGCTGCGGTCGGTGCCGCCGTTGTAGAAGATCTTGTCGATGAACAGGAAGGTGTCGCCGTACTTCCACTTGTTGGCATGTTCGAAGGTCACCGTCTGCTGGATCGCGGGGTTGACCTGGAAGTCCTTGCCGTAGAGGTAGGTGAGGCTGTTGGTGTGCCAGAGCAGCAAGTCCCCTGCGGCAGCTGGCAAGGTGGCCAGCAGACTGCTACCCAACAGGAGGGAAGTGGTGATGCCTTTCATGTTGTGATTCCCGGCTTTGTTATTGTTGGTTTTCGGTTTTTTTTGGCGCGAAGCGCCCCGGCCGACCCGCTCCCACGGGTCGACGGCCTTGCGTATTGCTTGGGTGATGCCGGGCGGCAAGCGCCGCCCAAAGGCTCAGTGCTGGTGGACGGTATCGTTGTGGGCGGCGCGTTCGGCGCCACCGAGGATGTTGAACAGCAGGTTGAGGACCAAGGCGCTGACCGTGGCCATGGCAATGCCGCTGTGGGTGATCGGTTCCATCCACTGCGGCATCTGCGCGAAGAACTCCGGACGCACTACCGGGATCAGGCCCATGCCGACGCTGACGGCCACCAGCAACTGGTTGCGGCGGTCGGCGATGTCGGCTTCCTGAAGGATCTTGATGCCGGTGGCGGCGACCATGCCGAACATCGCGATCGACGCACCGCCCAGCACCGCAGGCGGAATCGAGGCAATCAGGAACGCCGCTTTGGGCAGCAGGCTGAGCAGGATCAGAAAGCCGCCGGCGACCACGGTGACGTAGCGGCAGCGCACGCCGGTCATCTGCACCAGGCCGATGTTCTGGGCGAAGGATGAGTGGGTGAAGGTGTTGAAAAAGCCGGCCACGAACGATGCGCCGGCATCGCACATCAGGCCGCGGCGCAGCATGCCGGGGGTGACTTCGCGGTCGGTGACCTTGCCCAGGGCGAGGAACATGCCGGTGGACTCGACGAAGATGATCACCACCACCAGGCACATCGACAGGATCGGCGCCAGGCTGAAGGTCGGCATGCCGAAATGCAGCGGGGTCACCACCTGCACCCATGGCGCTTCACTCAGGCCCGAGAGGTCGACCATGCCGATGGAACCGGCAAGGATGTAGCCCAGGCCCATGCCGATCAGTACCGAGACATTGACCCAGAAACCACGCATGAAGCGGTTGATCAGCAGGATGGTGGCCAGCACCAGGCCGGCGACGATCAGGTAGACGGGGGAGCCGAAGGGCGCGGCATCGGCACCGCCGCCGGCCCAGTTGACCGCAACCGGGAACAGCGACAGGCCGATCGAGGTGATGACCGTGCCGGTCACCAGCGGCGGGAAGAAACGCACGACCTTGGACATGAACGGCGCAATGACCATGCCGAAGAAGCCGGCGGCGATGGTCGCACCGAAAATCCCCTGCAGGCCGACGCCAGGCATGCCGGCCATGGCCACCATACTGCCGACCGCGGCAAAGCTTGCACCCATCATCACCGGCATGCGGATGCCGACTGCGCCAATGCCGAACGACTGGACGATGGTGGCGACACCAGCGACCAGCAGGTCGGCATTGATCAGGAAAGCGACTTCTTCACGAGAAAGTCCGGCGGCTTGACCGATGATCAGCGGCACGGCAATCGCGCCTCCGTACATCAGCAACACATGCTGCAGACCCACCAGGAACAGTTGGAACAGGGGCAGTGGCTGTCGTGGGGGCGCAACAGGGATGTACGCCTTGCGTGACTCGGACATGCAACACCTCGGTTTTGTTTTTATTCTTGGAGCTGCAAGCTTCAAGCGCCAAGCTTCAAGGAGAAGCAGGAGGTTGCGCTTGGCTTGCAGCTTTTTGCTTGTCGCTTACAGCTGGCAGCGTGTGGCTGCCTCAGTGGGTCGGTGCTCCCTTGGCGACCCAGGCGCCAATCAGGTCACGTTCCTGCTGGGTCATCTGGGTGATGTTGCCCAGCGGCATGATCTGCGTCGCCACGGCTTGCGCCTGGATGCGCGCGGCCTGTTGCTGGATCTGCTGCGGGGTATCGAGCATCACCCCGGCAGGCGCGGCGCTGAACAGCGGGCTGGTCGGCTTGGCCGAGTGGCACACGGTGCAACGTTCCTGGATGACGCTGTGGATCTTGTCGAAACCGGCATCGTCGAGCTTGGCGGTGGCACCGGCGGGCGCTTGCGCAGGTGCCGCAGGCTGGGCTGGGGCGGCGGCCTGTTCAGCCGCTTTCTCGGCAGCGGTCTTGCCACCCAGGGCGGTTTCCGGCAACGGCTGGTACTCGACCTTGGCGGCGGCCTGCTCAGGGGCGCTTGGCATCGGCGCTGGGCCGGTGACGTACGCCAGACAGATCATCGCCAGGGCGCCGACCGGCAGGGTCCAGGCGTATTTGTTGCTGTCATGACGGGTGTTGAAGTAGTGACGCACCAACACCGCAGCCACCGCGATACCGGCCAGGATCAACCAGTTGTACTGGCTGCCATAGGTGCTCGGGAAGTGGTTGCTGATCATGATGAACAGCACCGGCAGGGTGAAGTAGTTGTTGTGCCGCGAGCGCAGCAGGCCCTTGGCCGGCAGCAGCGGGTCCGGCGTCTGGTTGGCTTCGATGGCGGCGACCAGCTGACGTTGGGCCGGCATGATGATGCGGAACACGTTGCCGACCATGATGGTGCCGATGATCGCGCCAGTGTGCAGGTACGCGCCACGGCCGCTGAACACCTGGCTGAAACCGTAGCAGGCGGCGATGACCAGCACGAACAGCACCAGGCCGAGCAGGCCAGGGCGCTTGCCCAGCGGCGAGTCGCAGAGGAAGTCATAGATGAACCAGCCGGCGATCAGCGAACCGACACCGATGGCAATGCCTTCACCGCCGCTCAGGGTGCTGCCAGGGGCCAGCAGGTAGAGGGTCGGGTTCCAGTAGAACACCAGGCACAGCAGGGCGATACCTGACATCCAGGTGAAGTAGGCTTCCCATTTGAACCAGTGCAGGTTCTCCGGCATTTTTGGCGGAGCCAGCTTGTACTTCTCCAGGTGGTAGATCCCGCCACCGTGAATGGCCCAGAGATCGCCGGACAGACCGTCGCGCGGGTTGGCCCGGTTGAGGTTGTTTTCCAGCCAGACAAAGTAGAACGACGCGCCAATCCATGCCACGCCAGTGATCATGTGAACCCAACGCATGCTCAGGTTCAGCCATTCCAACAGATGTGCTTCCACAGTCTTTACCTCTACCCTGGCACCCTGTAGCCGGGTGCTCAGGTCTTCTCTTATTGGTGGGGGGCGAGGATCAATTGCTCATCCTCATTGAAAAAATGCTCATCGCAGTTGTTGCCAGTGCCACTGCGATCAACCACCAGGAAGTCATCCCGCTTTTCGATCGTCAGCACCGGGTGGTGCCAGACGCCGCGATGGTAATTGATGCCCTGCCTTCCATTACTGATGAAGGCACGGACCAGGCCCGATACAGGTACATCGCCAAGTGGCGCGACCACGATCAGAAAGGGGTTGCCGAGCAGCGGAATGAAAGCCTGGCTGCCCTGCGGATGGCGCTCCAGCATGCGTACGGTCAGGGGCATGTCCAGCGCGTCGGCGCGGAAAATGCTGATGATCGCCTTGTCGTCGGGTTGTGCGGTTTCGACCGTGGCCAGACGATGGAAGCGCATGGTCGAGCCGTTGTTGATCATGAAGTGGTCGCTGCCGTCGGTTTCGATCACGTCACCGAAAGGGGCGAAGGCTTCTTTGCTCAGGGGCTCAATCACTAAAGTGCGCATGCGGATTCTCTTTATTCTGTGTTGTGGAGGGTGTCGTTGTTGCGCCGGTCAGGCCCTGGGTACGCTCGCGTAGCGCACTCGGGCCAGCCCGGCGGTCGACGCCCTTAAAGCTGCAGCAGGCGGAACAGGGCGATCAGGTTGATCTGCGCCAGCGCTTCCTTGAACTCGGCCTCGACCGAGTTGTGGATGCGCTTCTCAAAGGCGGCGAGGATCTGGTGCCGGTTGCTGCCTTTGACCGCCATGATGAACGGGAACTTGAATTTCTCTTTGTAGGCATCGTTGAGCTCGGTGAAGCGCTCGAACTCTTGCGCGGTGCACTGGTGGATACCGGCGCCGGCCTGTTCATGGGTGCTCGATTCGGTCAGTTCACCCTGGATCGCGGCCTTGCCGGCGAGGTCCGGGTGCGCGTTGATCAGCGCCAGCTGAGCGGCGTGGTCGGCGCTCAGGAGGATGTCGCTCATGCGCTGGTGGAGGGCTTCGATCTGCTCGATTTCCTGCAACTGGCCCAGGTCGTAGGCCTTCTCGGCAACCCATGGCGAGTGTTCGTAGATGTCGGCGAAGGCTTCGACGAACGCTGTGCGATCCAGGCTCGAAGGCTTCAGGGTCTTGAATGCGGTCATTGTGCTTTCTCGGCTTGGAAAGGGTGGGTGGCATGCCAGTGACGGGCGATGTCCACGCGCCGGGCGAACCAGACCTGGTCATGGCTCTTGGCGTACTCGACGAAGCGCTTGAGCGCGGCCAGGCGCGCCGGGCGGCCGATCAAGCGGCAGTGCAGGCCGATCGAGAGCATCTTCGGGGCCTCGGCGCCTTCTTCGTAGAGCACATCGAAAGCGTCCTTGAGGTACTGGAAGAACTGCTCGCCGCAGTTGAAACCCTGCACCTGGGTAAAGCGCATGTCGTTGGTGTCCAGGGTGTAGGGGATCACCAGGTGCGGCTTGCCGGTCGGGTTGTTCTGTTCCCAGTAGGGCAGGTCGTCGTCGTAGGTGTCGCTGTCGTAGAGGAAGCCGCCTTCCTCCATCACCAGGCGGCGGGTATTCGGCCCGGTGCGGCCGGTGTACCAGCCCAGCGGACGCTCGCCGGTGAGTTCGGTGAGGATGCGGATGGCTTCGAGCATGTGCTCGCGCTCCTGGGCCTCGTCCATGTATTGGTAATCGATCCAGCGGTAGCCGTGGCTGCAGATCTCGTGACCGGCTTCGACCATGGCGCGGATCACGTCCGGATGACGCTGGGCGGCCATGGCCACGGCGAAGATGGTCAGTGGCACACCAGTGTCCTTGAACAGCTTGAGCAGGCGCCAGACGCCAGCGCGGCTGCCATACTCGTAGAGCGATTCCATGCTCATGTTGCGCGCGCCCTGCAGTGGCTGGGCAGCGACCATTTCCGAGAGGAAGGCTTCGGACTCTTTATCCCCGTGCAGGATGTTGCGTTCGCCACCTTCCTCGTAATTGAGCACGAAAGACAAAGCAATGCGGGCATTCCCCGGCCAGCGCGGATGGGGTGGGGTGTTGCCGTAACCGATCAGGTCGCGAGGGTAATCAGCGCTCACTGCAGTCTTCCTTCTTGTACGTGAATGCGGAGGGCGTGGGCACCCGGGTAGGGTATCGGCCACGACGATAGAATGATTGTATACAACTTTGTTTGCGATTTGTAAGCCTGTTTTTTCGCTTTTCTTTGCCTTTTTACCCACTCCAGCCTCTATAAGGAGCCCTGCAAGAAACCTGCCTGATCGGTCAGCTAATGACGGGCACGTCGGCCAGTGGCGTGGTTTTGCGACTGATGGCGTATTTACAGGGGAGGGGCGGGGTGTCAGGAAAGAATACTGAATTATTGTGTACAATATTTAAGAAAAATGTCTTAATAATCCGACAGCCGCACGTTGTCGGGCGTTCTGAGCCTGGCGTGCGGGTATTTTTTGCCCACACATAGAACAGAGGCGAGCAAGCAATGGGACGTTTGACCACGCATGTACTGGATGCCGCGCATGGCTGCCCTGGCAGTTCGATCAAGGTCGAGCTGTACCGGGTCGAAGGCCAGCAGCTGGAACTGGTGAACACCACCCTGACCAACAGCGATGGCCGTTGCGACGCGCCGCTGCTGCAAGGCGATGATTATCGCAGCGGCGTCTACCAGTTGCAGTTCAGCGCCGGCGACTACTACCGTGCCCGCGGCGTGCAATTGCCCGAGCCTGCTTTCCTTGATGTGGTGGTGCTGCGTTTCGGCATCAGTGCCGAGCAGGATCACTACCACGTACCGTTGTTGATCTCGCCGTACAGTTACTCGACCTACCGTGGAAGCTAGTTGGTCGCTAGAAGAATCTTCGTAGGTCCTTGCCCGCTCACACTGCGGGCTTTTTTTATGGTTCTTCATGGAATCC
>NZ_JH650774.1:0-15276 GCF_000259195.1 Pseudomonas donghuensis
TCCGGTTGCCAACCGGGACGCGTACATTCTCGAACAGGATCTCGGCATGCCCGTGCGGGGCATCATCGTCGCCGAACACGCGCAGGGGGCGCACTATCTTGAGACCGGGGGTATCCATCGGCACGATGACCTGCGTCTGCTGGTGATGGGTCGGGGCATCGGGGTCGGTCTTGCCCATCACGATCAGGAACGCACAACGCGGATCTGGGGCGCCGGTGGTCCACCATTTGTGACCATTGATCACGTAGTCGTCACCATCCCGTTCGATGCGGCATTCGATGTTGGTGGCATCGGAGGAGGCGACGGCCGGCTCTGTCATTGCAAATGCAGAGCGGATTTCACCATTGAGCAACGGTTGGAGCCACCGCTGTTTCTGCGCTTGACTCCCGTAGCGGGCCAGCAGTTCCATGTTGCCGGTATCTGGCGCATTGCAGTTGAACACTTCCGGGCCGATGAACGAGCGGCCCATGACCTCGGCCAGCGGCGCATATTCCAGGTTGGTCAGGCCTGAACCGTAGTCGTCGAACTTCGCCAGAAACAGGTTCCATAGACCTTCACTGCACGCACGGGCCTTGAGTTGCTCCATCACCGGAGGAATGACCCAACGGTTGTCGGAGCGCTCGATGTAGTCGTGGTATTCGTGCTCGGCGGGGTATACGTGATCTACCATGAAGCGCTCAAGCCGCCCGAGCAGGTCTCGAACTTTAGGGCTGTATTCAAAGTGCATGCTGTATTCCTCGATAGGACGGGGGGGCGTGTTGCATTGACGGGGGTTGGCAGCAAGTAGGGTTCATGCGCCAGTGCATTACCGAACTCAAAGCCCTGGGCTCTGACGATTGGAAGTCGTGGTTGTCGGATGAAGGATGGGGGCAAATCAGCATTAGATTGCCAATGCATCGCGCAGGGGTTTGAGGATGTCCGCGAAACTTGACATCAGATAGACAGGCTAAGGGTAAAGGGCTGGTCTGCACGATTTGCTCTGCCGAATACAACGTGCCGGTGAGCAAAAGCGTGACCGTACCGATGAACGCAATTCGGCGCATGAAACTCTCCGAGTCCAGCGATCGGCTGGTTGCCGGTTTTTGTTGTAGGTGATTGGAAGTCTAAAGGCTCCGAGCGGCAGAGACTTAACAGATCACGCCAGAAAATGTGCAATTCATGAATGCGCTCGAGGTGTTCAAGAACCGTTGGGCTTTCCTGTTATCGATTTTGCTGTGTGATGCGCACCTGAATCTCGGCACGCATTGCCGTTCTCAGCCAAGTGCCAGCGGGTTTCTACCGGCCAGAGCGGCGAGCCGGTACACCACGGGGGCAGCGACAGCACAGCCGAAAGGGCATTGCCAACGAACAATTCCACGAATTAGCATAACAGTGGTTGTCTTTAATTGGCGCCCTCTGCAAAGTCGTTGGCAGCAGATGCAGGCAAATTCCCTGGCCTGCCTACCCGTCTGTTCCAGCAATAGAAGTCATCCGGTTGCCCCGTGTGCATTTCGCTCCCGGGATGCGCATCACCCAACTCATTTTCGAGAAATGCCATGTCTGATTACCAAGCACCACTGCGGGATATGCAATTCATCCTCAATGAAGTATTCGAGGCCAGTAAACTTTGGGGTCAGTTTCCTGCTCTGCGCGACTTTATCGATCCGGAAACAGCCGAGGCGATCCTGAACGAGGCAGGCAAGCTCGCAGCCGAGGTACTGGCACCGCTGAATCGTCCCGGTGATGAGCAAGGTTGTCAGTGGAAAGACGGGCTGGTAACGACACCTCAAGGGTTTGTAGAAGCCTACAAGGCCTTTGCCGAGGGCGGATGGGGCGGGGTTGCAGGGGATACCAGCCATGGCGGGATGGGCATGCCGAAGATGCTCTCGACACTGGTCGATGAAATCGTCAACGCGGCCAACCTGTCATTTGGCCTGTATCCCATGCTGACCGCCGGCGCCTGTATGGCAATCAATGCGCACGCGAGCGAAACGTTGAAGAGCCAGTATCTATCGAAGATGTACAGCGGTGAGTGGGCAGGCACCATGTGCCTGACCGAACCGCATGCCGGAACCGACCTGGGCATTATCCGTACTCGCGCCGAGCCGCAAGCGGACGGCAGCTACGCTATAAGCGGCACCAAGATTTTCATTACCGGTGGTGAGCACGACCTGACCGACAATATCGTGCACCTGGTATTGGCTAGGCTGCCTGATACCCCTGCCGGTCCCAAGGGTATCTCGCTGTTCCTGGTACCTAAGGTATTGAGCAATGACGATGGCACATTGGCCGAGAAGAACAGCCTGAGCTGCGGATCTCTTGAGCACAAGATGGGGATCAAGGCGTCTGCGACCTGTGTGATGAACTTCGATTGTGCCAAGGGGTGGTTGGTCGGCGAGCCGAACAAAGGCCTGGCTGCGATGTTTACCATGATGAACTACGAGCGGCTGGGAGTGGGCGTCCAAGGGTTGGCTACTGGCGAGCGTTCTTATCAAAGTGCGATCAGCTATGCCCGTGATCGTATCCAGGGGCGGGCGTCGAGTGGGCCTGTCGATGGGCAGCGGGTTGCCGATCCGATTATCGTCCACGCCGATGTACGTCGCATGCTGCTCACCATGAAAGCCTTGAACGAAGGCGGGCGCGCATTCTCCAGCTATGTCGCCATGCAACTGGACACGTCCAGGTACAGTGAAGACGCCGACGTGCGCAAGCGCGCAGAAGAACTTGTCGCATTGCTGACGCCGGTCGCCAAGGCATTCCTGACCGACATGGGGTTGGAAGCCACGTTACACGGCCAACAGGTGTTTGGCGGGCATGGCTATATCCGCGAATGGGGCCAGGAACAATTGGTGCGTGACTGCCGTATCACCCAGATCTATGAGGGTACGAATGGCATTCAGGCGCTGGATCTGCTCGGCCGCAAGATTCTGGCAACGGGTGGCGCCACCGCGAAAACCTTGATCGACGAGGTGCTGGGTTTCATCCACTCGGCGCCACCAACACTGGCCGAATTTACCGCGCCATTGAAAGCTGCGGTCCTCAATCTCGAGGAGTTGACGGCCTGGATCCTGGACCGCGTCAAGGGCGATCCCAACGAAGTGGGTGCCGCCTCGGTCGAATATCTGCATGTCTTTGGCTACACCGTCTACGCCTATATGTGGGCGCGAATGGCTGATGCGGCGCTGCCCAAAGCAGGTCAAGACGACTTCTACGCAAGCAAACTGGGTACCGCACGTTTCTACTTTGCCCGCCTGCTACCTCGGATCCATTCATTGATAGCTTCCGTGAAAGCCGGGAGTGAATCGCTGTATCTGCTGGAAAGTACGCAGTTCTGAGCCATGCGCCTGGCAACAGTGTTGCCAGGCAGCATTTACTCGGCGGGGCCGTTGTAGTTTTTTCGACCACGGAGCAAGCGCGGTTGCTTGGCCAGCCCGGTTTTTCGTTGCCATTGGAGCGGGGTGAGGCCAAACCAGCGATGAAAGGCGCGGCTGAAGCCGCTCGAGTCTGCATACCCCAGAAGCTTCGCCAGCCTGTTCATGCTGATGGCCGGGTCCTTCAGGTAGTGCTGGGCTGATTCCTGGCGCACTTCGTCCAGAAGCTGCTGGAATGAAGTGCCCTCGGCGAAGAGTTGGCGTTGCAGGGACCGTGGATTCAAGACCATCCAGCTGGCGGCCTTTTCCACTGTCGCACGGCCGCTGGGAAGCAGGTGGCGGAGCAGTTGCTTGATGGACCCAGGGAGCGCGGCGCTGGATAACCGCTCCATCCGGCCTATGTGTGTTTCCAGCAGTTGGTGCAATGTTGTGTCCTTGGCGTTTAGTGGCAACGACAAGACATCCCGTGGAAAGACCAGGCCTGTAAAGGCCGAGGAAAATATCGGACGTGAGCCAAGGATGCTCCTGTAGTCCAGCTCGCTGCCAAGTGGCGCGTGGGTAAATGCCACATGATCAGGTTGCCATTCGTCACCAATCATCGCACGCAACAGTTTCAGGGCCACGGCGCACATCAGCTCTGCGGCCTGGAACTGCCCGGGGCCGTATTGCTGAGGCGTTGAAAACTCAAGGCAGACCTGCTCGCGTGCAGGTATGAGCTCCATGCTGACCGCACCATTGAAGACCGCATAGTTGTCCTTGAGCTCCAGCAGGGCTTCGCCTACCGATTGTGTGCTGCCAACCAGATAGAGCATGTCACCGAATATCGCCAACCCTTGGTGCATCCCGAACCGTAAACCAAACAGCGCATGCTCGGCTTGTTGTGCGCACAGATCCAGTAACCCGCAGTAGCGTTGGTAGGCAAGGATCTGCTGGGGGAATTGTTCCACGTCCACAGGCAAAGCCACCAGCCGGAGCATTGCCGTCGGCCTGAGCCCTTCATTGCTGGCGAATTCGGTAAATTTGCTGAGCGCCAGCGCACGGATAAATGAGCCAGTGGTCGTTCTGTGCTCGCTGGCCGCATCGGATACCGCTTTCATGGCGGTGACACCTCGTGGGTTTCCAGTGCAGCCAATTGCCCTGTCCGTTGATGTTGCCGCCATTTCTGCGGGCTGATCCCGTTCCAGCGGGTAAACGCGCGGGAAAAAGCGCCCAGGCTGGTATAGCCAAGCAGCGCGGAAAGCTGTGTCAGATTCACGGCGGAGTCACAGAGATAGCGCTTGGCCATAGCCTGCCGGGTATCGTCCAGCAGCGCCTGGAAGTGGGTGCCTTCGGCTTGCAGGTAACGCTGCAGGGTCCGCGGGCTGAGCGCAAGCTGCCCGGCTATCTGTTCAAGGCTTGCCTGCCCATCGCACAGGCCGTGCCGCATCAGCCGTCGTACATGGGCGGGTAGCTCGCGCAGGGTAAGATACGCAAGCTCGTCATAGTGGTTTTTCAGTAACACCTGCAGGCCAGCATCACGCTCACCGAGCGCATGCGTCAGCAGGGCGTGATCGAATACCCAGGCGTTGACCGCGCTGCCGAAGCGCGGAGTGATGTCCAGCAAGGCTCGGTAAGTGTTCAGACGGGCGCCGGCAGCGTGGCGAAGCAGAAGCTCCTGGGGTTTCCAGGCCCGTCCCAGGAGGCTCTCCATGATCTTGGTGCCGAGCGCCATGGCAAGTTCGACGGTCTGCCGGGTGACCGACACGTTTGCGTCTATCACGTCATAGAGCAACCAGGCTTGGTTACCCCGTTGCTCAAGCCTTAGCTCTGCGCCGTTGCTGTGGGTAGGGAAATAGCGGATCAATGCCTGCAACGCATCGCCGACCGTGTGAGCGCTGCTTATCACATAGTGCAGCGTGCCCAGCGCCGAAAGCCCTTGTTGCAAGCCAAGCTGCAGGCCGAACAGCGCATTGCCGGACCTGCGCGACGCCAGCTCCAGGAGTGCGGCAAAGCGCTCACCGCTGAGCGGCAGGTCGGTCCGGTCTTCCATCACGCCTGCCTCTTCAAGCAGCGCGCGGGCGTCCAGACCCTCGTGGGTCGAGAACTCGTCGAAACCGAGCAGGGCGATGTCGAGGACGAAAGAAGTCATGTCGAAAGTTCTGGTCTGGCAGTGCGCATGCAGCGCCTGAGGTAGTGATGGGTCATCGTAACAGCAGTCCACCACCCTGGAACATGGCTTTCCAGGCTGTCATGAAAAGCCTGTTTAGTGGCGCGATATGTGAAGCACTCAAGAATGTTGCCCGTCAGACTCGGAGAGGACGCACAAACAAAAACAAACTCTGCTGCGGCAAAGCGCCGATTACGGAGATCGTCATGACTCGAGTGCTTATCGTCATTGTGTTCGTTGTGCTGGGTGCAGGTAGTGTCTACCTGTCGACTGTGCGCGCTTCTGCGAGCCCTGGCATTGCCCCTCACATTCATCCCGTTGCCGGAATCGGCGATGTTTTTCGGCATTAGGGCAACAGGCTCATTGAATGTTGCCTTGACCAAAGCCTGTCTACGTAATTCAGCGTCGATTGCGGCCATCCGTCTTTCTCCTTTCCTCGATAACGCCTGCCTGCCCGGCTCGGACTCGCCCAGGGGCAGAGGGGCGGAGCCATCTCCTATCGATTTAAGGTAACAAGTGTTCCGTAATTGCACATATTGCTGTTCTGCGTGCTGTATAGGAGGGCATCTGAGTCGTCGGGTAGCACATATCAACTGTTATAAGAATTATAAGTGGTTGAAAATATGAGTAAAAAAATATTGGCAAGCAAATTGCTCTCTGTCATTGCGTGGTCGCTATCTGACCATGTTTTCGAAACAAACCCAGCCGTAAGTCCTGCCTCGAACAAGGCAGGTCGAGCGGTCGCCAAGAGCTCGTGAGGAACCTCGCATGAAAGATGTGATTCAGCGCCTTGATGTTGCAACTTCCATTGTCTGCAGAGGGCGGTCATTGGCACTGGCGCTTGCGGCGCTGGCCGCCTGCGGCGCAGTGCAGGCTGCGCAGAACGATGCTTCGCAATTGGGAACAAAACTGACGCCCTTGGGCGCTGAAGTTGCCGCCAGCGCCAATGGCGTGATTCCCGCCTGGGCTCCACCGGGCAAGCAGGACACCGGCTGGAGTTATGGGCAGGTGCGTGGGCAGTCCTGGAAGTTCAAGGACGACAAGCCGCTCTACAGCATCACGGGAGCCAATGTAGCGCAGTACGCCAAACAGCTTTCTCCAGGGCAGTTGGAGTTGTTCAAGAAAGTTCCCGATTACCGCATGGATGTCTATCCGACCCGACGCACCTGCGGTGCACCGGACTTCGTCGTCGACAATACGCGCAAGAATGTCGGCTTCGCCACGCTCGACGCCGACGGGGTTGCGCTGCAGGACGCTCATGTTCCTGGCATTCCGTTCCCCATGCCGACCACAGGCGCCGAGGTCATGTGGAACATGAAGATGCGCTACCGCGGCGTAGGCTTCGATATGTCCAAGACGGTTTCCGGCCTTTCACCGCGTACCGGTGGCGGGAGCTGGTTGCGCACCTCGACCGACTGGTTCATGTACACGCCGTGGGGGCAGAAGGGCAGTGCGCTGTTCTCCTCGTTCGACCGACTTGAGGTTGCCACCTACTTCTCCTACAACGAGCCCGCTGCACTGGCTGGCCAGGCCGGGGTGGTCACGACCAAGGCCGGCGAGCAAGCGAGCACCTTCTACTACTTCCCCGGCCAGCGCCGGGTGCGTCGCATGCCGTCCTATTCTTATGACGCGCCGCAGATCGGCCTGGACAACCAGTACACCATCGACGAGTCGAACATCTTCTTCGGCCCGATGGACCGCTTCGACTGGAAGCTGGTCGGCAAGCAGGAGCTGCTGGTGCCCTACAACTCATTCGGTGCCTATGACGCATCCGCCCGTATCGAGGATGTTGCGCAGCAGAACGCCTTTGCGCCGCAGTATCGCCGCTATGAGCTGCACCGGGTCTGGGTCGTCGAGGCGACCGTCCGCCAGGGCATGCGCCACCAGGCGCCCAAACGTGTGTTCTATATCGACGAGGACAGCTGGAACGGCCTGGTGGCGGTCGACTACGACAAGCAGGGGCAGATCTGGAAAGTCCGCGAGGGCTACCCCATCCCTGTCTACGAGACCGGCACCTGCGATATGGAAGCCCAGGTCCAGTACAACCTGGTGGACGGTCGCTACCTCTACGACATGACCTCCATTGGCGTCGGCAAGAAAGACCATCGCTGGCTCACCGAGGATGCCGGCAACCCACGTCTGAAGCGTGATTTCTACACCTCGGACAACCTGCGTGCCATCAGCGAACGTTGAACTTTCCCACTTCGAGCGCCGACATGAAAACAACAATCACAAAAGCTTCAGGCCTTGCTATTGCGTGCATGACTCCCCTGGCAATGGGGTTCACTTTCGAGACCGAGTCCATAAGGGGCTCGTTCGATTCGACGATTTCCTATGGCATGGGTATCCGCACCGAGTCCCAGGGTTGCAATCTGATCAACCAGGGCACCAGCGGGCATCACCCGCCCAGCGGTTGCCTGGCACAGACCTCCGGCATTGGCGACCAGGGTGACCTCAACTACGACAAGGGCGACCTGTTCACCCATTACCTGAAAGGCACCCATGAACTGTTGTTGAAGATGCCGGAAGACTTCACCTTCATGGCTCGCGGCAGCTGGATCCGTGATTTCGCAGCCACCGACACCAGCGGCGCGTTGTCGTTCTACACCCCTGATGGCGTCGGTAAGGACGGGCTGACCAGTGCCGCCCGCGATGACCTGGAGTTCAAGGCGCGCCTGCTCGACCTGTGGGTAAGCAAGGGCTTCGATGTCGGAGACCAGCGGGTTCGCGCCCGCTTGGGCAATCAGGTAATCAACTGGGGCGAGAGTCTGTTCGTGCAGGGCGGTATCAACAACACCAACGCCTACGACATCCAGGCCCTCTCACGCCCGGGCGTGCAGTTGAAGGAAGCGGTGCTCCCAGCACCAATGCTGAGCCTGGCGTCGGGCTTGGGTCATGGGTTCAACATCGAGGCCTATTACCAGTTCGCCTGGAACAAGAGCGAGCTGCCACCGGTGGGCAGCTACTGGTCCTACACCTCGGCGCTGGGCAGCGGGATGAAGACCTACGGGTTCGACGACAAGGACGCCCGCGACAGCGGGCAATGGGGCGTTTCGCTACGGTGGCAGCCACAGGACAGCGACCTGAACGTCGGCCTGTACGTGTTGCGCTACCACGACAAGTTGCCATCGCTGACGACACGGCTACTGGACCCGGACACCTTCGCCGTGGCGCAGAAGTGGGAGTATCCGGAAGACCGCATGCTCTACGGCATCAGCGCGAACATGCCGATCGGCGACTGGGCGGTGGGTACCGAGCTGTCCTACCGGCCCAAGGACGCGGTGCCGCTCAACCCGGTGCTGGATTTGTGCAGCAACAATGCTAGCAAGTGCTGGAAGGACGAGAAGAAGTTCCAGTGGCACCTCACCGGGCTTTACAGCATGACGCCATCCAACTCGCCCACGCTGCTCGATTTCACCGGCGCCAGCACAGGCACCTTGCTGACCGAGTTGGTGGTCATCAAGTACCCGGGGCTGCACCGCAGTTATGACGGCGAAATCATCGCTGCTGGTGGCAACACCTGGCAGCTGGACCCTGCGACGGCGCCGAAGGCTCGGGGTGACAAGACCTCATCCGGGATCAACCTGGACTTCAGCCTCACCTACGACGGCACCTTGGTTCCAGGCTGGCAGGTGACGCCAGGGATCTTCTATTCGCGCTCCCTCGGTGGGCGAACGCCCAACCTCTCGGCGACATTCACCGAAGACGCCAGCAGCATGAACCTCTACCTCAACTTCGTGCGTAACCCGGCCAGTTGGCAGGTGTCGTTCAACTACGCCAAGTTCATGGGCGGCGACACGCCCTACGACCAGTTGCTCCGTGATCGCGACTACGTAGGTGTCGTCGTTTCGCGCACCCTGTGAGGCCTGCTGTGAACATGTCTATTCAGATCAAGGAAACACCACCGCGTGGCCTGTTGGCATGCACCGAGGCCTGGTTGTTCGGGCATCGTGGTTGGGTGCTGGCGATGCTCGCGCTGTTCACCCTGGGTATGGCCTGGTTCGCCGTGCAACTGCGCATGGATGCTGGCTTCGAGAAGCAGTTGCCGATTGGCCATGAATACGTCGAGACATTCAAGCAATACCGCGCGGATCTGCTCGGCGCGAATCGTCTCACCATCGTGGTCAAGGCGCGCAACGGCACCATCTGGAGCGAAGCAGGCTTGCGGCGGCTGGCCGATGTGACCCAGGCAGTCACGTTCCTGCCCAGTGTTTCGCGCAGCAGTGTGCGTTCGCTCTGGACGCCGAACGCCTTCGTCAACGAAATCACGGAGGAGGGCTTTCGTGCCGATCCGCTGGTGCCGGGAACGGTGACCCCCGAGCGGCTGGATGCCACCATCATCGGGCGCATCGCTGATTCCACCGCTCAGGGCGGGTTCATCGGCACCCTGGTTTCTAGGGACCAGGCCAGCGCGATGATCACTGCCGAGCTCAACGAATACGATGGCAATGGGCAGCGCCTGGACTATGTGGCCTACAACCAGGTGCTGGAGCAACAGTTACGACAGCCGTTCGAGGACGCCGATTTCGAGATCCAGCTGATCGGTTTTGCCAAACAGATTGGCGATATCGCCGATGGCGCGGCGGCGGTGCTGGAGTTCTGCTTGCTGGCCTTGTTGCTGACGGCGGCGGCGGTGTACTGGTACTGCCACTCGCTACGCTTCACGCTGCTGGCGCTGGGCTGCTCGTTGACCTCGCTGGTCTGGCAATTCGGTAGCTTGCGCCTGCTGGGCTATGGCCTCGATCCGCTGGCGGTGCTGGTGCCGTTCTTGGTCTTCGCCATTGGCGTATCCCATGGTGTGCAGCAGATCAACTACATCGTCCGCGAGATCGCCGATGGCAAGCCCGCCGCCCAGGCCGCACGCTCCAGCTTCCGCGGGTTGCTGATACCCGGCACCTTGGCGCTGGTTACCGCCCTGATGTCCTTCGTCACCCTGTTGCTGATCCCGATCCCCATGGTCCGCGAACTGGCTATCACCGCCTCTCTCGGCGTCGCCTACAAGATCGTCACCAACCTGGTTATGCTGCCGTTGGTGGCTTCGATGATGAAGGTCGATGCACGCTATGCCGCCGCCGAGGAAGTGTCGCGCCAACGGCGGTCGCGCTGGCTGGAAGGCCTGGCGAGGCTAGCGCAGTGGCGCAACGCCCGCTGGGTGTTGGTGGTTGCCGTGGCCGTATTCGTCATGGCTGTGTGGCAAAGCCATGACCGCGTGGTCGGCTCGCTTCAGGCTGGGGCGCCCGAGCTGCGGGAGGATTCACGCTTCAATCGCGATGCGGTGGCCATCGCCGGCAATTATGACATCGGACTTGACTGGCTGAGCGTGGTCTTCGAGGTACGGCCAGGGCCGGATGGCAGCGCCAACGCTTGCGAGGATATTGCGCTGGGGCAATACCAGGACCGCTTCGTCTGGGCCATGGAAGGGATACCCGGGGTGCTCTCGGTGGCGTCGTTCTCATCGGCGATGCGCCAGTTCAACGAGGGCTACAACGAAGGCAATCCGAAGATGAGCGCGGTGCCCATCGACCCAATGAACTATTCGTCCCTAGCCGCCGAGGTGGGGCGCCTGCCCGGCCTGATGCGCACCGATTGTAGCATGACCGCGGTACACCTGTACCTGGCTGACCACAAGGCCACCACCATCTCTCGGGTGATAGATGCAGTGAAGGCGTTTCGCACCGCCTACCCACAGCAGGGCATTGCCGTGCGCCTGGCGTCAGGCAATGCCGGGGTGATCGCTGCGATCAACGAGGAGGTCGAGAAGAGTGAAACGCCGATGCTGCTCTATGTCTATGCCGCGATCGCCTTCTTGGTGTTCATCGTCTACCGCGACCTCAGGGCAGTGCTGGTGTGCTGTTTACCGCTGACGCTCGGCACCTTCATCGGTTACTGGTTCATGAAGGAGCTGCAGATCGGCCTGACCATCGCCACCCTGCCGGTGATGGTCCTGGCGGTGGGCATCGGTGTCGACTACGCCTTCTACATCTACAACCGCATCCAGCTGCACCAGGCCCATGGCCAGCCCATTGCCACCGCGGTGGCCTGCGCCCTGCGCGAAGTCGGGATCGCTACCATCTTTACCGCACTCACGCTCGCAGTCGGCGTGGCGACCTGGTCGTTTTCCGAGCTCAAGTTCCAGGCCGACATGGGCAAGCTGCTGGCCTTCATGTTCATGGTCAACATGGTCATGGCCATGACGGTGCTGCCAGCGTTCGCCGTCTGGCTGGAACGGGTGTTCCCACGCAAGCGCCCGGTGCGCATGGTCGGCGCGCTGACCCATTGAGGAGAATGACATGCACTACCTGAAACGGGTCATGGGCATCGCCCTGCTAGCGGCCATGCCGATGGTCGCGCCTTGGGCCGCAGGGCTGGAAGCGGTACCGGCGGCACCTGCTGCCAATGCCGCGCAGGCCATGATGTTGGGTGCGGGCAAAGCGGGGGAGCGGGTGGTGGCTGTTGGTGACCATGGCATCGTGCTGCTTTCGGACGACCAGGGGCGCAGCTACCGGCAGGCCCACGGCGTACCCTTGTCGAGCACGCTGACCGCTGTCAGCTTCGTCGATGACAGGCACGGCTGGGCCGTTGGCCACTGGGGCGCGATTCTGGCCAGCGAAGATGGCGGAGAAACCTGGACGGTGCAGCGCATCGACAGTGATGTCGACCGCCCGCTGTTCGCCGTGCATTTCTTCGATCGCCAGCAGGGCGTGGCGGTTGGGCTGTGGTCGTTGATAATGACAACCGACGACGGTGGGCGCACCTGGACCGAATGCACCTTGCAGCCCCAGCCCGGTGGCAGTCGCGCCGACCTCAACCTGCTGAGCCTGTTCAGCGATGGGCGGGGGGCAGTCTATGCCACCGCCGAACATGGCAAGTTGCTGCGCTCGGATGACCGGGGCAAGACCTGGCGTTACCTGGAAACCGGCTACCAAGGCTCGCTGTGGAGTGGTGCCGTACTGCCTGATGGCCGCCTCCTGGTAGGCGGGCAACGCGGTACCTTGTTGCGCGGCACGCCGGATGCGAGTACATGGCAGCGCATACCTCTGACCAGCCGTAGCTCGATTACCGCCATACAGGCAGAAGGTAAACGCGTGCTGGTGGCAGGTCTTGACGGCTTGCTGGTGAACAGCCAGGACGGCGGCACTACCTTCGGCGAGGCGCGCAGCGATGATGGCGTTTCGCTGACTGCTGCACTGATGCAGGGCGACGGCCGGACGTTGCTGTTTTCCCGCCATGGAGTGAGCGAACCGCCTCCAGATCGAAATTCTCGCTGAGCCCGCCCGGTCGCACCGTCTCAAGTGGTGCGGCCGCGCTTATCCAAGCCTGCGGATACCGTTCCATGCTTGCTGATGAATGCGTGTAAAAAACAACATAACAGTTGTTGCGTTAAATAGGGCGCAGCAGTAGAGTCTGACTAAACAACAACAAATTTCGGAGGCAACCATGTCCGAGCCCAGCAGCAACGTTGACAAGTTCCGCCTGCTCGGTGGATGGGTCGAACAACCGGACGATCTGCAGCCGGAGCTCGAGGGTGACATCAAAGCCGATGTGATCATCATCGGCGCGGGCTTCGCCGGGCTGTCCACTGCCCTGGAGCTCACCGCGCTCGGTGCCAGCGTGGTGGTCCTCGAACAGGCATTTGCAGGCTTCGGAGCCAGCGGTCGCAATGCCGGCTACCTAGCCGGCAGCATGGGCGTCGAGTTCGAACTGTTCCACAAGCGGCTCGGCGTGGATCAGGCGAGGAAGGTCGTGTCCTTCTACGATGAAGGGGTGGCTTACGTGGAACGACGGCTGGGTGAGCTGGCCATCGATTGCGATTACCTCCCCAGCGGTGTCATCCGTGCCGTCATCCATCCCTCGCAGGAAAAGAGACTGCGCCACAGCATGGCGCTGGGCCATGAGCTGGGTTCGGTCACTCAGTTCGTGGATCGCGACGAAATGCGCGCTCGCGGTATCCCGCCTGCGTTCCTTTTCGGTTGTGTTCAGCACGGTGGCACGCTCGATCCCGGGAAATACGTGATGGGCTTGCGCCGGGCGGCATTGCAGGCCGGTGTTCGCTTGTTCGAACAGACCAAGCTGCTGTCCTACAGTGACGGCCCAACCATTACCTGCCGTACCGAGAAAGGCTCGGCAAGCGCGCCGGTCATGGTCCTGGCCACCAATGCCTACACTCCGCAACTGGGTTTGCTGCGCGACAAGGTCACGCCGCTGCGGGTCTCGGCCATTGAGACGCAGCCGCTGTCAGCTGCGCAACTGCAGTCCTTGGGTTGGCAGGGCCGGGAGGGCATCGTGACCCCCCACTGGACCATGGAGAGCCACCGCCTGACCGCGCGCAACACCCTGCTGATAACCACCAAGCAATTGGGTTACGCCTACGGCTCGCAGACCCCGAACGAGCCGGACCGGGCGGCGTACGCCGCTTTGAGACAAGCCCTGGACGACCGTTTCCCGTTGTTGCGCGACGTGGCTATCGACAAGTGCTGGAGCGGCTATATCAGCCTGGCTTACGACGCCTTGCCTGTGGTGGGCGAAACCGGGCCGCACAGCAATATCTACTACACGGCTGGTTGCTCCGGACATGGCGTTGGCACCCAATCGCTGATCGGCTTCCTGCTGGCGGAACGCATCGGGGGCATCGAGCAGCCTTTGCTCACGGCACTGCGCCACAAGACCCCGTCGACGCTTCCCGAACCTTTGCAATGGTGCGCGGTGAAGGCCGCCCTGGCGGGTGTAAACCTGCTCGACAACGCGCTGAACCGCCGGGCGCGAGCGTCGTAACCGCGGCCAGGCGCCGGCCGCTCGCTGCGCGGTGCCTTGCCGATCTATCTGTCCACTCCGGAGATGCAATGAACAACTATACGAATGAGGCCGCGCGTTTCACCGCGTGGGCTTCGATCATCGGCGGACTGTTCGCCTACCTCAATGTCGGTTTCATGCTCATGGTCACTCAGGGTGACATGGCCGTGACGTTGCAGGGTGCGACCATGCTGACCCTGCCGGCTGAAGCCAGGCAGTACTTCAGGCTGTCGATGTTCGCCGACATCCTGGGTTTCTACCTGCCGGTGTTGGCTGTGGGGGCTTATTTCTGGCGCGAGTTTCGCGATGAGTCAGGTGCGCTCGGGGACATGGCCCTGCTGGCCATCGCCACCTATGTGGTGCTTGGCGTAACCGGTGCGGGTCTTCAGCTTTCGGTGCTCGATCCACTGGCCCAATTGCACCTGACGGGCAGCGAGGCTCTGCGAGCTGGCGCCGAGGCAGCATGGACAACCATTGCCGTGGGTAGTCAGCGCGGGCTCTGGTGGTGCGAAGGCCCTGTCGTCCTGTTCTGGGGCATCGTCGTGGGGCGCCATTTGAAGCATGCCGGTTGGGGCAGTTCGGTTCTGCTGCCGCTGAAGGTGGTGGGCTGGTGCTTCGGGCTGTACTTCGTTTCCGGCTTCTTTGCCGCCCTTGATCCGCTGACCAATGCCCTGCTGGTGCTGGTGGTACTGATCTTCCCGTTCTGGATGGTGTTGTTCGGCCTGCAGTTGCGACGTCGGGCCCTGCGCCTGCCGCTGGGCGCCTGAACGATAACGCGCCATCCCTTGCTTGCTGGACCTGAAGCGCCACGCAGTGGCGCAGCACAATCGAACAACAATAGCGTGAGGCTCCTTTTATGGCTGAAAAGCCTACCTCCAATTCAATGGAACTCAAGCGCCGGCAGTTGCTGAAGTTCGCTGGCGCCACCGCGGCCGTAGGCGGCCTCGGCCTGCATGTCGGCCTGGCCAGCGCCGCCGAACCTGTGGCGGG
>NZ_JH650774.1:15286-50598 GCF_000259195.1 Pseudomonas donghuensis
CGGCTGCGCATGGCGACGAGGAGGGCATCCTGGACGTTGCCATCATTGGCGCCGGCATGGCTGGGCTCACGGCGGCCCGCGATCTGCTCACCGCCGGCTGCCGCTCGTTCCAGGTGCTGGAAGCCCGTGAGCGTGTCGGCGGGCGGGTACTCAATTACGACCTGGGCTCGGGCTACATCTCCGAGGTGGGTGGGCAGTGGATCGGACCCGGCCAGACGGCCGTCGCCGACCTGGCCCGTGAGCTTCAGGTGGACACGTTCCCGACCTACTACCAGGGCAAGACCGTGGTGCTCGGCGGGGAGGGGCGACTGGAGATCGACCTGCAAGGTACTTTCGGCACCGATGAGCGCATCGGCGCCAAGCTCAGCGAGCTCTCCAAGTTGGTACCGTCCGGTAAACCATGGGCTTCTTCCAAGGTTAACGAGCTGGACAAGCTCTCGGCGGGTGACTGGCTGGCACAACAGGATATCAAGCCTGAGGACAGGTCTGGCTGGGACACCAGCTTCATGCTCACCTGTGGCGTGGCGCCGGCCAAGATGAGCCTGTTGCACTTTCTGTCGATGATCAATTCGGCAAGCTGCGACTACATGAAGCTGGACTCGATCAAGGACAGTGCGCAAGGCACCCGCTTCGTTGGCGGCTCGCAGTTGCTGTGCACCCGCATGGCCGAACAGTTGGGCGACCGGCTGCGCCTGGCCTGCCCGGTGCGCGCGATCAGCGAGTGGGACCGCGACGTCGTCACGCTGCACACTGATCAAGGGTTGATACGCGCCCGCCGGGTCATCGTCGCGATCCATCCGGCCCTTTGCAACCAGGTACGCTTCGAGCCCGCGCTGCCGGAAGGGCGAGCGGCGCTGCAGCGCGCCTGGCCGGCACACAGCCCGGCGCGCAAGACGGCGATGGTCTACAAGCGGCCGTTCTGGCGCGAGAAGGGCCTGAACGGCCACACCATGCAGGTCAAGGGGCCACTGCTATGGGCCTGGGACAACTCCCCGCCCAACGGTGAAATCGGTGTGATCAACGCCTTCGTCGTCAATGCAATGCTGCCCTCCGACCACCAGGCTGCGCAGCAGGTCCTGACAGAAATCTACGCCCGTTCCTTGGGCGAGGAAGCCTTGCAGCCGGTCGCCTACCACGATCATGACTGGGGGCTGGCAGACCCCTGGAGCCTCACCTGCGTGTCGGCGATCCCGCCCGGTTTCTGGAGCGAGCATGGCGAATCGTTGCGTCCGCCGTGTGGCAACCTCATCTGGTCGGGCACTGAAACTGCCGATATCTGGGCCGGGTACATGGATGGCGCCGTGCGTTCAGGTCATCAAAGTGCGCTGCAGGCGCTTGCCTCGCTGCGTCGGGCATAGGGGACAGCGATGAAAAAGAAATTGTTGTGGGGTGCGGCAGTGTTGCTGGTCGCCCTGTTGGCCTTGTTCGGCCGTGACCTGCTGGGCTTCTACCACCTCGTCACTTACATCGACAGCACTACCCAGGCCTATGAAGCGGACGGGCCCTGGCCCCAGACCGCCGATGCCTGCTATGGCTGCCATGGGCTGCGCGGAAACTCGCAGCACCAGCGCTATCCCAGCCTGGCAGGGCAGCCCGCCGATTACCTCAAGGCGCAGTTGCACGGCTTTGCCAACGGCACCCGGCATTTCCCGAACATGCAGCCGCTGGCGATGAGCCTTGGTGACGCTGAAATCGACAAGCTGGCCAACTACTACGCTCGCCAGACGCCCATGGATAACCACACGTTCCAGCCTGATCCTGGCCTGCGCCAGCAAGGCGAGAAACTGGTTCAGGCGGGCGCGTGTGCCGCCTGCCATGGCGAGAAGCTTATGGGCCAGGGCGCATTCCCGCGTCTAGCAGGCCAAGGCGCCGACTACCTGCTGGTACAACTGGACGCCTTTGCCCAGGGCAGCCGGGTCGATCCAACCGGTTCGATGAAGGCGGTTACCCAGGCCCTCTCGGCGCAGGACCGCAAGGCACTGGCCCACTACCTTGCCGCCTTGGCGGCCACACCGAAGTAAAGCCTTCATACTTACAAGAAAGAGACCTGAGCTATGGAAACCAGAGATGTTCTTGCGTTGCTCACTTGCGTCCTCCTGGTGGTTTCCGGGAGTACCTACGGCATCAAGTTCCTGCGCAGAGGCAACTTCCTGCTCGGCCTGGAATGGCTGATCGTGGCATTTTCCGGGACCAATTTCCTCATTTACCTGCTGACCCAGTCGCAAATCTCCTACGGTATTTCGTATTTCTGCGATGCGTTTTCCCGCGGCTTCGGCATCCCGATCGTCACCGTGCTCGGCCTGATGGCAGTGACCCATGGTTTCCGACCTTCGGCGGGCAAGGACGCATTGATTTTCGCCATCACCTTTGTCTGCACCTTCGTGATGATCAAGGCCGATTTCATGATCAATCCGCTTCCATACTTCTACGTCATCATGTGGGCTGGCTACACGGTCTATCTGGCCTACTTCATCAGCCGTCTGGTGATGGTCGGCGAGTACCTGCACGCCTTCGGGGTGACGGTGGCGGCGATGCTGGGGCTGCTGGTGGCCTGCATCTATGACTTCTACCCCATACCCGGGGACGACACGAAGGCCGTGTTCATGTCGATAGCGCTCGCCAGCTGGTCGTTCATGATGATCCAGTTGTACTACGCGTTCTTCGCCCTGGAGCGGGCAAAACGCCAAGCGGTGCCAGTGCACTGACACGCCTTGTTTTACATGCTGAGGCCGTTCGCACGGTCGCAGTTTGCAGTCGCAGCGATCCAAGAGATCCACCAGGAGTACTTACATAATGTCGATCGAGCAAGTCGCGCCGGCAGTAGAGCGGATGCGTGAAGTTTTTGTGCTTCAGCGCCAGGCATTCGCCGAGGAACGCTATCCATCCTATGAGACCCGGCGGGCCAACCTGCTGGCGCTCAAGGCGCTGGTGCTGGAAAACGCCGAGCGGATCGCAGCCGCCATATCCAACGATTTCGGCCACCGGTCGGAGCACGAGACCAAGATGCTCGATATCTTCGGCTTGGTCAGCGAAATCAATCATGCCATCCGCTGCCTGAAGCGCTGGATGAAACCGCGCAAGCGCGGTGTCGGGCTCTGGTTCAAGCCTGCGCGCGCTGCGGTGCTGGCCCAGCCGCTCGGGGTTATCGGTATCGCCGCGCCGTGGAACTACCCGCTTTACTTGACGTTGGGCCCGCTATGCGGCGCCCTGGCCGCCGGTAACCGGGCCATGATCAAGGTTGCCAGCGACTCCAGCCATTATGGTCGCTTGCTCGCCGAATTACTGGGCAAGCGCTTCGACCCGGACCTGGTAGCGGTGATACAGCCAGGTGCCGGTATCAACGACGGTTTCTCCCGGCTAGCCTTCGATCACCTGATCTTCACCGGCTCGCCTGCGGTCGGCCGGCAGATCATGCGCAATTGCAGCGAGAATCTTACCCCGGTGACGCTGGAACTCGGCGGCAAGTCGCCTACCGTCGTCGCGCCGGGTTACCCGTTGAAGCAGGCTGCCGAGACCGTACTTTGGGGCAAATGCCTGAATGCCGGGCAGACCTGCGTCGCGCCTGACTACCTGTTCCTGCCGGCCGGCAGCGAGGAAGAATTCCTCGCGCATGCCAGGGCGGCGGTGGCTCGAAATTACCCGCAACCGTTGGCCGACAACCCCGACTACACCTGCATGATCAATGCGCGCCAGCTGGCACGCGTCGAGGCGCTGCTGGCGGACGCTCGGGACAAGGGCGCGCGCGTGGTGGCGCTGGCGGATGTGGATGGCGCGCGTCGAGCGGGCAAGCTGACACCGCACCTGGTGTTCGATGTGCGCGACGACATGCTGATCATGCAGGAGGAGATCTTCGGGCCAGTGTTGCCGGTACTGGCTTATCGCAAGCTCGAGGACGCAATCGGCTACATCAACACCCATGAGCGGCCCTTGGCGCTCTACCTGTTCGACGAAGACGCCGGCCGGGTCGAGACGGTGCTGCGCCAGACATTGTCCGGAGGCGTTTCGGTCAACAGCGTGATGCTGCATGTGTTACAGGAAAACCTGCCGTTCGGTGGCGTGGGCAATTCAGGGCTCGGGCACTATCACGCCGAGGAAGGGTTCCAGACGTTCAGCAAGATGCGGCCGGTGTTCTACCAGGCGAAGTTCAATGGCAGTTTCTTGCTCAAACCGCCTTATGGCCGCCTCACCCAAGCCCTTATGCGCCTGATGCTGCGTTGATGCATGGTTCGCTGAGTGGGGCTGACGAGGCAATATCGAGTTGACGCTACGATCGTCATGCCCTTTTTAGCGCCCTTCGGGGCGCTTTTTTTTGCTTACGTGAATGGCAGGAGAGGATAGGCGGGAGGAGGGAAGACCTGGGGCCCGGAAACCGCCCATGCCTGGCACTCTGCAGGGCGGTTTAAGTCCGGGTGAGCGTGTCAGGCGTTGACAATCCACTCGGCGGCGCGTTCGGCGATCATGATCGCGGCCGCGTTGGTATTGCCGCCGACCAATGTCGGCATGATCGAGGCATCGACGACGCGCAGCCCCTGGATGCCGTGGACCCGTAACTGGCTGTCCACCACGGCCATCTCGTCTTGCCCCATCTTGCAGGTGCCGATCGGGTGGTAGATGGTGTCGGTGCGTTTGCGCAGCAGCTCGATCAACTGCTCGTCGTTGTGCAGGCCGGCGCTGTACATATCCCTGAGTCCGAAGCTGGCCATGGGCGTCTGGGCAATGATGTCACGGGTGATGCGATAGCCTTTGAGCAATGTCGCGACATCGTCGTCGTGGGCAAGGAAGTTGGGGTCGATACGCGGCGCCTTGCGCGGGTCTGGCGAGGCCAGGCCGACAGTGCCGATGCTCTTGGGGCGTAGCACGCACACATGACAACTGAAGCCATGGCCCCAGTGAAGCTTGCGGTTATGGTCATCCACTGTGCCGATCACCGAGTGCAACTGGACGTCTGGGCGCTCAAGGCCTGGATCGGTCTTGAGAAACGCGCCGGCCTCGGCGCAGTTGCTCGCAACCGGGCCATTGCGATGGCGAACGTAGTCGAACATAGCCTTGCCCATCTTCACGCCGCCGCTCAGGGAGAAGCCCAGCAGCGAAGTGTCGTTGCTCTTGTAGCACAGCACCACGTCGGCGTGGTCCCGCAGGTTCTGACCCACGCCCGGGAGCTCATGGCGCAGAGCGATGCCCTGGGGCTCGAGTTCGGCTGACGAACCAATGCCGGAGAGCATCAGCAAGTGTGGGCTGCCAAAGGCGCCCGCTGACAGTATGACCTCCTTGCGTGCCCTCAGGTGCACGCGCGAGCCTTTGACCAGCGCCTGTACCCCGGTCGCCTGCTTGCCCTGCAGGACGATACTTTCGACATGGGTATGGGTGAGCACGGTAAGGTTGCTGCGATGGCGGACCGGCTTGAGGAATGCCGTCGCGGTGCTCCAGCGGCGGCCGTCGCGAATCGTCACATCGTAGTAGCCAGCGCCTTCCTGAATGGCGCCGTTGAAGTCGGGGTTATAGCTGTGCCCGGCACGCAGCGCGGACTCCACGAAGGCTTCGCTGGCCGCGTGGCGATTGGCCGGGCTGACGTAGAGCTCGCCGTCACCTCCGTGATACTCGCTACCGCCGCCGTGGTGCATTTCGCTCTTGCGAAAGTACGGCAGAACATCGTCGAAGCCCCAGCCTTCGTTGCCCAGCGCCTGCCAGTCATTGAAATCGTCGTGGTGACCGCGAATGTAGATCATGCCGTTGATCGAACTGCTGCCGCCGAGCACCTTGCCCCGTGGCTGGTAGCCGACCCGCCCGCCCAGACCCGGCTGAGGGGTGGTTTTGAATGCCCAGTTGACATGGCGCGTCGGCAGGATGGCAGCCAGACCCAGCGGGGTATGGATAAGCGGTGATCGATCCTCCGGGCCCGCTTCGAGCAGGCAGACGGTGACACTGGGATCGGCACTGAGGCGATTGGCAAGGACACAGCCGGCAGAGCCGGCACCCACGATCAGGTAATCGAATTCCATGTTGTTGTTCTCGAGGGAATTATTGGGAGTCTGGACAGGAACAGGTTTGCGCTAGCCATCCCAGTTCGTATGGTCATTGACGAAGTCCAGGATATGGTGCTGTGCCTGTCGGGCCTGCGGAAGTGCCGCGATCATCTGGAACACGTGCGGCAGCTGTTGCCAGATTTCCAGGCGAACCGGCACACCGGCGGCTGCCGCGCTGGCCGCGGCGCGGACCGAGTCGTCCAGCAGCATTTCGCTACTGCCTACCTGCAACAGCAACGGTGGCAAGCCGGCGAAGGAGCCGAACAATGGCGAAACTTCAGGCGACGTGTGCTTCTCGGCCGATGCGTAGAAGCCGCGGATAGCGATCGCGAAAGGCAGGGTGAAGATCGGGTCGCGACGGGCATTGCCCAGCGCGCTCGCACCACTGAGGGTGAAATCGAGGAACGGTGACAGCAGCACTGCGCAGCTTGGCAGTTGCGCTCCCTCGTCCCTGAGCCGCTGCAGCAGCGCCAGCGCAAGGTTGCCACCGGCGGAGTCGCCAGCGATCACGATGTGTTCGGCCTTGGTCCCCTGTTCGAGCAGCCAACGGTAGGCCGCATGGGCCTGGTCAAGCGCCGTGGGGAAGGGGCACTCGGGCGCGAGGCTGTAGTCCACCATCAGCGCCCTGGCCTTGAGCGGTTTGCACCAGTTCGCCACCATCGCGGCATAAATCTGCGGGGTGTAGGCGACGAAGGCACCACCGTGAATGTACAGCAGCACACGCTCCGGCCTGCAACTGGCTGGTGACAGCCAGTGCGCAGGGGTACCGTTGCACGACACTCTCGTGCGAAGCACGTCCGTTGGTAACGCTTGGCCCTGGCGATCCAGTTGCGCGAACTGCTTGCGCAGGTGCTGGATATCGATCGACATGCCGTGGCGGGACTTCACCGACAGGCGCAACAGCAGGTTGAGCAGCCTGCGCTTCCAGCGACCTTCGCTCGGGTCGATGACACGGGTATCCGCCCGGCCTCTAGCAGGGGCGTTCATGACGCCACCTCGCACGGTGGCGAGCCCGGCCATTGGTAGTCACGCAGCTCCTGGCGCAACTGGAGCTTGCTGACCTTGCCGGTTGCCGTGTGCGGCAGTGCCTCGACGAACACGACGTCGTCAGGGGTGCAGAAGCGTGCGACCTTGCCCGCATAGAGCGCGAGAATCGCCTCACGGGTCGGTGCCTCTCCAGGTTTGGCGACCACTACCAACAGCGGGCGTTCGTCCCATTTCGGGTGGGCGATCCCCAGCGCGGCCGCTTCAGCAACGGCCGGGTGGCCCATGGCGATGTTCTCCAGTTCGATGGAACTGATCCATTCGCCGCCCGACTTGATTACATCCTTGGCCCGGTCGGTGATCTGCATGAACCCATCCTGGTCGAGGCTGGCGACGTCGCCGGTCGGAAACCAGCCGTGCACCAACGGGGACTCATCGCTGCGGTAGTAGCGATCGACCACCCAGTGCCCACGCACGACCAGCGCCCCCGAGGTCTTGCCGTCACGCGCTACCTCGTTGCCTTCATCGTCCACGGTTTTCAGATCAATGCCGAACGGTGGCCGGCCTTGCTTGATGCTGATGGCGAAGCGCGCCTCTTCATCCAGGCCCAGGTGCGACGCTTTCAAGGTATTGACGGTGCCCGTCGGTGACATTTCGGTCATGCCCCAGGCGTGCTGAATACGGATCCCGAACGCTTGTTCGAAGCTGCGCATCAGTGCGGGCGGACAGGCGGCGCCGCCGACCACCAAGCGCTGCAGGCTGGGCAGGCGCTTGCCGGTCTGCTGCATGTACTGCTGAAGGCTCAGCCACACGGTGGGAACGCCGGCCGAGAAGGTGACACCCTCCTGTTCAAACAGTCTGAAGACACTTTGACCATCCAGGCCTGCCCCGGGCAGCACCAGCTTGGCGCCCACCAGGGCCGCCGAGTACGGCAGCCCCCAGGCATTGACATGGAACATGGGTACGATCGGCGCGACAACCTCGCGGGCCGACAGCGAGAGTGAGTCCGGCAGGGCACTGGACAGGGCGTGCAACAGAGTGGCGCGGTGGGAGTAGAGCACCCCCTTGGGGTTGCCGGTGGTTCCGGAGGTGTAGCACAGCGCCGCCGCCGCATGCTCATCGATGGGCGGCCAGACGAACGTCGCGGGTTCGGCAGCCAGCAGCGCCTCGTAGCACAGCAAACGGGTCTCGCCCGCGGTTGGCATCTGCGCAGCGTCCGATAAGGCGACCCAATGTTTCACGCTTGGGCACTGCGCCGCGATTTCGGCGACCAGAGGGGCGAAGCTTTCGTCGAAGCAAACCACCTCGTCCTCGGCGTGCCTGATGATCCACGCGACCTGCTCCGGGAACAGGCGCGGGTTGATGGTGTGGGTGATCGCTCCCATGCCCGAGATCGCGTAGTAGAGCTCGAAATGTCGGAAACCATTCCAGGCCAGGGTACCCACCCGGTCGCCAGGCTTGACGCCCAGGCGGGTCAGTGCGTTGGCCGCTTGCCTGGCACGCTGGTGAGCGTCGGCATAGGTGTAGCGGTGCAGGGCGCCGCCAGGGAGGTAGGAAACGATTTCGGTATCGCCGTGATACCGCTGCGCATGCTCCAGCAGTGAAGGAATGGTCAGGGGGAGCGTCATCATTTGACCTAGCATGATATTCAGCCTTTTACCTTTCTTGTTTTTCACGCACCGGCGGCGAGGCCGTGGGCGTCGTGGTTCAACCGGTGACCTTGGCGGGCCGCGGGGTGAGTGCTTGTTGCTGGGCGCGCTGGAACTCCAGGTGGTGGTCTTCGATCGGGTCCTTGAGCAACATCTTCTTGTCGCGCCCGTAGTGCATGAAGACGAACCAGGGGTGCGACCGGCCCTGACGCGGCAGGAAGTGCTGGTCACGCTGGATGTAGCCGGACTTCATCGAATTCAGGATCCCGTCGCTCAACGCGTTGTTGCCGTTGTCGTAAGGGGTCACGACATCCAGGTTGCGTTGTTCCATGTAGCGGAACAGGCGGCACAGGTAAGTGGCGGCCAAGCCGACCTTGAGTGTCCACGACACGTTGGTGTAGCCGAAGATCCAGGCCATGTTCGGCAGGTTTTCCAGCAGCACACCCTTGTAGGTCATCTGCTCGCCGATCGGGTACGGCGTGCCGTCGACCGAGACGGTCATGCCGCCGAGCAACTGCAAACGCAACCCGGTGGCAGTGATGATGATGTCGGCAGGCAGTTCCTTGCCCGACTTGAGGCGAATGCCATGCTCGGTGAAACGCTCGATATGGTCCGTCTCCACCGACGCCTGGCCGTTGCGAATGGACTTGAACAGGTCGCCGTCGGGTACTGCGCACAGGCGTTCGTCCCAAGGCATGTAGTTCGGGGTGAAGTGGCGCATGTCGGCATTCGGGCCTACTTGGCGGCGCACGTGTGCCAGGATGATCCTGCGCATAAGGCGTGGCCATTGCCGGCAGGCAATGTACACGGCGCGGTACAGCATGATGTTGCGTTTGCGTGCCAGGCCGAGCGCCCAGCTTGCAGGCATGATGCGGGAGAGCACGCCCGTAAGCTTATCGGTCGAAGGCAGCGAGTAGATGTACGAGGGGGAGCGTTGCAGCATGGTGATATGGCGGGTCTTGTCGGCCATCGCCGGAATCAGCGTGGCAGCGGTGGCGCCGCTGCCAATGACCACGACATTCTTGTCGCGATAGTCCAGGTCCTCGGGCCAATGCTGGGGATGGATCCGCACACCTTTGAAGTCGTTCTCCCCTGGAAAGGTGGGCAGAAAACCCTCGTCATGGTTGTAGTAGCCGGTGCAGCAGAGCAGGAATCGGCAGGTGTAATGCCGGATATCCCCGCTGGCTTCGTGCAGTACCGTCAATTGCCACAGGCGCTGCTGGCTGCACCAGTTCGCACCGAGGGTCCTGAGGCCGTAATGGATCTTGTCGGCAAGGTCGTACTGCTTTGCCGTGTCCTGGATGTAGCGCCGGATCGAGGCACCGTCAGCCAGCACCTTGGGGCTGTCCCACAGGCGGAACTTGTAGCCGTAGCTCAGCATGTCGGAGTCGGAGCGGATGCCTGGATAGCGGAACAGGTCCCAGGTTCCGCCCATGCACTCACGCCGCTCCAGAATGGCGAGATTGCGGTTGGGGAACTCGTCCATCAGATGGCAAGCCGTGCCGATGCCGGACAGGCCTGCACCGATGATCAAGGTATCGAAATGAAGGTTGCTCATGGAATCTCCGCGCCTTCGGGGTCTGACCGGGTCGTTGATTGAAAGGTGGGTATCAGCGCACAGGCGATCACGCGGCAGTCGTTCGGCAACCGCGAGACGGCAGTGCTGAGGCCCGGAGGAGCGTGGACGGCAGCGGGTGGGGCAATGGAGTCGTGCATGCGATGAGCTCCGTTGATTGTTGTTGTTTTACTGCACTGTAATCCGCTGTCGGCTTTAACGCAACGACTGTTATGTTTAAGGTCGAAACGATTTTTGCCTGCGGAGCCAAGCTCGCGTGATCACGCCTTGGAACAGGGTCGGTGGCAGAGCATCCGCCCTTCGACAGGTCAGCGGCTGGCGGCGGCGAGGCCTGCGAGGTAGTGCGCCAGCGCTTGTGCCTCGGCTGGTGAAAGTAGTCCGGCGGTCGCGTTCATGGCCCCACTTGGGTCCGTCCGCGTGCCCTGCTTGAACGCCAGGAGCTGGCTGAGCAGATAAGCTTGTCCCTGCCCGGCGAGTCGCGGCCCAGTTGCCCCGCCCATGAAATCGCTGCCATGACAGGCGCTACAGCCCCGCGCTGCGGCACTCGCCTGGCCCTCGGCCGACAACCGCTCATCTGCCGCCGGTGTGTCGGTGCGCAGCGGCGTCTGTCGGGCAAAATACTGCGCCAGCGACGCGATCTGGTCGTCGCTCAATGTGGCGGCCAGTGGCTCCATTTGCGCACTGTGCCGTTTGCCCTGTGCAAATGCCTGGAGTTGTGCCTGGAGGTAGCTGGCCTGCTGCCCCGCGAGGGATGGGTACTGCTCGTTCTGTGACTGCCCGGAAGCCCCATGGCATGCGTTGCAGGTATCCTGGGGTTGCGGCCAGGTTCCGACATCGGCGTCGTAGCGGGCGTAGTGGCTGTCCAGTGCACTCATGAATCGATAGCCCGCTAGCATCTGCGGGCCGGCAATGACTGCCGCCAGCACAAGCCCGGTAACGCCGACCGCAACACCTATCAGCAAAGCGCGTTTCATCATGCGTTCCTCCGATTGGCAACCAGCGCCTGCAACGCTTCCAGGGCAGCTCGGTGGCCGGAGCGCACTGCGCCATCCATGCTGCTGGCCCAGATGTCAGCGGTTTCGGTGCCCGACCAGATCAGCCGACCGACGGCAGGTTTCAGGTAGCGGCCCCAACGGGTGAGAAAACCGGGAGGGATGGCGCCGACGCAGGTCAAGGTCCAGGGGTCGACCTTGGCCCAGTCGTGATCGTGGTACTGCCTGAACTGCAAGGCTTCATCACCCAATGCCTGGGCAAAAATGCCGGCCAGCGTCTGGCTCGCCCGTTCGGCTTCATGTGTTAGCTGGGCGCTGCGCACGAACGCCGAAAGGATGCCGACGCTGCCATCGGCGGGCGAGTTGTCGCAGGAAAAGATCAGGGGGCCATCGGCCTGGCTGATCTGCCCATTGAGCCCTTTGTCTCGCCAGAATGGCCGGTCGTAGACATGCACCGTCTTGCGCATCGGGGCATGGGCAGGCCACAGCCGTTGCAGTTGCGCGCGCCCTTCGGGCAGAGCTGGCTCGAAGACGATCTGATGGCACAGCGCGGGATGCAGTGCAACGATCACCTGCCGGGCGCGGACCAGCCCCTGGTCTGTGTAAATTTCGACAATGTCGCTGTCCCAGTTGCCGATCTTGCGTACCGGGCTGGACAGCCTCAGGCGATCGCCCAACGACTCACCCATGCGCGTGCTCAACACCTGGGAGCCGCCCACGAAGCGGGTCTCCTGGGCGCCGCCATTGAAGCCCTCCAGCTTTTCCATACTGCAGTCGGCCGAATTGATCAGCGAAAGGTAGTGGAGCAGGGCCAGGCTGGCTGGCGGCGTACCAGTGGTCAGGCCTATGGAGGTGTCGAAGCTGAACCGGCTGGAATTGTCGATGCCTTGGCTCGTGAGCCATTGGGCTACCGATAGCTTGTCGATTTCGGGCGCATCGGCTGCGGTCCACGGCTCCTTGCTCGGAACCTGCCGCGAGAGTTGATTGAGCTTTGCAGTGACGGGGTTGCCGTGGGCGGCGCTGAGGTCTTCTTCGTAGCGGGCGTCGCCTGCTAGATAGACATTACGGCCCTGGTAGTAGCTCGGGAAGATTTCCACTTCCAGTTCGCGCGCCAAGTCGAAGATGGCCGTCTGTCCAGGGCCTGCCCATTGCCCCCCTGCCTCCGCGATCACGCCGCCAGCGAGCTGATGGTTGACGGTTCGTCCGCCAACTCGATCCCGAGCCTCCAGTACGGTGAAGGAGGTACAGCCAGCGCGATCCAGATCTCTGGCCGCGGTGAGCCCGGCAAGCCCGGCGCCGATGACGACCACGTCCAGTACATCTTGCGGGGTTGCCTCTACCGTCTGGGCCAGCGCTCGCCCGGCGAGCCCCGTACCACCTACCAGCGCCACGCCCGCGAGCGCCTGCACAAGCAGGCGCCGGCGGCATGTCGGTGGAGACATGTCTTCACTGTTCATTTTTTCCTCGGCACGCTATTGTTATATTTACATAACCATGGTTATGTAAAATAGCGCGACACGACGATCTTGCAAAGGGGCAACAGACGTCCAGTCATCGTTTCAGGCCCAAAAATACGACGCGGGATGCTGTGCGCTCTATATTTAATAGTTGGTGTTATCTAAATCTGCTGCAAACAACCCAAGGAGCTACCCATGAACATGTTGAGAGTGATAGCCGTTGCATCGATCATCTGCGCGCCGGTTGTGTACGCCGGGGACAAGACCGATGCCGACACCTGTACTGCCAAGATCAACCAGCTTGACTCCATTGAGCGTTCCGAGGGCGCTGGTCTTCAAGGTGGGGTGGCCACGGATATTCGCAATCTGATTACGCAGGCCAAGGAAGCTCGGGAAAAAGGTGATGGGAAAGGATGCCTGGCCGCAGCCAACAGAGCACTGAGCCTGTACAAGACCGCATCCAAGTAGGTGGCCTCGCCCCCCAGGCCGGGCCGAGGTTCGCGAGGGCCGGACGACTTCTCGTCCGGCCTATGAGCTACAGATCAGGTTCGATCACTTGGCCTTGCGCGTGCCGCGGCCCTTCGCAGGCGGTGCTATCAGCGTGATGAGCGCATCGAGCAACGCATTGCCGCGCTCGGCGCTGAAGCGCTCGGGCTCGATCGGCATCATCATCAGCCAGCCGTCGCAGATGGTGCTGATCTGGTCGGCCAGCACATCGGGCGGTATGTCGTCGCGGATTTTGCCCTGGCGCTGCTCTGCCTCGATCACCACGGTAAACACTTGGCGGAATCTGGCATACCGCTGCTTGATGACATGAGCGAACGCTGGCTCGTGCCGGGCATGGGTCAGCAATTGCAACCAGGAAAGCCAGAGCGTCGACTCGCCGTCGTTGACCCACTCCATCCACTGCCGGAGCAACGAGGGAATGTTCATCTCCAACTGGTTCGCTGCCAACATCGTGTCGACCTGGTCGAACAAGCTCTGGGCGACCTCGGTGATCATCTCTTCCTTGTTGGCGAAGTAATAGGTTACTGCGCCTGTGGTGCAGCCTGCGTGTTTTGCGACACTGCGCATCGAAGCCCCGGCGTAGCCATCCCGCGCGATCACGGTAATGGCCGCCTCCAGCAGTTCTGCACGCTTTGCGTCGCGGTCTCCCACAGGCCGTCCCCTGCGCGCCGAGCTGCGAGGTGCGCTTGTACTGGCCGAAGAGGGGATGGTTCTGGAAGGGGATTTGGAGTCAGACATGGGGTCTCAGGATTTCAGGACGAATACGTTTCTGGATCAGGTGGCTGGCTTCCACGATTGACCCAGCATAGAGAAATCGAGCGTGGATTACACCTGCCTGAAGACAAGAATGATTCTCCACGCCGATTGAAAGGCGGCAGCCGGGCCCTTGCCAATCACCGTCGGGTCAGGCACTACCGCTTCCTGCTACAGCCAGCGCACGAATCTCCACTACCAGTTCAGGCAGGGCTAGCTCTGTGATACCGACCGCCGTCCAGGAAGGATAATGTGAGGGGAAATACTCATCCTTGATACTGGCGAATACTGGCATATCAGCCCGTAGCCGGGTGTGGAAGGTGGTCAGTTCGACCACATCTTCCAGGCCGGCACCAGCCGCTTGCAGTACCTTGGCCAGCGACTGGAATGCCAGGTGCGTCTGGGCTGCCACGTCGCTTTCAGGTTTCATTTCGCTGTCGATGCCGACCTGCCCCGATACCCAGATGAGGTCGCCTACGCGAGTGGCCTGGGAGTAATGAAACTGATCGTAGAACGCCTGGGTTGGCGGTGGATTGATCGATTGCCGCTTCAAGGGGTTGGTGTTCATGGAGCCTCCTGTTCAGACAACCTGGCGGAAGGTGGGATGGCGAAAGGCTGCGCCGGCTGAAAGATGCTCGAGTTCCTCGGTGAACAGCACACCTTGGGGGGGGTATCCCGCTTTGCTGTTCTGCGGCAGCGGCTTGAAGGTGGCGTCGTCGCCGAAGAAGCGGAAAACGAAGGTGTGGCGGCTGGGGAAGTCGCTGTCGACCGGAGCACCACCGTGCAAGGATGCCGGGTGCAGCAGGATCACGTCGCCTGGTTCGGTGGCCCACGAAAGCACATCGAAAGCACGTGGGTTCAGTTTGCGCTCGGCTTCGATATCGGGCAGGCGGGGAAGGGTGCCGTTGTCATGCAGCGGTTGTGTCGGATCGTCAGGGTCGGCGAATGTGGTGCCATCGTAACGCGGCCCACGATGCGAACCGCGGATAATCTCCAGCGCGTTGCGTTGCGGGATGGATTCGAAGCTGATCCAGGCATTGCCCCAATGCTCACCCGCCCAGGGCAGGTAGGAGGTGTCCTGATGCCAGAGCGTACGGGAACCTTGCCCACCGGCTTTGAGAAAGACCTCTTCAGCGAAATACCAGACGTTCCGCGAACCCCAGACCCGGGCGAAGAGGTTGCCCAGCGGCAGGGATTCAACGAGCGTTTCGAGCCGCTGTTTGGCCACGGGGTTGGCATTGTCCACATGCGACTGCTGCGTTGTGCCAGCGAACATACGGGTTGCGTGGGGGCCATGGTTTTCCACGGCCCAGTCATACGCTTCACGACAGCGCGCCAGTTGCTCCTGGTTCAGAAGCCCCTTGACCAACACGGCGCCATCTTCATGAAAAGCCCTGCTTATCGAGTCTTGCATGAGCGTCCTCCCGGACCGATTTTGTTGTAGGTACCCAGGAGGCTAGCAAGCAGTCAGATATATGACAACAACAGTTATGTTAATATGTGTTTCTTAGAACGATCAGCTCAAGGCTTGGACATCCAGTCGATCACCGCTGCGTAGTCCTCCGCTGTGCAGTCCATGCACAGGCCGCGGGCAGGCATGGCGTTAAAGCCTTCCGTGACATGCTTGACCAGCACATCCTTGCCTTGGGCGAGCCGCGGCTTCCAGGTTTCGGCGTCACCTTTTTTCGGCGCCATCGGTAGCTGGCCGTTATGGCACATCTGACAACTTCGATTGAACACGCTCTCTGGAGGCTCTGCCGCATGAGCCAGAGAGGTGCGACACACAGAGGGAAAATACCGATACCAAGGCGCTTTTCATGGTCATGCTCTCAAGATGTTGTTTTTAGATAACAGCTATTGCTTTAAATTGCTGCGCCTGGCTTGCGATATTTCGATGCAGGGCGTGCATCAAAAGCTGGCCTATTCCGCTAAAGGGGTTTTCCGGCTGATATCAAGGTCTAGTAGCGCATCCAGCTGTGTTTCAATCTGCAGGAAGCGCATGGCGCGTTTAGGGGAAATGGCATCGGCGATGCGCCGTGTGTATTTCTCACGCAGTTCTATGTGGTCTTCCTGGAGGGTGTAGATGCGATCGAGCAGCTGTGTGGCCAGTTCATCAGTCACATAACCTTTGTTATAGGCCTGGCCGTAGTCGATCATGGTCTCCAGGATGTTCTTGTTGATTTTCAGGGCTTCTGCCCTGTACGTGTTATAAATTGGCCAGAATTTTTCGTTCTCCTGACCCTCCAGGCCCATGTTGTTTTTAACTACGATTTTGCGTTTGTAGTCGGCATCATCCAGGTTGTTCTGTATCTGTGCCTGGTTCTGCCGCATGACGTCCTTGCCCGAGGGGAGCTCGTGCTCAGCGGCCATCAATGGCAGGCTGCAAAATGCAAGTATCATAGCGGTGTTTTTTAGAAGCATTTTCTATTCCTTGGCAATTACCCGGCTAGGGGCGGCGCATATTTGAACAGTGCTGTCGTCAGCGTCTGATCCATCTTTCCGCAAAGTGAGTCTTGGAAAAACAGCCGTGCTGACTTTCGGTAGTGTCGTGAGGAGGCGAAGTCTTTCGTGATAACCCTTTCCAGTAAGCCCCTCACGTGTAGCGGGATAAGTGGAAATACTCACAAATGGATCAAATGAATCAAAAATGACTCATTAGAATCGAAATTTATCACTGCTTCCGTACGCATGCAAGATGCCTCAGCGGCTGCGCTCGAGATTCTTCTTCGCAGCTGCCGCCAGGTCCGGCGGCAGGAACTCCTTGTCCGGGTTGTAGTCCGGACTCAGGTACTGCTTGAGGTCCTGCAGGTCCTGCGGGCTTAATGTGCCGGCCGCCTGCTTCAGGCTCAGGTTGTCGAGGATGTAGTCATAGCGGCTGTTGTTGTAGTCGCGCACCGAGGTGTACAGCTGGCGCTGGGCGTCGAGCACGTCGACGATGTTGCGGGTACCCACCTGGTAGCCGATCTCGGTGGCTTCCAGCGCGCTCTGGTTGGAGATGATCGACTGCTTGCGCGCCTGCACCTGTTCCACATCAGTGTTCACCGCGCGGTGCAGGTTGCGGGTGTTCTCCACCACCTGGCGGCGCAGGCTTTCGCGCTGCTGCTCGCTCTGGCTCAGGCGCTGGTAGGCCTCGCGCACCTGCGAGCTGGTCAGGCCGCCGCTGTAAATCGGGATGTTCAGTTGCAGGCCGATGCTGGTCTGCTCGACGTCGCCCCCGTAACGCACGTTTGGTACTGCAGCCGAGTTGGTGAAACCCAGGTTGTCGTTATCTCCTTTCTGGTATTTGGCAACGGCATCCAGGGTTGGCGCATGACCGGCCTTGCGCTGGCGCAGGGTTTCTTCGGCGGCGGTGACCGCGTGGTTGGTAGCCAGCAGATTAAGGTTCTGGCGCCCGGCGGTTTCGACCCAGGCCTTGGCGTCGTTGGGCGCAGGCACCTGCACCGGCAGGGTATGAACCACGCCCTGAATCGAGGTGTATTCTCGGTTGGTCAGGATCACCAGCGCCTCGAAGGCATCCTGAACCTGGCGTTCGGCAATGATCCGGTTAGCCCGTGCCGTGTCGTAGCTGGCCTGGGATTGCAGCACGTCGGTCTTGTCGGACAGACCGACGTCGAACCGTTCGTTGGACTGGTCCAGCTGGCGCTTGAACGCGGCTTCTTCGGCTTTGGTCGCGGCCAGGTTGTCCTGAGCTCGGAGCACGGCGAAGTAGTTCTGCGCGGTTTGCAGGATCAGGTTCTGCTCGGTCGCCGACAGTTCCAAGGCCGCCTGTTCATTGACTGCTTCGGCCGCTTGCAGCTGGAACCAGCGGTCAGCACGGAAGATCGGCTGGGCGAGGGTCGCGCTCCAGGTATTGCCGCTGCGGTTGCTGGTGGTCGAGGGTTCGTCCAGTTTGGTGCGGGTGTTCATCATTTCGGCACCGGCCGACAGGTTCGGCAGCAATCCGGCACGGGCCTGCGGCATCACTTCGCGGCGAGCGCTGTAATCGGCGCGGGCTGCGGCCAGGTCAGCGTTGTTGTGCACCGCCTCCTGATAGACGCTGACCAGATCGGTTTTCACTGTAGTGGGCACGTCCGCTGCCCAGACCATTCCGTTGGATGCAGAAGATACGGCTATCGCCAGTGAGAGTTTGCGCAGCATAGCGGCAATCCTTCAGTACTGATTTATGGGATACGTATTCAGCTTGGCCTGTCCCGCCTCTGGCAGCCGCTTTGTCGAACTGCCTGAAATCGCCAGCACGTTGCGCACAGGCGCTTGCCCTCTATGCACATGGATCGGACTTAATTTACTATAACGGATGATATGCTAATACTTGGGTCGTGATGAGGCAACGGGTTGAACTGCGGTTATTGCCTTGCTTTCAGTCAGGATCCTGGGAGCGCGTCGCCGGCCCATTCTGTTACTCGCTCATGCTGAGCCTGGACGAGGAAAGTAGTGAGGAGCAACGAGCTGTTTTGCTTTGTGCTAGAGGCAGGCCCCAGCAGGAGTAGGGCTGTTATCGAGAAAAATCGGCTGTGAGTGCGCTCTGGAGCGCACCAGCCGTGCGGAACCATTTCATGAAGAGGGCATTTGACATGACGCTGCTCAAGTCGGTACTGGCATGCGGTTTATTGGGCAGTCTGGGCCTTGTGCTTGTCGGGTGTCGGGAAGAGGCTCGTTCAGAGGAGCCGCTACGCGCCGTTCGGACCCAGATCGTCAAGGCCGCCACCATAGGTGAGGAGGTTGCCCAGACGGGAGAGGTACAGGCTCAGGTCGTGACCGATCTCGGCTTTCGCATCGGCGGGCGCATAGCCACTCGAACCGCAGAAGTCGGAATGAGCGTTGCCAAGGGGCAGGTTCTGGCGACGCTCGAACCTAATGATGTGCAGAACGAGCTGCGGGCTGCGGAAGCCGAATTGACAAGTGCCGAAGCGACCGAGCAGCTTGCCAGGTCTCAGTTAAGCCAACAACGCACGCTCTTTGACAAGCAGTTCGTCGCGCGTGTCCGTGTCGAGGAGGCCGAGGCAAACTGGCGAGCCGCGAATGCAAGACTGAACGTTGCGAAAACCAGATTGCTTACTGCGCGCGACAAACTTTCCTACACGGAGCTGCGCGCACCAAGCGCTGCCATCGTCAGCGCTGTAGCTGTCAATGCAGGTCAAGTCGTCGATGCGGGGCAATTGGCGATCAAGCTGTCCTCGACAAACGACCGCGTTGCAGTCTTCAACGTGTCCGAGCGGCTTTACACCTCGGTTCCGTCTGATGTGAAAGTGGAAGTGGCACTCGTTTCTGATCCATTGATCAAAGTCATCGGCTCAATTCGCGATGCAAGCCCTACTGCTGATGTTGCAACGCGGACCTACCGGGTTCGCGTTGCTTTACCGGATGCGCCTCCTGCCATGACATTGGGGGCTACCGTGACAGGGCGCCTAGCCTTGAGCGGCAAGCCTCTGGTCATCCTGCCAGCCTCTGCATTGACCAGTGATGGTGGTACGCCAGCGGTATATGTCGTACAGCCCAGCACGCACGAACTGGTGCGCAAACCAGTCGTAGTTGCGCGCTACACCGCCAGCCACACCATCATCGAATCCGGGCTAACGGAAGGTGAGGCGGTGGTAACCGCAGGGGTGAGCAAACTCAGGCTTGGACAGAAAGTCTCGTTCGACGCAGAGCAGGTGATGAAATGAGTTCGAAGCCACAACTCGGTAAAGAGCAGGCCGGCTTCAATCTCTCGGCGTGGTCAATCGGTCAAAAGCCTCTGATGTTTTTCCTGATGCTCATTACGCTCGTTGGCGGCATGATGAGTTATGAAAACCTGAGCCGAAACGAAGATCCCGCATTCACCATCAAAACCATGGTGGTGGCTGCCCGCTGGCCGGGTGCAAGCATAGAAGACACTACGAACCTGCTGACGGATCGGCTGGAAAAGAAACTGGAGGAGATACCCTACCTCGACCGACTCGATAGCTACACGCGTCCTGGCGAAACCGTCATCATGGTCAACCTGCGCGATGATGCCCCGTCCCGGATCGTCCCCGATGCGTGGTATCAGGTTCGCAAGAAAATGGCAGATATTGGCATCACACTTCCGGCGGGTGTTCAAGGGCCATTTTTTGACGACGAATTTGGCGATACCTATGGCCAGATTTTCGGTTTTACAGGCGAAGGCTTTTCCGACCGTGAGCTGCGTGACTACCTTGAGGGGGTGCGTGCGGAGCTCTTGCGCATCCCCAGCATTGGCAAGGTGCAACTGCTCGGTGTGCAAGAGGAGCAGATCGTCGTGGAATTTTCGCCTGGCAGGCTCGCGGCTTTTGGCTTGGACGAAGAGGCGGTGTTGCGCGCGCTCAGGGCGCAAAACGCTGTCGCTCCTTCCGGAACGGTACGTCTGCCTGACGACAAAATCGCTCTGCGTGTCAGCGGAGGGTTTACCTCCGAGGAAAGCTTGCGCAGTTTGACGTTGCGCGCAGGCAATCACTTCGTGCCACTCACCGAGCTTGTCGATATTCGAAGAATCCCGGCCGACCCACCAGCGCCCTTGTTCCGGGTGAACGGCGAGAAAGCGCTCGGCCTTGCCGTTTCGATGGCAGCGGGCGGCAATCTCCTGGATTTTGGCGAGGCGGTGCGGGTCCGCATGAATGAGGTCAGAGCGTCACTTCCCTACGGTATTGAAATGGCTCAGGTAGCCGACCAGTCTACGGTCGTGAAGCAGGCGGTTAATGGGTTCTTGACGGTGTTGGCTGAAGCGGTTGCGATCGTCCTGGCAGTGTCGTTTCTGTCACTCGGTGTGCGGGCCGGGCTTGTTGTGAGTATTTCGATCCCATTCGTGTTGGCGCTGACGTTCATCGGAATGGAGCTGATGGGTATAGGCCTCCAGCGAATTTCTCTGGGAGCACTGATTATTGCGTTGGGTCTGCTTGTCGATGACGCGATGATCACGGTCGAGGCCATGGTCGGTAAGCTGGAGGAAGGCTGGACTCTCTCGCGGGCGGCGAGCTTTGCCTATGAGTCAACAGCGTTTCCAATGTTGACGGGGACGCTCGTCATGATCGCCGGATTCATTCCCGTTGGCTTTGCGGCCTCGAGTGCCGGGGAATACTGCTACTCGATGTTTATGGTGGTGTTGATATCCCTATCAGCGTCCTGGGTGGTTGCGGTTCTGTTTTCACCCTTGCTTGGCACCCTGATCCTACCTAAGGCTTTACCGCACCATGAGCATGGCGGCGGTAGACTGATGGGCATCTACCAACGGGCCTTGGGCTGGGTTCTGCAGCATCGCGCCATAACGCTCAGCGCTGCAATCCTGGCGTTTGTCGGCTCGCTCGGCGCTGCGTCTTATCTTGAACAGCAGTTCTTTCCCCCCTCAGACAGACCAGAGCTGCTGGTAAGCCTGACGCTGCCGCAAAATGCTTCCCTGGATGCGACGGAGCGCGAAGCGACCAAACTTGAAAAGTTGCTTAAGGCTGATCCTGCTGTTGAGCGCTTTTCAACCTATATCGGCTCCGGGGCTATCCGTTTCTATCTGCCTATGGAGGTTTTGCTGCAGAACGAGAACATCACTCAAACTGTCGTGATTGCAAAAGGGGTCAAAGAACGGGATGCCTTGCAAGCACGACTCGCCGAGGCTTTTAAAACAGAATTTTCAGGCCTCATCGCGCGCGCGACACCGCTTGAGCTGGGCCCGCCGGTGGGCTGGCCGCTCAAGTATCGTGTAACTGGCCCAGATCAGGCCAAGGTCCGTGATATGGCGTCGCGCCTGGCCAACATTTTGTCTGCCAACGCCGATACCCGTGAGGTCCATCTTCTATCAGGTGAGCCGCAAAGAAGCGTCGAAGTCAAGATCGACCAGACTCAGGCGCGAGCATTGGGCCTGTCTTCAGAGGACGTCGCCAGTGCCTTGGCGACGATTTTCTCTGGCTCGGCAGTGACCAGCGTGCGTGACAAGGACCGACTCGTGGATGTGATCGTACGTGCACGAAGCGGTGAGCGGACTGACCTTGCGACCCTTGCGAACCTGCAGATACGTACCTCTCAAGGCCATGCCATTCCCCTGAGCCAGATTGCTGTGCTCAGCCATGGTGTCGAAGATCCCATCATCTGGAGGCGGCAACGTCTTCCGCTGGTCACTGTTCAAGGTGATGTTCGCGAAGGGCTCGAGGCTGCGACAGTCGTGCAGGCACTTGCGCCGGCGGTGGCGGATTTTGCTGCGCAGCTCCCCAAGGGATACAGCATCGCGACAGGCGGAGCAGTGGAGGAGGCCGCGAAAGGCAGTGCGTCACTGCTTGCCGTTCTGCCTGTTACGGCTTTGGTGATGTGTGTGCTGTTGATGGTGCAGCTGCGTAGTTTTTCACGCATGTTCCTTGCGCTTGCAATGGCTCCGTTCGGCTTGATCGGAGTCGTCATGGCGATGTTGCCGACGGGGACACCTATGGGGTTTGTCGCGCAGCTTGGGGTAATTGCACTTGTCGGTATGATCGTCCGTAACGCCGTCATCCTGATTGAAGAAGTGGATATCAACATCAATACCGGTCAGTCGCCACGTGAGGCTATAACGCATGCTGCCATTCACCGGGCTCGCCCCATCGTATTGACGGCGTGTGCAGCAATCCTCGGGATGATCCCGATCGCCCCGCAGATTTTCTGGGGGCCCATGGCTTATGCGGTCATCGGCGGGCTTGCCGTTGCAACGATCATAACGTTGACCGTTCTACCCAGTGCCTTATTGCTTTTGCTGCAATGGGAACATCGTAATGTTCAACCTCGACACGGGGAAAATCCCGAGGTGTTGCATGAGAAAAATTAGGGTTGGCGAATTGGCCATTTAAATGATGTGGCATCTAGACCCGAAATGCCGACGCCGACAATATCGATAACCAAGGTTCAGCCTTGGTTATCGTGTTGTATGGGCCGTTGCCAGTTTCCCGTCGCCTTATCGAGCGGTGTCACCTGGCGTCTCTTTCGCTGTTTCCAGAACGATTGTGTCAAACCATTTCTCGATCAAGGCGTCATTTTCGAACCACTGACATAACGCAAATGCCGTTGCGGGAAAGCCGGAGATGGCACGCTGTTGCCTGATGTTTGTGATGGTCATCCGAGGGCCACCGCTTTTGATTGTGACGACATCGCCTCTAAACAGGTTTTTCATCCAATACCTCTGTTGTGTTTGAAGTGCTCTATGGGCGGCTCGCTGCGCCTTGGAGGAGCCGGTGACTCAGCTCGCGACCAATGCCTAAAAGGCGGTGCAACGTGGCTCGGCTGAGATCAGACGACTAGTGGTCTTTGCTGACTCTAATGAGACATTATTGACTCATAAAGAATTGAAAGGTATCATTCGGGTCGTTTTCAATCAAGGCTGTGGTGAGTGATGGGCAAGAAATATGCGATAGGGATGGGTGCGCTGCTAGCCGCTGCGGTGGCGTTGGCCGGTTGCGGCGCCGGCGAGGAGCCGCAGGCGGCCTCTGCAGCGGTTGTTCCCGTGGAGACCGTGACGGTAACGACCGAACAGTTGGCGCTGGCCTCGACTCTGCCTGGCCGGGTCGAGCCGATGCGGGTAGCGGAGGGGCGTGCCCGGGTGGCCGGTATCGTCTTGCACAAGCGCTTTGAAGAAGGTGCCGATGTCAAGGCCGGCGACGTGCTGTTCCAGATCGACCCCGCGCCATTCAAGGTGGCCCTGGTGCGCGCCGAAGGCGACCTGGCGCGTGCTCAGGCGGTACAGCAAGAGGCTCAGGCACGGGTCAAGCGCTATGAGCCCCTGGTCAAGATCGAAGCTGTCAGCCAGCAAGATTTCGATAGCGCCACCGCCGAGCTGCGCAGTGCTCAGGCCGCTGTGCGTACGGCCCAGGCCGACGTGCAGTCCGCACGCCTGAATCTTGGTTACGCCACGGTAACCGCGCCCATTTCCGGCCGCATCGGCCGTGCCCTGACCACCGAAGGCGCGCTGGTCGGACAGGGCGACGCCACGTTGATGGCGCGCATCCAGCAGCTCGATCCGATCTACGTCGACTTCACCCAGGCTGCCGCCGATGCCCTGCGTCTGCGTCAGGCGCTCAAGGAGGGTGCTCTGGCGGGGGGCGACGACACGGCATTGAGTGCCCAGGTGGAAGGCACCGACTACCAGCGTCAGGGCGCGCTGATGTTCACCGATGTGGCGGTAGACCGCGGCACGGGCCAGATCACCCTGCGCGGTCGCTTCGACAACCGCGACGGCATCCTCCTGCCTGGCATGTATGTGCGTGTACGCACCCCGCAGGGCACCGACCAGCAGGCCATCCTGGTGCCGCAACGGGCGGTTCAGCGTGGCAGCGACGGCATGGCACGGGTGATGGTGGTAGGGACTGGCAACCTGGCCGAGGTGCGCAGCGTGCGTACCGGCGTGATGCAAGGCTCGCGCTGGCAGGTCAGCGAAGGCCTGCGTGCCGGTGACCAGGTCATTGTCGGCAGCCCGGCCGGATTGGCCCCTGGCATGCCCGTGGCGCCGGCTCAGGCGCAACAGGCCGCGGCGTACTAAGGCGAGGTTAGCGAGATGTCCAAGTTCTTCATTAATCGGCCGAATTTCGCCTGGGTCGTGGCGTTGTTCATTTCCCTGGCCGGCTTGCTGGTGATCCCGGCGTTGCCGGTGGCCCAGTATCCCAGCGTGGCGCCGCCACAGATTTCCATCACCGCCACCTACCCAGGTGCTTCGGCCAAGGTGCTGGTGGAGTCGGTGACCAGCATCATCGAGGAGTCGCTCAACGGCGCCAAGGGCCTGCTGTACTACGAGTCCACCAACAACTCCAACGGTGTCGCCGAGGTGATGGTGACTTTTCAGCCAGGTACCATGCCGGACATGGCCCAGGTCGATGTGCAAAACCGCCTGAAAAAGGCCGAGGCGCGCATGCCCCAGGCTGTGCTGACCCAGGGGCTGAAGGTGGAGCAGGCCAGTTCGGGCTTCCTGCTGATGTATGCCCTGACGAGTGCGACAGGTGGGCGCGACAATGTAACGGCGTTAGCAGACTATGCGGCGCGTAACATCAACAACGAACTGCTGCGCGTACCCGGAGTGGGGAAGCTGCAGTTCTTCGCCTCCGAAGCGGCCATGCGAGTCTGGGTCGACCCGCAGAAACTGGTGGGCTACGGCCTTTCCATAGACGACATCAGCAATGCCATCCGTGGTCAGAACGTCCAGGTACCGGCTGGCAGCTTCGGCAGCACGCCGGGCGCCAGCGAGCAGGAACTGACCGCGACCTTGGCCGTGCAAGGTACCCTGGAAACCCCGGAAGCGTTCGCCGGTATCGTTCTGCGGGCCAACCCGGACGGTTCCAGCGTGCGCCTGGGTGATGTCGCGCGCATGGCCATCGGCAGCGAGAACTACAACCTGTCTGCGCGATTGGATGGTAAACCAGCAGTGGTAGCTGCAGTGCAACTGGCGCCTGGGGCCAACGCTATCCAGACCGCGACGCTGGTCAAGGAACGCCTGGCGGAGCTTGCGCAGTTCTTCCCCGAGGGCGTCGAGTATTCGGTGCCCTACGACACCTCGCGCTTCGTCGACGTGGCCATCGAGAAGGTGATCCACACCCTGATCGAAGCCATGGTGCTGGTGTTCCTGGTGATGTTCCTGTTCCTGCAGAACGTGCGCTATACCCTGATCCCGTCGATCGTGGTGCCGGTGTGCCTGCTCGGCACGCTGATGATCATGAAGCTGCTCGGTTTCTCGGTGAACATGATGACCATGTTTGGCATGGTGCTGGCTATCGGTATCCTGGTGGACGACGCCATCGTGGTTGTGGAGAACGTCGAGCGCCTGATGGCCGAGGAAGGGTTGTCGCCGGTAGAAGCAACCATCAAGGCGATGGGGCAGGTGTCCGGGGCGATCATCGGTATCACCATGGTACTGGCGGCGGTGTTCCTGCCGCTGGCATTCATGTCCGGGTCTGTGGGGGTGATCTATCAGCAGTTCTCGGTGTCGCTGGCGGTGTCGATCCTGTTCTCTGGCTTCCTGGCCCTGACCTTCACCCCGGCGTTGTGCGCCACACTGCTCAAACCGGTCGCACACGGGCATCATGAAAAGGGCGGTTTCTTTGGGGCGTTCAACCGCACATTCGCCCGCATGACCGAACGCTACTCGGTAATGAACAGTGCCCTGGTGGCCAGTGCCGGGCGTTGGATGCTGGCCTATGTCGGCATCCTTGTGGTCCTCGGTTACTCCTATGTGCGAGTACCGGAGGCGTTTGTCCCCGCCGAAGACCTGGGCTATGGCATCGTCGACGTGCAGTTGCCGCCGGGTGCCAGCCGGGTGCGTACTGATCACACTGCACAGGCACTGGAAGGTTTCCTGATGTCCCGGGAAGCTGTCGCCAACACTATCGTCGTGACGGGTTTCAGCTTTTCGGGCCAGGGCGAGAATGCCGCGCTGGCGTTCCCGACCTATAAAGACTGGTCGTTGCGTGGCAAGGAGCAATCCGCAGCAGCTGAAACTGCCGTGGTCAATGAGCAGTTCGTTGCCAACGGCGACGGTGCCATCACCGCGGTCATGCCGCCGCCGATCGATGGCCTGGGCAACTCAGGTGGTTTCGCCCTGCGCCTGATGGACCGTGGCGGCCTGGGGCGCGAGGCATTGCTGGCCGCCCGCGACCAACTGTTGGCCCGCGCCAATGACAACCCGGTGATCCTTTACGCAATGATGGAAGGCCTGGCCGAGGCGCCGCAGTTGCGCGTGCAGATCGACCGCGAGAAGGCCCGCGCCTTGGGCGTGAACTTCGAGTCGATCAACAACACCCTGGCCACCGCCTTTGGTTCTGCTGTGATCAACGACTTCAGCAACGCCGGGCGCCAGCAGCGCGTGGTGGTGCAGGCCGAGCAGGGCGCACGCATGACCCCGGAAAGCGTGCTGCACCTGTATGCGCCGAACGCCCAGGGCGAGCAGGTGCCGTTCAGTGCCTTCGTCACCACCCGGTGGGAAGAAGGGCCGGTGCAACTGGTGCGGTACAACGGCTACCCGTCGATCCGCATCGCTGGCGACGCGTCGCCGGGCCACAGTACCGGCCAGGCCATGGCCGAGATGGAGCGCCTGGTTAGTGAGCTGCCGCCGGGGATTGGCTACGCCTGGACCGGCCTGTCGTACCAGGAGAAGGTGTCCAGCGGCCAGGCCGCCGGTCTGTTCGCCCTGGCTATCCTGGTGGTCTTCCTGCTGCTGGTAGCGCTGTACGAGAGCTGGGCGATCCCGCTGACGGTGATGCTGATCGTGCCGATCGGTGCGCTGGGCGCGGTGTGGGCGGTACTGCTCACCGGCCTGCCCAACGATGTGTATTTCAAGGTTGGCCTGATCACCATCATCGGCCTGGCGGCGAAGAACGCGATCCTGATCGTCGAGTTCGCCAAGGAACTATGGGAGAAGGGCTACACCTTGAGCGACGCCGCCATCGAGGCCGCGCGCCTGCGCTTCCGCCCGATCGTGATGACCTCCATGGCCTTCATCCTCGGCGTGGTGCCGCTGGCCATCGCCACCGGTGCTGGCGCGGCCAGCCAGCGCGCCATTGGTACCGGAGTGATCGGCGGCATGCTCAGCGCAACCTTGCTGGGCGTGGTGTTCGTGCCGATCTGTTTCGTCTGGGTGCTCAAGCTGCTCAAGCGCAAGCCGGCCCCCATGCAACACGCTGTCGAGGTGGTGAAGTAATGGTCATGGGTAATCTTGCAATTCCATTCGCGCTGGCCTGTGCCCTGGTCGGCTGTTCGCTGGCGCCGACCTACCAGCGCCCCGAGGCACCGGTGCCGGCGCAATGGGGCAATGCCACCGGGCAGCAGGGCCAGGCGGTGGCGCAGCTGGACTGGCAGGCGTTCGTTGTTGACCCTACGCTGCGCCAGCTGGTCGGCACCGCACTGGGCAACAACCGTTCCCTGCGCCAGGCCTTGCTTGATATCGAGCAGGCCCGTGCGCTATACGGCATCCGGCGTGCCGACCGCATGCCGGGGCTGAACGCCGGCGCGTCGGGCAATCGCCAGCATTTACCGTCGGACCTTTCCAGCGATGGCCGTGAAGGCGTCAGCAGCACTTATCAGGTAGGGCTGTCGCTGCCGGAGTACGAAATCGACTTGTTCGGCCGCGTGAAAAGCCTGAGCGACGCAGCGCTCGAACAGTATCTGGCAACCGAGGAAGTCAGCCGGGCTGCACATATTGCCCTGATCGCCGAGGTCAGCCAGGCCTACCTGACCCTCGATGGCGCCGAGCGACGCCTGGCGCTGACCCGGCAGACCCTTGGCAGCCGCGAAGACTCCCTGGCCCTGGTCGGCCAGCGCCGCACCGTAGGCACCGCGACGGCGCTGGACCATCAGGAGGCATTGGGGCTGGTCGAGCAGTCGCGGGCAGAGCTGGAGTCCAGCCTGCGCGAACAGCAGCAGGCTTACAACGCTCTGGTGCTGCTGCTCGGTAGCGCCAGCGCGGCCAAGGTGATCCCTGCCCAACGGCCCGAGGCGCCGATGGTGCTGCAGGACATCGCCCCGGGTGCACCGTCGGCACTGATCGAGCGGCGCCCGGACATTCTTGCCGCCGAGCACCGGCTGCGGGCGCGTAACGCCGATATCGGTGCGGCACGGGCGGCGTTCTTTCCACGGATCAGCCTGACCGGCAGCTTCGGTACCTCCAGCGCGCAGATGTCCGGGCTGTTCGAGGGTGGCTCGCGCAGTTGGGGCTTCATGCCGCAACTGACATTGCCGCTGTTCGACGCCGGGCGTAACAAGGCTGCCCTGAGCCTGGCCGAGGCGCGCAAGGACTCGGCGGTTGCAGCTTACGAAGGCACGATCCAGACCGCCTTCCGGGAAGTGGCCGATGCACTGGCCGCCAGCGATACCTTGCGGCGTGAGGAGATCGCACGCAAAGCGTTGGCCGACACCAGCCGGGCGAGCCTGGCACTGGCGAAGGCTCGCTACGAGGGTGGTGTGGACAGCCATCTGCGGTATCTGGATGCGCAGCGCAACACCTACCTGAACGAAGCGGCTGCTATCGAAGCGAGTATCGCGCGGCAAAAATCGCTCGTCGACCTGTTCCGCGCCCTCGGTGGTGGCTGGCCTGCGCGGGGATAGCCCATAGATCCTTTGGTTGGTCTGGCCAACCGCTTTTGCCCCTGAGCGATCAGGGGCATTTTTTTATCCGGGCATCGGTAAACTAGCGAGATGCCGCCACGGCGCCATTGAGGAAAAGATTTTCGAGCGTCAACGCAGATGTTGCACTGGCCGCGCGACCGCGGCGTTCGGCATCGACAATTCCGTAGACCAGGCTAAGAAACATCTCGGTAAACACTGCAGCGCTGATATCGATGCGGAAAAATCCGGCTTGCTGACCACGCAGGAAATAGTCGTCCAGCGCGTCGGCGTAGGCTCGCCAACCCTGGTTGGCCTCACTGCCGTCAAAGGTATCCGGGCGGTATTGGAAGAGCAGGAACACCATCATTTCGCGGTGCTTGAAATGCTCGGCGATCAAACGTCGCAATGCCGCAAGCGGTTCACTGCTTTTCAGATCGGCATCGGCGATCACTTGACGCAGAACTTGCTCGCCGTAACCTTCCAGCAAGCTGACCAGATTGTCTCTAGTACCGCAGAAGCGATGCAGGGTCGCCTTGCTGACACCGGCCGTTTCCGCCAACTCTTTCAGCGTGGCTCTGGGGTGGACAACAATTGCTGCGGCGAGTGCCTTGAGCAGACGTTCGTCGGTGGCTGAGAGGTGCATGGAAGATTCTCGGTTACCTGAATCTAACCATTGTGCGGCAACCGAATCCAAAATGCATCATTTGAGTTCTTTAAGCTTCATATGGAGCGGGGCACGGAACTGATAGATTATGTAGCTACAAAGGGCCGTTGGGGATGAAAGTCAGCGAGCAAGAAGCATGAAGTGGAGTTCCCCAATAGCTGACGCATGGGCGGTTGTCCGTAAGGATTCATTCATAAGGGGCGGCTCTTTTTGGGCTGATGGGGGACCCTCCATCCTACGCCCACATGCTTTCTACTGACAGCAATCGACCCGCGGCGAAACGCTGGCTGTTGCTGATAACCCTGTGGCCTCCGGCTGGCCCGCGATGGCGCTGACAACTGAGCTTTGGGCGGTGTCTGCTTTGGGTCGTTATCTGTTAGCCATGAGTGCAACTGCTCGTATCGGTTCGCCTAAAGATATGCTGAGCCTATGAACCCCGCCTGGCGGTTCGTCACGTCCAGATGAAAAACGTACACCTCGCCGTATAAATTGCAGCCTTACACCACTTCCAGGGACACGATCAATCCTCATAGCCGCCCAAGCCGTCGACCGCGTGCAACTTGGCCCAGTCAGCCGGGTATTGGCTGAGCCTGCTGAACGCCAGAGTCCGAAGCGACCAGGTGCAACCCGCGTCCGTCGACGCCAGAAGACTCCAACCGGCATCCCATCCTGGTGCACGCCAAGCGGGCGACGATGAACCACCCAGCAACCGTTGACACCAACGCACGGCGGTTGAATGACCCGCCTACAACAGAATCGAGACGGCAAATCAATAGGCGAGGGTGCTCTCCTAATTGAGCTGCAGGAGTGGCACAAACGAACGCCTATTCGGGCGAAAGGCTTCCGTGGGGCAAAGGCTTCCGGTGGCCTCGGTGACTTTCGTCGCCATAACCACCAGATATGTATAATTTAGCACGTTGAACGTATTATAAAACAATTTCTCGGCCAACAAGGTCGGATAAGATTTAATTGTCAGACGGTAGCGATTGTAGTGGTAAAAATTTTTTGGCTTGTTGGTTGTTAATTTGGTCTCGATAAATATTTAGAAAGTTGTAGTTGCGAACCCAAGGTTGGTCCTGTGGCTCAACTTCGATTCGTGGGGTCAACAAGCTTGCATTTTCGTTGTTTGATTCAATCAGTCTGGATCGCCAGCGCTGCATTATTGCGTAACCGATCCAAATAATCCGCCCATTGCTGCGCGGCCTCTCGACGCTGAGGCAGCAGTTGTGCGCGAGCATACACTGCGCCCAACGCTCCAGGCATGCGATGAGACAGCGACAATTCCAATACAATCGGATCGATACCCAAATGCTCATGGGCGATGGTGCGGTAGGTGGCGCGGAAACCATGGGCAGTAATGGCGTATTCCGGCCAGATCCGCTGGTAGGACTTGGCCAGAGAGGTGGCGTCGATGGGGCGGCCTGGATAAATCGGCGAGACGAACACCCAGCCATTGCCGGCCTCATCCACCACCCGGCGTTTGTACAGTTCACGTAGAAGCACGAGTGCCTGCTCGGGCAGCGGTACGATGTGTTTGCTCTTGTCCAGGTGCCGAGTTTTGCTGACCACGTAGCGCCAGTCGGCGCTGATCAGATCTACATCTTCCCAGCGCATTTTCACCAGTTCGCCCGGGCGCACCGGCAGCATCACCAGCAGGCGCATGGCGGTGTTCACGCTGCTCGCGTCGAGTTCATCCAGGCGCAACAGGAACCGACCCAAGTCGGCCGGTCGTTCGATCGCTGGATTGCTGGTAACCACATGGCGGATTTTGAGCTCCTCGGTATTGCTCAGTGCCACGTTACGCTCCACCCAACCACGGCCTTCGGCGAAGCCGAGCACAGCGCGAATGATGGTGCGCACGCGCTTGGCCATGGCCATGGTGCGTGCTCGGCGCAGGGTGCTGATGATCTCGGTGATGTGTTCGAGCTTGATTTCGCCGACGGGGATGCGGCCGATCGTGGGCAGGATGTGGTTGTACAAGGCGCCGCGAAAACCGGCGAGGGATTTGCTCACCAGGTCAGGAGATTTGAAGGCTAGCCATTGCTCGGCGACATAGCTGAAGGTGCGTTCCTCATTGAGCAACTGTGCCTGAAGCTTGGCCCGTTTCGCCTTTAGGGGGGCCGTGTGATTGGCGACGTCGCGGCGCGCCGCGCGGGCCAGTTCGCGCGCGTCTTTCAACCCGATGTCAGGGTAGCGGCCAATCGCGTAAACGTTTTCTTTGCCGTGTAAGCGGTACTTCATCCGCCAGTACTTGGAGGCCGGTTTGTGCGACTTGAGCGAGGTCTGGACCTGCAAGTACAGGCCGGGGACTTCGCCGTCGGCGTACTTGCCAGGTTCGGTCACGCTGCGCAGGAAGGCATCGCTGAGTTTTCGCCGGAACGCCGGTGCGGGATGGGGCGGCATAATCTGGGGGTATCGTTTTTCAGAAAAATGAAAAGTACCCCAAACGATACCCCCAGGTACGTTGGAAATGAGTGGAATACGACGGATGGTAATGGATCAAAAATTCGCCTATCTATCAGAATTTACTGAATTTATTGGAATTCAGTGGAAGTCGCTCACAGGCTATCGGGATCCCCAAAAAACATCTGAATCCGCGACCGTAACCACCGCTCCCCCGGATCATTATCCTGCGACCCGCGCCAAGCCATGTGCAGCTCGAAGGTCTGCACCTCCAGCGGCGGGTCCTCGGCGCGCAGGCCGCCGGCGGCGGTCAGGACTTCGGCGGTGTAGTCGGGTACGGTGGCGATGATGTCGGTGCCGGTCAGCAAACTGCCCAGGCCGTTGAACTGCGGCACCGCGAGGACCACATGGCGCTTGCGCCCGACCTTTTCCAGGATCTCGTCCATGAACCCGCCCAGGTCGCCGGCAAACGACACCAGGGCGTGGGGGCGGGCGCAGAAGTCGTCAAGGCTCAGGCTGCCCGGCATGCTGTCAGCCCGCAGTACCTTGGGTTTGCTGCGCCGCAGCACCTTGCGTTTGGCGTTGGCCGGCAGGTCGTTGGTCCAGCTGACGCCCACGGAGATTTCCCCCGAGGCCAGCAGCGCCGGCATCAGCAGGTAGTTGACCCGGCGCACCACCAGGACGATGCCCGGGGCTTCGGCGCGCACGCGCTTGAGCAATTGCGGCAGCAGGGCGAACTCGGCGTCGTCGGACAGGCCGATACGAAACACCGCGGTGCTGGTGGCCGGATCGAAGTCGGCGGCGCGGCTGACCGCGGTGGAGATCGAGTCCAGTGCCGGCGAGAGCAGGGCGAAGATTTCCATGGCCCGCGCCGATGGTTCCATGCTGCGCCCGGTGCGCACGAACAACGGATCATCGAACAGGTTGCGCAGGCGCGAGAGGGCGGCGCTGATGGCCGGCTGGCCGAGGAAGAGTTTCTCCGCCGCGCGGGTCACGCTACGCTCGTGCATCAGGGTCTCGAAGACGATCAGCAGGTTCAGGTCGACGCGACGCAAGTCGTTACGGTTCATCGGCTCGGCTTCACAAGGCGGTTGGGGCAGGGGTGAATCTTACGGGTAAAGGCTGGTACCCTGCACCGCATAAATTGATGAAGGCTGAACTAGCATCAATCAATGACAGGCATGTTGACTATTAATGGCCACTGATGGTCTAACCGTCAAAGCCCGGATAGAGTTCAGGGCATTAGAGGTTCAATTGGCGAGGTTTGCGATGTCCCGCATGATCCGTTTCCACAAGTTCGGCCCGGCCGAGGTGCTCAAGATCGAAGAGCAGGCTCAGGCGCAGCCGGCCGCCGGCGAGGTGCAGATTCGTGTAGAAGCGATCGGCATCAGCTGGTACGACGTGCTCTGGCGGCAGAACCTGGCGCCGTCCCAGGCGCGCCTGCCTGCCGGGATCGGGCACGAGATGGCGGGCGTGGTCACAGCCGTGGGCGAGGGTGTCGACGACTTGGCTATCGGTGACAAGGTCGCCAGTTTTCCGGCCAGCAGTGCCAACGAGCATCCGGTCTACGGTGAAGTCATCGTCATGCCGCGCAACGCGCTGACCCGTTATCCGGACATTCTCTCGCCGGTCGAGGCCAGCGTGCATTACACGCCGCTGCTGATCGCCTATTTTGCCTTTGTCGACCTGGCCCGGGCCAAGGCCGGGCAAACGGCGCTGATCACCGACGCCAGCCACTGCGCCGGCCCTGCTTTCGTGCAGTTGGGCAAGGCCCTGGGCCTGAAAGTGTTCGCCGCGACCAAAGAGGCCGACCAGCGTGACTACCTGATCAGGCTCGGTGCCGACAAGGTGATCGTCACCGAAGAGCAGGACCTGCTCATGCAGATCAACAAGTACACCGACAACCGCGGTGTCGACATGGTGCTTGACGGCCTCGGCGGCCCGCAGATGGCCCTGCTCGGTGATGCCCTGGCGCCGCGGGGCAGCCTGGTGCTGTACGGCCTGCAGGGCGGCAACCAGACGCCGTTCCCGGCCTGCGCGGCGTTCCAGAAGAACATCCAGTTCTTCGTCCATTGCATCGGCAACTTCACCGGCAAGCCGGAACTGGGCATCAGTCAGGACCAGGTGGCGCTGCAGCGTGCCCTGCGCGATATCAACCAGTTCACCGCCGACAAACTGCTCACGCCGCTGATCATCAAGACCTATCCGTTCGAGAAAGTGGTCGAGGCACATCGCTACATGGACGAGTGTCCGTGCGGCGGCAGGCTGGTGCTGGACCTGTCGTTGCCCGGGTAATACGCGCAACGAAACGCAACAACACTGAAGCCCGAGCCGTGACTCGGGCTTTTTTGTGGGTATTTCCTAGGCTGGTTTCGGATATTTCCACGGTGACTTTTCCCGGTGTTACGACAGTATTCTTGCTATGTTCAAACAAGAGGAAAAGTGCTGTGATGTTGTCTGAATAATAACTGTTGGGTGGCCGGTTCTGAATTGTTTTTTTACCCTGATCTGTATCTTTTATTCGCCCGGCAACGCCCGATAATAGTTCGTCAATGGTCGTCTCATGGAGCGAGGCAAGATGGGTCGTAAGCCGAGGGTTAGAGGCGTTTTGCTGCCAGGCTGGGGAGGGGGAGCCAGGAGGAATAATAGTTTCTGAAGTTATTTTCCGTAGGAGGTTGTAGGAAGTTTCTTAGGATGAATTTTGTTTATCCTCCTTTGCTGATTGAAAGTTCTTCGCTGGGGTATTTTTCTTTCAGGTCGCCATATTCTGAATAGCGGGTATGTGTTATGGGCAGCATTCACGATCAGGCCATGCAATATATTTATCAGCAAGTGTTGCAGCGCTTGCTGGAGCACTTGTCACAAGCCCAGCGGGCGTCCTTGCAACTGCTGATACAGCGCTTGATCGTCGCAGCCGGCGGTATCGAACGCATTGGCGGGTTCAAGCTGATGTTCACCCAGGATGGCAGCCAGAATGCCAGCCATGCGCTGGCCTGCCTGCGCGCGGCGCAGTTGAGCATTGCTGCGCGGTCGCCGGGTACGTTTCAGCTGCGCGTTGCCGTGGTCCGCCAGCCGGGCATGAGCGCTACGGCGGTGAGCAATATCGAGCACGGCTTCTCGGCGTTGTTCCTGCATGACGACCCACGGGTCGAACTGTTGATGCTCGTCGATCAGCAGTTGCTGCCTTTTGACAGCCGGCACTGTCCTTCTGCCAGTCAACAGCAGGCTGAACGTCATGAACTGCTGCTGTTCGGTCATTTGCTGGCAGGGGTGCCAC
>NZ_JH650774.1:50608-60385 GCF_000259195.1 Pseudomonas donghuensis
GTCAACAGCAGGCTGAACGTCATGAACTGCTGCTGTTCGGTCATTTGCTGGCAGGGCTGCCACGCGCAGGTTTTGGCAGCCATGGCTACTTGCGCCTGGCCGAGCTGTGTCGCCAGGCCCTCGACTGGCGTGGCGGCGTCGACGCCATCATCAGCGCCCAGCCGCTGCTTGAGCGCAGGCGCTACCTGGCCTGGAGCCGCAGGGCCCTGCGTGAGGAGGACCTGCTGAGCATCAGGCCTATCCACAGTTGCGCCGCCTCACTGTGCGAGGGCTTGAGCGAACTGCGGCGGCGCTACCTGGAGCAGTTGTACGGCCAGGCGAAAACCTTCCCTCAGGCCGCGGTCGGTGACGTGTGTGCGCCGGCGATGCGCTTCATCACCATCGATGATCTGGTTCACGACCCCGACGTGCCCCATGACGAGCGCTTGAACCGCTTCCTGGGGTATCGCTTTGATGAGCAGTATTACGCCTGCGCACGCTCGGGCACGGCCAATCCGTTGCTGCTGGCGCACCTGAGCGGGCTGCATGCGCAGTTCATCGAAGACAGCGATTACCGTGAAGGTGTCGATGCCTACCTGCGCCAGGCGCGGTTGCTGATGCAGCGCAATGGTCTGCCGCGAGCCGTGCAGGTTCGCGTGTTGGGCCGCTGGCAGAACGCCGAGCAGTTGCAGCAACGCCGGGCCCAGGCCAATGAGTTTGCCTTGCAGGCCTATGGCCTGAGCGAGGCGCAACTGGTTTGCCAGCTGTTTGCGCCATTCGTCTCCCGTGGCTTGCGGCTCGAGGTATTTCTGCGCCGCTGTCATCCCGGCATGCTGGTGGCGTTGCCGTATCTGCACAAGGCGTTGCAGCAGTTGCCCGCGCCTGAGCCGGTGGTGCAATGGATGATCGACATCAGCGGCCTGAGTTTGCCACTGCTGCAGATGCTCTATCAGCGAGAGCCGCAGCCCAGTGCCCGGCCGCGTTCGCTGCTGGCGCGTATTCAGGGCCGCGGCGCGGACCTGCAACACCTGCGCCTGGCGCCGACGGCATGGACCTGGCTCAAGGCCGAGCAGCCTGGCGGCCATGGATGAAAGCGCCGGCGCAAGGCGAGTTCGCCTATCGGGCAGTGTACCGTTACCTGGTCGAACTGATTGCTCAGATGGCACCGGGCAGTTACAGCAAGCTGCCTTCGCTGTGTGACCTTGCTCAACGCCTTGACGTGTCGATTTCCACGGTGCAGTACGCCTATTCACTGCTCGAGCATGAGGGCCGGGTACAGCCGGTGCCCAAGTCCGGCTACTTTGCCAAGGTGCCGGCACTGGACGGCCAGCCGCGCAGTGGCGGTGATTTGCTTCAGGACCTGCAGGAGCATGCCAACTCGCCGCAGATGCTGGTGCTCAGCGGCGGCCAGGCGCAGGCCTTGCCATCGATCGAGGCAACGCTGTTGGGTATCGAGCGCCAGCTGTTGCGTCAGTATCCGCGGCTTGCCGGTGCGCCCCAGCCATGGGGCGATCTGCAGCTGCGCACCGCCCTGGCGGCGCGCTACACCCGCTCGGCGCAGCTGTACTGGAGTGCCGAGGATGTCTACCTGGCGCTGGATGTACGTTCGTTGCTGGAGACCACCCTGGCGGCCCTTGAGTTGCATAACAGTGCGGTGCTGGTCACCACACCCTGTTCCTGGCGCCTGTTGCGGGTGTTTCAGGCTGCCCGGATTCGGGTCATTGAACTGCCCTTGGGCCCTGAGGGTGGCCTGGACCTCGAGCAGCTCGCCCGGCTGCTACGTGAAGAGCCGGTGCGCCTGGCCATGCTGTCGTCACGCCTGAGTGTCCCGCAGGGCAGCCTGATGCCGGAGGCTGACCGCAAGGCCATGGCGCAGCTCCTTGACGTGCACGGGGTGTGGTTACTGGAGAACGACCTGGAGGCCGAGCTGTGCTTCCAGCCTGCGGCGGCGGGCTATCTGCGCGAGCTGGTCGACCCGCAACGCTTGCTGGTGTTCTCTTCGCTGGAGCGCAGTGTCGGTGCCGAGGCGCCTTATGCCTACCTGCTGTCCCGGAACTGGCATGGGCCCTTGCACCGGCAGTTTCTGTTGCGCGGTTTTCGCTTGCCGCCCTTGCGCCAGCAAGCGGTAGCACGTTTGTACAGCAAGGGCCGCATCGACCGGCACCTGGAACAACTGCGCTTGCGCTTGCACGAGCGCCTGAGCCACCTGTACCGGCAGATGCAGCTGTACCTGGGGGGCCAGTTGGAGTTCCAGATGCCGGCGGGTGGCGCCTGTATCTGGGTGCGGGCGCCGGTGGATACCCGGCCGTTGTTCCATCGTTTGCTGCAGCAAGGCCTGGTAATCGCCCCGGGCGAACTGTTCAGCTTGCGTGGCGACTTTCGTCGGCATTTGCGCCTGGGCTGGCCGCTGGGGCCGCAAGGGGACCTGCAGTACGGCCTGAGCATCCTCAGTGACGAGCTGCGGCGCACCCAGCAGGCCAGCTGAGCCCCCGCGCATCGGCGTCAGCGGCGCAATGTCGCGCAGTAGTCCTGTTCCGGTTGCGCGGCGGTGTACCAGACAAAGTCCGCGCTTTCGGCGCTGACGGTCTTGCCGGCCTCGGCCAGTATCAGCACCGGGTTGCTGCCGGGTGCTCCCAGGTCGATCAGGTGCAGCGGTACGCCCAGGTCCTTGCGCACATGGAATGCCCCGGCCAGTAACAGCGCCGGGCTGGGCGCGGCCAGCAGGCGTTCGGCCATGCGCCGGTCGCGTTGTTGCTGCACCGCCAGCATTGCCGGCATCTGGGGCTCGGGCAGCAAACCGCAATGGGACGAGCGAATGTCAGCGAGCAGGGTGGCTTGAACCTGTTGGGTGGTGGAGGCGTGGCCTTCGAGCGTCGGGTGCTGTGTATAGACCTGCATTACCTGCGCCCGGTCCAGGTTGGCGGCCAGCAGGGCATAGGGCTGGCGCAGCGCATAGGTCACCAGCGGTCCGTACAGGCTCCAATCCCAACCGGCTTGCCAGGCCAGCGCCTGGATCGGGTCGGCAGGTGGCTGCCCTGCGCGCGATGCGGCCTGCACGGCATCGACCCGATTCTGTTGGTCGGGGTTGAGCATTTCCAGCAACAGGCTGCCTTGCGGGCGCCGGGCTGCCAGTTCGCGCAACAGCCACAGTTGCAGGGCGTGATGGTCGGGGTTGTCGTGCTGCTCGCCGACCAGCACCCGTGGTGCCGCAGCCAGGCGCTCGACCAGTTGCTGCGGGGTCAGGGTACGGCCGCTGGCCAACTCGCGGATCATGCCAACGTCGGCGTGATCGCGCCCATGGGGCGCTATCGGTGCCGGTGGTGGCAGAACCTGATGGGATTGGCAGGCAGCCAGCAGGCCGACCAGGCAGAGCAGTCCTATGCGCATGGGATTTCCTTGTCGTCATGGATCGTAATCGCCAGCAAGAGCCTACGTTGGTCGCACGCAGGTTGCCAGACCAATGAGTCTGTATGTATAACCAGTGTTCCAGTTGCCAGCCCGTACTGTCCCGTGATCGCTCATTCCGTCGACGACCCGTTCTATTACCTGCACAACTTCCAGCAAGTGCTCGACTGGATCGAGTTGCGCTATGCCGACCTGCTCGACGACCAGGAGCAGGCCTTCATCCGCCAGTTTCGCCAGCAACCGCAGGCAGCCCGGGCTTTATTGGTGCGCATGGTGATGCGCAAGGGGCTGCTGTTTCGCCCGAGCAAGCTCGACTACGCCGAAATCGGCCCGGCACAGGCAGCGTTGGCGCCCTTGCTGGCTCTGGGCTGGGTGGCCGATGACAGCCTGCTGAGCCTGGAGCAATTGTTCCATCTGCTGCGCAAGGACGAGCTGGCCAGCGGCTTTGCCGAGTGGCTCGAGCGCCCGCGGGCCGCCAAGCGCGAGCTGCTGGCCCAGCTGCAGGCACTCGATCTGCAGCCCCGGCCGCTGCAGGCATGGCTGCCCGGCTTCGATGAGCCGATCATCGAGTTGCGCCTGCAGGCCTTGTGTGACCGCTTGCGTCTGCTGTTCTTCGGCAACCTGCACCAGGACTGGTCGGAATTCGTGCTCGCCGACCTTGGCCTGCTGCGTTACGAGCAAGTGGCCTTCAGCGACGACTCGCGGGCGTTGCGCAAACGCAGCGATATCGATGTCGCGCTGGCCTTGCACCAGTGCGGTGAATGGCTTGAGCAGGGCATGGCCCTTGAGCAGGTGGTCGAGCACATCGAGTGCCTGGACAGCGACAACCCCTGGTTGCTGCGCCGGCGCTCACGGCTGCTGTATCAGCTTGGCCAGCACAGCGAGCGCCTGGCCGACTGGCAACTGGCCTTGCGCATCTACCCGCGTAGCCGGCATCCGCAGGCGCGCATTCGTCAGGTGCGGGTGCTGGAGCGTAGCGAGCAGTGGGCACAGGCGTTCGAGCTGGCCTCGCAGATTGCCCGGCAACCGGCCAATGGCCTTGAGGTCCAGGCCCTGGCGCGGATGTTACCGCGTTTGCAGCGCAAGCTGGGCGGGCCGGCGCAGCCACGGCGGGCCAAGCCGCAGGTCAGCCTGGTCGAGCTGCAGTTGCCGGCCGAGCTGGCGGCCCTGGGGGTGGAGCAGGCCGTGCAGTTGCACCTGGGGCAGGGCGGTGGGCAGGTGCATTACGTCGAGAACGGCCTGTTCAACAGCCTGTTCGGCCTACTGTGCTGGGAGGCGATCTTCGCACCGTTGCCTGGCGCGTTTTTCCACCCGTTCCAGAGCGCGCCGCAGGATTTGCATGACGCCGAGTTTCACGGGCGCCGCAGCGAGCTGTTCGCACGTTGCCTGGGGCAACTGGACGATGGCAGCTACCGGCAGACCATCCGCCGCCATTTCATCAGCAAGCAGGGCCTGCAATCGCCTTTCGTTTATTGGCAGCTGCTCAGCGAAGCGCTGCTTGAGCAGGCCCTGGCCTGCCTGCCCGCGGCGCACCTGAAAAGCTGCTTCGAGCGCCTGCTTGACGACATCCAGGGTAACCGTTCGGGCATGCCCGACCTGATCCAGTTTTGGCCCGAGCAGCAGCGCTACCGCATGATCGAGGTCAAGGGCCCGGGCGATCGCCTGCAGGACAGCCAGCTGCGCTGGATCGAGTTCTGCGCCGGGCACGGCCTGCCGGTGGAAGTCTGCCACGTGCAATGGGCACCATGAGCTACCGTGTGGCGGTGCGGGCGCTGTGTGAGTTCAGCGCCAAGGTCGGCGACCTCGACCTGCGCTTCACGCCGTCGCCCACCGCCGAGGAGGGCATCAGCGGCCATCGTCGGGTAGTGGCCGGACGGGGTGAGGGGTATGAGACCGAAGTCAGCCTTGAGGGGCAGTACGCGACCTTGCAAGTGCGCGGCCGTGCCGACGGTTACGATCCGCGGCTCAATCGCCTCGAAGAAATCAAGACCTACCGCGGCGACCTGGCCCGCCAGCCCGACAACCACCGGCAACTGCACTGGGCCCAGGCGCGGGTCTACGGTTGGTTGCTGTGCCAGCAGCGCCAGTTGCCGGTGTTGCGCCTGGCGCTGGTCTACCTGAATGTCGACAGTGATGAACAGACGCTGGTCGAAGAACAACGCAGCGCCCAGGAGCTTGAGCAGTTTTTCAATGGCCAATGCGCGATCTTCCTGCACTGGGCCGAGCAGCAGATGCTGCGTCAGGTTTCGCGCAATCAGGGCTTGCAGGCCCTGGCATTCCCCCATGGGCAGTTTCGCCAAGGCCAGCGCGAGCTGGCCGAAACCGTGTACAAGGCGGTCAGCACCGGCCGCTGCCTGATGGCCCAGGCCACCACCGGCATTGGCAAGACCCTCGGCACCCTGTTCCCGTTGCTCAAGGCGATGGCCCCCCAGCAACTGGACAAAATCCTCTTCCTCACCGCCAAAACCCCTGGCCGTGCCCTGGGGCTGGAGGCGCTTCGGCAGGTGATGGCCAGCGCTACCCCGCCTGCGCTGCGCAGCTTGGAGCTGGTGGCCCGCGACAAGTCCTGTGAATACCCCGGCACGGCCTGCCATGGTGATGCCTGCCCGTTGGCCAAGGGCTTTTACGACCGCCTGCCCGCAGCGCGCCAGGCCGCCCAGGCCGTGGCAGTGCTGGACCAAGCGGCGCTGCGCGAGGTGGCCCTGGCCCATCAGGTCTGCCCCTATTACCTGGGCCAGGAGATGGCCCGGTGGGTCGATGTGCTGGTGGCCGACTACAACTACTACTTCGACCAGAGCGCCTTGCTGTATGGCTTGGCCCAGGCCAACCAGTGGCGCCTGGCGCTGCTGGTGGACGAGGCGCACAACCTGGTCGAGAGGGCCCGGCAGATGTACAGCGCCAGCCTCGACCAGGGCCAGTTGCTGGCCCTGCGCAAGCTTAAGCCCGCAGGCCTGAGCAGCGCCCCGGACCGTCTCACACGCCCGTGGAACGCCCTGCACAAGGAGCAGGTGGCGCCTTATCGGGTGGTTGACGGCTTGCCCGAGGCGCTGCTCAGGGCCTTGCAGCAGTGTGTCGGGGCGATCCAGGAGCAACTGAACCAGAACCCGACCGGCATTGACCCGGCTGTGCTGCAGTTCTTTTTCCAGGCGCTGCAGTTCACCCGCGTCAGCGAGTTGTTCGACGAACACTTCCTGTTTGATATCAGCAAGCGCCCGGGCCCGGGCAAGCGTGCCTTGTCGACCCTGTGCCTGCGCAATGTGGTGCCGGCGGCGCTGATCGGCCCCCGGCTGGCGGCAGCGCGCAGTGCCACGCTGTTTTCCGCGACCCTCAGCCCGCGCCACTACTACGCCGACCTGCTCGGCATGCCAGCCGATTGCGCCTGGCTCGAGGTCGCCTCTCCGTTTGCCGCCGAGCAATTGCAGGTGCAGGTGATCAGCAGCGTCTCGACCCGATACCAGCACCGGGAAGCCTCCCTGGCACCGATCGTCGAGCTGATCGCTGGGCAATATGGGCGTGCGCCGGGCAATTACCTGGCGTTTTTCAGCAGCTTTGAGTACCTGCAGCAGGTCTCGGCCTTGTTGGCGGCGCGCTATCCGGCCATCAGCCAATGGCGCCAGGCACCGGGCATGGATGAACAGCAGCGCCAGGACTTTCTCGAACGTTTTGCTCCCCAGGGCCAGGGCGTGGGCTTTGCCGTGCTCGGCGGGGCCTTTGCCGAAGGCGTCGACCTACCGGGGACGCGCCTGATCGGTGCGTTTGTCGCCACCCTCGGGTTGCCCCAGGTCAACCCGGTCAACGAACAGATCAAGCTGCGCATGGCCCGGTTGTTCGGCGCGGGGTTCGACTACACCTACCTGTATCCCGGGGTGCAGAAGGTCATTCAGGCGGCAGGACGGGTGATTCGTGGCACCCAGGATCGTGGCACGGTATTGCTGATCGATGACCGCTTCGCCGAAGCCCGCGTACAACGCATGTTTCCGGCCTGGTGGGCGCCACAGTAGAAATAATTGCCACGCCAGGGATCGTCACCGTCGCAAGCTTGTCAAAGTGCCAGTAAACTGCCTGTTTTCATTACCCTGAACATCCTTTCTTGAGGTTTTGCATGAAGCTCAGTCCTTTGGCGGGCAAACCGGCCCCGGCCTCCGTGCTGGTGGATATCCCGCAACTGTTGACCGCCTACTACACCGGCCAGCCCGATGCCAGCATCGCCACCCAGCGCGTTGCCTTCGGCACCTCCGGCCACCGCGGCAGCTCTCTGGAGCTGAGCTTCAACGAACACCACGTGTTGGCCATCAGCCAGGCCATCTGCCTGTACCGTCAGGCCAAGGGCATCGATGGCCCGTTGTTCATCGGCGCCGACACCCACGCGTTGTCGACCCCGGCCGCAGCAAGCGCGCTGCAGGTCCTGGCGGCCAACGGCGTTGAGGTCATGCTGTCCAAGGATGACGAGTACACCCCGACCCCGGCGGTGTCCCATGCCATCATCTGCTACAACCGCGGACGCAGCAGCGGCCTTGCCGACGGTATCGTCATCACCCCCTCGCATAACCCGCCGCAAAGCGGTGGCTTCAAGTACAACCCGCCCAATGGCGGCCCGGCCGACAGCGATGTCACCAAGTGGATCGAGGCCAAGGCCAACGAGCTGCTGGCGGTGGGCCTGGCGGGCGTCAAGCGCATCTCCCATGAACAGGCGCTGGCAGCCAGCACCACCCATCGTCATGACTATGTCGCCAGCTATGTCGCCGATCTGGAAAACGTCATCGATTTCGACGTGATCCGCAGCGCCAACCTGCGCCTGGGCGTCGACCCGCTGGGCGGGGCAGGGGTGCGCTACTGGTCGGCGATTGCCGAGCACTACAAGCTGAACCTGGAAGTGGTCAACACCGAGGTCGATCCGACCTTCCGCTTCATGTGCGTCGACTGGGACGGACAGATCCGCATGGACCCGTCTTCGCCGTATGCCATGCAGGGCCTGATCGGCCTGCGCGAGCGTTTCGACGTGGCGTTCGCCTGCGACCCGGACCACGACCGCCACGGCATCGTGACCCCGAACGGCCTGCTGGCGCCGAACAACTACCTGGCCGTGGCCATCGACTACCTGTTCCAGCACCGTCCGCAATGGCGTAGCGACGCCGCCGTGGGCAAGACGGTGGTCAGCAGTGGCCTGATTGACCGCGTCACCGCGCGCTTGGGGCGTCGTTTGTTTGAGGTGCCGGTGGGCTTCAAGTTCTTCGCCGACGGTCTGTTCGACGGCTCCCTGGGCTTTGGTGGCGAGGAGAGCGCCGGCGCCTCGTTCCTGCGCAAGGACGGCAGCGTCTGGACCACTGACAAGGACGGCCTGATCCCGGCGCTGCTGGCGGCGGAAATCACTGCCCGCACCGGCCGCGACCCAAGCCAGGCCTATACCGAACTTACCGCCAAGCTGGGCGAGCCGTTCGCCACCCGCGTCGAGGCCAAGGCCAACCCGCAGCAAAAGGCCCTGCTGAGCAAGCTGGCACCCGAGCAGGTCAAGTCGACGATGTTGGCCGGTGAACCGATCGAGCAGATCCTCAGCCATGCGCCGGGCAACAACCAGGCCATTGGCGGCCTCAAGGTGATGACCGCCAACGGCTGGTTCGCGGCGCGGCCGTCGGGGACCGAGGACATCTACAAGATCTACGCCGAAAGCTTCATCGATGAAGCGCATTTGCAGCGCCTGGTGGCTGAAGCCCAGGAACTGGTGGATGCGGCGATTGCCTGACCGCTAAAAGCATCGCTGGCAAGCCAGCTCCCACAGGTGTTGCAAATATCTGAGAGATATCACCTGACCTGTGGGAGCTGGTCTTCCCAGCGATGGGCCGCATAGCGGCCCTAGGCTACATCGACCAGCACGATCTCGCTGTCCTGCACCGCCGTCACCCTGAGCACCGGCTCGTCCTCGATCGCCACCCCGTCACGGGCTTCGGCGCGCAAACCGTTGATTTCAACCTGGCCCTTGGCCGGCACCAGGTAGCCACGGCGCCCGGCTTCGAAGCGGTACTCGGCGGTTTCTCCTGCCTGCAAGGTCGCTGCCACCAGGCGTGCATCGGCACGAATCTGCAGGCTGTGCTCGTCGCCCTCGCGGCCACTGGCCAAGGTCACGAAGCCTTCACCGCGCTCGCCTTTGGGGAACGGCCGGGTCCCCCAGGAAGGCGCCTGGCCAACGCGCTCAGGGACGATCCAGATCTGGAAGATGCGCGTATCGACCTTCTCCAGGTTGTATTCGCTATGGGTGATGCCGGTGCCGGCACTCATCACCTGCACGTCACCGGCCTCGGTGCGGCCCTTGTTGCCAAGGTTGTCCTGGTGGCTGATGGCGCCTTCGCGCACATAGGTGATGATCTCCATGTCGCGGTGCGGGTGCGGCGGGAAGCC
>NZ_JH650774.1:60395-98592 GCF_000259195.1 Pseudomonas donghuensis
CAATCAGGTCGTCGTTCCAGACCCGCAGGTTGCCCCAGTGCATGCGCGCCGGATCGTAGTACTCGGCGAACGAAAAGTGATGATGGGCATCGAGCCAACCATGGTTGGCATGGCCAAGGCTCTTGAATGGGCGCAGTTTCAGCATGTTGGCTCTCCTCGAAAGGTAGTGGATGGAGGAGATGATCTATCAAATAATGATCGAAAATAAGCGTAAATTTCGGCTGAATACAATCAATATTGTCGATATATAGAGCTAGGGTAATTTGTACGCTTCATCGCCTAATTCACTGATTTGCAAGCAATCGGCTGGTGATTTTTGCCCGATGGAGCGAACATGGCCGCTGGTTTTCATTGTGTTGGAGTCGGTGTGTCTGAAGAGCGTCCCAAGCTACCCTTGGAGTTGATTGCGCCCGCGCAGCTGCCGTGGCTGCGTCGCCTGGCCGCGCGCCTGCTCGGGCGTGGCCTGAGCCACTTGCAGGCGCAGCATCGCGATTCCTGGTTCCAGGGCCATGCCAGCGGTCAGCGCACCGGTCATGCCGATGGCCTGCGCGAAGGCTACGAAGAAGGGCGGATCGACGGCTATGAGGCCGGGCGCCAGGTCCTGGTGATCCGCGACACCCGCCCCGACGCTCACGCTGTGCCCGGGCTGGACGACGCGCTGTTCGATGACTGGCGCCTGGCGCTGACTGCCGAGCTGAAGAAACGCTTCAAGGCCGACGTTGCCCAGCGCCTGCCGGCCCATGCCCAGCCAAGCGCGGCGCAGTGGAAGATGATCTTCAGCGACACGCCGTCAACCTGCGTGATTGCCGGCGCCGGCGCCGGCAAATCGACCTCGCTGGTGCTGCGCATCCTGCTGCTGCGCCATTACCTGGGCTACGAGCTGGACGCCATGACCGTGGTGACCTTCACCCGCGAATCGCGCAAGGATTTCATCAATCGCCTGGTCCAGGTATTTGCCCTGTGGCAACTGGACCTCAGCCAGGCCCGGGCCCGTGAGCTGGTGCGTACCTTCCATTCGCGCATCTTGCCGCTGGTGCGCAGCTTGCCGGGCTTTAGCCAGGTGCGCGCGTTCGAGACCCTGGGCAGCGAAATGCCCGGCGGCAGCGAAGCCAGCGCCGAGAGCAATCCGTTCGACCTGCGCATCAACGATGCCCAGCGTCAGCAGCTCAACCTCTGCTATCGCGACCTGCTGGGCAGCAGCCCGCGCTTTGCCGAGCTGATCGCCAGCCTGCGCCGCGAGGCCCTGCAGCTCAAGGCGCTGGACCGTGATCACCCCGACGTGCAAAAGCGCGTGGCAGTGACCCAGCTGTCCGCCAGCCGCGACGAAGAGCTGTGCGACACGCTCGAAGACCTGTGGTTCGCCGCCGGCGCCTGGCCGATCAAGGGCATCGAACCGAGCCGCGAAACGGTCGAGATCAACGGCAGCCGTTTTCATTTCCACGGCCATATCGCCGAGTTGGACGCTTATGTCGTGCTCGGCTTCGACCCCAAGGAAAACCAGCAGTACAAGCGTCCCAGCGCCAAGCTGCCGGTGTGGGCGGAGTGGGTGATAAAGCGCACCCTGTTTCAAGCTTTCTGTGATAAGCCTGTGATTTGGCTGGAAAACTACTCTGCTGCCAAGCGCCTGGCTTCGTCCCTGGCAGGCGATGCGGTGGCTGGGCCCGGCTTCGATTACAAGGTCAAGGGTGAGCTTGCCGCAGCCCCTTTGCTGGATGCCTTTGTCGGCGCCGCCGGCTTTATCGAGAACCTCGGGCTTGAGGTCAACACCGCAGTCGCCGCCATGAGTTTCCCGGCGGGCGACAACGATGCGCTGTTCTTCGAAGCGCTGGGCCTGTACTGGAAAGCCCTGGAAGCGCACCTGCTTGGCCAGTCGCCGCCGATCATGAGCTACAACCGCATGTTCGCCCTGTTCGGCGAGAACAACCCGGAGAATCTGCGGCTGTTGCCCGATCCGCTGTTACGGCCGTTGGCGCACCTGATGATCGATGAGTTCCAGGACGTCTCGCCGCAGATCGTCTCCTGGCTGCGCGCCTGCCTGCGCGAAATCCGCCGCCGCGGCCCGGCCATGCAGGTCGGGCGGGTGGCGCAGCATTCGTCGTTGCTGTGCGTGGGCGACGACTGGCAGTCGATCTACGGCTGGCGCGGCAGTTCGCCCAAGTACTTCATGGAGTTCGCCAAGGAGTTCCCGGCGCCGAGCAGCACCCGGGTCATGCTCGCCGACAACTACCGCAGCCATCAGCACATCATCGATGCCGCCGAGCACATCGTGAAGTCGGCCCCGGCTATCAGCGGCAAGAAAGCCAGGGCGTGCGGACCGGCAGCCGAAACGCCAGTACCGGTCAAGGTGCTTGAGCGTGACGAGGCGAGCCTGGCCGAGACACTGCTGGAGCATTACCGCAAGGGCGAGTCGGTGATGTTGCTGTACCGCAAGAGCAGCGACAAGGCGGCGATTGCCGACCATTTGCAGGCATTGGTCAACCACGAGGCCGGGTTGCCGGCGGCACAACGGCGCCTGCGCCAGCTGACTTATCACAGCGCCAAGGGGTTACAGGCCGATGCGGTGTTCATGCTCGGCGATTGTCAGCACCTGACCAACTCACCGTACAAGAACCAGGTGTATCGCCAGGCAGGTCTAGGCCGCAACGGCGATGCCCAGGCGTTCGACAACGCACAGAAGGACGAGGTGTTGCGCCTGGCCTACGTGGCCATTACCCGGGCGGCGAAGCATTGCTACTGGTATGTCGAGAAGCCGACGGCAGAGGCGGCCAACCTGCCACGGGCGTCGAGCCAGGTGGATGGGCGCAAGGTGTTCTTCGAGGATGGGCGGGAAATGGCCAGCAGCTGATTTTGGCGCTGCCTGGATTACGACCGCTGCGCGCTCGATCGCTGGCAAGGCCAGCTCCCACAGGTTGTGCAGACACAGATCCAATGTGGGAGCTGGCTTGCCAGCGATGAGGCGTGAATCAGGCCTTCAGGGCCGCATCCGGCGCCACCGCCGGCACCGGCTTGCCGGTGGCCGCTTCAACCCGGCGGGCGACCGCCGGGTCGTCGGCGAAGGGGATCAGGCTTGCTTGATCGTCCACTTCGCCGTTGTGGCGCTGCAGGCAGGCACTGGTGACCAGGTAGAAGAACAGTACGCCGCTCAGGCAGTACAGTGCATACAGCCAGTCATCCATCTCCGTGCCTCCTAGGCCAGGCTGGCGTTGTTCAGCGCCAGTTTTTCATCGGCCACCCGCACGGTGCGCCAGGTGTTGTAGGCCATCAGCAGCATGCCGCTCAAGAAGCACACGCCACCGACAAAGCGCACGATAAAGCCCGGGTGGCTGGCCACCAGCGCCTCGACGAACGAGTAGGTGAGGGTGCCGTCGTCGTTGGTGGCGCGCCACATCAGACCCTGGGCGATGCCGTTGACCCACATCGAGGCGATGTACAGCACGGTGCCGATGGTCGCCAGCCAGAAGTGCAGGTTGATCAGGCCGACGCTGTACATCTGCTCGCGGCCAAACACTTTCGGGATCATGTGGTACAGCGAGCCGAAGGTGATCATCGCCACCCAGCCCAGGGCACCGGCATGCACGTGGCCGATGGTCCAGTCGGTGTAGTGCGACAGGGCGTTGACGGTCTTGATCGCCGTCATCGGGCCTTCGAAGGTCGACATGCCGTAGAACGCCAGCGACAGCACCAGAAAGCGCAGGATCGGGTCGCTGCGCAGCTTATGCCAGGCGCCGGAGAGGGTCATCATGCCGTTGATCATGCCACCCCAGCTTGGCGCCAGGAGGATCAGCGACATCGCCATGCCCAGCGACTGCGCCCAGTCGGGCAGGGCGGTGTAGTGCAGGTGGCGGGGACCTGCCCAGATGTACAGGGTGATCAGCGCCCAGAAGTGCACGATCGACAGGCGATAGCTGTACACCGGCCGGCCCACTTGCTTGGGCACGAAGTAGTACATCATCCCCAGGAAACCCGTGGTCAGGAAGAAGCCCACGGCGTTGTGGCCGTACCACCATTGCACCATGGCGTCAGTGGCCCCGGAGTACACCGGGTACGACTTGAACCAGCTCACCGGAATCGACAGGTGGTTGACCACGTGAAGCATGGCGATCACCACGATGAAGGCACCGAAGAACCAGTTGCCGACGTAGATATGCTTGGCCTTGCGGCGCATCAGGGTGGCGAAGAAGACGATGCCGTAAGCAACCCAGACGATCGCCATCCACACCGCGCCGGTGAATTCGATCTCGGCATATTCCTTGGTCGTGGTCAGGCCCAGCGGCAGGCTGACCAGCATGATCACGATGGTCGCCTGCCAGCCCCAGAAGGTGAAGGCGGCGAGTTTGTCGCTGAACAGCCGCACCTGGCAGGTGCGCTGTACCGCGTAATAACTGGCGGCGAACTGCGCGCTACCGGCGAAGCCGAAGATCACCAGGCTGGTGTGCAAGGGGCGCAGGCGGCCGAACGAGGTCCACGGCAAGTCGAGGTTAAGCTCGGGCCAGACCAGTTGCGAGGCGATCCAGACGCCCATGGCCATGCCGACGATACCCCAGACCACCGTCATGATGACGAATTGCCGGACCACCTTGTAGTTATAGGCCTGCGCCTGTTGATGTGTGCTCATGGCTAGTTTCCACAGTTCCTGTATGGCTCGCCCTGCCGTGGGGCAGGGGCACAGGCGCAGACTCTAGGAAGCTGCTGGCATACAAAACAGACTCAGAAACCGGCGTTAATACCGGATCAGATAAAACCCCCGTATTCATTGGACAATGGAGCACCTGTTATGGATTGGGTGCGGCGATTTATCTCTGTTCTGCATCGAATCTGCCGGCAAAAGCGTGTCGCTGTGTCGCAGACAAAACCCCGTGGAATTATCTTGACATCACGGCAAATGCGGACGCAGAATTTCACAAACTTTGCGCGCAAAGTTTTATGTCGGGCCCACTTACTCGCCCGGCAAGTGGTGCGCAACCAACTTTGACGCCATCCCGCTATACGCCCTTGTCTCGGTGCTCTCAAGCCGGGACGGGGTACGCGCGCAGCGGCGGCACACTATAAGAACGAAGGGAGCAACAGATGAAGCTTTCCAAGGAACTGGTCCTCCAGGCAAAAGCGACGTTCGGGACACCGACCTACCTCTACGATGAAGCCGTGCTACGCAGCAGTTTCAACGAGTTGCGCGATGCATTGCCGGACTGCGTGGATATCTTCTATGCGTTGAAGGTCAACCCGAACCTGTCCCTGGTGAAACTGATCCGCTCCTACGGCGGCAATACCGAAGTCTGCTCGCTGGGCGAGCTGGAAATCGCCCTGAAGGCCGGGGTCGCTCCTGAGGACATCATTTTCCTCGGGCCCTACAAGAAACCCGAGGAACATCGGCGCGCCCTGGAAGTTGGGGTGTTTGCCATCGTCGTCGAATCGGAAACCGAACTGCGCAAACTCTCGGCGCTGGCGGGCGAACTCGGCCGCGTGGCGCCGGTGGCGATTCGTATCAACCCTAACTTCTCCGCCTCCGGTTCCCCGTGGAAGATGGGCGGGCGGCCGACCCATTTCGGCATTGAAGAAGATACGGCCGTTGCCAATTTCGGCGACTACGCGGCGTTGCCAAACCTGCAGATCAAAGGCATCCACGTTTACAACGGGACCAAGATCCTCGATGCGCAGTCGGTGTACGACAACGCCAAGTACATTCTTGGCCTCTACCGTAGCCTGACCCGGCGCTACAACCTGGACATGAGCATGGTCGATGTCGGCGGCGGCCTGGGTATCAAGTACTACGAGAACGAGAGCGAACTCGACACCCGCCAGCTCAAGCAACTGCTGGCGCCACTGTTCGAGGCGTTCAATCAGCAGTTCCCGCAGACCCGGATCATTGTCGAGTCGGGGCGCTTCGTCGCCGGCAAGTGCGGTGCCCTGCTGGTGACGGTCGACAACATCAAGGAAAACCACGGCAAGACCTTTGCCGTCACCGATGGCGGTACCAATTGTCATGGCGCCGCCGCTGGCAGCGGCCAGGTGCTCAAACGCAACTTCCGTATTGTCCACGCCACCGGCAGCACCGGCGCGCCGCTGCGCGAATACCATATCTCCGGGCCGCTCTGTAGCCCCGATGATCTGCTGGCCCGTGACCTGCAGATCGAAACCCTGCACGAGGGCGACATCCTCGCCGTCACCGCCTCAGGTGCCTACGGCCCGTCTGCTTCGCCGACCCTGTTCCACAGCCATGGCCACCCGGCCGAAGTGATTGTCAGCAACGGCCAGCTGTTCCTCGCCCGTGCCCGGCAAACCGCCCTGGACATCCGTGACAGCCACGCCGATGTACCGCTGTCGGCCATGCTCGGCGCTGCCCCGGCGGCGAGCGAGCCGACGCCGATCGCCCAGGCGGCGACCCAGCGTCAGCTCGGCGAGATCCTGCGGGTGGTGCTGAAACTGCCGGCAAACACCGTGATCAGCGCCGACTCGCATCTGCGGGACGACCTGGGGCTGGATTCACTGACCTCCATGGAGTTGCTGGTCAATCTGGAAGACGATATCGAAGGTTTCTTCGTCAACCCCGACACCATCGCCCCCGGACACTTCAATACCGTCGCCACCCTGGCCGGCTATATTGACGCCCACCGTCAACCGGCGGCAGTGCGCCGGGCACGTTTCGAGGTGCAGCATGAAGGCGTCTGACGTCCTCTTGCAGCACGTGCTGGACCGTCCTAACGGCCTGTACCCGGACAAGGCGGCGATCATCTATGCCGATGAAACCTACACCTATGCCCAGCTCGACGAAGCCAGTGGGCGCCTGGCTGCCGGGCTGCAGGTCAATGGCCTGCAGCGCCAGGAGCGGGTGGTGGTGTGCCTGGGCAACCGGGTCGAGACCGTCTGTGCGTTCTGGGGCGTACTCAGGGCCGGCGGGGTGATGGTCAACGTCGGCCTGGAAACCCCGGCCGACAGCCTCGACTACATCATCCGCGATGCCGAGGCCTCGGTACTGATCACCACCTCGGAGAAATTCGCCAGCCTGCCGGCGGGCACCTCCGAGCTGAGCTACCTCAAGGCCATCGTGCTGCTCGACGGCGAAGCCGACTCCCCGGTTACCCAGACTGTCGAAAGCCTGTTGGGGCAGGGCGCCGGCGTGCCGCTGCCGTGCGGCAACCTCGACCTGGACCTGGCTGCGATCATCTACACCTCAGGGTCCACTGGCGCGCCCAAGGGGGTGATGCTTACCCACCGCAACATGCTCGCGGCGCTCAACTCGCTGCATACCTACCTGGGGTACACAGCCACTGACAACGTGCTGTGCTCGTTGCCGCTGTCGTTCGACTACGGCCTTTACCAGATGATCATGGCCTTGAGCAGTGGTGCCACCCTGGTGCTGGAAAAGGAATTCACCTGGCCGATCTTCCTGATCAAAAAGATTCGCCAGTATCAGGTCACGGTCATTCCGTTCGTGCCGACCATGCTCATGCTCCTGCATGAATACGCGCACAAGCGCGAGGCGACTTTCCCCCAGGTGCGCATGGTGACCAACACCGGCGCGGCCCTCAAGCCGACCCACATCGCCCAAATGAAAGGCCTGTTCCCCCAGGCGCAGATCTTTTCCATGTACGGCCTGACCGAGTGCAAGCGCTGCACCTACTTGCCACCGGAAGATATAGACGACAAACCAGGCAGTGTCGGCATCGCCATCCCCAACACCGAGCTGTGGCTGGTGGACGACGAAGGCCGGCGCATCGACCAGCCGCATCAGGTCGGTCAACTGGTGATTCGCGGCGCCACTGTGATGGCAGGTTACTGGCGCAACCCCCAGGCCACGGCGCAAAAGCTCAAGCCGGGCCCGTACCCGGGTGAAAGCGTGCTGTACACCGGCGACTACTGCAGCCTTGATGAGGACGGTTACCTGTACTTCCAGGGCCGTATGGACCACGTGATCAAATCGCGCGGCATGAAGGTCAGCCCCAGTGAAGTCGAGAGCTTCCTCTATGCCATTGATGGCGTCGAAGCGGCGGCGGTGGTCGGTATCGAGCATGCGTCGGTCGGCGAGGCGTTATGGGCGTTCGTCACCTTGGGCCAAGGTGTGAGCCTGAGCGTGGAACAGTTGCTCGAACGTTGCCGGCACGGCCTGGAGTCGCACAAGGTACCCCTGTCGATCAGTATCGAAGGCACCCTGCCGCGTACGGCCAACGGCAAGTTCGACCTGCAGCAGCTGCAGCACACGGCGCGCAGCGCACAACTGGCGGCGGCCGGTTGAACGGCGCCTTTGATGGGTGATTCAGTCATACAGGAGGTACGGACATGAGTCTGGGCAATAGAGGCCGCGATCAATCGCTGGACGTTAACGGCAACCATGTTGCATTGCGTATCTGGGGCAATGAGCGTGGCCATCCGGTGCTGGCCGTACATGGCTGGCTCGACAACGCGGCGTCGTTCGAGCGCATTGCGCCGCTGCTTGATGAGTGTTTCGTGGTCGCCCCGGACCTGGCCGGCCACGGGCGTTCCGAGCACCGTCGCGGCGACAGCGGCTATTACCTGTGGGAACACGCCGATGACATGAACGCGCTGGTCGAATGCCTGGGCTGGAAGCGTTTTTCAGTGTTGGGCCATTCCATGGGCACGGGGGTCGCATCGATTCTGGCGGCAATGAACAAGTCGATCGACAGCATGGTGTTCATCGACGGCATGGGGGCGCCTTTTACCATCGCCGAAGAAGACACCGTCGAGCACCTGAAAAAGTCCCAGCGCCTGCTGCGCCTGGCCCTGCGCACCCGCCTGCATGGCTTCTCGGCGGCGCAAACGGCGCAGTTCGACAGCCTTGAAGCGGCCATTGGCGAGCGGCGCAACAGTATCGACGCCACGCTGTGCGCCGAGGGCGCGCGGTTGCTGGCCATGCGCGACCTGCTCAGCGTCGGCGACGGTTACCGCTGGCGCCATGACCCGCGCCTGGTGTTGCCCGAGGCAATGCAGCTGACCGAGCGTCAGGCCTGCGATTTCCTGCGCCAGATCAATTGCCCGCTGCACCTGATGCTTGGGCGCCAGGGGCTGTTTGCCGGCGCCCAGTTCGACAAAAGAAAACACGCCTTGCCCTGGGCCACCCAGGTGCACTGGCATGACGGCGGCCACCATTTTCACCTGGAGGAGCCGAGCGCGGCCTTGATCGGCCAGATCAACGCTGCGCTGCTTCAGCGTGAGTCGGGGCCGCGGCAACGATTAGTCAATGAGTAATGGAGTACACCCGTGAAAGAGTTCTGGATTGCACCATCGATTCTGGCGGCCGATTTCGCCCGCCTCGGCGCTGAAGCCGAGCAGGTGCTGGCCGCCGGTGCCGATGTCATCCATATCGATGTGATGGATAACCACTATGTGCCCAACCTGACCATGGGCCCGCAGTTCTGCAAGGCCTTGCGCAGCCACGGGATCACCGCGCCGATCGATGTGCACCTGATGGTCACCCCGGTGGATGCGATGATCCAGGCCTTCGCCGAGGCCGGCGCCGACTACATCTCGATCCATCCCGAAGCCACCCTGCACCTGGACCGCTCGCTGCAGTTGATCAAGGACCTGGGCTGCAAGGCAGGCCTGGTGTTCAACCCGGCCAGCACCCTCGACGCGGCTCGCTACGTGCTCGACAAGCTCGACCTGATCCTGCTGATGTCAGTCAACCCGGGCTTTGGCGGGCAGCGGTTCATCCCTTCGGTATTGCCCAAGGTAGCTGCAGCGCGCAAGCTTATCGACGACAGTGGCCGGGCGATCCGTCTGGAGGTAGACGGTGGCGTCAACCTCGAAACCATCGGCCAGGTGGCTGCCGCCGGGGCTGACATGTTCGTTGCCGGCACGGCGATTTTTGCCCAGAGCGATTACCGCGCTACCATCGAGGCCTTGCGCCGGGAGATTGCTCAAGCTGTGCCCAACCGCCACTGATAGGCGGTCTTTCCAACGATTCTCGCGAATCCAGTACGAGTTACCTGTCCTTGCACACTACAACTTTAATCAAGGCCTTGCTGCGTCAGCCGACTGCGCACACACCGGTCTGGCTGATGCGCCAGGCCGGGCGTTACCTGCCCGAGTACCGAGAGTTGCGGGCCCGCGCCGGATCGTTCCTGAACCTGGCGAAAACGCCGGACTACGCCACCGAGGCTACCTTGCAACCCATGCGCCGCTTCAACCTGGATGCGGCAATCGTGTTCTCCGATATCCTCACCGTGCCTGATGCCATGGGCCTGGGCCTGTATTTTGGCACGGGCGAGGGCCCGCGTTTTCGCCATCCATTGCGCGACGAGCAGGCCATCAAGCGCCTGCGTGTGCCTGAGCCCGAGTCACTGGACTACCTGTACCAGACCGTGGCCCAGGCCCGCCGGGCGCTGGACCCCAAGGCGGCGCTGATCGGCTTTGCCGGCAGCCCCTGGACCTTGGCCTGTTACATGGTCGAAGGCGGGCCGCCGGGTGATTTCCAGCTGATCAAGAAGATGCTCTACCGCCGCCCGGAACTGCTTCAGCGCATTTTGCAGGTCACCAGCCAAGCGGTGGCGGCCAGCCTCAATGCGCAGATCGAGTCCGGCGCCCAGGCGCTGATGATCTTCGACACCTGGGGCGGGGCCCTGGCCGATGGCGCCTACCAGCGTTTCTCGCTGTTCTACATGCGCGAGGTGCTGGCGCGCCTGCACAAGACCCATCACGGTCAGCGGGTACCGTCGATCATCTACACCCCAGGTGGTAGCCCCTGGCTTGGCGAAATGGCCGACAGCGGTGCCGACGCCCTGAGCCTGGACTCGGCCTGTAACCTGGGCATGGCCCGGCAACTGGTGGGCCACAGCGTCGCCTTGCAAGGTAACCTCGACCCCAGCGTCTTGCTGGGCGATGAGGCCTGCATCCGCCGCGAAGTGCAGCGCACCTTGCAGGCCTTCGGGCCGCCGGCCGCAGGCTTTGGCCATGTGTTCAACCTGGGCCAGGGGATCTCGCCGGCAACCTCGCCAGAGGCGGTGGCGACCCTGGTCGAGGCGGTCCATGAATTGAGCCGCGTGCGCGGAGGTGCCTATGCTTGACCCGACCTTCGACTTCGACCGGATGCTGTGCTTCTCGCTGTATTCGACCGCCAATGCCATGGTCCGTGACTACGCCGAACCGCTGAAAAAGCGCGGTGTGACCTACCCGCAATTGCTGGTGATGGCCGGGTTATGGGGCCAGGACGATGTCTCGATCAGTGCCCTGAGCGAGCTGACCTTGTTCGACCTTGGCACCCTGACACCGATCGTCAAGCGTCTGGCCGACAATGGCTTCATCACTGTCTATCTCGACCCCAATGACCGCCGTCGACGTAACCTGCTGCTGACCGACAAGGGCCGTGAGCTCAAGGCCGAGGCGGCGCAGGTGTTCAGCAACATGGCGTGCAAGATCGACCTGGGCGAGGGGGAGGTGGAGCAGGTGCTGGACGTGTGCCACCGGATCAGGTCGCGGTTGCGCTGAAGCTGGACTTGTCAGCGATCGCCGGCCTCATCGCTGGGCAAGCCCGCTCCCACAGGTCCTGCATCAATCTGTGGGAGCGGGCTTGCCCAGCGATGACTAGGTGCGCAAAAACTCCGGGGTATTGAAATTGCTCAGGCGCAGGTCGCCCTCGGCGCACTCCAAGGCCCGCACCGGGTGCTGGCGCAAGGTCCGTTGCACACCTCTATCGCCCGCATCCCAGGCTCGCTGAAAGTCAGCGCGCAAGGCGCAGGGAATCAGGCTGAACATCGGCTGCCAGTAGCCGCCCTGGCGGATCATCGCCGGCTGCTGTTGGTCATTGGCCAGGTGCATCAGGTCGAGGATCAGCGCCTGGTCGATCAACGGCGCGTCGCAGGCCAGCACCAGCATCCATTCATGCCGCGCCACCGCCAGCCCCGCCAGCACCCCGGCCAGTGGCCCGGGAAAATCCGCTTCGGCATCCCCCACCAACTGATCGGCGTAAGGCCGGTACAGGTCCTGGTTGCGGTTGCAGGAAATGATCAGGTCGTCGGTCAGCGGCCGCACCACGGCGTGGATGTGGGCGATCAGGGGTTGGCCCTGCCAGTCGAGCAGGCCTTTGTCCTGGCCGCCCATGCGCTGGCCGCGGCCACCGGCAAGGATGAGGATGGAGCAGGGGGGAGGGGCGGCGGGCATGGTCAGGGTTCCTGGCGGTATCAGCCGATCACCTTCCCATGCACGCCGCAGTCTGTCCAGATCAGCTGTCGCTGGCTACCGGCGCGCACGCTCGGGCGTGGCCCTTGGCCCGGCGCTTGCCGGTCAGGCGCATCACCACCACGAAGAACACCGGCACGAACACCACCGCCAGGGTGGCGCTGAGCATGCCGCCGATCACCCCGGTACCGATGGCCTGCTGGCTGGCCGAGCTGGCGCCGCTGGCAATCGCCAGGGGCACCACACCGAGGATGAACGCCAGCGAGGTCATGACGATCGGGCGCAAGCGCAAACGTGCGGCTTGCACGGTGGCATCGACCAGGTCGTGACCTTCATCGACCAGGCTCTTGGCGAACTCGATGATCAGGATGGCGTTTTTCGCCGACAGGCCGATCAGGGTGATCAGACCGACCTTGAAGAACACGTCGTTGGGCATGCCGCGCAGGCTCACCGCAATCACCGCGCCCAGTACGCCCAGCGGTACCACCAGCAGTACCGAGGTCGGGATCGACCAGCTCTCGTACAACGCCGCCAGGCACAGGAACACCACCAGCAGCGACAGGCCCATGAGGATCGGCGCCTGGGCGCCGGACAGGCGCTCCTGCAGCGACAGGCCGGTCCATTCCAGGCCCATGCCCTGAGGCAGTTGATCGACCAGGCGCTGGATCTCGTTCATCGCCTCGCCGGAGCTGTAGCCCGGTGCCGGCTCGCCCGACACGGCAATGGCCGGGTAGCCGTTATAGCGGGTCAACTGCACGGGGCCGGTGATCCACTTGGCCTGGACGAAGGCCGACAGTGGCACCATCTTGCCGTTGCTGTTGCGCACGTGAATCTTCAACAGGTCGTCGACCTGGCTGCGCTGATCGCCTTCGGCCTGCACCACCACGCGCTGCATCCGCCCCTGGTTGGGGAAGTCGTTGACGTAGTTGGAGCCCACCGCAGTGTTGAGCACGTTGCCGATATCGGCAAACGACACGCCCAGGGCATTGGCCTGCTTGCGGTCGACTTCCAGCTGCACCTGCGGGCTCTCGGCCAGGGCGCTTTCGCGCACGTTGACCAGCAGCGGGCTTTTTTCCGCGGCGGCGAGCAACTGGTCGCGCGCCGCCATCAGCCCGGCATGGCCGAGGCCGCCACGGTCCTGCAGGCGGAACTCGAAACCGCTGGACGTGCCCAGGCCATCCACCGGCGGCGGCAGCACCGAATAGGCAATGGCGTCCTTGAGCTGGCTGAACGCGGCATTGGCGCGGTCGGCGATGGATTGCGCGCTGTCGTCGCTGCCGCGCTCGGACCAGTCCTTGAGGGTGGTGAACGCCAGCGCCGCGTTCTGGCCGTTGCCAGAGAAGCTGAAGCCGAGAATCAGGGTGCTGTTACCGACGCCAGGCTCTGTGGCGTTATGCGCCTCGATCTGCGCCGCCACCTGTTCGGTGCGGGCGCGGCTGGCCCCCGGCGGCAGCTGGATGTCGGTAATGGTGTAGCCCTGGTCTTCGGTGGGCAGGAACGAGGAGGGCAGTTGGCTGAAACCGTATACCAGCCCGGCCACCAGCACCAGGTAGACCAGCAAATAGCGGCCGCTGCGCTTGAGGGCCTGGATCACCCAGCGCTGGTAGCCATTGGTCATGCTTTCGAAGCGGCGGTTAACCCAGCCGAAGAAGCCGGTTTTCTCGTGGTGCGAGCCCTTGGCGATCGGCTTGAGCAGGGTCGCGCACAAGGCCGGGGTCAGGCTCAGGGCGAGGAACGCCGAGAACAGGATCGACACCGCCATCGACACCGAGAACTGCTGGTAGATCACCCCGACCGAGCCTTTCATGAAGGCCATCGGCAGGAACACCGCCACCAGCACCAGGGTGATGCCGACGATGGCGCCGCTGATCTGGCTCATGGCCTTTTTCGTCGCCTCGCGCGGTGCCAGGCCTTCTTCGCTCATGATCCGCTCGACGTTCTCGACCACGACGATGGCGTCGTCGACCAGGATACCGATGGCCAGGACCATGCCGAACAGGGTCAGCACGTTGACCGAGAAGCCCAGCGCCAGCATCACCGCAAAGGTACCCATCAGCGCCACCGGCACCACCAGGGTCGGGATCAGGGTGTAGCGGATGTTCTGCAGGAACAGGAACATCACCGCGAACACCAGGGCCATGGCTTCGAGCAGGGTGGTGATGACCTGCTGGATCGAGACCTTGACGAACGGAGAGGTGTCGTAGGGGATGTCGAACTTGGCCCCCGGCGGCAGGTAGCGCGACAGCTCGTTGAGCTTGGCTTGCACCAGGGTCGCGGTTTCCATGGCGTTGGCGCCGGGCGACAACTGCACGCTGAAGGCGCTGGTCGGCTTGCCGTTGAGGCGGGTGCCGTACTGGTACTCCTGGCTGCCGATCTCGACCCGGGCGACATCGCCGATGGTGACTGTCGAGCCATCGGGATTGGCGCGCAGGACGATGTCCTTGAACTCCTGCACGGTGCTGAGCTGGCCCTTGATCACCACGTTGGCGGTGATTTCCTGGGTGCCGGTACCCGGCAGGTCGCCGATGCTGCCTGGCGCCACTTGGGCGTTCTGCGCAGCGATGGCGTCGTTGACGTCATCGGGGGTGAGGTTGAAACCGATCAGCTTGGCCGGGTCGATCCAGATGCGCATGGCCCGTTCCGAACCATAAAGCTGCGCCTTGCCGACACCCTTGAGGCGGCGGATTTCGTTCATCACGTTACGGGCGAGAAAGTCGCTCAGGGTCACTTCATCGAGGCTGCCGTCCATGGCGGTGAGGGTCACCATCAACAGGAAGCCGGTGGAGACTTTCTCCACCTGCAGGCCTTGCTGGGTGACCGGGCGCGGCAGGCGCGACTCGACCACTTTCAGGCGGTTCTGCACGTCGACCTGGGCCAGGTCCGGGTTGGTGCCCGGCTCGAAGGTGGCGGTGATGGTGGCGCTGCCCAGGCTGCTTTGCGAGCTGAAGTAGAGCAGGTTGTCGGCACCGTTGAGCTCTTCCTCGATTAGGCTGACCACGCTGTCGTCGATGGTCTGCGCCGAGGCGCCGGGGTACACGGCGTAGATTTCCACCTGCGGCGGCGCCACGTCGGGGTACTGGGCCACCGGCAACTGCGGGATGGCCAGGGCGCCGGCCAGCAGGATGAACAAGGCGACCACCCAGGCGAAGACCGGGCGGTCAATGAAAAACTGCGGCATGAATCAGGCCCTCACTGGCCGTTGGACTGAACGATGGGAAGGGCGTCCTTGCCCGCGTTGTCGACCTGTACCTGGTCGCCGGGGTTGATGTGCTGCAGACCTTCGACCACCACCCGGTCACCGGGGGCCAGGCCGTCGCTGACGATCCAGCGGTCGTTCTGCACACTGCCCAATACCACCGAACGTTCGCTGATGCGCTGTTCGGCATCCACCAGCATTACCTTCGGGTTGCCAGCACTGTCACGCAGGATGGCCCGTTGCGGCACGCTGATGCCTTGTTGCTTGACCGCCTGCTCCAGGCGCACGCGGATGAAGCTGCCCGGCAGCAGGTCCAGGTCCGGGTTGGGGAACTCGCTGCGCAGGGTGATCTGCCCGGTGCTCGGGTCGACGCTGATGTCCGAGAACAGCAGCTTGCCCGGCAGCGGGTAGAGCGTGCCGTCGTCCTGGATCAGCGTCGCGCTGGCCTGGTCCTGGCCCACCTGCTGCAGTTCGCCGGCACGCAGGGCGCGGCGCAGGGCATTGAGCTCGCGGGTCGACTGGGTGACGTCGGCATGGATCGGGTTCAACTGCTGGATGGTCGCCAGCGGCGTGGTTTCGTTCTGCCCCACCAGGGCGCCTTCGGTCACCAGGGCGCGACCGATACGCCCGGAAATCGGCGCGGTGACGGTGGCGTAGCCGAGGTTGAGCTTGGCCCGCTCGAGCGCAGCCTTGGCAGCGGCGACATCGGCATCGGCTTGCAGGAAGGCGGCGCGGGCGTTGTCATGCTCCTGGCGGCTGATCGCATTGATGCCGATCAGCTCGCGATAGCGCTGGTCCTGCAAGCGCGCCTGGAACAGCGTGGCTTCGGCGCGGGCCAGGCTTGCGCGGGCGCTGTCGTAATCGGCCTGGAACGGCGCCGGGTCGATGCGAAACAGCACATCGCCCTGTTTGACGTCGCTGCCTTCGCGGTACACACGCTTGAGCACCACCCCGGCCACTCGCGCACGTACCTCGGCGGTACGTGGGGCAAGGATGCGGCCATTGAGCTCGGTGCTGATCGCCAGCGGCTGCACGCGCACGGTCTCGACCTTGACGGCGCTCGGCGGGGCCTTTTCTTCGGCCGGCGATTTGTCGTCGCAGGCGCTCAGGGCAAAGGTGATCAACAACAGCGGCGCCAGGGCGCGCAGACGGGCGGGACTTGTACTGGACATGCGGATCTTCCGAAAATGACCCGGCAATGCTAAGGCAGGCGACCGACGGGCAACAGTTAAGCTGTGTAGGCCATGTGTAAAAAAGTGTGAAGCTTTATCCTGCGAGCGCGTGAGCTCTTATATCCTGCCTGACTTTCCCAGCCTGTCAAACTACCCATGCCGAATATCCTCCTGGTCGAAGACGACTGCGCCCTGTCCGAACTGATCGCCAGCTACCTGCAGCGCAACGACTTCAGTGTCAATGTGATTGCCCGTGGCGACCATGTGCTGGCCGAAGCCCGGCGCAACAAGCCGGACCTGGTGATCCTCGACCTGATGCTGCCCGGCCTCGATGGCCTGCAGGTGTGCCGGCTGCTGCGCGCCGAGTCCCAGGCCTTGCCGATCCTGATGCTGACCGCCCGCGACGACAGCCATGACCAGGTGCTGGGCCTGGAGATGGGCGCTGACGACTACGTGACCAAACCTTGCGAGCCACGGGTGCTGCTGGCCCGGGTACGCACATTGCTGCGCCGCAGCTGCATCAACGAGCCCCGGCTTGAGAGCGACCTGATCGTGGTCGGCGGCCTGCGCATCGACCTGGCCGAGCGCAACGTGTTCTGGCGCGAACAACCCGTGGAGCTGTCCAGCGGCGAGTTCAACCTGCTGGTGGTGCTGGCGCGCAACGCCGGGGTGGTGCTCAGCCGCGACCGTATCCTCCAGCAACTGCGCGGCATCGAGTTCAACGGTACCGACCGCTCGGTGGACGTGGCGATTTCCAAGCTGCGGCGCAAGTTCGACGACAGCGCCGGCGAAGCGCGCAAGATCAAGACCGTGTGGGGCAAGGGCTACCTGTTCAGCCGGGTCGAGTGGGAGTTCTAGCGGCTCATGCTGAAGATCCTCATCCGTCTGTACCTGATCACCATCGTGGCCTATGCCGGGGCGATCTTCCTGATTCCCGACGCCATCGTCGGCGCCTTTCATCAGCGCTTCATCGCCTACAACCTTGATCAGGCGCGGGGCGTGCAGCGCCTGATCGTCAAGCAGTTCGAGCAGGTGCCGGCCAGCGAGTGGCCGGCCAAGGCCAGGGAGCTGGCGGCGGATTTCGCGCCCCTTGAGATTGAACTGCGCCGCCAGGACCAGATCGGCCTGAGCCATGAAGAACGCGATCGCCTCAACGCCGGGCAGAACGTGGTGCGCCTGGGCGACTGGGGCTACTACGAAACCGCCCTGGCGCCGCTGGACGACACCTGGCTGGTGGAACTGAGCAACCCGCCCGACCCGATGGACATCAGCCTGCTGTCCTGGGTGGTGACCGTACTGATTGGCGCCGCCTTGCTCGGTTGCCTGCTGTTCTGGGTATGGCCGCACTGGCGCGACCTTGAGCGCCTCAAGGAAACCGCACGGCGCCTGGGCCAGGGCGAGTTGTCGCAGCGCACCCATATTCCGCCGCGCTCGAACATCGGCGAACTGGCCCAGGTGTTCGACACCATGGCCCAGGACGTCGAGCGCCTGCTGACCCAGCAGCGCGAACTGCTCAACGCCGTGTCCCATGAGCTGCGCACACCGCTGACGCGCCTGGATTTTGGCCTGGTATTACTGTTCGACGAAGTGCCGCCGAACTGCCGCAAGCGCCTGCTGGAACTGGTCGGCCATGTCCGCGAGCTGGATGAGCTGGTGCTCGAGCTGCTGTCCTATAGCCGCCTGCAGAACGCCGACCAGGCGCGCGAGCGGGTCGAGGTGTCGTTGCTGGAGCTGGTCGACAGTATTCTTGGCAGCTTTGCCGAGGAGCTCGATGGCCGCGGCATCGAATGGCAGGTGCGCGCCGACGACAAACTGCCGCGCTTCATCCTCGACCCACGGCTGACCGCCCGCGCCTTGCAGAACCTGGTGCGCAACGCCATGCGCTATTGCGACGGGCAGATCCTCCTGCGCCTGAGCCTGGACCCGCAGGGCCATTGCCTGCTGACCGTGGAGGATGACGGCATCGGCATCCCGCCTGATCAGCGTGAGCTGATCTTCCAGCCGTTCTACCGCCTGGACCGCAGTCGCGACCGGACCACTGGCGGCTTTGGCCTGGGCCTGGCGATCAGCCGCCGGGCCATTGAGGGCCAGGGTGGCACGCTGACTGTCGGCCAGTCAGCGCTCGGTGGGGCGCAGTTCAAGATCAGGTTGCCACGGGGCTGACCTCACGTTTGACCACCAAGGTCAGAATGTCATAACTGGCCACCAGCTCTCCCAACTGGTTGGTCACCTCCACATCCCAGGCCACCACCCCTTGCGGGATGCCTTGCGGGCTGCTCTTGCCCTGGTCGATCTTGCGCTTGCAGGTCAACCGGGCCTGGATGGTGTCGCCAATGCCCACCGGGTTGATGAAGCGCAGGGTATCCAGGCCGTAGTTGGCCAGTACCGGACCGGGAGCGGCACTGACAAACAGCCCGGCCGCGGCCGACAGTACGAAGTAGCCGTGAGCGATGCGCTTGCCGAACTGCGAGTCCCTGGCGGCGATTTCGTCGAAATGCATGTAGAAGTGATCGCCCGACAGGCAGCCGAAGTTCACCAGGTCGGCTTCGGTGACGGTACGTCGGTGGGTCAGCAGCGACTCGCCGATGCGCAGGTCCTGGAAGTAACGGCGAAACGGATGCACCTCGGTTTCAATCACCTCGGCGCCGCGCACGTACTCGCCAGTGACCGCCGTGAGCATGCTCGGCGAACCCTGGATCGCCGCCCGTTGCAGGTAGTGCTTGACCGCACGCAGGCCGCCGAGCTCTTCACCGCCACCGGCACGCCCCGGGCCGCCGTGCTTGAGTTGCGGCAGCGGCGAACCATGGCCGGTGGACTCCGGCGCCGCCTGCGGGTCGAGGATCAGCAGCCGGCCGTGCCAGGCGGCTGCTACCGGAATGACCTTGGCCGCCACCTGGCGGTCGCAGGTCACCAGGCTGGCGACCAGGCTGCCTTTGCCCCGTGCGGCCAAGGCCAGGGCTTCGTCGAGGTCGTCATAGGCCATCAAAGTGCTGACCGGGCCGAAGGCCTCGATGTCATGGGCGCCGCCTTCGGCATGCGGGTCGCGGGCCTGGAGCAGGGTCGGGGCAAAGAACGCCCCTTCGCTGACCCCTTCGCCACGCGGGGCGAAACCATCGCTGGCACCGAACAGCTGCTCGCAGCTTTGCAGCAGGCTGTGCAGGCGTTCACCGACATCACGTTGCTGCTCATGGGAGGCCAGGGCGCCCATGCGTACGCCCTCGATCGACGGATCGCCCACCACCACCTGCCTCAGGCGCTCACGCAGGGCGCTGGCCACGGCGTCGATGTGCCGGGCCGGGACGATGGCGCGGCGGATCGCGGTGCACTTTTGCCCGGCCTTGGTGGTCATTTCGCGGACCACTTCCTTGATGTACAGCTCGAACGCCGGATCGCCCGGCTTGACGTCCGGGCCGAGGATCGCGCAGTTGAGCGAGTCGGCTTCGGCGCTGAAGGGGACCGAGTGACGGATCAGGTTCGGGGTCACGCGCAGTTTTGCCGCGGTGTCGGCTGAGCCGGTAAAAGTCACCAGGTCCTGGCCTTGCAGACGGTCGAGCAGGTCGCCGGTGCTGCCAATCACCAGTTGCAGGCTACCGGCCGGCAGCAGGCCGGATTGCGCCATCAGGCGCACCACCGCTTCGGTCAGGTAGCTGGTGGCGGTGGCGGGTTTGATGATGCAGGGCATGCCGGCCAGGAAGGTCGGGGCGAATTTCTCCAGCATGCCCCAGATCGGGAAGTTGAACGCGTTGATATGCACCGCGAGGCCCGCTCGCGGGACCAGAATATGGCTGCCGACGAACGAGCCCTGTTTGCCCAGGGGGATGGCCGGGCCTTCGTGAAAAATATTGCCCGAGGGCAGCTCCCGCGCGCCGATGCCGGCGTAGGCGAACAGCGTGGCGTTGCCGCCTTCGATGTCGATCCAGCTGTCGGCACGGGTGGCACCGCTGTGGTGGGAGAGGGCGTAGAGCTGCTCCTTGCGTTCGCTCAGGTACAAGGCCAGGGCCTTGAGGCGGGCGGCGCGTTGTTGGAAGTCCATGGCCATGAGGGCCTGCAGGCCCTGAGCGCGGGCATGCTCGATGGCCTCGGCAAAGTCCGGGCGCTCCTCGTGGCTGTAACCGATGATATGGCCGTCCAGGGCACTGCGCAGCGGCGTGGCGCCGTGCTGGCCGATCCATCGGCCGGCAATGAAGCTTTGCAAGGTAGGGGCAGCAGACATCGGGTGTCCTCCGGTTTCAGGTAATCGATTGCACACGGGCTTGGCGCTTACCACAGCGCCAGGGTGTAGCCGATGATCAGGCGGTTCTCGTCCAGCGCCGTGGTCAGGCCGTTGCCCGAGCGAAACATGACATTGCGCCAGCGCAGGCTGACGTTTTTCAGCGGGCCGCTCTGGATCACGTAGGTGATATCGGTATCGCGCTCGCGCTCACGGCCGTTGTCGATGGCCCCGGCCTTGGCGTGACGGCCGTCGGTATAGCGGGTCATGAAGCTCAGGCCCGGTACGCCGAGCGCGGCGAAGTCGTAGTCGTAGCGCAGTTGCCAGGAGTCCAGCCCCGCGCGGGTGTAGGTGTTGTAGGTGACCAGGTTGACGGTGTAGGGGTCGCCACCGTTGAGAAACGGAAAGGCGCTGTCGCCAGACATCTGTTGCAGGTTGGCGGTGAACTTGTGGGCGCGCACGCCGAGGGCGAAGCTGGCGTTGAAGTTGCGGTTGTCGATTTGTCCGCCACGTTCGGCGCCATCGCCGCGGCTGTCGAAGTAACGCAGGTCGCTGCGCAGGTTCAGGCCCTCGGCCAATGGCAGGGTATGCACCAGGCCGACAAACTGCTGGCGGTAGATGTGCTCAAGCTTGCCGTAGTAGTAGCTCAGGCTCAGTTGTGGGTTGAAGGCATAACTGCCGCCGGCAAAATCGAAGCCGTCGCTGCTGGCCGCGCCATAGCCGATATCGTCGCGGCTTGAAGAATCGCGCAGGTTGGCCTTGGTCAGGCGCCCGGCATTGACCGTCAGGCCGTCGATTTCCTGGCTGCTGAGCAAGCCGCCCTGAAAGCTTGAGGCCAGCAGGCGGGTATCGTTGTACACCACCACCGGCAACAACGGCTGCAGTGTGCCCAGGCGCAACACGCTTTTCGAGGCGCGCAGCTTGGCGGTCAGGCCCAGTTCGCTGTAGTCGTCGGCCGGCTCCAGGCTGTTGCGCCCGTAGGGCAACAGGCCAGTGCCACGGCGGTCGCGACTGGAGTCGAGCTTGATCCCCAGTTGGCCCATGGCGTCGACGCCAACGCCCACGGCCCCCTCGGTAAAGCCCGACTCCAGTTTAGCCGTGAAGCCCTGGCCCCATTCTTCGGCCTTGGCCTGGGGCGCGTTGTCCTGACGAAAATCGCGGTTCAGGTAATGGTTGCGCAGCTCGAGCTTGGCGTGGCTGTCAGCGAAAAAGTCCGCCATGGCCGGTGCGGCGACCATGGGCAGGGCAAGGCTGGCCAGCAGCGAGGCTGGCTTGAGGCGAATGTGGTTCATTATTTTTATACCCGACAATCGTTTTTGTTGTTGGTGTCAGTGCTTGCTGGCGCCGGCGGCGCCGATCCCGGTCATGGAGCGAATGAACTGCGCGAGATAACGGCCACGTTCCTCGGTGGCCCGCGCCGAGGTGTCGGTGACCGAGAACAGCCAGGCGCCGAAGAAGGCCAGGCTCATCGAGAACAACGCCGGGTTGCTGTAGGGGAACAGCGCCTGCTGGTGATGCAGGACGTTGACCCACACCGCCGGGCTGAGCACCAGCAGGACGATCGCCGAGATCAACCCGCTCATGCTGCCGACCACCGCGCCGCGCGTGGTCAGGCCTTTCCAGAACATCGACAGGAACAGCACCGGGAAGTTGACCGAGGCGGCGATGGCCAGCACCAGGCCGGAGAGGAAGGCAATATTTTGCGACTCGAACATCAGGCCGAGAATGATCGCCAGCACGCCAATCCCTAAGGTGGCAAGGCGCGAGACGCGCATCTCTTCCTTCTCGCTGGCCTGGCCCTTGCGGATCACGCAGGCATACAGGTCATGGGACACCGCCGAGGCGCCGGACAGCGCCAGGCCGGCGACCACGGCCAGGATCGTGGCGAAGGCCACCGCCGAAATGAAACCGAGGAACAGGTTGCCGCCCACCGCCTGGGCCAGGTGCACCGCGATCATGTTGCCGCCGCCGATGATTGCGCCGCTGGCATCGCGGTAGGCCGGCTCGGTGCCGACCATGACAATGGCGCCAAAGCCGACCACGATCAGCAACAGGTAGAAGTAGCCAATAAAACCAGTGGCATAGAACACGCTCTTGCGCGCTTCCTTGGCGTCACTGACGGTAAAGAAACGCATGAGGATATGCGGCAGCCCCGCCGTGCCGAACATCATCCCCAGGCCCAGGGATATGGCATCTATCGGGTTGGACAGCAAGCCACCGGGGGCCATGATCGCCGTGCCTTTGGCGTGCACCGCCGCCGCGCCGGCAAACATCGCCTCGGTGCTGAAGCCGAAATGCTTGAGCACCATGAAGGCCATGAAGCTGGTGCCCGAGAGCAGCAGGACGGCCTTGATGATCTGCACCCAGGTGGTCGCCAGCATGCCGCCGAAGGTCACATAGAAGACCATCAGCACACCGACCAGCAGCACCGCATTGAAATAGCTGATGCCGAACAGCAGTTCGATCAGCTTGCCGGCACCGACCATCTGCGCCACCAGGTACATCAGCGCCACGGTCAGGGTGCCGAAGGCCGAGGTCAGGCGCACCGGCGTCTGCGCCAGGCGGTAGGACACCACGTCGGCGAAGGTGTATTTACCCAGGTTGCGCAGGCGCTCGGCAATCAGGAACAGGATGATCGGCCAGCCGGCCAGCACCCCCAGGGCATACAGCAGGCCATCGTAGCCATTGAGGAACATCATCGCCGAGATGCCGAGGAAGGAGGCGGCGCTGATCATGTCGCCGGCAATGGCCAGGCCATTCTGAAAACCGCTCAAGCCACCACCGGCGGTATAGAAGTCACTCGCCGAACGGGTGCGCAGTGCCGCCCAGCGGGTAATGCCAAGGGTGAACAGTACAAACAGCAGGAACATTGCGATCGCGGTCCAGTTCATTGTGCACACTCCCGCTTGACCTTGTCGTTCAAGGGGTCGAGCACATTGTTGGCGCGATGCACGTAGATCCCGGTAAGGGCAAACGAGGCCAGCACGATCAGCACCCCGACCAGCATGCCGACCGTGGTGACCCCACCGCTCAATGACTGGCCAAGGGTCTCGGGGGAGAACGCCACCAGCAGGACGAAGCCGTAATAGATGCACAGCATGATCAGGGTCAGGACCCCGTTCAGACGCCGTTTTCGTTTGACCAGTTGCTGGAAGTCAGGGTGCTGGCTGATGCTTTCGATGTCGTTGGGGGTCATGGCCGTACTCTTGTTATTTTGGTTGTTGTCAGGACACGCGAGGTACCACAGGGAAAGTCGTCTTCTGCTCCTTGGGCTTAGAGTTGGTCGAAGTCCAGCACCACCTTGGCGCTGAGTGGATAGCTCTGGCACGACAGCACATAGCCGGCGGCCACTTCGTAGTCTTCAAGGGCGTGGTTGCTGTCCATTTCCACTTCGCCTTCGATGACCTTGCACTTGCAGGTCGAGCACACCCCGGCCTTGCACGAGTAGGGCAGCTCGGCGCCGATGGCATTGCCGGCATCCAGCACGCTCAGGGTGTTGCGCGGCAGGTCGAAGGCCAGCGCGCGGCCGTCGCTGATCACGGTGATCTGGCTGCTCTGCGGGTTCTCGACCCGTGCCGCTTCGCGCTGCTGGCGGCGTTGCTCATTGCCAGCGGCAGCGAACAACTCGAAATGAATCCGTTCAGCTGCCAGGCCATTGGCCTTGAGGCTGTCGCGCACCATCTCGGTCATGCTCTGCGGCCCGCAGATGAACGCGGCATCCAGGCGCGGCGCATCCAGCCAGCGGCTGAACAACAGGTTGCATTTGTCGGCATCGATACGACCGTTGTACAGATCGATGTCCTGTTGCTCGCGGCTGAACACGAAGATCAGGTTCAGGCGTTGCAGGTAGCGGTTCTTCAGGTCTTCAAGCTGCTCGCGAAACAGTGCCGAGGTGCTGGCGCGGTTGCCGTAGAGCAGGGTGAAGCGGCTGTGCGGTTCGTGCTCCAGGGTGGTCTTGATGATCGACAGGATCGGCGTGATACCGCTGCCGGCCGCCACGGCCAGGTAGTTGCCCTGGCGCGCGGGGTCGAGCTGGACATTGAAGCTGCCGGCCGGCGGCATGACCTCCAGTACGTCGCCCGCCGCCAGCACATCGTTGGCAAAGGCCGAGAAGCGCCCGCCGGCGACGCGTTTGACCGCCACCCGCAACTCGCCATCATTGACCCCGGTGCAAATCGAATAGGAGCGGCGTACTTCTTCGTTGTCCAGGTGGGTACGCATGACCAGGTACTGGCCCTGGACGAAGTGAAACTGTTCGCGCAGGTCATCCGGTACGTCGAACAGGATCGACACCGCATCACGGGTTTCATTGCGCACTTGCTTGACGGTCAGGCTATGGAACTGGCTCATGGTCGTTCTCCATCAGGCGCAGCAATGTGCGCTCAGATGCATTTGAAATAGTCGAAAGGTTCACGGCAGTCGCAGCAGCGATACAACGCCTTGCAGGCGGTCGAGCCGAACTGGCTGAGCAATTCGGTATGGCTGCTGCCGCATTGCGGGCAACTGATCAGCGGGCTGTCACCCAGCAGGCTGCGTTTGCTGGCACTGCCCTGGGGCGCCGCGATGCCGTAGGCCTGCAGGCGCTCCCGGCCGCTGGCGCTGATCCAGTCGGTGGTCCAGGCCGGGTGCAATTGGCGCTTGAGCCGTGGCGTGACAAAGCCTGCGTCCTCCAGGGCCTGGCAGATGTCCTGCTCGATCACCTCGGTGGCCGGGCAGCCGGAGTAGGTTGGGGTGACCACCACCTGCAGGTGGCCGGTTTGCCAGCTCAGCTCGCGAACGATCCCAAGCTCCACCACGCTGACCACCGGCACTTCCGGGTCCATGACCTGGGCCAGTACCGCCCAGGCCCGGCTCAGGTCGTCGCCGCGCGCCGCCCGGGCGCCGCCATCGCTGGCAATCAGTTCACCAGGTTGCATCGGGGTAGGCTCGTGGCAGGAACTGCATTTCGGCCAGCAACAGGCCCAGGTGCTCGCTGTGGATGCCGCGGCGGCTGTCCAGGTAGAAGGGGCTGGCGGCGGCCGGGACGGGCAGGGTGGCGCTGGCGAACGTGCTGGCCACCTGCTGCTGCCAGGCGGCGGCGATGGCCTGCGGATCACCGATGATGCCGGCCTCGAACAGGCGTTGTTCGAGCGCGTCGCTGTTGACCAGCTCAACGGTAAAGCGCCACACCTGAGGGATGGCTGCCAGCATGCGCTGGTGGCTTTCTTCGGTGCCATCGCCCAGGCGTTCGATCCACTCGCCCGAGCGGCGCAAATGGTAGGTGACCTCTTTCAACGCCTTGGCGGCTATGCCCTGGATGCGCGGGTCGAGCGACTGGCTCAGTTGCTCAAGCACCTGGAAGTGCCAGGCGTCGTAGAGAAACTGCTTGAGCATGGTCACGGCGAAATCGCCATTGGGCTGCTCGACCAGCAGCAGGTTGCGGTAGTCGCGCTGATCGCGACGAAACACCAGATGATCGGCGTCGCGGCCGTCGTTGCTCATTTCGGCCGCGTAGTCCAGCCAGTTGCGGGCCTGGCCGACCAGGTCGAGGCCGACGTTCATCAGCGCCAGTTCTTCTTCCAGCGCCGGCGCATGGCCACACCATTCGCACAGGCGCTGGCCCTGGATCATGGCACTGTCGCCCAGGCGCAACAGGTAGGGGATCAGGTCCTGGGTCATGTTACATATGCCCCACTTCGGCCGGCAGCTCATAGAAGCTGGCGTGGCGGTAGACCTTGTCCTGCGACGGATCGAACAGCGGCTCTTTCTCGTCGGGCGAGGAAGCAATGATCAGCGCCGAGGGCACCACCCACAGGCTGACCCCTTCGTTGCGGCGGGTGTACAACTCGCGGGCGTTCTCGATCGCCATGGTGGCGTCGGCGGCGTGGACGCTACCGACATGCTTGTGGTTCAGGCCGTGCTTGCTGCGCACGAATACTTCAAACAGGGTCCATTCGGACATGGCGGGCTCTCCGGTCAGGCGGCGATCTTGTTGTGTTTTTTGCGGGCATGGGCGACGGCGGCGGCGCGGACCCAGGCGCCATCCTCGATGGCCTGGCGTCGGGTGGCGACGCGTTCCTGGTTGCACGGGCCGTTGCCCTTGAGCACTTCGTAGAACTCGTCCCACTGGATTTCGCCGAAGTCGTAATGGCCGCGCTCGGCGTTCCACTTCAGGGCCGGGTCCGGGACGCTGCAGCCGAGCAGTTCGAGCTGCGGGATGGTTTGGTCGATGAAGCGCTGGCGCAGTTCGTCGTTGCTCTGGCGCTTGATCTTCCAGGCCATGGACTGGGCGCTGTTGGGCGAGTGCTCGTCGCTGGGGCCGAACATCATCAGCGCCGGCCACCAGAGCCGGTTGATGGCGTCCTGGACCATGTCCTTCTGTACCTGGGTACCGTGGCGCATCATGGTCAGGAGCATTTCGTAGCCCTGGCGCTGGTGGAAGCTCTCTTCCTTGCAGATGCGAATCATCGCCCGCGAGTAAGGGCCGTAGCTGGTGCGCTGCAGCACCACCTGGTTGACGATGGCGGCGCCGTCCACCAGCCAGCCCACCACGCCCATGTCAGCCCAGCTCAGGGTCGGGTAGTTGAAGATGCTCGAGTACTTGGCCTTGCCGTTGTGCAGCTTGGCGATTTCGCTGTCGCGGTCGGCGCCCAGGGTTTCCATGGCGCTGTACAGGTACAGGCCGTGGCCGGCTTCGTCCTGGATCTTGGCCATCAGCTGCAGCTTGCGCTTGAGGGTCGGGGCGCGGGTTACCCAGTTGCCCTCCGGCAGCATGCCGACGATTTCCGAGTGGGCGTGTTGCGAGATCTGCCGGATCAGGGTCTGGCGGTAGGCGTCGGGCATCCAGTTCTTGGCTTCGATCTTAATTTCGTCATCGATCCGTTGCTGGAACGCGCGCTCTTGCGCGGACATCTCATCCAGGCTCTTGAGGCGCTTGACGCCGGTTTCTACCAGTTGTGCGTACATGGTGTTCTCCAGCCTTTTATGAAGGGGGCTTTGAGGCTGAAGACAGTTATATGTGATACAGGGCAAAATATCAAACATAAAAATGTGTATCGAGTTCGTCTTGTGTATCGCTTTATTCGGGCATGAAAAAGCCCCGGCCGCGCGGGGCGTGACCTGCGAAGAGGTTGCGGGCAATGGGCCGCGAGGCGGCCCGCGGCTGTATTACTTGCGCTTGTCGAAGACGTGACAGGCCTTGCCTTCCGAGCGTTTGATCGAATAGGCGGGCTGCAGTACCACTCGCGAGCTGATACCGATATGCGTCTTGATATGCCGGCTCAGCTCGCTGCACAGGTCCTGCTGCCGGGCCGGGTCCAGGTGTTGGTGTTCGCTTTTCAGTTCGACATGCACGTCGACGCTGTCCAGATTTCCATTACGATACAGATGTATTTCGTAGACTTCTGAAAACTGTTTGATTTTAAGCAGCTGTTCCTCGACCTGCGTCGGGAACACGTTCACCCCGCGAATGATCAGCATGTCGTCACTGCGGCCGGTAATCTTGTCGATGCGCCGCATCGGCCGCGCCGTGCCTGGCAGCAGGCGAGTCAGGTCGCGGGTGCGATAGCGGATCATCGGCAGGGCTTCCTTGCTCAGCGAGGTGAACACCAGCTCGCCCAGCTCGCCGTCGGGGAGTACCGCGCCGCTCACCGGATCAATGATCTCGGGGTAGAAATGGTCCTCCCAGACGGTCGGGCCATCCTTGCTTTCGGCGCACTCCATGGCCACCCCGGGGCCCATGATCTCCGACAGCCCGTAAATATCCAGGGCTTCAATACCCAGGCGTGCCTCCAGGGCGCTGCGCAGTTCCGGGGTCCAGGGTTCGGCGCCAAAAATCCCCAGGCGCAGGGCCAGCGAATGCGGGTCGATGCCCTGGCGTTCGATCTCGTCGGCCAGGTTGAGCATGTACGAGGGGGTGACCATGATGATGTCGGGCTGGAAGTCGCGGATCAGCTGCACCTGTTTTTCAGTCTGGCCGCCGGACATGGGGATCACCGTGCAACCCAGGCGCTCGGCGCCATAGTGCGCGCCCAGCCCGCCGGTAAACAGGCCGTATCCGTAGGCAACATGGACCTTGTCGCCACGCCGCCCGCCGGCGGCGCGAATCGAGCGGGCGACGACATTGGCCCAGGTGTTGATGTCGTTCTGGGTGTAGCCGACCACGGTCGGCTTGCCAGTAGTGCCGCTTGAGGCATGCAGGCGCACCACATCGTGCAGCGGTACGGCAAACAGGCCATAGGGGTAGTTGTCGCGCAGGTCGGCTTTACAGGTAAAGGGAAAGCGCGCCAGGTCGTCGAGCGAGCGGATGTCATCAGGGTGCACGCCCAGCTCATCGAAACGTTGCCGGTACATGGGCACGTTCTGGTAGGCATGGCTCAGGCTCCAGCGCAGGCGTTGCAGTTGATGCTGGCGCAGTTCGTCGATACTGGCGGTTTCCAGCGGGTCGAGCACGGGGGCATTGGGGATCTGCATGTTCATGGTTTCACTCTAATTGTTGTTGTTTGTTGCCGTCTGCACGCGGCTTGAGTGTGGAGCTAGGGTACGGCTTCAGTCCTCCAGGCGCTCGATAATCAAGGCAATGCCCTGGCCGACGCCGATGCACATGGTGCACAGGGCATAACGCGCCTGGCGTTGCTCCAGTTCATGCAGCGCCGTGGTCACCAGGCGGGCACCGCTCATGCCCAGCGGATGCCCCAGGGCAATGGCGCCGCCGTTGGGGTTGACCCGCGGGTCGTCGTCGGCAAGCCCCAGCTCGCGCAGTACTGCCAGGCCCTGGGCGGCGAACGCTTCGTTGAGCTCGATCACCTCCATGTCGGCCAGGCTCAACCCGGCGAGGGCCAACGCCTTGCGTGTCGCCGGCACCGGGCCGATGCCCATGATCCGTGGTTCGACCCCGGCCGTGGCCATCGCCAGCACCCGTCCGCGGGCTTTGAGAGCAAAGCGCTCGGCCTGTTCGCGGCTGGCCAGCAGCAGGGCGCAAGCCCCGTCATTCAGGCCTGAAGCATTACCGGCTGTCACCGTGCCGTTGTCCCGAAAGGGCGTAGGCAGTTTCTGTAATTGCGCGAGGGTTGTTTCTGCGCGGGGGTGTTCATCATGCACGACCACGTGTGCCGGCCCTTTGCGCTGGGCGATGGTCACCGGCACGATCTCCCTGGCCAGGCGTCCGCTGGCCTGGGCCGCCGCGGCGCGCTGTTGGCTGCGCAGGGCAAAGGCATCCTGATCGGCCCGGGAAATGTTGAACTGCGCGGCGACGTTCTCGGCCGTTTCCGGCATGGAATCGATACCGTACTGCTGTTGCATCAGCGGGTTGACGAAGCGCCAGCCCAGGGTGGTGTCATGCAGTTCAGCCTGGCGGGAAAACGCCTGTTCGGCCTTGGCCATGACCAGCGGCGCCCGCGACATCGACTCGACGCCCCCCACCAGCAGCAGCCCGGCCTCACCGCAGCGGATGGCGCGGGCGCCGCTACCGATTGCATCCAGCCCCGAACCGCACAGGCGGTTGACGGTGGTGCCGGGCACGCTGGGCGGCAGGCCGGCCAGTAGCGCCGACATGCGTGCGACGTTGCGGTTGTCTTCGCCGGCCTGGTTGGCGCAGCCATAGATCACATCGTCGACGGCGCTCCAGTCGACCTGCGGGTGGCGTTGGCACAGGGCGCGCAGGGGCAGGGCGCCGAGGTCGTCTGCACGCAGGCTGCTCAGGGCGCCAGCGTAGCGGCCGATTGGGGTGCGCAAGGCGTCAATGATCAGGGCGTCGGTCATGCCTGGGGCTCCTCGGGCAACACAGTGCCGCGTACTTTGTAGGACTTGCCGTGAAACAGGGCGATCAACTGGCCCTGCTGGTTCTCGATGCGTACGGCGTAGTTGCCGGTACGCCCGCTGCGGCTTTGCTCGCTGCAGGTGGCGGTGAGGGTATCGTCCAGGTGCGCCGGGGCGACGTAGTCGATACTGCAGCCCAGGGCGACGGTGGCTTCGTTGTGGCTATTGCAGGCAAAGGCAAAGGCTGAGTCGGCCAGGGCAAACAGGTAGCCGCCGTGGCAGGTGCCATGGCCCTGGAGCATGTCCTTGCGCACGCTCATGCCGACCCGGGCGCTGCCGGGGCCGGCGGCCAGCAGGCGCATGCCCATGCCCTGGCTGGCCGGGTCGCGTTCGAACAGCGCCTGGGCGCAACGGCTGGCGAGGTCCAATCGTTCATTCATGAAAGCAGGCTCCTTCGGCCAGCAGCCGACGCAAGTGCAGGGAGGGGCGGTAGCGTTCTTCACCGTAGGCGGCCTGCAGGTTGCTCAGCACCTGCACCGTGTAGTCGATGCCCAGGGCGTCGGCCCAGGCCAGTGGGCCGCAGGGGTAATTGACCCCGGCGCACATCGCCAGGTCGATATCCGCGGCCGAAGCCACCCCGTGCAACAGGGCGTCGGCGCCTTCGTTGGCCAGGCAGACCACGGTGCGCAGCACGCACAGGGCCGGACTGTCGCGCAGAGCGGTTAGCGCAATGCCGGCGGCATTGAGCAGGGCCACCACCTGGTCGATGGCGGCGGGCGAGGTGTCGGCTGCCCAGCTGATGCCCAGGCGCCTGGCGCTGGCGTAGTCGAGTGCCAGATCGAGCAGGACCAGGTTGCGCAGGCCCTCATCCCTGGCCCGCTGGCTGGCCAGGCGGCCATCGCTCAGGGCCAGTGTCGCCTGGCCAATGCGCAACAGGCCGTTGCCGGGGCGGTGGCTGAGCACCAGGCCTGCGCTGGCCAGGCGCTCAAGCAGGGGCGCGAGCAAGCCAGGCTCGCCTTCGACGAACAGGGTGTCGGGCACGGCCTGGCTTTCCAGGCTCAGCGGTTGTGGGCGCAGTGCGTGTTGGTGATAGTCATAGAAGCCCCGGCCGCTCTTGCGCCCCAGGTACCCGGCGTCGACCAGCGCCTTTTGTACCAGCGACGGCGTAAACCGCCGGTCCTGGTAGTAGGCGTCGAATACCGAACAGGTCACGGCGTAGTTGACGTCGTGGCCGATCAGGTCGGTCAGTTCGAAGGCGCCCATGGCAAAGCCGCCAGCTTCGCGCAGCAAGGCATCGAGGCTGGCGCAATCGCTCACTTGCTCCTGGAGCAGGCGCAGGCTTTCGGCGTAGAACGGGCGCGCGACCCGGTTGACGATAAAGCCTGGGGTGGAGCGCGCCAGCACCGGCTGCTTGCCCCAGGCCAGGGCGGTGTCCTTGATGCACTCGGCGATCTGGCTGGCGGTGGCCAGCCCGCTGACCACTTCGACCAGGGCCATGACCGGTGCCGGATTGAAAAAGTGCATGCCCACCAGCCGTTGCGGGTGCGCAAGGCCGGCAGCCAGTTGCGTGATCGAGATTGACGAGGTGTTGCTGGCCAGGATGCAGTCGCTGCGGCACAGCGACTCCAATTGGCCTAGCAACTCACGTTTGACCTCAAGCTTTTCGACGATGGCCTCGATCACCAGGCCCGCGTCGGCCAGCTCGTCCAGCTGCGCGGCGGGCCGCAGGCGAGCCAGGCATTCGGCCCGGGCGCTGGCGGCGAGCTTGCCGTTGGCCACGCGTTTGCCCAGGTGCTGGTCTATGGCTGCAATGGCCTGGGCGGCGGCGCCGGGGCGGCTGTCGTACAGCTGCACCCGGTGCCCGGCCTGGGCCGCCACCTGGGCGATACCGGCGCCCATGGCCCCGGCGCCGATCACCGCGACCATGACGTTGTGACTGAGGGCAGTCATGCTCAACGCCCTTTGAACTGAGCAGTACGCTTGGCCATGAAGGCACTCACGCCTTCGCGATAGTCCTCGCTGCGCCCGGCCAGGCGTTGCAGGTCGCGCTCCAGGGTCAGTTGCTGTTCGAAGCTGTTGTCCAGGCTTGCATGCAGGCTGCGCTTGATCAGGCCCAGGCCGTAGGTGGGCTGGGTGGCCAGGTGGCGGGCCAGCTTGATGGCCTCGTCGCGCAGTTCAGCATCCTCGACGCAGCGGTAGATCAAGCCCCATTGCTCGGCTTGTTCGGCGCTCAGCCGTTCGCCGAGCATGGCCAGGGCTTTGGCCCGGGCCATGCCGACCAGCCGTGGCAAGGCGTAGGTGCCGCCCGAATCGGGGATCAGGCCGATCTTGCAGAACGCCTGGATAAAGCTGGCCGAGCGAGCAGCCAGCACCAGGTCGCAGGCCAGCGGTATGTTCGCGCCAGCACCGGCGGCGACGCCGTTGACGGCACAGATGACCGGGATCGGCAGGTCGCGCAGGGTGTGAACCAGCGGGTTGTAGTAGCGCTCGATGGATTCGCCCAGGTCGGGTGCCTCGGCGCCGGGGACGACATTGCGGTCGGCCAGGTCCTGGCCTGCGCAAAAGCCGCGGCCTTCGGCGGTCAGCAACAGGACCCGTACGTCATTGCTGCGGCGTACCAGGCGCAGCGCCTCCTGAACCTCTTCATGCATGCGGCCGTTGAAGCTGTTCAGTTGCTCGGGACGATTGAGGCTGAGCAGGGCGACGCCTGCATCGATGGAAAACAGGATGTGCTCGAAACTCATGGTATCTGCCTTTGGTTGCAGGTCAATCGAGGGGGGGGTGGGGCTTATTTGCCGCAGAAGCTGGCGCGGCGTTTTTCCTGGAAGGCACGGATGCCCTCGTTGCGGTCGGCGGTGCCGGCCAGCAGGGTGAAAGCGTGGCGTTCAAAGCGCAGGCCGCTGGCCAGGTCCAGGTCCTGGGCCTTGAGCAGCGCCTCCTTGGCCAGGCGCAGGGCCAGCGGTGCTTTGCTGGCAATGCGCTGGGCAATCTGCAAGGCGCGCTCGACCGTCAGCTCCGGCGGGGTGATTTCGCTGACCAGGCCGGCCTCGAGGGCGCGCCTGGCACTGATCGGCTCACCGCTGAGGACCATCTGCATGGCCAGCGACTTGCCCACCGCCCGCAGCAGGCGCTGGGTGCCACCGGCCCCGGGCATGATGCCGAGGTTGATTTCCGGCTGGCCGAACTGGGCGTCCTCGCCAGCAATCAGGATGTCGGCGTGCATCGCCAGTTCGCAGCCGGCGCCCAGGGCGTAGCCATTGACGGCAGCAATCAGGGGCTTGGCGAACTGGGTAATGGTTTGCCAGTGCACCTGACGCGGATCGTTGAGCATGCCCACCAGGTCGCGTCCGGCCATTTCATTGAGGTCGGCGCCTGCGGCAAAGGCCTTGCGGCTGCCGGTCAGGACCACGGCGCCAATGCTGTCGTCGCTGGCGCAGCGCTGCAGTTGCTCGGCGAGCTCGGCCAGCAGTTCACTGGTCAATGCATTGAGTGCTTGTGGGCGCTGCAGGGTGATCAGGCAAACCGCCTGGTGGGTGTGCACGGCAAGGGTATGCGGCATGGCGAAGGTCTCGCAGGGCGGTCGGGCGTCAAGGCCGGGATTTTTATTGGGCGGGCGGGAGCCGTTTCGTCAAAGTATAGGCATGAAGCGATACGAAAATACAACACGAAAAATAACAATGCGTGTCTAATTGTTTGTGGCTCTATGCCTGTGGTGTCGCCGAATCCAATAAATAGCGGAGGCTTATAGGAGGGGGGGGCACTGATGGTGACATGGTAAAACGATACATAAAATGTTATTGCTGTCAGGTGATTGAGGTTAAATGCTACGAGGAGATTCGCCATGCCCTGCTACAGCCTTGACGGCCTCACGCCGGTGGTCGACCCCAGTGCCTATGTACACCCGAGCGCCGTATTGATCGGCGACGTGATTGTTGGCCCGCGGTGCTACATCGGTCCTTTGGCCAGCTTGCGCGGTGATTTCGGCAGGATCGTGCTGGAGGAGGGCGCCAACCTGCAGGACACCTGTGTCATGCATGGTTTCCCCGACAGTGATACGGTGATCGAGCGCGACGGCCATGTCGGTCACGGCGCGGTGTTGCATGGCTGCCGGGTGGGCGCTGATGCGTTGATCGGTATCAATGCCGTGGTCCTGGACTACGCCCGCATCGGCGCGCGCTCGATCGTCTCGGCTGGCGCCCTGGTCAAGGCGCGCTTCACCTGCGCCGAGCAATCGCTGGTGGTCGGTTCGCCAGCCCGGGTTACCCGGCGCTTGAGCGATGAGGAAGTGGCCTGGAAGCAAGCCGGCACCCGCGAATACCAACTCCTCGGCCAGCGCTGCAGCAGCCTGGTGGAGTGCGCGCCGTTGTCGGCTGTCGAAGCCGACCGGCCACGGATCAGCCACAGCGAGCATCGCCCCAAGGCCGCCAGCAGCACCTGAAACCCTCGGGCAACAGGGCCGGCGTAGTCTTGAGCTGGGCGGCGGGGTATATTTCAACTTTTTCGATGGACCGTCTATGTCGTCCCTGACACCGCTCAATCAGCTGATCAACCGTTTTCAGCAACAGACACCCATACGGGCCAGCTCGCTGATCATCACCTTGTATGGCGATGCCATCGAGCCCCATGGTGGCACCGTGTGGTTGGGCAGCCTGATTCAGCTGCTCGAGCCCATGGGCATCAACGAGCGGCTGATCCGTACCTCGATCTTTCGCCTGAGCAAAGAAAACTGGCTGACCGCAGAGAAGGTTGGCAGGCGCAGCTATTACAGCCTGACCGGCACCGGCCGGCGGCGCTTCGACAAGGCTTTCAAGCGTGTGTACAGCGCCAACCTGTCGGCCTGGGATGGCTCATGGTGCCTGGCGATGCTGACCCAGCTGCCTGCCGACAAGCGCAAGCAGGTGCGCGAAGAGCTCGAATGGCAGGGGTTTGGTGCGATTGCACCCACGGTACTGGCCTCGCCGCGTTTTGACCGCGGCGACGTCAATGCCACCTTGCTGGAGCTTGGCGTGCAGGAAGACACCATCCTGTTCGAGACCACCACCCAGGATGTACTGGCCTCGCGGGCGTTGCGCATGCAAGTGCGCGAAAGCTGGAACCTTGAGGAACTGGCGGCCCATTACAGCGAGTTCATCCAGTTGTTTCGGCCGCTCTGGCAGAGCCTGCGCGAGCAACCCACGCTCGACCCTCAGGACTGCTTCCTGGCCCGTATCCTGTTGATTCACGAGTACCGCAAGCTGTTGCTGCGTGACCCGCAGCTCCCCGACGAGCTGCTTCCGGGGGACTGGGAAGGCCGCGCAGCCCGGCAATTGTGCCGCAACCTGTACCGGCTGATCGTCGCCCCGGCCGAGCAATGGCTGGAAAGCGCCATGGAAACCGCCGACGGGCCGCTACCGGATGTCGGCGAGAACTTCTACAAGCGCTTTGGCGGCTTGACCTGATCTGTTGACACCGCCCGTGGATGGCAAGCGCTGCGCAGCTGCGGTTGCGCCGCCACGGCCCTGACGGGCTGGCCTGCTGCGCGGGGCTGGCGAAAGGCTTCATTGACGATGCCGATGCTGCAGGGCAGGGCGTCCAGGTAGCCTTGGCGCACCAGCGGCGCCAGGCGCCCGCTGCCGGCACCGTCGTGCCACCAGACCTGCACATTGAGGCTGGCCAGTTGCTCCAGCCAGCGGGCATTGACTGCCGGGCTCAGGCGCCCGGTGCTGAAGGCGCTGATGTGCAGCGGCGCATCCAGCCGGCGGTTGAACGCCTGCAACTGGGTGTACAGCGCTTGGCGGCGGTCGGCACTGTGAAAGTGCAGGTCGTCCAGTTCCATTGGCAGGTACCAGCCTGCCACCGGCAATTGCCAGTCCTGGCGCACCTTGCGCTGCTGGGCCAGGGCGTTGCCCAGTTGGGCCTTCCAGTAGGCGGCAAGGCCGGCGCCGTCCAGCGCGTCGATGCGCTGGTAATAGGCGGCGTCCATGTACAGCCCCAGCACCAGTTGCAGCCCCTGTTCGTGGGCCAGGCGCAGGCTGTTGGCCAGCCAGCCCCGGGCACCACCGAAGTCGCTGTCGCCGTAGGCGCTCCACTGCACGATCAGGGTTTTGCTGCCCTGGGCCGCGCTGGCCTTCCATCGCGAGCGCCATTGTTCCTGGCTCAACTGGGCGTCGCGGTTCAGCGGTTGGTAGAACAGGTGTTCGTCGGCGCTGGCCTGCAGGCTCAGCACCAATAGCATCACAGCGATCAAACGGCGCATCAGAAGGTCAACTCCGCACCCAGCAACACGCCATTGGCGTGTTCATAAAAATTACCGCCCAGCGCTTGCTGGTATTCGGCGCGTACTTTCAGCGAACCGCGATAGGCGTTGTAGCGGTCGTCGTCGAACCACCATTGCCAGCGCAAGCCCAGGCCGGTGCGCAGGTCCTGGCGCCAGTCGTTGCTCGGGTCCTGGCTTGAGAGCTCAAGAAAGCCATAGGGCATCAGGGTTTGTGGCGAGGTGCTGGGCAGTTTCCAGGTGTGTCCGCGCTGGTAGCGCGACAGCCATTGATGATCACCGGCGCGGGTCCACCAGGCGCCATCGAGGTAGAGGAAGCGCTCGTCCCAGTCGTCTTCATCGGCGCGCCAGTCGTTGCGCCATTTGCCCTGGTCGAGGAACGAGGCGGTGGCGCGCAGCAGCAGGTCGTTGCTCGACGCGGCGTGGCCGCGCAGGTCGCTATAGTTGTCGCCAGCCTTGCTCGGGCTGATCAGTTGGCCCAGGCTCAAGCCGCCATAACGGGCATCGTCGATCTGGCGCTGGTGATAGAGCTCGCTGTAGAGGTTGAGGTTGGCCGTGCCGAACGGCTTGTAGCGCAGGCCGACGCCGGTGCCCATGCTTTGCGCGTAGTCGTTGCGGCCCGTGCCGCCAAACAACACCCGGCCATAGACCGAGAAGGTGCTGCCATTGCGGCTCGGTTCCTCGCCCAAGGCATGGTCCCACATCGCCAGCTGCACGTTTTGCGAGGTGGCACGGCGGTTCTGGCGCTCGTCACGCAAGTTGTCGTTGGTCGAGACGCCACCCGGCGACCAGGTACTGGCCAGGGTGATGCGGTCGCGTCGCGACAACGCTTCATGGTCGCGGCGCTGACGGTACTTGCGTGCTTGCAGGCTGCCGAACTGGTCATCGCCGTCGACCAGGTCCTGCTCGACATCCAGCACCCGGCGCAGCTCTTTGCACGCGGCGGCGCTGTTCCCCACTTCGGCGTAGCGCCAGGCCAGGGTTTCGCCGAGGCGGTAGTCCTCGGGGAAGTCGTGAGTGGCGCGCTCAAGGTGGGCAATCGAGCGGGCTCGGGTCGCTTCATCCTGCGAGCCTGACAGGCGCATGCCGTAGTCGGCGCGGTAGCGCGGCTGGTCCGGCGCCAGGCGTACGGCTTCGGCCAGCCAGGCGGTGCTCTGGCGCAGGTCGTCATTCTGCGCGGCGGTCACCGAGGCGGCGTAGTAGTGGTCGGGGCGCGGCTGGCGCTTGAGGGCCTCGCGCTGGTAGTTCATGGCGGCGTCGATCTGGCTTTGGCGCCGGGCAATGGCCGCGCCCAGCGCCCAGTCGTCGGCCGTTACATGCGGTGCCTGGTTCCAGTACTTTTCGGCCTGATACGGATCGTTGGCATTGAATGCACTGCGTGCGGCGGTGAGGCGCGCGTTGTCGGTCCACTCGCTGTCGGCCAGGTGCTTCCAGATTGGTTGCGCAGCGTAGGAATCGCCCGAGGCTTCCAGGGCGTAGGCCAGCGGCAGGGGGGGGGCGCG
>NZ_JH650774.1:98770-100643 GCF_000259195.1 Pseudomonas donghuensis
TACGCCGGGGGCGGCGTAAAACCACAGCAAGACCGTGGCCAGTTGCATCGGCCCACGCAGGTGCTGGTTGATCGAGTGATGACTGACCCGCTTAGGTAGCGCGGCATCGTCCTGATGCAAGTCGAGAGCCGCGAGCATGAGCCGGGTCTCCTCCTTCTGCCAAGGGGCTGGGATAGGGGTGTTGCAAGCCGAGGGGCATGCCCTGCTGGTGCGATTGGCGGCACTCTGCAGTGCACGGCCAGGCGGCGGGGCAGCAGGGTAATCAATTTGTGCGCGAGTTTGAACGGATTTAATTCGCTCCAGCGCAAATAGCGCTGCCCAGCCAGTCCAGGAAGGCCCGCAACGCAGGTTCGCGCTCACGCCCCGGCAACCACACTGCGCTGTACTGTGCGGCCGGCAGACGCACTTCATCGCGCCACGGCTGCAGCAAGCCCTGGCGCACGCTGTCGGCGACCAGCACATTGCTCGCCAGCACCAGCCCATAGCCGGCAGCGGCCGCCTGCAGGGCATAGTGTTCATCGTCGTAGCGATGAAAGCGCGCCCGCTGCAGCCAGTCTTCACAGCCGGCCAATGCGCACCAGCGGGCCCAGTCGATGACCACGCCACTGACCGAACTCCACGGTACCTCAAGCAGCGACAGGGGCTGATCCGCAGGTGGCTCCTGCCAACCGGGCGGGGTATAGACCGAGAAATGCTCGGCCAGCAACGGCATCCGTTGCAGCCCGGGGTCGGGATTGAATTCGGCACGCAGGGCCAGGTCGAAACGCTGGTCGCGCTGCAGGTCGACCACCTCGCTGCCGGTCAGCACCCGGACCTGAATGTCGCCATGGCGATGATGGAAATCGCCCAGCCGGGGGATCAGCCACAAGCTGGCAAACGCCGCGGTGGTGGTCAGGGTCAGTTGCTGGCGATCGCCGGGTGGTTGCAACGCTTCGAGGCTGCGCTGCAGGTTTGCCAGGCTCTGGTGCACCTGCAGGTACAAGCGCTCACCGGCTTCGCTGAGCCTGACCCCCTGCGCGCTGCGCTCAAACAACAGCAGGCCAAGGTGCGACTCCAGGCGCTTGATCTGGTGCGAGACCGCCGCCGGGGTGACCGCCAGTTCGTCGCTGGCAGCCTTGAAGCCGCCCAGGCGGGCCGCCGATTCGAACGTGCGCAGGGCAGTCAGGGGCAGTTTGGCGAACACGGTGCTCAAGCCAATTGAGGGAGGCTCAATTTAGCTCAATTGAACCGCCGTCTCAACGCGGCTAGGGTGGGGCTTCATTGACGTTCAGGGAGGCAGACATGCAAGGCAAGGCGCGCAAGATCGTTCAGGCCATACTCTACGAAACCATCGCCGTGCTGTGTGTGGCGCCGGTATTGTCCTGGGCCTTCGATGCCGGCATGGCCCATTCCACCGTGCTGTCGCTGATCCTCTCGGCGGTGGCCCTGGCCTGGAACATGTTCTACAACTGGGCCTTCGAGTATTGGGAGGCGCGTCAGGCACAGCGTCGGCGTACCCTGTGGCGGCGTTTTGTGCATGCGTTGGGCTTTGAAGGCGGGCTGGTGTTGATCCTCTTGCCGGTGGTCGCCGGCTGGTTGCAGATCAGCCTGTGGGCGGCGCTGTTGACCAACCTGGCGCTGTTCCTGTTCTTCTTCGTCTATGCCTTCGTGTTCCAGTGGGCCTTCGACCGGCTCTTCGATGTGCCGGACTCCGCCCGCGAGCCTGCTTGACTTTGTCTGCGCGGCTGCGCTAGTTTCGCTGCCATGAATACATTCCTGCAGTTGCCTCAGCACAGCATTATTACCGCCATTATCGTTTTGGCGGGCTAGCTGGCACTTGCACCGAACCCGCCCTGGAGGCGGGGTCTTTCTCTCTCTCCTGGGCACTTTAAAA
>NZ_JH650774.1:100653-105556 GCF_000259195.1 Pseudomonas donghuensis
CTAGCTGGCACTTGCACCGAACCCGCCCTGGAGGCGGGTTCTTTCTCTCTCTCCTGGGCACTTTAAAACACCAGGAGTCACTGATGACCAGCCTTGCCGTAAGCCCCCGTACACCGTCCGCACCGCTGAACCTGCTGTCTGACTACGTGCGGCGCATTCTTGCGGCACCCGTGTACGACCTGGCGATCGAAACGCCCCTGCAAGCTGCGCCGGCCTTGTCGCGCAGCCTCGGCAACCAGGTGTTGCTCAAGCGCGAAGACCTGCAACCGACCTTTTCCTTCAAGATCCGCGGTGCCTATACCCGTCTCAGCCGCCTGAGCCCGGCCCAGCGCCAGCGCGGGGTGATCACCGCGTCGGCCGGCAACCATGCCCAGGGGGTCGCCCTGGCCGCCCGCGAGCTGGGCATGCGCGCGACCATCGTGATGCCAACCACCACCCCTGAGCTCAAGGTTGAAGGCGTGCGTTCGCGCGGCGGCCAGGTGGTGCTGCACGGCGAGAGCTTCCCGCACGCGCTGGCCCATGCCTTGAAACTGGCCGACAGCGAAGGCGCGACCTTCGTGCCGCCGTTCGACGACCCGGACGTGATCGCCGGGCAAGGCACCGTGGCCATGGAAATCCTCCGCCAGCAACCGGGCGAGCTGGATGCAATCTTCGTCCCGGTCGGTGGTGGCGGCCTGATCGCCGGCATCGCGGCCTACGTCAAATACCTGCGCCCCGAGGTCAAGGTGATCGGTGTCGAGCCGCACGACTCCAATTGCCTGCAAGCGGCCATGGCCGCCGGCGAGCGGGTGGTGCTGGCTCAGGTCGGCAGCTTTGCCGAGGGGGTGGCGGTGGCGCAGATCGGTGCCCATTGCTTTGAACTGTGCCGCCACTATGTCGACGAGGTGATCACTGTCAGCAGCGACGAGTTGTGCGCGGCGATCAAGGACATCTACGACGACACCCGCTCGATCACCGAGCCGTCCGGCGCCCTGGCGGTGGCCGGGATCAAGAAGTACGTGGCCCGCGAAGGCGTGCAGGGGCAGACCCTGGTGGCCATCGATTCCGGCGCCAACGTCAACTTCGACCGCCTGCGCCATGTGGCCGAGCGTGCCGAACTTGGCGAACAGCGCGAAGCGATCATCGCCGTGACCATCCCCGAGCAGCCGGGCAGTTTCCGCGCCTTTTGCCAGGCCCTGGGCAAGCGCCAGATCACCGAGTTCAACTACCGCTACTATCCGGGCAAGGAAGCGCGGCTGTTCGTGGGCGTGCAGACCCACCCGCAGACCGATCCCCGCGAGCAGTTGCTGGCCAGCCTGCGCGAGCAGGGCTACACGGTGCTGGACCTGACCGACAACGAACTGGCCAAGCTGCACGTGCGCCATACCGTCGGTGGCCACGCCGGGCCGGGTGCGGACGAGCGCGTGCTGCGCTTTGAATTCCCCGAGCGCCCGGGAGCCTTGCTGGGCTTTCTGGAGCGCCTGGGCAAACGCTGGAACATCAGCCTGTTCCACTACCGCAACCACGGCGCCGCCGAGGCGCGGGTGTTCGCCGCCCTGGAAGTGCCGCAGGACGAACAGGCCAGCCTGCCCGAGGCGCTGGACGCCATGGGCTACCGCTACTGGGACGAAAGCGACAACCCGGCCTACCGGCTGTTCCTCGGCTGAGCCAGGCCTTGCCCCAGATCAACACGGGGCAGGGCCGACAGGCGGATCCTCTAGGCAAAGGTACATTGCATGAGGATCTCGCCATGAGCAGCACGTTTTTCATCCCCGCCGTCAATATCATGGGCATCGATTGCCTCGAAGAGGCGATGGCTGCCATTGCCGGGTATGGCCTGCGCAAGGCCTTGATCGTCACTGACGCGGGCCTGGCCAAAGCCGGCGTTGCCGAGCGCATGGCCGAAATGCTGGCGATGCGCGACATCGACTCGGCGATCTTCGATGGCGCCAAGCCCAACCCGAGCATTGCCAACGTCGAGCAGGGCCTGGCGCTGTTGCAGCGCGAGCGTTGCGACTGTGTGATTTCCCTGGGCGGCGGCTCGCCCCATGACTGTGCCAAGGGCATCGCCCTGTGCGCCACCAACGGCGGGCACATCCGTGACTACGAAGGCGTCGACCGGTCGGCCAAGCCGCAACTGCCGCTGATTGCCATCAATACCACGGCCGGTACGGCCAGCGAGATGACCCGCTTCTGCATCATCACTGACGAAGCGCGCCACGTGAAAATGGCCATCGTCGACCGCAACGTCACGCCGCTGCTGTCGGTCAACGACCCGGCGCTGATGGTCGGCATGCCCAAAGGCCTGACGGCGGCCACCGGCATGGATGCCTTGACCCACGCCATTGAAGCCTATGTATCGACGGCGGCCACGCCGATCACCGATGCCTGCGCCATCAAGGCCATCGAGCTGATCAGCGACAACCTGCGCCAGGCCGTAGCCGACGGCAGCGACCTTCAGGCCCGGGAGAACATGGCCTACGCCCAGTTCCTCGCCGGCATGGCATTCAACAACGCTTCCCTGGGATACGTGCATGCCATGGCTCACCAGCTCGGTGGCTTCTATGACTTGCCCCATGGTGTCTGCAATGCGGTGCTGTTGCCCCATGTACAGCGCTTCAACGCCAGCGTCAGTGCCGCGCGCCTGCGTGATGTGGCCAAGGCCATGGGCGTGGAGGTCAGCGCCATGAACGTCGAGCAGGGCAGCGATGCGGCCCTGGCGGCGATCGAGAACCTGTCGCGGGCCATTGATATCCCGGCCGGGTTGGCGCTGCTGGGGGCGAAGGAGGCGGATATTCCGACCCTGGCCAGCAATGCCTTGAAGGATGCTTGCGGCCTGACCAACCCGCGGGTGGCCAGCCAGGAGGAGATCGAGGCGATCTTCAAGGCAGCTTTTTGATCTGATGTGCTAGCAAGCCAGCTCCCACAAGGTCCTGTGTACACCGAACTTGTGGGAGCTGGCTTGCCAGCGATGGGCTGCGCAGCAGCCCGCAGGTCTTCAGACCACCAACGACAGCAGCATGATAAAGATGATGCCGACCACCGACAGGATGGTCTCCATCATGCTCCAGGTCTTGAAGGTCTCGGCCACGGTCATGTTGAAGTACTGCTTCACCAGCCAGAAGCCGGCATCGTTGACGTGGGACAGAATTAACGACCCCGCGCCGGTCGCCAGCACCAGCAGCTCGCGGTTGACCCCCGGAATCATGCCGATCACCGGCGCGACGATCCCGGCCCCGGTAATGGTCGCCACCGTCGCGGAACCGGTGGCGATGCGAATCACCGCCGCCACCAGCCAGGCCAGCATGATTGGCGATATCTGCGCCTGTACGGCCATCTGCCCGATCACATTACCCACGCCGGTATCCACCAGCATCTGCTTGAAGCCACCACCGGCACCGACGATCAGGACGATTGCCGCCGTTGGCGCCAGGCTCTGGTCGAGCAGCTTCATGATCTGCTGGCGGGAAAAACCGCGCGCCGCGCCAAAGGTGTAGAAGGCCAGGAGCAGGGCGGCAAGCAGGGCGCTGATCGGGTGGCCAATCAGGTCCATCCACTGACGGACGATATGCTCGGCCGGCAGTACCACGTCAGCGAAGGTTTTCAGCAGCATCAGGAACACCGGCAGCAGCACGGTGATCAGGGTGATGCTGAAGCTAGGCAGGTTGTGCTGGTCGGACTCGCGGGCGATCTGGTCCATCAGCTCCTTGTTCGGGTTGCCCGGGATGTACTTGGAGATGAAGTTGCCGTACAGGGGGCCGGCGATGATCGCCGTGGGCAGGGCGACGATCAGCCCGTAGAAGATGGTCTTGCCGATGTCGGCATTGAAGATGCCAATCGCCAGCAGCGGCCCCGGGTGGGGCGGCACCAGGCCGTGGACCACCGACAACCCGGCCAGCAGCGGAATGCCGATCTTGATCAGCGACACCCCGGAGCGCCGGGCGACGATGAACACCAGCGGAATCAGCAATACGAAGCCGATTTCAAAGAACAGCGGAATACCCACCAGAAAGGCGGCGAACATCATCGCCCAGTGCACCTTCTGTTTACCGAAGGCACGAATCAGCGTCTGGGCGATCTGGTCGGCACCGCCGGAATCGGCCATCAGCTTGCCGAGCATGGTGCCCAGGGCCAGGACGATGCCGACAAAGCCGAGCACGCCACCGAAGCCGTCCTGGAATGATTTCATCACCTTGGCCACCGGCATGCCGGAGGTCAGGCCAAGAAAGCCTGCGGCCAGGGTCAGGGCGACAAAGGGGTGGACCTTGAAGTGGGTGATCAGCAGCACCAGGCCGATGATGGTGATCACCGCGTCGAGCAGCAGGTAGGTATCAGTTGCCAAACCGAACATGGTTCAGTGCCTCATCTTGTCATTTTTGTGGGCGTAACGTTTGCAGCGTTTACGGGGCGAGACAGCGCTATCTTTGGTGAGCCGAGAAAACAGCCAGGGTCAGGCCGTTCGCGCCAGCAACGGTTCACCGCAGGGCTTTAGCCACTGGTCTACCTCGATGGCCAGCTTGTCCACCGGCAGGGTGGCGTCCAGTGGCAGGGTCAGTGGCTCGCCATGGGGCGGTTCGAGGGCGGCGAACTGGCTTTCGATCAGGCTGGCGGGCATGAAGTGGCCGGGGCGGGCCAGTACCCGGCGTTCGGCTTCTTCGGGGCTGAGTTCGAGGAACACGAAGCCCAGGTCCGGCACCGCGTGGCGCAGGGCATCGCGGTAGCGTTTTTTCAGCGCCGAGCAGGTGAGGATCGGCCGTGCGCCGCTTTTGAGGGTACGTTGCAGTTCTTCACCCAGAAGGATCAACCAACCCGCACGGTCGTCGTCATCCAGGGGAATGCCGGCGCTCATCTTCTGGATGTTGGCGGCAGGGTGAAAGGCATCGCCTTCGATCAGGCGGCCGCCGCTATGGCTGGGGGTGGGGGG
>NZ_JH650774.1:105566-115021 GCF_000259195.1 Pseudomonas donghuensis
CGGCACCGACGCAGCTCTTGCCGCAGCCAGCTACGCCCATTACCACGATTGCGGACAAGGGGGGATTCATCGGTACCTCCTGCAGGGCAAGATAGCGCTATCTTGAAGTGAGACGGCTAAAGTCTCGGGCGCTTCCCACCCAGATGTTATTGATCTTGTAAAAGCAGTCTGGATGCTCATTCCTGGCCTCATGCAGTTTTGCATTGCCTGTGGTCTGAGACAGCGCTACCTTAGTGCCCGTTCCCCATTCTTTGCAAGTCGAAAATAAAACCTGTCATGACCCGCATTGGCTCCCGTACTACCGGTCGTCCCACCTTGGCTGAAGTGGCCAGGCTTTCCGGGGTTTCCCCGATCACTGCTTCGCGGGCGCTGCGCGGGGTCAGCACGGTTGCCCCGGAGCTGGTCGAGAAGGTCCAGGTGGCCGCTGCCAGCCTTGGCTACGTGGCCAATCCGGCGGCCCGGGCGTTGGCGTCGGCGCAAAGCCAGTCGATCGTGGTGTTGATCCCGTCGCTGTCCAACCACCTGTTCATCGACACCCTGGAAGCCATCCATGAGGTGATGCGACCGCGTGGGCTTGAGGTGCTGATTGGTAACTATCACTACGATATTGCCGAAGAAGAGAACCTGATCCGCAACTACCTGGCCTACCAGCCACGCGGCATCCTGCTCACCGGCTTTGATCGCAGCGACGCGGCCAAGCAGCTGCTGGCAGCCAGCGGCATACCTTGCGTGCACATGATGGAGCTGGGCGGCGATGCCCAGGCCATGTCGGTAGGTTTCTCCCAACAGGAAGCGGGCAGGGCGGCTGCGCGGCATCTGCTTGAGCGCGGCTGCAAACGCCCGGGATTTATTGCCGCACAACTCGACCCGCGGGTGATGCAGCGCGCCGAAGGCTTTCGCCAGGCCCTGGCCGAGGCGGGCCTGGATGCCCATGCGCGGGAAGTGCTCGCCCCGCAGCCGTCGTCGATCGGCCTGGGGGGCGAACTGTTCGCCCAGTTGCTGCAACGTCATGCGGATGTCGACGGCATCTTCTTCTGCAACGACGACCTGGCCCAGGGCGCCATTCTCGAAGCGCTGCGCCAGGGCATCAAGGTGCCGCAGCAAGTGGCCATGGTCGGTTTCAACGACCTGCCCGCCTCAGCGTACATGGTCCCGCGCCTGACCTCGATTCGCACCCCGCGCGCGGCCATTGGCCGTTGCGCCGCCCAGGCGCTGCTGGGCCTGCTCGACGGCAAACGCGCGCAGGTGCAAAGCCAGGACCTGGGCTTTGAACTGATGGTCCGCGAAAGCAGCTGAAACCGCCAGTCGGCGGGCGTTGTACGGTGATGTCATAGTGCTTGCACGGTGCTAATCGCGATCTATGCTCAGCACATCCCGAGCATGGAGTGTTGCAAAATGTTTGATTTGCATCGTAAGTCCGATCTGGCTGAAATCGAGCGTTGCACCCAGGCCTTGGGGCACATGAGTGGCAAACTTGCGGCGATCAGCCGCTCGATGGCGATGATTGAATTCAGCCCCGACGGGGTGATCCTCGACGCCAACGAAAACTTCTGCAAAACCCTCGGTTATAGCGTCGAGGAGATTCGCGGCAAGCATCACCGCATGTTCTGCGAAGAAGCCTTCACCAAGAGCGAGGAATATCACCAGTTATGGCGTGACCTGGGCCGCGGTGAACCGCGCAGCGGCACCTTTGCCCGTGTCGACAAGCAGGGCCGCGAAGTCTGGCTCGAAGCCAGCTACATGCCGGTGCTCGGCGCGCAGCAGCAAGTCACCGGCGTGATCAAGGTCGCCTCGGACATCACCAAGCGGGTGCGCCACGAACACGAGACCGAAAGCCTGATCAATGCCATCAGCCGCTCGATGGCCATGGTCGAATTCACCCCGGATGGCAAGGTCATCGAGGCCAACCAGAACTTCCTCGACACCATGCATTACCGCCTGGACGAGGTGGTGGGCAAGCACCACAGCCTGTTCTGCCACAAGAGCGAAAGCGAGTCGGCGGCCTACAAGGCCTTCTGGGCCTCGCTCAACCGCGGCGAGTACCATTCCCACCGCTTTGAACGGGTCAACAAGCTCGGGCAGATGGTCTATCTGGAGGCTTCCTACAACCCGATCTTCGACACCCGCGGGCGGCTGTACAAAGTGGTCAAGTTCGCCAGCGACATCACCCGTCAGGTCAGTACCCAGCAAACCGCCGCCGAATCGGCCCACGCCACTTCGGTGCAGAACGACGCTTGTGCGCGCAAAGGCTCACAGGTGGTGCAGCAAACCGTGCAGGTGATCGAGGAAATCTCCCAGGACCTCAATGCCGCCGCCCGCAGCATCGATGCGGTGAGCAAGCAGTCGGAGCTGATCGGGCAGATCGTCCAGACCATCCGCAGTATCGCCGACCAGACCAATCTATTGGCACTCAACGCCGCCATCGAAGCGGCGCGGGCCGGCGAGCACGGGCGCGGGTTTGCCGTGGTGGCCGATGAGGTGCGTAACCTGGCGGCACGTACCAGCAAGGCCACCCTGGAGATTGTCGAGGTGGTGCGCCAGAACCATGACTTGTCGTTGACCGCCGTGGCCAGCATGCAGTCAAGCCTCAGCCGTACCGGCCTTGGCGTGGAACTGGCTAACGAAGCCGGTGAGGTGATTCTGGAAATCCAGCAGGGGTCCCAGCATGTGGTCGATGCGATCAGCCAGATCAACTCGACCTTGCAGTTGCACTGAGCCGCTGGTTGAGCTGGCCGTCGAGGGTCTGCAGGCTGTGTTCCAGGGCCTTGGCCAGCACCTCTAGATCGGCGCTGCTGGCCTCGCCAACACAGGCTTGCTCGAGCGCTTCGCAGCGCCTTACCACGCCACGGGCCTTGAGCATCTTGGCGCCGCCCTTGATCCGGTGGGCCAGGGCGCGCAAGGCATCGCGCACAGGTTCCGGGCCCAGGGCACGCAGGGCCTTGAGGTCGTCGCTGTTGCTGTGCGCCAGTTCCCGCAGCAGGCGTTCGACCAGTTGCGGATCGCCCAGCGTCAGGTGCTTGAGGTTGTCGACATCGAAGCCGCTGGCATGCTCCGGCTCCTGCGCCTGCGCGGTAACTGCTGGCACCGATGTCGGGCTGGTCACAGCGATCAGATGACGGCGCAACTCATTGAGACCGATCGGCTTGAACAGGCAATCGTTCATGCCGCTGGCCAGGCATCGCTCGCGCTCCTCAACCTGGGCATTAGCGGTCAAGCCGAGGATCAGGCAGGCGCGGCGTTGCTGCAGGTGTTCCTCGCTGCGCAGCCGGCGTGCCAACTGATGGCCATCCATGCCGGGCATGTGGCAATCGGTGATCACCGCATCGAACTGCCCTTGCAGCCACAGCCCCAGCGCGGCCTGGCCATCGCTGGCCTGGCTGACCTGATGGCCGAGAACACTGAGCTGGCGCTGCAGCAGCATCAGGTTGGCGGGGTAGTCGTCTACCACCAATATGTTCAAGGCACTGTCGGCCAGCGGTTGCTCGATTTCTGCCAGGGGCGCTTGCGCCAGGGTCGCAATCGGCAATAGCAACTCGATGTCGACCCGCGTGCCGACGCCCGGGGTGCTGGTCAGGCTCAGTCGGCCACCCATCAGCTCGCACAGGGTACGGCTGATCACCAGGCCCAGGCCGCTGCCCTGGCGTGCCTGTTGTTCGCCCACCCGGGTGAAGTTGTGGAACAGGCGCGCCTGGTCTTGAGCACTGATGCCGATGCCGCTGTCTTCAATGCTGAGCAAGACCCGTCGCACCTGCCCGGGCTGTTCCGCGCCCCAGCGCAGCGTGACCTTGACCTGGCCCTGCTCGGTAAACTTCAGGGCATTGCCCAGCAGGTTCGACAGCACCTGCTTGAAACGCAGCGGGTCAACCAGCACACCCTCGGTGACCGTGTGCAAGTCCGTCTGCAACATCAGGCCCTTGAGCCGGGCATTGCCTTCGAACACCCGTACGGTAGCGGCAACCAGCGCTGTCAGGTCGGTGGCGGTGGCGTTCAGTTCCATGTGTCCGGATTCGATCCGGGCGATGTCGAGAATGTCTCCGATCAGCGCCAGCAGGCCGTTGGCCGAGTCGAAGGCGACCTGCAGCGAGGCGCGATCGGCACGGCCCTGCTCGGCATCCTTGAGCGCAAGCTCGAGCAGGCCGATCACCGCGTTCATCGGCGTGCGGATTTCATGGCTCATGGTCGCCAGGAACGTGCTTTTGGCCCGGCTGGCGTCGTCGGCCTGGTCCTTGGCCAGGCGCAGTTCGTCGAGCAGGCGCTTGCTGAACCCCAGTTCGTGCTGCAGCGCTTGCTGGGCCTCGCTGCGTTGGCGGATCAGGTTGCGCAGGTAGCGGTTCCAGAACACCACCACGGCGATCATCAGGCTGGCGACGATGAGAATCCGCAGGATCAGTGAGCGGTAGTTGTACCAGGGGCTGTCGCTGATCAGTGCGTTGGTGCGCCAGCGGTTGGTCAGTTGCGCCAGTTCGTCGGGCGGGATGCTGAGCAAGGCCTTGTCGATGATCGAGCGCAGCACCCTGGCGTCCTTGGGCGTTGCAAACGAGGCGGTAATCGGCCGGTCGCCATACTGGGAGGCGATACGCAACCGATCCTTGAACAGACGGCTGATGAAGTAGGCCGCGTTGATGCGCGAGCTCAGTACCAGGTCGACCTGTTTATCCTCCAGGGCTTCCATCAATGCCAGCGGGCTATCGACCTCGATCAGCGTCAGCGTCGGGTAACGCTGCAGCAATTGCGCCTTCAAGGGGGTGTCGCGAATGACCGCCACGCGCTTGCCATCCAGCTGTTCGGGGTTTTGCCCGAACTCGCTGTCGGTACGGCACACCAGCACCCAAGGGTCGGTCAGGTATGGCCGACTGAAGTTGACCAGCCTGGCGCGCTCGGGGCTATAGACCAGCGTACCGGCCAGGTCGGCTTTGCCCTGTTGCAGCAACGCGATCATGGTCGCACCGGCATCGGTCTCGATGAACTCGAACTTCAGCCCCGTGCGCAGGCTGATCTGCTCCAGGACGTCGGCGGTTATGCCGCGAACCTGCTGCTGGTCATCGTAGAAACTCAACGGCGCAAAGTATTTGTTCACCAGCACACGGGTAACCGGGTGCTGTTCGATCCAGCGCCGCTCCTCGTGGCTCAGGGTCAAGGCGCCGCGATCAAGCAACATACTGGTGCTGCCGCTGCTCCAGCGGCGCAGGATGTTCAAACGCTCGGTTTCACTGGTGACCGCCAGTGAACGGTTGAGCAGGTGCAACAGCCTGTCGTTGCCGCGGGCCAGGGCAAAGGCGAAGGTTTCCCGCTCGTGCTTGACGAAGTGGGAAATCTGCACGCTGTCCTGAAAGCTCTTGCCGATCAGGTAATCACTGCTGATCGCATCACCGAGAAAGGCGTCGGCCTGGCCCAGCGAGACGGCCGACAAGCCGGCCATGGTCGAGGTGTACAACTGCAGGCGGGCCTTGGGGAACAGATGCCGGACTTCTTCGTCCGGCAGGTAGTGATCGACCATCGCCAGGCGCAGCCCATCCAGCTCGTCATCGACGGCGCGGGTCTTGCCCTGGGGCGTGACGATCACCGGCAGATCATCGGCATAGGGCTGGCTCAGCACTAGCTGGGCATCGGCGGCTTCAAAGCCATTGGAACTGCCGAGCAGGTCGATGTCCCCGGCATGCAGGGCGGCGATCGCCTCTTTGCGGCTGGCGTAGCGGCGCACGTCGAAGGGGATGCCCAGCAGTTCGCTGATCAGCCCGGCATAGTCGGCGGTCAGGCCTTCGTATTCGCTCTGGCTGACATTGATATCGAAAGGCGGGTAGTCCGGGCTCGAGGTTCCCAGGCGCAGCACGGCTTTTTCCTTCAGCCAGCGCCGATCATCCGGCGACAGCGCTACGCCTTCGCCACCCACCACTGAGCGGGCCAGCAGCGTGCGCGGTTCACCGGGCTCATCGGCCAGGCTGCTGTTGAGCAACAACGCCGGCAGGCAGACCAGCAGCAAGAGCAGAAGAGCGGGGCGCAGGGTCATGGCCGGCTCAGATCACAAGATTGCGATTTGCCAGACCCATAAGGTCGACGAAAGATCCTACCTGAAGCTTCTCCATGATCCGGCTCTTGTAGGTGCTGATGGTCTTGGGGCTCAGCAGCATGCGAATGCCGATGTCGTTGTTGGAAAGGCCGGCGGCGAGCATGCGCAGCACTTCCATCTCGCGGTGGGAAAGGCTGCCCAGCCGCTCTTCTTCGCTGCCCAGCGGGCCGCGGCTGGCGGACATGTCAGGGAAGGTCGAGTAGCCCTTGAGCATGGCTTTCAAGGCAAACACCAGTGCGTCCAGGTCTTCGTCCTTGTGCACGAAGGCCGAGCTGCCGGCATCCAGGCAGCGACGGGCGAACAAGGCCGCGGGCTGACCGGTCAGGACCATGATTTTCGGCGGTTTTTCCAGCAGGTGCAGGCGTTTGATCACGCCCAGGCCATCCAGGCCGGGCAGGCCGATATCGAGGATGACCACATTGGGGCGCAGTTCGCGGGCCATCTGCACGGCGGCCACGCCGTCCCCGGTTTCACCCACCACTTCGTAGCGTTCGCGTTCCAGCAGAATACGCACCGCAAGACGAATTGTGGGGTGATCATCGACGATCAGTACCGTGGGCATTGGCGCAACTCCTTGACGAAGAGGGTAAGCCGTTTCCTGAATCATTCAGGAAGACGAAACGGGCCGGAGCCGGCGAGTCGCCAACGATACGTCGAATCAGGATGCAAGAGTATGGGAAGTATAGAGGCGTTGAAAATTGTGGTAGGAATTGTCGAATATTCCTACATATTGACTAGAGAGACCGCTACACGGACTGTCGCTATCCGATGTTGCCGGGATTGCGATCGCTTCGCGCTCGATCGCTGGCAAGTCAGTTCCCACAGGTCGGGTGCATGCAAGTCCACTGTGGGAGCCGGCTTGCCGGCGATGGGGCAGCAAGGCTGCCCTGCGGTCAACGCCGGGTTCAGAACGACGTGGTAAACGAGGCGAAGTACGCCCGGCCCGCCTCGTTGTAGGTCAAGGCCCCGGCTTCATCGGAGTTGCCTTCGCGGTACAGGCGCTTGTCGAACAGGTTGTTCACGCCCACGCGCATGCTCAGGTTCTTGGTGAATTCATAGCCCCCGCTGATGCCGACAATCCCGTAGGGATCGACGTCCTTCTGAACCTTCTTGTCCAGGGCTTCATTGGCCCGAGCGTTGTAGGTAGGTGCTTCCTGTTTGCCGTAGTAGGTGCCGTTGAGCTGGAACGACAGCTTGTCGGTGACGTTCCAGTCCAGGGTCGAGTTGACCGTGTACTCGGGAATGATGCTCAGCGGCTCGCCGGTTTTCTTGTCTTCGGACTCGATCATGTAGGTGAAGTTGGTGTTCCAGTCCAGCGCTGGGGTCAGCTCGACGAACAGGTTGCCCTCGACACCTTGCACCACGGCCTTGCCGGTGTTTTCCCAGCGCAGGATGCGGCGCCCGTTGGGCAGGCGGAACAAGGTCTGGTTGCCGGCTTCGATCTTGTTCTTGTAGTCGTTACGGAAGTAGGTTGCGCTGGTGCGCCAGGTGCCCTTGTCGTAGGCCAGGCCCAGTTCCTTGTTGACGCTGGTTTCCGGGTCGAGGTTGGCGTTGCCCAGCAGGTAGCAGCCGCCATTGTTGACTTCGCTGGAGTTGCAACCTGCGCCACGGCTGTACAGCAGGTAATTGGGGTTGGCCTGGTACAGGTTCGGGGTTTTGTAAGCGCGGGCGATACCGCCCTTGATGCTCAGGGCCTCGGTGATCTGGTGCGAGGCGTTCAGGCTCGGGCTCCAGTTGTTGCCGTAGTCCTCGTGGTGATCAAGACGCAGGCCAGGGGTGACAATGGTGTTTTCGCCGACTTCGATGTTGTCCTCGGCGTACAGGGCAAAACTGCGCGCGGTGGATTTGGTCTGGGTACGGTCGAAGTTCGGCAGTTCAGCGCCCGGGTCATAGCTTTGCGGGCGCAGCGAGCCCGGGTCGTTGAGCGATTCATAGAGGTATTCGCCGCCCAGGGTCAGCACCTGCTCCAGACCGATGCTCAGTGGCAGGTTGACCTCGCCGGTGGCGCGGGTATTGCGCAGGCGCGACTCGAAGCGTCCGGCACCGCCCGATGGCGCACCTTCGCCCCAGCCGGCCAGGCCTTCATTGAGGCGGTCGTTACGGGTCAGGTCATAGGACAGCGACGCGGTGGAGGTACCCCAGTCATAGTCACCGCGATGGGTCACGGCAAAGCTTGAGCGCTGCATGACGTTGGTTTCCTTGCCCACCTGGCTTTCGACGAACTCGCCGCCGGCGTTGAGCATGGTGTCGCCGGCAAAGATGTTGCCCTGGCGGCTGTAGCTGGACTCAAAATCAAGGGTGTTGGCCGGGTCGATCTTCCAGCTCAGCAGGCCGTTGATGTCCTTGTTGCGCACGCCTTCGCGGCCGGCCATCAAGGATGAATCGAAGGCCTGGTGCGCCGAGTTGATCTTCATGTCATCGGCGTCGGTCTTGTTCAGGTTGCCATAGACGCGGAAGATCAGGCTGTCGGTAAGCGGCCCGCTCAAGCTGAAGTTGACCCGCTTGCCCGTGCCTTCGGCATCGTCCTCGGGGAGCATGGTGTACAGGGTCATGGAACCGCGCAGGTCCTGGGTCGGGCGCTTGGTGATGATGTTGACCACACCGCCCATGGCGCCGGAGCCGTAGCGCGCGGCGGCCGGGCCGCGCAGGATCTCGATGCGTTCGACTTCTTCGGCCGGTACCCAGTTGGTTTCGCCCCGGGTGTCGCGGTCGCCGCTCCAGCCATAGCGCACGGCGTTGCGTGAGGTAGAGGGCTTGCCGTCGATGAGGATCAGGGTGTTTTCCGGGCCCATGCCGCGCAGGTCGATCTGACGGTTGTTGCCGCGGGCGCCGCTGCTGCTGTTGCCGGTGAGGTTGACCCCGGGTTCGCGGCGGATGATGTCGGAGAGGTCATTGACTGGTGGGCGTTTCTTGATGTCTTCAGCGGTGATGATCGACACCCCGGGAGCTTGCTTCAGCTCCTCTTCGGCGGTGCCCAGTACCCGGGTGTTCTCCAGCTCGATCGCTTGCCGGCTGCCGTCCACTGGTAGGTCGGTCGGCTGCACCTGGACTTCGTCCGGCTGCAGTTCCAGCGGGGCTGCGGCGATTGCCGTGGAACCCAGGGTCGCCAGCAAGGCAATGCTCAAGCGGCTGAGGTTGAAGCGCGACACCATGTCAGATTTCTCCTGGAGCAAAGGGTGAACGACCGGGACGGAAGGGCCCGGTCGCTCGGGAAGTCGAGAATGATAAGAATTACCATTCGCGTGTAAACCCTTAAGGAGAAAAATAAAATATTAACGAAGCAGGACGCACAGGCTCTGCTATATGGGGGCAGCCCATCGCCGGCAAGGCCGGCTCCCACGGGGTTGTGGGTGCACCAATCTATTGTGGGAGCAACTGTCTTGATCAG
>NZ_JH650775.1:0-26025 GCF_000259195.1 Pseudomonas donghuensis
CACCACCTGATGAGCTGGCTGTACTGGCCTCATCACGGGCCAAGCGCGAAGCGCGTCGTAGACTATAACGGCCACTGCGCCAACGGCCAGTACTGGCCCTTGCGCGACTCGAACAAGGTGAAGTGCCGCGCGCGCAGCACAAAGGCTGCCGGCTCCAGGGCTTCAGGCTCACTGCCACGGTAGTCGCGGGCCAGGGTCAGGTGCGGACGGTAGTCCCGCGGGTCCTGGACAATGCCCAACGGCAGCATCGCCTGCTGCAACGCGTACGCCAACTGGCGCAAGGCCGCAGGCGTCTGGCTGGGCACCAGCACCAACGCCTTGGCCGGGCGCCACACCTCAAGCCGGTCGAGCACCAGCGTCAGCAACTCGCCGGGCACCTTGACAGCAGCGGCAGCGGCCAGGATCGCCGGCAACTGAGCAGTGCCGGCGGCACCGACGAACATCAGGGTCAGGTGAAAGTTCGCCGACGGCACCGGCCGGGCGGCGCCCATATCCAGTTCGCCGCGCCATCGGGCAATGGCCCGGCGCTGTTCTGGCCCGCAATCAAGGGCAAAGAACAGCCGCTTGAACGGCTCACCGGTTTCGCCAATGCCTGGGGCCATGCCGTGCTCTCCTTGGGTCGAATGCTGAGTCTAACCCCTGCGCGGATGTGCCGTCAGTCGCCGAACTGATATTTTTATTTTCATAAAATTGATTTCTGAAATTATTCATGTCATTTCTATGCGTACCCCACCCACCGGAGTCAAGAATATGAACAAGACCGGACTTCTAGGCGCACTGGCCCTCTGTGCCTGCAGCGCATTCGCCCAGGCCGACCAAGGCAGCCTGCGTATCGGCATCGAGGCCGCCTACCCGCCCTTCTCCTACCGCACGCCACAAGGCGAACTGGCAGGCTTTGACTACGACATCGGCAACGCCCTGTGCGCGCAGATGCAGGTCAAGTGTCAGTGGGTGATCCAGGAATTCGACGGCATGATTCCGTCATTGAAAGTACGCAAGATCGACGCGGTGCTGTCGTCGATGTCGATTACCGAGGACCGGCTGAAATCGGTCGATTTCACCGACAAGTACTACCACACGCCCGGCAAGTTCGCGATGAAGGCCGGCAGCCAGATCAACGATCCGACCACCGATCTCAAGGGCAAGCGGGTCGGCGTGCAGCGTGCCTCGACCTACGACCGCTTCGCCACCGAGCAGCTGGAAAGCGCCGGCGTCGAAGTGGTGCGCTACGCCTCGCAGAACGAAGCCTTTCTCGACCTTGCCGCCGGACGCCTGGACGCCACCCTCGCCGATATCGTCAACACCACAGAGAGCTTCATCAAGACCCCGGCCGGGCAAGGCTTTGCCCTGGTCGGCCCGGATATCAGCGATCCGCAGTACTTCGGCCGCGGCGCCGGGATTGCCGTGCGCAAGGGCGACAGCGCCAATCTGGCCAAGCTCAACGCCGCCATCGCGGCGATCCGCGCCAACGGCACCTACCAGCAGGTGCAAAGCAAGTACTTCCCGTTCGATATCTACGGCCACTAAGCCCGGCTGGCGAGGACTTTCATCATGCTTCATGGCTACGGATCGAGCATTCTCGATGGCGCCTGGCTGACCATCAACCTGGCCTTGCTGGCCATGGCCATGGCCATCTGCCTCGGCCTGTTCGGCGCGGCCTGCCGCTTGTCGCCACTCAAATGGCTGGCCCGCCTGGGTGAGCTGTACACCACGGTAGTGCGCGGCATCCCCGACCTGGTGCTGATCCTGCTGGTGTTTTATGGCGGCCAGGACCTGGTCAACCGCCTGGCATTGGCCCTGGGTTACCAGCAGTACATCGACATCAACCCGTTCATTGCCGGGGTCTGCACCATGGGCTTCATCTTCGGCGCCTACCTCTCGGAAACCTTCCGTGGCGCCTTCCTGGCCATCCCCAAAGGCCAGGCCGAAGCCGGTGCAGCCTACGGCATGAGCGCCCTGCAGGTGTTCTGGCGGATCAGCGTGCCGCAGATGGTGCGCCTGGCGCTGCCAGGCTTTACCAACAACTGGCTGGTGCTGACCAAGTCCACCGCGCTGATTTCGGTGATCGGCCTGCAGGACATGATGTTCAAGGCCAAGAACGCGGCCGATGCCACCCATCAGCCGTTCACCTTCTTTGTTGCCGTGGCCGGCCTGTACCTGCTGCTGACCAGCCTGTCGCTGCTGCTGTTGCGCGGCGTCGAGAAACGCTACTCGGTCGGCTGCAAAGCCGCCGAACTGTGAGGGGAGTTGTTTGATGCTCGACTATCAGCTGATCTGGCAAAACCTGCCGCTGTACTGCAACGGCATCCTGCTGACTTTGAAGGTACTGCTGATCTCCCTGGCCTGCGGCCTGGCGCTGGCGATCCCGCTGGCCCTGATGCGGGTCTCGCGCAACTGCCTGCTGCGCTATCCGGCCTGGCTCTACACCTATGTGATCCGCGGCACGCCGATGCTGGTACAACTGTTTCTGATCTATTACGGCCTGGCCCAGTTCGAAGCCGTACGCCACAGCGCGCTGTGGCCGTACCTGTCCAGCGCGACCTTCTGCACCTGCCTGGCGTTTGCCATCAACACCAGCGCCTACAGCGCCGAGTTGCTGGCCGGCAGCCTGCGGTCCACGGCCCGTGGCGAGGTCGAGGCGGCCCGGGCCATGGGCATGTCGCGCCTGACGATGTACCGGCGCATCCTGCTGCCTTCGGCCCTGCGCCGGGCCCTACCGCAATACAGCAATGAAGTGCTGATGATGCTGCAGACCACCAGCCTGGCCTCGATCGTCACCCTGGTCGATATCACCGGCGCGGCTAAAACCTTCAATGCCCGTTACTACCTGCCCTTCGAGGCGTTCATTACCGCCGGGCTGATCTACCTGGCCCTGACATTCATGCTGGTGCGCCTGTTCAAGCTGGCCGAGCGCCGCTGGCTGGCCTACCTCGCCCCGCGCAAGCACTAAGGAGCTTTCATGCAGCAAATTGACCATGTTCTGCCCTGGAGCGCCTGCGGCACCCAGCGCACCCTACGCCTGTTTCGCTTCGGCAGCGGCCCGCGCAAGGCCTATATCCAGGCGTCGCTGCACGCCGATGAACTGCCCGGCATGCGGGTGGCGGTCGAACTCAAACGGCGCTTGGGCGAACTTGAGGCCCAGGGCCGGCTCAGTGGCGTGATCGAGCTGGTGCCACTGGCCAACCCGATCGGCATTGGCCAGATGTTCCAGGCCACGCACCAGGGCCGTTTCGAGTTCAACAGCGGCAAGAACTTCAACCGCGATTTCCCGCCCTTGACCGAAGCCCTGGTGGCGCGCCTTGAGGGCCAACTGGGCAGTGACGGCGCGGCCAACGTGGCAACGATTCGCCGGGCCATGGCCGCAGCCCTCGCCGAGTTGCCCGCGGCGCGCAGCGAGCTCGATGGCCTGCGCCGCGTGTTGCTGCAAAGCGCCTGCGATGCTGACCTGGTACTGGACCTGCACTGCGACTTCGAATCGGTGATGCTGCTCTACGCCCTGCCGCAGAACTGGCCAAGCCTGCGCTCGCTGGCGGCCCGCCTGGGTGCCGAAGCGGTGCTGTTGGCCGAGGACGCCGGTGGCGACGCCTTCGATGAAGCCTGTGCGGTGCCCTGGCTGCGCCTGCGCGAGTACTTCCCCGAGGCCGAGATTCCCCTGGCCTGCGTGGCCACCACCGTCGAACTGCGCGGCATGGCTGATACCGGGCGTGAACAATGCCAGGCCAGCGCCGAGCAGATTCTCGGCTACCTCGCCGACCAGGGGCTGATCAGCGGAGACTGGCCCGAGGCGCCCAGCCAGTGCTGCGTCGCCACGCCCTTTGCCGGGGCCCAGTACGCCTATGCCGAACACCCTGGGGTAGTTAGCTATCTGCAACCCTTGGGGGCATGGGTGTCGGCGGGTGACCCGCTGTTCGAGGTGATCGATCCGCTCAGCGATCGCCACAGCGTGGTCAGGGCCAGCATCGACGGCATCCTCTATGCCCGTGAACGCCTGCGTTTCGCCCAACCCGGCCTGTGGCTGGCCAAGGTCGCCGGCACTACGCCGATACGCCACGGCCGCCTGCTCACCGACTGACACCAGCGAGTACTGACTGATGAACAAACTGCAAATCAACGACCTGCATAAAAGCTACGGCACCCACCAGGTGCTCAAGGGCGTCTCGCTGCAGGCCAGCGCCGGTGACGTGATCAGCATCATCGGCTCCAGCGGCTCGGGCAAAAGCACCTTCCTGCGCTGCATCAACCTGCTTGAGCAACCCAACGCCGGCGAGATCCTGGTCAACGGCGAGCAGCTGAAGCTGCGCAGCTGCCCCCGCGGCGGGCTCCGGGCCGCCGACCCGCGTCAGCTGCAACGCCTGCGTGCGCGGCTGAGCATGGTCTTTCAGCACTTCAACCTGTGGTCGCACATGAGCGCGCTGGACAACGTCATGGAAGCCCCGGTGCAGGTGCTGGGCATCAACCGCAAGGAAGCCCGCGACAAGGCCGAACACTACCTGCACAAGGTCGGCGTCAGCCATCGCCGCGACGCCTACCCTGCGCACATGTCCGGCGGCGAACAGCAACGGGTGGCAATTGCCCGCGCGCTGGCCATGGAGCCGGAAGTGATGCTGTTCGACGAGCCGACGTCGGCGCTCGACCCGGAACTGGTCGGCGAAGTGCTCAAAGTCATGCAGGACCTGGCCAGCGAAGGCCGGACCATGGTGGTGGTCACCCATGAAATGGGCTTTGCCCGCGAGGTGTCCAACCAGTTGCTGTTCCTCCACCAGGGCATTGCCGAAGAACGTGGCCACCCTCGTGAAGTGCTGGCCAGGCCGCAGTCCGAGCGGCTGCGCCAGTTTCTCGCCGGCAGCCTCAAGTAAGCCCCCAGGCCTCGCCCCGACTGCACGCCGGGGCGAGGCTTGGGATACACTGCGGCGCATCTTTCAGGGAGCCTTGCAACGGATGTCGAGCACGCCGAAGAACACCACCGTCTACGCCTCGCCGGTCATGCGCAAGCTGTCGGAAAGCCTCGCCGAGTTGCAACCGTCGTTGCGCAAGGTGGCCGACTACATCCTGCGTCACCCGCTCAAGGCGGCCACCCTGACCATCGAAGAGATGGCCCAGGCCACCGCCACCTCGCCCGCCGCCGTCAACCGCCTGGCCAAGGCCCTGGACCTGGGCGGCTACAGCGGCATGAAGGCCGAGCTGGTGAGCACCCTGCAACAAATGGTCTCGCCCGTGGACAAGCTGCGCAATGAACTGGCCCAGCGCCCCGGTGGCGAGTTCGGCCTGCACGAGCAGATCCACAGCGCCAGCAGCAACCTGGCGACCACCCGCAGCATCAACCCGGCGGACACCTTCGAGGCCTTCATCACCTGCCTGACCCAGGCCCGCAAGGTCTATGTGCTGGGTTTTGGCAACAGCGTCTACCTGGCGGGCCTGGCGGCCTCGACCCTGGTACCGTTCTGCGCCGATGCCTGCGCCATCAGCATGGAGGGCGGCAACGAAAACGCCGCCTACCGTCTGGCGGCGATCACTGACCAGGACGTGCTGTTGGCGATTTCCCTGCCGCGTTACTCCCAGGACACCCTGCAGCTCTCACGCTTTGCCCATGAGCGCGGCGCCACGGTGCTGGCGATTACCGACTCGCCGGCCTCGCCGCTGGCGCCCATCGCCCGTCATACGCTGTTCGCCGCCGCCGATCACCCGGTGCTGACCAGCTCCAGCATTGCCGTGCTGGCACTGATCGAAGGCCTGGTGGCCGGGGTCATGGCGCGTAACAAGGAAGCGGTGCAACTGGCCACCGAACTGACCGAGAGCGTGATGTCCTACCTGCATGTACCCGGCAACAAAATCACCCGCAAGTGAGGCGGCAAAGACGCGCAAGCTGAATTACGCTGTGTACGCGCCTGTGCGCACTCACTACCCCAGGAGCTGAACGACAATGGATTGTTTTTCACCCAGCGATAAGCTGTTCATGCATCAGGCCCTGAGCGAAGGCCGCCGCGCCTTGCCCGCCTGCCTGCCCAACCCGCCAGTGGGCTGCGTGCTGGTGCGCAACGGCCAGATCATCGCCCGCGGCTTCACTCAAGCGCCCGGCCAGCACCATGCCGAAGCCATGGCCATGGCCCAGCTGGACGGCGATGCCGACGACGTCACCGCCTACGTGACCCTTGAGCCCTGCTCCTTTCATGGCCGCACACCTTCCTGCGCCACCGCCTTGGTCAAGCGCGGCATCCAGCGTGTGTGCGTGGCCATGCTCGACCCCGATCCACGCAATGCCGGGGCCGGTATCGCACTGCTCGAGGCCGCGGGCATCGAGGTGCTGGTGGGCGTGCTGCAAGCCCAGGCCGCTGGGGACCTCGGTCGCTACCTCAAGCATCCGCCTGGCGCTGAACCGTTAACGCAAACGCTTGCGCCTAGCACTATGGTCGGGCACACAACCGGTAACATTTAGTACAAACCAGGGAGATGATTGTTTATGCTGGCGGGCTTATGCCATGGCGCATCGCCACATCGACAAGTATCCGCCCATGAAAATCTTCCTCGTTTTACTGTTCGTGTTCTCCATTGCCTACGTCCATTTCCGTGGCCGGGTGCGGCACAAAGTCACCCGCCAGCTGGGTGATCACTCAAGCTTCCTGGCCCCGGTCAACGTGTTCCTGTACCTGTTCTCCAAGCTGCCGGCCAAGCCTTACCTGCCGGTTGAATCCTTCCCCGAGCTCAAGCCGTTGCAGGACAACTGGCAGGAAATCCGCGCCGAGGCCCAGCAACTGCTGCATGTCGGCGAGATCAAGAGCTCGCAGAATTACGACGACGTCGGCTTCAACTCGTTCTTCAAGAGCGGCTGGAAGCGCTTCTACCTGAAGTGGTACGGCGAAAGCCACCCGTCGGCAATGAAGCTGTGCCCGCGCACCACCGAGCTGCTGCAAGGCATCGGCACGGTCAAGGCGGCGATGTTCGCCACCCTGCCTCCGGGCTCCAAGCTGGTGCGCCACCGCGACCCTTACGCAGGCTCGTACCGTTACCACCTGGGCCTGGACACGCCCAACGATGACGGCTGCTACATCTGCGTTGACGGCGAGAACTACGCCTGGCGCGACGGCGAGGCGGTGGTGTTCGATGAAACCTACATCCACTACGCCTCGAACCAGACCGAACACAACCGCATCATTCTGTTCTGCGACGTCGAGCGTCCGCTCAAGTACCGCTGGGCCACGGCGTTCAACCGCTGGTTCAGCCGCAGCGTGATGGCCGCGGCGGCCGCGCCCAACGATGCCGGCGACAAGACCGGTGGCATCAACCGGCTGTTCACCCGCATCTACAAGATCCGCGAGCGCGGCAAGGCGCTGAAGAAGCGCAACCGCACCCGTTACTACCTGGAGAAATGGGCGGTGGTGGCGGCGTTGGTGCTGGTGTTCATCTATATCTGATTCAGACCGCTATCGCAGGCAAGCCAGCTCCTTGTAGGAGCGGGCTTGCCCCGCGATGGGTCCCCTCCTAAAGTCCTGCTTTTCCCCGACCATCGACCAACGGCGCCCTGCCGCAAAAAAAACTAGCTTCACTGTTCTAGTTGCCAACCACACCAAGGTGAAGACAATGAGCATGATGGACTGGGATGCCTACCGTAATCAGTTGATGGCCGGCATTGGCGATCTCAAGCAACTCTCTCCCGACACGGTCAACGGTTACATGACCGCCAGCGGCGCCGGAGCCAAGACCAACCACCTGGACGCCAAGACCCGCGAGCTGATCTCCCTGGCCGTGGCGGTGACTACCCGCTGCGACGGCTGCATCGCCGTGCATTCGGCCCAGGCGGTCAAGCAAGGCGCCAGCCGCGAGGAAATCGCCGAAGCCCTGGGCGTGGCCGTGGCGATGAATGCCGGGGCGGCGCTGGTGTACTCGGCGCGGGCCCTGGATGCGGTGGGCAAGGCAGAGCAGTAAATTCCCCACAAGTGAGTGCGCGGCCAACGCCGCGCCTCACCCACTTCCTGGCATTTTCGCATAAGCTAGCAGGCGAACCGTTTTCAGGAACCCCCATGATCCACATCCGCCCCATGACCGCCGCTGACTTCGAGCGCTTCTGGCCGACCTTCCAGGCCATTGTCAGCGCCTGCGAAACCTATGCCTTCGACCCGGCCATGAACCAGGAGCAAGCCCGCCAGCTGTGGCTGGACGCGCCGCTGCAGACCCTGGTGGCCGAAGAAGATGGCGTGCTGCTCGGCTCCTACTTCCTCAAGGCCAATGCCGCCGGCCCCAGCAACCATGTCAGCAATTGCGGCTACATGGTTTGCGATGCCGCCCGCGGGCGCGGTGTGGCCCGGTTGATGTGCGAGCATTCGCAGCAGTTGGCGCGGGAGCTGGGTTTTCTGGCCATGCAGTTCAACTCGGTGGTGTCGAGCAACGAGGTGGCGGTGGCCTTGTGGCAGAAGCTTGGCTTTGCAATCGTCGGGCGCTTGCCCAAGGCCTACCGGCATGCGCGCCTGGGGCTGGTGGACAGCCTGGTGATGTACAAGTGGCTGGAGGAGCCGAAGCAGCCGGTGCTGATCGGGCGCAAGAATATCGAGGCGGTGGTTTCGCGCAAGCGCGGGCGTTGAATCTGTATTGACTGTGCTGGCCTCATCGCGGGTCAAGCCCGCTCCTACAGGAGCCGGCTTGCCGGCTGATCTGCTCAGATTCCCAAGCCGTTGACTGCAAAGGCTTTCAGTGTTCAGATGCGCGCCAGTTTCAGGTGTCCTGCGCCGCCGTGCGCAGGGTGAAACGGGAAGCCGGTGCGTCATGCCAATGACTAGTCCGGCGCTGCCCCCGCAACGGTAAGCGAGCGAAGCCTTCGAAACACCACTGTGCTCCGGCATGGGAAGGTGAAGGCCTTCATGACCCTCGCAAGCCCGGAGACCGGCCTGAGGCTTTTGTTTGGCAACCCCGCGGTGGGCGGGCGCAGGCCGGTTGGCGTTCGCCTGCGCGCGCCATTCCTCCGTGCGTTGTTCCCTCCGGGATTCATTCTTCCTGTTGACTGTGGAACGACATGTCCCGTAACTCCAAGCTTCACACCCTGGCGGCCAATGCCCTGGCTCCCTGCCTGGCCTTCTGCGTGCCGGCTTTCGCCGATGACACCCGCCCTTCTACCTTGGCCCTGCCCTCGACGGCCATCACCAGCAGCAGCGACAACGAAACCATCAGCCTGGCCACCCCGCTGCCGACCGGCTCGCGCCTGAACCTCAGCGCCATGGACACCCCGGCCAGCACCAGCAGCCTCGCAGGCGAGGTCATCGAGGGACGCAACAACCTCACCGTGCAAGACGCCGTGACCCGTTCGCCGGGCATCACCTCGGTGGCCACCCCGGGCAACGGCAACACGGCGCTGTCGGCCCGCGGCTTCAGCGGTCACGGCTCGGTGATGACCCTGTTCGACGGTTCGCGGATGTACACCGGCGCCGGCACCCAGAGCTTCCCGGTCGACCCGTGGATGGTCGAGCGCATCGACGTGATCCGCGGCCCGGCCTCGGTGCTGTACGGCGAAGGCGCCACGGGTGCGGTGATCAACGTGATCGCGAAAAAGCCGTTTGCCGGCGAGATCCGCAACCAGCTGCGCCTGGGCTACGGGTCTTACGATCGCCAGCAACTGGGCCTGGACAGCGGCGGTTCGCTGAGCGAGCGGCTGAGCTACCGGATGACCCTCAACCGCCAGGCAAGCAACGGCTGGATCGACCGTGGCGACTCGAAGAACCTGGCCATGAGCGCCGCCCTGCGCTTCGACGCCAGCGACGACCTGAGCTTCACCCTCGCCCACGAGCGCGGCGACGCCGAGCCGATGAACTACTTCGGCACGCCGCTGATCGACGGCCATTACCGCGACAGCCTGGGCAAGAAAAACTACAACCTCAAGGATTCGGCCCAGCACTACCACGACGAATGGACCCGCTTTAACACTGATTGGGCCATCAGCGATTCGATCAGCGCCAGCAACCAGCTGTACTACCTCAAGAGCCGCCGGCACTGGCGCAACGCCGAGGACTACAGCTGGAACAACAGCGTCGGCCAACTGCAGCGTGGCAGTTACCTTGAAATCAAGCACGACCAGGAGCAGATCGGCGACCGTCAGAGTTTTACCTTTGACCATTCGCTGTTTGGCCTGGCCAGCAAGACCGTGGTCGGCGCCGAATACAACCGCATCCGTTTCGGCATCGACAGCAACTCGCCGTACAACGACATCGGCGGCGACTTCATCAACCCATGGCAGCCGGCGCCAGGGTACTTCCACAGTAAAGATCCGACCCGCCCGCAGACCGACAGCACCACCCGCACCTTTGCCCTGTTCGCCGAGAACCGCACGCAGCTGTCGGAGCGCTGGTCGCTGGTGACCGGCATTCGCCGCGACCAGAACCACATCGACCGCAACAACCTGGTCAACGACACCCGCACGGACCGCAGCCTCAACGGCGGCAACTGGCGCGCCGGGCTGGTGTTCGCGGTCAACGACGAGCTGAGTCTGTACGGCCAGTACTCCACCAGCGAAGATGGCGTCAGCGACCTGGTCACCTTGAGCCCGACTCAGCAGCAGTTCGACCTGACCGAAGCCAAGCAGACCGAATTCGGCCTCAAGCAACTGTTCTGGGACGGCCGCGGCGAGTGGACCCTGGCGGCCTATCACATCGTCAAGAAGAAGCTGCTGGTCGATAACCCCGACACCCATCAAAAGGAACAGGCCGGGCAGCAGACCTCCGATGGCCTGGAAGCGACCCTGGAACTGGCCCTGGCCAACCAGTGGCACGTCTCGGCCAACGCCTCGTTGGTGCGCGCCAAGTACGACGATTTCGACCAGACAGTGGGCGGGCAAACCGTCTCCCGTGCCGGCAACCGCCCAAGCAATGTGCCACGGCGTACCGCCAACCTGTGGGTCAGCAAAGGCTTGAGCCACAACGTGGATGCTGGCATGGGCCTGCGTTATGTCGATGAGCGTTATGCCGACACCGCCAACTCCCGGAGCGTGCCGGGCTTTACCGTGGTCGATGCCAACCTGGGCTGGCAGGTGCTGCCGGATGTGCGCCTGGGCTTGCAGTTGAACAACCTGCTGGACCGGCGTTATGCGGCCACCGCACACAGTGGCGAGCAGTGGCTGATGGGTGAGCCGCGGTCGTACTTTGCGACGGTGGATTACACCTTCTGAGGTGAACCCGGGCTGCTTTGCAGCCCATCCCCGGCAACGCCGGCTCCCATAGGGAGTTGCGATCACCGCTGGGCAAACCCGAAGTTGACAGCTTATGTATACTGGCAGGCGCTTGGCTCCCGGTCCGAACACCCTGCCATTGCCGGACTCGAAGCACGGCTGAGGCAACAACGCTAACCCCACTCATCGCCTATCGGGAGCGCCAAGGATGCTGCCAGGTTCTACCTCCTCGTCTGCCAGAGCCGCCCGGTTGCGCGGCAAGGTCGGTCTGTACTTTGTCGCCGCGCTGTCGGTGCTGGCCGGCATGACCGACGCCATTGGCTTCATGGCCACCGGCGATTTCGTTTCGTTCATGAGCGGCAACACCACACGCCTGGCGGTATCGCTGGGCGACGGCGAGCTGGGGCCGACCCTGCGCATCGCTGCCGTGCTGCTGGCCTTTGTCGTGGGCAACGCCCTGGGGGTGGTGATTGCGGGCCTGAGCGGTCGCCGCCCATGCCCATTGTTGCTGGTCATCGCCGCGCTGCTGGCACTGGCGGCGTTGCTGCCGAGCACGCTGCAACTGCCGGCCCTGGTGTCGGCAGTCGCCGCCATGGGCATGATCAACGCCGTGGTCGAGGAAGTGAACGGCCTGCCGATCGGCCTCACCTACGTCACCGGCGCCCTCTCGCGCTTCGGCCGTGGCCTGGGCCGGGCGCTGCTGGGCGAGCGCCGGCAAGGCTGGCGGGTGCAGTTGATTCCCTGGACCGGGATGTTCGTCGGCGCCGTGCTCGGGGTGCTGCTGGAGCAGGCTTTCGACCTGGCGGCGCTGCTGTTCAGCGCCGTGCTGGCGACGACGCTGGGTTTGCTCTCGCTGAAAATCCCGCGACGCTGGCAGCTCAGGTACATGCCCCGCTAGGCAGGCTTACAGGCAGGTGGCCAGGGCAGCCATGCGGCGCAGGGCGACACTGTCGTTGTGCTTGGCGTAGTAGCTGACTGCGGTGCTGCCGCCCTGGGCGCGGATGTCGGCAAAAGATTCGGCCTCGCGGGTGTACACGGTGAAGCCGCCTTGTTTGCCAGGCTCCAGGTAACCGCTGGCGTCGACGCCAAAGACCTCCTCGTCCTGCCAGCCGAACTGGATGCACTGGGCAACCACATCCGCCGCCTTGCTCGAACTGAAGGCCTTGGTGGGCGCCTGGCTGCGCGCCGCCTCCATGGCCGAAGACGCACAACCGGCCAACAACGCTGCAGCGACCATCGCCATTACTACCCGCATGACTCATCCTCGTCGAAAAAAACGTGACTGTAGCATTGCCCTGGCGTCAAAGAGACAACCCGGATGCATAAAGCACCGGCCGCCCTGCAGTCGTGTGCCTTACAACCAGGAATGCGAGCCTCCGACCATGCACGTCTCCCGCACCACCCTGATCATTCGCCGCATCGGCGCCTGGTTGCTCGATACCCTGCTCGCCTTCGGCGCCTGGTTCGCCCTGGCCCTGTTGGGCCTTGGCCGTGGCGAAGACGGCATGCTGCTGATGCAACTGCTGTACTTTCCGCTGTTCGAGTACCTGATGCGCGGGCAAACACCGGGCAAGCTGCTGCTCGGGCTGAGCGTGATCAACCGTGCCGGCCAGCCCCCCAGTTTGCTCCAGGCGCTGCTGCGCGGCATCACCCGGCCGATCGAGGCAGCCTTCGGCCTGATCGTGGTCTGGCTGTGCGCCGAGTCGCGCTATTGCCAGCGGCCCGGCGACTGGCTGGCGCGCACCTATGTAATGGACACCCGCGACCTCAGGGCGCTGCGCCAGCAATTGAGCGAAGGTTGACCTACAGCGGCTCGTCGGCCTCTGCGGCTTCGATCGCGCGCTTGTTGCCAAAACCGATGGCCAGGCCGATAGCACCGGCCACATACAGCCCGGCCAGGCACAGAAAAACGGACGCCTCGAAACCGAAAATCAGCTGCGAAATACCCGCCATCGCCAACACCAGCAGGCTGCCGAATACATTGGTATCGGCGTTCTTGTGATTGAGCAGAAAGGTACCCAGCACAGACAGGGCCACCAGGCTCAAGCAGATGGCAATGTAGGAGAAGGCCTTGTTATCCCAGATCAGGAACACATTGACCTTGGTGGTGTAGTCGATGATGTAGCCGATCAGCGTGATGCAGCCGATCAAACCGAAAGCCAGGGCGGTGCCCTTCCAGTTGCTGGTGTTCTGGCTCAAACCTTTCTTCCTTGAATGATGAAAAACGCCGGCAACTCTACCACCAATACCCGGTGATGCCCCTCGCGCTGCAGCACATCAACAAACACGCGGGGATTTTCTGCCAGACTTGCAGCCTTCAGGTACCAGGAAGATTGCATGAATCCCCAACTGCTCTGGGTGCTCGGCTTGCTGTTCGCCGCCGTGGCCCTGTTCATCGCCAATCGGCCGCGCATGGACGTGGTCGCCCTGCTGGTGATCGTCGCCCTGCCGCTGCTGGGCATCCTCAGTGTGCAGGAAGCCCTGGCCGGGTTCAGCGACCCCAACGTGGTGCTGATCGCCGCCCTGTTCGTGATCGGCGAAGGCCTGGTGCGCACCGGCATCGCCTACCGCATCGGCGAGTGGATGGCCGACCGCGCCGGTAACAGCGAAGCGCGGCTGATCGTGTTGCTGATGGTCTGCGTAGCCGGGCTGGGTTCGGTGATGAGTTCCACCGGGGTGGTGGCGATCTTCATTCCGGTGGTGCTGAGCATCGCTGCGCGGATGAAGGTCTCGCCCAGCCGCTTGATGATGCCGCTGGCTTTCGCCGGGCTGATCAGTGGCATGCTCAGCCTGGTGGCAACCCCGCCCAACGTGGTGGTGCACAGCGAACTGGTGCGTCATGGCGAAAGCGGTTTCAGCTTCTTCAGCTTTACCCCGTTCGGCCTGGTGGTGCTGTTGCTTGGCGTTGGCTACATGCTGCTGACCCGCCACTGGCTGGGCGGTGAAGTGCGCAAGGACGGCAGCGCGCAAACCCGCCGTACCCTGCTCGACCTGATCATCGACTACAAGCTTGCCGGCCGCGAACGGCGCCTGCGTGTGCGCCCCGGCTCGCCGCTGATCGGCCATAGCCTCAGCGAGCTGAAACTGCGCACCGAACACGGCGCCAGCGTGGTCGGCATCGAGCGCCAGCACAAGTTCACCACCCGCGTGCTCAGCCCCGATTCGAGCACCACGGTGCACGAAGGCGATGTGCTGCTGCTCGACCTGTTCGCGCCCAAGGACGACCTGCGCAGCCTATGCCAGGGCATGCAACTGGAACCGCTGCACTTCAAGGCGGCCTACTTCATCGACCAGTCCCAGGAAGTGGGCATGGCCGAAGTGGCGGTGCCGCCGGGCTCGCAGCTGATCGGCAAAAGCCTGCTGGAACTGACCTTCCGCAGCCGCTGGGGCCTCAACGTGGTCGGCCTGCGCCGCGACCAGGCCGCCATTGAAGAACAACTGGTGGAAGAAAAGCTCAAGCTCGGCGACACCCTGCTGGTGATCGGCACCTGGAAAGCCATTCGCCAGTTGCAGACCCAACCACGGGACTTCCTGGTGCTGAGCCTGCCGGCCGAAATCGACAATGTCGCCCCGGCCGGCAATCGCGCGCCCTATGCGCTGATCAGCCTGGCGGTAATGGTCGGGTTGATGGTCAGCGGCGTGGTGCCCAACGTGATTGCCGCGCTGATTGGCTGCCTGCTGATGGGCGCCGGGCGCTGCATCGACATGAACAGCGCCTACCGCGCCATCCACTGGCAAAGCCTGGTGCTGATCGTCGGCATGCTGCCATTTGCCCTGGCCCTGCAGAAAACCGGCGGCATCGCCCTGGCCGTGCACGGCCTGGTGCAAATGCTTGGCAGTGCCGGGCCCTATGTGATTCTCGCCAGCCTGTTCGCCATCACCGCAATCATCGGCCTGTTCATCTCCAACACCGCCACCGCGGTGCTGATGGCGCCGGTGGCGGTGACCACCGCCGAGCAACTGGGCGCCTCGCCCTACCCCTTTGCGATGATCGTCGCCCTGGCGGCTTCGGCAGCGTTCATGACCCCGGTGTCATCGCCGGTCAACACCCTGGTGCTCGGCCCCGGCCAGTATCGCTTCGGCGATTTCGTCAAGGTCGGGGTGCCGTTCACCCTGCTGGTGATGGTGGCCAGCGTGATCATGGTGCCTTGGCTGTTTGCCCTGTGACGGCACCGCGCTTTCGCTGCTGCAGGGTTTCGGCGGCTACCCGCCAGTCCCGCGCCCAGCCATCGAGCACCACCTTGAGGTTGTCGGCGGTCATCACCTGATCGTCGTTCTCCAGCGGCAGGCCGGTGCCCTTGCGCACCACTTCGGCAACCACCGCGCGGCTGCCGCCATCGAGGAACGCCGCCTCGGTGGCGATCACGCTGTCGAGGTCGCGAATGCCCACCGCGCTGCTGACCCCGGCCGCCACCAAGGTCACCGGCAGGTACTCATAGAAGTGCAGCGCCTGGGTATGGGCGCCCACCGAGGTGATCGCCGGGCGCACGATCAAGGTGTGCGGCCCGGGTTGCTCGACCAGGTTGAGGACCTTGCCCAGTTCACGCTTGAGCGCCGCATCGTAGTACTGGGTGACCGCTTTGAGCGTGGCCGCGGGGATCTGCGCGCTGGCCTTGGGCATCGGGTAGAACTGGCTCGGGGCGATGTACACCTGGCTGTAGCGCTCCATGCGCAGCTTGGGGCTGACCCAGCGCAGCACCGCGTCACCGGAGGCGGTCTTGTGCTCGCTCAACTGGTCATAGTTGCGCAGAAAGCCCGAGTACTCCTTGGGGCTGACCTTGTTCTGGCTGCAACCGGCCAGCAACAGCGAGGCACTCAGCAGCGGTACGATCAATTGTTTACGCATCTCAGCCTCCGAAACCGTCATTGGCCGGGTTCGGGGTGCTGGTGGAGCGGTCCACGTGCAGCTCGCCCTGGCTCATGATCCAGTGCACCAGTTCGCCCAAGGGGATCTTGTAGCTGTACTCCATCCACTGGTTGCTGGTGGGGCTGTAACGCTCGAAATAGTGGCTGAGGATCATGTGCCTGCCGTCGCTGGACAAGCCCAGGCGCGAGTCCTGGTAACTGAGCAGCGCATTGCGCCAGAGTTCCTGGGTACGCAGGTCGAGGGTCAGCGACTGGCTGCTGTCGAAGCCGTTGGTCGGGTGTGTGGCCGGCATGGAAAACTCCCTTGAATGAACGGGCCACAGCGTGCCCCAGGGCTTTTGCAGGCTGATGTCCGCTTTGTGTCGGCGCTGCAGGAATGTTGCGAGATTGAAATAAATGACCGGCAGCGCAGAATGGTTTTAGATACGCACTTTTCACGGCCCATGGACCGCAACGTGAGCAGACTGCTGATTGTCGATGACGACCTGGAAATTTGTGCCCTGCTGAAGAAGTTCTTTGTCCGCCACGGCTATGAAGTCGACCTGGCCGGCAACGGCGAGGCCATGTGGGCGGCCATCGAACTGCAGCGCCCGGACATCATCATTCTCGACCTGATGCTGCCCGGCGAAGGCGGCCTGAGCCTGTGCCAGAAGCTGCGCGCCAGCACCGGCATCCCGATCATCATGCTCACCGCCATGGACGAGCTCAGCGACCGCATCGTCGGCCTGGAGCTGGGCGCCGACGACTACCTGGGCAAGCCCTTCGATGCCCGCGAACTGCTCGCCCGCCTGCGTGCGGTGCAGCGCCGGGCCGGTGAGCAGCTGCGGCCAAGCAGCGAGGAAAGCCGCCCGCTGATTCATTTCGACAACTGGCAGTTGGACGTCACCCGGCGCGAGCTGCGCACCCCTGAAGGCGTCATGGTGCCGTTGTCGGCCGGCGAGTTCGACCTGCTGCTGGTATTCCTCGAACACCCGCAGCGCATCCTCACCCGCGAGCAGTTGATTGACCTGGCCCGCGGCCAGGGCCATGAAGCCTTTGACCGTAGCATTGACGTGCAGGTCAGCCGCTTGCGGCGCAAGATCGAACCCGACAGCAAGCGCCCGGAGTTGATCCGCACGGTGCGCAATGGCGGTTACCTGTTCAGTGCCAAGGTCAGCCGCTCGTGATCCGCCTCGACCTGCGCCGCGACAGCATCAGCCGGCGCATTGCCCTGACCATCATCGCCGCGATGCTGACCTCGGTTGTGCTCAATGTATTGTTCGTGCAACTGGCCGGGGTCTGGGCGCGTCCGCCGTTGACCCAGACCGGCCTGCTCGAACAGATCGCCGTGACCACCCGCACCCTCGAAGCCGCGCCGCCTGAACTGCGCCCGACGCTGGCCAGCGCGGCCAGCAACCCACTGCTGCAAGTGCAGTGGAGCCGCCAGCGCGCCGACCTGCAACTGCCCGGGCCAGGGGCACGAATTACCCTGGAGGAAGCCCCGCCGCTGCAGCGCCTGTTGGCCGACAGCCCGCGACACCTTGAAGGCTTTCAGCCCAGCGACTGGCCGGCAGACAGCCCTGATGCCCATTACAAACTGGTCATGCAGATCAACGATGGCAGCTGGCTGGCCTTCACCCCACCGTACCGCAGCTGGGGCCTGAGTGTGGCCATGCGCTTTACCATCATCGGCGTCCTGGCGCTGGTTGCCGCACTGCTGGTGGCCTGGGTCGGCACCCGTCAACTGGCCGGGCCCCTGCAGCGTTTCGCCCGTGCCGCGCGGCGCTTTGGCAGTGACTTTCGCGCCCCGCCCATTGGCCTTGAAGGCCCCCATGAATGGCGCCAGGCAATCACCGCCTTCAACACCATGCAGGCGCAGATCCAGCACTTCGTGGCCGAACGCACGCAGATGCTCGCGGCCATTTCCCATGACCTGCGCGCGCCCCTGACGCGCATGCGTTTGCGCGGCGAGTTCATCGACGACCCGGAGCAACAGCGCAAGCTGTTCCGTGATGTCGATGAAATGCAGAGCATGATCAATGCGGCACTGGGGTTCTTTCGTGACGAGACCCGGCTGGAAGAAACCACCCCGTTCGACCTCGCCGAACTGCTGCAGACCCTGATCGACGACTATCGCGATCAACACATCGATGTGGCCTTCGACGGGCCGTCCAACCTGGTCTTCATCGGTCGGCCGCTGGGCTTGAAACGCGCCGTGACCAACCTGCTGGAGAACGCCCTGAAGTATGCGCGCGAGCCCGAAGTGCGGCTGAGCAGCACCGAACACGCCATCGTGATCGACATCAGTGACCGTGGCCCGGGCATTCCCGACGCGTCACTGGAAGACGTGTTCATGCCGTTCTTTCGCCTGGAGTCCTCACGCAACCGCGATACCGGTGGCGTTGGCCTGGGGCTGTCGTCGGCGCGCTCGGCGGTGCGTGAACAAGGCGGCGAGCTGCAGCTGAGCAACCGCCGCGGCGGCGGCCTGGTGGCGCGTATCGAGTTGCCACGGTGATCAAGTGGCGAGCGCGACGGCTTGAGCCGCGAGACCTGGGGCTGGCCCTCTACCTGCTCAGCCTGGTGCTACCCGCGGTGCACAGCGAGGAGCACAACTGGCTGCGCGAGGTCTACAGCCAAACCACCAACTCCGGCTTTCTGGCCTCCATCCTGGGCTTGCCGGTCATGCTGTTCGGCTACTTCGCCTGGCTGGCGAACCCATTGTTCCTGGCGGCGTACCGGACCCGCAGCGCCAGACGCAGGCTGATCTATGCCCTGCTGGCCTTGCTGGCCGGGTTGTCGGTGCAGTGGCAATTGGTGAGTTTGTATGACGAGGACGGTCAGTTCACCGTTACCGGATACACCTATGGGTATTACGTCTGGTTGCTGTCCTTTGTATGGTTGGGTGTTTGCGGCGCCAGGCGAGCAGGCGCCGGCTGATGAGTCGACTGGACGGGCCCCATCGCTGGCAAGCCAGCTCCCACAATAGATCTGCATGCACCGAACCTGCGGGAGCTGGCCTTGCCAGCGATCGAGCGCGAAGCGGTCGTAATCCAGACGCCACCTTATCTGGCAAGCCAGCTCCCACAATTGATCTGCACACACCGAACCTGTGGGAGCTGGACTTGCCAGCGATCGAGCGCGAAGCGGTCGTAAACCAGCCAACATGGCCTCATCGCGGCTCAAGCCCGCTCCCACAGTGGGGCTGTGTCCGCTGGACCAGTGGCGGCCAAGACAAAGGCAGGTTGCTCGTCTCAGTGTTGCAGCGACTCAAGGGTCAAGCCAGCCAGGTAGGCCACCTTCGGGTCAGCATCTTTGAGGCATTCCTGCAGCGCGGCCAGGGCCGCTGCTAGCTTGCGCTTGCCCAGGCGCCGGTTGTTTAGCACACAGGCGGCATGGCGGCGAATGGCGACATGCTCAGACGTCAGGCCGCGCACGGCTTCGTCAATATCGCTGGTGTCGATGGTGCAGTAACTGGAGCCCGGCTTGATCGTCTCCTCAGCTTCCGTTGCGCACTGCGGATAGCGCTGCAGCAGGGTTTCGAGAGGACGGTAATCCAGTACCAGCCGCTGCGCGCCCTGATCACGAAAAGCCCTGAGGCTGGCGCAACAGCCAGCCACCGAAAGGTTAGCCAGTTGCGCATCAGCCGCCTGCGCCAGCAACCAGTCAAAATCGCCCAGGTAACCCAGGGCGCTGGCACTCCAGCGACGCGTGCTCGGGTCTTTGCCGTTGACCACTTGCAGGCGCAACGCGTCGATTGCCGCCGCCTCGGCGACCCCGGCCAGGCCGAGGATCATCGCCGCCCGCCATCGCTGCGGGCCGTTTTGCAAAGTGTGCACCAGCGCAGCCGTTGCGCTGCGGCCACGGCCAATCAGCCAGCGGCTGGCCTCCTCACCATCAATAGCCTGGGGGCGGGAGAGGCAGTTCAGGTAGTAGCTGACCTGCTGGTCTTCTGCGAGCGTAGCGACACGACGGCGCTCCTGTTCGGTGGCGTCCTGCTCGGGGAAATGATGCACAAACTGGCGTGGCGAAAGGCTTTTGGCCGCCAGCTCCGGCCCGCCGTATTCATCATGGAAAAACACAATGAAGTCCTTGGCGACCCGTGGGTCTCTGGCGTAAATGCGGTTCAAGGCCTTGGCGGCGCGCGCCACAGTCCTCAAAAAGCGCTGTTCGGCGGCTTGCCAGGCATCAGGCCCGGCACGGTTGGCATAGGTCTGCAGCGGCTCATCCAAGGCATTGAGGGCAGCGTTGCCGTAATCCTCCAGCAACCAGTCCCAACGCCAGTCCGCCGGGTTCCACTGCACACCCCAGAAACCTTGCTGCTTGCGCCGGGGATGATCCTCATCCAGTGCCGCCAGGCTGTTGGCGGCAAACGATGGCAGGTCGATGACCCGTTCCTCTTCACGGTAGCTGGCATGAAAGGCGGCGCCGTAAAGGGGGGCGACCCCGTCGGCAAGCAACGCCTCGAGCGTTGCCCGAGCCGAGTCGACCAGGCTGTTTTCCAGCGCTTTCCAGTCCATGTTTGTGCCCCCCTCCCTGCGAGAAAAAACAAAAGCCCGACCGAAGTCAGGCTTGAAGGCGAGCAACTTGGCCCAGGTGTGGGTGCCTGTCAACTTCACGGTTGCTAGCGGCGACCAGCACAAGGCCTTAACGACGGCTTAACCGGCCAGGTTTTATCCTGAGCGTCCTCCCTTCAGAACGTTTGGCCCACTTCGGTGGGCCTTTTTTGTTGCTGCAAATTACAACGCTGGCGCGGAAACAAAATCCCGGAAACACAGTCTGAGTTATTACCTTCCCTACCGCCCTGCGGATCAAGGACCCTCAGTGCTGAAACAGCTGACGCAAATCGCCGTGATCGCCAGCGTACTGGCCGCCTCCGGTTGCTACTACCACGATTACGACCGCGACGATTACCGCCGTGGCGACCGTGACCACCGCTACTCCCGCGACTGGGATGATCGCGACGGTTACGAGCATCGCAGCTACAAACGCTACCGCGATGACGACCGCTACCGAAACTACGACCATGACCGCCGTCGCGACCGTGACGACGACGATGATGACGATTGATCTGCCCTGTTTCACCCCTAACTCCCGAATTACCTGAGGCTAAAAACATGCGTATTTCATTACCTGCATTGACGCTGGGTATCCTGCTCTCCCAGGGCGCCATGGCCGCCGGGGATGGTACTGCCGCCATCGGCGGTGGCCTGGGCGGGGCGCTGGGTAACGTGGTCGGTCAGCAGATCGGCGGCAGCACGGGCGCGGCCATTGGTGCCGGCGTCGGTGGCGCGGCCGGTAGCGCAGTGGGCGCGCGCAAGGGCAACCGCACCGAGGCCGCGATTGGCGGCGGCCTGGGCTCGGCCGGTGGCTCGGTGATTGGCAACCAGCTGGGCGGGCGAACCGGCTCGACCATCGGTGCCGGCCTGGGCGGCGCGGCCGGTGGCGCCCTGGGCAACAACATTGCCGATGACGACCGGCACAGTTCCGGTGGGCATAAACACAAGCACAAGCGTAAGTACAAACACCACTGAGTAAAAAGGCCCGCACATTGCGGGCCTTTTTCATCAGCAGCGGCTGTTTACTGTGGGATTCATCCCAATAACGCCCGAGGCCACCCCAGAATCTGCTTCTGCCGCGGCGTCGCATAGGTGCGCACCTTGGACGTACTCAACTTCAAGCGCACCAGGGATTCTGCCAACGCCACCGCCGCCGTCACCCCATCCACTACCGGCACCCCGGTGCGCGCCTGAATCCGTTCCTCCAGCCCGACCATGCCACCGCAGCCCAGGCAAATCACCTCGGCCTTGTCGACCGTGACCGCCTGCTCGGCTTCACGCACCACCGACTCGATCGCCCGCTCCGGGTCTTCCTCCAGCTCCAGCACCGCCAGGCCACTGGCGCGTACCGAGGCGCAGCGGCTGTCCAGCCCGGCCAGCTTCAGGCGGTCTTCGATCAGCGGCACGGTGCGGTCCAGGGTGGTGACCACCGAATACCGATGGCCCAGCAACATGGCGACGCTGGCCGCCGCCTCGGTGATGTCCACCACTGGCACATTGAGCAGCTCCTGCAGGCCTTCGCGGCCGTGCTCGCCGTACCCGGCCTGGATTACCGCATCGAACGGCTGGTCATAGCTGAGTACCCGTTCCATCACCGCCACCGCAGCCAGGTAGCTTTCAAAATTGCCCTCCACCGATTCTGCGCCAAAACGCGGGGTCAGGCCGACGATCTCGGTGCCTGGCGAAGCCACGCTGCGCGCCTGGCGGGCAATGGCGTCGGTGATCGATACCGTGGTGTTGACGTTGACGACCAAAATTCTCATTGCGGTATTCCTTGTGCAGAACTCAGTGCTGGGCGCTGTCGACGGCAAAGTGCTCGCCGGAACAGTCCACGTAGTGTTTGTTGCGATCAGAGATCAGGTAGTACACGCCGCCGGCGATGGCGGCGCCGAAGAACCAGGAGAACGGCGTCAGGGCACTGAAGGCCGGCACCAGTGACAGCACCACGGCGGCGATGGCCGAGGGCACCAGGGCGGCCACCGCCTTGTAGTTGACCCCGCGGGTGTAGTGATAGGTGCCGCTGGCCGCTTCGCTGTACAGGTCAGGCACATGCACCTGGGCTTTGCGGATCAGCCAGTAGTCGACCATGATGATCCCGTACAGCGGCCCCAGCAGCGCGCCCAGGCCGGAGAGGAAGTAGACGATCACCAGCGGGCTGTTGTAGAGGTTCCAGGGCAGGATCAGCACCGCCAGGGTGGCGCTGATCAGTCCGGCACGGCGAAAGTTCAGGCGGCTGGGCGCCAGGCTCGAGAGCACGAACGCAGGCGCAACGAAGTTGGCCATGATGTTCACCGCCACGGTGACGATCAGAAACGCCAGGCAACCGAGGACCAGGAAGGTCTTGTCGGGAATCGCGGCAACGATCTGGGTCGGGCTGTCGATCACCCGGCCATCGATGCTGAACTGCGCCCCGGCCAACACAAAGCTGATCACCGCAAACACCAGGATGTTCACCGGCAGGCCCCAGAAGTTGCCGACGCGGATGGTCTTGCGGCACGGCGCCGAGCGGGCGAAGTCGCAGAAGTTGAGGATCAGCGTGCCGTAGATCGCCAGCCACAGCGCGCCACCGGCAAACACCTGGGTCCACATGGCCCAACCGCTCAGCGGCTCACCGACCGACCAGGCCAGTTGGCCGTCGACCCGCAGGTACATCCAGATCGCCAGGATCAGCACGGTGGAAAGAATCACCGGCCCGGCGAAGGATTCGTACTTGCGCACCATCTCCATGCCGAAGGTGAGGATCACCAGCTGCACCAGCCAGATGGCGATAAAACTCGCCCAGCCGAGGCTGGACAGGCCGAGGATCGTGTCATGGTCGAAGCGTGCGAGGTCGGGCGACACCGCCACCAGCAGCACCCGCAACACCACCGAGGCCAGGTAGGTCTGGATGCCGAACCAGGCAATGGCGATCACCGCACGGATGATCGCTGGCAGCTGCGCGCCATAAATGCCGAAGCTCATGCGGCTGATCACCGGGAACGGTACCCCGGTTTTCTGCCCCATGTACCCCGAGAGGTTCATGAAGAAGTACACCAGCACGGCACCGATGCTCAGTGCTGCGAGCATCTGCCAGCCGGAGAGGCCGAGGGCGAACAGGCCCATGGCGAAGGAATAGTTGGCGATGTTGTGCACATCGTTGGTCCACAAGGCAAAGATGCTGTAACCGCCCCAGCGCCGGCCTTCGGCCTTGGTCGGCGCAAGGTCGGCGTTATGCAGCTTGGGGCTAAGCCCCCCCTGCTCGACCGATGCGGCCTGCGGCGGCAGGTAGGAGGTTTGCAGCGGGTTGGAAGTATCCGATTGCATGTTCCCCGGGCTCCTTCTGCAGCCCCTGAATGAGGGTACCGCAGCGAATTATTGTTGGATTTGAAGAGTGGGACCGCAGTGTTGGCGCTGCCCTGCGCCGATGCATACAAAGATTGCATACAATTTTTGTATTACGATTATCGATGAACAATTTGTGTGCCAGATGGCAGGCAGCGGAAAATCCTCCGGCGTCGTAAAAGGCCAATATCTCGTTGATTTTTATCTGATAAATATTTTTTTATGAGCTGCTGAACGGCTGATTAAACTGACCAAACGGTCAAACACTAGAGGTAGAAAACTGAGAAATCAGGTAACGGGCCAGTGAATATGTACCCACTCAACAGCTACTTAAGTACACACATGAATATAAATATGTACCCAATCACCTGTGGGAGCTGGCTTGCCAGCAATGAGGCCAGTCCAGCCAGCACATAAGGTGGCGCCTGAATTGCGACCGCTTCGCGCTCGATCGCTGGCAAGTCCAGCTCCCACAGGTTCATCTGCTACACAGTGGTGCACAGCAGCCCACATTTGCGGCATGCTTATAAGGTCAAGGCATATCGGAGCTGGTAATGACGGAAAAACACCCCGCATCGACGGTAGAGCGCGTCTACCAAGGGGTTCACGAGGCCATCAGAAAACGCACCCTGCGCCCCGGCATGAAGCTGGGCGAGTCGTCGTTGGCCGAGCTGTTCAAGGTCAGCCGCACCTCGGTGCGCGCAGCGCTCAAGCAACTGGAAGCCGACGGCCTGGTGTCCACCGAGCTGAACAAGGGCGCCTGGGTGTCACTGCCCAGCGACGATGACATCCGTTCGGTGTTCGAAACCCGCCGGCTGATCGAAATCGGCATTGTCACCGAGCTGTGCCGACGCGCCGACCCCGAGATCCTCGCGCCGCTGCACCAGCACGTTGCCGAAGAAGAAGCCGCCGCCGACGCCGGCGACCATGGGCGCTACGTCCACCTGCTCGGCGAGTTCCACCTGCGCCTGGCCGAAGTGCTCGACAACCCGGTGCTGCTCGATTGGTTCCGCAAGCTGATCGAGCGCGGCTCGCTGTACGCCTCGACCCTGGATGACGAGCGCCATGAAGCCTGTCGCGGCAACGAACACCTGCGCCTGCTGAGCCTCATCGAAGCCGGTGATCAGGCTGCGGCCATCGAGCTGGTGTGCACCCATTTGCGCGGTATCGAAGAGGCGATTCTCAAGGCCACGCAAACGCTCAAGGCCGACTATCACCCGCTCAAGCACCTGCTGGGCTGAGGCAGCGCCAGGCCCGGGGTTCGCATTCAGAAATCCACTGCAACCGATTCCAATATTTAATTTGTGGATAGGCGCGGTCTTTCTATAGGGTGTGAATCAGTAGTCGGCAAAGGGCTGTGAAATGATCGATCGTGTATTCGTCAACGCTGTTGCTGCCGATGGCAGCCCGCTCAACCTCGCGGTTGCCGACGGGCGCATTGTCAGCTTGGGCAGCGAACGTCCGGCCAGCGCAGGTGCCGAGGTCATCGACCTGGCAGGCCACCTGGTGCTGCCAGGTCTGGTTGACGGTCACATCCATCTGGACAAGAGCTTTGTCGGCGACCGCTGGCACCCGCATCAACCGGCCGCCAGCCTGCGTGAACGCCTGGCCATCGAAAAGCGTGAACTGGCCAGTGCCCCGCCGATGCTCGAACGGGCCGAGGCGCTGATCCGCCAGGCGGTGTCGTTCGGCACCGTGGCCATGCGCAGCCATGTCGACGTCGACGCCACCACCGGCCTGCGCAACCTGCAGGCGGTGCTGGAGGCGCGGGAAAAATGGCGCGGCATCGTCGACATCGAGCTGGTGGCGTTTCCGCAAGCCGGAGTGATGTCCTGCCCCGGCACCGCCGAAGTGCTCGATGCGGCGATCCGTGAGGGCGCCGACGTGATCGGCGGTATCGACCCCACTACCCTCGACGGCGACGCCGACGGTCAGCTCGATGTGGTCTTCGGCATTGCCGAGCGCCATGCTGTAAAGATTGATATCCACCTGCACGAGCCCGGCCTGCAAGGTATCGAACAACTGCAACGGATCGCCGCCCGTACCCGTGCCGCCGGCCTCAATGGCCGCGTCGCAGTCAGCCATGCCTATGCCCTGGGCCAGGTCGACGACGAGGTAGTGGCGCGCACCGCTGCCACTCTTGCCGAAGCCGGAGTGGCG
>NZ_JH650775.1:26077-28806 GCF_000259195.1 Pseudomonas donghuensis
CCGCCGGGGTGAACGTGTTCGCCGGCAACGACAACATCCGCGATGCCTGGTGGCCCTACGGCAACGCCGACATGCTCCAGCGCGCCATGCTGATCGGCTACCGCTCGGGCTTCTACAGCGATGAAGAATTGAATGTAGCCCTGAGCATGGCCACCACGGCCGGTGCAGCAGTGCTGGGCAAAAGCGACTACGGTCTGAAGGTCGGCAACGAGGCGACTTTTATCGTGCTCAAGGCTGACAACGGCGCCGCCGCGGTCGCCGCCGCACCGGCCGAGCGGCGCCTGGTGCGCCGCGGCCAGCTGCTGCCGGCAGCGCCGACGCTGCAGTTCGAGGTGCGCGCCCGCTAAACAAACACATTTCTGCCGGCTTGCGCCGCAGAGAAAGACAATCGCCCACGGGCGATGCAACACAAAACCCCAGAACAACAACGACAGAAGGTGTTCCATGTCGAAGTCCAATTACTACGCTCCCCACGGCGGCCATCCGGCGCAGACCGAACTGCTGACCGACCGTGCCATGTTCACCGAGGCCTACGCGGTCATCCCCAAAGGCGTGATGCGTGACATCGTCACCAGCCACCTGCCGTTCTGGGACAAGATGCGCATGTGGGTCATCGCCCGCCCGCTGACCGGTTTCTCGGAAACCTTCTCGCAGTACATCGTCGAAGTGGCACCAGAAGGCGGCAGCGAGCGTCCTGAACTGGACAAGAATGCCGAAGCGGTGCTGTTCGTGGTCGAAGGCGAAATCGACATCACCCTGCAAGGCAAGCCGTACACCCTCAAAGAAGGCGGCTACGCCTTCATTCCGCCAGCGGCCGAGTGGAGCCTGCGCAACAACAGCGCCAAGAACGTCACCTTCCACTGGATCCGCAAGCACTACCAGGTGGTTGAAGGCCTGGCCCTGCCGGAAGCCTTCGTCACCAACGAAAAAGACATCGCACCGATCCCGATGCCGGGCACCGATGGCGCCTGGGTCACCACCCGTTTCGTCGACATGGCCGACATGCGTCACGACATGCACGTCAACATCGTCACCTTCCAGCCGGGCGGCGTGATTCCGTTCGCTGAAACCCACGTCATGGAACACGGCCTGTACGTGCTCGAAGGTAAAGCCGTTTACCGCCTGAACCAGGACTGGGTCGAGGTGGAAGCCGGCGACTTCATGTGGCTGCGCGCCTTCTGCCCGCAGGCTTGCTACTCCGGCGGCCCGGGCCCGTTCCGCTACCTGCTGTACAAAGATGTAAACCGTCACATGAACCTGGTGCTCAACCCACAGCGCTAAGGTTCACGGTTGCATGAAAAATCCCGCAGGCCACACGGCCTGCGGGATTTTTTGTTTATGGCGTCGGTGAATCAGCTGGCCGGCTTCCAGGCGCCCTGCTCTGCTGCCTCGCGGAATTTCGCCCGGTTGGCCGGAGTATCGGCGGGCTCCGACTCGCCAAAAATCGCCTTGAGCCAATGGCCGTCGGTGGGGTTGGGGAAGATGATGTACTGGCCGCCGAACTTGCTGCGGCTGGCGTCCACCAGCTGCGCACGCTGGTCGACCTTGTCGACATAGAAGCTGCGCTCGAAATCGTTGAGGTTGTCACCGAGCATCAGCAGCACGTTGTACTGCTCGGCGATCTTGTGCTGGGCCGGCTCCTTGTTCGAGCTTTCGCGCAGGATGGTCACGTGGGCTTCGTCGGCGTACGGTACCTTGAGCGCGCGCAGGTTGTTGAGCGCGTACTCGTAGGTCTTGTCGCCCTGGTCGCGGCTCGAAACGTAGAAGATCTCCACCCCGCGGGACTTGGCGTAGTCAAGAAACTCCAGCGCCCCCGGGGTCAGGGTCGGGCCATTGGCGGCGACCCAGCGGTCCCACACCGCGTCATCGAAGAACTCTTTGTCCTGGCCGATCAGAAAGCCCCAGTAGGTGTTGCTGCTGAGGATGGTGTCGTCGATATCGCTAATGATCGCAGGCTTCTTGTCGCCGGGCTTCTGCTTGGCCAGGGCCTGGTCCAGGCGCGCCTTGGCGACGTTGAAACCCTGGTAGTACAGCGCGCGGAATTCCGCCGCGGTCTGGCGCCAGGCCACCGCATCGACCAGCAGGTTGGAGCGCACAGCGGCGTCGGGGTTGGCGGTCTGCGCATGGACCAGGGGCGTGGCCAGCAACAGCAAGGCCAGGGAGATCGCGTTCTTGAGCTGAGGCATTCGGGGCGTTCCTTGTGATCTCCCGCTCTTGGATGGCGGGAGTGGGCTACTCATACCGCACACCGGCAGGGGCCACAATCGCCACGACGCGCGGGCGCAACAATGTGGCGCACCCGCACATCTTGGCTGGCTTCAAGGGCGGCCGGAGCGCGCAGTTCGTCACAGACCTGACGCCAGCGCGCTGCTGGCAAAGTAGTAGGTGCTCGGCTAGCATGCCGCTGAAAACCGGTGCTGGCCGGTTGACCACACGGCCTTGAGCGGAGAGCGACACCCTTGCTGTTGAGCATCCCGACCCTGTTGCTGGTGGCCATTTTCATTTTCACCCTGATGGGCCTGCTGACCCTGCACGCCTGGAGCCGTGGCGTACGCGAGCAGACCCTCGGCTACCTGGGCGGCATGCTGCTGCTCGCGGCCTGCGGCGTGACCCTGATCAGCCTGCGCGGCATGGCCCCCGACTTTATTGCCCTGGTGCTGGGCAACGTTATCCTGCTGCTGGGCGCGGCACTGAACTGGACCGCCATGCGCGTGTTTACCGGCCGGGCG
>NZ_JH650775.1:28825-33448 GCF_000259195.1 Pseudomonas donghuensis
GCCGGCGCGGCGGCCTGGTTACTGTGGGGGCTGATGCCGGGTTTCTACACCGACCTCGGCTTGCGGGTGACGGTGTACTCGATGCTCGTGGCGGCGTATGGCAGCTTGTCGATCATTGAGTTGTGGCGCAGCCGCCGGCAGTTCGAAGTCGCCTACCTGCCGGCGCTGATGCTGATGCTGGTGCACACCGGTTTCTACTGCGTGCGCAGCGTTGCCGACCACGGCGTGTCGCTGGATCAGGCAATCGCCAGCAATGGCCACGGCACCGGCTTCTTCTCGTTCATGCTGTTCGAATCGATGCTCTATGCCATCGGCATCGCCTATGTGACCCTGGCCATGGTGCGCGAGCGCACGGAGCTCAAATTCAAGGCCGCCGCCTACGCCGACCCGCTGACCGGCGTCGGCAACCGCCGGGCGTTCATGTCCTGCGGCGAAAAGCTGTTGGCCGACTGTGCCCGCCGTGGCGAACCGGTGAGCTTGCTGCTGTGCGACCTGGATCACTTCAAGCGCCTCAACGATACCCACGGCCACCAGACCGGCGATCAGGCCCTGATCGCCTTCGCCCAAGTCACCAGCAACAGCGTGCGCCAGGAGGATGTCTTCGCCCGTATCGGCGGTGAAGAGTTCGCTTGCCTGCTGGCCAATACCGACGCACAGACGGCACGGCAGGTGGCGCAACGCATCTGTGACAGCTTCTACGCTGTGCCGATGCTCGAACCCGGTTTTCTCAGCGTCAGCATCGGCATCGTCGGCGCCAGTGGCCCTGGCGAGCACGACCTTTCGCGCTTGCTGTCCAAGGCCGACAACGCCCTGTATGCCGCCAAGCGCCAGGGCCGTAATCGCGTGCATCTGTACCAGCCCTCTAGATGGCAGCCAACCGGGCATCCTGCAGATACGCTTTAAAGGGGTCGATCGACGCCGTCCCTACTCGCTCGCCAGGGTGCGCGCCAGCTCCGCGGCCAGCTCCTTGACCATGGCGTCTGCGGTCGGCCGATGAATGATCGCCACCTCCATGGCATCGATCGACGGTAGGCCATGCTCTGAGGTCAGCTGCAAATGCTCGGCGGTAACTGCCCGCAGCGGCAGCAGGCTGATGCCCATGCCGTTGGCCACCGCCGCCTGCAGGCCGCTGAGGCTGGAGCTGGTGAAGCTGATGCGCCAGCGGCGGCCCATGCGCTCGATGGCGCCGATCATGTCGTCGCGGTACAGCCCGCGCGGCGGGAAGGTCACCAGCGGCACCGGGTCCTGGTCGAAGGCCGGGTTCTTGACGCTGTCGATCCACTGCAGCTTCTCCGGCCAGCAGGCCACCGCCTCACGGCTGTTGCGCCGCTGCTTGAGCAAAATCAGGTCGAGCTCGCCGTTGTCGTAGCTGGCGCTGAGGTCGCGGCACAGGCCGCTGGTGACCTCCAGCTTGACCTGCGGGTGCTTGCGGTTGAAGGTCGAGAGCAAATGGGTGGTGCGCCCGGCGGCAAAGTCTTCCGGCACGCCCAGGCGCACGGTCACCGCCACCGTGGCGCCAGACATCGCCTCGAGCATTTCATCGTTGTAGGCCAGCATCTGCCGGGCGTAACCGAGCAGCGTCTGCCCGGCGTCAGTGGGCAGCACGTCGCGGTTGCCGCGCTCGAGCAGCTTGTGCCCGACCATCTCCTCCAGCCGGCGGACCTTCTGACTGACCGTCGACTGGGTCGAGTGCAGGCGCGCCGCCGCCGTGGTGAAACTGCCGCAGTCGCTGACCATGACCACCGCGCGCAACAGGTCGAGGTCGAACAGCGGCCTATTCGATTTTTCACTGACAGACATGCTTTTATTTAACTTCTAAATAAGGAGCCCGACTTTTAACATGGCCCGACCCTGCGAGCAATCGCCCACCAGGAGGTACTGCCATGCTCCTTGAACGCCTGTCCACTCACCTTGCCGTGGTGTTCGCCATGCTCACATCGCTGACCGCCAATGCCGATGGCGGCACCCTCGAAAGCCAGCTGCGCAGCGCGGCCGAAAATGGCCAGGCAGCACAGGTACGCAGCCTGCTCGACCAGGGCGCCAAGCTCGAAGCCCGCGACAAAATGGGCCGTACCCCGCTGCTGCTGGCCACCCACAACAACCAGGTCGAAGCCGCCCGGGTGCTGATCGACGCCGGCGCCGACGTCAACGCCAAGGATTCCATCGAAGACAGCCCCTACCTGTACGCCGGCGCCCGCGGCCACAACGACATCCTCAAACTGACCCTGGCCCACGGCGCCGACCTGAGCAGCACCAACCGCTACGGCGGCACCGCGCTGATACCGGCGGCCGAACGCGGCCATGTCGAGACCGTGCGCCTGCTGATTGCCGCAGGCGTCGCCGTCGATCACGTCAACAAACTGCACTGGACCGCCCTGCTCGAGGCCATCATCCTCGGCGACGGCGGCCAGCGGCATGTCGACATCGTGCGGGAGCTGATCAAGGCCGGGGCTGATGTGAACCTTGCCGATGGTGACGGCATAACCCCACTGCAGCACGCGCGGCAACGGGGCTACAAAGAGATACAGGTGCTGTTGGAACGGGCCGGCGCCCGCGCCTAGCTGCTTTCCAGCAAACGATCGAGCAACCACAACCCCGCCGGCCCCGGCGGGGTCAGCTTCGACCAGGCCACATCCACCGCGATCGGCCGTGGCCAGCCGCGCAGTTTCAGCTCGGTGAGCTGGCCATGGCCGTACTGCTTGACCAGGCCGTGCGGCAACTCGGCCCAGCCAAAGCCCTCCTCGGTCATCTCCAGCAGCATCAGATAATCCGGCGCCGACCACACCCGCCCCTGGGGTTTGTTCACACTGTCGGTGTAGGTGTTCAAGTACAACTGACGATGCCCGGCCAGATGCGCCTGGGTCGGCTGCGCAAGCTGCGCCAGCGGGTGATTGCTGGCCACGAAAATCCCCATCTGCGCCTGCGCCGCCAGCCGCGTGGCGGCCACATCCGGCGGGTAGCCGGGTTGCGCGGCGAGCATGCCCAAATGTGCGCGGCCGCTCTGCAACAGGTTCAGCACATCACCCGCTTCGGCGATCATGCATTCCAGCTCGATGTCCTGGTAGCGCTGCTCGAACAGCTGCATCACCCGGTTGTCCGGGTTGAGCTGGTGCATGTCGGAAAACACGATCGTCAGCCGCGGCTCGACCTTGTCCGCCAAGCGGATGCTCAGTTGGTCCAGGCGCTCGCTGGCGGCGAGGATCTCCTGCACATGGCCGAGTACCTTGCGCCCGGCTTCGGTCAGCACGGGTTGGCGGGCCTGGCGGTCGAACAGGGTGACGCCGAGGTCGGCTTCGAGGTTGGCGATTGCGGCGCTGATGGTGGATTGGCTTTTGCGTAGCTTGCGGGCGGCGGCGGAGAAGGAGCCCAGGGCGGCGGCTTCGACGAAGGCTTGGAGGGCTTCTGGAGAGTAGCGCATTGGGGGTATCGGTTTTATCGATGCAGGGAGCCACATTGTAGCGGGAAAAGCGATTTCAATACCGCGCTGGCGAAGCGTGCCCTGCCTGCATAACCCGCCACACCCGCGCAGCCGCCGCTAATTGAGGGTAAACAGGTCCCCTTCCACACTCCGGTCACCGTGTTTACGACGCTGCGCGGCAGCGTCGTAGACGATCAGCAAAAGCTCCCTGCTCTCCTCACCCGATTTGAACAAGCACATGCCCTCTGCATGATCGTCGCCTTTGCCGAACGGCACCTCCAGCACCGTCTCCAATTGATCGGCAAACACCACCTGCTCTTCATCGGCTGCGAAGCCGCCGCGCCAACGGAACACCGTGACCGGGCCGTCCAGGTCCATGGTCGGCCCCGCCAGAATCAGCAGGTCGTCGCCCCTGCTGCACAGGTCTCGCACCCCCAGGCCGTTGAGCGCGAAGAAGTGCTTGCGGTAGCGGCGCCCACCCGGGCCGATCTTCTTGAGCACCAAGGTGTCGGTCGAGTCGCCATCGAGTTCGGGTTCAATCTCCAGCAGCACGGTCCAGCCGCGCAGCACCGGCCCCCGCAACCCCAACAACAGGCGCGAGCCGATGACGGCCAACCCTTCGATGTCGAAACCGTTGTCTTTGCCCGGGATGCGCAGAAAGTCGCGTAGCTGATCGTCCCTGGCAATTTCCGCGGTCAGGTCGTTGCCGAGCGCATTGCCATGCAACTGCGCCGCCGTACGTCCATCGCCATTTACCTTTGCGGCGAGCACATAGCTGCCGTTCTGCTGCACCACAGGGAGGCGCGCCAACAGAAAGCGATTGCCGTCTGCCTCTACGGTCGACAGGCGCTTGATGTTCTTCAGCGCAGACTTGTCGGCGTCCGCCTTCTTGCGCTTGAGGCTATGGGAGCCGACGATCCAGAGATACCCCCCGTCAGGGGCATAGGCCAGGCCCTCGATGTCGATCTCGGCTTCTGGATCGGGTATGGGCAGGTGCAGGTATTTCATGAGCGGGAAGGAGTGGTGCTCATCGCACGTCACGGCCTCACCGGGTGCTGCGGGCTGGATCGCCAGGCGTTCCAGGCTGGTGGTTTCGTCGTTGGCCAGCCACAGCGTGCCGCCGATCTGCAGGGCAACCGAAAGGCCATCGCGCAATGACGCAAATGCCGGATCAAAGCACAGCATCACGGTATTGGCTGGGGTGC
>NZ_JH650775.1:33458-75645 GCF_000259195.1 Pseudomonas donghuensis
GAAAGGCCATCGCGCAATGACGCAAATGCCGGATCAAAGCACAGCATCACGGTATTGGCTGGCTTGCTCATGGGGCTCTCCTGCGTTGAGGGGGTTACGCGAAGATGTGTATAGGCTAGTGGCTGTTTGTTAACAATCAAGGTTATTGGTAGGGGTCTAACTCTGCGGCAATTCTTGTTGTGGGGGCTGGGCGTGGGGCGTTTTCGTGCGTGCCGGGTTCCTTGGTCGCTGGCGTGGTTACCCGCGTGCAGCTGCCACCCCGTCGGGTAGAGTGGCCAAAAAACTACATAGCGTGAAGGGCTGCAATCGGCCAGTAGCGGACGTTCGTGAACCGAACAAAAGCCGCTTTTTGTAGGGTGCGCGGTGTGTTCATTAGGCCTTGAGGCTCGGTGCCTCGGTGCGTACGAGCAAGGCAGTTGTGGAGATTACGTGTTCGGCGGAAGCCGAAGAAGGCGCTAGCGGAAAGCGCCGCTGAAATGCCAATAGGCTGGCAGAAAAGTCGCCTGAACGAATTGCTGTTTTCGTAGTTCACTCGGTTGGGGGAATACCTCGAAACCAGGATGGGTGGTTTTCAGCAAGTGCTTGGCCTTTTCCAGACGCAGGGTCTGCAAGCAGGTTCCACCATGCCGAACACGTGGTCAGGAGACGCTGGAAGGTTTCGTGCGGGAGTAAAGTCTAGTCAAAACGTCCGCACAGCAGGCCTCTAGGATCTCGTCGGCTAGTGTTGAATCATCCGGACAAGCACGCGACAACATGAGTGCACCGACCACTTGGGCAATCACCACAATGCGTTGGGCACGTAACTCGCTTTCGGCCGAGTCCGCTTCGCCAGCTTTGCTCGCCAGCGTCGCCAGCATGCTTTCGAGGCCAGACGCAAACGCCGCTTTGATCTGCTCGGGCTGGCGTCCCGCGTCGGCAGACAGCGCTGCCATCGTACAGCCGTCACCCCGCGCGTCGCGATGTTCCCTGGACAGGTAGTACTTCACGAACCCCAGCCCATCCATCTCGTCCGCTCTGGCGGCGCCTTGTGCGAAACCACAGGTGGCCGCCTCCGCTAGCAGCTCGGCTTTGGACGCAAAGTGCTTGTAAAACCCGCCGTGGGTGAAGCCTGCGGCGGCCATCAAATCGGCGATACCCACGCCGTCGTAACCCCGTTCGCGAAACAGCACCGACGCCGTCTGGACAATGTGCGCGCGGTTTGCCTGCACCTGCGCTTTGCTGACTTTCATCTGCAGGACTCCTCTGGTTCGGCCATCAGAAATACCGGCATCATACATTGATGTTGATCATCATCAAAACTCTTGACAGTAAAGATGACGATCAACATCATAAATGGACTTTTAGTGAAGCCGATCCGGCGCAGGTAACCTCATGACTGACAAAACCCTTTTCGAACCCTACACCCTTGGGCCGCTCACGCTCCCGAACCGTATCGTGATGGCGCCGCTGACGCGCAATCGTGCCGGTGCCGGTCTGGTTCCCAGTGAGCATGCCGCTACCTACTACAGTCAGCGCGCCTCGGCGGGCTTGCTGATTACCGAAGCCACGCAGGTCTCGGCGCAGGCTCAGGGCTACCAAGACACACCCGGTCTCTACACGCAGGCGCAGATCGACGGTTGGCGAAAAGTAACCGATGCCGTTCACGACAAGGGCGGGCGGATTTTTGTACAGCTGTGGCACGTCGGCCGTGTTTCCCACGTCGATCTGCAGCCCAATGGCGAAGCGCCAGTTGCCCCCTCGGCCATCCGCGCCGCGACCAAGACCTTCGTTAACAACGGTTTTGCCGATGTCTCCGAACCACGCGCACTGGCGCTGGATGAGCTGGCCGGCATCGTCGACGATTTCCGCCAGGCTGCGGCCAACGCTATTGCGGCTGGGTTCGATGGCGTTGAGGTGCATGGTGCCAACGGCTACCTGCTCGAGCAGTTCATCAAAGACGGCGCCAACGTGCGTACCGATGCCTATGGCGGCTCTATCGAAAACCGCGCCCGCCTCTTGCTGGAGGTCACTGCCGCAGTCGCCAAGGAGATCGGTGCCGACCGCATGGGCGTACGTATTTCTCCCGTCTCGCCGGCCAACGGCATTTCCTGCAGTGCTCCACAGCCGCAGTACGACTACATCGTCGACCAACTCAGCGCGCTGGGCATCGTCTATCTACACGTGGTGGAAGGCGCCACCGGCGGTCCCCGTGATGTCGCACCGTTCGACTTTGATGCGCTACGCAGCCGCTTCCAGAACACCTACCTGGCCAACAACGGTTATGACCTCGACTTGGCCAACACCCACCTGAACGCGGGCAAGGCCGATCTGTTTGCCTTTGGCCGCCCCTTCATCAGCAACCCGGATCTGGTCGAACGACTGGAGCAACGCGCGCCCCTGAACGCGCTGGATCCCACCACCCTGTATGGCGGCGGCGCCAAGGGCTACATCGATTATCCGACCCTCGAAATTTCCAGCGCCAATTAACCACCTGCTCATGCTGCGTGCGGCGGCATGGGTTCACCTTTTCGATCACGGGAAAACATCATGACCTCTAAGGCTACTGTTCTGATCACCGGCGCCTCGACCGGCATTGGCGCCATCTACGCACAGCGTTTCGCACACCGAGGCCACGACCTGGTACTGGTCGCCCGCGACCGGGCACGTCTGGACGCACTAGCCGTGCGTCTGCACGAGGAAACCGGTGTAGCGGTAGACGTTCTTGCGGCAGACCTCACTCAACCGGGCGATCTGGCGGCAGTCGAGACACGTCTGCGCGAGGACACCCAGATTGAAACCCTGATCAATAACGCCGGGGCTGCGATGTCCGGTCAGTTCATCGACCAATCCACAGACGATATCTCCCGCCTCGTCACGCTCAACACCACCGCACTGGTTCGCCTGGCCAGCGCCATCGCCCCGCGTCTGGCGCAGGCTGGCAAGGGTGCGATCGTCAATATCGGCTCGGTGGTTGGCTTCGCGCCGGAGTTCGGGATGTCGGTCTATGGTGCGACCAAGGCTTTTGCGCTGTTTCTGTCCCAAGGGCTGAGCCTGGAGCTCGCGCCCAAGGGCGTCTACGTGCAGGCCGTGCTGCCGGCCGGAACCCGCACCGAGATCTGGGAGCGTGCAGGCATCGACATCAACACGCTTGCCGACCTGATGAGCGTGGACGACCTGGTCGACGCGGCACTGGTCGGTTTCGACCGCCGTGAACTGATCACCATCCCGCCGTTGCACGACGCGGCGCGCTGGGAAGCGTTGAACGGTGCACGACTGGGCCTGATTTCTGACTTGCGTCAGGCGCAGGTCGCCGAGCGCTATCAGGTCAAGGCGTAAAGGCCGCTCCGGCACGTTGCCCCAGGAGAGAACCATGACAGCCCAGGTAAAACGCGCCGAACCAAGTGGCGTACCAAGCCCCAGCTACATCGACACCCCCACACGCTCGGTCACGGTTGGCAGCACTGCATTTGCCTACCGTGACCTGGGCCCGCGCAGTGGCGTGCCATTGATTCTGCTGAACCACTGGGGCGCGGTGCTGGATAATTTCGACCCGCGAATCGTGGATGGGCTCGCCCGCACGCGGCGCGTTATAGCCATCGACTACCGAGGCATTGGCGCCTCAGGCGGAACCGCACCAGTGACCATCGATGGGATGGCGCGGGATGTGATTGAACTGAGCAAGGCGCTGGGTTTGAACACCGTCGATCTGCTGGGTTTCTCTCTCGGGGGCTTCGTCGCACAGGACATCGTGCTGAAGGCCCCTGAGCGCGTGCGCCGGCTAATTCTGACGGGTACGGGGCCGGCAGGTGGAATCGGTATCGAACAGGTCGCCAAGGTCTCTTGGCCACTGATGCTCAAAGGTCTTTTGACCCTGCGCGACCCAAAGACTTATCTGTTTTTTACCTCCACAGCCAATGGCCGGTTGGCTGCCAGGGCTTTTTTGCAGCGGCTGAAAGAGCGCAAGTCAAACCGGGACAAAGGCCCGACTCCCTATGCCTTGCTGCGCCAACTGAAGGCCATCAAGGCGTGGGGCCGGCAGGCGCCTCAGTCGCTCGACCGCATCCGTGTCCCTGTCCTAATCGCCAATGGCGATCAGGACATCATGGTGCCGACCGAGAACAGTCACGACATGGCGCGGCGCATCCCTGGCGCGCAACTGGTGATCTACAACGATGCTGGGCATGGCGGAATTTTTCAGTATCACAGCGAGTTTGTGCACACAGCACAGGCCTTTCTTGAGGCCCAACCGGAGTCTATCGGGGCGATCAGCTCCCTCAGCGCAACGGAAACGATGAAATGAGTCAACCAACGGCAATTGTGTTCGGCGTGGGATCGGTACGCGGCGTTGGCGGGGCCGTGTGCAAAAGTTTTGCGCGCGAGGGCTATCACGTCATCGTTGTGGGCCGTACGCCAGCCAAGATCGACACGGTGGTGGCAGAAATCACCGCTCTGGCCGTCGGCAGCGCCGAGGCGTTACCAACTGACGTAACCGACGAAACCCAGGTAATGGCAGCGTTCGATCGCGCGATGAGTCCCGGCACCGGGCGCGAGCCTGCCGATGTGGTGATCTCCAACGCGGGTAACAACGCCGTTATCGATTTCACCCAGTTAACCGCCGCGCAGTTTGAGGGCTTCTGGCGCGTTGGTTGTTACTCAGGCTTCCTGATCGGTCGCGAAGCCGCCCGCCGGTGCCATTGGGCCGGGGCACCCCACGACACCCATTCGTTCAAAAACTCCAGAGAACCATCCCACCATGAAGGCGTTCATCATTGATCGTTACGGGAAGAAAGAGGTTGGCCACATCAGCGAAATGCCCGCCCCTGAAGTACGGGATGATGACGTGCTCATCCAGGTTCACGCGGCGAGCGTCAACCCGTTGGATAGCAAGATCAAGAGCGGTGAATTCAAGCTGATTCTTCCCTACCGTCTGCCGCTTGTTATGGGCAACGACGTGGCCGGTAAGGTCGTGCGCGTTGGCGCCCGCGTTCGCGACTTCAAGCCGGGTGACGAGGTTTATGCGCGTCCGGATGATGACCGCATCGGCACCTTTGCCGAGCTTATTGCCGTCAAGGCGTCGTCAGTTGCAGTGAAGCCCAAAAACCTCAACATGGTAGAGGCCGCCGCCCTGCCGTTGGTGGCGTTGACTGCCTGGCAGGTGCTGGTCGAAACCGCTCAGTTGCAGAAAGGGCAGAAGGTATTTATCCAGGCCGGTTCCGGCGGTGTCGGATCCGTTGCCATCCAGTTGGCCAAGCACCTGGGCGCCTTTGTCGCCACTACCACGAGTACAGCCAATGTCGATTGGGCAACCGCTTTGGATGCGGACGTCATCATCGATTACAAAACGCAGGATTTTTCCAACGAACTGCGCAACTACGACGTGGTGCTGAACAGCCTGGGCAACGACGAGTTGAACAAATCTCTGCATATTCTCAAACCCGGTGGGCACCTCATCTCCATTTCCGGGCCGCCCACCCCGGCGTTTGCCGCCGCGCGTGGCCTGGCTTGGCCGCTCAAACAGGTGCTGCGTCTGCTGAGTGCCGGTATCCGGAGAAAGGCAAGGCAAAAACAGGTGGATTACTCGTTTGTCTTCATGCAAGCCAGCGGCGCACACCTGCGCAAAATCACTGCCCTCGTCGAGGCCGGCGCCATCCGCCCGATCATCGACAACGTTTTTTCCTTCGCCGACACCGCTAAAGCACTGGCCTACGTTGAAAGTGGGCGCGCCAAGGGCAAGGTCGTGGTGAAAGTAATTTAGCCAGCAGCCCCCGTCGAGTTCGCAATCCAGGAGAAGACCATGACTATTTCTAAATCAGCCCGCGTTGGCACGCGCGCTATGGGCTGCGGCGACTGCCAACGGCCCTATCGACATCCTCATCAATAATGCTGGTTTCGGATACTTCCGCCGCTTCGACGAGGTCGACTGGACACGCGACGCGGAGCTCATGCAGCTCAACATGAACTCCCTGGTCGCCCTCGCACGATGCTTTGTAGACGCACACAAAACCACTAACACGCCCGCGTACATGGTGAACATAGCGTCCACCGGTGCATACCAGTCCGTACCCAACATGGCGCTCTACGCCGCCTCGAAAGCCTTCGTTTGCAACTTCAGCGAAGCGCTCCACGACGAACATAGCGGCACGCCCTTATCGGTCACCTGCATCTGCCCTGGCGGCACTGATACAGCCTTCCACAGTGCGTCAGGCGGCGACCACTCATGGATCGCCAACGCTTCGACCAAAAGCGCAGCGTTTGTCGCACAGTCCGCCATCCAGGCCATGTTGCGAGGCAAGCGCACGGTTGTACCTGGACTGTTCAATAAACTGACGTGTTTTGGCGTGCGTTTTCTGTCACGCCCTCTCGCATCACGGGTCACCACGTACGTGCTGGGCAAACCGACATTGGCTCTACCGGTACGCACTAAGGGTTGACCAAACGTCTGCTACTGGCCGTTTGCTGTCCTCCAGCAAGGGCTGCTTTGGGTCGGTTGCAGCCGTTCACGACAGGCTGCTATCGACCCGAAGCAGCCTTTCATCAACAGCTAGAATCGGCGACCAGGCTCCTGAGATAGGCAGTCAAATCACGAAACGGTTTTCGCCATCTCAGATGTATTCGCCCAGCCCAGTCCTTCATACACCGGCTTGCCGGCCTTGGTCGCGTGTAGCACGGCAAAACTCATTCCGCGTTGCGCAAATTCGGCTTCAGCCAACTTCATCAGGGTTGAAGCCAGGCCCCGGCGCCGGTAAGCAGGTTCGACGAAAACATTTAGCACATAGCCGCGCTGGTCTAAGGCCGGATGGGACGGATGAGGTGGCCAGTCGATATTCATCAGACCTATCGCCGCCACAGGCTGCCCCGTGTCCATCAGCGCAAAACCGTAGTAGCGGCCATCGAATAGGCGCTGGTGCAACCAGGGCCGGAAGTGCTCAGTCATCACCCGCAACTCCGATGGGTCTCCTCCCGCCTCAAGGAACATCGTTTCACGGTGCACACAAATGATCTCACGGTCATTTGGCCCTAGCCGACGGGCCGTCAAGCCTGAAAAATCGATGTTGCCGGGAATATCTTTCATCGTATGCACCTGGACGGAGCGGCCGATGGTAGGGCGGTCAATAGGAGAATGTTAGACACAGATTGAATAAAAACGCGCCATACAGCGATCGCGGCGCACGCATCCGCTCTTCAACGGATACGCTACGACTTCAACGCTGGTCATGGCATATACGCCCTAGAGCGTAGCTAAGCACTCCGAAGCTGTTGACCGGGACGACATTGTTGGATGATTGTTTTTGACCGCTTTTGGCCGATTGCTTCCTTTCGCCACCGGCAGCTTTGGGTCGATAGCAACCATTCGCGAGAGACCGCTTTCGCCCCATGGCGCCGTTGGCGCACACCAGGATTCGGCCAGATGCGCCCACAAGCCACCCCAGTTCGTTGCAAGAGTTGGCCCGTCTGGCTAAAGCCGCTCACTCATAGATCTTGCCGCAGTACAAGAAAACGGCGAACTGCCGCCACGAATTGGATGGTAGAAGCCCTTGACTCAACCCGAAACCGCTACTTTCCGCCCATGAAATAGCACCCTCCAGAAACGCTTCTATCGTCGTGTTCTCCCAGTCAATACTTGTTGATTTGTCTGCCGCCAAAGCCCGGGCAAACCTCAAAAAGGTCTCAGCATCTCTGACCTGATCCAAATGTTCATGAAGCTCCACAACATTCTCCATGCAAAGTCTGCGTCACAGGTGGTGCGCCAGTTTCTCCCATCAGCAATGCAATGTCTGTAATGGGTCAAAAGCTCCCATCAAGAATCCCAGCTTGAATCCCCTCGATCCACCCCTCACCACCCAAACCAGCACCACCTTCGGCTCCTGCAACGGCAGCCACGATCCGCTGTTCGCTGTCCGTGCCGGTGTCTCGTCCGAAGACGCCCTGATCCACACGTCCATCCTGCTCAAAAGCGCCTACCAGACTAACGCCCACGCCTGTGAATTGGTCGATGCCGAGGTGCGCGGGTTGCTCTGGGCCACCGAGCAATCACTGGAGATGAGCCTCGCCCTGGTCGAGGCGTTGCTGGATGAGGTAGAAGCGCGCTCGGCAACCGCTGCGTTGTTGCGGCGTTCGCTGCAAGCAGGGCAATCGGCGGTGGAGTGATCGCCAGCGCTTGTCCTGGGCCGCCGATGCGGCCCGCTTATCCCGTACCGCAGCCTCGCCTTCCCTACTCCATTGACCCAAATCAAGCCGCCGGGCCTGGTTCACGAGACGATGGCTGCAAGCAAGGAACGGATCGAAACCGGCCGACGCCATCGATCCCTGTGCGCGGCATTGCATAAGGAGCCCCCATGAGCCCGTTGAACCACGTTCTGGTTGCCACCGACCTGTCTTCCTCTGCCCGCAACGCGGCAGAGCGCGCCGCGCTGTTGAGCAAGGCGCAGCATGCAGCACTGGATCTGCTCTATGTTGCCAACCCTGCGCCCTACGAGCGCTTGAAGCAGGTGCTGGTGCCCGATGAAGACTTGTTGAATCGCGTGCTGGAAACCGCCGGAGAAAACGTTCACGCCCTGGCGACCCTGCTGTTTGTGCGCTATGGCATCGGCGCGGGCGTGCAGGTGGCGCCCGGCTCGTTGGTGACTGAAATCACCCGTGTGGTGCAGGACAAACGCAGCAACCTGCTGGTGTGTGGGGCGAAGGGCCACAGCCTGGCCCGGCGCCTGCTGGGCTCGACCGTGCAGCGCATGCTCAACCGCATGCTCTGCCCGATGCTGGTGGTCAAGCACGCGCCTCGCGACGCTTACCGCAGCGTGCTGGTGCCGGTGGATTTTTCGCCCTCGTCGCGGCGCGCCATCGAACTGGCGAAAAAGGTGGCACCGCAGGCCGAGATTATTCTGCTGCATGTGTACGAAGCGCCCTTCGAAGGCAGCATGCGCTTCGCCTACATCGACCAGGACACCCTCACCCACTACCGCAACGTCATCAAGAAAGATGCCCTGGAGCAACTGGCGGTCTTGAGTGAAGCTGCCGGGCTTGGTGATGCGCGGCAGGTCGTGGTGCACGGCGACCCGGCCTGGCGGATCGTCGAGCAGGAGCAGGAGCTGGACTGCGATCTGATCGTCATCGGCAAGCAGGGGGACAGCGCGCTCGAAGAGCTGTTGATCGGCAGCGTTACCAAGCATGTGCTGAACGAATCGCAGTGTGATGTGTTGGTGTCGTTGTAGGTTGCAGGCCGGCATACACCGACCCTGTGGGAGCCGGACTTGCCAGCGATCGAGCGCGAAGCGGTCGCAGTGCCGTTGCCAGCTGTGGTGTCCCACTGACACTGCGCTAACCCTCGCCACCCTCTTCCTGCTCATGCCGGCGATAGCCAGACAGCGACACCCCGGTTTGACGTTTGAAATAGCGGCATAGGTAGGACGCGTCAGCAAAGTTGAGCGCGTCCGCGATTTGCCCGATCGCCAGGTTGCTGTACGAAAGCAGCGCCTTGATCTCCAGGGTCACCTGCCGATCAATCAGGCCTTTGGGGCTGTCATTGAAAAACGCCCTGGTGAGCTGTGACAGGTAGAACGGCGTGATGCTGAGCGCGTCCGCATAGAACTTCACATCGCGGTGGCGGATGCAGTTTTTGCCGATCAACTCCCAGAAACGCCAACTGAGCATCTCCTTGCGGCTGAACTCCCGGCTGCCTTTTTCCAGGGTGGGCAGTTGCTCGGCAATCTTCAGAAAGAAGTTCTGCAGCTGATTGCGCAGCATGATCTGCCAGTAGCTGGCACCGCTGCGGGCAATATCGCGCATCTGCATCAGCCAGCCCTCCAGCAGCGCCCGGTCTGCCCTGGCGGGTACGCAATGGGGATAGTCATGCAGAAACACGAACAAGGGGTTTGGCAGTTGGTAGGCAACCTCCGCCGCAAAGCCTTTGGGCATCAGGCAGAAAAACACCCTGAAGCCGCGTGAGCGACGCTTGAGCAAGGCAATCGTGTCTTCGGCCAGCACCAGCACATCACCGCGCCTGACCGCATGCTCTTTGAAGTTGAGGGTGAAGCAGGCACTTCCGGACAGGCACACCAGCAACGTGATGTAGGCATGCCCGAAAGCCAGCGGCACCCCCACCCCGTCGGCCAGCGTGGTGTCGCCCAGCCGTAGCGGCTCGTCAGGCGCATATAGTTTTGGAATGTGCTGCATAGTGGCCCACGGCAACCCAGTACAAGAGGCTTGAGCCTATCACGCCAGGCCATGGAGTTTCGAAAAGTACCGAAAGTGCCGAGGTACTGCTGTTTGCCGATCGGGTGCTTGCCACTACCGTGTCTGACCTGAATCAAGCCAACCCGAGAACAGCACATGAGACTAGAAACACCACGGCTGCTGCTGCGCCCCTGGCACGCCAACGATGCCGCCGACTTGTACGAATACGCCAGCGACGAGCGCGTCGGCCCCATCGCCGGCTGGCCCCCGCACACCAGTGTCGAGCACAGTGCCGAGATCATTCGCAGCGTGTTCAATCACCCCGAGGTGTATGCGCTGCAACTCAAGGACAACCAACGGGCGGTGGGTTGCGTCGGTATTCTCATCGGCGCCAACAGCAACTTCGAGATCAGTGAGCAGGAAGGCGAAATCGCCTACTGGATCGGGGTACCGTACTGGGGCCAGGGCCTGGTTCCGGAAGCGGTGCGCGAAGTGATGCGCCATGGCTTCGAAACCCTCAAGCTCAAGGCATTGTGGTGCGGCTACTTTGCCAACAACAGCCAGTCGTTTGCCGCCCAATCGAAATGTGGCTTTCGCCATCACCACACCGAAGAGAACAAATACAACCCGTTCCTGCAGGACTATCGGACCGAACACATCAGTTGCATCACTTACCTGCAGTGGCTGGAACAGAACCAACCGGCAGGCCGCTGAAAACGGCGGCGCTTCCCTGCGGCCTCTGTCTCTCTTACAATCGCGACAAATTCCTATTCGCATTGGTTGTCGTTGAGAGAGCGGGATGTCCACACCAGGCTGTGATGCAGAGCGCCATGAGCACCTGCAGACGCTTTACCAGGATTACAACGGCTGGCTGCGTGGCTGGTTGCGCAAGCGTCTGAACAACTCGGCCGATGCGGCGGACCTGGCCCAGGACACCTTCGTGCGCGTCCTGCTCGCGCGCACATCCGGCACCTTGCTCGAGCCTCGGCGCTACCTGGCGACCATTGCCCGTGGCCTGGTGATTGACCTCTACCGGCGCCGCAGCCTCGAACAAGCCTACCTTGAAGCCCTGGCGCTGCGCCCCGAGGTGCACGCGCCGTCGGCCGAGGCGCGGGCGTTGATCTTCGACAGCCTGATGGCCATCGACCGCATGCTCGATGGGCTCGGTGCGCGCACCCGGCAAATCTTCCTCGCCGTGCAACTGGACGGGCTCACCTACGAGAAAACCGCCGAACGGCTCGGGGTATCGGTCACCACGGTGCGCAAGCATCTCGCCAGTGCGCTGATGCACTGCCTGCTGCTGGATGAAGCATGAACAGCATCCTGGCCCAGGCGGTGGACTGGTATGTGCGCCTGCACGAGAGCACGGTCAGCGAAGCTACCCACAGCGAATGGCAGGCCTGGCTGGCCGCCGACCCGCAACACGCCGCAGCCTGGAAGCGTATCGAACAGCTGCAGCAACGCCTGACTCAGGCGCCAGCCGCCCTCGCCTCCAGCACTCTCGAACGGGCCCGCCAAGGGCGTCGCGCAACGCTGAAAACCTTCGCCCTGTTGCTCGGTGCCGGCATGCTCGGCTGGCAGGGTTATCAGGCTTCGCCATGGCGCGCGGACTACACAACACGGGTGGGACAACGTCGTACCTTGACCCTCGCCGACGGCAGCCGGCTGGTGCTCGACACCGATACCCGGGTCGATGTGCGCTTCGATGCGCAGCAACGCTTGATCATTCTTCGCCACGGCGAAATCCTGGTCGAAACAGGCAAGGACTCCCGGCCGCTGAGCGTGCAGAGTGCCGAAGGCCGCATCCTCGCCCTGGGTACGCGCTTTGCGGTGCGCCAAGGCGACGGCGTCACCCGGGTGACCGTCGAGGCGCACGCCGTGGAGGTGCGTCCGCGCCTGGCAACGGCGCCAGCCGTGCGTGCCGACGCCGGGCACACACTGACCTTCGCCGCCGACCGTGTTGGCCCCTTGCAGCCCGCGCCGGCACAGGCCTCGGCCTGGACACGCGGCATGCTGGTGGCAATCGACTGGCGGCTGCAGGACCTGCTCGCCGAGCTTTCCCGCTACCGCCATGGGTACCTGGGCTGCACGGCGCAAGTGGCCGGTTTGCGGCTGTCCGGCACCTTCCTGCTGGATGACAGCGAGGCGGTGCTGGCCAACCTGGAGGACTCCCTGCCGGTGCAACTGCGCCGCATGACGCGCTACTGGGTTCGCGTGGAAAGCCGAATAGCCTGAGCGTGAGAAATATTTTAGCTTTTTGGGTAACAGATTTTCATTCCTGTTTCGGCTCTTCCTGCACGTGCGCATCAGACGCAGCCCCTGCCAACCCGAACAGGAACCATTGCATGTCCTTCCAACCGTCTTCTCTTGGGCGCAGCATCCACCATGCGGCGCTTGCCCTGGGCTTGTCCGGCTCGCTGCTGGCCGTAACGCCGGCCTGGGCCAAAGCGCTCGCCTACGACATCCCCGCCGGTAGCCTGTCGGTTGCGCTCAGCCAGTTCGCCGCAGCCAACGGCGTGATGATTACCTTCAGCTCCGAGGACACTGCCGGGCTGTCATCGCCTGGTTTGCAGGGCGATTTTGAACTGGACCAGGGCTTTGCCAGGCTGCTGCAAGGCAGTGGTTTGCGCGTGGTGCAAGCCGGCGAGAAACGCTACGTGCTGGCCAAGGCTGACAACAGCGCCGCCGTGGAGCTCGGGGCCACCAGCATCAACGCAGGCCTCGGCGCCACCACTGAAGGGACCGGCTCGTACACCACCGGCATGACCAGTACCGCCACCAAGTTGCCGATGTCGCTGCGCGAGACACCGCAGTCGATCAGCGTGGTCACCCGTCAACGCATGGACGATCAGGGCCTCAACGATCTCACCGAGGTGCTCAAGCAGACCCCTGGCCTGTCGGTGCAGAGCCTGGGTAGCGAACGCTTCAACATCTATTCACGTGGCTACAGCGTCGACAATTACCAGTTCGACGGCATTCCCACCACGCTGGACATCGTCAGCCAGGTCTCGGCACAGAGCCTTGCCGACATGGCGATCTACGACCGCGTCGAAGTGCTGCGTGGCGCTACCGGCCTGATGACCGGTGCCGGTGACCCTTCGGCGACCATCAACATGGTGCGCAAGCGCCCTACCGCCGACTTCAAGGGCCACTTCAGCGCGGGGCTGGGCTCCTGGGACAAATACCGCACCGAGCTCGACCTATCCGGCCCGCTCACCCCGACCGGCAACGTGCGCGGGCGCATGGTCGCGGCCTATCAGCAAAACAACAGCTACGTGGATCACTACGCCCAGGAAAAGCAGATTTTCTACGGGATCCTCGAAGCTGACCTGAGCGACAGCACCCTGCTCACGGTCGGCGCCGACTACCAGAAGAACAACCCACAGGGCTCGTCCTCGGTGGCCTTCCCGCTGTTCTACAGCAACGGCCGGCAGACCGACTTTTCGCGCTCGACCAACAGCGCCGCGCGCTGGAGCAGCAACCCCCAGGATGTACTCAATACCTTCGCCAGCATCGAACAGAAGCTGGGCTACGACTGGAGCCTGAAGGTGGCCGTCAACCAGATGTACATCAACCGTGATGACTACAAACTGGCCACCGCCAGCTGGGGCTTCCCCGACATCAACAGCGGCGCCGGGGTGCGTCTGTACGGTGGCGCCGGCAGCACCTGGCAGAAACAGACCGGGGTGGACGTTCAGGCCCAGGGGCCTTTCCAGTTGTTCGGCCGCCAGCACGAGCTGATCGTCGGCTACAACTTCTCCCGCTACGAAAACCGCCACTCGCCCCTACGCGGCACGGCGATCGAAGGCACCTTCGTCAATTTCTACGACTGGGACAACTACACCAAACAGCCGAATACCAGCAACGGCAAGCTCTATGACGGCGACACCACCATCTACCAGAACGGTACCTACATCGCCACGCGCCTGCGCCCGACCGACGACCTGTCGATCATCCTCGGTGCCCGTGCCAGCGACTACAAGTACAACTACGACCTAGAATATGTGCTGACCCCCAACAACAACCGCAACACCCAGTACCGCGAGAGCGGCGTGGTCACGCCTTACGCCGGCGTGGTCTACGACCTCAACGACATTCACTCCGTGTATGCCAGCTACACCAGCATCTACAAGCCACAGAGCGTACGCGACGCAACCGGGGCGACCCTCGACCCGCGCGAGGGCGACAACTATGAAATCGGCCTGAAGAGCGAATTCTTCGGTGGCCGCCTGAACACCAGCATCGCGGCGTATGAGATCAAGCAGGACAACCTAGCGGTCATCGATCCGGGCCAGGTCATCCCCGGCACCACCTCGGCGGCCTACAAGGCCGTCAGCGGCGCCACCACCCGCGGTTTCGAGATCGAGGCCAATGGCGAGCTGCTGCCGGACTGGAACGTCGCCGCCAGCTACAACCACAGCCTCACCGAAGATGCCGACGACCAACGTATCAACACCGAAGCGCCGGCCAACATGCTCAAGCTGTGGACCACCTACCGCCTGCCTGGCGACTTCAACCGCCTGACTGTCGGTGGCGGCGCCAACTGGCAGAGCGGCACCCACATCACCGTGACCCCGAGCACCGCAATGGGCACCATCAAGGCCAAGCAGGAGCAGTTCACCGTGGTCAACCTGATGGCCCGCTACCAACTGACCGAGCAGCTCTCCACCACCCTCAACGTCAATAACTTGTTCGACAAGAAGTACATCAGTGCCCTGGACACCACCTTCTTCAGCGGCTACTACGGTGAGCCTCGCAATGTGATGCTCTCTACCAGGTACAGCTTCTGAGACATCGGTCAGGTAAGCTCCCCTCCAGCCACCATGGAGGGTACCAATGCATTCACTGAGCAACGAGCAGGTGTTGGCAATCGCCACAGGTAACGCCATCAACCAGCAATTGCTGACGCTCCTGCCGACGCTGGACATCCCGCAGTGCATGCTGACTGCGGGTTGTCTGTTCCAGACCTTCTGGAATCATCAAGCCGGACAGCCTGCCGAGTGGGGAATCAAGGATTACGACATCGCCTATTTCGATGAAGATCTTTCATGGCAAGCCGAGGATCGCATCATCGCCCGGGTTCGCCATGCCTGTGCCCATCTCGACGTCAACGTCGAGGTACGCAATCAGGCCCGCGTTCACCTGTGGTACCCCTCAAAATTCGGCGCGGCCTATCCTCGGTTGTACAAGGTCACCGACGGTATAGACCGCTACCTGATCAACGCGACCTGCCTGGGCGTGGATGTCTACACCGGGGAGCTGTACAGCACACACGGCCTGGACGATCTTCACAACAACCTGCTCAGGCTGAACCAACTGAACCCCTTGCCCGGCTTGTTTAGGCAAAAAGCGGCCAGTTATCGGGAGCGCTGGCCATGGTTGAACGTGGTCAGTTGAGCGGTTGTTTTGGGTCGATTGCTGTCGGTCGTGGATTAGCGCTTTCCATAGCCGTCATCGGCCCATCACCCCAGTGCTTCGTTATTCTCCATCCTATCGCTCGAATTAAGCCCTCGGGTGCCTTCGATTATTTCGTAACCGCGAAACTGAACGCCTGTTCTTGCAAGCTCGTTTTGATCAATGCAGCCAATTGTTGGGTGGCTGGTGTTGGGTCGTCGCCACCGCGGTGAAGCACATAGCCAAGGCTTGGCACGGCGGGTAAGCCAGAAACAACGGTGAGATGACTCGGCAGCCCGATGCGAGTTCGCAGCGTCAGGCCCAACCCGGCGGCGACGGCCGCCCAGATACCACCGACGCTGGGGCTGGTCAGGGCGATCCGCCAAGGTATTTGCGCGCAATCCAGCGCCTGGGTGGCGGCGCTGCGCAATACGCAAGGCGCGTCGAACATGATCAACGGCAGCGGTGAGTCATCAAGGGCAGTCAGCAATGGCATATCGCGGGCCCCGATCCAGTGCATCTGGGTTTCGCCCAGTCGCGTGGCATAGGGCGACATGTACCCGGTGTCCCAGGTCAGGGCCAAGTCCAAGCCCCCGCTTTCGACCAGCGCCAGCAATTCGACATTGCGCGCAATCTTCACTTCCAGGCTCACCCTCGGGTACGTCTGGACGAAGCGTCGCAGGATATCGCTGAGGAAATGTTCCCCAAAGTCCTCTTGAAGCCCGAGGCGTATGGTCCCGGCGGTCTGGCTTTCATGCAGGGTCTGGAAAATGCTGTCGTTCAGCTCCAGCAACCGACGGGCATGGCTGAGCAGTGTTTCTCCTACGGGAGTCAACACCAGCCCACGACCGGATTTAGCCAGTACCGGCGTGCCGAGCTGCGCCTCGAGTTTCTTCAACTGGGCGCTCACGGCGGACGTCGATCGACCGAGACGATCCGCCGCTTTGGCGAAGCTGTTGAACTCCACGCCGGTGACAAAGGTGCGCAATACATCAAGATCGAAGGTCGGGCGGCGCATTCGATAGTCCACAAATTCGGGATAGTTGCCGCTATTAAATCTGATATTCGGCATTATCGCGAATTGATAGTTTTGCCCTGTCGATTAGCCAGTCAGAGGGAAAAACCTCATGAACCCATCCATGAGCACTGCGCAAACGCAACAGGCCGATTACCCGCAACCATTTGCCGAGTTGACCGAACATAAGCTGTTCGGCGAGATGTGTACGCGTACGCAATGGACGCCTCGTGAACGCAGCCTCGCCACAGCCCAGGAGTAACCGGCCATGCCGTTTGCACGAATTTCACTGCACCGGGGCAAGTCCGCCGAGTATTTACAGGCGTTGTCTCAGGGTTTGCACGACGCCTTGGTCGAGAGCTTCGAAGTGCCGAAGACCGATCGCTTCCAGGCCATTCACCAACATGAGGTCGGAGAGCTGATATTTGATCCCCACTACTTGGGGGGGCCGCGTAGCCATGACTTTGTGCTAATCGCGATTACCGCTGGCCGTCCTCGAAGTGTTGAGACGAAACAGCGATTTTACCGCGATCTGGTCGAGAAACTGGGGCGGACGACGGGACTGAACGCGGAGGATGTCATGGTGGTGATCACCACTACGGCCAGTGATGAGTGGTCGTTTGGTGGAGGGCGGGGCAACTAGCCTTCGGGTGAGTGCAGCGCCTGTATTCCAAAATCGATAGCACCGGTAGCACATGCCGGTCAGACAGGCACAGCCTATTGGCGTACCTGCCAGTTTGGTTCAGCGCGCGTGCGGATGGTCGAGTACAGCCCTGGCTATTTGACCGATCACTGGTGTTGGAGGGGACATATCCTGTTGTGCCTGAAGGGTCGGTTGAATCCACCGCCGAAAGCGGTCGGTCGCCAACGACTGCTTCCGGCCAAAAGCGCCCCTTGGGCGAACGATGAGCCCAGCATTTGCTGCATTAACTAAAGTTCGGCTCGGTCAACACGTTGCGCCCTGACGGGCGCAATCGCATGCGAAAAAGATAATCACGAAGCTTGGATGTTTTTTTCAGCCATTGTGCACTGTCGGGCACGCGTTCCAAATAATCGAGCATCGGCGTCAGGATGGCGTCCGCCATGCTGTAGTCCGCCCCGCAGAAAAATTGCTGCCCGCCCAACTGCTTCTCCAGCAGCCCAAGTGTTTGGGTAGCCATTGGTTCGGCGGTCGCCACAGCTTCTCTATCGATAGGGCGTGACGGTTGCGCAGGTGAAACCAGCAATAAAAGATAACGACGTATCAATCGATCATCGGCATACGTCGCCAAGGCAGCAGACCACTGATCGACCTTTACCCTCTGGGCCAAGTCTGCGGGTCTTAGGGATGCGTGCGCAAAGGCTTCATCCAGGTAGCGGCAAATGGTGGTTGTTTCGCTTACGCTCCGCTCTCCATGCAGCAATACCGGGACCTTGCCAAAAGGATGCAGTGCCTTGTGTTCAGGGCCGTGGAGCGTGATCGTTTTACCCTCCACGTGCATCCCGTGCGTGTAATCGAGCGCTTTCTCTTCGCAGTAAAGTCTGACACTACGCACGAAGGTGCTAAATCCAGGTCCCAGTATGTGCAATCGCATGAGTAGCTCCTTGAGGGAAGAGTCGGCAATTCTGGTCGGTATGACTTTATGTTCAAGAACATAAAGTCCCGTTTTGTCATACTCCCTCTCACGCTTTACTGAGGAGAAGACGTATGCCCTGGCCTGCTACACAGCGCGCAACCACTCGACAGGTGATTTTGGATAGCGCAGCACGACTCTTCGCACTGGAAGGTTTCGAAAAAGTCAGTATCGACTCAATTATGGAGAGTGCCGGACTGACCCGGGGGGGCTTCTATAGTCATTTCGCATCCAAAACGGAGCTTTACACCGAAGCGATTAGAAATGCCGCGAACGCGGGGGGCGCGATACTGGAACAGGCTGGTAAAGACGGTTTGCAGCAGGTAGTGAAAGACTACCTGCGCATGGACCATCGGGATGCAAGCCGTATGCACTGTCCGCTAGCCTTTATGGTCAATGATGCTGCTCAGCAGAACGGAGCCATCCAGGAGAGCTACACCCAAGTGCTCGAAGCTTTCATTGCACGTCTGGAATCCAGACTGAAATCGACGACAGAGACCGATACACGCCAGCATGCTTTGCAAATTGCCGTAGGGATGATTGGTGGCTTGGCACTAGCGCGAGCTGTGGCCGATGAGCAATTGGCACAAGAGATTCTCACAGCCTGTCAACAGGGGTGTTTGCAGCTCGTTGAGCGATGACATGCCTTAGCAAGCAACGAAACGACTGCACGGGGTCGATAGCGGTCAGTCGCGACGGCTGGTTTCAACCATAGCTGCCGGTGACGAAAGGCAGCAATCGGCCAGAAACAGCCGCTGGACGGAGCGAAAGCAAATGAGTAGCTATGCTTGGTCTAAAGCCGGAACTGACTGAGCAAATTGGGCTTTCCGTCCAGGTGTATAAGCCCCTTCAGAGGAGACCGCCATAACCGTCGTCGATCGCCTCAGGTATTTGCGCGTCGTTCTAGTTTTGGCTGGCCTCGCGTGCCTTGCTCTCTACCCTCTTATGTTGTTCTGGCCGTCTGGCTGGGCTTGGCACGTCGGTCACTCGGACTACCCGATGATGATCGTTGGCATCTACGCCGCACTTGGCGTGTTCTTGATCCTGGCCGCACGTTATCCATTAGCCAATCTGAGCCTAATCTGGTTCACTGTGTGGTCTAGCGCCGTACACGGAGGAATCATGGCTGGCGACGTGCCGGCGCTCTTCATCGTGGCGGTTGCCTTGGCCATCTTGACGCCCCGCTCGCAATTCGCCGCTCGGCCCCGGACACACAATGGGGACTAAGAGCAGGTTTGACTGTCAGGATAGAAACTAAAATCGCGTTTCTACGCAATTTTTTGCTCTGGTGATCAACCAACGCTGACAGATTTTGCGTAGCCACGCAGCCCTCAAGAATGTGTCCGCGTTTTTTCACCGCCTGGGACTTTTTCTGCCTGGCTACTTCAGACGAACCTTGGCGCGTGATAAACCAAAAATCGTCATGTAGCATAGACCAATGAGTAGTTCTACAGTCATCCCCTCACTACGCGCTTCTGCACCAACTCTAGAAGGTTTGTGAATGATAAAGACTATCCCGATGTGGAAAATGGTAATGGCCACCGAAGGTAAGATAACGGCACTTGTAGTACTGGCATTCGTACCTGTTTTCATCGTTGGCGGTGCGTGGATGTTTCTTGAAGGGTTGCAAAATGGGCAAAATCGCCAGGCTGCAACGGGATTTTGTTGTGTGGTTTTTTTTGGTGCGTGCGCCCTGCTCTTTGCACCTTCAAAAAAATATATTCCCGGCAAAACATTTCAGGCTTATAGAAATAAAAAACTCAGTTCGCAGACGGCCATTAATTACGGTTACGGAATCATTGTTTTTATTTCCGCAGTTTGTGTCGCCTTTGAACCGAAAGACGCACTAAGCGCAATAGGCTATGGAGCATCAGGCATCGTTAGCCTTTATGTTCTATCAAAAAGCTTAAAATTTCACGCCGATATCGATTTTTCGACAAATGAATATTTGGCAACCGAACTGGGATTTCCTGTCGGGGAGAAAATTCAGGTCAGCTACCAGAATTTTGATGCTGATGACGTTGATGTTGGTAGCAATGCTTTTGCCGCATCAGCGACAAAATTAATTGTAGCGTCATTTGATGGGCATCTTTGGGGAAAGCTGTCACGGGATCTGAATCAGATCTCGCACATTGGCATCATTGGCGATAAAAATCAAAATTACTTCGTTAAATTGCAGTTCAATGATGGAACCGATGCGTTGTTGCGAATTGGACTCTATGCAAAGCTCACATCAAGTCCCATCCTGGTAATAAGAAGGTTGTTGGAAACGATTGATGCAAGTCTCCTGAGTGGTAGTGGTGCATCACAGGCAACCCAAAGACGTCGGGTAGTTGTCAACTCTGGAACTCCAACCGAGCGTTCGAAAAACGTTGCGCCTGCATCCATGGCGCCTGTGCGCAACATTGAGGTTGTCCCTGGCGTATTAAATGCCACCCAGGACGCAGAAGAAGTTGCTCCCGGTCGCAAGCTGGAGCTTTAACAATGTCTCATTGCACAAAGTTTGAATTTTCTTATGTTAATGAAGAAGCCATTGCCAAAGCCTTCGGTAAGTTGGACCTTAGCCCAACGACTGGTCTGGTCTCCATATTTGCCAGCGACTTCAGTAAAAAGGTGTTGAGCAAAATAGGCTATATGGGCAAGCAGCAATTTAGAGCTATTTGTGGCCAAACGGCTGATAAAATCAATCTATTTGTTTGCCAAATTGAGGAGGGCTCCTACAAGCTCCTCATCGAACGAGAAACTATTTCGGCCGGCGATGAAGCAATAATGGCTGATTTGGCTTTAAACTTTCAGAAAGCGTACATCAGCGTAGCCATCGATGAAACTATTAAGCGCATAGACGCATCAGGTGTTCCTGCAAGAGTCAAAGAAACTTCTCAAGGGTTCGAGATTGAATTCGGACCTAACTACGAATACGGCATTCATGTCACCTTTACGGGCGATGAAATTACGGAGGAAGTGCACGGCGTGAAAGGCGACATTTGCACAAAGCTTACTGAAGAGCTTGAGTCTCTACTCTCTAGCCCTACTGCGGAACTTGTGACTGAATGGAAGCCGGAATATACCGTAGTCCATGAAGAGCAAACCCTTCAAATTCTCAGCGCGAACTTCTAAATGGACATCAATGTACACCATATGGCGTTGAGCAGCGTTAACGGCCCCGGGTTGCGCTTGACATTATGGGTGCAGGGTTGTGCGCTGAATTGTAAGGGGTGCTTCAATCAGAGCACCCACGCTCGCGAAGCGAGTACGCTGATATCTATTGATGAATTGGCACAGAAGATAAATGCACTGGACATCGCTGGAGTTACCCTCTCTGGGGGGGAGCCGCTCGACCAGGCGCCAGCCTTGGAGCAATTAATAAATGCAGTCAATGGCGAGAAAAACTGGATACTTTACACAGGCTATACGCCAAAAGAGATATTCCAGAACGAAGCCATGATTCGTGTTGTTAAAGCCGTAGACTTGACGCTGGCGGGTCGGTATCGGCATAACGCGAGCCATCCCTATCAGCACAAACAGATTATCAAAACCAGCGACAGAGTCGACATTGACTTTTTCCGCACTAGAAGAGTTGTCGAGTTTGTAGTTTCAAATTCTGGCATTACTAAAACCGGTCTTCCGATGAGTGTATAACTCAGTTCAAGCGCAGGGATAACAAGCATGAACCGTACCAAGCAGATAACAGATTACCTCAAAGCGCGCTATGCTATTTTGGTTATTGAAACGTTCGAGGAAGAGCGTGCGCTCAATGAAATATCTGAAATCGCCAAGACACTTAGCCATCGTTTGTTTGTTTGGAACTCGACGCTGGGCGTCCAGATAAATGGCGTCGTGGCCGGGGATAAAACCTTTGATTTGAAAGTAGCCTTGGACTTTTGCGAAGAAAAGGCGAAGGATGAAGGCAGCAAAAATATATTTGTTTTTTGTGATGCTCATAACTACCTTACCTCAAGTTCAAATCCCGTCTATCGTCGTCGACTTCGAGATTTAGCCATAAATATCCGCTCACGTGGCTATCGAAGCAATTGCATTATCGTGGCGCCCAGCTTTGAAATTGCCAATGATCTTCAAAAGGAAATCACGCTGATTGATTTTCCTTTGCCATCAAGAGATGAAGTTAAGGATCAGATAAGTAATTTTGTTAATTCATGGCAAGGCAACAGTAGCGTCAATATTGATCTTTCCAGCGAAACCAAAGATAAACTCATTGATGCCGCTTTGGGTCTCACGGGATTAGAGATTGACAACAGCTTGTCTCGTTCATTGGTATCCAGCCTGAGTGTAAATGAAAATACCGTAAAAGACCTTCTTTCCGAAAAAAGACAAATTATACGGAAAACAGGTATTTTGGAATATATCGACTCAACGTTAAATCTTGAGGATGTTGGTGGGCTGGCAACGCTTAAGAAGTGGCTTAATTTGCGTAGCCAGTGTTTTGGGCAGATGGCTCAGGAGTTCGGTGTCGGAACCCCGAAGGGTTTGCTCTTAACTGGAGTTCCTGGTTGCGGTAAGTCGCTAACGGCGAAATGTGTATCGTCGTCATGGAACATGCCGTTATTGCGTTTGGACATGGGAAAAATTTTCCAAGGGGTGGTTGGCTCTTCAGAATCCAATATTCGTTCCGCCCTACGTACGGCCGAAGCTATTTCGCCCTGCATCCTATGGATCGATGAAATTGAAAAAGGACTTTCCGGCTCTTCCGGAGGCGCATCTGATGGTGGCACGGCCTCACGCGTATTCGGCACATTGTTGACTTGGATGCAAGAAAAAACGGCGCCTGTTTTTGTGTTTGCTACCGCAAACAACATCAACAGCTTACCTCCGGAGTTGTTGAGAAAGGGGCGATTCGACGAAATATTTTTCGTTGACTTCCCGTCGACATTAGAAAGAAAGAAGATTCTTGAAATACACCTCAAGAAGTTGAAACGTGACCCAGAAAAATTTGATTTGGATCGATTGGCTGCTCTAGGAGGTGAGCCGAATTTTGGTAAAGATATTGTGCTCTCTGGTGCCGAAATCGAAGCGTGGGTTGGGGACTCGCTGATTGAAGCGTTCTCACGGCGGATGAATGGCTCCGGTGATGTAAGCGACCTGACTATGGCTGATTTTGAAACTACCATTTCGCGTTTAGTACCAATGAGCAAAATGCGTAAAGACGAGTTTACAAAACTACGTGACTGGGCAAATCAAAATGCAATTAGCGCATCGGCTATGGTTGCCGGTCAGAATGATACGGAAACTCAAATCGGCGGCAGGCAAATTGATTTTTAATCTGCGGTGATTTTTCGGTGGGTAAGGCTTTTCAGCAGAACCGAGTGCGCCCAGGGAAGAAAGGATGACTTTCGTGGCCAACATTTCTTCCCTCGGAACAGAATTCCGAACCGCTAGATTTGGATATCTGTGAGCGGGATAGCTGTTGGCTCAAAGCGTGCACGCGCGAACGGTTGCTTCTGGTCGTTTCCTGCCCTCGCCAAAGGCTGCTTTGGGTCCAGGTTGTGTGAAAACGGGCTGGAAGCAGTTAACTAAACGCTATGCAAACAGATTCCATCTCTACCAACGCATTTTCACAAGCACCTACGAGATCTCGCACGCAGTAAAGTCTCCATCCCTTATCAACCCACTGAGTGGGCTGTCGATTCGCCAGCTAGGTGTCTGCGTTCGTTACCAGGTGATGATGATTCGCCCCAACCACCGGCCAGGCTCGGCGGCGGTGGATTTGTTCAGTGAGGCGCTGCGAACGCAAGCCCGAAAAATGAGCGATATCCTGGCAAAAGATTGTTGAAAAGACCTTCACTTTATGTGCGATCTGGGGCCTTACGTTGGTGGATGGGACAGTTCGATGCGAGCCATGTACAGAAGCCGCGACCCCATTTAAGGATAATATCCAGACTAAAAACCTGACTTCAAGTTGTAGAGAAGGCATCCTGTTTCGGCATAAAAAATCGAGCAAACAATTCAGATTGCGACTTGATGTTCAATTTGCCGTAAATATTGCGGCGGTGAACCTTTATCGTCTCCACCGAGAGGGAAAGCTTCCCGGCTATTTCTTTATTAGAGAAGCCACTCAGTAACAACCTGAGCACATCACTTTCGCGCGTCGTTATTTGTGCGCCCAGCGGGGTCATCGTTTCTGGCCATAGCGGTGGCTCCGCGTGGTTTTTCCCGACGTCAGTTTCAAAACACATGCGCTGATGCATCAATGCAGTCACCCACGGCTTGATAATATCAAGTATTGTTATCTGCTCTTGATCAAAACGGACTTTGCTGCCAACGGAAATGCACAAGGTTCTATCGGCGTCGAGCTGAACATTGTACTGCACCTCATCCGCAGAAATGTATTGTGCGAAATATTGATGATAATACTCAGTTTCAAGAAAATATTCTGGCGCAATATCCAGCAGGTGAAAGAAACCGCTCTGTGGGTTTTCTCGATTAGCGATATAAAACGGATCCAGCAGATAAAGTCCCTTCACGTAGCGATGAATGAACGCGTTCACCTCTTCCGCATCTGCCACCTCAGGAAGACTAACCACTTCCACTTGTTGACTGCTGAAAATCAATACAACCCAATTATCGATTTGCACGTATTCATTCAACACCCGAACCAGTGAACTCCAGAACTCTGGACGGTTCAACTGCATGATCAGCTTCCCAATCGATCGGTGCCAAGCCAGGCTCTGGAGGTCGAACGGCATTTTCTACCCCTTTTGGGTTAGGGATTCGTAGGTCAGGGGTAAGTATTCGTAGGTATTTACTATTCGGTAACGCCCGGTATATTCACTGCCAGGGCCTAGGATGGCCATGAGGGTACATCGTCTTGACAAGGATGTTGCATGAGAAAATCACATTTGCGAACCATTTTTTCGGCCACGCTTCTCTGTGTAGGGATAAGCACGTCAGTGGCGGCTGCAGAGCCTGGGATGTATCTGTATAACTGGTTCGGGCTTCTCGCACCGGAGACCCCAAAGGCGTTTGAACAGGAAACCGGCACCAGAGTGCACATGGATGCGTTCGACAGCGCCGACATCATGCAGAGCAAGGTAATGGCTGGGCGCACGGGGTATGACGTGGTTGTGGCCACCTCCGATGTGTTGCCAAGCCTGATCCAGGCGGGAGTACTCCAGCCGTTGGATCGTGAGCAACTGAGTAATTTGTCCCATATCGACCCTGATCTCTTGGCCCAGGTCGCGGTCAATGACCCTGGCAATCGCTACGCGGTGCCCTATTTATGGGGCACTACCGGCATTGGCTATGACGTTGACAAAGTCAAAGCGGCATTGGGTGATAATGCGCCGGTGAACAGCTGGGATTTGATCTTCAAAGAAGAAAACATCAGCAAGCTTCAGTCGTGTGGCGTGGCGATGCTTGACTCTCCAAGTGAGATCATTTCGATTGCTTTGCATTACCTTGGACTCCCTAGCAACAGTAAGAATCCGGATGATTACCAGAAGGCCCAAGCCCTGCTGTTAAAAATCCGCCCCTACGTCCTCTATTTCGATTCATCCCGAATCGACGCCGACCTGGCTGACGGCAATATTTGTGCAGTGGTGGGATGGGCCAATGGTGCCCTTGCTGCACAGGCCATTAACGAGAAGGCCAAGACTGGACGCAAGATTACCTACAGCCTTCCGCGCGAAGGCGCGCTGGTCTGGTCGGAAAACCTGGTACTGCTAAAAGACGCTCCCCACCCCAAGGAAGGCATGGCGTTTATCAATTATATGTTGCGACCAGAAATCATTGCCAAGACGTCAAACCACACGCTCTACCCTAACGCAAATAAAGACGCCACTGCGTTTGTCGAACAGACGCTGCGAGACAACCCTTGGATTTATCCAGACAAAAAGACTGTTGCGACACTTATTCCACTTGAGCCACTGCCATTGAAGCTGGAGCGAATCCGCACACGGGTCTGGACCAAAGTGAAGAGTGGTGTGTGATCTGAGGTGATCTGTCGCTGTTGCTCGATGCAAGCCTTTATTTTTATACAGGCGTGGATCGAGCAGCACATTAATGCCTGCTACTCCCTTGAGCCCGAGATGACCCAGGGCCCTCTCCGACCCACTGATTAAACGCCCGGTGAAACACGCTCGCCTCGCGTTGGAGTTGGCGTCGGAAGCTGCCAATACTGATGGCCCTTGCTCTGGCCATTGCGAGTAACGGCATTCGCGCAGCTGGGCTGAATGTACCCAGCGTCCTGACATTGCTGTCTGCGACAGCGTCAATTCAACACCTTAGGTAAAAAGAGAACAGCGGATGTTCAGCCCAGCCCATCAGACCCACTTCAGTTTGACAATCGACGGTTTTGAGCACGATTTTCAAGTGCTCGCATTCAGCGGAGAGGAGGCGATCAGCAGGCCTTACTTCTTCAACGTGGAACTTGTTAGCGAGCGGTCTGACCTGGATCTCGAAAGCCTCTTCGACCTTGAGGCTTTTCTGACCTTCGATGCGCAGGGCCACGGCATTCATGGACGGGTCTATCACATCGCTCAACGCGGTAACGGTCAGCGTTTGACGCGCTACAGCCTGGCCCTTGTACCGCACCTGTCCTACTTGCGCCACCGCATCAACCAGAGGATCTATCAACAGTTCTCGGTGCCGAAAATCGTTGCGTTGATATTGGAAGAGCACGGGATTTTGGGCGACGCTTATCGGTTTCATCTAGGGTCGACCTATCCCGAGCGTGACTACTGCATCCAGTACGATGAAACGGATTTGCACTTTGTTCAGCGCTTGTGCGAAGAAGAAGGTATCCACTTTCACTTCCAACACAGTGCTCAAGGCCACGTGCTGGTCTTTGGCGATGATCAGGCGGCTTTTCCCAGGATTGGGCAACCCACTGCCAATCTTCGTGCTATGCAGCGCCGCCACGCGGTTTATCGTCAAGCTGAAGGGCAAAGTGACCAGACCCGGTTAGCCAGTGGCCATGTGCTGGAAATCTCCGGCCAGCCACGCCAAGCGTGGAATGCCCTATGGCTACTGACCCAGGTCATCCACGAAGGCAAGCAACCCCAGGTATTGAGTGAGCACGTCGCCAGTGGCCACACTGACAACCAGGATGACTTTCATCAGGGTTACCGCAACCGCTTTATGGTTCTGCCGTGGGACGTGCTCTATCGTCCGCCTTTGACTCACATGAAACCTCAGGTGCCTAGCAACCAGACCGCTGTAGTCATCGCAGTGGAAGACGAGGAGACCCCGAGTGATCGGCGCCTTGGAAGGGTCAAGGTCAAGTTCCCCTGGGGCAGCGAAGATAGATTTGACGACAAGAATAGTTGTTGGCTGAGCGGGGCTGCCAATTGGAGTTGTGAAATTACGCCCCCGCGAACGGGCATGGAAGTCATGGTCACATTTCTCGAAAGCGACCCCGATCAACCGCTGATCAGCGGTTGCCTGTGTTGCCGCTAACCGCAACCCCAATCAGGGCCGCGGGCCGAAATACAGCGCCTCGGCGATATACATCACCGGCCCGGCGCACTCGGCGACGATGATTTCGTAGTCGACGCGGTTTTCCTGCAGCATGTCCGCGCCGAGGATGCAGATGCACAAATCTACGTGCTACTTCGAGCCGCTGCTTCAGGGCTGCACAGACGTGCAGTTCTCTGTACCACGACTTTACAAACTGCCTTCTTTGTAGAGCGATGACTGAAGAAACTCTGCAATCAGCGCTGTAACCTGCTGTTGGATCGCCTCGCGCGGGCGAGTGCTGTCGCCATCCTCGCAAATGATGCCATCGCCTGGTACGTCTTCTTCGAGCAGTACCTTCGCACCAGGTTTGCATACCGACAAGAAGCTGAAGTGGCTTGCGTCGCTGATTTCGACATAACGGCTTGACGCCGCAGGCAGGCGCTTGGCCAGGTTGGCAGACTCCAACGCAGCGGGAAGCTCGTGCGACGGTGCGCCGGCAGCGATCACCAGCGCAGGTACTGGCAGCGCGGCCAGGCTTTCATCGGTCAGGCCCCGTGAAAGGCCCAGGTCCAATGTAACCACGGCAGCGACGCGTTTATCGCGCCAGTCGGCGGCCAATGCGGCCTTTGATTTTGAGCTGTTTGCAGGGTTTATCATTGCGTAGACGGTGCAACCTGATAACTGCGGGTGTGCTTTGCATTCATTGGCGAAGCGGTCTGGATCGAAACGCGCACCGGCGATCTCCAGGGCGGTCAAGCCGCCGAGTGAATGGCCCACTACTGCAATTCGGCCATTGGCGACCACGCCGAACTTTTCAGGTTGGGTCGTGACCCTATCAATCACTCGGCGCATATCAACGGGGCGCTGCCATAACTGCGCCGCAGCCTGAGGGTTACGGTCCAGGGTCGTGGTGCCAGGGTGATTGATTGCCGCGACGATGTAGCCCCTATGGGCCAGAGCACTGGCAAGCCAGGTCTGGTTGTTCCAGTTGCCCCTGTAGCCGTGGGAGAGCACCAGCAATGGATGCTTGCCAGCAGCTGGCGGCGCGTTACGAACGGCAGAGGCACCGACAAACACCACATCATCGCCGATCAATTGCGTGGCTGCGGTCGTTGCACTGGGGTACCAAACGACCATCTCCAGTGGGCGGTCATTGTGCGAGTCCGCCAGTGTGGACGATTGGAAGCCGACAGGGTTCTCGTCAGCAAGGGCGATAGTCGTCAGACAGGTCAACAATAAGCCGCTGAAAGCTATTTTCAATGTCGTTTCTTCCTTGATTAGACAAATGCATTGCAACCTGAACCCGCCGTTAGGCGCATCCACCTTCGCATGGATGGGTTTGCCCCGCAATGGCCTCACACTGGAACAACTGCCAATCACAGGAAATGCCCGCCCCTCACACTGATGCCCTACCCCGCGCCCACACCTTTGACACAAATCAAAGCGCCGGGTGTGGTTCGCGAGACGATGGCTGCAAGCAAGGAACGGATCGATAAGCGGCCACCGCCTTGAGCTCAAGGCCATGTGCGCAGCATTGTATAAGGAGCCTCATATGACCTCGTTGAACCACGTACTGGTTGCCACCGACTTGTCCACCTCTGCCCGCAACGCGGCAGAGCGGGCTGCACTGTTGAGCAAGGCGCAGCATGCAGCACTGGATCTGCTCTACGTTGCCAACCCCGCCCCGTTCGAGCGTCTCAAGCAGGTAGTGGTACCTGATGAGCACTTGTTGAAACGCGTACTGGAGACGGCCGGAGAAAAAATTCACCAACTGGCAGCAATGCTCTTCCAGCGCTATGACATCGACGCTGGCGTACAGGTCGCACCCGGCGCGGTTGTCAGCGAAATCACCCGCGTAGTGCAGGACAAACGCAGCAACCTGTTGGTGTGTGGGGCGAAGGGACATAGCCTGGCCCGTCGCCTGCTGGGTTCTACCGTGCAAAGAATGCTGAGCCGTATGCTCTGCCCGTTGCTGGTGGTCAAGCAGGCACCCCGCGACGCTTACCGTACCTTGCTGGTTGCCGTTGATTTTTCGCCTTCATCGCTGCGCACCATCGAACAGGCAAAAGCTGTTGCCCCGCAGGCCGAGATCATACTCCTGCATGTGTTCGAGGCCCCCTTCGAGGGGAGCATGCGCTTCGCCCACATCGACCAGGACACCCTCACTCACTACCGCAACGTCATCAGGAAAGATGCCGTGGACCAACTCGCGGCATTGAGCGAGGCCGCTGGGCTGGCCAATGCCCGGCAAATCGTGGTGCACGGTGACCCCTCCTGGCGGATCCTTGAGCAGGAGCAGGAGTTGGACTGCGATCTGATCGTGATCGGCAAGCAGGGGGAAAGCGCTCTGGAAGAACTGCTGATCGGCAGCGTCACCAAGCATGTCCTCAACGATTCTCAGTGTGATGTGCTGGTGTCTTTGTAGGCTGTGTAGTGTCGAGGACGCTGAATCAGCGTCCTCGACAACACGACATTTCAAACTGCCGGCAGGCAGGTTTACCCCATCAGTAGCTATGCTTGATCTGTTGCCAGGCACTGGTAGCGACACCGTGAAAGGAGGTGTTCGAGATGCAACTGATCACGTTGAACATCGATAAGCCGCAGGTGACAAACTTCATTTTGGGCCAGACGCACTTCATCAAGTCCGTCGAGGACATCCACGAAGCGCTGGTAAACGCCGTGCCCGGTATCCAGTTTGGCGTGGCCTTTTGTGAAGCCTCTGGCAACTGCCTGGTGCGATGGTCCGGCACCGATACCGCCATGATCGAGCTTGCACAGAAAAATGCGCAAGCCATCGCCGCCGGCCATAGCTTCATCATTTTCCTGGGCGACGGTTTCTATCCGCTGAACGTGTTGAACACCCTGAAAATGGTTCCAGAGGTCTGCCGTATTTTCTGTGCAACCGCCAATCCAACCGAGGTGATTCTCGCTGAGACCGAACAAGGCCGAGCAATCCTGGGCGTAGTGGATGGCTTCTGCGCCACGGGTATTGAGGGCGACGCAGACATCCTGTGGCGCAAGAACCTGTTGCGCCAGATTGGCTACAAGCAGTGAACTGCTGCTGGTCATGGATGGCCAGCATCGGCCAGAACATCACGGCACCGTGAAACACTTGCCTTTGACCTGAAGGCAAAAGTCATTGTCCCCCAGGCTGCTTTTTCCACCCCGCGCCTGCACCCAGAATCCACTCCTGATTTGACGTCCCGTTCAGGAGAACCCGTATGAATGTCTTCAAGCCCCTGCTGCTCGCCACCGCCCTGGCCACCACCGCCCAGGCCTCCCTGGCCGCCGACTGGCAACACTCGCCCTACGGCCAGCACGACGAAATCGGCGCCGCCAACCTGCTCACCGCCGACGTGGTCAAGCAGGCGGTCGGCCTGGTCAAGACGGGCAAGACATACCCGTTGGCCGTCCCCGTGGACAAGAACCTTCCGGCTTTCCGCCATCGCAGCTTTCGCCTGTACAACGTGCAGGTCGGGCAGCAGGCCGGCAAGTCGCTGGGACCGAACCAGTTCACCTTCAACGATGAACTGGTGAACGCCTGGACCGGCGTTGGCACCCAACTCAACGGGATCGGCCATATCGGCATCGACAACGTGTACTACAACGGCAACAAGGCGGCCGACTTCGTGACGGTCGATGGCGTCACCAAGCTCGGTGTAGAGAACGTGCCGCCGATCGTGACCCGTGGCGTGGTGCTGGACATGACGGCCTACTACGGCAAGGCCATCGTGCCCGGTGGCACGGAGTTCAGCGTGACCGACATCCAGGCGGTGTTGAAGCAGCAAGGCCTGACCCTGCGCAAGGGCGATGTGGTGCTGTTCAACACCGGCTGGCTGGAATTGATCGGCAAGGACAACAAGCAGTTCCTGGAAGTGGAACCCGGTATCGGCATGGAAGCGGCGCAGTGGCTGTCCGACCAGGGCATCGTCGCCTTCGGCGGCGACACCTGGGCCAGCGAGGTTTATCCGAACCCGCATGGCAAGGACGAGTTCCCGGTCAACCAGTACATGCTGGCCAAGCGCGGCATCTACAACCTGGAACTGATCGACAGCCGTGCATTGGTGCGCGACAAGGCCTTCGAGTTCCTGTTCGTGCTCGGCCAGCCGCTGTACAAGGGCTCGACCCAGGTCAACATCAACCCGGTGGCCATTCACTGATAGCGCTCTGGCGTTAGTCGATGCGTCGCTTCACATCCGGTGTCTTCGCAGGCAACCAACATATCGTTTTTTACGATGGAACCTATTTTTAGCATAAGCAAAAAAGCGATGAAAATGACGCCATCGAAACACACCTCAAGGTGACGTCATGAAACTGCAAGCCACCCACAAATCCTTCGCTGAACGCATCGTCCATGCCGTCGGCTTTGAAGTCATCGCCGTGCTGATCTGCGCGCCGATCGGCGCCTGGCTGCTCGACCGTTCGATGCTGGAGATGGGCGCGCTGGCGGTGATGCTGTCGACCGTGGCGATGATCTGGAACATGCTCTACAACGCGGCGTTCGACCGCTTCTGGCCCGTGAGCCGGGTAGCGCGTACGGTCAAGGTCCGCGCCCTGCACGCGGGCGGCTTTGAAACCGGCTTTGTGCTGATCGGCGTGCCGATTGCCGCGTTGATGCTCGATGTGTCACTGGTGCAGGCGTTTTTGCTGGAGATCGGTTTCTTCGCCTTCATGCTGCCCTACACCATGGCCTACAACTGGGTCTATGACCTGCTGCGTCAGCGCCTGCTGAGGGCGCCAGTCAGCGTGGCCCGGGCCCGGTAACGGTACGAGTAAAGCGCGTGGGCCTCTTTAGCATCGAGCTAAATAGTGGCATTCTGCACCCCATGGATATCTACGCGATTCGCAAGCACAACCTGGTGCAGTTGCTCGGCACCCAGCGCAAGGCCAGCTGTGCCGAGCGCTGGGGCATGAGCCCTGCGCACCTGAGCCAGATTCTGTCGATGCGCACGGAAAAAAACCTCGGTGATGAAGTCGCCCGCCGTATTGAACAGGCCGAACACCTGCCGGCAGGCTGGATGGATGTATTGCAAAGCGACGCTGGCGTGCCTGCCAGCAGCAAGGCGCTGAGCAGCGCGTTCGTCAGCATCGCCCACTTCGACATCCGCGGTTCCATGGGCAACGGCAACACGCCGCCAGCCCATGTCGAGGTGATCCGTGACCTGACCGTGCACCTGGACTGGCTACGCGGCCAGGGCATCAGCTATTCTGGCGCGCATAACCTGGCGATCATCAGCGGCGACGGTGACAGCATGGCCGGCACCTTCAACGACGGTGACGCGTTGCTGGTCGACCGTGGCATCAACGAGGTGCGCAGCGATGCCATCTATGTCTTCAGCCTCGACGGCGACCTGTTCGTCAAACGCCTGCAGCGCCTGACCGATGGCGCCTTGCGAATGATCTCCGACAACCCGCTGTACCCGCCGGTGCTGATCGAGGGTGCGGCACTGGAAATGCTGCAGATTCATGGCCGTGTGCTACTGGTTTGGAACGCACGAAGAGTATGATGAGAAAACAACCGACCGCCCCGGTCGGTTAATCACCACTAAATGGCAGCAGCAGGATGTAGCGATTCCAGCAACGGATTGCTCGACCGAATCCGTGTGACTGAGATCGAATCATGAGCGGCAATCTGTGGGTGTGGGAAGAAGAAGAGCTGCTGGCACTGCGCAAGGCATTTGCCGCGCTCAAGGCCAGGCAGCGCCAGGCAGAGCGGGTGTCCCAGCGGCGCATGGCCGCCGAGCTGGGCGTCAGCGTGACCACCCTCAATGCCTATATGACCGGCAAGCGCGCGCTGGACATGAAGTTCGCATTGATGTTCGAACGCCTCACCGGCATCCCCACGCGCAGCTACAGCCCGCGTCTGGCTGACGAGATCGAAACCAGCAAGCATCAGCGCAAACCTGCGGTCTAGAGCCAGCCCGGCAATTGCGCCTGGGCATTGCTTGGCCTCGTGAAATTTATCTGGTAGTTTTTCATGAAAAAATACCAATAAAAATTCATGAGGTCCGCCATGTTCAAGCAATCCGCCCAGCATGTCGCCAGCTATTACGCCCAGACCTACCCCGCCCCTATCCCTCTGCGCCCTACCCTGCAGGAACGTCTCGATACCGAGGTGCTGATCATCGGCGCCGGTTTCAGCGGCCTGCACACCGCCTTGCGCCTGGTCGAGGCCGGCAAGCGGGTGACCCTGGTGGAAGCCAGCCGGGTGGCCTGGGCGGCGTCCGGGCGCAATGGCGGGCAGGCGTTGCTGGGCTGGTCGTGCGACATGGCCCCCCTGGAAAAAGCCCTTGGCCAGGAACGCGCACGGCGCCTGTGGGACAGCATGCGCTGGGCCGCCAGCGAGATGCGCGAGTTGCCCGAACGCCACGGCTTTGCCGTCGACTACCGGCGCGGCAGCCTGTGGGCGGCGGTGCTGCCCCGGCGCGTGGCCATGCTCCACGCGGCCCGGCGTGAGGCCGAAGCTAAATGGGGCTATGACCAGCTGCGGGTGATCGAGCGCGACGAATTACCCGAATGGATTGGCAGCCCCCGCTACCAGGCCGCGCTGTATGACGCCGAAGGCGCCCACCTCAACCCGCTGAAACTGGCCCAGGGCCTGGCCAGCGCCATCGAGGCGGGCGGCGGACGGATCTTCGAGCAGAGCCGGGTGCTCAGCTACCGCGACACCCCGGCAGGCTTTGTCGCCCGCACCGACCAGGGCGAGATCCGCAGCGATGTGCTGGTCCTGGCCTGCAACGCTTACATCGACCAGCTCGACCGCCCTTTGTCACAGCGCCTGCTGCCGGTGGGCTCCTATCAGGTGGCCACCGCGCCCCTGGACCCGGCCCTGGCCCATTCGCTGCTGCCGCATAACAGCTGCGTGATCGACAATCAGTTCGTCCCCGACTACTTCCGCCTGACCCCGGACCATCGCCTGCTGTTCGGCGGCGGTTGCACCTACCTGGGCGGCATCCCCAAGGACGTTGCCGCCGCCACCCGTCCGGTCATGGAACGGGCCTTCCCGCAGCTGCAAGGCGTGTCGATCGACTACGCCTGGGGCGGCCATATCGATTGCAGCCTGCGCCGCACCCCGGACATCGGCCGCCAGGGCCAGCGCTACTGGCTACAGGGGTTTTCCGGCCATGGCGTGCTGCCAACCCTGGCCGGCGCCCGGGCGGTCAGCGATGCGATCCTTGGCAACCCTGATGTGCTGGCGCTGTACCAGGCCATCGACAACGGCCGCTTCCCCGGCGGCGACCTGCTCGCCGCGCCGCTGGAAGCTGCCGCCAAGGCCTGGTACCGCCTGCGTGACACTATCTGAGAGGACCATCCATGGACATGCAGGAAGAAATCGAAAGCCTGGCGATCCTCATCCGCGACCTGCGCAAGCACCGCAACCTGACTCTCGGCGAGCTGGCCGAACGCATCGACCGTTCGGTGGGTTTTCTCTCCCAGGTCGAGCGCGGCCTGTCACGGCCGACCGTGGCCGACCTGACCGCCATCAGCGAAACCCTGTGCGTGCCCACCACCTACTTCTACAACCTGAGCAAGCCACGGCAAGTGGACTGGGTCACCCGCCCCGGCGAACGGCGCACCCTGTACTACGCCGCCGGGGTCACCGATGTGCTGGTCTCGCCCAAGCTCAACGGTGGTTTTTCCATGCTCGAAAGCCACCTGGCGCCGGGCGCCAGCAGCGGTGACGGGCACCTGGACGACAGCTCCGAACAAGGCGGCTTTGTGCTCGAAGGCGAGCTGAGCATCTGGCTCGATGACGCACACGTACCGGTCACCCTGCACGCCAACGACAGCTTCCAGCTGCCGCCGCACAGCCAGTTCCGCTACGCCAATCTGACCGACCACACTACCCGGGTGCTCTGGGTATTCCGTTGAAACCAAGCGCAGGATCGCACGTAATGACAACAATCAAAGACTGCCCTGAACTACTGAACGAAGTACGCGCGTTTCGCGCCGAGCATCCTCAGGTGCGTTATGTAGACCTGATCAGCCTGGACATCCCCGGGCACTTTTACGGCAAGCGTTACCCCATCGACATGCTCGAAAAGGTCGCCGCCGGCAGCGCCCTGAAATTGCCGCAGAACTGCGTGCTGCTCGGTGTTCAGGGCGGCCTGCACCCGATTGGTGATTATTGCTTCAACGACGGCGACCCGGATGCGCCACGGCGTTTGATCCCTGGCACTCTCAAGCCGGTACGCTGGGAGAACCAGCCACTGGGGCAGATGCTGATCAGCTCCGACGGCACCGACGCACCGATCGAATTCGAGCCGCGCGAAGTGCTTGCGCGAGTCTTGCAGCGCCTGCGGCGGCGCGGCATCCGCCCGGTGGTGGCCTTCGAGCTGGAGTTCTACCTGTTCGACCGCACGCTCAAGGACGGCCTGCCGCAGTTCCCCCACGACCCGTTCAGTGGTGATCCGGATGACCAGCCGAACATGCACATCGAGCGCCTGTCGCGCTATTCCGATGTGCTGCGGGAAATGGTCGAAGCCGCCAACGAACAAGGCGTGGACGCCAACGTGATTACGGCAGAACTGGGCCCGGGCCAGTTCGAGATCAACTTCGGCCACTGCGACGATGGCCTGCGCGCCGCCGACTGGGCCGCACTGTTCTGCCGCAGCACCCGAGGCGTGGCGCTCAAGCACGGCATGCGCGCCAGCTTCATGAGCAAGCCCTACCTGGATGCCCCGGGCAGCGGCATGCACGTGCATGTCAGCCTCTACGACCCGCAGGGCAACAACCTGCTGGCGGCCGATGACCAGCGCCCGCTGCGCCATGCCGTGGCCGGTTGCCTGGAGCTGCTGCCGCACTGCATGCCGATCTTTGCCGCCAACCACAACGCCATGCGTCGCTACGGCGCTATGGTGAATGCCGCCAGCCGCGCCAGCTGGGGTTTTGAAGACCGCGACGCGTGCATCCGCATCCCCGAATCGGATGCGCGCAACCTGCGTATCGAGCACCGTCTGCCCGGCGCCGATGCCAACCCGTACCTGGTGCTGGCGGCGATCCTCAGTGGTCTGGAGCATGGCCTGGATGCTGGCAAGGAGCCGATTGCACCGCTCAACGACGACCGCAGCAGCGGCATCGACTTTCCCAAGGACATGCTCGCGGCGGTGGCGGCCATGCGTCATCACCCGGTGGTCAATGAGCAACTGGGCAGCGAGTTCGTCATGGTCTACTGCGAGAACAAGCGCCAGGACCACCTGGCGTTCATGCATGAGGTGAGTGCGCGGGAGTATCGCTGGTTTCTTTAACGACTGAAGGCAAAACCCTTGCTGGCTGCACCGGCCTCATCGCTGGCAAGCCAGCTCCCACAGGGTGGGGTGTATACAGATCCATTGTGGGAGCTGGACTTGCCACGTGATGTGCTGGCTAGCTCCCAGAGAAATTGCAGCCCGCAACTTATTTAGCCATTGACGAAACTTTAGCTTGAGGCTAAATATTAGCTCAAGCCCACATTCAATTCAGAGAGGGCCTACATCCAAAACGGAAGGAGAAACCCATGAGCGTCAACATCGACCGCCTCACTATCACCACTCCGGTGGCCAAGTCCAGCACCGACCCCACCGCCTTGGAACTGACCGGCGCCCAGGCCCTGGAGCAACTGCCCGAGGTCATCGCTACCTTGAGCGACGGTTCGGTCCGCTTCACTGCCCCGACCAAGGGCGCCTCCAGCAAAAGCACCCACCGCACCCGCTGCGAATGGAAAGAGCCCAGCTACTGGTCACTCAACAGCGCAGTCAAACACCACAACCACCAGACCATGACCCTGACCAAGGTCAACTCGGCGCAGAAGGTGGTGATCTCCCAGTTGCACGTCAAAGACGACGACAGCCCGACGGTCAAGGTGTTCTGGAACAAGGGCAAACTCACCTACGGCTTTCGCCAGAGCTACAACCAAACCGCCCCGGCCAGCGTCACCCTGTTGGCCAATGTGCCGCTGGGCGCCGCGTTCGAGATCATCCTCGATGTCACTGCCCAAGGCGTGGTCACCCTCTTCGCCACCTGCAATGGCAGCACCGCCAGCAGCGGCCCGCTGCAGATGGATTCCAGCTGGAACAGCCGCACTTTCAACTTCCACGGCGGGGTTTACAACCAGGTCGACTACAACGACAGCACACTCAGCACTGACGGTTCGATCTGCATCATCAGCGCGCTGGCGCTGGGTCACCATTAAGCCCTGAGCTGCCCGCCAGGCGCTGCTCCAGCCATTGGCAGAAGCTCACAGTCAAGGCCTCCCCTTCACTGTTGCGGTGTACCAGCCATGCCCACTTGGGGCCGCGCACGGTCTGCTCGGTCAGGGCCACCAGGCTGCCTTGCACGCGCGCCTGTTCGGCCAGCAAGGCACTCACCAGGGCAATGCCCAAGCCCTGGCTGGCAGCGTCCAGCAACTGCCCGGGGTCGGAAAAATTCAGGCCCTGCAGCTTCTGCCCTACGCCCTCGCCACCCTGGGTGTGCCAGTAGCTCCAGTCCATTTCCCGCTCGCCATGCAGAGTGGTCCGCTGCTGCACCTCTTGCGCCAGCAAGCGCGGGTGACAGGCCGGATACAAGCGATCCTGCAACAACACACGAAAGCCACAATCAGCCTGGGCGCTGATGTCGTCACGCACTGCAACGTCGATGGTTTGAGTGGTCATGTCAGGGATTTCATCGCTGGTGAACAGCCACAGGTCCACGTCCGGATACAGCCGGTGAAAGTCGCCCAGGTGCGGCACCAGCCAGTGCCGGGCAAATGCCGGCGTGGTGTTGACCACCAGTTGGTTGGGCTTGCGGTACTGCTCCAGGCGGCGGATGCCCACGGTCAGTTGCTGCAGCATCACCTGGGCGGTGCTGAGCAGGTCGTGGCCGGCATCGGTGAGCGATACGCTGCGCCCTTCGCGAAAGAACAGCGGTTGCTCCAGGTAACTTTCCAGGCTGCGGATCTGCTGGCTGATCGCCGACTGGGTCAGGTGCAGCTCTTCGGCGGCCTTGTGAAAACTGCCCAGGCGCGCCGCCGCTTCAAAGCCGCGCAAGGTGTTGAGGGGTGGCCAGTGTTTCAGCATGATTGATAAGCCCAGCTAATCATATATCGGCAAAATCCATCGTTTGTTCAGGGGCAAAGCCCAGTTATAGCATGGACACCCAGGCAATCCTGCTGAAAACAATTACTTAACTGAAGGCTATTGCAATGCACAACGACAGCGCCAACAACAACGGCTGGTTCATGCCCGCCGAATGGGCAAGGCACGCCGCCACCTGGATGGTCTGGCCGCACAACCAGGCCCTGTGGGAGTCGACCTGGGGCGTGACCCTGGCGAATGTGCAGGCCGATTTTGCCCGGGTCGCCAACGCCATCGCCCGCTTCGAGCCGGTAAAGCTGGTGGTCGACCCCAGTGCGGCCGCCCAGGCCCGGGCGCTGTGCGCGGCCAACATCGAGCTGATCGAAATCGCCGTCAACGACAGTTGGTGCCGCGACTCCGGCCCAAGTTTCATCTGCCACCCGCAGCAGGGCCTGGCCGGGGTCAGCTGGCGCTTCAATGCCTGGGGCGCCAAGTCGGCCCATGACCTCGATGAGGGCCTGGCCCGGCGAGTACTCAATGGCCTGGGCCTGCCGTGCTTCGGCAGTTTCCTGGCCAACGAAGGCGGCGCCATTCATGTCGATGGCGACGGCACGCTGATCACCACCGAATCGGTACTGCTCAACCCCAACCGCAACCCGGGCCTGAGCAAAAACGACATCGAGGAAATCTTCATCCGCCTGCTGGGGGTGAACAAGGTCATCTGGCTGCCGGGCGACCCGGATTACGTCACCGGCGACATGACCGATGGCCACGTCGACGGCGTCTGTGCATTCGCCCGACCGGGCGTATTGCTGGTCGATGCGACCCACGACCAAACCTCTACCTACGCCCAGGTGGCCAAAGAGAACCGCCGCGCCCTTGAACGGGCGACCGACGCCCGTGGCCGACACTTCGAGCTGATCGACCTGTACGAAGCCTCGGCGGCCGTCGATACCGACGCCGAAGTGTTCTGCGCCTCCTACACCAACTTCTACCTGTGCAACGGTGCCGTGATCATGCCGGCCTACGGCATCGACGCCGACCAGCAGGCCGCCACCACCCTGCAGCAAGCCTTCCCCGACCGCACGGTGGTGCCGGTACAGATCAACCAACTGGCCCACGGCGGTGGCGGCGTGCATTGCATCACCCAGCAGCAACCGGCCTGGCCACTGGCGGGGAACAACGCATGAGCGCCCTGACCGTCGCCAGCCTGCAACTGGCCTGCAACTGGAACCTGGCCGACAACCTCGACCGCGCCGAGCAGTTGGTGCGCGAGGCCGCGGCAGCCGGTGCCAAGCTGATCCTCTTGCCCGAGCTGTTCGCCACGCCGTACTTCTGCATCGAGCAATGCCACACGCATCTGGCGCTGGCCGAGCCTTATGACCACAGCCCGCTGTTGCAGCGTTTTGCCGCCCTGGCGGCAGAACTGGGTGTGGTGCTGCCGCTGAGCTGGTTCGAACAGGCCGGCAACGCCTACTTCAATTCGCTGACCGTGGCCGATGCCGACGGACGCTTGCTCGGCGTCTATCGCAAGACCCACATCCCCAACGCCATCGGCTACCAGGAGAAGGAATACTTCAGCCCCGGCGATACCGGGTTCAAAGTCTGGGACACCGCCGTCGGGCGCCTCGGCGTGGGCATCTGCTGGGACCAGTGGTTCCCCGAGACCGCTCGCTGCCTGGCCTTGCAGGGCGCAGAGATTCTGCTGTTCCCTACCGCCATTGGCTCCGAACCCGGCGCCGCGGCGCTGGACTCACGCGACCATTGGCAGCTGACCCAGCGCGGCCACGCCGCCGCCAACATCCTCCCGGTGATCACCGCCAACCGCACCGGCGTTGAAGTGGCGCGCAGCGATGCCGAGCTGCACATGCGCTTCTACGGCTCCTCGTTCATCACCGACCACAAGGGCCGCCTGCTGGCCGAAGCGGATCGCGACAACACCTGCGTGCTGCTGGCCGAGCTGGACCTGGCACACATGCGCGAGGAGCGCCTGACCTGGGGCATCTACCGCGACCGCCGCCCGGAAATGTACGGCGCATTGTTGAGCCTGGATGGCCGTCACCCGCACACCACCTGGAGGCAAGGCGCATGAACAGCCTGAAAACCCTGCTCGCCCTCTCCCTGGCCCTGAGCTGCGGCCTGGCCAGTGCCGAAGATAAAGTACTGCGCCTGTACAACTGGGCGGATTACTTTGCCGAAGACACCCTCAAGGACTTCACCGCCCAGACCGGCATCAAGGTCATCTACGACGTCATGGACAGCAGCGAAACCCTGGAGGCCAAGCTGCTGTCGGGCCACAGCGGCTACGACCTGATCTTCCCCGGTGACACCGTGGCCGAGCGCCTGGCCCGCGCCGGCGCCCTGCAAAAACTCGACCCGGGCAAGCTCGAGCACCTGGCAGACATCGAGCCCGGCCTGCAGCGCCTGCACCAGCGCTACCCCAACTCGCGCGAGAGCACCGTGCCCTACACCTGGGGCAGCATTGGCCTGACCTACAACCGCGCGGCCATCGAGCAGCGCATCGCCAATGCCCCGGTCAACAGCCTCGACCTGTTGTTCAAACCAGAGAACGCCGCGCTGCTGGCCGACTGCGGCATCTCGATGATCGATTCGCCCGACGAGGTGCTGGCGGTGGTGCTGCACTACCTGGGCAAGGACCCGCGCAGCGGCAAGGCCGACGACTTGCTCGCCGCCCGCCAGATGCTGGGGGCGATCAAGCCGTACATCCGCAAGTTCCAGTCGCAGCCGGTGACCCAGCTGGTCAATGGCGATACCTGCATTTCGCTCGGTTACAGCGGCGACATGATCCAGGCCCAGCGCACCGCCGATGCCGCCGGTAAAAAGGTCGAATTCCGCTATCACATCCCGGTGGAAGGCACGACCATCTGGATGGACAGCATGGCCATCCCCGCCGACGCCGCCCACCCAGAATACGCCTACGCTTTTATCAACTTCGTCATGCAGCCGCAGCAGATGGCCGCCATCAGTTCCTTCACCGGCTACCCCACCTCCAGCGCCAAGGCGCGGCCACTGGTCGAGCCGCAGATGCGTGACAACCCGGACATCTACGTCAGCGATGCGACCTACGCGCGGCTGATCCCGGGCAAGGACATTTCCCAGAAAGACATGCGCGCGCGCATGCGCACCTGGACCACCCTCAAGACCTCCTCGGCCCATTGAGCCGTTACTACGAGAGCCACACCGATGACACCCCGTCGTACCTTTCTCAAGCATCTGTCAGTCGCCGCCGGCATCGCCGGCCTGGGCCTGGGCCCGTTGCGCCTGGCCATGGCCGCTGACGCGCGCTGGTTCATGCCCGAAGAAGACCAGGCCCAGCGGCGGATCTTCCTGGCCTTCGCCGCCGCCGAAAATGTCTGGGAAGACCAGGCGGACGCGGTCAACAGCTGCATCGCGCAACTGGCCCGAACCATCGCCCGCTACCAGCCAGTCAGCGTACTCTGCCGCCCCGAAGACCTGGCTGAGGCGCGCCAGCAATGCGGCAGCGACAACATCGAGTTCCTGCCGATGGCGCTGGACGACATCTGGATCCGCGACTACGGCGGGGGGGTTGT
>NZ_JH650775.1:75655-114197 GCF_000259195.1 Pseudomonas donghuensis
TCTGGATCCGCGACTACGGCGGCTGCTTTGTCATCGACGACGACGGCAACAGCGCGCTGATGGACTTCAACTTCAACGGCTGGGGCAACAAGCAACGCCACCGCAACGACAGCCGCGTGGCGGCAACGCTCAGCGAAACCCTGGGCGTGCCCTACCTGCAAAGCGAGCTGACCGGCGAAGGCGGCGGCATCGAAGTGGATGGCCACGGCACGGCGATCATCACCGAAAGCTGCTGGATCAACGCCAACCGCAACCCCGACTGGAGCCGTAGCGACGTCGAGGCCGAGCTCAAGGCCAACCTCGGCCTGCGCAAGATCATCTGGCTGCCGGGCATCAAGGGCCAGGACATCACCGATGCCCACGTCGACTTCTACGCGCGCTTCGTCGAGCCAGGGGTGGTGATCGCCAACCTCGACAACGACCCGGACGCCTACGATTACCGGGTCACCCGCAAGCACCTGGAAATCCTCAAACAGGCCACCGACGCCGACGGCCGCCGCTTGACCGTGCACCTGCTGCCACCGCCAAGCAAACTGCGCAGCAACCGCTTCACCCGCGACAACCCGGAGTTTGCCGCCGGCTACATCAACTACCTGCCGATCAATGGCGCGGTGATCGCGCCACAGTTTGGCGACCCGCAGGCCGATCAGCACTGCAAGCAATTGCTCGGCGAGCTGTACCCGGGGCGGATCATCGAGCAGGTCAATATCGATCCGATTGCCGCGGGTGGCGGCGGGATTCATTGCATCAGCAAGAACATGCCCGATACCCGGCAGTAATCCAGTCAGCCACTTTGCTAGCTTGACGGCGTGCAGCAGCAGGTCAATAATAGATCGATCAGTCAGTCTATTAATGAGCCCGCCATGAGAACCGTAGACCCGGAGAAAGTCGCCGCCAAACGTAAGCAGATCCTCGACGCGGCCATCGAGTGCTTCGCGCGCAGTGGCTTTCACTCCACCTCGACGGCGCAAATCTGCGCCGCTGCGGGCATGAGCCCGGGCAACCTGTTCCACTACTTTCCCAGCAAGAACGCGATCATCGAGGCCATTGCCCAGGACGACCAGCATGGCATGGCCGAGTTGATCGCCCACCACGCCAAGACCAAGGACAGCCTCACTGCCATCGAGAACATCGCCATCGCCATGATGGAGTTGTGCAGCGACCCCACCTACGCCCGAATCAGCCTCGAAGTCGCCGCCGAAGCCTTGCGCAACCCCGAGGTCGGAGCCCTGCTTGCCGCCAATGACGCCAAGGTCAAGGCCGATCTGCAGGCCTTGCTCAAGCGTGGTATCGAAGCCGGGCAGATCGACCCGACGCTCGATACATCGATGGCCGCGACCTGGTTGATCGCCCTGACCGAAGGCGGCATCGGCCGCGTCGTGCTCGAGCCAGGCTTCAAGGCCAAAACACATAAACCGATGCTGCGTACGATCATCCGCAGGTTCCTGCAGATTCAGCCATAAGCCTCCTGACATCGGCCTGTCGTACTCGCTGTTGCCTCCCTTGTTGATGTGCCCACTCGAGATTGATCGCGATGGTATCTGTGCTGCGAGACAAACCCCGCCTGGTGATCCCCGGCCTGCTGTTACTGCTCGTGACTGGCTGGGTGCTGGTGATGCCTGCCAGCGAACAACCGGCCAGCGCTCCTGCGCAAGTGCCCCTGCTCAAGGTCAGCAGCGTGCTGGCCGAACCCGGCACCGTGAGCCAGACCCTCCAGGTGACCGGCAGCCTGGTAGCCCGCGACGAGGTGTCGATCGGTACCGCACTGCAAGACACACGCATTGCCAGGGTATGGGTCGAGGAAGGCGACACGGTGGTGACCGGGCAACTGCTGGCGCAACTGGAAACCGATACCCTCGACGCCCAGGTGCGCCAGGCCGAGGCAACCCTCAGTCGTAATGCTGCCCTGATCAAGCAACAGCAAGCGCTGGATATCGAGGCACAGGCCAGCCTGGCGCGGATCAATGAGCTGGGCAGCATCGGCGCGGTCAGCGCCCAGCAACTCGACCAGCAGCGCGCCCAGGCCCATGCCAGCGCCGCCGCGTTGGCCGCCGCCCGGGCCGAACATCAACAGGCCATCGCACAACTGACTGACGCCCGCACTCGCCGCGACAAGGCCGACATCCTTGCCCCGGTCAACGGCATCATCTCCGAACGTCACGCCCGCTTGGGTGCCATGGCCGGTAGTGAGCCGCTGTTCAAGCTGATACGTGACGGGCAACTCGAGCTCGATGGCGAGCTGGCGCAAAGTGCCCTGCAGACGATTCGGGTCGGTACCGCGGTTCAGGTGCACGTCGCAGGAATGCCCGACAGCGTCGCCGGCACGGTGCGCTTGCTGGCCCCCAAGGTGGATGCTGGCAGCCGGCTCGGGCGTGTGCGCATCAGCCTCGCGGCAACGCCCGGGGTGCGCGCGGGCAGTTTTGCCAGCAGCAGGATCGAAACCGGCACCAGCACCGCTGCGGTGGTCATTCCGTTACGGGCGGTGACCTTTACCGATGACGGCGGCGCCACCGTCATGGTGCTCGATGACAATGGCCAGGCGAGCGTGCGCAGCGTGACCCTCGGCCAGCGCAACAGCCTGCGGGTGCAGGTCAGCAGCGGCCTTGCCGGCGGTGAGCGAGTGGTGGCAAGCGCCTCGGCATTCGTGCGCGACGGTGACGTGGTCAGCCTGGCGCAGGAGCCAGGACAATGAGCCTGGCGGTGTCGTCCTGGGCCATTCGGCGGCCCATCCCTACCCTGGTATTGTTCCTGGTACTGGCCGTGGCCGGCTGGGTTTCCTTTATCGACCTGCCGATCAACGCCAACCCGCGGGTCGACTTTCCGGTGATTACCGTCGCCGTTGTCCAGGTCGGTGCCGCGCCGAGCGAACTCGAGCATGCCGTCACTCAACGGGTCGAGCGTGCGGTGTCCGGCCTGGCAGGCATCCGCCACATCACCTCGACGATTGCCGATGCCATTTCGGTAACCACCGTGGAGTTCCAGCTCGGTATCGACCCCGACCGCGCCGCCAACGATATCCGCGACGCTATCGGGCAAATTCGCGCGGACTTACCGCAAACCATTGAAGAGCCGCTGGTCACCCGCATTGATGTCGAGGGCGGGGCAATCCTCAACTACGCAGTCAAATCCAGCGCCCGCAATGCCGTGGACCTGAGCTGGTTTGTCGATGACGTACTCGGCCGGGAACTGCTTGGCGTACCCGGGGTACAAAAAGTACAGCGTCTGGGCGGTCTGGAGCGTGAGGTCAAGGTCGAACTCAAGCCCGAGCGACTTGAGGCACTGGGCATCTCGGCCGACCAGGTCAACACCCAGTTGCTGCACAGCAACAGCAACGTGCCCGGCGGGCGGGCGATTCTCGCCGACAGCGAGCAATCCATACGCACCCTGGGCAGCGCCCTGACCGTGCAAGCCTTGAGTGAAACGCCAATCGCCCTGCCAGACGGACGTTGGGCACGCTTGAACGAGCTGGCAAGCGTGGTCGATGGCGCCGGCGAAATGCGCGCCCAGGCGCGCCTGAACGGTGAGCAGGTGGTCGGCTTTGCCGTGTTTCGCGCCAAGGGTTCCAGCGATACCCGAGTGGCTGCAGGAGTAGAGGCTGCACTACAGCGTCTGCAGCAACATCATCCGGATATCGAGGTCCAGCAGGTCGCCTCGATGGTCGACTACACGCTGGCCAGCTACAACGCCGCGATCATGACCCTGATCGAAGGCGCACTACTCACCGTGCTGGTGGTGTTCCTGTTCCTGCGCAACTGGCGCGCGACCCTGGTGGCGGCCATCGCCCTGCCCTTGTCGATCCTGCCGACCTTTGCCGCCATGGCCTGGTTCGGCTATAGCCTCAACAGCATCACCTTGCTGGCCCTGACCCTGGTAATCGGCATCCTGGTCGACGATGCGATTGTCGAAATCGAGAACATCGAGCGTCACCTGGATCAGGGCAAGCGCCCCTACCAGGCCGCCATTGATGCCTCGGACGCCATCGGCTTTGCCGTGGTGGCGATTACCGCGACCATCGTTGCGGTGTTCCTGCCGGTGAGTTTTATCGGTGGCTTTGTCGGCCAGTACTTCACCCCCTTCGGCATCACCGTGTCGGCGGCGGTGTTGACCTCGCTGCTGGTGGCACGGCTGCTGACGCCACTCATGGCTGCCTACCTGCTCAAGCCCAAATCGATTGAGCATCAGCAGCATGCTACGCAGGCACCCGCCGGCTTGCTCGGTCGCTACCTGCGCCTGCTTGAGTGGGCACTGGCGCATCGGCGCAAGAGCCTGGTGATCGCGGCGGCTTTCCTGCTGGCCTCCTTTGCCCTGGTACCGCTGCTGCCTTCAGGTTTCATGCCGGTCAGCGATACCAGCCTGAGCCGCATCGATGTGTCCCTGCCGCCCGGCACGCCACTGGCGCAGACCGACCGGACCCTGCAACAGATGGCGGCGAAACTGCGCGAGCAACCGCAGGTGCCGTTTGTCTTCAGCACCGCCGGCGGCGAAGATGCCTCCGGCGCCACCGATGTCGCCAGTGGCCAATTACTCGTGCGCCTGGTGCCACCCGAGCAGCGCGAGCTGAGCCAGAAGGCTTTCGAACACTCGCTGCAACCGCTTCTCGGCGAGTTCGCCGATGTGCGCTTCGCCTTTCGCAGCGACAGTGCGGCGCGAGACATCTCGGTGATTCTCGTCGGTGCCGACGCCCGGCAACTGTCCCAGGCCGCCTACGCGCTGCAAGGCGAAATGCGCATGATCAAGGGGCTGGCCAACGTCCAGGTCAATGAGCCCTTGCCGCGCCCGGAGCTGTTGATCCGCCCGCGCCTGGATGAGGCCGCCCGCTCTGGCATCAGTGCCCAGGCCATCGGCACCGTGGCGCGGATTGCCACCTTGGGCGATATCAATGCCAATTCAGCGCGCTTCAACTTCCACGACCGGCAAGTACCGATTCGCGTGCAACTTGCCCAGGCGCAGCAAGGCGACCTCGACACCCTGCGCAACCTGCGGGTGGCCAGCGACAACGGCGGCACCCTGGCCCTGCACAGCGTCGCCGACATCGACTACGGCAGTGGCCCGACCAAGATCGAACGCTTCGACCGGCTGCGGCGAATCTCGGTGGACGCCGACCTCGCCGGCATAACCCTCGGTTCGGCACTGGAAGCGATCCAGGCCACACCTGCCTTGCAGCACCTGCCCCTTGGCGTGCGCGAGGTGGAGTATGGCGATGCCGAGTACATGAATGAAATGTTCGAGAAATTCGCCACGGCGATGACCTTCGGCATCCTCATGGTGTTCGCCGTGCTGGTCCTGCTGTTTCGCGACTTCCTGCAGCCACTGACCATCCTCGTTTCCCTGCCCCTGGCAGTCGGCGGTGCCATCGGTGGCTTGCTGTTGTATGGCGCGGCCATCGACCTGCCGGTGGTGATCGGCTTGCTGATGCTGATGGGCATCGTTACCAAAAACTCGATTCTGATGGTCGAATTCATCATCGAAAAACGCCGCGCCGGCATGCCCCGGCAGCTGGCACTGATGCAATCAGGCGCCGAACGTGCCAGACCCATTGTCATGACCACCATCGCCATGGTGGCAGGTATGATTCCGGCGGTTCTCAGCAGCGGCGCCGATGCCGGCTTTCGCGCGCCCATGGCGATTGCGGTTATCGGCGGACTGGTGACCTCAACCTTGCTCAGCCTGGTCTTCGTGCCGGTGGTCTTCAGCTACATGGACGATCTGAACAATTGGCTGGCCCCGCGCCTGGCCACACTCACCTCCGTGACCGCGCATGACCGGGCGACAGCGCAACTACAACGAACAGAGGCAGACAATGATCAGACCATTTGAAGAAAACGACATGGAAGCGGTTCTGGATATCTGGTTAGCGGCCTCGATCCAGGCCCATGACTTTGTCGATCCAGCCGTTTGGCGCGGTCAGGTCGACAACATGCGCACACTCTATTTACCCGCCTCGCAAGTGTATGTCGCCGAAGACGATAGTAAAATGACCGGCTTTTATGCACTGCATGATAATAACCTGGCGGCGATCTTTGTCCGCCCAGCGTGCCAAGGCCAAGGTATTGGCAAAGCGCTAATTGCCCACGCCAAGCAGCAACGAACAGAATTGACCCTGTCGGTGTATAAAGAAAACCACGCCAGTGTCCAGTTTTATCTGGCGCAGGGCTTTACCCTCATCGCGGAAGCGGTGGATCAACACACCGGCCACCCCGAGTACATCATGCGTACCCGAAAACAGCAGATGTAAACGTTATTACCTCTGCCCGAAAGAACGCCCAGCACACAACTGGACACTCCTGCCCTGCGGCAAACGTTATTGCCTGCTTATCAACATCGCCCGCCCTTCTATTATTAATCGCCTACTGTATGGCGCGGCACTACTGCGCCCGAAACTTTTGAAAGCCATTGACTGATTTGCAACTAACAAAGTTTTACATCCTGCACACGGATACTAACAACGAAGCCCCCTAGCATAAAAGATCCTTAGTTCACGAAACTCTCGTAAACCACCATGAAGACAACACGGATTTATACTGCATTGACCGGCTTCTGTCTGATAACCACTTCAGCGCACTTATTGGCCGACGATTGGCAATTTACCCTGCAAGGCGGCGCGGCCAATGCGCCGCGTTACAGCGGCAGCAGTGAACGCTCTACGGCACCGGTGCTTGGCTTCGAGATCGAAAGCCCTTACGGGTTCTTCCTCAAGGAAAAAGGCCTGGGCTGGAAACAGGAATGGGACGACGCCAGTTTCAGCAGCTACATCGGCACCAGCGACGAACGCAAAGACCGCAAGAAAGGCTATCGCGGCTCCGACCGTCTGCGCGGCATGGGCTCGATCAAATCCCGCGCCCTGGTGGGCATGGAGGGGTCCTACACCTGGGGACCGCTCACCTTCGGCGCCACGTTCGAACATGCGCTGAAAAAAGACAGCAACAAAGACACCGGCTCCGCCTACCAGACCCTCGAGTTGAGTGTCGGCACCTCGTTGTACGAAGGTGATTTCGGTAGCCTGACCGGCAACGTCAATGCGCTGTTTGGTGACGCCGACTACGTCCGCACCTGGTACGGCGTCAGTGAGCAGCAAGCCGCCAACAGCCGCTTTGCCGCGCACAAGACCCATGGCGGCCTGGTCAGCCAGGGCGTCAACCTGACCTGGAGTCTGCCACTGGGCGAAAATACCCGCCTGCATACCCTGCTGGATGTACAGAACCTTTCCGGGCATGTCAGTGACAGCCCGATCGTCGACCGCCGGGTGCAAACCTCCATCGCCAGCGTACTCGAGTACAGCTTCTAGAACGCCCCCTTGTGCCCCGGGGCCTGTACCGCAGGCTCCACGGGAGGTGCCTGCAGCCCTGTTTGACAACCGCGCGCGCCAGGCCGGAACATGAGCCCCTCACGCACACCAGGAGGTTCATCGCATGAGCAAGGCACCCTATGTCCCGCCTCGGGTCTGGCAGCACGACGCGCCGTCTGGCGGCGAGTTTGCCAACATCAACCGGCCAGTCGCCGGCCCGACACACGACAAGGCCCTGCCCGTGGGCAAGCAGCCGCTGCAGCTTTACTCCCTGGCCACGCCCAATGGCGTGAAAGTCACCATCCTCCTCGAAGAGCTGCTGGCGCTCGGGCATGCCGGTGCCGAGTACGACGCCTGGCTGATTCGCATCAGCGAAGGCGAGCAGTTCTCCAGCGGCTTCGTCGAGGTCAACCCCAACTCGAAGATCCCCGCCCTACTCGACCGTAGCGTGCAGCCGCCGATCCGGGTGTTCGAGTCGGGTTCGATCCTGCTCTACCTGGCGGAAAAATTTGCCGAGTTCCTGCCCAGCGACCCGGCCGCTCGCACCGAGACCTTGAACTGGCTGTTCTGGCAGATAGGGGCAGCGCCCTACCTGGGCGGCGGCTTCGGTCACTTCTATGCCTACGCGCCGGAAAAGCTCGAGTACCCGATCAACCGCTTCAGCATGGAAACCAAGCGCCAGCTGGATGTGCTCGACCGCCGCCTGGCTGAACGCACGTACCTGGCTGGCGATCACTACAGCATCGCTGACATCGCAGTTTGGTCCTGGTATGGTCAACTGGCGCTGGGCAGGCTGTACTCGGCGGGCGAGTTCCTCAGCGTGCAGGACTACCCCCATGTGCAACGCTGGGCACAGGCGATTGCCGAGCGCCCGGCGGTGGTCCGCGGCCTGCGCGTCAACCGCACCTGGGGCGATGAAAGCAGCCAGCTGCCCGAGCGGCATGCGGCGCAAGATCTCGACTGATCAAGGACCCTGTTCCAGGATGGAGCACTACACATCACTGCTGCAGGCGCTGTTCTTCTTCGCGCTGACCTTCGCCCTGGGCTATCTCTCGATTCGCCGCATGCGCACGCTGCGGGAGGCCGTCGACCGCGAGTTCCAGGCAGCGCTGCGCCGCCACCACATTGACAGCTACGAAGTACTGCGCGACCGTACCCGCAACCACTACCACCCGGAGGCGATCCAGGTGCATCGGATACTGCGCGATGACAAGGGCCAGCACTACCTGTATGTCCACATCAGCGACTCGCCCGGGGTGATGCAAGCCCTCAGCCGTGAGCGGGCTTTGGCGGCGTTAGCCTAGGCTGAGCAATCCCACCTTCGACCCATGGATGATCCTGTTGAAACCCCTCAAGCACCGTTTTCTCGCCATCGCCATGCAAGTGGTGCTCAACATCAGTATCTGGAGCGGCGGGCTCTACATGATCTGGGTATTGCTGGACCGTGATGCAACGCGGTACTTCGAAACCTACGTCGTCTTTGCCATCACCGGCCTGTGCCTGTTCTTCTTTACCGCACTGTTTGTGCGCTGCCCGGAATGCAACAAGTCCATGCACCATCTGTACAAGCCGGGTGACGGACTGTTGATGCACCGGGGGTTGCTGCCCCATGAGGTCTTCACCCAGAAGCTGATCGAGTGCCCCGCGTGCAAGCAGGTGGTGAAGTTTCGCGATTAGCGCAAACTGATAACGACCTTGCGTGCGAGCATCCCCACCAGCATGCCGGCGATCGTCAGGAGTACATCGGCGCTGAACTTCGCCGCGTAGTCAGGGGCGTAAATACGGTCATGGGTGTAGAAGGTCGGACCGGTGTTGAACACCGTGTGGTAGCCATTGGGGAAGAATGCCACCAGGCACAGCACCACGATCAGGCCCAGGGTCCAGCCGCCGGTACCGTCGTAGGATTGGCTACGAAACCAGAGGAGAATCCAGGTCAGCACGGCAGCGAAGATGGGGGTCCAGTATTGGCTGGTGATGGCGTCGTAGAATTCCAGGGTGAAGTACATGGCGTTGCTGAGTCCTTTCAATGAAACAGGTGGAGAGGGTTCTGTTGCCCGCCGCAAAAACGCGAAAGGCCCTAGGTTATCAGGGCCTTCAGGTTGATGCCGGCATTCGCTGTGCGCGGTGCATTCTATCACGCTGCGCGCACTGACTCCGCACTTGTCCCGCCTCAACCGGCTGGCGCAATACGGACCGTTTCCAGACGGTCCAGGCCTACGCCGTAGAAGAACGAGAACGGCCGCCCGGCCTGATAAGCGAAGTTGCTGCACATTTCACGCAAACCCTCGCGCCCGGCATCGGCCAGGTCGAAGGGCTGGTACGGGTGCACGCCGAGCGATCCGAATTCAATCGACAGCCAGGACGAACGAAACTTGCCATAGGACATCTGACTGTCCACGCTGACCTTGAGCCCACCGGCCTCGAGGCGCACCCGCAAGTCACGGTCGTCAAAGTACAAACTCGCAGGAACGCGCAAGGCCATTTGATCGTGGGTGAGAATGTCCATGTCGCCCACCAGCTGTGCGCCGTCGGCCTTGAAGCGGGTGATGATGAACGGCAATGCCGTCTGCACGAAGCTGTCGACCTGACAAATTGCCTCGCCATTGACCGTGCGGCTACCGGCAAAGGCATGACGCCGCTCGCTGTCGCTGACCAGCGTATTGAGGCTCACCTCTGACGGAAACTCGAACCACAGCGCCAACACCTTGCGCCCCATTGCGACGACGTTTGCAGGGGCCTGCCCGATTTCCTGCCCCGCTGCATTCAATCGCCTGGCCTGGCTGTAATCAAGCGTCAGTTGCAGGCTGGGAACCACGGCCTTGCGCGCGCGCAGGATGGCTTCGAACTGACGGTTCAAACCCTGGCGCTGCGCAGGGGCAAGGGCATTCTCGGCACCGCGCAGCAGCAGCGTGTCGCTGCGCTGGGGGGCCAGCTCCAGCTGCAGCTGTTGCACGTCGAGTTGTTGCGCGGCCAGCACATGCTGCATGGCCTGCAAATACCCCTCGTGCACTTGCGTGGTGTCGTGGCGAGGATGGGCACCGCCCTGGAACTGCAGCTCGGCCAGCACCACCTTGTGGTCCTTGAGCAGCGCCACGGCGAGCAGCACACACAACCCAACGCCCGACCCAACCATCAGCTTCCATCCCGCGCTTTGACTCATTACCTGCCTGCTCCTTCAGATAGACCACAGCGTCTCGCTCAGCCACGCACTGGCACCCTTGCGCCATGCCGGCCCGAGCCAGGGCGGGGATGATAACCGGCATTGCCCGGCATTGCCGCTTCAACCGGGTTGACCAGCGGCAGATACCACCGTGTAGGCCACCTGCTGCGCTTATACTGGCCGCAATGGGCCATGGAGGGACATCTTGGACAGCCTTGTGAAACGTCGAATCATCTTGAGCGTCAGCGCACTTGCCGGGTTTTTGCCCGTCACCCTGGTGTTTATCTGGGGCGCCTTGTACTTTCTCGCGGGAACCTTGGGCTCCTCCCCCATTGTCTGGGAGAACCTGCTTGTGGTGCTGGTACCCATTGCATTTTCGCTTTTCTGCCTCTGGGCATGCTGGAAACTCTACGCCATTTCAATCGCCACAACGCCCGAAGTCCGTCACAAACGCCTGCTGGTCATGGGTGTCCTGGGTACGATCCTCTGGGGGTTGCCCTGGGCTTATCTGGGCCGTGACTTCCCCACGACAATCTACATTTTCCTGATGCCCGGCCTTACTGCAGCGGTGATGCTGGGCATGGCGCTGAGCCGGCAAAGGTCGGCAGTGACGCGCGCTCGACCCGACGCGTGAACGGCCTGGAGCCTGACAATGCGAGCCTGCCCGGCCGGCCCCGGGCCGCCTCCACGCCCCTGGCGGCCCGGCCAATGCGAGTAGCCATCCTCCCCCTCCCGTCATAGCATGCTTGCCTAACGGTCGGCACGCCAAACGGACTTGGAAGATGAACGCCAACACACAGCTCGACGCCAGCACCCTGGGCCTGAACGAACAGCGCCTGCGCGCCCTGGCCCACCGCGACACCCTGGAAACCTGCAGCCTCGACCAGTTGCGCGACGTGCAACTGCGCCGCCTGCGCTGGTCGCTCAAACATGCCTGGCGCAACGTGCCCTGGTACCACCATCAGTTCGAAGCCCAGGGGCTGCACCCCGAGGATCTCCAGCAGCTGGAAGACCTCGCCCGCTTTCCCTTCATCGGCAATGCCGAGTTGCAACATCACTATCCGTTCGAACTGTTCGCCGTACCCGCGCACCAGGTCGTGCGCCTGCAGGCCTGCAATGACGGTAGCGCCCGCTCGCCGGTGATTGGCTACACGCGCAACGACCAGGAGGTCTGGGCGGCGCTGGTCGCGCGCTCGTTGCGCGCCGCCGGTGCCCATGCCGGCGACCGCCTGTACGTGCTCGGCGGGCAGGACGCCTTGGGTGCCAGCGGCGGCATCCAGTTGGGCGCCGAGCGTCTGAACTGTGCGCTGATCCCCCTGGCGGCGCGCCAGGCCGGCCAGCAGGTCCGCCTGCTCTGTGACTTCCAGCCGCAGATGCTCATCGCCACGCCTTCCCACTTGCTGGCCCTGGCCAACGAGCTGGAACGCCAGAACATCGCGGCGTCGGCACTGTCCCTGCGCATGGCCCTGATCGGCCCGCACCCCTGCAGCAGCGCCCTGCGCCAGGAGCTCGAACAGCGCCTGGGCATCCAGACCCTGGCACTCTACGGCGTACCGGCACTGATGGACCCGGGCATCGGCATGGAATGCCTGGAAACCCGCGACGGCGTGACCCTCTGGGAAGACCACTTCTACCCGGAAATCATCGACCCGGACAGCGGCACACCGCTGCCTGATGGCAGCTTCGGCGAAGTGGTGCTGACCAGCCTGAGCCGCGAGGCCCTGCCGATGATCCGTTACCGCACCGGCGATATCGGCCGCCTGCTGCCGGGTACCGCCCGCAGCATGCGCCGCCTTGAACGCCTCACCGGCAACAGCGCCACTACCTTGCGCCAGAGCGCCTGAACAGGACCCGGTCAATGACTACGATGCACCCATTAAAAGTCGCCGATATCCGCCGCGAGAGCGCCGACACTGTCTCGATCGCCTTTGAGGTGCCAGCGCACCTGGCCTCGACCTACCGCTTCCAGCAGGGCCAGTACCTGCAACTGGAGGCGCAGTTGCAAGGTGAAGCGGTACGGCGCTCTTATTCGATTTTCAGCGCCCCCACCGACGGCGAACTGCGCGTAGCCATCAAGCATGTGCCCCAGGGACGTTTCTCGAGCTACGCCAACACCCAACTGGCGGTAGGCGACGCATTGCTGGTGATGCCACCCGCAGGCTCGTCGTACCGTCCGGAACCGCAGGCGCAGGTCCATCACTGCCTGGGCATGGCCTCAGGCAGCGGCATCACGGCGCTGCTGCCGATCATCAAGACGACCCTGGAAAACGATGAGCGCAGCCGCTTCACCCTGGTCTATGGCAGCCGCGACCGCGCCAGCATGCTGTTTGGCGAACGGCTGGAGGCACTGAAGGGGGTGTATGCAGAACGTCTGCAACTGATCCTGCTGTTCAGCCGTGAAGCCAACAACAACGGGCTACCGTCCGGGCGCCTGGACATCGCCACCTGTGATTGCCTGTTCCGTGAATGGGTCGACGTCAGCCTGCTCGACGCGGCTTTTATCTGTGGCCCACAGGCCATGGTCGAGACAGTGGGTGGGGCGCTGAAGGATTACGGCCTGGCAGCCGAGCGCCTGCATTTCGAACGTTTTGCCGAGCCACAGCCTCTGCGCGAGGCGCTGCCCTCCTGAACCGCGCGGGCCTTGCGCTGCCTGGCAGCGCAAGGCGAACGTTCGCTCAATCGCGGTCGCGATGGTCGGCGACGCCGCGCATCCAGTAGCCCTTGCTGCGGACCAATCGACGTGGAATCGAACAGGCCTCAGTGAGGTAGTCACGCACCTCATTGACGCACTGCGCTTCGCCGGCGATCCAGAACTGCCCGACCCCCGACGGCAATTGCAGACTGTCGATACCCTGGAGCAACAGATTGCTGCCGGCGGGATGCTCATCGCGGAAGAACCACTCGCAATTGACTGCGGCCAGTGAATCCAGCGCTTGCAGTTCGGTCATGGTTTCGGCTTCCAGCACCACCAGGGCGCGGTCTCCCGGCGACAGGCTCTCAAGGATGCTCATCACCGCCGGGGTGCCGGTTTCGTCTGCGGCCAGCAGCATCCACTCGGCATCTTCCTGGGGCTGAAACCCACCTCGCAACGCCGAGCAACCGATCTGATCGCCGAACTGTGCCTGCTCGACCCAACGTCCGGCCGGACCATGGTCATGGCGCACGAAGTCGATGTCGACATTGCCCGACTGCGGGTAGTGCCGGCGGATGGTGTAGGCCCGGCTGACCTGGCTGCCGCCACTGGGCAGGAACAGCTTCAGCCATTGCGAAGGCTGGCACGGTAGCGCGGTGGCGAACAGGTCGCCCTTGAAGGTGACACGCCGCACCAGCGGCGTGACATCGCGGATATCGATCACATCGAGGTTGTATTTCAACTTCTTGCGGAACTCGAACATGAATACTCCAGATTTACTTGGCTTTCGCCTTGGGTGAACGGGCCAGCCAGACAATGGCCAGGACAGCGCAGAACAGCCATGCGCTGGCGAGGGAGAAATCGTTCAGGGCCAGCATATGCGCCTGCCGGTCGATGGTTCGCGCCAGCGACTCGAGGGCGCCCTGGGCCGACAGCCCGAGCGAGTTGAGGTTGTCCTGGGCCTGGGCGCTCCAGTGGTCGAACGGCGTCATGCGCTCGGCCAGGTCGACCTGATGCTGGCGTGCCCGGTGATCCCAGAACGCAGGGCCCAGTGACACCGCGAAGCTGGCGCCGGTCATGCGCAGGGCGTTTTGTAAGCCGAGGGCCGCCGGAATTTTCTCCGGTGGCAGGCGCGACAGCGAGATCGCCACCAGCGGGGTGAACAGGAACGCCGTGCCGGCGCCCATCAGCACCGAGTTCCAGCCGATGAACTGAATGTCCAGGTTGGTCTCGAAGTACATGCGCCACAGTGATGCGCCGATCCAGCAAATGAACGCCATGCTCGCCAGTACCCGCGCGTCGGTATGCTGCATCAGCCTGCCGATGAAGGGCGCCAGCACCACCCCGGCGATCCCCAGGGGGGCGGTGGCGATACCGGCCCAGGTCGCGGTGTAGCCCATTTCGGTTTGCAGCCACAACGGCACCAGCACCAGCGAGGCGAAGTACAGGGCAAAGCCCAGGCTCACGCTCAGGGTGCCGATGGCGTAGTTGCGCTCCTTGAACAGGCGCAGGTCGAGAATCGGGTGTTGCGCGGTCAGCTCCCAGGTAATAAGGGAGGCGAACCCCAGCACGGTAATGACCGCCAGGACCCGAATCGGCGTGGCAGAGAACCAGTCCAGGTCCTGGCCCTTGTCGAGCAGGATCTGCAACGAACCCACGGCGACCATCAGCAGCAGCAGGCCGACCACATCCACCGGCAGCTTGCGCGTAGGGTTGTCCCGCCCGCTCAGCACCTGGCCGAGGGTCAGCAGGATGAAGATGCCAACCGGCACGTTGATATAGAAGATCCACGGCCAACTGATGTTATCGGTCAGGTAGCCGCCGAGGATCGGGCCGCACACCGGCCCCAGGAAGGTGGTCATCGACCACACCACCAAGGCCGTTGTACGCCGCGCAGGCGGAAAGATCGCCACCAGCAGCGCCTGGGACAACGGCGCCAAGGGGCCGCAAACGGCGCCCTGGAATACCCGGAACACCAGCAGCGAAGTCAGGTTCGGGGCCAGGCCGCAGCACACCGAGGCCAGCACGAACAACACCACGGCGCTGAGGAACAGCTTGACCTGGCCGAAGCGCTGGGCCAGCCAGCCGGTGAGCGGCAGGCCGATGGCCAGGGAGATGCTGAACGAAGTCAGCACCCAGGTGCCCTGGTCAGGGGCCACGCCGAGGTTGCCGGAAATGGTCGGCACCGCGACGTTGGCGATGGTGGTGTCGAGCACCATCATGAAGTTGGCCATGCCGATCGCCAGCGCGCCGAGGACCAGCGTGCCACCGCTCAATGGCTCGATGGGACGCTTGGCGCTGCTCATCGATCGTTCCTCGAGACGCTCAGTTTCGACACTTGCAGGTTCTCGGCGATGATCCGGTTGACCAGCGCTTCGCTGCCGCTACCGATGTTGCCGTAGACCTCGGTGTTGTCCTGGACGCTGGTGGGGGCCTGCTCGTCCGGCTCACCCAGGGTGGCCTTGGCGGTCATCGACAGGCCGATGCGCAGTGGGTGGCGCAACACCTCTTCGCGGTCCAGGGCGATGCGCACCGGTACCCGTTGCACCACCTTGATCCAGTTGCCGGTGGCGTTCTGCGCCGGGATGGTGGCGAACGCCGCGCCGCTGCCGGCTTCGATACCCTGGATGCGGCCGTGGTAGACCACGCTCTCGCCATACAGGTCGGCAAACAGTTCAACACGCTGGCCGACCTTGATCTGGCCCAGTTGCGACTCTTTGAAGTTGGCCTCGACCCAGACCTTGTCCAGCGGCACCAGGCCCATCAGAACAGTACCCGGTTCGATGTGCTGGCCCACTTGCACCGCGCGCTTGGTAATCAGGCCATCCACCGGCGCCGGGACCTTGGTCCGCGCCAACGCCAGGTAGGCTTCACGCACACGCTCGGCGGCAGCGGCCACCTGCGGATGGTTTTCCACGGTGGTGCCCTGGATCCGCGCCTGCAGGCCGACCAGTTTGGCCTCGGCCGCGCGCAGGCCGGATTGGGCGATCTGCGCGGCTTCCTCGGCGTGGTGCAGATCTTCCCCGGACACCCCGCCCTGGGCAATCACTGAACGGCGCCGTTGCAGGTCCTGATTGGCCCGGTTGGCTTCGGCCTGGCGCAGCTTGACCTGGGCGGTCAGGTCGTTTTCTTCGGCGAACAGGCTGTTGACCGTGCGTACGGTCAGGGCCAGTTGGTGGGTGGCGGCGTCCAGGCTCAGGCGCGCATCGGCCGGGTCGATTTCGACCAGGGTGTCACCGGCCTTGACCGTATCGGTGTTCTGGATGTTCACCGCGGTGGCCGTGCCGCGCACCTGGGCGGAAATCAGCACCACGTCGCCACGTACATAGGCGTTGTCGGTGCTTTCATAGAGGCGGCCATACACCCAGTACCACAGGGCGGCAGCCACGGCCGCCGCCAGGGCGACCAGGGTGATGAGCAGGAAAATCGGGCCGCGGCGCGACTTGGCCGGAGCCGGGGCTGGGGTTTGGGTGGCGTCAGTCATGGGAGGTTCCTGCAAGCGTAGTGGAGTTCTGATCAGCTTCTTTCCAGCCGCCGCCAAGCGCGCGTAGCAGGCCGGCATGGTTTTGCAGCGCCGAGGTTTTCAACTGGACCAGTTGCATGCGCGTATCGAGCACCCGGGTCTGGGCATCGAGCACATGCAGAAAATCGGTGAGGCTTTGCCGGTAACGCAGGTTTTCCAGGTCGTAGACCTGTTCGGCCTCATCCAGCCCCTGCACGGTTTTCAGGCGCTGGCCTTCGATAGCGCGCAGTTGCGAGACATGCCCGGCCACTTCGCCCAGGGCATTGACCAGGGTCTGGTTGTAACTGGCCACCGCTTCGGCGTAACCGGCCTGTTGCGCCCGGTACTGGCCACGCAGACGCCCGGCGTCGAAGATCGGCAAGGTCACCGCGGGGCCCACGCCATAGGTGCGGCTGTCGTGGTGGAACAGGTTCTGAAAACTGAAACTCTGAAAGCCTGCGAATGCGAGCAGGTCGATGTTCGGGTAGAACGCCGCACGCGCCGCGCCAATGCGTTTGCCTTGCGCTTCGACGCGCCAGCGCTGGGCGACCACATCAGGCCGGCCACCGATCAGCTCGGCAGGCAGATGCCCCGGCAAGGCCACGCTACGCCGAGGGTCGGCGACCTTGGGCTGCCATTGCTCGCCCCAGCCCGGACCCTTGCCGGCCAGGGCCGCCAGGCGCAGTTGATAACCGCGGGCGGCGCCTTGCAGGCGCGCCTGCTCGGCTTCGAGCAACGGGATCGGCCCCCGTGCCCGCACCACGTCGACCTGGGTGCCCAGGCCGGACTTCAGCCGGTCTTCGCTCAGGCGCAGGATGCTGCGGCGCTGCTCCAGGGTCTGGTTGACGATGGCCTGCTGCTCGATCACGCCGCCCAAGGCAAACCAGGTTTCCACCAGGCTGCCGCTGAGCGCCAGACGGGCCACCGCCTGATCGGCCTGGGCGGCGCGCAGGCTGCCCACCGCCGCTTCGTTCAGGGACCGGTTCAGGCCCCACAGGTCGAGGTTGTAACGCCCTTGCAGCAGCGCTTGGCCATCGGTGTGCCAGACCCCGGCTTCATCGGCGCCGGTCTTGTAGTTCTGCGAATCCTGGCTGCGCAGGATCTGGGTCATGGCCGACAGGCTCGGCCGGGTGTTGGCCAGGGTAATGCCGGCGTCGGCTTGCGCCCGGTCGATGCGCGCGCTGGCAATCGCCAAGCTTGGCGATGTCTCCAGGGCGGCAGCCAGCAGGCGGTCGAGGTCGGCGTCGTTAAAGCTCAGCCACCAGCGATCATCCGCCTGGGATGCGGGTTGGGTCGCGGCGTGCTCGATGTCCAGACCGGCTTCGAGCTGTTCGGGTGACAAGGGTTTTGGCGGTTCGGGGCTATGCCCGGGGCTGACGCAGCCGGGCAATGCCAGCAGCAGACAGACCGCCAGCCAATGCTGAATCGAATGAGAGGGTTCCATCACAACATCCTTGGAGGGTTGGGTTGCAACGGGATGATAGGTAGCCCCTGGCATATTGAAAATTGCAATTAACCGAGACTAGACTTGCGTTTCTTGCAACAAGGAGCGTGCAATGAACCTACCTGATCTGAACCTGCTACTGACCTTCGATTCGATGCTGCGCGAAGGCAGCGTCACCGGCGCCGCCGAGCGCATGAACCTGAGCATCCCGGCCATGAGCCGACGCCTGGCGAACCTGCGCGAGGCCATGGGCGACCCGCTGTTCGTGCTTGCCGGACGCCGCCTGGTGCCCACCCCCCTGGCACTGGAACTGGCGCCGCAGGTGCACAACCTGCTCGAAGAGGCGCGCAATGTGCTGGGCACTAAACAGAAGCTCAACCTGGGCACGGTAAAGCGAGTATTCACCCTGCGCACCGAGGACGGCTTCACCGGTGCCTGGGCCCTGCGCCTGAGCCAACGGGTGGCGCAACAGGCCCCGCATGTGACCTTGAGTTTCATGTCCCAGGGCAACGAGGATGTCGCCGCCTTGCGCGACGGCCTGATCGACCTCGACATCGGTATCGCCGGCCCCCTGGGGCCCGAGGTCTACAAGCAGCGCCTGTACATCGACACCTTTGTCGGCGTGGTCAACAACCAGCACCCCCTCGCGCGCCAGAGCAGTGTCAGCGCCGAGGACCTGGTGGCCTTCCCTCACCTGTCGGTGTCACGCCGCGGCCGCACCCGCGGGCCGCTGGACCTGGAGCTGGAAAAGGTCGGTTTGCAACGCAAGGTGCAGTTGGTGGTCCCGGGCTTTCAGGCGGCCATGCAACTGGCCAGTTCCTCGGACATGATTGCGGTGATCCCGCGGCGCTTCGTCGAATGGTCGTTGCCGCTGCTGCCACTGCACATTTTCCCGCTACCGCTGGAGACCCCCGGCGGCGAGTTCTGCCAGGCCTGGCACCCACGCGTGAACAATGACCAGGTACATCGTTGGTTGCGCCAACTGGTGCAGGAATGCTCCGGCAACTGAATCGGTTGTCCTGCGACGGGCGCCAAATGCGAGCGCCCTGCAGCCGCCCCCTCAGACAAAAAAACCGCCCACAGTAGCCAGCGACAAAAAGCGCCCACAACCCCTCCTCCAGGCAATCGTAGATTGCGTGTTTCGAAATTTACATCCAGTCACACTTATCTCTAAGTTGTCGTCCGTGCAAACCAGCATTTACCCCATAACAACGGCGCGCCCCCCATGGGTAACCAGTGCGCGTGGTCTTATTGATACCGGAGCAGACTAATGATGGATCGTAATGGCTTCTCTCTTGATCGTCGGGGCCTTCAAACCTCGCAGGAGTACCTGGCAAGCCTGCGGGATGGCAGGGAAGTCTGGATCAACGGCGAGCGGGTCGAGGATGTCACCGAACACCCTGCGTTTCGCAATGCGGCGCTGATGAATGCGCGCTTCTACGATGCGCTGCATGACCCCAAGCTGCGTGACAAACTCACCGTTGAGATCGACGGCGCTCCCGGCCTGCGCTGCCACCGCTTCTTCCAGGCGCCGCGCACGGTCGAAGAACAGGTCGCCGCGCGCGATGCGATCGCCGAAACCGCACGCCTGAGCTATGGCTGGATGGGTCGCACCCCGGATTTCAAAGGCGCCTGGATCGGCACCTTCGGCCCTAACCGCGACCTCTATGGCGAGTACGCCGAGAACGCCACCCGCTGGTACAACTTCAGCCGTGAACGCCTGCCGTTCATCAACCATGCCGTGGTCAACCCGCCGGTGGACCGCAACCAGGACCCGAACACCTCCAACGTCTTCGTGCGCGTCGACGAAGAAACCGCGGACGGTCTCTACATCAGCGGCGCCAAGGTGGTGGCCACCGGCGCGGCACTGACCCAGTACACCTTCGTAGCCCACTACAACGTGATGTACCAGGACAAGAAGTACTCGCCGATCTTCATGATCCCCACCGGTGCCAAGGGCGTGAAGCTGATCTGCCGGACCTCCTACGAGCAGGCGGCGAGCAAGAACGGCAGCCCGTTCGACTACCCGCTGTCGAGCCGCATGGACGAGAACGATTGCATCCTGATCTTCGACCGGGCCTTCGTACCGTGGCAGGACGTGTTCATGTATGGCGTGGAGATGTCCAACAGCTTCATTCAGAAATCGGGTTTCTTCGGCCGCACCCTGATGCACGGCTGCACCCGCCTGGCGGTGAAGATGGACTTCATCTGCGGGCTGTTCCTCAAGGCCGTGGAAATCTGCGGTACCCGTGACTTCCAGGGCGTTCAGGGGGCAGTGGGCGAAGCCATCGCCTTGCGCCACATGCTCTGGGGCCTGTCCGACTCCATGGCCTATCGCACCGAAAACTGGAACGAGGAATTCCTGCTGCCCAACCTGGAATCGGCACTGGCCTACCGCGCCACCGCTGGCGATGCCTACAGCCGGGTGATCAACCTGATCCGCAAGACCGTGGCCAGCGGCCTGATCTACCTGCCGTCCCACGCCAAGGACTTCCTCAACCCCGAGGTGCGACCGTTCCTGGACCAGTACGCCCGCGGCTCCAATGGCATCGACGCCGAAGAACGCGCCAAGACCCTCAAGCTGCTGTGGGACGCGATCGGCACCGAATTCGGTTCGCGCCACGAACTGTACGAGGTCAACTACTCCGGCAGCTACGAGAAGAGCCGCCTCGACACCCTGCACATCGCCAGCCATTCCGGACGCACCGAGCAAATGCGCGCCCTGGCCGAACAGTGCATGGCCGAGTACGACCTCAATGGCTGGACCGCCCCGGACTTCAAAAAGGCGTACGCGGCACGTTGAGGCCGTCGCGTAACTGAACATTCGCTGTCGTCGAGGGGCTGCCGCCCACAGGCCAATCCCGCCTGTGGATACAGCCCCCTCACGCGTGCACCGCACGCTTGAGTGTACGCACACCTCCATGTGTGAATCCTTTCAGCGCTGCTGATGGATACACCTTAGAAGAACATTTCCAGCTTGTCGGCTGCGTTCTGTGCAAAAGTCCATTGCACGGTTGCAGGCGATGCAACATAGCGCCTGAACGCCGTCGCGCTCCCTCGCCGCGCCCTACCCGCCCTATTGCCATCGACGCCCTGGCCGATAACCCCTCCAGGCCCGACTGCCGTGCGAGCTCAACCTGATCGGCGACCTGGCCAGGACGGCTGTCTTGCGCCCTGATGGCGAGCACCGGGTAAAAACCATACAATTTTGCTGGCAGCATAAATAGGCTCATCGCTGATCAAGCAATAACAAACTCCTATATTTTCTGTTTATACAAATAGAGCGGCAATCCATGCAAAAAGTGATTGGTATTTATGGTGCAGGCGGTTTCGGCCGAGAAGTTTTACCCTTGGTTCGCGCGCAATACCCGGATGAGCAACTGTGCTTTATCGTTGACGCAGCAGAAGAAAAACACGTCAACGGCTGCCCGGTCTACACCTTCCAAGAATATGTGGACCTGCCCCACACCGGGAAGTCTGTGATCATTGCCATTGGCAGCAGCACCGCACGTGAAGCGCTCGAAGCCAAGTGCAGGCAAGAGCACCTGGGCATCGCGTCGGTAACAGCATCCAGCTCAATCATTTTAGATTCGGTCGAGGTGGGCGAAGGCGCAGTACTCTGCCACTTCACCCACCTGACCTCCAATATAAAAATAGGCAAGCAATTCCACGCCAACATTTATAGCTACGTGGCGCATGATTGTGTCATCGGCGATTACGTCACCTTTGCCCCAAACGTTCATTGCAATGGCCATGTGCACATCGAAGATCATGCCTACATCGGCACAGGGGCAATCATCAAGCCGGGCACCTCAAGCAAACCGCTGGTTATTGGCAAAGGCGCAGTTGTTGGCATGGGTGCGGTTGTGACCAAGAGCGTGGCCGCTGGGGTAACCGTAGTGGGCAATCCCGCCAAACCCTTGCTGTGAACCACCTGAAGCGCTTGATGCGAGCGCTTCCAGAAGCTGCTGGGCAAGCGTCTGGCTTCAAGCAAGATCTGCGGGTCGTAGCCATGCTCGCCGGCGCAAGCCTCGCCTTTGGACAAACGCGTTGATAAGGACCGCTACATCTGTGCAAAACCGGGGCATGGTGTTGAGTCCTAGCAGAGGGCTGTGGCTCACGCGCCTGTAGTGGCGGGTACGCGGCCCGGGATGCCCATTGTGATCAGTACCAGCACAGCGGTAGCGAAACGGTATCGGCAACGAAGGTGAACGGCAAATCCAGGAGCACAAGCGGACCAATAAACTGTGCGAGCTGATATTCAACCTCAAGCCCCTCATAGCAGTCATACGAACCATGGGAAACTGCTGCAGTCCAGGCACAGCCACCCACTTGTGAGATGGCCAATATCAACATGAGCTTCTGTAGCATGTAATGTCCTTATTACCTTTCCGTTGTCTGTCCTATAGACGCTATCGTGAAAAGTTAGTCACCTACCTCCCCCTGCGCGCCCAACGGCAACCAGCGATCCAGACTGCTCGGGTTGAGACAATCTCAAACATAGGGCAATCTTTCAGAGACGCATGCCCAGAAAAGGAGTTCTCAGATGGCATTTTCACCGAGGGAGCGAACCGCACTGCTCGCGCTCAAGGGCGTAGGCCCAACCGTTATAACCCGCCTCGAGCAAATGGGTATTGAATCGCTGGCAGAGCTCGGCAAAGCGGACGTCAGTGACATCCTGGCTCACGCATCAGCCGCACTAGGCTCGACCTGCTGGAAGAACAGCCCTCAAGCCCGAGCAGCCATTACCGCCGCCGTTGACCTGGCGAGAAGCACTCCAGAACACTCGCTCGCCGGCTAGCATGGTTCGATCATCTGCGCAGGTGCCAGCCAGCACCTTTCCAATGGTGGCCGGATAACGTTCAGACGGGGTTACCGGCGGTATAAAAAGGCAACGCATGGACCTGCAATTCAAGCGACTCAGTGAAATCAGCAGCGCCGATATCATCGAGCTCAACAACAACCCCGATGTCTTGCGCCACATGCCCTTGGGCCGCCCTGACTTTGACGAAGCCAAATGCTCAGCGTGGGTCGCCGAAAAAGAGTCACAGTGGCTGCTCAATGGATATGGCCCATGGGCTTTTTGGGTGAATCAGACATTTGCCGGCTGGGGCGGTTTGCAGCAAGAACAAGGTGATGCAGACCTGGCCCTGGTTTTACACCCGGACTACTGGGGCTTGGGCAAGGCAATTTTTGATGAGATCGTTCGGCGAGCCTTTCAGGAGATGGGACTGGGGTCGGTCACTGTCTTGCTTGCGCCAAGCAGAACACGCATCAAGGGTATTCTTCGAATAGGCTTTCGCCGTGATGGAGAGGTCGAGGTCGACGGCATACGCTTCGCTCGCTACCGGCTGCTTGCGAGCACTCGCGCTTGCATCCAACGACGGTAACGGGTGATTTTCTGCGGCTGTTTGCCTATGGCTTTTCTCTCCCGTGCAGGGCTCGCCCCCGTGCAAACGGCCGTAGAATTTGCAGCTGTCGACGCCAAGCGCCAACAGGTCAGTGAGCAGATCGCAACGTTACAGGCGCTGGACCGTCACCTGGTCGAACTCAAAGGCGAGATGAACGCGCTGTTCGGCCAGCAAACCCAGGCCTGTCCTCGTACGGCTGGATCGCTCGCCTGCCAAGATAGCTGAACGCCGACCTCAGGCTATCCTCCGCAGAGCGCGGGCTGAAGCCCAGTTCCCGGCGCGCCTTGGCGATGCTGTACTCCTGGCGCACGTCATGGAACAGGCGTACCTGGCTCAGCAGCAACTGCGCCGGCCTGCCGGTCAGGCTCGCTATCCGCTCCTGTACCCAGGCGACACACATCAGCAACCAGCGCGGTGCTCGCGGAGGCTGACGATACCCCGGCACCCGTGCATTGGCCGCCTCCAGCAGATCGGCCAGTGACGAGGAGCGCTCGTTCGCGAGGATGTAGCGCTGCCCTGCCCGGCCCTTTTGCGCCGCCAGAATCAAGCCCTGGGCGACGTCACGCACATCGACGAAATTGAAGTGAAACCCCGGGTCCAGTGGCATCTGACGTTGGCGCACGGATTCGAGAAAGCTCATGGTGTCGGTCAGTTGCGTCGCATTGGGCCCGATCATGGCCGAGGGCAAGACCGAGACCATCCACAGGTCCAGCTCCCGCGCAGTCTGCCAGGCCATTCGCTCGGCGAGGATCTTCGACTTGTAGTAAGCGTTTTCGGTCTCGTCGTTCCAGGTGTCTTCATCCAGCGGTTGACCATCATGCCCGATCGCGGCCACCGAGCTGACGTACACGACCCGTTTCACACCCGCGCGAGACGCGGCCTGCAACGCATTGCGCGTACCCCGCACATTAGGTTCGACGATCTCGGCTTCTGGCCGCCTGGCCCAATGCCTGAACACCGCAGCCACCTGGAACAGTACCTCGACCCCTGCCATCGCCTTGAGCAGGGACGGTTCATCCTGCAATTCGGCATAGACGAGCTCGCAATCCAGCCCGTCAAAGGGCTCGGTCCTTGTCGTATCGCGCACGCCGGCCCGCACACGGTAGCCCTGATCGAGCAACGCCCTGACCAGGGTATTCCCCAGATGCCCATTGGCGCCTGTCACCAGACACAACTTGCTCACAGAACCTCCTTGTGACAGAACCCTGCCGCGTTTAATCGCCACAGCGTAAAGTCTGTCCCTAGGGGCATAGTCAAGCGGATACTGGGCAGTAGTTCTGATTTCACACTTCGAGCGGGAAACAGCGTCGTCAGGTGATTCGCCAATGCCTGCCCGACCACGGCCATCCAAGAGCACGATTGCCGTCAGCTTCCCCCGCCGATCAGAACGTGTAGGCCACTCCTGCCTGCACCGTGCGCGGAGCTCCAGGGTAGACATAGCTATTGAAGGCCCCTTCGTCATACCCCTTGTTGAACACGTTCTTCACGTCCAGGTTCAGGCGCACGTGCTCGTTGACCTTGTAGAAGCTCAGCAGGTCCACCACGCTGTAGCGTTCCATGGTGTAGGTCAGCGCTTCGGTTTGGCCACTGCGATCGTCCACGTACTTGACCCCCACCCCCAGGCCCAGGCCCTTGGCCAAACCGTCCTGGAACTCGTAGGTGTTGAGCAGGCTGAAGCTGTTGCGCGGGATATTGGCCAGGCGTGTGCCGGTGGGCAGGCGATTGTCCTTGGTCACCTCGGCATCGACGTAGGCGTAGCCGCCGATCATCCGCCATTCAGGGGTGATGTTGCCCGCCACGTTGATGTCCAGGCCACGGCTGCGCACCTCGCCGGCCGCCAGGCTGTAGTCGGTGTTCAGCGGGTCGCGGGTGAGCACGTTTTGCTTGACGATGTGGTACACCGCGGCATCGACACTCAGTTGGCGATCCAGCGCCTCCCACTTCACGCCCAGCTCATAGGACTTGCCTTTCTCCGGGTCGAAACCACCGCCGCCGGCCGGCGTGCCGGTGTTGGGTTTGAACGAGCGGGCGGTGTTGGCGTAGACCGCGACCGTGTCGCTCAGGTCGTAGAGCAGGCCAAAGCGCGGGGTGACGCCGTTCTGCCCTTTGCTGAAATCGCGGCTGTTGACGAGTTTATCGTCATAGTCGTGCTCGAAGCGTTCAAAACGCACCCCGGCGAGGGCCTTGAGGCGCTCGGTCAGGGCCACCTGGTCCTGGATGAAGAAGGCCCAGGTCTGCAGGTTCTCCTTGTCCCAGGTGGTGACGCGGGTCAGCGCCGGGCGCGCCTGGCCAAGTACCGGGTTGTAGATGTCGATCGGGTAGGTACCGTTCGCCGCCGAGGAGCGCCGGATGATCGAGTTGTAGTCGTAGTCCTCGTACTCGACGCCGGTCAGTAGCGTATGGGCGAAGCCACCCGTGTCGAAATGACCGGTAAGGTTGAGTTGCCAGTCGCGGTCGGTCCATTCCAGCTTGCGGTAGTTGAAGTTGCGTTGCAGGGTGCGGCCGTCGGCCGGTGCGCCGTTGGCCTCCACGGCGTTGCCCTTGAGCGAGCCGTCGAGGAACTGGAAACCACCGCCCAGGGTCCAGTTGTCGTTGAGCAGGTGCTCGAAACGCACTTGGGCCATGTTGTTGTCGTTGTGCAGCAGGTTGTCGCTGCCTTTCTCCCAGATGTAAGTGTCGCGGGAGGCGCTACCGGTCTGGGTGCTGTAGCGGGTCAGGCCACGGTCGAGTGGGTGATTGTTGCGCATGAAATCGCCCTCGAAAACGACCTTCGTGCTGTCGTTGACCTGCCAGCTGATCACCGGTGCCACGTCGTAGCGTTCACTCTCGACATCGTCACGGAAGCTTTCACCGCCCTCACCGAGCACGTTCAGGCGGTAGGCGAGGCTACCGTCCTGGCTCAGCGGGCCCGTGGCGTCCAGGGTGGCGCGGTGCATGCCCTGGTCGTCGAACTGGCTGCCCAGGATGACCTTCGATTCGGGCAGCGGTTGCTTGCTGACCACGTTGAAGGTGCCGCCGGGGTCACCGCGGCCATAGAGGCTGGTGGCCGGGCCGCGCAGCACGTCCAGGCGCTCGACGGTGTTGGCGTCGGGGGCGTTGGGGTAGCCGCGGTTGATCGGGAAACCATTGCGGTAGAACTCGCCGGTGGTGAAACCGCGTACGGTGAAAGTGGTCAGGCCCTGGCCGCCGAAGTTGTTGGCGCGGCCGACGCCGCCGGCATAGTCGAGGCCATCCTGCAGGCGGGTGGCGCCGGTGTCCTCCAGGACATCCTTGGGCACCACGCTGACCGACTGCGGGGTTTCGTGCAGGGCAGTGTCAGTGCGTGTCGCACTGGCCGAACGGTTGGCTTTATAGCCCTCTACAGGCCCATCGGCACGCTCGTAATCGATCGCGTCAGCATTGATGCTGACTGCTTCTAGCTGAATGTTACCCGCCGCAAGAGGCGGTTCTGAGGCCCATACGAGTGAAGGCGCAGCGTGGAGCAGACACAGCGAGACGATCGTGCGACGCATCGATTGCGGTTCCAGAACAGGGAAGAACGGACAGTGAGGGTGAGGCGCGGCGATGGTATATGGTAACAATTCGTATTAGCAATAATTTTCTGCAATCCCCCTCCCCTGGCGAGTCTCCTCAGCGGAATGAACGTCCGGGTTCACGCCACCTTTACGCCATCGAATCCGGTAAGCGTATTGGCCGGGCGCTTACCCCATCGTCAACTGTCTCCCGGTACAGGCCATTTCGACCGGTTCTGCCTGTAGCTCTGGCTCCCAGAAATCTTCCCATGTACTTTTAGCCATGGGAGTGGCGCCCCATCCGTGAGGCCATCGTACAAGTCGCCGCAGGACGAAAGACAGAGGCGATAAAACGGGCAAGACGCCCGCTACCTGCCTGAACGATATGTAAGGATCATGGATGATTGAGGTGAAGGATGTATCGCCCCCAGTTGGGCGAAAAGGGCAATACCAGGCCGAAGCATTACTGGTGTTCAAGGATCAAATGGCAGACAAAGTACACGACTACGAAGTTCAGGTAACTTGGATGGGTAATGAGTGCACAGGAACGTCAATTTACCTCGGTTGTTTTGAGGCCGAAGGTAATCTTGGCGTCGGGGTCTGACATCGAAAAAGCTAAGGCACTTCACCGGATCGCACACGAAAAATGCTTCATTGCCCGTTCGGTTAACTTCCCCGTCAGTCATGAACCCGAAATATCGATAAGCCTGGATAGCTAACGTAACTAGAAATGCTGCTCACGTAGATGGGCACCATTTCTGTTTCGCGCAGCTACCAACGGCAGCCCCACCCACTAGCGGCAGCACGGGCAATGTCAGGCGACGGGGCAAGTGGCGAGCCGACCAGCGTCATCACCAGGCCGATGGTCGCCGACGCCCATATATGGACGGCCAGCAGATAGAGCTGCCAGGTAAAGTCCTGGTCCGTCGCGAACGTCGGCGAGGAAGACGCTCAGCCAACAGCCAGACGATTGCGCCCAGCCGCTTTGGCGATGTAGAGCGCCTGGTCTGCTTTATCGAGCAACGATTGCCATTGATCCAGGTTCGCTCCCGGCATGGAGGAGAGGCCGATGCTCACGGTAACATGCCCAAAGGGACTGCTTTCGTGAACGATATTTTGTCCGTTCAATCGATCAAGCATCAGATGTGCAACCACCGTCGCCCCTGCGATGTCGGTATTGGGCAGGATCACAGCCATTTCCTCGCCACCGTAGCGGGCCAGCAGATCGGTTGGCCGCCGGACACATTCTGCAAGCACACTACCAACCTCCCTCAGGCACGCATCACCCGCAAGATGACCATAGGTGTCGTTGTACAGCTTGAAATGGTCGATATCGATTATGAGTAATGCCAGGAGGGTCTCATCCCGCTGGGCTCGATGTACTTCCATGGCCAGCGTCTCGTCGAAGCAGCGCCGGTTCGCCAGACCGGTCAGCGCATCGTTCATTGCCAATCGCTCGAGCTGCTGGTTGGTCTCGAGTAGTTGCTGCTGCGCCACCAGCAACGCCCCTTCTATCTCGATCCTGCGTCGGATATCGCGGATCAGCATCCACCCGATGATTCCGGTGACCCCAAGCAGGCCCGACACCGCCAACAGCGACAACACCGCTTCGAGCTTCCAGGACGCCAGTGCCTCGCGCTTGCCCAACGCGACGGTGGTCACCAGCGGGAGCCTATCGCTTTTGCGAAAAGCGTAAAGCCGCTCCACCCCGTCCAGGCTGGAGGTGAATGAAGCCGTTCCCACCGTTTTATCGACCAGGTACTTGGCGTAGATCGGAGACGTTGAAAAATTGCGTCCCATGTCCTGCTCGCGAAACGGATAGCGCACCAGCATCGAACCGTCGGTGTAAGACAAACCGATTGCGCCTTCCTGCCCTAAATCGATCTTGCCGAAGAGCCGCAGAAAATTTTCGATCCCCAGGGTAACCGCCACCACTCCAGCAAAATTGCCCTGTGCATCATTGAATCGACGGCTGATGGTGATCACCCATTCCTGGTTGGATCGGCTGCGGATTGGCAGGCCGATAAAGGGCTCGCGGGAAGGGTCGTTGAGGTGATGAATGAAGTAAGCCCGGTCGCTGCTATTGGCGCCTGCCGGAATCGTGCGGTTGGATGACATCAACCACCGGCCTTGCTTGTCATAGATGGTGACGCCGCTCATCTGTGGCATCAGCGGCTGCTGACGGCTAACGAGCAGACTCAGACGATCGATCTGCGCGGGGTCGCTGCCTTCCGTCTCCAGACGCTCGACCAGGCCAAGCAGCAAAAGCGAGCTCTGCCTGACGATGCCGTCAGCATAGGTGGCGAGCGCCTGGGTCAGGTTCAGTCCATGAATGTTAATTTCTTCCAGTGCTCGTTCTCGCGAGGCCACCACTTTCCACAAGGTCAGCGATGCCAAGGAACAGCCAATCACCAGTAGCAAAAGAATAACGAGGTGGATATCACGCTTCACGTCAGTACCTGATGGAGAGTCCGGATTCTCGCGCGGGCTGTCTAGGGCCGCAGCAGAAGGCAATTCCTGGCCTTGGCCAACAATACAAGGAGTGCAACGAAAGCGCAGCAGGGAAAGGCTGGTGGCATGTTTTGTCCATCGTGATCATTTCGCTTTTGGTGAGGATCAAAAGAAACCCGGTCGCCAAGCCGGGGTCTTCATTGGCCGCCATTCGTCCAATGCGCGGCACTCCTCACGGCTTTAGCATCTCTGAATGTTAAGCGTGGATGTCCCGCGCATCAGAACGGAGAGCCCGCATGGAAAGTGACGAGAATGCACCTGGTAACAGGTCGAAGCAGAACGTAACCCGAACAACCACTAACGAAACCGGCCATGATGCCCGGCGTGATGAGCCTGAGGTCCCTCTGCCGCCGGATGATGAGACACCTGTCGAGCAAGAGCTTTCTGACATGCATACCAACCATTCGCAACCAACCGAGCGTCCGCAAGCAGTCAATAAGGGCCGCACCGATCAGCCTGACGCCGACTCACAGATGAACGATCAGGATGAAAACAAGGAACCCCGCGGCGTACCTGCAAGCGACCCTGAATCGGGCGCCTGAGTCTATTCAAACATTCCGATTGCCCGCTCAGCGCGGGCATTTTCATGGCTCAAATTTACTGCAGCCAGGGTAGCCTTCGGGAGGCCTGGCCCCTGACAAAGCAGTAGTACAATGCTATGGAACAACACCGGCAGCCCGCGCACCTATTGCGCTTGCAAGCTACTCAGGTACTTTTTGCAAAAATCAGATTCTGCAATTCTATCGGCTCGCCCTTCCCAACCCTTATACGGAGCGTCGGGGGTGCCCATTATTTCATCCTTGACCTTGTCAGTCATGGCGGTTAGCTCTGCAGCGCTCTTATTGATACCGTGCGCTCGCATGTACTGCCCGGTTTCGAGGGCAGCGTTGGTGACGACTGATGGGTCGACGTTGCTCCCCATCGAATAGGCCACCGCACAACGGTTAGCTTGGTAGATGTGACCCTCAGGGTTCTCGCAGCCGTGTAAAAACAGAAACGCTGTTGCGATCAGCGCTGAGCAGGTTTTATAAGCCTTCACTTTCCTTCCCTGTAATGATTTTGGCAGAAGCGTTCTCGGCAGGGGTTATACCGCGTGTTGCAATTGCCGCCTAGTGGATTGAAGGAGGTGGCCGATGGCGAGAACGCACGTTCAATTCATCGAAGAAGGCGATCGCAAAGCGGAAATTTCAAGAAGAGGTGGCGCGGAGACACCCTACCGGGTGAAGTCTTTGGGACAATCCTTGGCCTGCCCAGATGCGCGCGAAATCTTGTCACGGTATCTTGCACCCACTAAAAGAATCGACTGCAGCCCGTCCTTTTCAAGCAATAAGGCAGAGCAGCCCAAGTTGCAAGATTCGCTCGATGTAAAGCAGACGTTCTGACCCGTGAACCGATAAAGATTCGCTGGCCAACCCGAGCAATCATACAGCCCCAGCCCGGGGCAGAAATACTCTTCAACCTCTCCGGCAGCGATTACATTGGATCCAATGGCATCCTGGAGGCTCCCTGCAGCAAAAACAGGCATACATGTAAATGTAGAAGCAAGGAGAAAGAGTGATCGTTTCAGCATGTGCAGTTCTCAAACAGACTTAAATACAACTCTGTTCTTAAGATAGCTAATTTATATTCCAAATCAAATAATACCGATTAACCCTGCCGTGGGGTCCGGCAGCACGGCTCAGCGTTATGCGCTTTCGGATGCGCCCTGGGGGAGCCGCTGGTTACTCGCTGACGCGTTACGCCGCTACTGCGATCGATTTCGAATGCAGTCTGTCATCCCGCAGCTCTCGATGAGACGCAGCGCCAAGCCCGGCCTTGCGCCGGGATTGTCATGCCTGCCAATTGCAAAAAGCCCAGCACGGGGCTGGGCTTCGTTGGCGTACTCAAATGGCCTTGGGCACGCTGCAGCGAATCGTATCAACGATCGTTCTTGGAAGACGACCTGACCGCGTTGCTCAGCCCTTTAGCATTATGATCACCCGGCGTGGTAGCGGAGATTGCAGTTGACTTGGACAAACCGCGGGTGTCCTTGGAATGAGCAATGCCGGAAGTAGAAGTGCCATGACCATTATCGTCATTGCGGTCGCTACCGTAGCGGTTACCACTCACGCCGTGATCACGTGTCGCCTTACCGGCATGATCGCCGCCAAAACTGGCACCGTTACTTTTACCACCATGGCTGCCATTTCCTGCACCCATGCCGCCACCGTGGCCGCCTCCGTTTCCACCGCCGTGGCCGCCGCCGTGGCCACCACCACCCCCTTCACCCCTTGCGTAAGCTGAGCCGATAGGAGAGAGATCGGCCGGCAACAGCGCCGCCGTCCCCATCACAAATGCACAGGCAAAAACGGCCACCAGGGTTTTCTTCATTTTTTGTACGGCTCCAGAGGTAGGATTGAGTACCTGGTAAGACTGACCACGGTCTCTTAAGTTCTTGCCCTGCCGACGAAATGCGGCCACCGCTACTGCGGGCTCGGTCTCGCTTGTGTCTGTGAGGTACAAGATTACCTTTCATCGGCTACCCCATAACTGGTTTCGTAGGCGCTTGTCGAGTGAAGGCAAATGGCCATAACCTGTGTGTGGTGGAAGATTCCACTACAAATAAATACACATGGAGTCATGCCTGATGAACGTCGTTTCTCTCGTGATTGCCGCTGTCCTTTCGTTCTCTTCGGTCGCTGCGTTTGCGCACAGTGGTGGTACCGACGCCAAGGGTTGTCACACCAACCACAAAACTGGCGGCTACCACTGCCACTAATCAGCCGCAAAGCCCGGCAGTTGCCGGGCCTCCCCCTTGACTCACCCGAGGTGACCGGATCTTCCCTGCAGCCCCAGTGTCGTGCTTGGCTAGAGCTTGCGCAGTATTGCTAGAGACTTGGATGCTAAGCGCAGAAGTACCGGAGCCAATAGGCTTCCCGGCAGGCACTGTTAAAGCTGATGTGGCAAGGGCTAACCGTTTTGTCGAGCGGCTGGCGAACGATTTCGTAGCTAATCCAGCATTCAGCGCAGGCTGCGTCGCTGGGAAAGTTATCCTGCTCCGCGAGCCGTTTGATGAGTGCGCCGTCATCGAAGGCATAGATGTGTTCCTCAGCGCTGACGGTGACCCCCTGGTCGAGCCAGGTTTCTTGATTCGAATGTTCAAGATGCGCGATGCGCGGCGAGGACAACCCCAAGATGGCACTGACGTAGTTGGCGAGGTGATCCAAGTGAGCCATGGGCTATGTCCACAGGTGATTTAGAGCGGCTAGCGAAAGTGCCAAGGGAGAGGTGCAACTTTACTAGCCAGGTTAGCGGCTCGACAAATCTGCGTAAGCATCTGGCGAAGTCCTCGACCCGGATGCTGATGTCACATGCCCTAGATAGTTGCGAGAAGTAAACAGGTGGACCAGTCCTCACACCGAGTACTCATGAGCTGCGGCTGTGGGACGACACGGTTACTCATGTTCAGCGGCCAACATTGATCTGAACTGTAGAACAACCTCTGGCGATAGCCCCGCAGCTTCAAACACTGCGCAGGTGAAGCTAACAGGTGCAGGGCCTGGTGCAGTAATGATCCGGTCTGCAACCATAGCGCCTGTACAGCTGTGATAAAGAGCCTCCCCTTTATAATTTGCAGCCTTCTGTTTTAGGAAATCAGCGCTGTTCGAGGTGTGAGGCGTCGTGTTGAGGAGGTCGGCCCTCGCCAGAGCCAGCGTTGCGCCACATATTCCAGCGATTGTCGCCCCCGCGAGTCGGCTAGCACGAAGAAAGTCTCCAATATCTGGCGCTTCTGCTTGCTCCCAGACCATGCCTCCGACGATGACGACAACATCTGGTTTCCAGTCCAGGCATTGTTCCAAACTGCTATCCACCGTTACGGCCAACCCTCCCTGCGAGAAGAACTGCCCCGGAGCTGGGGCAAAAAAGCGGACGTCGATTCCGTAAAACGGTGATGCGGTGCCTGCAATGAAAGCGTATTCCCAATCAGCAAAACCGGGTGTCAGTACCAAACCTATGCGTGCCATCTGTCAGAGTCCTCCTTGAATCCCGGGAACATAAAGCGGTAACAACCGGATTTCAAGGCTTGTTTTAGGCAGCTCCCTGCCGATCAAGTCGTCTTGGCTACAGGGTCTCAACGCAGATATGCGACGATGTCGCCTGCGAACTTGCTCCGACCAGCGACAGGGAACAGGCCGCGAGCACTGGGCCAGACTGAACGCCCTGCCTCGCTACATGTTCCTGCTGCGCCCTTCTAGGCCCACCAACCTCCGCCGGCTTCAGCACCGGTGACAACTCACTGATATCTACCAACATGCCAGCTATCGGTGAGTTGTCACCGGCACCACTGCGCCTCACAGGGCACGCCGTCGTAGTCACCGTCCATCTCCATGCCTGGGCAATTTTGCAGAAAGTTTTTGGCCTCTTTGCACGAGGTCATCTGGGAACAATATTTGCGCCCATCGCATTTGAATGGCGGTGAAACAAGCTTCGGAGCAATCGTAACTGAAGAGGCTGCTGTGGGAGGCGATAGCCGGACCTCAGTCAAGGATTGCAATTGAGGGGAAAGCTTCCAAGCCAACAGACCAACAACGAGCGCTACCAAAATCAGTTTCATTTTGATCCACCCGTGATGAGAGGCCGTTTGCATTTGCGCGTTGCCTGCTTTCCAGCGTAACCCACTAATCCACGTTCAGCCTGCCGGTAGGTGAGAAAGCGGCCACCGTCCACTTCCTCGCTCCCAGTCAGGTTCATTCCGACCCGGGCCATGCCGGTGATTTTCACGTCGAGCAGCTGCGGGAAAACATCGGGGCCTGGCCCTGAACCAAATATCCAGGCGCTGATAGTCGAGCGCCCAAGGCCTGACAATTACCGATCAGCAGCAGAACCGAGCGCCTGATGGAGCCTGTACGACACCAACATAAAGAGCCCCACCTTGAGAACTAGTGGCTAGATGGTTGCTCGCCAACCAGGGGAGGAATGCCGCCCAAGGCCTAGCGCTTGTGGCAAAAATGAGAATCGTCTGATTTCGAATTCGAGGTGGCGTAGGTAGCTTCACCTATCCATTTTGAACTAGTACGAATTAGCAATGAACTTACACAATTCGGAATTAACGCAAAGCAAGCAAGCAAGTAATTAAGTAATTAAGTAATTAAGTAATTAAGTAATTAAGTAATTAAGTAATTAAGTAATTAAGTAATTAAGTAATTAAGTAATTAAGTAATTAAGTAATTAAGTAATTAAGTAATTAAGTAATTAAGTAATTAAGTAATTAAGTAATTAAGTAATTAAGTAATTAAGTAATTAAGTAATTAAGTAATTAAGTAATTAAGTAATTAAGTAATTAAGTAATTAAGTAATTAAGTAATTAAGTAATTAAGTAATTAAGTAATTAAGTAATTAAGTAATTAAGTAATTAAGTAATTAAGTAATTAAGTAATTAAGTAATTAAGTAATTAAGTAATTAAGTAATTAAGTAATTAAGTAATTAAGTAATTAAGTAATTAAGTAATTAAGTAATTAAGTAATTAAGTAATTAAGTAATTAAGTAATTAAGTAATTAAGTAATTAAGTAATTAAGTAATTAAGTAATTAAGTAATTAAGTAATTAAGTAATTAAGTAATTAAGTAATTAAGTAATTAAGTAATTAAGTAATTAAGTAATTAAGTAATTAAGTAATTAAGTAATTAAGTAATTAAGTAATTAAGTAATTAAGTAATTAAGTAATTAAGTAATTAAGTAATTAAGTAATTAAGTAATTAAGTAATTAAGTAATTAAGTAATTAAGTAATTAAGTAATTAAGTAATTAAGTAATTAAGTAATTAAGTAATTAAGTAATTATAAATTAAAACCAACTTTACTTGCAAGTGCTCTTATTGCAATTTCTGCTTGTGCGCCTACCGTGCAGCACGAAACTTCTGCAAGCACTCCCCTTCGCGATGAAGCCAACAAACTCAAAGTTGAAAACCCGGATTACCATTGGGAATTTATTGAGAGGCCAGGCAAGTAATGGCACTCAACAACATAACATGGCTGCTGTTCACCCTATTGCTCTGCGCCAGCACTTCATCAATGGCCGCAATTTGCACACCAGTATCAAATTTCAAGACGCTTATACTAAATAGTTCACTTAGCGATATGAAACTTGATATCCCCCGAGATACACCTGATGGCACCACTGTCTACGAACAGTCTATGGGCAGCGTGGGCGACACAGCCTCATATGACTGCAGCGTCAACACCAATATGGGGCTTATTGCTAATCCGTCCTTCAGCACCCATACCACCAAGGGCTACTTGTTCGCGATGCCCGGGACCGGACTGTCCTGGTACATTAAAAGTGGGGATAAAAACGAGGGCCTGCCCTCCTATGACGACAACGTTGTAACAACAACAGGTAGTCGATATCTCATGGGTGCTACCTATACGCTCGGCTTGGTAAAAACAGGTAATATTCCCACCAATACCAAACCGATCAACGGGCTACTGGCCACCTATAAGAAAGGTGATCTGGAACTTATCAAGTTCTATCTTAACTTAACCATTACCCATCAATCTGCCTCCTGCAAAAGTCCGGACGTGCAGGTCAATATGGGCACTGATCACACCGTCAGCAGCCTTGACACTGCAAACACGCCCAAGGTCGCCTTCAACATTAACCTGATTGACTGCCCAAAGGCGATTAACAAGATCCATTACACGCTCAAAGCCAACACTTCCATTATTGATGCACGAGCGGGAATTGTTGAGTTAAGCGCCGACTCAATCGCTCGCGGGATTGGCCTTCAGCTATTCAACGAAAATAGTCAACCCATTGAACTCGAAAAGAGTCAGGTCTTCACCGACAGCACCGGCAACAGTGGTGGAAACTTCCAGATCCCCCTCAAAGCGGCCTACTACCGAATACCCAATGAATCACTCACACCTGGCACGGCAAACTCGAGTGTGACCTTCATCATGAGCTACCTTTGAAGCCTCCCTCAATGAAGGGTCTCGCTATAACCACTCAGGGCGCGCAGCTGGTATTCGGTGACAGCCTGGTAAAGCGACTCAGCCTCCAGCCGCAGGCGCTCGACTTCCTTTGCCGGTTGACCGGCATCCAGGGCTTCAGGATAGCGGCGCAGCGCATCGATGGCCTGCTGAATCAGCGGCTCGCCGGCCTAGATTACGCCCACCAGGGTCCTCTTCACGCTTTGTCGCTCTGGCCATTTGATCAAAGCAGTATAGGCCATCGGCCATTTCTTCTTAGCTGCAGAGCGCGCCAGATCAATGACGACCGCCAATGTCTGGTTCCGGCCAGGAGCGGACAGTGGACAAGATGATGGCAAAGCAGTAACGTCAGGCTCCTGGGTCGAATGTCCACTTCTGTAGTATTTCGGCCGAGTTCCGTAGCAACGGTGTACCGTCAATTCAGCGAGTCTGCTTCGAAGTCCGAATGCACGCGTTATTTTCGAGTCACAGCGAGGGAACGCAATTGATCGACAATACGCAACTGCACTCCACTTCAGAGTCGTCGCATATTCTCACTCGGCGCAATCTACTCCAGGCTGGCATGACCGGGATTGCAGTCAGTGTGCTTTCACCTTGGTCGTTATGGGCGGCACCATCGGGCGTCTTGGTTAACGATGTGACACTGCTCAATCCGATTTGGGTTAATCGCCTGTTCGCACCGCGCACCACCGACGAAATACAACAGGCGCTCGCTATGTGGTCAGGCCCGGTCAGTATCGGTGGTGGCCGCTATAGCATGGGTGGACAGATTGCCACCGAAGACAGCCTGCACCTCGACATGCGTCAGTTCAATCAGGTAATCCGATACTCGCCTGAGAACAGGGTCATACGCGTGCAAACAGGGATGCGGTGGCGTGACCTGCAGTCGGTCATAGACCCGCACGACCACTCGATAAAAATCATGCAGAGCTATGCCAACTTCACCGTCGGCGGATCGCTGTCGGTCAATGCTCATGGGCGCTATGTCGGCGCTGGCCCGGTAATCAACTCTGTGCGTTCTCTGCAACTGGTGCTCGCCAACGGTTCGGTAGTAGAAGCGTCCCGCACCGCAAATGCCGACCTGTTCCACGCTGCCATCGGTGGCTATGGTGCGCTGGGGGTGATCACTGAGGTCGAACTGGACCTTGCGTCCAACGTCACGATGGAACGTCAGATACACCGCATGTCAGTTGCCGATTACCCGAATTTTTTCAATGACCAGGTCTGTGGGAACGAACAGGCTATCCTGCACAACGCCGATCTGGCCCCCCCTTACTTTGACCAGGCCACTTCCGTCACCTGGCGCGCCTCGGACAAAGAGTTGACAGTCGCAGAAAGGCTGGTCGCGCCGGGGCAATCGTACAAACTCAACCAGACCCTCATGTGGAGTGTGGCCAAGCTTCCCGGCGGCCCGCTGATTCGCAAGGATGTGATCGATCCACTGCGCTATCTCAACCACCCGGTTGTACGGCGCAATTACGAGGCTAGTGCGGATGTCGCCTCGCTTGGGCCTATCGCAACCCGAAACAGTACCTACGCGTTGCAGGAATATTTTGTGCCGGTGGCACAGTTCAATGCGTTCGTAAAGCAAATGGCCGCCATCCTACAGGCGCACCGCGTTGACGCCGTTAATATCTCCATCCGGCACGCTCAGGGCGACCCCGACTCGTTTCTGTCTTGGGCACGCGAAGAAGTGTTTTCCTTCGTACTCTATTACTGGCAACGCGTTTGCGTGGTCGACCGTGAGGAAGTTGGCGTGTGGACGCGCAAACTTATCAACGCCGCGCTGTCGCTTGGGGGTACCTATTATCTACCCTACCAACTGCATGCAACGCAGGAACAGTTCTCACGTGCCTACCCAAACGCGCGACGTCTGTTCGCACTCAAGGCGCAAGTCGATCCGGGTAAGCGATTCCGGAACAAGCTCTGGGACAAGTACTACACGGGGTAGTGTAAGGCCCGTGGCAAAGGAAGCCTGAACCCAACTTGGTGATGTCGCGTTTTCCCTCTGCGTCCGTTATTTGGCAAGCCGTGAGGTAGCTTTGGGTTGTTTACAGCCCTTTGCGACAGGCAACAATCGGCCAATAGTGGACTACCCCCATTCCAATAGACATTTT
>NZ_JH650776.1:0-50369 GCF_000259195.1 Pseudomonas donghuensis
GAGCTGGCTTGCCAGCGATGAGGCCGGCACTAGCAACCTAGAACTGCGGCGTGTACTTCACGGTAAAGGTGAAGTTGCGTGGGTCACCAAAGTTGTTGTTGCCGTTGAGCTGGTTGTAGGCAGCGATGTAGTAGTGCTTGTCGAACAGGTTGTTGGCATTGAGCGCCAGGCCCACTTCCGGGGTCAGCTGGTACGCCAGGCGCGCGTTCCACACGGCGTAGCCGGGTACGTCGTAGGTATGCTCGTAACCCAGGGTATGGGACTGCGCGGTGAAGCCCAGGCCGGTGCTGACCTTGCTCCAGTCACCCGGCAGTTGGTAGTTACCCCACATGCGCAGCATGTGCTTGGGCGTCCAGGTGCTGAACACCTTGCCCTTGTTGTCCGGGTCTTCGAGGAAGGTCGTGGTGTTGTAGGTGTAGCCGGCGAACAGCTGCAGGCCGCTGAGCACTTCGCCGCTGACTTCGGCTTCGATACCCTGGCTGCGTACCTTGCCGGCGGCGGTGGAGCAGTACCAGTCATCGCAGGCAAAGCCTGAGGCCTTGTCGGTGATCGCGCGGTTTTCCTGGTCGTAGCGGAACACCGCCAGGGAGGTATTGACGCGGCCATCGAGCAGTTCGCCCTTGATGCCCATTTCGTAGTTGCTGCCAATGATCGGCTTGAGCGCCGCGCCGCCGACGGCGCGTTCGGTCTGCGGCACGAAGACGTCGGCGTAACTGGCGTACAGCGACCATTCATGGCTCAGGTCGTAGATGATGCCGACGTACGGGGTAACTTCGCCGCTTTCGGTCATGGTGCTGGTCGGGCTGGCCGAAGGGGCGCGGGTGATGGCGGCATACGTGGTGGAGTCATAGCGGTAGTCGAACCAGCTGACCCGCGAACCCAGCACCAGGGTCAACGGCTCGGCCAGCTTGACCCGCCAGACGCCGTACAGGCCTTTCTGGCGCACGTCATAGCCACTGCTGAAACCACGGCCGTTGGGCTTGGCGAGCAAGCTGTCGTAGCTGATGTCCGGGCGGTGATGGTCGATAGCGAAGATGTTGTCAGTGCTGTCGTTGAAGGTGCGCGCGAACAGGTCATCGGTGGTCAGCTTCGAGTAGTTGCCACCCAGGGTGATTTCCTGCTCGAGGTTGAAGGCGTTGAATTTGCCCTCCACGTACATGTCGGCACCGATCTTGGTAGAGTCGAAATCGGTTACCCAGTCGGCATAGCTGACACCGCTGCCATCGAAGTTGATGGCATCGTCAACGGTCTGTACCCGCTGGTGGGTCGACTTGTTGGTTTCACTCATGCGAATCGCACCAACGTGGAACTTCCAGTCGTCGTTGAAGCGGTGCTCAAGGTCGGCGTACAGGGTGGTGACGTCGATTTCCGAATGGTTCCAGCGCGAGCCGGTAAAGGTCGAACGCGGCACATCCAGGCCGCTGCCGTCGGCATAGCGCGGCAACCCGCGCAGCATCGGCCGCGACTCGGCGTTGGACTGGCTGACCGCGAAGCCCAGGGTGGTGGCCTCGTTCAGGTCGAAGTCCAGCGCGCCGTACAGCGAATGGGTCTTGCTCCATTCGTAGTCGACGAACGAATCGCTCTGGTCCTCGTCCGCCACAAAGCGGCCGCGCACGGTGCCGGCGTCGTTCAGCGGGCCACCGGCGTCCAGTTGCAGGCCGTAATGATCCCAGCTGCCGGCCTTGCCGGTGACGGTCACGGTGGGGGTGTTCTGGCCGCGCTTGCGCACCAGGTTGACGGTGCCGCCCGGGCTGCCGGTGCCTTGCAACAGGCCCGAGGCACCGCGCAGCACTTCCATGCGGTCGAAGAAGATCAGGTCCTGGGTCGCCCAGTTGCCCAGCGAGTAGGTGTTGCGCGGGATCGCCACGCCGTCGTACTGCCAGTCGTCGATCTGAAAGCCGCGCGATGAAATGATCAGGCCCGGGCCTACGCCTTGCAAGCCGACCAGGCCGGTGGTCTGGTTGACCGCGTCCTTGAGGTCGACAATGTTCTGATCGTCCATCTGCTGGCGGGTCATCACCGTGACCGACTGGGGGATTTCCTTGAGCGTATGGCTGCCCTTGCCAATGGTGGTCGCCCGCGCCGCATAGGAGCCCGTGCCCTCGGTAGTGGCCGCATCGACACCGCCGCCGATGCCGCTGATGCTGGTGGCGCCCAGCTCCAGGGCGTTGCCGGTGTCGATGCTCGGCAGCACGCTGAAGTTGCCCTGTTCGGTGACCAGCAACTGCAGGCCGCTGCCGGCCAGGGCTTTTTGCATGGCCTGCACGGCGCTCATCCTGCCGACGATTGCCGGTGCCTGCTTGCCCTGGACCAACGCCGGATCGAGGGAAACGATACGGCCGCTCTGGCTGGCGATGGCATTGAGGGTGCTGGCCAGTGAGGTGGCGGGCAGGTTGAAGCTCAGGGCCTGTTCCTGGGCCTGGGCGGTGCTGGCCAGCGTAGCCAGGGCCACGGCGACAGGAAGGGCGTGGGACCAAGGGTTGAGCACGGAATTCTCCTGATTATGTTGGCGTGTCAGGAGATAGGTGTGATGAGAAATGAAAACCGGACACAAATACGAGTGATTTTCATAAATTATTCTTGACGCTGATTCTTGGCCCGAATCAGCGTCAGCCAGGGGCTGTATTGATCGACCTTGACCGGCAGGGTTTCGGCCAGTGCGGCGAAGGCCCGCTGCGGTTCGTCCAACGGGAATACACCTTGCACGCGCAGCCCGCGAACCTCGGGTTCGACCCGGACAAACCCTCGGTAGTAGGGGCGTAGCGCCTCGACCACGGAGGCGAGGGAATCATCCAGCACATTCAGGCGCCCGCTGAGCCAGTCGGCACGCTGGCGCTCGCCATTGCCCAGGGCCTCGATGCGTTCGCCGCGCAGCAACGCGGCCTGGCCTTCCTGCACCTCCAGCTCGCTGCCGTTGAACAGCCGCGCCCGTACCGAATGCTCAAGCACTACCAGGCGCGTGGCCTCGGCCTCCTGGCTGACCAGAAAGCGCGTGCCGAGGGCGCGCATTTCACCTTGGGCGCTACGCACCCGCAACGGCCGCTGCGGGTCGGCGGCGACCTGGATGATCAGTTCGCCACGGCGCAGGATAACCAGCCGTTGACGGGCATCGAACTGCAGGTCGGCAGCGCTGCCGGCATTCAGGCTGAGCCGGCTGCCGTCGGCCAGGGTGAAGTCCCGGCGCTCGCCCCTGGCTGTGCGCAAATCGGCCAGCAGCGCTTCGCCCATCTCACTGCGCGCACCCAGCCACAGGCCACCGCCGAGCACGCCGATACCGACGAAGGCACGCAGCAGTTCGCGCCGAGAGCCATTGGCTTGCAGCAACAGCTGGCGAGCCTCACCGGCCTGGCCGGGGGCGCGGCGCTCGAAGTTGCGCACGGTCTGGCAGGCACCGCCAAGGCGCTCTTGCAAGTGTGCCCAGGCCTGGGCGTGAGCCGGGTCGCTGCCCAGCCACTGGCTGAAGTCGCTGTGCAACTGGGCGTCGGTGTTGCCCGAACTCAAGCGCACCATCCAGTCGATGGCGGCTTCTGCGCTTGGGTCGAGGCGGCGCGGGTTCATGGCGCCAGCTCACTGAGGTAGCACTGGCTCAGGGCTTGCTTCATGTAGCGGCTGACGGTGCGCTCGGAGAGGTCGAGCTTGCGCGCGATATCGACGTAGCTCATGCCATCGAGCTGGCTGTAGAGGAAGGTGGCCTTGACGATCATCGGCAGGCCGTCGAGCACCCGGTCGATGCTCACCAGTGCCTCGATCAGCAGCAGTTGCTCCTCGGGGGAGGGCGCCAGCGGCTCGGGCAGGGCCGACAAACGTTCCAGGTAGGCCAGCTCCAGCTGGCGACGGCGATGGCGGTCGAAAATCAACCGGCGGGCGATGGTCGACAGGTAGGCGCGCGGCTGCTGGATACTCGCAGGGTCGACCTGGGCCGCGAGCATCTGGCAGAAGGTCTCGGCGGCGGTGTCTTCGGCATCGGCGCGGTTGCGCAGGCGCTTGTGGATATGCTGCAGGAGCCAACGGTGGTGGTCGCTGAAAAAAAAGCCCAGCTTGCGGGTGGAGGAGGTTGGCACCGGTTGGCGTTTCCGAAGGTGTTAGTGTGAATCGTTCTCAATATTACCTGTGCAGTAAGGCAAGGTGCAATCACCTGCAGGGGCGCCGCTTTACAATTTACCTACAGACTGTCCGTGGGGGCAGTTATAGGGTGGCGCCCAGACGAAGCAAGGGAAAGAGAATGGACCTGTCACTCGCGGGCCAGCAGTTCAGTCTGCTGGAACACTTCAAGGACGATACGCGGCTGCGCGCCAGCTTCAACGCCTTGACCCACCAGACGTTCGAGTTCGATTTCGAGCAGTGGTACCAGGATGGCTATTGGGGCGAGGGCTACCAGCCCTGTGCATTGGCCCATGATGGGCGCATCGTTATGACGCTCTATGACGTATTCGCCAGGCAAGCGCTCGACCTGCAGACGCTGATTGCACAGCTCTGCACGCCCCAGACCACGCGGGTGGTGCTGGGGTTTGCGCCGCTGGATGTCAGCGGCTTCGAGGCGCAGCCGCTGGAGTCCGATGACAGCCTGTTCGTGCTGGGCCAGGCCGGCCGGTTCATCGAGGATGCCAGGCTGATGTTTGCGTTGCTGTCACATGCCTGAGCCGCTCAGCTCACCAGCGGCATCAATGGATCGCTTGGTCTCGAGCAGGCCGCCGCTTCAGGGGGCTCGGGCACTTCGGCGAACAAGGTGCGGCCGCGCTCGAACATGCTTTGAAGGTGGGCGCCGGGGTCTGCGCTTTCCGAGTCCAGCAGCAAGGTCGAGCTCAGCACCCGGGCGCCGCAGTAATCGAAGATGCCGTGATCGATCTGGGTCTTCATGGCCTGCTCATAGCCATGCCTGGCATAGGTTGCGGCATCGGCGCCGCCGACGCCGACCAGGTGCACATTGAGGTGCCACAGCCTTTTCACCAGGGGGGCCTGGGGGCTGAAGTCGAAGGCCCAGCCATTGACGAAGACCCGATCGATCCAGCCCTTGAGCAGCGCCGGCATCGACCACCAGTACACCGGATAGATCAGCACCAGGGCATCGCTGCGGTCGATGCGCGCCTGCTCGGCGAGCACATCGGCGGGCGCTGTTGCGCGATGGTGGACCGCGTGGTCGGCAGGGCCGAACAGCGGGTTGAAGCCTTCGCCGTACAGGTCGACGACTTCGGCGCGATCGCCGTTGTGCGCCAGGCCTTCAGCGAACGTGGCCGCCAGGCTGTGGGTCAGCGAGCGCGGATCATGATGAGCGACAACCACAAGTGCGTGCATGGCAAGGACTCCTGCGAATTGCGGGGAAGGGGCATAACTTGTATGCTGGGTATAAGTTACCTTTGGTAAGTTACTTTTGGTAGGTAAGCATGTCAAGCGATCCGCAACCGCGTCGGCGCCTGTCCCGGGAAGACCGTCAGCAGCAGCTCCTGGACGTGGCCTGGCACCTGATCCGTGAGGAGGGTACCGAAGCCCTGACCCTGGGGCGCCTGGCTGAGTTGGCCGGGGTTACCAAACCGGTGGTCTATGACCATTTTGGTACCCGTTCGGGGCTGCTTGCGGCGCTGTATCAGTCCTTTGATGTGCGCCAGACGGCGGTGATGGATGCCGCCCTGGCCGCCAGTGAGCCGACGCTTGAAAGTACCGCTGCGGTGATTGCCAGCTCCTACGTCGACTGCGTCTTGACCCAGGGCCGGGAGATTCCCGGGGTGATCGCCGCGCTGGCCAGCTCGCCGGAGCTTGAGCAGCTCAAGCGCGAGTACGAGGCGGTGTTCATGGGCAAATGCCGGGCGCTGCTGGAGCCGTTCAGTGGCCGTGGCGAGATTGGCGTCGCGGGATTGCGGGCGATGATCGGCGCGGCCGAGGCGTTGTCTCATTCTGCGGCGAACGGTGAGATTACGGCGGAGCAGGCGCAGCAGGAGTTGTTCGAGACCATCAAGGCGATGGTTGTGCGCAGTTAAATTGCATCGCGGGGCAAGCGCCGCTCCCACAGGCTGCAGAGCACACCTGTAGGAGCGGGCTTGCCCCGCGATAGGGCCTGTCAAATAGATGAGTAATATGGACATTCAAGCAATCAAACAACGCCTGGCCAAACCCGCCACGCGCTTTTTCGCCGGTGGTTTTCGCCCCAGTAACAGCGATGAAGAAAGCTGGCTCGGCCGGGTATTCTTCTACCGCCCGGATGAGGGCGTACCGACCAACGCCGACGGCGAGCCGCTGTTGCCCGTGGCCCAGTTCCACCTGCCGAGCCTGCCGTTCAGCAGCCCGGCGCTCAAGGGCATCCGCACCCTCACCCTGTTCGTCGGCTATCCCTTCCCGGATCAGTTCGAAGCCATGGGCAACAATTGGTTGATCCGGGAATACCGCGCTGACGATGAGCTGGTGCGCAAGGACCTGCCGGTCGCCAATTCCTTCCTCAAGGCCTTCCCCTTGCGGGCTGAAAAACTCGACGAGGACTATCCGCTGTGGGATGGCGCGGGCGTGCCGGACGACCTGGTCGAGGAAATCCTCAAGTTGGAACGGGCAGGGGACATCGAGAGCTACTACGAAGTGACCACGCACGCCTACGAGCACAAGATCGGCGGCTATCCGTCGTTCTGCCAATCGGGCGTCGACCCTGGCGAAGGTTTCGAGTTCGTCTTCCAGATTTCATCCGATGCCAAGATCAACCTCAACGTGGTCGACAGCGGTAGCCTGATGTTCTGGAAGCATCGCGACAGCGGCGAGTGGGCGCTCTATTACGACTTCTATTGAGCTAGTGTGACTTGCCCTTACGCGGCTTGTAGAACAGAAACTCACGGGTCTCGGCCGTTCGGGCATAGCTTTTCGACCAGTCCGGCCGCACGTGCCGGTCGTGGAAGTACAGGGCGCCGCCGGTGCGATCAGGCAATTGCCTGTTCAGGGCCTTGCGGGCGATCTCCTTGGCCAGGGTGTAGCGCACCTCTTCCTGGACATCGTCCGAGCGGCCATCGCACCACCAGGAAAACTGGCAGGCGCCTTGCTCCGAGCCTTGCTTGACCACACCACAGACCGAATCGGGAAAGCCCGCGTGGCCGACCCGGTTCATCACCACATTGGCCACCGCTTCCATATCCTCGGCTTTACCGCCCTTGGATTCCCAGTAGATGCTGCGCGCAAGGCAGGTGATGGCGTCATCCAGCGCTGCTGCACCGGCCGGGTCGACGGCCTGGACTTCGGTCCTGGTGATGGCTTGGGACCTGGGCGCGGGTGGCGCATCGGGGTTGCTGGCGGCTTTTTGCTCCAGCACCTGGGCTTTTTCTTCGGCCTCCCGGGCCTGGTTTTGCGCAGCGGCACTATCCGCCAGGAGCAGGGCGAGAGCAAGGCAAGTGATGAGAATGGCAAGGCGCATGGTCAGCCCCTTTCACTGCTAACCCGTCGAATTGAATGCCGGCCTGTAGCTATCGCCAGCGGCGCCCTGCAGTTGAGCGCCCTCTATTGAATCGACAACACGGCCGACCAATCATTCCAACCGACCACCAGCAGGTTTTGCTGCCCAGGCACTGCCCGCTGACGGACAAATCGCGCATCATGGGCACAGTCCGTTCAAGGGAGATTTACATGCGCGTCATCTCATCCGTTGTGCACCTGGCGGCTGTGTCGCTGGGGCTGGCGTTTACCGTGACGGCCCAGGCCAGTGACGAGTCGCAGCTGGTCGAGTCGATCAACGCCTACCGCAGCCAGGCCCAGCGCTGCGCCGGCCAGGCTTCGATGGAATTGCCGCCGCTGGCCAGCGATCCGCGCCTGGTGTTGCCGGCCAACAGCATGGGCGACCTGCGCGCGGTCCTGGCGCAAAAGAGCTACCCGATGGTCAACGTCCAGGCCATCAGCCTGTCTGGGCCGCGGGATGCGCAGTCGGCCATGAAGGCGGTGCAGGAGAGTTTCTGCCAGGTAGTGCTCGACCCGCAATTCGTCGATGTCGGGGTCAGCCGCGAGGGCCGCGATTGGCGCATCGTCCTGGCGCGGCCGTTGCTGGCCGGGCGTCTGGGCGACTGGCAGGCCGAAGGGCAGAAGGTCCTGGAGATGATCAACAGCGCACGCGGCCAGGCGCGCCAGTGCGGCGGCCAGCCATTCAACGCCACCACGCCGTTGGCCTGGAACGCCACCCTGGCCGGCGCTGCCGAGAGCCACACGCGGGGAATGGCCAACAACAATGTCTTTGACCACAAGGACCGCGACGGCCGTACCCCGGGCGATCGTGCCGAGCTTGCCGGGTATGCCGGCCAGCAGGTCGGCGAGAACATCGCCGCCGGGCAAGACACCCCGCGCAAGGTGGTCGATGGCTGGCTGGCCAGCCCCGGCCACTGCGCCAACCTGATGAACCCGCTGTTCAGCGAGCTGGGCGCGGCCTACGCGGTCGACCCCAAAAGCGATGCCGGGATCTACTGGACGGCGATGTTCGGCGCGCCGTAAGGCGCCTTAGTGCTCAAGCCCGGCACGCTTGAGCAGCTGCTTGCAGCGCTCGGACAGGTGCACCACGCGCAGGTGCTTGCCGTTGTTGCTGTAGCGCTCGCGCAGGGTCTTGAGCGCGGCAATCGCCGAGTAGTCAACGACGTTCAGGTGGCGGCAGTCGAGGGTCACCTGGGCCGGGTCATTGGCCGGGTCGAACTGGTTGAGGAACGGCGTGGTCGAAGCGAAGAACAGCGTGCCATGGACCTTGTAGAGCTTGCTGCCGTCGCTTTCGTCATGGCTGTCGGCATACAGTTCGCGGGCCTGTTGCCAGGCAAAATTGAGCGCAGCGATGACGATGCCGCACAGCACTGCCGCAGCAAGGTCGGTGAACACCGTCACCAGGGTCACGGCGATGATCGCCAGGACATCGTTGACCGGCACCTTGTGCAGCACCCGCAATGACGCCCACGAGAAGGTCTGCTGGGCGACCACGAACATCACTCCCACCAGCGCCGCCAGCGGAATACGCTCGATCAGCGGCGACAGAAACAGCACGAACATCAGGATCATCACCCCGGCGACCACGCCCGACAGCCGCCCGCGGCCGCCGGAGCTCAAGTTGATCGCGGTCTGGCCGATCATCGCGCAACCGCCCATGCCGCCGAACAGCCCGGAGGTCATGTTGGCTACGCCCAGCGCTACGCACTCACGGTTGGGGTGGCCGCGGGTTTCGCTGATCTCGTCGGTGAGGTTGAGGGTCAGCAGGGTTTCCAGCAGGCCGACCAGGGCCATGAGCAGCGCGTAGGGGGCGATGACCTGCAGGGTCTCGAGGTTCCACGGCACCTGCGGCCAGTTCAAGGCCGGCAGGCCCCCGGCGATGTGCGCCAGGTCGCCGAGGGTGCGGGTCGGCAGGTCGAGCAGGTAGACCCCGACGCCCATGCCAAGGATCGCGATCAACGCCGGCGGCACGCTGCGGGTCAGGCGTGGCAACAGGTAGACGATGGCCATGGTCAGTGCCACCAGCCCCAGCATCAGGTACAGCGGCGCACCGCTGAGCCAGGCGCCATCGGCCTTGAAGTGCTCAAGCTGGGCCAGGGCAATGATGATCGCCAGGCCGTTGACGAAGCCGAGCATCACCGAATACGGCACCATGCGCACCAGCTTGCCCAGGCGCAGCAGGCCGAAGGCGATCATGATCAGCCCGCCGAGCAGCACGGTGGCCAGCAAGTATTGCACGCCGTGGGTGACCACCAGGGCGACGATAACCACGGCCATGGAGCCGGCCGCGCCGGAAATCATCCCTGGGCGGCCACCGAGCAGGGCGGTCAGGGTGCAGATAATGAAGGCGCCATACAGGCCCATCAACGGGTTGAGGTGGGCCACCAGGGCGAAGGCGATGCACTCGGGCACCAGGGCGAAGGCTGTGGTGAGTCCTGCCAGGACATCGGTGCGTAGCGGGGTTGTTCTCATGACCTACCTGAAGAGCGGCCCGGCAGCGGGGTGCCGTCGGGAAAAAAGCGAGGGATGCTACGTAATTTCCCGATCGCAAGCCAGCGCCCTGGCCGATATCCTGCAGCTTGCACACATGACAATATTCTTCCCTGCTGAGCGATCCGCATAAGAGGCAGGCCGCTGAGGATGGCGGCAGTGCCGGCGATTTTCAAATGGAGGTGAAACCCAGTGAAGTTCCGGGTGATCGAAGCGCACCGAAGTGAATACCCCGAGCCCATTACCTTTGCCAAGGGGGCGCCACTGAGCATCGGCGAGCGCTATGACGGTGAGGAGGGGTGGGACAATTGGTACTGGTGCAGCACCGCCGGGCAATCGGCTGGCTGGGTGCCGGGGCAGGTGATTGAGCGGCTTGGCGATGATCAGGGCATTGCCTTGGAAGACTACTGCGCCCGGGAGCTGGAGGTGCAGGCCGGTGATTGCCTGGTGGGTGGCCGGCAGTTGAACGGGTGGGTATGGTGTAGCAAGGGGCGCGCGTCGGGGTGGGTGCCGTTGCAAGTGTTGCAGGTGATATGAGGGGCCGCTTCGCGCCCCATCGCCAGCAAGACCGGCTCCCACAGTGGACCTGCATGCACAATCCCTGTGGGAGCTGGCTTGCCGGCGATGGGCTGCGCAGCAGCCCCGATGCACACTCAGCCCATCGCCGCCAGCATCAGCTCCAGGTTCTGCACCGCCGCGCCCGAAGCGCCTTTGCCGAGGTTGTCGAACACCGCCGTCAGCAGCACCTGGCCATGCTGCTCATTGGCAAACACGGCCAGGCGCAGGTCGTTGCTGTCGTTGACCGCTTGCGGGTCCAGTTGCACCGCCGACGCACCTAGCTGCAGCGGCGCCACCTGCACATACCGGGCACCGTGGTACTGTTCAGCCAGGCACGCCTGCACATGCGCGGCAGTCACGCCCGCCGGCAGCAGCCGGGTCTGCAGGGCAATGGTCAGCACAATGCCCTGACGGTAGCTGCCATAGCTGGGTACGAACACCGGCCGTTGCGACAACCCGGCATGCTGCGCAATCTCCGGCACATGCTTGTGATCCAGGTGCAAGCCATACACCCGCACACCCTGGGCCGCCTGCGCATCCGGCCCTTCATGCTGCTCGACCGCCGCACGGCCACCACCGGAGTAACCCGACACCGCGTTCACGGTCAGCGGATAGTCCGCCGGCACCAGCCCTGCGCTGACCAACGGCCGCAACAAGGCGATGGCGCCAGTGGGGTAGCAACCGGGGTTGCTGACCCGCTTGGCCCGGGCGATGCGCTCGGCCTGTTGTTCATCCAGCTCCGGCAAACCATAGACCCAACCCGCGCTGGTGCGGTGCGCGGAGCTGGCGTCGATCACGCGCACGTGCGGGTTGACGATGGCCGCCACGGCTTCACGGGCGGCATCGTCCGGCAGGCAGAGGATCGCCACGTCGGCGCTGTTGATCGCTTCGGCGCGCCGCTGCGGGTTCTTGCGCTCGGCCGCCGGCAGGGTCAGCAGGCGCAGGTCGTTGCGGCCGTTCAGGCGAGCGTGGATTTGCAGGCCGGTGGTGCCTTGGTCGCCGTCGATAAAGACTAGGGGCTGGTGCATGGATGCTCTCGTGCAAAGGCTACAAATGAGCGGCCATCTTCACCTGCGGCTGGACGAAAGAAAATTTGAATATCATGATGCTCAGCTTCACTTTTTCTGAATGCCAAGCCCATGCGTGAAATCAGCCTCGACCGGCTGCGTACCCTGGTGGTGATCGCCGACCTTGGCTCCTTCGCCCAGGCGGCGCGGGCGCTCAACTTGGCGCCGCCCACGGTCAGCCTGCACATTGCCGACCTCGAGGCGCGCATCGGCGCGCCGTTGCTGTCGCGCAAACGCGGGCAGGTCCGCCCCACGGCCATCGGTGAAACCCTGCTCGAACGCGCCCGGCGCCTGCTGGCCGATGCCGAACAGGCGCTGGATGATGTCCAGCGTCAGGTCCAGGGCCTGGCCGGGCGGGTGCGCCTGGGCGCCTCGACCGGCGCCATCGCCCATTTGCTGCCGCAGGCACTGGACCTCCTCGGCGTGCAGCACCCGGGCATCGACGTCCAGGTACAGGTGCTGACTTCCAGCGAATCGCTGGCCCGCCTGCAGGACGGCAGCCTCGACATCGGCCTGGTGGCACTGCCGCAAGCGGCGATCAAGGGCCTGGCGATACGCCCGTGGCGGCGCGACCCGATCATGGCCTTCGTCCCCGCAAGCTGGTCGCCGCCGGCGCGCATCAGCCCGGCCTGGCTGGCCAGCCGCGCCTTGATCCTCAACGACAGCACTACCCAACTGTCGCGGGTCACCAACGACTGGTTCGCCAGCGCCGGCCTGCAACCGCAAGCGCGCATCCAGCTCAACTACAACGATGCGGTGAAAAGCCTGGTAGCGGCGGGTTACGGCGCGACCTTGCTGCCCCATGAGTCGGCAGCGCCGGAACCGGACGGGCGAATCAGCATGCGCCCGCTGCGCCCGGGTCTGTGGCGGCACCTGGGCATCGCCTGCCGCCAGGGCGAGGTGGAGCAGGGCACCCAGTACGTGCTGCAGGTGCTGATGAGCCAGGTGGCGAAGGCCGGCTAGACCAGCCGCAGCCCGCGACCACCGTCCAGCCATGGCCCTTCACCCAGGCGCTCGAGGGCCAGGGCCCGCGCCTTGCGGCTGAGCTGGTCGAGGTGGCGGTCGCGCTGTTTCTCGGCATCGACCATGGCCCGCTTGCCGTGTTGCTTGAGCAGGTAGCTGTGAATCTGCTGCACTTCCAGGGTGCGGTAGATCGGTGCGATGTCCAGCACCGCCGCCATGCCGGCGCTGGCCTGGGCGCGGGTGTTCATCAACACCTGCGGGCCACGTGCGCCAATCACCTGAAAGCCCAGGGCCTCGAAGACCGGCACCTTGCTTGCCACGCAGCCAAGCTCGGCATGCGGGTAGCGTGCGGTCATCTGCGCCAGCATGGCGCGGGCGATGCCCTGGTGCCGGTGGCTGGCCTGCACGGCAAGGTAGGCGACCGAGCACGCCAGGGGATCATCCGTGAGTGGCAGGTACAACAGGAAGCCCACCACCTGCTCGGGATCGTCGAGGTCCATGGCCACGATCAGCTCGACCGGAATGCCACGCGAGCCGTCCATGGCCTCCAGGTACAGATGCACTTCGAAACCGATGCCGTATTGGTACAGGCTGTACAGCGGGTTGCTCGGTGGCAGGGCGACGCTGCTGATGTCGGTCAGGTAGTCGACCACCATCTGCAGGATCTGGCTTTTGATCGGCTCCGCGGGCGGGGCGACGAAGTGGTGGAGGACGGGCATCGGTAGGGGGGACTCCAGGCAGAAACGGCAATGGCGCGATTCTACCGTGCGGGCCAGCCATCCGTCCCTTCGCCGTGCGATTGGGGGGTAGCTGGCTGGCCGGCGATGGGGTTAGCCTTTTTCTCGCTTGCGCAGCGTCGTCACCGTCTCGCCTCCCACGCCCCAGTTATCGGTATTGACTTCCTCGATCACCACGAAGGTCGACGCCGGTGGTTTGTTCAACACCCGCTCGAGCATCTCGGTGGTCTGTTCGATCAACTGCTGCTTCTGCTCGCGGGTGACGCCTTCATCGGTCACGCGAATATGGACATACGGCATGCTTGTTTCCTCTGTGTGATTTACCAGGTACCCGTCGCCGAACCACCGTCCACGGCAATCACCGTGCCGGTGACAAAAGTCGAGTCCGTCAGGTAGAGCACTGCGTCGACCACATCCTCTGGCGAGCCGACCTGCCCGGTGGGCGCCAGGGCTTTGAGGGCCTCGCGGGTCTGCGGGTCATCGCCATGCAGTGGGGTATCGATGATCCCCGGGGCCACGGCATTGACCTGCACCTGCGACGGCGCCAGTTCCAGGGCCAGAGCACGCACCGCCTGGTTGATGCCGCCCTTGATCAGCACCGGCAGCAGCGCCGGCACCTTGATGTTCGGCTGCAGGGCGATGGAGGCGGTGATGTTGACGATATGCCCGGCGCCGTTGTTGGCCATGTGCCGGGCTGCGGCCTGGGCCGGGTAGAAGAAACCCTTGAGGTTGGTGTCGACGATGGCTTCAACCTCGGCTTCGGTGTAGTCGGCGACCGGTTTGGCAATGAAGATCCCGGCGTTGTTGACCAGGATATCGACCTTGCCGAAGGCTTCGATGGCTTGCTCGAACAGCTTGCGCGCCGTTTGCGGCAGGGCAATATCACCTTCGACCAGCAACAGGTTGGCCGGGTTGCCGAGCTTGGCGGTAGCCTCTTGCAGGCGGGCGAGGGTGCGGGCGTTGCCGACCACATTGTCGCCGCGCTCAAGGTAAGCCTTGGCGATGGCAAAACCCAGGCCGCTCGAGGCGCCGGTTACGATGACAGTCTTGGCGGTGTGCATGGTCAGTCTCCAGTGGGCCAGGCAGGGTTGCCGGGCAGGTGAGGCAGACTTTAATTTGCAAGCAGGTATTGAAAAATGGTGTGCATGGAATTTGAATTGATACTCCATGTAATCAATTGAGCCGTCATGACCCGCCATTTCGACGACCTTCAACTGGGCAGTATCGAGCTGTTCTGCCTGGCTGCCGAAACCAGCAGCTTTACCGGCGCGGCGACCCTGGCCGGGGTGACGCCGGCGGCGGTCAGCCGTTCGGTGGCGCGCCTGGAAGAACGCCTCGGCGTGCGCCTGTTCGTGCGCACCACCCGGCAGATGCGCCTGACCGACGGCGGGCGCCGCTACTACGAGCAGTGCCGCCAGGCCCTGAGCCAGCTGGTGGATGCCGAGCGTGCGCTCAGCGGTGGCCAGGCCGTGCCGTCCGGGCTGCTGCGCATCAGCGTGCCGACGCCCTATGCCCACTTTCGCTTGCTGCCCAGGCTGGCCGGGTTCCGCCAGTTGTATCCGCAGGTGCAGATCGACATTCACGTCAGCAACCGCAACATCGACTTTGCCGATGAAGGCTACGACCTGGCCATTCGCGGCCGCGAGCCGGCCGACTCGCGTCTGATCGCCCGGCGCCTGGAAGACGCCGAGCTGGTGATCGTGGCGACGCCGCAGTACCTGCGTGAAGCGGGCACGCCGCAGACGCCGCATGACCTGGCCACTCACCAGTGCATTCAGTTCGAACTGCCCAGCAGTGGGCGCAAGGTGCCCTGGTCGTTCATGGTCGACGGCAAGCGCGTGGAGCTGGAGGTGGCCGGTGGCATCACCTGCCTGGAAGACTTTCTCGCCACCGCCACTCTGGTCAAAAGCGGCGCGGGGTTGATGCAGGCGTATCGCTTTACTGTGCAGCAGGAGCTCGACAGCGGCCAGCTGCTGGAAGTGCTGACGCCCTATGGCGGCACTTCACGGCCGTTCATCCTGCTGTACCCTCATGCCCGCCATGTGCCGCTACGGGTTCGGGCCTTCATCGATTTCTTGACTCAGGGTGCAGGTGCCTGAAGCGTTAGCCTTTGGCTTTTTTCAGGCTTTTCATCCGTTGGGTGGCGCGTTGCACAGCAGCCATTTTTTCCGGGCGCTTCATGCGCTTCCATTTGCGGATGTCGTCCTTGCTGCGGCCGCAACTCAGGCACAGGTCGCCGCTTAGTTGGCACACGGCGATGCAGGGGTTCTCGATGTCCTTGGCCATGTGTCAGCCTCGTTTTTCGACGTCGAACTGCACGTGGGGTGCAAGCGGGCGCAATTCGACGTCGGCGTCCTGCAACGCTAAAGCAGTCAGCTCGATCATCCGCTCACCTTGCCCGCTGGCCAGGGCGTGGTCTTTGGCGGCCCGGCTTTCGAATACCCAGATCACCTGCAAACTGGAAGGGAAGCGGGTGTAGTCGACCAGGTGAGTGAGCCAGGCAAAACCGACCATTTCGGCCTTGGCGGTCTCGCAGGCATTGGTCAGGGTAGCGACCAGACGGCGGTCAAGCTGCGCCTGTTCGCGTTTGCTCATTGGCATGGGATGAGGAGCCTCGTGGAAGGGCGGGCAGATCATACGCTATTTGCCCACGCCTACTATGCTTGTGGGCCATCGCCCTCAGCCAGTGAGCACCGCCTTGGCCCTTTCGCCGTGATCGAATGGCTGATGAAGCATCCGGCAACCACCGGCAAGGTTGGCATCACCGGCTTTTGCTATGGTGATGGTCTGATCGCGGGTCCAGCACCAACCCTGTGGGAGCGGGCTTGCCCGCGATCGAGCGCGAAGCGCTCGTAATTCAGGCAAACCTGGTGTGCTGGCTGTACCGGCCTCATCGCTGGCAAGCCAGCTCCCACAGGGGTGGTGTGTACAGTTCCATTGTGGGAGCGGGCTTGCCCGCGATCGAGCGCGAAGCGCTCGCAGTTCGGGCGTTACTGAACGTTGTTCAGCTTGACCACATCACCCGATACCTTGGTGGTGTAACCGGTCAGAACCCAGGCCCAGAACCAGTTTTCCTGGACCTGGGTGTTGATCATCGCATCGCCGCCCTTGGCCTTGATCGCGGCATTTTGCGCACGGACAAAGCGGCTGTTCTGGCGCACCGGGATGATGCCCAACACCAGCAAGCCGGTGGCGCTCGCTTCGCTGTGGCCGATCACGGTGTACTGGTCGGCGTTGTACTGCTGGGTTTTCATCGGGGTGCCGGTGCAACCTGCCAGGGCCAGGACGAACAGGCCGCAGGCGACAACTTTGCTCAGGTTTTTCACTGCATAACTCCATGACAATTGGCCCGGGATCCATCTCTCGAGCGGCGCGTACTGTACCGGATCAGCCAGGATGACGCTCGTCTGCTGACGCGCGGGCCAGCGCTGCGCGGCGTAAAATAACGGGTTGCGACACTCCTCGGGAGAAGCAGCCATGAAAATCGTCGTGATCGGTGGTACCGGCCTGATCGGCACCCAGTTGTGCAACAACCTGCGCGCCAACGGCCACAAGGTGCTCGCCGCCTCGCCCCGGACCGGCGTCGACACCCTCACCGGCGAAGGCCTGGAACAGGCGCTGCAGGGCACCGACGTGGTGGTCGATGTCGCCAATTCACCGTCTTTCGAAGACGCCGCCGTGCTGGCATTTTTCCAGACCTCGGGGCGCAACCTGCTGGCCGCGGAACAGAAGGCCGCGGTTGGTCACCACATCGCCCTGTCGGTGGTCGGCACCGAACGCATGCAGGACAGCGGTTACTTTCGCGCCAAGCTGGCCCAGGAGCAACTGATCAAGGCCTCGAACAGGCCCTACACCATCCTGCGTGCCACGCAGTTTTTCGAGTTCATGGGCGCCATTGCCTATTCCGGCGCCGAAGGCAACTGCGTGCGCCTGGCCAACGCCACCTTGCAGCCGGTGGCCTCATCGGACGTGGCCCTGACCCTGGCCAACCTCGTCGAGCAAGCGCCGGCCAACCGCACCCTGGAAGTCGCCGGCCCCGATCGCCTGCCGCTGGCCGATTTCGTGCGCAGCTACCTGCAGCACAATCAAGATGCCCGGGAAGTCATTACCGACCCTGCGGCCACCTATTTTGGCGCACCGATCAATGACTGTTCGTTGACCCCGGATGCCGGTGCCATCGTTGGCTCGCTGCACTTTCAGACCTGGCTGAAAACCACCGCCGTGCAACGCTGAGCCAGGCGCTGTATCGACCTGCCTCTATGGGCACGGCGCTACCTCTGCCCGACAAAATCCGTCTTTGCGCGCCACACCGGCCACAGGTCGCGGCCCAGCGCCCAGTGACCTTGCCCGGCCAGCACGCGCACACCACCGACCCAGCGTTCGGAGGCCTGCTGGTCAAGCCAGTAGGCCTGGCCCGCCAGCACCTGCTCGCCCAAAGGGGTGAGGCTCAAAGGCCGACGCGGCCATTCCAGCTCAGCCTGGGCTTCGTTGAGCAGCGGCGTGGGCGAATCGATCAGCGGGCGCAGCAAGGCGTGGAACATCATGTCGCCCAGATAGGGCAGCGGCTCGCGCTTGCCCATCAATTCGGCAAACACCCGGCCGAACGGCACCTGGCCGAATTCGCTGATGATCTGCAGCGCCAGGCGTTCGCTGAGCGACAAGCCATCGTCCACCCCGGGCAGCTCCTGCAGCTGGCGCAACAGCGCAGGGGCGAGCAAGGGCAGGGCCAGGTCGTGCCGATGGGCCAACTGTGCCCAGGCCTGCGGCGACGGTGCGCAATACGCGGCCCAGGCCTCGCGCGCCAGTTGCAGCATTGGCGCGTCCACTGCCCGGCGCTGCGGCCACAACCAGGCCAGCACGTCCGGGGCCAATTGGCCGATGCCGATAAAGCGTTCGACCCCGGGCATGCGGTCGATCTCGATCAGCTCCAGGCGCTGCGGCGGGTTGTGCAGCCCGGCCAGCACGCGGATCAAAAACAACTGGTCATAGGCATCCGCCTCGCACCAGAGCACCGCGCCAGGGCAGCCGTCGAGCCGGGCCAGGGCCGCGTATTCATCCTCCATCTTGCGCTGCACCTGCACCTGCTCCAGGCCATAGGCCTGGCTGATGTAGTCGCAGCGCAGGGTGCGGTACGGCGCTGTCGGCAAATCACGCACCGGGCCCATGACCAGAGGGTCGCTGAGCATGTGGAAGGCGCCGGTGAACCCGGCCAGGCGCAAGCTGTGGCTGATGTCGTTGCCGCAGCGCCAATGCTGGGTAGCGGCTTCGTCATCGGCAGCGAATTGCCGGTGGCGGGCGGCAAAATCGATGGCGTCGATATGCGCCTTGAGCGTGGGCCAACTGGCAAAGCCCAGGTCGCGGGCGATCAGCCACTGGGCATCGGCCAGGCGGGGTGAGGCCGGAGCAGGGCTGAGCAGTGCCAGCTGTGCGGGTGCGGCACCCGAGCGTAGGCGCTGGAGCAGCTCTTTGGCGCGTTTGCGTTGTTGTTCGAGGTTGATGCGCCCGTCATGGGACGGCGACGACAGTCGAGCGGACATACGAACTCCTTGTGCGAGCCTTGTCCGCTGTCAGGCCGGGAGTCGTAGACAAGAATGTGGGGTGTACAACCTGGGCGCAGCCCTTTCCGCGGACGGGTGGCGTGGATGACGCCGGCTGCGACTATAGGCCCGTTACAAGGCAAAAGGCAACGTGAGCCGGGCCCCGGGTGCTGGCGGCGATTCGCTGCACAATGACCAACCCCTGCCGCCGCACGGAACGAACCGATTACCCTGCACATTGCCTTGTCCGTAACCAGGCAGAGGCGCTTCGTCGTGCGCATCGAATATTATTTGACATATTTGATTTGTGATCACATATTCGGATCACAAGAACGACAACACAGGCTTTTCCCATGACCGATCGTCCCGTCCTGTTGCCGGCCCTGCGTCAGGTGTCCCGCGATACCCTGCAAGACCAGGTCTACCGGCAAATCCGCGAAGCGCTGATGAGCGGGCGCTTTCAGCCCGGGCAGAAACTGACCATCCGTGGCCTGGCCGAAGCGCTGGGTTCCAGCCCCATGCCGGTACGCGAAGCCCTGCAGCGCCTGAGCGCCGAAAACGCTTTTGAAGTCACCGAAACCTCGCGCTTGCGGGTGCGGGTGATGACCACCGAACGCCTGCGCGAAATCCGCGACGCCCGGGTCGCCCTCGAAGGTTTGTTGGCCGAGAAGGCCGTGGCCCATCTCACGGATGCTGATCTGGCCGAAATCACCGAGCTGTGCAGGCAGATGCAGGCCGCCGCCGACAAGGTCGATGTGCCGGCTTACCTGTGGGGCAACTTCGCCTTTCACCGGCGCATCTATGCCGTGGCCCAGGCCGAGCTGACCGTCGCCGCAGTGGAGAATTTCTGGCTGCACATGGGCCCCTGCTTTGCCCTGGTCGCCCCGGACAAAGCCCATCTGCAACGCTCGATGCAAGCCCACGACCGCATTGTCGCCGCCCTGGCCGGCCGCGATGCGGCGGCTGCGCGGGCAGCGGTGACCGACGACATCATGCAGGCCGCCGATTCCCTGGCGCGTTTGCTGCTAAACAACGACCGTGCGCGGTCTGTTTCAGGAGTGAAAAAAGCATGAGCGTTCTCAAGCGTCTGCTGCCGTATCCGGGCCTGCGCGTGTTGATCTCCGGCGGTGCTGCCGGTATCGGTGAAGTGCTGGCGGCGGCCTATCTCGAAGCTGGCGCCCGGGTGCATGTCTGCGATGTCAGCGAAGCGGCCCTGGCGGCGTTTCGTGATCGCTACCCGGGCAGCGTCGCCACCCGCGCCGATGTCGGCGATGCGGCGCAGGTTGCGGCGGTGTTCAAGGTCCAGCGCGAGCAGTTCGGCGGACTCGATGTGCTGGTCAACAACGCCGGCATTGCCGGGCCCACCGCCGGTATCGACGCCATCAGCGACGACGATTGGCAGCGCACCCTCGACATCAACCTCACCGGGCAATACCGCTTTGCCCACCACGCGGTGCCACTGCTCAAGGACTCGCCCAACGCCCACCTGCTGCACATCGCCTCGGTGGCCGGGCGCCTCGGCTACGCCTGGCGCACGCCTTACGCGGCGAGCAAATGGGCCATCGTCGGCCTGATGAAGTCCCTGGCTGCGGAGCTGGGCGAGAGCGATATCCGCGTCAACGCCTTGCTGCCCGGCATCGTCGAAGGCCCGCGCATGGACGGGGTGATTCGTGATCGTGCCGCGCAAGTGGGCGTGCCCGAAGCGGTGATGCGCAAGGAGTACCTGAACAAGATTTCCCTCAAGCGCATGGTCAGCGCGCAAGACGTCGCCGCCATGGCCTTGTTTCTCTGTTCACCGGCCGCCCGCAACATCACCGGGCAAGCCATCAGCGTCGATGGCAACGTCGAATACCTCTGAGCAACACCCGCGCTTTTACCGCACTGCTTTCTCACCAAGAATAAAAACGGAGAATACGCATGTCCAAGAAACGCCCGGTCGTCATCACCTGCGCCGTCACCGGTGCTATCCACACGCCGTCGATGTCGCCACACCTGCCGGTCACCCCGCAGGAAATCGCCGACGCGGCCATTGGCGCCGCCGAGGCAGGCGCCTCGATCGTCCACCTGCACGCCCGTGACCCGTTCGACGGCAAACCCAGTCAGGATGTCGAGCTGTTTCGCCAGTTCCTGCCGCAGATCAAGGCGCAAAGCGATGTGGTGATCAACATCACCACCGGCGGTGCGCCGACCATGGGCGTTGAAGAGCGCCTGCAACCGGTGGCCCAGCTCAAGCCGGAGCTGGCTTCGCTGAACATGGGCTCGATGAACTTCGGCCTGTACGAAATGCTCGAACGCTTCACCGAGTTCAAGCACGACTGGGAGCGGCCGTACCTGGAAGAGAGCGACGACCGCATCTTCCGCAACACCTTTCGCGACATCACCTACATCCTCAATGCCTGCGCCGAGAACCGCACGCGCTTCGAGATCGAGTGCTACGACATCGGCCACCTCTACACCGCCGCGCATTTCCTCCAGCGCGGCTTGCTCAAGGCGCCGCTGTTCATCCAGTCGGTATTCGGCTTGCGTGGCGGCATCGGCGGCCACCCCGAGGACCTGGCGCACATGCGTCGTACCGCTGACCGCCTGTTTGGCGACAACTACGAGTGGTCGGTCCTCGGCGCCGGGCGCAACCAGATCCCGCTGGGCACCATGGGCCTGGCGATGGGCAGCAACGTGCGCGTGGGCCTTGAGGACTCGCTGTGGGATGGCCCGGGCAAACTGGCGGCGTCCAACGCCGACCAGGTCAAGCGCATCCGCACAGTGATCGAAGCGCTCGGCGGGCGGGTCGCCAGCCCCGACGAGGCGCGGGAAATGCTCAACCTCAAGGGCCGCTACGCAGTCGACTTCTAGCTTGCCTGCCTGCCCCGGCCGGCGTTGGCCGGGGCCTTCCCACCGCTGCCGTCACACTAGAGATTGGTGCCATGACCATTACCCGATCGCCCGAAGAACTGACTGTGCCCCGTGATCCTGCAACCCTCAACCGGTTGCTGTTCGTCAAACTCATGCCACTGCTGATTGCCGCCTACGTGCTGAGCTTTCTCGACCGCACCAACATCGCCCTGGCCAAGCATCAACTGGATGTCGACCTGGGGATTTCCGCGGCTGCCTACGGGTTGGGCGCCGGGTTGTTTTTCCTCACCTATGCGCTGTCGGAGGTGCCCAGCAACCTGATCATGCACAAGGTCGGCGCGCGCTTCTGGATTGCCCGGATCATGGTGACCTGGGGCCTGATCTCCGCAGCCATGGCCTTCGTCCAGGGCGAGACCTCGTTCTACGTGCTGCGCCTGTTGCTGGGTATCGCCGAGGCCGGCCTGTTCCCCGGGGTGATGCTCTACCTGACCTACTGGTTCGGCCGCGAGCAACGCGCCCGCGCCACCGGTTACTTCCTGCTCGGCGTGTGTTTTGCCAACATCATCGGCGGGCCGCTGGGCGCCGCGCTGATGCAGTTGGACGGCCTGATGGGCTGGCACGGCTGGCAGTGGATGTTCATGCTCGAAGGCCTGCCGGCGGTGTTCTTCGCCTACGTGGTATGGAAGAAACTGCCCGACCGACCGAGCAAGGCTCCATGGCTGAGCCCGGCAGAAGCCGAGCAGATCGAGCGCCAGTTGGCCAGCGAGGCCGAGGAGGGCGCGGGCCACAGTGGGCATTCATTCAAGCAATGCCTGACGCCGCAGGTCCTGTTGGCGATCTTTGTCTACTTCTGCCACCAGATCACCATCTACACGGTGATCTTTTTCCTGCCGGGCATCATCGGCAAGTACGGTGACCTGAGCGTGGTGCAGATCGGCTTTCTCACCTCCTTGCCCTGGCTTGCGGCGGCGGCAGGGGCGATCGTCTTGCCGCGTTTTGCCAGCAGCGCGCAGCGGGCGCGGCGGATTCTGGTCAGCGGTTTGCTGACCATGGCCCTGGGCCTGGCCATCGCCTCCCAGGCGGGGCCGGTGATCAGCCTGCTGGGCTTTTGCCTCTCGGCAGTGATGTTCTTTGTCGTGCAGTCGATCATCTTCCTGTACCCGGCCTCGCGCCTGAAAGGCGCGGCGCTGGCGGGCGGCTTGGGGTTCGTCAACTCCTGCGGGCTGCTGGGCGGGTTCTTCGGGCCGTCGCTGATGGGCATGATCGAGCAGAGCACCGGCAATGCCGTGAACGGCCTGAAGTTCATCGCCGTGGTGCTGGTGGTGGCGGCGTTGGCGGCGCTGCGTTTGCGCCAGGGGCATGAGCGTAAAAGCGCGAAGGGGGGAGCGCTCAACGACGCGCAGCGCCAATCTGCCTGAGGTTTTCACAGATACATTTGTGGGAGCTGGCTTGCCAGCGATGAGGCCAGTGCAGTCAGCACATGAAGTGTTGACTGGATTACGACCGCTGCGCGCTCGATCGCGGGCAAGACCCGCTCCCACAGGATGGGCGCAGTACCTGTAGGCGCGGGCTTGACCCGCGATGAGGCCATCCCAGACAACACACCGCTTGACAGCCAACCCCCATCTCGTTTCCAATCCTCACCCTCAGATCCACCACCCCTCATTATTTAGGTGAAGCCAGTGCCCCACGCCAACCAACACGCCTGATGCCGACGACGGACGTTTAAGCCTGTTGGTGCCTGCCTGCGCACGCACTTTCACCTGCCCGCTGTCGTCGGTTTTCCCCCTTTTGGAGAAGACCCATGACACTCGATATCCGCGAGCTCGCGCAGCTCGACCTGTATAAATACCCGCGCACTCCGCACCTGCAAAGTTCTCGCCTGCAAGCCGGCGATAGCGATCATGACCAGTTGTCCTATAGCCGCTTGAACGGCCAGTACGTGGTGGTCGAGGAAAAACTCGACGGCGCCAATGCCGCGATCAGTTTTTCCGCCGCCGGCGAGCTGCTGTTGCAGTCCCGTGGCCATTACCTGGCTGGCGGCAGCCGCGAGCGCCAGTTCAGCCAGTTCAAGCAATGGGCGGCCTGTCATGAAGATTGGCTGCTCGAGCACCTGGAAGACCGCTACGTGCTGTTTGGCGAGGTGATGAGCAAGCGCCACAGCGTGTTCTACGACCAGTTGCCGCACCTGTTCTTCGAGTTCGATATCTGGGACCGCGAGGAGCAGGTGTTCCTCTCCACGGCGCGGCGCCAGCAGTTGCTCGCGGGCGGCCCGGTGCTGTCGGTGCCGGTGCTGTTCGAAGGCATTGCGCCGCCACGGCTGAAAGACTTGCTCGCCCTGGTCGGTCATTCCCAAGCCAAGTCGCGGCGCTGGAAGGACGCCTTCGCCGAGGTCATCGCCCGCCAGCAACTGGACTTTGCCAAGGCCTGGAACCAGGGCGACCGCTCTGACCTGATGGAAGGCCTGTACCTGAAAATCGAGACCGCCGAACACACCACCGGGCGGATCAAATGGGTGCGCCACGACTTCGTCCAGGCCATCCTCGAAGCCGATGAACACCACCTGCGCCAGCCGTACATCCCCAATCTGCTGGCAGCCGGTGTCGACCTGTATGCGCCCGAGCCCCAGGTCACCTGGGCCAGCCTTGCGGCGGCCGCACAAGGAGTTGAATGATTATGGACATGAACACATTGCAAGGGCTGATGCCCGGCCCCGGCCGCGCGGTCGACTACTTGGCGCTGCTGGAGGCGATCCCGTCTCTGCGCGCCTTGGCGGCAACCCCCCAGGACCCGGTCTACCACCAGGAGGGCGACGTCTGGACCCACACCATGATGGTGGTCGATGCCTTGCTCGCCGACCCTGCGTACCAACGCGCCAGCCCGGACCAGCAGTTCGTGCTGTTCTACGCCGCGTTGCTGCATGACATCGCCAAGCCGTCGTGCACGGTGATCGATGAAATCACCGGCAAGATCGGCCAGCCCGGGCACTCACGCCGGGGCGCGGTGGATGCGCGAATCCTGCTGTGGCAGGCCGGCGTGCCGTTTGAGCTGCGTGAAACCATCTGCCGGATCATCAGCGTGCACCAGTTGCCGTTCTTTGCCCTGGCAGGGGACAAAAGCGGGCGTTCGGCCGAGCAGATCCTCCATCGCCTGTCGTGGGAGTTGCCGCTGTGGATGCTCTGCGCAGTGGCCAGCGCCGACATGCAGGGCCGCGGCTTTGCCGGCAAGCAGGGGGTGCTCGACGATATCGAGGTGTTCCGCCTGCTGGCCGAAGACGAAGGCTGCCTGCACCAGCCCAAGGCCTTTGCCGATGCCTACACCCGGCGCAGCTATTTTCGCGGTGCCTCGGTGCTGCCGCAGTACAGCCTGTACCGTGAGGTGCAGGGCTCGCAGGTGATCATGCTGGCGGGGCTGCCGGCCAGCGGCAAGGACACCTGGGTCAGCCAGCATGCGGCGGACCTGGCCGTGGTGTCGTTCGACGATGCCCGCCAGGAACTGGGCCTGAGCCACGGCGACAAGGGGCCGGTGGCGCAGTACGCCATCGACAAGGCCAAGACCTTGCTGCGCCGCCGCGAACCCTTCGTGTGGAACAGCACGCACCTGTCGCAGCAGATGCGCAAGAAGACGCTCGACCTGCTCTACAGCTATGACGCCGATGTGCAACTGGTGTACCTGGAGCAGAGCGAGCGCGAGCTGATGCGCCGCAACGCCCGCCGTGATACCACACTGCGCAACAAGGACATCGAGCGCATGTACTTTCGCTGGGAAGTGCCGACCCCGGTGGAGGCGGACCGGGTTGAGTATCGGCTCTGACTAACGCTGGAGACCAAGCGGCGGATCGCAGCAGGCTACAGCTTTAGAAATTGAATCTTCACAATACAACTCAAAGGGACTTGGATAGATGTGGAAGCAGTTGTTGTCGCAATCTCGGCAGTCGCAGCTCAAGCCAGGGCTGATCATGGCCGGCAAGGTAGCGTTAACCTTGGCCTCGCTGGGTACCGCCCATTACATGGGCTTTATCATGGCAGTGCCTTTTGAAGTGCTGTCGATAATCTCCATCACGTTTCTGGTTGGCTTTGTCGGGGTTTTCACCTTCTACGTGACGCTGTGTTATCTGGTGGCGAAGGTTTTTTCTTTCGCCATTTCGCAATTCTACTATTCGTTCATCGCGCCGTTTGCAGCCTGTGTGTACGCCGCCGGGCGCATCAAGCCAGGGCGGTTGCGCAAGGCAGCCGTGCGCTTGCACAAGGAAACGCCGCTGGCGGAAAAAATTGCCTATGGCCTTGTCATGGTCATCGCTTTCCCGCTGCTGCTGAACTTTTCCTATTTGAAATTCGACTTCAGTGATGCCGGGGGCATGGTTATCAGCCTGACGTTAGGGATCATCGCGGCGGCGATACTCAAGTCGGGCATTCTCATTCGCGGCAAGGCGCAGATCGCTCGAATTCGTGACAAGCGCCGGGTGGCGTTGCGGCGGCGGTTGTTGAAGGAGTACCTGTACCTGGTTGTCGGGATGCTTCTGTGCCTATCCTTCTACGCTGGCATGGTCAGGTTCCAAAAAGTACTGGGTGAAGACCAGATTCACCTGTCGGGGCACGGTTATACCGGCGATGTGCATGTGATTTTCAATTCTGCAGGTGCTTACTTGGCTATCGAAGATAGCGGTCGAGAGCGAGTATTCATCTATGTCGATGGCGACGTGTCAATGCGCGTCAAGGGGCAGCTCAGGGGCTCGTCCGAGGGGCAAGCCGCAGCCCCCGCGAGTGCAGACGAGTAGCACTTGCGGGGGCATCGGCTCAGGTATTGTCCTTGATGGTCTTGCTGCTGCCGTTGCTCTTCACCGAGGCGATGCCGGCATCGCGCGACTGCGTTGATGCATACATCTGGCTGGTGCCGATGACCTGGTGATTGGCGGCCTTGAGGTTGAAGTGGAACTTGCCGTTGCTGGCCTCCTTCTTCTCGTAGCGATCGTCCACGCCACTGTTGGCCTGGACCGAGGCAATGCCGCTTTCAGCAGAGCCCTTGGCCTTGTACAACTCGCTGGTAAGAATAATTTCGCCATTACCCGCCTTGAGAACAAAGCGGTACTGACCGTCACTGCTGGTGTTCAACTCGAACCAACCTGGCATGGGAACTCCTTGTTTCGCAGATAAGTCTGGTTAGACTGCGGGCGTACGTGCTCGCAGTGACGACTTAGTATGGTGGGCTTTGTGCGCTTGTCCAACGGCGCTAAGATCGGCGGCAGCGTGTTGGCTGCCAGGAAGACCACGATCATGATGAACCTGATGCACTGGAAGCTGCTGGTGGCCGTGGCCGATGCCGGCAATGTCTCCCGTGCCGCCGAGGCCTTCGGCATTACCCAGTCCGGCGCCAGCCAGGCGATCAGCCAGATGGAACAGGCACTGGGGGTGAAGGTGTTCGTGCGCGAGCGCAAGCACACCAGCGTTACCGCGCTGGGCGAGCAGGTGCTGGTCCGCGCGCGGCGGATGATTGCCGAGCTTGAGTCGATCCAGAACCTGGTCGATGCCAGCCGTGGTTGCCACCTGGGGCGCATCCGCCTGGCGACGTTCCCGTCCGTGTTCGCCTCGGTGCTGCCGCCGCTGTTGCAGGCTTTCAAGCGCCTGCACCCGGGCATCGAGGTGATCTGCCTGGAGGGCACCGACGAGGAGGTCGAAAGCTGGCTGGCTTCGGGTGATATCGACCTGGGCGTGGTGATGAACCCGCAGGCAGAACGTTCGCCGGTGATGCTCGGGCATGATCGCTGGGTGGCCACCATTCCCCTTGGCCACCCCTTGGCCCGGCGCGGGAGCCTGAGCCCGCTCGGGCTTGCCGAGCTGGTCGATGAGCCGTTCATTGTCGCCACGGGCGGCTGTCACTTGCATGGCCGGAGCCTGGTGCAACAGGCGGGGCTGAACCTGAGCAATGTGCGCCTGACGGTGCGCGACTGGAACACGGCGTTGGCGCTGGTGGGCGAGGGCCTGGGCGTGTCGATCATGCCGGCCTCGACGCTGCCCGAGGCTCCGCGCTGGCTACGGGTGTATGACCTGGATCCGCCAATCTACCGACGTTTCGGGCTGCTCGGTTCGTCAGCACAGGCGCTATCGCCTGCCGCCCAGGCGCTGCTCAAGCATGTGCACAAGGCCATGCTTGGCGTTGAAGTTCCGGTAGGGGAACGGGTCACCTGACATAAGCGCTGCTAATGATCAGTTTGTAAAACCCTAAGTTTACCTTGGGCATGCGCCGGCTGATCCTGTGTCGCTCGACACTGTCAGGAGACGCCCGATGAAACTCTACTTCGCCCCCAATGCCTGCTCGCTGGCGCCGCATATCATCCTGCGCGAACTCGGCCTGCCGTTCGAGCTGGTGCGGGTCAACAACCAGAGCAAACGCAGCGCCGACGGCCGCGACTTTCGTACCATCAACCCCAAGGGTTACGTGGCCGCGCTGGTGCTGGGCAATGGCGAGGTATTGACCGAGGGCCCGGCCATTCTCCAGTACCTGGCCGACCTCAAGCCCGAGACCAGGTTGGCGCCGGCCAATGGCAGCTGGGAACGCTCGCGGCTGCAGGAACTGCTCAACTTCATCAGTTCGGAAATCCATGCCGGCAGCGCGCCGTTGTTCAACGCCGAGCTGCCGGAGGCGGCCAAGGCGATCTTTCACGACAAGCTGTTCAAGCGCCTGGACTACTTGAGCGAGGTGCTGGGCTGCAATGACTACCTGCGGGGCGACTTCAGCATCGCCGACGCCTACCTGTTCACCGTGCTGGGCTGGTTGCCGGTGTTCGCTATCGATATCGCGCAATGGCCAGCGCTGGCTGGCTATGTCGAGCGTGTAGCGGCCAGGCCGGCGGTGCAGGCAGCCCTGCAAAGCGAGGCTGCCAGCGTGCCGGTCTGAACCTTCAGGGCATGCCGGTAACCCGCTTCAGGTACTGGACTCTGGCTTGCGTCTGCTTCAGCAGGCAATGGGTATGGATTGTAGCGAAGCCACTGCCGCCAACGGATTCGTACGTTTCGAACTCACAACTGGCATCACGAAAGGCAATCCAGGCGCGCTGGGCTTTTTTCAGCGCCAGGTCCTGGGTGGGTTGTCCGGGCGCCGAACCCTGCGCCTTGAAGCGTGCGACCAAGGCCTGGTAGAGCTCATTCAATTGCCGATCGGATTTTTTCAACGACTGCTGCATGCATTCAAGCATCTGCGCTTCGGTGTTGGCGCCAGGGCACAGGCTGCTTGCCTGAGCCGTGCTAGTCAGCGCCATGAATGCGCCGATGCAGGGGTAGATCAAACGATACATGGGGCGTCCTTGCTTTGATGTTTTAAGGGTCACTGGTGTTGCGGCCATGAATCGCCAATCACCAGCCAGCAGGCCTTGGACTGCACATGCACATGTTTTTGTCGGGCAGGTTCGAAAGGTGTGTCCAGGGTGCCCAGCGCAACGCTGATCCAGTCTGGATAATCGCCACTGGCATTGGCCCAGAACAAACTCGCGCCGCAGGCTGAGCAAAAGCTGCGGCTGACCATTGGCGATGACTTGAACACCCGCAATAGACTTTGCGGATCGCTGCAGCTCAAGGCCGAAGCAGGCACGCTGCCATAGGTGGCAAAGGCTGCGCCATGGGCCTTGCGGCACTGGCTGCAATGGCAATGGGTGACGGCCTTGATCTGGGTGTCGATGTGATAGCTGACGGCGCCGCACAGGCAGCTGCCGTGATAATCAATGGTCGTCAGCGCAGATTTGTCGTTGTTCATCCTTGGGGCCCGGTAGAATCTCGCCCGCGATCATAAACCAAGGACAGGAACACCACGATGCGTGAGCGAAAATCAGCCCGGCTTTTGGTCATCAGCCCCTCCCGAAGCGTATTGCTGTTTCGCTTCGTCCATCGCAACGGCGCGCTGGCCGGCGACGATTACTGGGCAACACCGGGGGGCGGCGTGGAGGAGGGGGAAACTTTCGAGCAAGCTGCGATTCGTGAGCTACGCGAAGAAACCGGCATCCAGGTCGACGCCGTGGGCGCACCCTTGAACGAGCGTCGTTTCGCCATGCAGTTGCCCAGCGGCGAGTGGGTTACCTCGGTCGAGCAGTATTACCTGATTCAGGCGCAGAACCAGCAGCTGTGCCGCCAGGGATGGACGCCTTCGGAAGTCGAAGTGATGGCCGACCATCGTTGGTGGTCGGCCGAGGAACTGCGGCAAACCACCGACACGGTGTGGCCGGAGCGGCTGATTGAAACGCTCGAATCAGCCGGCGTGTTCAGCGCCGCGCCAGCGCATGGCTGACGCATTGCTCATAGTAGGTCTGCTTGATGGCCGCAGGCTTGAGGCGTGACTGGCTGTTGTAGGTCTGTTCGGTGATGCCCATGGCGGTCATGCGCATCCACGGCTTGGTGAATTTGCGCACCTGCAGGCGCTTGCGCGCAGCGTACAGGGTCACCCCGGACAGCTTCGATTGCTGGGCACCGGCGGCGATGTCCGAGCCCCAACTGCACATGTAGCGGTCATTGTTGCCCAGGGTTTTGGCCTGGGCGCCGAGCGGGAGTGCGACCAGAAAAAACGCTGCCAGGGTCAATCCATAAGCCCGCATAGCACCTACCTAACTTGCTGAAAAGAAAGCGAGTTTGCCTACGAAGCGGGTAGCAGGGGGCCAGCAATTTGCCTTATTTGCGCCTGAATTTCACAGCAGTTGTGTTTGTGACTTGCGGCCCAGCAACAGGCCTTCTGCGGCAACGGCGAAGGTGTTTCCCTGTAGCCAGAAGGCGTCGTGCACCTGGCTCATGAGGTAGCAGGCGCCCCGGCTGTCGACAAACAGCGCGCCATGGCCGTGGTGCACATCGCCGATGCACACCAGGGTTGTGTTCAGCTTGCGTTGCATCGCCACGATGACTTTTTCGTCGTGCAGGCCGGGCTTGGCCCTGAACTCGATGTCGCCGGCGGCGCATTCTTCACCGGCGCCGCAGTGGCCGACGCACAGGCCATTGAACGCCCTGAGCAAGTCGTTGGCGGGGTGGCCGTTGGGCCCGATGTCCGCCTCTGGGGCAGTCACTTGGGCAGGCCAGCCGGCAGCCACGAACAGCGGGCGGATGGTTTCAGGTAGGTCTATGGGCATGTCTGCTCTCTGGTCGAATCCGTGCGAGAGGCTACATTAACACGGCAGACATCATTGATCCTTGAGGAGGGCGAGCCATGAGCAATGAGACTTTACCCGCTGCAGCCCTCATCGCTGGCAAGCCAGCTCCCACAATGAACCTGTGTACATCGACCCTGTGGGAGCTGGCTTGCCAGCGATCCAGCGCGCAGCGCTGGCAACATCAGGCTTGACCTCTACTTAGGTCGAGGTTTGATACTCGCCGCTCCAACCACTCGGAGCAGCACCATGACCGCAGCTTTCCACCTGTCCAACCCCGAAGGCCTCTACGACCCCTCTAGCAATGCCTACTCCCATGTGGCTGAAGTCGCCGCCAATGCCCGGTTGCTGTACATCGCCGGGCAGGGCGGGGAAGACCTCGAGGGCCGGCTGTCCAGCGATTTTGCCGAGCAGGCACGCCAGGCCCTGGCCAACCTGCAGATCGCCCTGCAATCCAAAGGCGCGACCCTGGCCGATGTGTTCAAACTGACCCTGCTGATCGTCGATCACGACGAAACCCGCTTGCGCCTGTGGGGCGCCGAAGCCCAGCGCGCCTGGGGCGCCAACATGACCCCGACCTGCACGCTGATCCCGGTGCCGCGCCTGGCCCTGGACGGCATGCAGATCGAAATCGACGCGGTCGCCGCGCTGCCCGGCAGGTAAGACGTTTTAGCGATGGCATTGGCCCCGGCTTTTGTAAACAATAGCGCCCGCAATACGCGCTGTTCGTTCAATTATCGAGATACCAATGCCGTCGATTCTTCCGCTGTATGAGGTCCAGTCATGAGCGACCTCACTGTCGAACTGTTGCAAACCGGCCCCGAGCAGGCCGAGCTGATCCGCAACCTTTACCAGTTCTACGCCTACGAGTCTTCGGACTGGGAGCAGGAAGACGTCGAGGTCGACGGCCGTTTCTATGTCCACGACGAACACTTGCAACGCTACTGGCAAGAGCCGCAGTGGAGCGCCAACCTGATCCTGGTCGACGGCTACATCGCAGGCTTTTTGCTGATCGAACGCAGCGAGCTGCCCGGCCTCGATGCCCTGGAACTGGCCGACCTGTTCATCCTCAAGCGCTATCGGCGCAAAGGCATCGCCAGCGCCCTGGCCAGCCAGGTGCTGGCGAGCGGGCAGAACCAGTGGCTGGTGCGTTACTACGACCAGGACGAAACCGCCCACGCCTTCTGGCGCACAGTGCTCGACAACCTGCCGCGCCCGGTACGTTCGATCGAACTGGACGACGAGCCGGAGTTGGTTAACTTCCTGGTGACGCGGGCGTTGCACTGAGCTGGCACGAACGTTTCATGGCGAGATCAGACACAGCGAACGGCGCGTTCAGGCAAATCCGCCGTCAAGCAGCACAGGTAAGGTGACGCCAGCAGTCAATGCCATGCGTTCCGATCACAAGAGAATAAATATAATGATCAGCCTGGGCTCCAAGGATTCGAGCGGTCAGTTGGCGCAGGGTTTCAAGCCGCGCCATGTCACCATGCTTTCCATCGCCGGCATCATCGGCGCCGGCTTGTTCGTCGGCTCCGGGCATGCGATTGCCGCCGCCGGGCCCGCGGCAATCCTGGCCTATGTGCTGTCCGGCCTGCTGGTGATCCTGGTGATGCGCATGCTCGGCGAGATGGCCGTGGCCAACCCCGATACCGGCTCGTTCTCGACCTATGCCGACCAGGCCATCGGGCCCTGGGCAGGCTTTACCATCGGCTGGATGTACTGGTGGTTCTGGGTGCTGGTGATCCCCATCGAGGCCCTGGCCGCCGGGCATGTGCTGAACAACTGGCTGCCCATGGTCGATACCTGGCTGTTTGCCCTGTTGTCGATCATCGTCCTGGCCGCGACCAACCTGTTCAGCGTGGCCAAGTACGGTGAGTTCGAGTTCTGGTTCGCGCTGTTCAAGGTCGTGGCGATCATCGCCTTCATCTCCCTCGGCGCAGCCGTGCTGATGGGCTGGGTGCCGGAGCGCGAGGTCAGCGGCCTGGGCCGTTTGCTTGAAACCCAGGGCGGGTTTGCGCCCAACGGCGTGTCGGCGGTGGTCGGTGCGTTCATCACGGTGATGTTCAGCTTTATCGGCACGGAGGCGGTGACCATTGCCGCCGCCGAATCCCAGAGCCCGGCGAGGAACATCGCCAAGGCCACCCGCTCGGTGATCTGGCGCATCGGTGTGTTCTATCTGCTGTCGATTGCCGTGATCATTTCCATCGTGCCCTGGAACGACCCGCAACTGGCGTCGGTGGGCTCTTACCAGCGCGCCCTGGAACTGATGAACATCCCCCACGCCAAGCTGATGATGGATGTGGTGGTGCTGGTGGCAGTGGCCAGTTGCATGAACTCCTCGATCTACATTGCCTCGCGCATGCTGTTCTCCCTGGGCAAGCGCGGTGAAGCGCCCCGGCAGGTCAAGCTGACCTCGGCCGTTGGCGTACCACGCGCTGCGGTCATCGCCAGCACCGTGCTGGGTGCAGTGATCACCGTGGTCAGTCATTTTGCCCCGGCCGGCTTGTTCCAGTTCCTGCTGGCCAGCTCCGGTGCCATTGCCTTGCTGGTGTACCTGGTGATTGCCGTGTCGCAGTTGCGCATGCGCCGGATGCTACTCAAGCAGAAGGTCGAGCTGACGTTTCGCATGTGGCTGTTCCCCTGGCTCACCTACCTGGTCATCGTGTTCATCAGCGCAGCGCTCGGGGTCATGCTGGTGACCCCTGAGCACCGTGCCGAGGTGACCACCACCATCGGCCTTGCGCTGGTGATTTCCTTCATCGGCATTATCACCACCCGTCAGCATGGCCAGCCGGTAAAGGTGCCGTCGGTGGGCTGAAGCGCTTATTGCCGGGCAAGTCGAGGCGTCGCGCCGCTGTTCCTACCGCTGCGTGATGGCTGATCCAGGGGTGTCAGCGGATTGCTGAGCCGTTGTGGCGTCTCGCCGGTCAACTGGCAAAGCAGCGCGATCAGCGTGTCGCCATCCAGCGCTCCGCGCTCGCGCAGCTGCTCGGCCAGCGCGCGCAATGCCGGCCAGTAACGTCGCACCAGGCAGTGACAACGCACCAGCGCCACCGGCTCGGCATCCAGCAACTTGCGCGCGGGCAGCAGGGCGATCAGTTCATTGGCCCGGCGCAGGTCGCCGGCACCGCTGGTGGTGAGGAAACGATCAACGGCGCAATGCCGATAGACCGCTTCGGCCACCGGCCCGGCAAAGCAGTTGAGCAGATCGCGTTCGATCAGCTCGATCATCGATGGCAGATACTCGGCGATCCCTGGGGGCTCGAAGGCAGGCAATGGCACCAGGTAGTCGGCCTCGACCAGGCCCTTGACCGCTTGCAGGTTGCCACGCAAATCAACCATCGGTCCGATCAGCGCTTCGGCGCGGGTGCGCACTGTCACCCGCTTGATCGCCAGGCCGTTCCACCAGAAGGCCAGGGCATGGCCTGCTTCGTGGAAGGCGGTGCGACGCGCACGGCTGTTCATGATCATGACCTCAGGGGGAGGCGGCTACACCTACGATCTGCTCCGTCCCTGGGGTTGGTATAAGAGATTATGGCTATCGACGGGTAACACTGCGTCTATTTGCTGACTACCGGGGGCGGGACTAGCCTTGAAGATGTGCTGGCATGTGCCGGCCGGACCTGATGTGGAGATAACTAAAACGCTGGATACAAAGGTAGCTCACCCATGTCTACTGAATCGAAATGCCCGTTCAGTCAAGCCGCTGGCGGTGGTCCGACGAACCGTGACTGGTGGCCGAACCAACTGAACCTGAAGATCCTCCACCAGCACTCGCCGCAGTCCGATCCCCAAGGCGATGCCTTCAACTATGCCGAAGCCTTCAAAAGCCTGGACTTTCAAGCCCTCAAACAAGACCTGCATGCGCTGATGACCGATTCCCAGGACTGGTGGCCAGCGGATTTTGGCCATTACGGGCCGCTGTTCATCCGCATGGCCTGGCACAGCGCCGGTACCTACCGCACCGGTGACGGCCGTGGCGGCGCGGGCTCCGGCCAGCAACGCTTCGCCCCGCTCAACAGCTGGCCTGACAACGTCAGCCTGGACAAGGCCCGGCGGCTGCTGTGGCCGATCAAGCAGAAATATGGGCGGAGCATCTCCTGGGCCGACCTGATCGTACTTACCGGCAATGTGGCGCTGGAGTCCATGGGCTTCAAAACCTTCGGTTTTTCCGGTGGCCGCCCGGATGTCTGGGAGCCGGATGAAGACGTCTACTGGGGCTCGGAAAACAAGTGGCTGGGCGGCGATACCCGCTACGGCAAGGGCCCGCAGCCAATGCAGGAGCCCGGCGAAGGCACCCTGGTAGCCGAGCCCGAGCAGCACGGCAACGAAGAAAGCCGCACCGACCAGGGCCGCAATCTGGAAAACCCGCTGGCCGCGGTGCAGATGGGCCTGATCTATGTCAACCCGGAAGGTCCGGAAGGCAACCCCGACCCGGTCGCCGCCGCCAAGGACATCCGCGAAACCTTCGCGCGCATGGCCATGAACGATGAAGAAACCGTGGCCCTGATTGCCGGCGGCCATGCCTTCGGCAAAACCCACGGCGCCGGCCCTGCCGATAACGTCGGCCCGGAACCGGAAGCCGCCGGCCTTGAAGAGCAGGGCCTGGGCTGGCGCAACAGCTTTGGCTCCGGCAAGGGCGCCGACACCATCACCAGCGGCCTGGAAGTGACCTGGACCACCACGCCAACGCGCTGGAGCAACAACTACCTGGAGAACCTCTTCGGCTTCGAATGGGAACTGACCAAGAGCCCGGCCGGGGCCAACCAGTGGACGCCCAAGAACGGCGCGGGGGCCGGGATCATTCCCGATGCCCATGACCCGTCCAAGCGGCGCAACCCGACCATGCTGACCACCGACCTGTCGCTGCGCTTCGACCCGATCTACGAGAAAATCGCCCGGCGCTTCCTGGCAAACCCCGAGCAGTTGAGCGATGCCTTCGCCCGTGCCTGGTACAAGTTGATCCACCGCGACATGGGCCCACTGTCGCGTTACCTGGGCCCGGAAATGCCTAACGAGGAGCTGCTGTGGCAAGACCCGATCCCCGAGGTCGACCATGCCCTGGTCGATGACAGCGATGTCAGCGCACTGAAGGCCAAGCTGCTGGCCTCGGGGCTTTCGGTGGCCGAGTTGGTGTCCACGGCCTGGGCGGCAGCGTCGACCTTCCGTGGCTCCGACAAGCGTGGTGGTGCCAAGGGCGGGCCCCTGCGCCTGGCGCCGCAGAAGTTCTGGCAGGCCAACCAGCCCGAGCAACTGGCCAAGGTACTGAGCACCCTGGAAGCCATCCAGAGCGACTTCAACAGTGCCCAGGGCGGCGGCAAGAAAGTCTCCCTGGCCGACCTGATCGTGCTGGCGGGCAGTGCGGCGGTCGAGCAGGCGGCGAAAAACGCCGGGGTCAACATCAGCGTGCCGTTTACCCCGGGACGCATGGACGCCTCGCAGGAGCAGACCGACGTCGAATCGTTCGGCTTTCTTGAGCCCAATGCCGATGGTTTTCGCAACTACCTGAAGAACAGCTACCGGGTACCGGCCGAGGCCTTGCTGATCGACAAGGCGCAACTGCTGACCCTGAGCGCGCCGGAAATGACTGTGCTGGTGGGCGGCCTGCGGGTGTTGGGGGTCAACGATGGGCAGAGCAAACACGGCGTCTTCACCCAGCAGCCGGGCACGCTGAGCAATGACTTCTTCGTCAACCTGCTGGACATGGGCGTGGAATGGAAGCCGGTGTCGGCGGCCAACGACGCGTTCGAAGGGCGCGATCGCAAGACCGGCGCGTTGAAGTGGACCGGCACCCGGGTTGACCTGGTGTTTGGTTCCAACTCGCAACTGCGGGCGCTGTCGGAGTTCTATGCCAGTGCCGACGCCAAGGAGCAGTTCGTCACGGATTTCGTTGCTGCGTGGACGAAAGTGATGAACCTGGATCGGTTTGACCTCAAGTGAGTTGAGGCGGGGGGCACCGCTCCCACAGGTATAGCGCCAAACCTGTAGGAGCGGGACTTGCCCGCCGGCCTCATCGCCGGCAAGCCAGCTCCCACAGAGGTCGCAATCCAGGCGACACAGGCACAAGCGTTCTAGCGCTGCGCCAACCAGTAGTCATGCAACGCCCGCGCCGCCGGGGCAATCGCCACTACCCGCTGACGGTGCAAGGTCACGTCCAGATCCGCCGGCAGCTCGAATTCATCCTGCTCGGCCCATCCGGTAATCACCTGCAACGCCTGCGCTTGTGGCGCCGGTAGCGCAGGCCAGTTGGCGATGGCCATGCCGCGCAGGTAACCAAAGCACCATTCCTCCGCCAGCGGCAGTGGCTGGCCCAGGTGTTCAGTCTGCTCCAGACGAGGCGCAAACGCCTGTGGCGCCTCAACCAGCTGGGTCGCCAGGCTGTTCAAATGACGGGCACACAGCTCGACAAAGCGCTGGCACTCCTGCGCGCTTTGCCATTCCGGGTTCTGCCCACCCCAGATGGCCGGGAACCACTCGCTGATGTCCACCTGCACCGGGCTCGAAACCAGCGCGGTGAAATAACCGTCGAGCTCCGAGGCGTTGAGCACCGAATGGTCATCGCCGTACCTCTGCAAGGTGGCTTCGAGGAACTCGAAATCGGCGGCAGCGAGTGGCTGGTCGTGCATGGGTAACTCCTTGGCCGGTCAGGCGCGCGGGCAAAAGGCGGGGAGGATGGCGCTTTGTGCCGTTTTTATCCAGCCCCCCGCACGTCAGGCCACCGGAATCAGCGGGTCGGCGGCGGCCAGGGCGGCGCTGCGATCCGCAGCCGGTGGGTAGATCCACACGGTGTTGATCTGGGCCTTGAGAGCCTTGGCTTCTGCCTTCAGCAACTTTAGCTGACGGTCCCAACCCTCGGTGAACACCGCGCCCCAGGCCCCGAGGTCCAGGCAAGTCACGTACTTGGGCTGGCGGTAGGCCAGCGGTGCGACCCCGAGCAGGTCGGCGGCGACATTGTTGCCGGCGTGGCGGCCGAGGGCGATGGCGTGCTGGCAGGACATCAGCGAGTAGTTGCCCAGCTCATCGGTGGCGGCGTAGGCGACATCGCCTGCGGCATAGATATGCTCCTGGCCGATGACCTTGAGGTTGGCATCGACCTGCAGGCGCCCCTGGCCGTTACGCTCGCCGGGCACCTGTTCGGTCAGCGGGTTGGCGCGAAAACCGACGGTCCAGATCACCGTGCTGGCGTCGATCCGCCGGCCATCGGCGAGGGTCACGCCCTGGGCGTCGACCGACTCCACCGTAGCACCGAGCAGCCACTCGACGCCCAGCTGCTCGCTGGCCTCGACAATCGCCGGGGCGATGGCCTCGCCCATGGCTGCGGCCACCTTGCTGGCGCGGTCGACAATGATCACCCGCACCTCGCTGTCGTCACCCAGGGCTGCACGCAAGCGTGCGGGTATTTCAGTGGCGGTTTCGATGCCGGTAAAGCCGCCGCCGGCGACCACCACGGTATTGCGCGCAAGGCTCGAGGGCCGGGACTTGAGGCTATTGAGGTGCTGCTCAAGGCGCACTGCCGATTCGAGTTCATCGACATCGAAGGCGTACTGATGCATGCCGGCCAGGTTCGGGCGCATCAGTTGGCTGCCCGCCGCCAGGACCAGGCGGTCGTAGCGCAGTTGCTGCAAGGTGCCGGTTTCGTTGCGGTAGCCGACGGTTTTCGCCTGGGCATCGATAGCCATTGCCGAGCCTTTGACAAAGCGCACGCCCACCGCCTCGAACAACGCGCCCAAGGGGGCAAACAGCGTATGCGCGTCGGCCTCGTAGAAGCGAGGACGCATGCGCAACTCGGCCTGCGGGGCGAGTACCGAGATGGTGACGTCCTGACGGTCATGCAGGTCCAACTGCCGCGCCGCGCTCAAGGCGCTCCAGACGCCGGCAAAACCTGCGCCGATAACCAGAATGTGCTGTTGCATGGGAGAGCTCCTGACGACGAATGACCACGGGGCATCAACCGCTACGGCTGACTGCCGATGGTGCAATCGTAAGGGCAGGGCGGCGGCGGCCCCAGGCCAAATACCCCTGAGTTTCGGCCAGGCGGGTCAGGCGGTGCCGCTGAAGCGGCTGCGGTAGTCGCGCGGCGAGATCGACAGGTGGCGCTGGAAGGTGCTGCGCATCCGCTCCTCGTCGGCAAAACCACACTGGCGGGCGACCTGCTCGATGTTGCCGGTCGAGCTTTCCAGCAGCCGCCGGGCAGCTTCCAGGCGGAACAATTCGATGGCCTTGGACGGCGTACGGCCGGTCTTGAGCTTGTACATGCGGGTGAAGTTACGCGGGCTCATGCACGCCTGTTGGGCCAGGCGCTCGACGTTCAGGCGCGGGTCGCCGAGGTTTTCGCTCAGCCACAGGTGCAGGTGCTCAAACGCTGCGGCGTCCCGGCTTTGTGACTGCAGCAGAGTGCTGTACTGGGCCTGGCCGCCCGGGCGCTTGAGGTACACCACCAGTTCGCGGGCTACGGCCATGCTGACCTCGCGACCGCAGTCGGCCTCTACCAGGGCCAGGGCCAGGTCGATGCCGGCACTGACCCCGGCCGACGTCCATACCGTACCCTGCTGGATGAAGATCGCATCGGCATCCACCTCGATGGCCGGGAATGCCTGCTTGAGGGTGTCGCACATGGCCCAGTGGGTGGCGGCGCGGCGTCCGTCGAGCAGGCCGGCCTTGGCCAGCAGAAAGGCCCCGCTGCACACCGAGGCGATACGCCGGCCCCGCGCGGCATTGGCGTGCAGCCAGTCGGTGAGGGTGCTGTAGTCGTCCAGGGTCTGGCAGATTGCCGGGGCGCCGGGGACGATAAAGGTGTCGATGGCCACGGCGGCCAGTTGCTCCAGGCGCGAGGTATCCACGGCCAGGCCCTCGGCACTGGGTACCAGGCCGCCTTCCAGGCTTGCGGTATGCAGTTGGTAACCGGGCAGACCGCGCGCCTGCATGACCCTGGACGCCGCCCAGAACACCGTTTGCGCACCGGTCAGGTCGAGCAGGCCCATCTGTGGGTAGGCGACGAACGCAATGTGGCGGGGCGGGTTCAGGGGCTTCATCGCTGTGGTTCTTGGTGGTGGATAGCGGTTGGCAAATTTTACCAGAACGCCGGGCGGCGCACGTCTGCCTGAGCGGCTGATGTGCAGCGTCAAGGGCGCGAGCAGGCCGCGGGGTCAGTCCATGGGCGTCAACTGGCTCAACTGCTCGGCGCTGGGAAAGCCGAGGGTGCGAAAGCGTGGCGGGTAGAGCTCGCCGTCTTTGCTCAGCAGCTCGCCCAGCAGCGACTCGACCTCGTGCCAGGCAACCATCCGGGTCTGTGCCGAACCATCGGCCTGAGGCTGGACCAGGATCACCCGGTCGGTTTTCGGCAGTGAAGTGAACACGCCCTCGGTCCAGGCCGCTATCGAGAAGCTGCTGCCGGGGTTGTCGGCATCGCTGTAGAGCCTGTGGGTGGCGACGAAGATGTCCTCGGGGTGGGCTTCGTGGATCTTGTCGAGAAACTCTTTTTGCGTGCTATAGAGGCCGTGGTGCAACAAGCGCTGCAGGTCGCCCAGGCGCGCTTGCAGGTGCCCGTCCTGCACCTGGAAGGGAACGATCCGGCGGTCCTGGTAGGTGTAGATCCGGCTGGACTGCGCGCGGCCGTTTTCCAGGGCATGGAAGCTCAGCTCGACCATCTGCCGCAGGCCTTCGGCGTCCTTGTCACCGGTGACCATCAGCACATCGCGGCTGGGCATCATGAACACTGGCTGCCCCAATACCGGCACGCGCTGCAGCACGTCGGGCAGCAGCACCCGGCTGGTGTCGTAGCCGTCCTGCCAGGCGCCCTGGTACAACCCCGGGAGGATCTGTTCGAAGGCATCGGGGCTGGCGTCGCGCAGGTTGTCGAGGGCGATTGCCAGTGCCTGCTCAAGGGTGATGCCCCAGTCCTGTTGCGGGCCCATGGTCTGGGTCGAGGTGGTGTCGGGGTAGTCCACCGCCAGCAAGGTGACGCAATCCTCCGAGAACGGCTGCCAGGCCAGCGGGCAGGGCGAGTCCCAGCCCTCGCTGCGCACATGGTGCAGGCGGATCTCTTCGAGCATCGCCAAGTTGCGGATCACCGGCCTCAGTAGCGGGCGCACCTGCGCCAGCGGTTGTGGCGCTGTGCTGTTGCGGGTGTCGATCAAGGCGCGCAGGTAACTGGCGAGCACATCGGCTTTGCGCGACTTGTCGGCGTTCAGGTAGTCGCGGTAGGCGTTGTGCAGGTTGAAATAGCCGCTGTCGCCGTAGCGCAGGCGAAATTCGTCGGCCAGGTAGTCCAGGGGCTCGGCATAGCCGCCGGCACGGGCGGCCTTGATGAAGGTCCGGGCAAACCCTTCCTCTGTAGGTGTGCGTCTGAACAGCGTGTCGAAAAGTGCCCTGAACATGTGCGAAGTCCTCCGTGAACGCGAACTGCGCATGATGCTCGTGGCGTCGGGAAGGGTAAAGCTGAATCGAGGCTGGCGCCGGAGCTGGGGCTCCGCCCGATTTTGCAACCCCGCACGCGGCTGAATGCACCGCTGCCCGCTGGCCACCCGTTCCTCTGTGGGCATTTTTGGTGCTAAATAGGCCGCTCAGGTAATTCGTCCAGACCCTGCAGCGTCATGCCGTGCAATGAGAACAGCTATGAGAACCCATCTTGAAACCCGTGAAGTCCCTGTGTTCCAGACCCCTTGTGATGGAAGCCTTCACCCAGTCAGCCATCAACAGCCGGCGGTAGCAGCATGATCGAAGTCACAGAGGTTTCCATTGCCCAGCTGCGCGCTGCGCTCGAGTCCGGCCAGACCACCGCGGTTGAACTGGTTAAAGCCTACCAGGCGCGCATCGACGCGTACGACGGCCCGAACACTGCCACCAAGCTCAACGCCGTGGTGGTGCGTAACCCCGAAGCCTTGAGCGAAGCGCAGGCTTCCGATGCGCGCCGCGCCAAGGGCCAGGCCCTCGGCCCGCTCGACGGCATCCCTTACACCGCCAAGGACAGCTACCTGGTCAAGGGCCTGACCGCCGCCTCCGGCAGCCCGGCCTTCGCTGACCTGGTGGCCTATCGCGACGCCTTCACCATTGAACGCCTGCGCGCTGCCGGCGCCATCTGCCTGGGCAAGACCAACATGCCGCCGATGGCTAACGGCGGCATGCAGCGCGGGGTCTACGGCCGCGCCGAAAGCCCGTACAGCGCCGACTACCTGACGGCACCCTTTGCCTCGGGCTCATCCAACGGTGCCGGTACCGCCACCGCCGCAAGCTTCGCGGCTTTCGGCCTGGCGGAAGAAACCTGGTCGAGCGGCCGCGGCCCGGCCTCGAACAACGGCCTGTGTGCCTACACGCCGTCGCGCGGGGTGATCTCGGTGCGCGGCAACTGGCCGCTGACGCCGACCATGGACGTGGTGGTGCCCTTTGCCCGGACCATGGCCGACCTGCTGGAAGTGCTCGACATCGTCGTCGCCGAGGACCCGGACAAACGCGGCGACCTGTGGCGCCTGCAGCCTTGGGTACCGATCCCGAGCGTCGACTCGGTGCGCCCGGCGTCCTACCACGAGCTTGCGGCCGATGCCAGCGCGCTCAAGGGCAAGCGTTTCGGCGTGCCGCGTATGTACATCAACGCCGACCCTGAAGCCGGCACCAGCGAAGCCCCCGGCATCGGTGGCCCGACCGGGCAGCGGATCAACACCCGGCCGTCGGTGATCGCCCTGTGGGAGCAGGCGCGCAAGGCGCTGGAAGCGGCCGGTGCCGAAGTGATCGAAGTCGACTTCCCGCTGGTGTCCAACTGCGAGGGCGACCGCCCGGGCGCGCCGACCGTGTTCAACCGCGGTCTGGTGTCCAAGGAGTTCCTCCACCATGAACTATGGGACCTGACCGCCTGGGCCTTCGATGATTTCCTCCAGGCCAACGGCGACCCCAAACTCAACCGCCTGGTCGACGTCGACGGGCCGAAGATTTTCCCGCATGATCCGGGCACGCTGCCCAACCGCGAAGGCGACCTGGCGGCCGGCATGGACGAATATGTGCGCATGGCCGAGCGCGGCATCACCCCGTGGGACCAGATCAGCACCGTGCCGGATGGCTTGCGCGGCCTGGAACAGACCCGGCGCATTGACCTTGAAGACTGGATGGATGCACTCAAGCTCGACGTGGTGATCTTCCCGACCGTCGCCGACGTTGGCCCGGCCAACGCCGATGTCGACCCGGCGTCCGCCGACATTGCCTGGAGCAACGGCGTGTGGGTGGCCAACGGCAACCTGGCGATCCGTCACCTGGGCGTGCCGACGGTGACCGTGCCGATGGGTGTGATGGCCGATATCGGCATGCCGGTGGGCTTGACCTTTGCCGGCCGCGCCTACGACGATTCGTCGTTGCTGCGCCTGGCGGCGGCGTTTGAGTCGACCGGGTCCAAGCGCCTGGTGCCTCCGCGCACGCCAGCGCTGGCCAGCGGCAAGTAAGCAAAAGGGGCGGGTGACCGCCCTTTTTTAGTTCCCCAGACACGAGATATCCATGGCTAACCAAGACATCAGTTTCATCCCCGATCCGGACGCCGAGTCGATCTCTTCCGACGTTGCCGGTTTCGCTGGCATCCTGGTCTCGACCCAGATCCCCACCCGTGCCGACGGCAGCCTGGAACTGGGCGATATCACTGCCCAGAGCGAGTGCACCCTGCAAGCGCTCAAGGTCGCCCTGGAGCGTGCCGGCAGCTCCATGGACCGGGTCCTGCACCTGACTATCTACCTTACCGACATGGCCGAGCGTGCTGCTTTCAACGAGGTGTACCAGCGCTTCTTCGCCAAGCCCTGGCCGGTACGCGCCGCCGTCGGCGTGGCCTCGCTGGCAGTGGAAGGCATGCGTGTGGAAGTAACGGCGATGGCGGCCAAGGCCTGAGACCGTTTGTGTGGAGGCAATCTGTCTGTGGGAGCGGGCTTGACCCGCGATGAGGCGCGAAGCGGCTGTAATTCAGCCAACACCAGGTGTGTTGGCTGCAGGGGCCTCATCGCGGGTCAAGCCCGCTCCCACAGGTTCAGCGCCAGCTTCTGCAGCCACCGGGCAGGCTACGGGTGCCGATCGGGCGTTTCGCCGCTACAATGCGCGCCTCGACCGTGACAGCCTGACTAAAAAAACATGTCCCTGCCCAAGCATCACCTGGAATTGCTCAGCCCCGCCCGCGATGTCGCCATCGCCCGCGAGGCCATTTTGCATGGCGCCGACGCCGTGTACCTCGGCGGCCCGAGCTTCGGCGCTCGCCACAACGCCTGCAACGACGTCAGCGATATCGCCCAGTTGGTGGAGTTCGCCCATCGCTACCACGCCCGGGTGTTCACCACCATCAACACCATCCTCCACGACAACGAGCTGGAGCCGGCGCGCAAGCTGATCCACGAACTGTACGATGCCGGCGTCGACGCGCTGATCGTCCAGGACCTGGGGGTGATGGAACTGGACATCCCGCCGATCGAGCTGCACGCCAGCACCCAGACCGACATCCGCACCCTGGCCCGGGCCAAGTTCCTCGACCAGGCCGGCTTTTCCCAGCTGGTGTTGGCCCGTGAGCTGAACCTGCAGGAAATCCGTGCCATCGCCGACGAAACCGACGCGGCGATCGAGTTCTTCATTCACGGCGCGTTGTGCGTGGCCTTCTCCGGCCAGTGCAACATCTCCCACGCCCAGACCGGCCGCAGTGCCAACCGTGGCGACTGCTCCCAGGCCTGCCGCCTGCCGTACACCCTTAAAGACGAGAAGGGCGGGGTGATCGCCTACGAGAAGCACCTGCTGTCGATGAAGGACAACAACCAGAGCGCCAACATCCGTGCCCTGGTCGAGGCCGGTGTGCGCTCGTTCAAGATCGAAGGGCGCTACAAGGACATGGGCTATGTGAAGAACATCACCGCCTACTACCGCCAGCGTCTGGACGCCGTGCTCGAAGACCGCCCGGACCTCGCCCGCGCCTCCAGCGGGCGTACCGCGCACTTCTTCCTGCCCGACCCGGACAAGACCTTCCACCGCGGCAGCACCGATTACTTTGTCAGCGAGCGCAAGATCGACATCGGCGCCTTCGACTCGCCGACCTTCACCGGCCTGCCGGTGGGCGTGGTTGAAAAAGTCGGCAAGCGTGACCTGCAGGTGGTCACCCATGAGCCACTGTCCAACGGCGACGGCCTCAATGTGCTGGTCAAGCGCGAAGTGGTGGGTTTTCGCGCCAACATCGCCGAGCCCAAGGGCGAGTTCGATGAAGAAGGCGAGAAGCGCTACCGCTACCGTGTCGAGCCCAACGAGATGCCCAAGGGCCTGCACCAGTTGCGGCCGAATCACCCGCTGAGCCGCAACCTCGACCACAACTGGCAGCAGGCCCTGCAGAAGACCTCGGCCGAGCGCCGTATCGGCCTGGCCTGGGTTGCGCAGTTGAGCGAGCAGCGCCTGGCGCTGACCGCCACCAGCGAGGAGGGCATCAGCGCCAGCGTCGCCCTGGACGGTCCGTTTGGTTTGGCCAACAAGCCGGAGCAGGCGCTGGAGCAACTGCGCGACCTGCTCGGCCAGCTGGGCACCACCGAGTACCATGCCACCGACGTTCAGCTTGATGCGCCGCAGGCGTATTTCATCCCCAACTCGCAGCTCAAGGCGCTGCGCCGCGAGGTCATCGAAGCGCTGACCGCCGCGCGCATCCAGGCGCACCCGCGCGGTGGCCGCAAGGCCGAGACCAGCCCGCCGCCGGTGTACCCGGAGTCGCACCTGTCGTTTCTGGCCAATGTCTACAACCAGAAGGCCCGCGACTTCTATCACCGTCACGGGGTCAAGCTGATCGACGCCGCCTACGAGGCCCACGAAGAGCCAGGCGAAGTGCCGGTGATGATCACCAAGCACTGCCTGCGCTTCTCCTTCAACCTGTGCCCCAAGCAGGCCAAGGGCGTTACCGGCGTGCGCACCAAGGTCGCGCCGATGCAGTTGATTCACGGCGATGAAGTGCTGACCCTGAAGTTCGACTGCAAACCGTGCGAAATGCACGTGATCGGCAAGATGAAAGGCCACATCCTCGGCCTGCCGCAACCGGGTAGCGTGCAGCAGGTGGTGGGCCACATCAGCCCTGAAGACCTGCTCAAGACCATCCCCCGCGCACCGCACTGAGTGAGGCATCGCGGGGCAAGTCGAAGCGCCGCCCCGCGATCGTAACTAAGGTGCAGGCTGCACTGACAGCGCCGCATGCGCCTTGAGCTCTGCATCGATGAAGGCTGCGATCATTGCCCGGTAAACCCGCTCGACCACCTCTTCAGAGGCGCCGGACTCCACGGCCAGGGCGCGCACTTTGGCGATTACCTGCTCGACCCGTGCCGGGGCGCGGACATCGTCGTGGGTTTTCTTGAACGCCGCCGCCTGGTTGACCAGGTTGCCGCGCCGGGCGAGCAGGGCGACCAGTTCGCGGTCGATGCCGTCGATGTGGTGGCGAACTTCTTCGATCGAGGTGCAGTGTACGTCCATGTGAACTCCTTTCAGTAGACAGCGTGGCGGTAGCCAGTTGATTTCCAGTAGTATGCCTGAACGGACTCTGGCCCCTGAAGTGTGGGGCCGACAGCCAGGAAGGTAATGTGACTCTACAACTGCAAATCCAACAGATCTTCAGCGGCCTGGCCTTTGCCAGGCCGTTGTTCTATAGCTACCCGCAAGGCCTACGCTTCGAGCTGGCCGAAGGCGCCGGGACCCTCGAGCGCTTTCTGCTGGCGGTCAGCAAGGCAACCACGGTGTGCCGCGACCTGTTTGCCGGCGAGCAATCGATGGTGGTGTGCCTGCGCGTGCACTCCAACGGTAACGGTTTTGCCCATCGCGACGTGTTGCGCGATCTGCGTGCCGCCGGTATTCGCATCCCCGCCCAGCGCTCGCTGTGGAGCCAGCGGCTGGACCCGGACGACTGGTTCGAAGAGCATCAGCCCGAGTACTGGCTGCACCTCGCCTTCGAGGCGCCACTGTCGCTGCTGCAACCGGTGCTCTGGTGCGCATTGGCCGATAACCCGGGGACCATTCGCCCGAACCCTTGCTGCGCTGTCTACCTGTTCAACCTCAACCAGCGGTTGATGGCCTTGCCCTATGACGATCGGGGCATGGATGTGGTGGGCCCCAACCATGACGTGCTCTCGCTGCTGTACCGTCAGCATCAGCCGTGGCTGCTGGACTACGACCGCGAGCGCATGGACGCGACTTTCGCCACCGTCCTGCATTGACTCACTGCAGCGACTCGATTTTCCAGCGCCAGGTGCCCAGCGGGTTGTCTTCTCGGGTACGGACGAACACGCCATAGTCGCTCAGGTAGCTGTAGCCTTCGACCCAACGGTTGCCGCGTGGGCTCTGCCAGGTGCAGGTCAACGGCTTGGCGCTGCCCTGAAGGGCCGAGTGCAAGGTGCTGGCCGGTCGCGCCTTGCCGACCTGGCAGTGGGTGGTGCGGGTAATGCTCGCGGTTTGCCCGGCATAGCTGATGGTGTAGCTCAGTTGCGCATGGGCGGGCAGGGTTTGCCAGGCGCCGGTGAATGACAGCGCGGTCAAGCTGTCGCTGGCGTCCTGTTCCTGCCCGGTCATGATGTCGATACCGCGTGCGGCCAGATCGAACAGGCCGCGAAAACTCAGTTGCAGCTGTTGCGCTATCGTCGGGTCCACGGCCTGTAGTAACAGCTGGCCGGAGCGGCTGTCGTTGCTGAGGAACACCTGACGCGGCCTGTCGACGGTAGCGTTCCCGTCGGTCAGCTTCGCCTCGTAGCGATAGTCCAGCCTGTGCAGGGTCAGGCGTGGCGTCGGCAGCTCCAGGGCGGCGATGGCCGCAAGCACTTCAGGCCTGGCCCTGGGCGGCAGGAACGGCGGCGGCAACGGCGTACGGGTTTTGAGCGGCGCAAGCTTGGCAAGCTCGGCCGGCGGTTGGCAGGCGGCGTTGAACAACTGCTGATAGTACAGCGGGGCCTGCCGGTAGAACGCGCTGAAGGGCTGCGACTTGAGTCGGGTGCTGTCTACGCGGTTGTCGTTGTCGAGGAAGAACTGGCTTTGCCGGCTGATGAGCTGGCGCTCGCAATAAAACGCCAGGTGCTCGCGGCTGTGCAGGGCCATCACCGCGTGGCCGTATTGCATTGGATAGCGGTGGCGCTGGATGCCGGTCCAGGCGTAGGTAATGCCACCCTCATGCTGCAGGCTGTTTAGGTCGATCAGCAGCCAGTCCTGATCCGCGTCCAGGTTCAGGGCTCGCCAGTCGGGGGCCTGACGCTGGTGCATGGGCAGGTGGCCGTCGCCTGGCGGGTCGGTCTCGCCACCTGCTGGGATGAGGCTGCAGGCGGCCAGGGTGAACACACCGAGACCCGCAGCAAGCGGCTTGAGGGCGAAGCGGGTGAGGGCATCCATGCGCATGAGCTCTAGGGTCAAAGCGCGGAGTGTACCGAATGCCTGCGCCAAGCTGTATGCCTGGCGCTATCCCTTGGTACGCCAGATCTGCGGCCAATGGGCGGTATCCACACTGTCGCACCAGCTCATCCGGCTAAATGACTTGAGCTGCATCACGGCTCCGTCATAGCGCCAGGTTGCATTCGCGCCGCAGTAGCGCCCTCCCGGCTGCAACTGGGTCAGCTCGCCGCGGGCCGGGTCGAACTTGAAAAAGCCATACATCTCGCCGCCCAGCACATCATGCTTGGGAACCGAGATGTGCAGCGAGGTGGGTTGATAGGGCGCGGTTCGCAAGGCGCGGTAATAGCTGTACATGCAGCCCTGGGCCGCACAGCCGTAGCGCAGGCCTACCAGCACATGGGTCGCGTCCAGGGCCGAGACCTCGGCTTCGGCTTGCCAGTTGTCATACTCAGGTTCACTCCATTCATGCCGGGTGATGGCAATGACTGCGTCGGCGATGGCCTTCTGCTCACCATCGCTCACCCCTGGCGCCGGTGTGAAGGGGGCGAGGGTGGGTGTCGGCGGTGCTGGCGGCAACTGGCTGTCGGGTCGCGTGCCGGGGTTTACGAAAGCGCTGGGGTGACCGATGCGTCCCTGCACTGAGTCGATAAACAGCAAGGAGGCACTCAGGCCCTGCAGCGATACCGGGTGCTGGCCGTTGGTAGTGTCCAATGACAGGGTCTGGCCGTTGCGCAGTTGGCGCAGCAACCTCACGGCGACGTCACCTTTTGCGTGATAACGCATCTGCCCCTGCGAGCCTGGCCGAAATCCCGCTGGCGCCGGGCCGCCGTCGATCAGCAGCCTGGCGCCCAGGTCGACACTGGCGTCGGTGAACAGGGTCAAGGCGGTGGCACCTTCGGCCCCGGCTTCGCGCACAAGCTCAAGGCCCACGCCCTGGTCGACGCTACGGGACACGGCGGTACAGCGCCGGGTGTTGTCGCAGCCCACAACCCATTCCTTGAACTGCTTGAGCACCGGCTCCTGTTCCGGTTCCGGCGCGGCCAGGGCCAGGGCCGGCAGGAGCATCAAGGGCAGCCAGTTCCATCTTGCGTCAACCATTGTGGTTCAATCCTGCGGGGTAAGCGAACGTGCGTTTTGGCCGGGCATCATCGCAGAAGCCAGGCCAACTTCAAGCCGTTGCCGATGAGAACTCCGAGGCTGCTGTGCTATCCAACGGGTATGACACGGGAGGTAACTGCAATGAACAGCAATGACCGCGACAAGCCCGCCAACGAGACGGACAAGCCTGCTGAAGACAACGACCCTGCCAACCGGCCGATCACCCCGACCACCCATCGTACCCAGGCAGACGCCGCCGAAGAGCTCAGCCGCAAGATCGCTGAAATCGAGCGCAAGGTGGCGGACGGTAATTGAGGTTGTGGCAGGTTTAAAAGATCGCGGGGCAAGCCTGCTCCCACGGTTGAGTTTTATATTAAGTAAAGGGCCGCAATGGCCCTTTACTTACAACCAACTCATCTAAGTGCCGCGTTTATTTGCACAGGGTATAGCTGCCCTGGTGCGCACCGCCCCTGTACAAGTCAAAGCGGTAACCGGCGCCAGCGCCGAAGTTGTAGGAACCACCGGTCAGTGTCCAGGAGCCTGCGCTGACGGAAAATCCGCCGCTTACCTGGTCTACTTCCTGATCGTCCAGCACCCGCAGGGCGGCTGGCGTGGCGGTGGTCATGTCGATGTTTTGTGCATGGGTCATGAGATAGTTACCTCGTTGATACAGTGGGTTCGTCCTAGGTTGATCCCCCCAGGAGAGGGCCTGGGCGCAGCGTATTACTCATTTTAAAAATGAGAGACCGATCACAGTTTTAATTACAGTTGTTCGCTGTTTCGATCCCCGGCCAAGTTAGTAATGCCACGGGCTCACGTGCAATAGTACAAGTGTGCTAGTGCCTGCGGATTAACCCGCCGTTATGCTGCTACGGACTCAGGTGAACAGTCTGTTCAGTGTGATTAACGTTATCCGCCGGGTCATGGATTGGCATGTTATTCAGGAGCGAAGCCGTGCACGCACGGCGTGACAAGGAGTTGGGCAGTGTGTTGCTGGTGGCGCCCGTGCCCCTGCGCTGGGCGGCACTTGCTGCGCTGCTGTTCAGCGTGCTGTTGATCGTGTTTCTGACCTGCGCCAGCTACACCCGCCGCGCCACCGTGACCGGTGTGCTGGTACCCCAGGGGGGCCTGATCAAGGTGTTTGCGCCGCAGGCGGGGGGGGTGCAAGGCCTGGCCGCAGTCGAGGGGC
>NZ_JH650776.1:50379-77968 GCF_000259195.1 Pseudomonas donghuensis
CGTGACCGGTGTGCTGGTACCCCAGGGGGGCCTGATCAAGGTGTTTGCGCCGCAGGCGGGGGTGGTGCAAGGCCTGGCCGCAGTCGAGGGGCAGACCGTCGAGGCGGGCGCGACATTGATGGCACTAGGCAGTGACCTGTATGCCGAGGCCGGTGGCGCGCAGGTCGCCATCAGCCGTTTGATCAAGCGCCGTAACGATAGCCTTGCCGAGGAGATCGCCACTACCCGGGCGCTGCACCTGCAAGAGCTGGAGGGCAAGCGACGGCGCCTGGCCGTGCTGGAAAGCGAGCAGCACAAAGTCGTCACCCAGATGGACATCAGCCGCCAGCGCCTGGGCCTGGCTCAGGGCATCGCCGCACGCTACGCTGACCTGCAGCGCCAGGACTACGTGTCCCGCGACCAGCTTCAGGAAAAGCAGGATGCGGTGCTGGAGGTGCGCCTGCGCAGCGAGGAACTGAGCCGTTCATTGTTGTCGTTGCGCAACGATATTGCGACGTTGCGCGCCGAGCTTGCCGAGTTGCCGTTCAACCAGGGCAAGCAATTGGCTGAGCTTGAGCGGCGCTTGTCGCAGAGCCAGGGCAGCCTGCTGGAAAGCGAAGTCAAACGCCAGGTGGTGATTACCGCGCCGGCCAGTGGCGAAGTGACGGCCATTGGCGTGGTCAATGGCACCCGCGCCGACAGTAACAGGCCGTTGCTGAGCCTCGTGCCCAAGGATGCCCAGCTGTATGCCGAACTCTATGTGCCCAGCCGCTCGGTGGGCTTCGTGCGCCCTGGGGATGCGGTACTGCTGCGTTATCAGGCTTATCCCTATCAGCATTTTGGCCTGGCCCGCGGCACTGTGGCGTCGGTGTCGCGCAGTGCGCTGCCGGCCGATGAAATCATGTCCGTGGGCGGCGTCTCCGAGCAGCAGCGCGAACAGGGCCCGTTGTACCGGGTCAGGGTCACCCTCGAACAACAAAGCATGCTCGGGCGCGGATTGAACGAGCGCTTGCGCTCGGGCATGCAACTGGACGCAGACATCCTGCAGGAGAACATGCCTCTCTATGAGTGGCTGCTTGAACCCCTGCGCGGCATAGGGAAACGCCTTTGAATATTCGCCAATCGCTGGCCTTCGGCATCGGTCGCAAGCTGCCCATGGTGCTCCAGGCCGAAGCCGCCGAGTGCGGCCAGGCCTGCCTGGCGATGATCGCCGGTTACCATGGCCAGCACCACGACCTGTTTTCGCTGCGCCAGAAGCTGTCGCCGTCAATGAAGGGCGCAACCCTCAAGCAACTGATGGCCATGGCCGCTCAGTTGGGCCTGGCCAGCCGGCCGTTGCGCCTGGAGCTGCAAGCGCTGGGGCAGTTGCGATTGCCCTGTGTGCTGCACTGGAACTTCAACCACTTCGTGGTGCTCAAGGAGGTCGGGCCGCGCGGGGTAATCCTGCACGACCCGGGACGCGGGGTGTGCAAACTGTCGTTCGATGAAGTTTCGACGGCGTTCACCGGCGTGGCCCTGGAGCTGTGGCCTCAGGGCGACTTCCAGCCGGGGCCGGCCAACCCACCGCTGCGTTTGCGCCAGCTGCTGGGCCGGGTGCAAGGCTTTGCCGGGGTGCTGAGCCATGTGCTGTTGCTGGCGGCGGCGCTGGAGCTGTGTATTGTGCTCAGCCCGTTTTTTTTGCAAACGGTGATCGACAAGGTGCTGGTCAGCGCCGACCTCGACCTGCTGGCGGTCCTGGCGATCGGTTTTGGCTTGCTGCTGCTGATGCAGCAAACCCTGGCACTGGCCCGCTCCTGGGCCTTGATGTACCTGGGCACCTTGCTCAGCAGCCAATGGCAGATCAATGTATTCAGCCACCTGGTGCGCTTGCCCGTGGCCTTTTTCGAGCGTCGCCACCTGGGCGATATCGTGTCGCGCTTCGGCTCGCTTAAATCGATCCAGCACACCCTGACCACCTCGTTTGTCGAGGCCTTGCTCGATGGCCTGATGACCCTGGTGACCCTGGGCCTGATGTTCGCCTACAGCCCGCTGCTGGCGCTGATCGCCCTGCTGGCCATGGTTATCTATGCACTGGCGCGCTGGGCCTGGTTCGGCCCGTTGCGCCGCGCCAGCGAAGAGCAACTGGTACACGCCGCCCGGCAGCAGAGCTACTTTCTGGAAAGCATGCGCGGGGTGCGCACCATCAAGTTGTTCGGCCATCAGGAGCAGCGCGCCAGCACCTGGGGCAGCTTGCTGGTCGAGGAAATCAACGCCGGCCTGCGCCCGCAGAAACTGGAGTTGGCCTATCGCGCCTTCAACGGCCTGTTGTTTGGCCTGGTGACGTTGCTGGTGATCTGGCTCGGCGCAAGGCTGGTGCTCGAGGGCCAGTTCAGCGCCGGGATGCTTATCGCTTTCAACGCTTACAAGGAGCAGTTCAACAGCCGTGTGGCCGGGCTGATCGACAAGCTGGTCGATGTGCTGATGCTGCGCCTGCATGGCGAGCGCCTGGCCGATATCCTGCTGCAGGTACCCGAACACAGGCAGTTCCCGGCCGCCGGCGACAGCGACGCCGATGAGTGTGTACCGAGCCTTGAAGTACGCCAGCTCAAGTTCCGCTACGGCGAGCATGAACCCTATGTGCTGGATGAGGTGTCGGTGCGCATCGAGGCCGGGGATTCACTGGCGATTGTCGGCCCCTCGGGCGGCGGCAAGACCACCTTGCTCAACGTCATGCTCGGCATCCTCGCGCCCAGCAGCGGCAGCGTGTTGCTCGACGGCGTTGCCATCGATAGCCATAACCTGGACCGCCTGCGGCGGATCAGCGCCACGGTGTTGCAGGACGATGTGCTGTTCGCCGGCTCGATTGCCGACAACATCAGTTTTTTCAGTGCCGAAGCCAACCCGCGCTGGGTCGAGCAGTGTGCGCGCATGGCTGCGGTGCATGATGACATCGCGCAGATGCCCATGGCCTACAACACCCTGGTGGGCGACATGGGCACGGTACTGTCGGGTGGGCAGAAGCAACGCATCCTGCTGGCGCGGGCCCTGTACCGGCGGCCCAAGCTGCTGTTTCTCGATGAAGCCACCAGCCACCTCGACATCGCCAGGGAGGCGGCGGTCAACCAGGCGCTGCAAGCGCTGAACATCACCCGCATCATTGTCGCTCATCGCCCCGATACCATCCGCTCGGCGCGCCGGGTGCTGGCGCTCGACAACGGCCGGGTGGTCTATGACGGACCGCTGATCGAGACGGATGAGCACGCGCCAGCCGAGTCGGGCGAGATTATCCGCGGTGCGGCGTCGTCGTCATGAACCGGCACCTGCTCAGCCTGTGTCTGGCAGGGTTGCTGGCAGCCAGCCTGGCTGCGCCGGGCTGGGCCGCCGAACCGCTTGATGCCTGCCCCGGTCGCGTGCAACTGGACGAGCCGCTGGGGTTGTCCACGGCAGTCGCCATTGCCCTGTGCGCCGATCCTGAGGTGCGCGAAGCCTGGCTGTCGCAGCTGAGCAGCCAGGCCAACCTCGATGCCGAGCACTCGGCGTACTGGCCGACCGCACAAGCCCAGCTCAGCAGCGGGCGGGCGAGCCGCAAGACACGCTATGACAACTTTCCCGAAGCGGACTCAACCTTGAACACCCGCACCAACAGCTATGGCGTGAACCTGAGCTGGGTGCTGTATGACTTTGGCCTGCGGGCGGCGAAAGTGGAGGGGGCCCGCCAGTTGTTGAATGCCGCCGCCAGCAGTCGCGTGGAAAAAATCCAGGCAACGGTGCTTGACACCAGCAAAGCCTTCTACCAGGTCCAGGCCAACGCCGCGTTGCTCGAGGCCAAGCGCAGCGCCGAATCGCTGGCGGCCAACAGCCTCAAGGCGGCCACGGCCAAATACCAGGCCGGGGCCGGCGAGCAGACCGACCGCTTGCAGGCCCAGACCACCCATGAGCAGGCGCAACTCGAACGGGTGCTGGCCGAGGGTGAATACGCGGCGGCCCAGGGTGCCCTGGCCAGCGCGCTCGGGCTGTCACCCTCGGCGCCGCTGAAGCTTACGGCCTTGAACGAGCCAGCGGGGCAGGAGGGCGAGTTCATGGCCAGCGTCGATGCCTTGATGGCGCAAGCCAGGGCCCTGCACCCGGCCATCGAAAAGGCTCGCGCCGAGTGGTCCGCCACCCGCGCCAAGGCAGATCAAGCGCGTGCCGAGGGGCGCCCGAAGGTGTCGCTGTTCAGCAGCTACCAGCAGGAGGACACACCGATCGACCAGGTGTCGACGCGCCAGCAGATCGAGACCTGGAGTGTCGGGGTGCAGATCACCGTGCCGCTCTTCGATGGCTTTCTTAGCCGTCGTCGTGCCCGTGCCGCCGACTACGAAGCCGGTGCCCGCGAGCAGGCGGTGGAGCAGGCCGAGCGCACGGTCGCCCTCAACGTCTGGAAGAGCCGCCAGGCTCTGGATGCGCGCACGCGGGCACTGGCGATCAGCCGTAGTTTTGTCGCCAGCGCCGGGCAATCCCATCAGGTGGCATTGGGGCGTTACAAGGCCGGGGTGGGCAGCATCATCGAGCTGCTCAGGGCACAGAACGATCTGGCCATCGCCGAGCAGCGGCGCGTGGAGTCGCTGGTCAACTGGTACACCGCCCGGTTGCAACTGGCAGCGGATCTGGGGCAGTTGAATGGCGCGTTGTGAGCTTGCCGGTGCATGAAGCCGCTAGTGGTAACGCCCTCGGCAGGCATCCAGCGCGTTCAGCAGGTACTCTTCGGGTATTGAATATCGCTCAAGATCCTCTACAGGCAGCGCCTGGCCTTCGTCAGTTTCCACCAACAGCAGCGCCAGCTGTTTTTGCTGGAAGAAGGCCAGGATGTCGCGAATGTCGCTGTCGCGCTGCAGATGGTCATTGCCGTAAAGGTCAGCACTATAGAAAAAGCCCTGCGCGCCGAGGGCCAACAGCTTGCGGGCGCCGCTGATCGACATGTTCAGCCGTTGATGCAAAAACACGGCGATTTCCAGGTCACGGGTGGGTGAGGCGCAGGCAATGCTGATTCTGGTCATGCTGTATAAATCCTCACGTATGTGCGCTGTCTTCATGACTAGAATCAACCTGCCATTCACCAACCGTGGAGAACCAGGATGAGCAATAAAGCAACCATCTGCCTCTGGTACGACGGCACCGCGCTGGAGGCTGCGACCTTTTACGCGCAAACCTTCCCCGACAGCAAGGTCGGTGCAGTGCATCGGGCGCCGGGCGACTTTCCCTCAGGCAAGGAGGGGGATGTGCTGACCGTGGAGTTTACCGTGTTGGGCATCCCCTGCGTGGGGTTGAACGGCGGGCCGATGTTCCAGCATAACGAGGCGTTCTCGTTCCAGGTCGCGACAGAAGACCAGGCCGAAACCGATCGCTTGTGGAATGCCATTGTCGGCAATGGCGGCCAGGAAAGCGCCTGCGGCTGGTGCAAGGACAAGTGGGGGCTGTCGTGGCAGATCTCGCCACGGGTGCTGGTCGAGGCGGTGACCAGCCCAGACCGTGCTGCGGCCAAGCGCGCCTTCGAGGCGATGATGGGGATGCGCAAGATTGATATTGCGGCGATTGAGGCGGCGGTCAGGGGTTGAACTGTGGGAGCTGGCTTGCCAGCGATCGAGCGCGCAGCGGTCGTAGTCCGGTCAGCACTTGATGTATTGACTGGACTGGCCTCATCGCTGGCAAGCCAGCTCCCACAAGGATCCTATTGCAGCTAACCGCTGTGCCCTCAGAAACCCAAGGTCGCTGACACCAGGTAGGTCCGCGGCGTCGACAAGGTCAACCCCGCTTCGCTGTCATCGGAGGCGCCCGCCGAGGCCCAGTAGCGGTCATCCAGTACGTTCTCGACACCGGCGCGCAGGGTGATGTCCTTGTCATCGACCTTGAAGGCATAGCGTGCACCGAGGTCGTAGCGCTCCCAGCCGTCGATCTGCTTGCTGTTGGCCTGGTCCAGGTATTGCGAGCTGGAATGCAGGCCGCGGGCCGTCAGGGTCAGGCCGGCGAGGGCAGGCACGTCATACTCGGCGCCCAGGCTGACGTTGTACTCCGGCGTTGCCGGGGCGCGGTTGCCGTCGAAGCTGCCGCCGACGGTGTCGGTCAGTTCGCTGTCGATGTACATCACCCCACCCAGCAGGCGAAAGCCCTTGAGCGGTTCGCCAAACACATTGAGCTCGACGCCTTTGTTTTCGCGCTTGCCGTTGGGCCCGAACACCCGGGTGCCGGCATTGGTCTCGTAAGCCGGCTGCTTGATGCGAAAGGCGCTGGCGGTCAGGGCGAAGCTGCCCAGGTCATACTTGGCACCCACCTCCACCTGGCGGCTGATGAACGGTGCAAAGATCTGGTCTTCGTTGATCGAGGTCGACGGGGCGATCTTGCCCTGGCTCAGGCCTTCCATGTAGTTGGCATACAGCGAGAGTTGGTCGGTGAGCTTGAACAGGATGCCGCCCGAGGGCGAGACCTTCTCTTCGTCATAGGCGGTGTCGCCCTTGATGCCATCGCTCCAGTCATCGACCTGGACCCGCTGCCAGCGCGCGCCGAGGGTCAGCAGCAGGCGCTGGTCGAAAAAGCCCAGGGTGTCGGACAGCGCCACGCCGCTGAAGCGGTTCTCGGTATAGACCTTGGGGTCCGAGCGCAGCAGGGGGCCGGGAGTAGGGGTAGGGCGCGGGTTGTAGAGGTTGCTCGGGCGTGCCGCATAACGCCCGCCGCCGTTCTCGAAATCCATGTAGAAGTCGTTGGCGGCGAGGTTGACCTCGTGGCTCACCGGGCCGGTTTCGAACCAGTTGCGCAGGCCGGCGGTGGCGGTGCGCACGTTCTCGTCGCGGGTGAAGTCGCGCGGCTGGACGCTGAAGTCACCGGCATCGTTGGAGACCGGCACGTTGTGGCGGAGGAAGTCATGGTTGCTCTTGCGCGCGCCGACGGCGCCGTAGGCCATCAGCGAGTCGTTGATATCGAATTCGGCGTTCACCGCGCCGAAGGTATCGTTGGTGCGCGCCTTGCTCCAGGCCTGGGCGTAGTTGCGTCGCACCTCCTCGGCATCCGGAACCTTGGCATTGGCGCCGACGATCACCCGCTCCTGGGGCGCATCGGTGTTGCGCTCGGTATGGCCGATATCGGTGGACAGGCGCAGCCGCTCGCCGCGAAAGTCCAGGCCGAGCACGGCCATCTCGCGGTCGACGCTCTGCTGGTCCCATTCGGTGTCGCCCGATTGCTTGACGCCGTTGAAGCGCAGGCCGAACTTGCCGTCCTCACCAAAACGCCGGCCGATGTCCACGGCGCCGCCGACTTGGCTGCCTGAGGCGTAGCTGCCGGTAAACTCGGTGATCGGTTTGTCGCTGGCGCGCTTGGGCACCACGTTGATGCCGCCGCCGACGCTGCCGCGTGGCGAGATGCCGTTGATCAGCTGGCTGGGGCCTTTGATGATGTCGACGCGGTCGGCCATTTCCATGTCGATGGAGTAGGTCGGCAGGATGCCATACAGGCCGTTGTAGGCGACATCGCTGTTGAACAGGCTGAAGCCGCGAATGGTGAACTGCTCGAAGCGCCCGCCAGCCGGGTTGGTGGCGCGCACCGACGGATCGCTGGCGATCAGGTCGCCGAGGGTCCGCGCCTGCTGGCCCTTGATCGCCTCGCGGGTGTAGGTGGTCATGCTGAAGGGGGTTTCCATGAAGTCGCGCGAGCCGAGCAAGCCTTGCGAGCCACGGCGGGCGACCTGGCCACCGGCATAGCGTTGGCCATCGTCGTCAGCGCCGCTGTGGGCACCGAGGATGCTGGTCGGGGCGATTTCCACGGCGTCGCCGCTTTGCGGTGCCGGCACCAGGGTATAGGCGCCTGCCGCCACCGGTTGCAATTGCAGGCCCGAGCCCTGCAGCAGCCGGGCAAACCCTTCATCGACGCTGAAACTGCCGCTCAAGCCGGCACTGCGCTGGCCATTGACCAGGGCCGGGTCCACCGACAGGCTGACCCCGGCCTGGGCGGCAAAACGGGTCAGCGCCGCGCCCAGGTCGCCAGCCGGCACCTGGTAGCTGCGGGTGGCGCTGTCGGCCAGCGCGCACAGCGGGGCCAGCGACGCCAGGCCCAGCATCAGGCACAGGGTCGGGGACGAAAACGAAGACGCCAGGCGCGTTCGGTGGCGTGTCAGTGCGGGCATTGTTGCGCTCTCTTTTGGGTTCACATGCCCTTGATGACAAGCGAGCGAACAAAAGGGGACAGGGCTTTTCGCAAATCATGCCACGCATGACGACGGCGGGTCTGCTCGCTGATCAGGCCGGGACGTACGGGGCGTAGTCCAGGTAACCCTTGGCGCCGCCACCGTAGTAGGTGTCGCGATCGGGCGCGGTCAACGGCCAGCCGTTTTTCAGGCGGGCAACCAGGTCGGGGTTGGCGATGAACGGCTGGCCAAAGCCCGCCAGGTCGATCAAGCCTGCGTCCACCAGGTCCTGGGCACGCTCCAAGGTCATGTCCCCGGCCAGGATCAGCGCGGTCTGGCCCAGTTGCGCCTTGCACTGCGCCAGCAGCTCACGCAGTGCCTGCTCCTGGGCCACCGCGCCTTCGCTGGCGAGGAAGAAGTGGGTCTGGTCCATCACATGCACATAGGCGATGCCGCGTTGACCCATGCCGGCGCAGAGGGCCGAGTAGGTCTCGTCGATTTGCGCGTAGATTGGCATGTCGAACAACTGGCCGTACGGCGAGATGCGGATGCCGACTTTGTCGGCGCCGATGCGCCTGACGACGGCATCGACCACCTCAAAAACGAAGCGCAGGCGGTTTTCCAGGGTGTCTGCGGCGTAACGGTCGCTGCGATCGTTGACCAGCGGGTTGAGGAACTGCTCGATCAAGTATCCGTTGGCGCCGTGGATTTCCACGCCGTCAAAGCCTGCGGCAACGGCGTTGGCGGCGGCCTGGGCGAAGTCTTCGACTACCCGGCCGACTTCTTCAGTGTTCAGCGGGCGCGGTGTCGAGGTCGGGACAAAACCGGGCTCGCCACTGTCGGTATAGCCGAAGGCAATCGCGCCCTGGGCGACCTTGCTGGTGGCGCTGACCGGGGCCTGGCCATCGCGCTGGATCGAGGTGTGCGATACGCGGCCGACATGCCACAGCTGGGCAAAGATCTTGCCACCGACGCTGTGCACCGAGTCGGTCACCAGCTTCCAGCCCTGGACTTGCTGCTCGGTGAAAATGCCCGGGTTGAACAGGTAACCCTGGCCTTCGCGGGAAATTGGCGTGCCTTCGGAGACGATCAAACCGGCGGTGCCGCGTTGGGTGTAATGCAGGGCGATCTGTTCGGTGGCGATGTCTTCGGGGGCGCGTGAGCGAGTCATCGGCGCCATGACGAAACGGTTGCTCAGTTGCAGCGAGCCGAGGTCATAAGGGGCAAACAGGTCATTCATGAGTGGGGCCTCTCGGTGGAATGGCGCCATCCTAGGGTCTTGCGAAAACAGCTACAATCAAGGCAAATGGCAAAACACTATTGCTTTAACAGCAATATGTGCGCCTATACTGGGCGGGTTTCCCGTTGCAGAAGCTGCCCATGCACCTCAAGGCCCACCGCTTTTTCGCCATGGTGGCGGTAACCGGCAGCTTCTCCGCCACCGCCCGGCACTTTCAGGTGCCGGCCTCATCGGTGTCACGCTTCATCGCCGCGCTCGAGCGCGAGGTCGGGCAGCAGTTGCTGTACCGCAACACCCGCGCGGTCAAGTTGACTGACGCCGGCGAGCGCTATTACCTGCAGATTCGCGAAGTGCTGGAGCTGCTGGATGCCGCCGACGAATCGATCAGCGGCAAGACCGGCGACATTCGCGGCCTGGTGCGGATCAACGCGCCGGTGGCCTTCGCCCATTTGCACATCGTCCGGCTGCTCAATGGCTTGCATGAGCAGTACCCGGAGCTGACCGTTGAACTGACGGCCACCGATGCCTATATCGACCCGGTGCAGGAGGGCGCCGACATCACCTTCCGCGTCGGCCACCTGGAGGATTCTGGATTGATCGGGCGGCAGATCTGCACCCAGCGGTATGTGCTGTGCGCAAGCCCCGATTACCTGCACAGATATGGCCAGCCGACGTCCGCGCAGGACCTTCGCCAGCATTGCTGCCTGGTCTACAAAGGCACCGGCGGGGCGCAGCGCTGGCACTTGCGCCGCCCGGGCAGCGATACCGTTGAAGTGGTCGACGTGCACGGGCCGCTGCGCAGCAACAATGCCCAGGTGCTGGTCGAGGCGGCCCTGGCCGGACGGGGCATCGTGTTCTTTCCGTCCTGGCTGTTCAGCAAGCACAGCTTTACCAGCAAGGCTCTGGTGCAACTGCTGCCCGACTGGGAAGGCGCCGTGGAGGCGACGCCGAGCCAGATCCACCTGCTGTCACCGGAAAACCGCCTGCGCTCGCAGAAGGTGCGGCGGGTGTGGGACTACTTTCTCGACGCCATCGGCACGCCGCCGTATTGGGATGACCTGGGCGCTTGAGTCAACCCTTGGCGCGCCAGGTCACTGGCCAATAGTCCTCGTTGATGCTGTCGCAGCGCCACATGGTCCGGCGGTCCTTGAGCTGCATGGCCGTACCGTCGTATTGCCAGATCGAGCTATCGCCGCAGTCCTTGCCCATCTCGCGGAAAATCTTCAACTGGCCGCTGACCGGGTTGAAGCTGATCAACCCGTACAGGTCAGGGGCAAAATCAGCCTCGGGGGCCGCTTTGAGCTCAAGCGGCGTCGCCTGGTAAGGCGCCGTGCGCGAGACGCGGTAGAGGCTGTGGTTGCAGCCGTCCTCGGCACAGCCATAGCGCAGGCGCACCAGGGCGTGAGCCGGGTCCAGGGGGTAGACCTCGGCCTGGGCCTGCCAGTTTTGATGGGGCGCAGCGCTCAGTTCGTCTTTGCTCAAGGCGATCATGTAGTCGCCGATGGCCTGTTGCTCGGCCTCGTTCAAGGCCGGTGCCAGGGTGAAACGCGGCAGTTTGGGAGTGGCCGGGGCTGGCGGCACGCGGCTGTCCGGCTGGTAGCCGGGGCGCACGAATGCGCTGGGGTGGCCGATGCGCCCTTGCACCGAATCCATCAGCAATAGGGCGGCGCTCAAGCCCTGCAGCGATACCCGGCGTTCGCCAAAGTTGCTGTTGGAACTCAGGGTGTCGCTGTTGCGCAGCTCGCGCAGCTTCTCAACGGCGGCGTCGTTTTCCAGATAATAGTACTCACGGCCCTTCGAGCCGTATTTCCAGGGTTCGGTGGGGCGGCCATCGAGGTGAAATTCGTAACGCAGGGCGACGTCGTCGTAGCTGATCGCACTGACCCGGGTGCTGCCTTTGGCGCCGGCTTCGCGAACGATGTACAGGCCCATCCCCGGGTTGTCGGTGCTGCCCGACACCGCGGTGCAGCGGCGGGTGTTGTCGCAGGCTACCCGCCAGTCCTGGAATACCCGGGTCAAGGGCACCTGTTCCGGCGTTGCGGCCAGGGTCAAAGCGGGTAACAGGGTAAGGGCCAGCCAGGTCCATCTTGCTGAAAGCATCGTGCATTGATCCTGCGGTGTCGGTGAAGAGCGGCATGATCGCACCTTGGTGGTAGTCTGGCAGCTGTTTAGGGTCAACCAGAGCCGGAAGCCTTGTGATCTCCATCCGTCCCGTTTTACCCCATGAATGGCCAACCTACCGCGACCTGCGCCTGCAGGCATTGCAGGATTCGCCGGATGCGTTTGGCAGCACCTTCGCAGCAGAGTCGCAACGAACCGATGAAAACTGGGCGGCGCGGATTGCGGCGGCCCATGCCAGTGGCAACGACCGGGCGTTTTTCGCGGTTAATGGCGACGTGGTATGCGGGCTGGTCTGGTGCAAATTGTCCGCCGCCGAGCCGGGTGTGGCTGACATCTATCAGATGTGGGTCGACCCGGCGGCGCGCGGCCTGGGCGCCGGCGGTGCCTTGCTCAAGGCGGCATTGGACTGGGCTACCAGCGTTGCGGTGCGCCGGGTTGGCCTGGGCGTGACCCTCGCCGATAGCCCGGCGATGCGTTTGTACCAGGCCCATGGCTTTCAGCCGATTGGCGCGCCGGAGCCACTGCGCGAGGGTTCCAGCCTGATGTCGCAGGGGATGCAGCGACAGCTGAGCGCTTAATCCTCGAAGCGCCCTGAAGGGTCGCGATCCCGTTCATAGTGCCTGCTGAGCGGGAAGGGCGGCAGCCAGGACTCGCGGCGGATGGTCCAGCTTTCGTAGGTGGGCGTGAGCAGGTCCGGGGCATCCAGCGAGCCGAGGTTCACTTCGACTTCATCGCCTGAGCGGGCGAACACCGACGAGCCGCAACGGGGGCAAAAATGGCGCCCGGCGTAGTCACGGGTTTCGCCTTCGATGCTGAGCGCATCCTCGGGGAAGATCGCCGAAGCGTGAAACAGCGCGCCGTGGTGCTTGCGGCAGTCCAGGCAGTGACAAAGGCCGACCCGGTAGGGGCGTCCCGAGGCTGCAAAGCGCACGTTGCCGCACAGGCAACCGCCGGTGAAGTGGTCCATGGTGCGTCTCCTGTCGCGTATTGCGAGCGCGCTAGCGCAACGCCATGCTGTTATCAAGAAACCTGCGAGGGATCGTAATGGATATTGGACGCTTACTGAAAAAGCGGCAATTGAATGTTCAGGCGCAAACTATCAGCACTTTTCAACGGCCATGCTGCAATCGCCCTACAAGTGCGGCATGAGTTGCTGTTGCCAGCAGACTGAATGCGTTGCGAAACGGTAGCGCTGGCGCTTTTTTATCTCTTCAGTCCCCATATTTCATTTCTACAGTCCACCTCCAGTTCCTCAAGAAAAGCCGCCAGCTGGTCCACCTCAAGTAAGGCGAGTGTCAGCTCAGCGGCGTCTCGCAGAGGCTGCCACTCCTCGTGCTCGAACATCAGCCGGACCCCGCAATCGAATGCTGTCTCGGGTAGTTCGTTGCACATTTCCCAGACCCGCTGCAACGGGGTGCGCACCTGAGCAGGCATTGCGCTGCCGCAGACAGTCAGCGCGTCATGCAACGGCAGCATCTTTACCGACCAGGTTTCACACGCCCGGCAGGGGTGGATGGCATCTTCTTGCGCACTGGCGCTCATGGCCAGAAAGGTCAGCCCTTCAATCGCCTCGCACACCGCCAGCACGCGCTTGTACTCAGCCTGCCCGTACCAGTGCCATAGGGTGGTGGGAAATTCCATTATCAACTCCGTGGTCGCAAGCGACGGAGCCTGCGCTTGCGTAGGCCAAATCATACCCGACGTTTTTCATCCGATCATGTTCGGCCCAAAAGGCAGGATTGAACGCAGGGAAGGCTATGCCACCACTCACCTGGGAACTGTTCACCTACCCATCCTGACCGAGCTGCCCGGCCCAGGTCAGTACCCGGTCATTTCCAGATAGCCCTTGCCGCTCACACTTCCACTAAAGTGCACGGGCCCTTCCCAGTACGGAAAACGCGTAGACATCCACGCGTTCGGCTCCAGCGCATCGACCTGCACATCCACGTCATGCGCCGGCACCTGCACGCGCCAGCGGGTAGGCACCTCGCGGCCGTTTTCCTGCTTGCTCCAGGCCAGCTCCTGCAACTGGATCTGTTCACCCTGCAGTGCCTGGGCGCGACCCTCGGCACTGATCCAGGTACCTGCGCGGTAGGGTGTGCCTTGGGTCTCGCGCACGCGAAACAGCATCAGTTTGGCGCCGCTGTCCAGATGCAGGGAAAACCAGTCCCAGCCCGACTGCCCGGACGCCAGGGGCTGGCTGCTCCATTCGCGGTCGAGCCAGGCACTGCCGGTCACCGCAAGGCGTTGGCCGTCGCGTTCGACCTCGCCGCTGACCCGGTAGAACGGCTGGCTGTAATAGTACGACGCCTGGCCCTTGCCGGATTTTTCGCTGTAGCCCTGGGTGCCATGCAGCACCAGCGGGCCGGTGCTGACCAGGTTCAGGGTGTAGTTGAAGCCCTTGCCGTTGGCGGTCATTTGCAGGCGTGCGAGGTCGTTGCTGCCCTGCAATGACCAATCGTTGATCCAGGCCCGAAACGGCGTGGCTTCGACGCCCGCCTGGCCAATGCCACCGCGTGCCAGGGTTTCGCTGGACTGATGGCCGCCAGGGCCGGTGAGTGCGGCATGGCCCATCCACAGGTTGGGGCTGTTCCAGCCGGTTGTTTCCGGGCCGGGGCGCAGGGCCGAGCGGAACAACGTCCACTGTGCGCCCCAGTCACGTCCCTGGTTGTCCTTGAGGTTGGCGGTGACGTACCACCACTCGATGCGAAAGCCATTGTGGGCCGCGTGGTCGAGGGGGAACACCAGCGAATGGGCGCGCGTCACCTGGCTGAAGGCAGTGGCGTCCTGGCCCAATCCGGCAAAGCTTTTGGGCGTTGGCGCAGGCTGGTCGCAACCGGCCAGCAGCAACAGGCCGATCAACAGGCAGCGGTTACCCTTCATCGGCGAATTGCCTCAGCAGCGCGCTCGGCTGGCGCCGCGCCAGTTGCCACAACGGCCAGGCGCTGGCCAGCAGGCTGGTCAACAGGCCGAGCAGCGCCAGTTGCAGCAGTTGCGCGGCAAATACATGCAGGGGCAGGCGCCAGCCGAAGGCCTGGACATTGACCACCGCCACCAGGCACCAGGCCAGCAACAGCCCCAAGGGGATGGCCAGGAGCACGGTCAGGCTGCTCAGCATCAGGGTTTGGCCCAGTGACAACCACACCAGCTGGGTGCGCCGCACGCCCAGGGCCCAGAGGGGTGCCAACTGGCCCAGGCGGCTCTGGCTCAGGGTCAGCAGGCTGATGAACAGAGCGACGCCCGCCACCCCCAGGGTCAGGCTGTTGAGCGCCGTGGTGGCGGCGAAGGTACGGCTGAAGATCTCGGTAGACCAGCGTTTCAAGCTGGCTTGCTCGACCACGCGGCTGTCGTCCAGGGCGAAGCGTTGTTGCAGGTCGGCTTTGAGCGGCGCAATACCTTCTGGCGCCAGGTTCAGGCTGATAGTGCTCAGCTTTGCCTCTGGCAGGTGCCCGCGCAGCCAGTCGGCATTGACCAGCAGATGCCCCTTGGGGTTGCCATAGTCGGCATAGATGCCGACCACGGTCATGGCTTGGTTCGGTAGCTGCAGGGGGGCGCCCACCTGCACGCCCAGGCGCCGGGCCAGTTGTTCACTGAGCATCACCGCCCGACCGCTGGCCAATTGCGCCCAGGCCTGCGGGCGTTGTTCCAGCAATGGCCAACGCGCAGGGTAGGCGGGGTGATCGATGATGCCCTGGACTTGAACCGGCCACTGCTGCAAGCGTATTTCTGCACGCCAGCTGGGCAGCAGCGTAGTGACGGCCGGTTGCCGGGCGAGCCAGTCAGTGATTTGCAGGGCTTGTGTCGTGTCCTGCGGGGTGAGGTAAAGATCGGCTGAAAGGCGCTGGTCGAGCCAAGCGCTGAAGGTCTTGCGAAAGCCCTCGGTCATGCTGCCCACGCCGACGCTGGCGGCCAATGCCAACAGTAGCGCCATCAGCGCCAGGCTCAGGGCAGGGAGCTGCTGGCGGCTGTCGGCGACAAACCACTGCGCCAACGGCCCGCGACACAGGCGTGCCAGCCAGGCCAGCGCGCCATCGAGCAGGGCGGGCAACAGCAACGCTGCCGCCAGAAGCAATGTGGCGAGCAGGAGCAAGGCACTGGCCAAGCTGTTGCCCCATTGCCAGCAGCCCAGCGCAACCGCCAGCAACAGCCCGGCCGCCAGCGCCTGGCGGCGCAACCAGGGCCCTTGGGCCAGGCGCCAGGCTTGCGGCTGCGCCAGGGCCAGCAACGGCAAACGGGCGGCGCGCAGCACGCTGCTCACACCTGCGAGCAAGGCACCGAAGACACTCACCACGACCCCCGCCAGCCACCACCAGGCCGGCAGGTTCAGTTGCCCGGCCACCTGGGCGCCGTACAGGCCGCGCAAGCTGGCGGCGACATCAGGTAGCAACAGGGCGGCCAGGCCATAACCGCTGGCGACCCCGGCCAGGCCGCCGAGTACGGCGAAAACACCCAGCTCCAGTACCAGGGCGATCAACAGGGTGTTCAAGCTGATGCCGCAGGCGCGCAGGTTACGAATCAGGCCGCGGCGCTGTTCGAGGGCCAGGCCGATGGCGGCGTGGGCGATGAACAGCCCGACGACGAAAGCCAGCAGGCCGAGGGCGGTGAGGTTGAGGTGAAAGCTGTCGGTCAGACGCTGCAGGTCGCCGTCGTCGCTGGGCGCGTGCAGGGTCAGGCGCTCGGCGAATGCTGCCGGCAAGGGCCTGGCCTCATCGCCCACCAGCAATCGCGACAATTGCCCTGGCGCGTGCAACAACGCTTGTGCATGGCCGATATCCACCACGATCACGCCCGGTGCCAACTGCGGCTGCACCACCAGGGGCGGTAACACCTGACCATCACTGCTGGTAGCTCGCCCGGTGGCATCCACACCCAGTTGTCGCAACGTATCGGGGCCTACCCAGGCTTGCCCCGGCATGCCAATGAATGCCTGCAGGTCGAACCCTTGCAGCGAGGTGCCGGCAACGGTCATTGCCGCTGGCAGGCTCAGCGGCTCAATGCCGATCAGGCGCACCGTCAGCGGCTGCTCGCCGGCAAAGCGCAGGCGACCCTCCAGCACCGGCGACAGCTGCCAGCCGAGCTTGCGCAGTTGCAGATACAGCGATTGATCGAAGCGCTCACCGCTACGGGCCACCAGCTGCGCTTGCGCAGGGCCGGCCAGCACCGCACTGGCGCGGGCGTAGTCGGCCCGGGCCTGACTGTTGAGTGCCTGCACCCCGGTCCACAGGGCGGTGGCCAGCCACAGGCCGGTAAAGATGCTGAAAAACTGCAAGCGATGGCGCCGCCAATGGCTCAGCAGTGCCTGCAGGGCAATCAGCAGCGGGCTCATCACAGCGCCTCGCGCTGTATACGCCCGGCATGCAGGACGCAGCGCTGCTCCAGGCGCGCAGCCTGGCGCGGGCTGTGGGTGACCATCAGCAGGCTGCTGCCGGCCTCGCCGACCAGTTGCAGCATCAGCGTCAGTACCTCATCGCTGCTGGCTTCGTCGAGGCTGCCGGTGGGTTCATCAGCCAGCACCAGTGGCGGGCGGGCAGCCAGTGCGCGGCCAATGGCAACCCGCTGCTGCTGGCCGCCGGAGAGTTGCTCCGGGTAGCGCTGCAGCAGGCTGGCGAGGTCAAGGCGGGTGGTCAGGTAGTCCAGCCAGTGCTGCTCACAGCGCGCCGCCAGCCTGGCCTGAAAGGCAAGATTGGCCGCCACATCGAGGCTGCTGATCAGGTTGTACTGTTGGAACACCAGGCCGATGCCTTCCCGCCGCCAGCGTGCCAGGGCGGCTTCTGAACGTCCGTCCAGGGGCTGGCCGTCGATCAGGATGCGCCCGCTGTCGGCACGATCGAGGCCGGCGACCAAGTGCAGCAGGGTGCTCTTGCCGCTGCCGGACTCGCCCATCAACGCCAGGCTGCTGCCTTGAGCCAGGTGCAAGTCGACGCCTTGCAGCACCGGTAGCGGGCCTTGGGCGGTGCTGAAGGACTTGTGCAGGTGTTCGATGACCAGCATTGGACGGTTGTTCCTTGCAAACGCGGACCTGGGTACAGGAATAGCAGTGTTGCCGGGCTTTGCACGAATCACGGTAGGCACCGGCTGGGTTGCGACCGCTTCGCGTTCGATCGCTGGCAAGCTGCTCCCACAGGATTTGGAGTGGTCATGCACCGATGTTTTCGGGCACGATAGCGCGGACTCAATCGCGAGCGTTGTACATGAAACATGAACTCTGGATGGAACCGGATGACTGTCAAACCTTCTGCCTGGCCGGGCCCCGCGGTGACAACGCGCGGGCGCTGATGGGCGCCGGCTCAAGGCTTGTGTGGGAAGTCGAAGCTGACAGTTATTTCGATGCAATGAGCCAATACTATGCCTACATGGATTGGGGAGAGTACCGAAGCGACTATCCCCAGCAGGATAAAACCTCCTACAAAGCGCTTGGCTGGTGCGACCAGGACCAGCCCTGTCAACGCGAGCCGGCATGAACAATCTCCTCGCCAGACTGATCCGCGATTACCAGGCAAGTGTCAGCGCCGCTGTCGAACTCATGCAACGCTCAGGCATCCCGAGACCCTCGAGCGCTATGGCGTGGGTGACGATGGATATCCCCCATCGCGGCGAGCTTGATGGCGGCGTTGGTTACTTCAAGCACGGTTACGGCTGTGCGGTTCACTTGCCCACCGGCTCCGTCGACTTCGACTTTGGCGAGCAGGGTGAGCTCGATGGCTTCGACCTGTGGCGGCTCGCCGGCTTTGCTGAGGGCAGGCTGCCTTCGTACGGCTTTGCCGATGAGGATGCACTCAAGGCCTGCTTCAACGCCGAAATAGCGGCCGGTAGCCTAGTGAGTTCGGGCTATATCCTGTTTTACCTGGCGAAAGACCGCTGAGCCAGGTTCGCCGGTCAGGACGTTGCCAGGCAACGGCTGATCAGCTCGCGCAGCCAGCACCGAGGCGAGGAACATGAAGTGCGGCACCGACAGCACGCCCCGCTCGGCGGTGATGCCTGTGCCTTGTGGTATCGGGCCTGTATCGTCAGGTGTTTTTAGCGCTCGCTAAAAAGTACGCCACCAGCGCATTGGCATGGCCATGGCCCATACCATGTTCGGCTTTGAGCCAGTTGACCATTTCCATGTGCTTCTTGTCGTTGACCGTGCCAAGTTGGTTCAGCCAGTGGCTGATGGGCTGGCCGTACTTTTTCTCGATGGAGGGGAAGTACGAAGCTGGCCCTTTTACTTTTGTTTCTTCGCTCATGACGCGTGCTTCCTTTTACGTGGATGGAATGGGATGTGACCGAGCTCATCCTCTCGACTCGGCCACCAGCAACAAGGATTGCGGCAGCGGGTTTTGCGGATGCTGCGGCTCCTGCAGGGCGATCAGCCTGAACCCCGCCATGTCCAGGGCATTGATCCAGCTGGACAAGGTGCGCAAGTACCAGGGCATGGGGTGCCATTGGCCCTGAAAACCGGCAAAGGTCTCTTGCCGCCAACCGTCCTGATAGTCGCCTGCAGCGGCCGTCCACGGGTGCAGGGTCTGGATCACCAGGGCGCCGCCGGGGGCGAGCAGGGCGTTCATGGCGCCGAGCAGGGGGATGATGTCCTGGTGCAGCAGGGCGAAGTTGGCGCAGATCAGGTTGTAGTCGCGGCCAATATCTACCTGCGCTTGTGCCAGTGCCTGGTAGCTTGCCAGGTGTACCTGGGCAGCGCCCGCCGCCCGCGCCGCTTCCACCAGGGTCGGGTCGCCATCGACGCCCACGGCATCGATGCCGCGCTTGGCCAGCGCCCGCAACAACCAGCCTTCACCACAGCCGAGGTCCAGCACGCGTTCGGGCTGGCGGCCGAGCACGGCCAGCAGAATGGCCTGATCGGTAACCTTCAGGCGGCTTTCGATGGCGCCGCTGCGGATGGCTTTGATCCAGGCTCGGGCGTTGTGTTGCCAGCTTTGCAAAAGTTCGGTTTCAGGGGCGGGCATTGCGCTCTCCAGTGCGGCGGTACCTGCCCAGTCTAGGCAAACGACCCGGTGCGCACCTCCCCGTTAAGCACATAACGTGCAACCAGCACTCCGCTTGGCGTGCTGCTCGATTGCGCCAGGTTAAATGCCGACGCGTGTGCCTGGTCATCGAACCAGCGCTTGCCACACCCGAGGATGATCGGGTGGATCAACGAGTTTGCGCATGGTCTGCTCCTGATGGGGTGGGTTGAGGGCATGCCTGACCATAGTCGAACCAGGCGCGGCGAAATCGACAGTGCGCTGATCATCTGTGTACTATCGCCGCCAGGCCAATGCTGCCTGCCGCTCGCGCCCTCAGGGCATGGTGAAAGCATGTGAACAACTCCCGAACCCTGTCGCTTTTCTTGCAGTCGAGGTTTGGCAACGCGAGCACCTTGTGGCCTCGACTCCAGGAGGAACGATGATTTCACTCGAACAGGCCAAACAGATGGCCAAGCGTCTGCGCGTGTCGCTGCAAGCGCAGAGCCTGCAGCTTTCACATTCAGGCGCGCTGGAGCTGGTGGCGCAGCAGCTGGGTTATAAAGACTGGAACACCGCCGCTGCGTTGTTGCCCCCGGACAGCCCGGCAGCGGCGATCCGCTTCGACAAGCCCATCCCCATTTTGCGCAGTTTCGATGAAACCAAGGCCCGCGAATTCTATTTGGGTTTCCTGGGTTTCAGCGTCGAGTTCGAGCACCGTTTCGAGGCTGACCTGCCGCTGTACCTGGGCATCAGCCGCGATGGCCTGCAGTTGCACCTGTCCGAGCATCACGGTGATGCCAGCCCAGGCGCAACGATCTTCGTGCCCATGCACAATATCGAGCCACTGCGCGACGAGCTGCAGGCCAAGCGCTACGGCTATGGCCGGCCGGATATTGTCGAGCAGGGCTGGGGCAAGGTGCTGGAAGTCTATGACCCGTTTGGCAACCGGATCCGCTTCTGCCAGAGCTGATGAGCCCTGATAGAGCTGTGCTGGCCTCATCGCGGGTCTAGCGTGATGTGGCTCAACGCACGCGCTGGGCGACCCACTGCCGGTACTGGCGGGCGCGCAGCGCATTGCCCAGTTGCTGGCCGATCAGCGCCCACAGCGGCGACACCTGCGGGCGGGGCGCCTTGCCCTGGCTGAGCTTGCGCAGCTGGAACTTGACCAAGGCCATGCTGGCCAGCGATGCCAGCGGCTTGTTCTTCCAGGTGATCGGCGCCAGCGCCGGCGCCGTGCCTTTGCCTTGCTGCCAGGCGCGGGGCAGGTTGGGGTCGATGGCTAGCGCCGTGCCGATGCCGACCATGGCCACGCCACTGTCGACCACCTGCTGGGCCACCGGCAGGCGGCGGATGCCGCCAGTGACCATCAGCGGCATGCTCGCCACCTTCTGCACGTCGCGGGCGAACTCCAGGAAGTAGGCTTCCCGGGCCAGGGTCCGCCCGTCACGGGCTTCACCCTGCATGGCCGGGGCTTCGTAGCTGCCACCGGACAACTCCACCAGGTCGACGCCCAGACCGTTGAGCAGTTGCACCACCTGACGGGCATCATCGGCACTGAAGCCGCCGCGCTGAAAGTCGGCGGAGTTGAGCTTGACTGCCACGGCAAACTGCGGCGCCACCACCGCGCGCACTGCCTTGACGATTTCCAGCAACAGCCGCGCACGGTTCTCAAGCGAGCCGCCCCAGGCGTCGTTGCGCTTGTTGCTCAGCGGCGAGAGGAACTGGCTCAGCAGGTAGCCATGCGCGGCATGAATCTCCACCCCGGTGAAACCGGCCTGTTCGGCCAGTTGCGCGGTACGGGCAAAGCGTTGGATGACATCGTCGATCACCGCCTCGGTCATCGCCTGGGGTGGGTTGAAGTGCTTCGACAGTTTGCCCATCTCCAGCGCCACCGCCGACGGCGCCCAGGTGGGCTGGCCGAGGTTGGCCGGCATTTGCCGCCCGGGGTGGTTGATCTGCAGCCAGAACTGCGCACCCTGGGCACGGCCGACACTGGCCCAGCGCTTGAACTTGGCCAGTTGCCGGTCATCCTCCAGCACCACGCCGCCCGGGCCGGTCATGGCGCGGCTGTCGACCATCACGTTGCCGCTGATCAACAGGCCGGCGCCACCTTCGGCCCAGGCCTGGTACAAGCGCAGCAATTCTACGGACGGCGCCTGGTCGGCGTCGGCCATGTTCTCTTCCATCGCGGCCTTGGCCAGGCGGTTGGGGATTTCGCTTGCGTTGGGCAATGTCAGCTTGTCGAACACGTTCATGGCAGCACCTCGGTTGATCGTGCTCAAACCATAACTTTAAAGTTAACTTTAATGTCAACAGGCTTTTTCAGCGGGGCGGGCGAGGTGCCAGGGAAGGGCCCTGGCACCATCGCATCAGCTGCGTATGAAGGCCAGCAGATCGGCGTTGATGATGTCGGCATGGGTGGTGGGCATGCCGTGGGGGTAGCCTTTGTAGGTTTTCAGGGTGCTGTTGCTCAGCAGCCTGGCCGACAGCAGGCCTGAGTTTTCGTAGGGCACGATCTGGTCGTCGTCACCGTGCATTACCAGCACCGGCAGGGTGAGGCGCTTCAAGTCCTCGGTGAAGTCGGTCTGCGAGAAGGCGACGATGCCATCGTAGTGGGCCTTGGCGCTGCCCATCATGCCCTGGCGCCACCAGTTGAGGATCACCCCTTGCGACGGTGTCGCACCGGGGCGGTTGTAGCCGTAGAACGGCCCGGCGGGAATGTCGTGGTAGAACTGCGCGCGGTTGGCCGCCAGCTGCGCCTGCAGGTCGTCGAACACCGACTTGGGCAGGCCGCCGGGGTTACTGGCGGTTTGCACCATCAGCGGCGGCACCGCCGCGAGGATCGCCGCCTTGCTGGCGCGGTCCTGGCCGTGGCGGGCCAGGTAATGGACCACCTCGCCGCCACCGGTGGAGTGCCCGACATGCACCGCGCCGCGTACGCCCAGGTGGTCGACCACTGCCGCCACGTCATCGGCGTAGTGGTCCATGTCGTGGCCATCCCAGACCTGGCTGGAGCGCCCATGGCCGCGGCGGTCGTGGGCGATCACCCGATAACCCTGGGCCAGGAAGAACAGCATCTGCGCATCCCAGTCGTCGCCGCTGAGGGGCCAGCCGTGGTGGAAGAAAATCACCTGGGCATCGCGCGGGCCCCAGTCCTTGTAGAAGATTTCAACGCCGTCTTTGGTTGTGACGAATGCCATGTTCGTTGCTCCTCTGTGATGTGTTTGCTGCGTCCTAGGGTTAAAGTGAGGTTTAAGGTCAATGCCCTGTTGAAGGCGAGCTATGAGAATAGGAGAACTGGCGAAACGCAGCGGCCTGAGTGCCTCGCGCATTCGCTTTTACGAGGCCAGCGGCCTGATCAGATCGGTGGCGCGCAAGGCCAACGGCTACCGCGACTACGCCCCGCAAGCGCTGTGGACGCTGCAAATCATCACCAGCGCCCAGGGTGCCGGGTTCAGCCTCGAGGAGATCCGCCAACTGCTGCCGGCCAACGCCGACGGCTGGCAGCATGATGCGCTGCTGGCCGGGCTCAAGCGCAAGGTCGCCGAGATCGAAGTGCTGCAGCAGCAACTGGCGCAGAATCGCGCGCAATTGCTGGTGGCCATCGACAGCATCGAAAACCGCCCCGAAGACCGCACCTGCACCGAAAACGCGCGGATGCTGATGGAACGGCTGTTGGAACAGGGGTGAGCGGAGCAGGCTTGATCTTGACGTTGACGTTAACCTTGGACCCGCCACAGCGGCCCGCTCAACCAACTGCCGGTGCCGTTGACGCAGGAGCTAGGCCGACGACCGCTTCGCGTTCTCAGGGTTGATGCATTCCCTGTGGGAGCTGGCTTGCCAGCGATGAGGCCGGTACAGCCAGCACATCAGGTGTTGCCTGGATTGCGACCGCTGCGCGCTCGATCGCGGGCAAGGCCCGCTCCCACAGGACTTGCGCCGTTCTCAAGGGCGCTGGCTCGTCAGCGATGTCTCTGGTCCATACACGGCAGCATCATTGCACTGATTGCTGTGCCTTTGGGCTGAAGCCTGCATTGCCGGGCAAGCCTTCGACAAACGCCGCAATCTGCCGACTGCCGCGCAAATGCACCACCGGCACCTGCGGCCCGATGGCCTCGCGCACTGCCTCGATTCCCGGGCGATAACCGCGATCAAAGGTCCAGACGAATTTCAAAAAAGTCAGAAACGCCCGATCAAGCTTTTCGCTACAACCTTCGGGCAGGTCGGGGCGAGGGCGGTTCAACACGCTGCGCTTGATCACCCGCCAAAAGCAGGTCAAGCGCGGTGTATCCAGCCAGATGACCAGGTCAGCGCGCGGCAGGCGCAGGTCAAAGGTACGCCGTGCATAGTTGCCTTCACACACCCAGGTGTCCTGTGCCACCGCCTCGCGCACCCGCGCGCGGTACTGCTCGGCGTCGGGCTCGACCCAGCCAGGCTCCCAGAACAGCCTGTCCAGGTGCACCACCGGCAAGCCCAGGCGTTTACCGAGAACGCGGGCGAGGGTGGACTTACCGCTACCGGCGTTGCCCAAAATGACGATCCGTTGCATGAGGGACTACCTTGTCGAAAAAAGCCGGCGATTGTGCGGGTTTTGCCGGGGCAGTTAAAGAAGGACTGGCGGGGAATCGGGACAACGGTTGAGGCCCGGCCAGTTCAAGGTACCGCCGAAAACACCGAACCCGTGATGCGTTCGCTCAACAGCTCCAGCGCGCGCAGCCCCGCCAGTGAGTTACCCGAGGCGTTCAGTGCTGGTGACCACACACAGATGCTGTAGCGTCCCGGCACAATCGCGACAATACCGCCACCGACACCGCTCTTGCCTGGCAGGCCCACACGGTAGGCAAAGTTGCCTGCCTCGTCATACAGCCCGCTGGTGGCCATGATCGCATTCACTTGTTGTGCTTGGCGTGGGTTGAGCACTTGTTCGCCGCTATGTGGGCAGTAACCGCTGTTGGCCAGGAACGCGAAGCCCCGGGCAACGTCTATGCAGTTCATGGACAAGGCGCAATGGTGGAAGTAGCTGCGTAGCACCGCATCAACATCGTTGTGGAAGTTACCGAACGCCTGCATCAGGTAGGCCATGGCGGCATTGCGTGCGCGGTGCTGGTATTCGGAGTCCGCGACCACAAGGTCGCTGGTAACGCGCGGGTTGCCTGCCAGGCGGCGGACAAAATCACGCATCGAGAGCGCTGGGGTGGCGTAACGGGACTGGTTGATATCGCAGATCACCAGTGCGCCGGCATTGATAAACGGGTTACGCGGCTTGCCTTTTTCCACCTCAAGCTGCACCAGCGAATTGAACGCCTGCCCGGAAGGCTCGTAACCCAACCGCGACCAGATATCTTCGCCGCTGTGGTTGATCGCCTGCACCAGGCTGAACACCTTGGAAATGCTCTGGATCGAGAATGGCGTGTGCGCATCCCCCGCGCAGTGCAATTGACCGTCCAAACCATGCACGGCAATGCCCAGTTGGTTGGGCTCTACCTGGGCCAGGGCGGGGATGTATTGCGCCACCTGGCCCTGGCTGAGCAGGGGACGAACTTGGTCGAGGATCTCTAGCAGTAATGCTTGCATCAGGTGTTGCCTATGGTGCGTTGGTGTCGGATCCCCCCTGGCCAGAGAGGTGTCACTGCCCATCAGGCTGAATGCCATATTTGGGGAAGTTATGACAGACGATCTTCCCCGGCAGCGGGGCACGTTTGCTCGAAAACAACTTGCCCCTGCACACACCCTTGCAACCTCGTAACCTTGCTCAACCACGTCACGCCTGGTTATGAAACGGCCGGCCAACCGAGCGTTTTCTTGCGCGGCAATGGCCCATCTGGCAAGGTTGCCGGCAAAACGCCCACCGATTGACCCGCGGTGCCTCACATCAAAGGGAATTTGACCTGTCGCTGCAATCATCCGTTCGACGTGATCTGTTGATCCTGTGGCTATCCATTGCCGCCGTTGCGCTTGTGCTGGGGTGGTTGCTGTTGATACTCAGCCGCCAAGGCGCCGGTCCCCAGATTGCGCATGCGCGCCAACTCACCGCGACCAGTTGCCAGGCGCTGCAAGCGGGGGCGGCACGCGTTCGCCAGCAGCTCCCGCCTGCAGACGATCAGCCCTATCCCATGACCCCGGCTGCGGCACAGGCGGTGCTTGATTTGGCACTGCGCGATCAGCCGGGCATGGAGGGCGGCTTCTGGCGAGCGGATGCGGGCGTGGTGGCCTACGCTTTCCCGACCTACGATGGCACGGGAATCAAGCGCGATCCGCCAAGTGCCGAGCTGGAGCGCATTGCCTCCACGGCCCAGCGTGCGCAGGATTCTGCAGGCCTTGTGGCGGACGTGCGACCGGGTTTACGCGAAGCCGTGGCGTTCGCTGCCTGCCCTGTGCCCACCGATGACCGCCGCCTGATCGCCTGGACCCTGCTGCGCGTGCCGCTGTTGGCCGCAGGCACGGTCAACACCCTGATCCTCGCGGTGAGCCTGCTGCTGGCGCTGGTGGTGGTCTCCGGCGCATGGCTGGGCTGGATGCTTGCGCGTTGGCAGCGCCAGTCGGCCCACCTGCGAGAGCAACTGGCCCAGTCCGAACGTCTGGCGACCTTGGGGCGCGTTTGCGCCGGGCTCGCGCATGAGATTCGCAACCCATTGGGCACGATGCGCATGAAGGCGGAAAACGCGATGGCTGCGCCGGCCGACCGGCGCGAAGCCCGTGTGGTTGGTGCCCTGGAGGCGGTGCTGTCGCAAACGGCACGCCTGGAGGCACTGGTGTCGAGCCTGCTGGCATTGACGCAACCGTTGCGCGCCGAGCGCCAGGCGGTTGACCTGCGGGGATGGCTGGAGGCGCAGCGCAATGCCCATGCCGAGGCGGCGCAAAAGCATGGCGTACGAATCACACTGGCGGTTGAACCGCAGCTGTCCGAAAGCGCGAAGGGGCTGGCGCTGTTCGACCCGACACAAATGGCACGGGTCTTTGACAACCTGCTGCTCAACGCGATGGCGCACACGGGAGAATGCGGTGAGATCGAACTCGGTGCGCAGCGCACGCGCCGTGGCGCATTGCTGTTGTGGGTGGCGGACGATGGTTGCGGTATTCCGGCCGACATGCGCGATACGTTGTTCGAGCCTTTCGCCACTACCCGCGCAGGCGGTACCGGCCTGGGGCTGGCGCTGGTGCGCGAGATCGTGCAGGGACACGGCGGGCGGGTCGGTCTCGCCGAGTCGGCCAAGGGCACGCGCATAGAGATGGAGCTACCGTGGCCCGAATCCTGATTGTCGACGATGACGCCGCGTTCCGTGACAGCCTTGCAGAAGTGCTGCAGGACCTGGGCCATACGGTGCTGCAGGCCCAAAGCACCGATGCGGGCCTGCACAGGCTGCGCACCGAGGCCGTGGATGCGGCCATCGTCGACCTGCGGCTGCCGGGAGAGGATGGTCTGGTGTTCCTGCGCCGTGCGGCGCGCCTCTCGCAGGTCCCTTGCATCATGCTCACCGCCTATGCGAGCGGTGGCAACACCATCGAGGCGATGAGCCTGGGCGCGTTCGACCATCTGACCAAGCCCGTGACCAGGGTCGCCCTGGTCGAAACGCTCGAGCGGGCCTTGCGTCAAGCAGCCCCCAGCCCAGACCGGCCTCAGGCGGCCGGGGCATCGCCCGGCGCAAGAGAACCTGTGGATGGCCGTGAACTGGTCAGCGCCAGCGAGGCCATGCGCCAGGTCTTCAAGCACATCGGGCTGGCTGCGAACTCCGATGCCACCGCCTTGATCCTCGGCGAGACGGGCACGGGCAAGGAACTGGTGGCGCGCGCTTTGCATCGCAACAGCGCTAGAGCCAGCGGCCCCTTCGTCGCAGTGAACTGCGCTGCGATCCCGGCTGAACTGATGGAAAGCGAGCTGTTCGGTCATGTCAAAGGCGCGTTCACCGGTGCCGTCCACGAACGCACCGGACGCTTTCGCGAGGCCGATGGCGGCACCCTGTTCCTTGACGAGATCGGCGACATGCCGCTGCCCACACAGGCGAAGATTCTGCGGGTGCTGCAGGAGCGCGAGATCACCCCCGTGGGCGCCAACCGCGTCCAGCCGGTGGACGTGCGCATCGTCGTGGCCACGCACCGGGACCTGCCCGCCGCGGTCAAGGAGGGGCGCTTCCGGGAAGACCTGTGGTACCGCCTGCAGGTGGTGCCGCTGTGGCTGCC
>NZ_JH650776.1:77987-102030 GCF_000259195.1 Pseudomonas donghuensis
GGCGACGTGCTGCTGCTGGCCGAGCACTTTCTACGCCTGTTGGGCGGCGACTCGCCCAAGCGCTTGAGTGCAGCGGCCGCCCGGCTGCTGCTGGCCCACCCCTGGCCCGGCAACGTGCGCGAACTGCGCAACGCCATGGAACGCGCGGCCATCCTCAGCCACGGCGCGGTCATCGATGTCGAACACATCGGCTTGCAGGCAGCGGCGGCGCCCACCCCGGGCCTGGACATCGACTGGGAGGGACCTATGGCACAAGCCGTTGCCCACCTGGAGCGCGAGATGATTGTGCGAGCCCTGGCTGCGACGGCCGGTAACCGCGCGGAGGCGGCGCGGCGTCTCGGTCTGTCTCGCCAACAGCTCTACCGCAAGCTGGCCGAGTTTGGGCTGGACTGACCCCTGCGCAGGCCAGCCGGTGTCCGATTCTGTGACACCCGGGCGTCACGGGATCGGACGGCGCATGGCTCGTTATTTATGTAAGCAGTTGAATTTGTTGTAAATATTGTTAGGCATGGTGCTTGCACTACAGGTTGGGTGTTGTTTCCCAAGCCAAGGAGCTTCTCCAATGTCTAGGTATTTCATCGCCACGTCTGCTGCGCTGGTATTCGGCCTGTGCAGCCTCAGCGCACAGGCCATGGCGCCCGACCCAGCCGCTCATCTGCCTGCGACATCGCATCAAGGCATGGCCGCCCCTGGCCTGATGGGCCAGTACGTGGTGGAAGGTCAGGTCCAGCGGATGCTCATCAATCCCTACGGTGAGGTCGACGGCCTGCGCCTGAGCGACGGAACCATTGTCAAGTTCGCGCCGCACATGGCCGATGCGCTCACTGCGGCGGTCCAGGTGGGGGACGCCGTGCGCATCATCGGACGGGCGCAAGCGCGGGGCACGGTCAAGGCCGACGCCATCGTCCACACCGCCAGCGGGCGCACCGTGTACGACCAGCCGCCGCCGGTCGGCGAAGGCCGAGTCCTGCCACCCCATCTGCGCGCCCAGCGCCTGCAGCCCCAGCAGGTGGAAGGCCAGGTGGAGGCCGTGCTCACCGGTCCGCGGGGCGAGGCCAACGGCGTCATCCTCAGCGATGGCAGCATCGTTCGTTTCCCGCCAGAAAGCCTGCGCCTGTCGGTGCAGACGGGGGCGCCGTTCGCGGCATCCGGGCTGGGCACGCGCAATGTGTTTGGCACCGCGTTGGAAGCCGTCAGCATGGGCACCTCGCTGTCCACCCTGGAGCCGCTTTACGACCGTGCGCAGTAAGGATGTGACGATGGCAACGCCTTCCATAACCCCGACGCACGCCGGCTCGCGGAGCTGGCTGTCCGGCCTGAACTTCTTCCTGGCCGATGTCCGTGACGGCCTGGGGCCCTTCCTCGGTGTGCTTCTGGCCAGTCAAGGCTGGCGGGCCGATGACATCGGCTACGTGATGGCCATCGGCGGCGTCGCAGGCATGCTGACGACCACGCCGATGGGAGCCTGGATCGACGCTTCGCGCTACAAGCGACTTCTACTGGCAAGTGCCACCGTCATGCTCATGCTCGCCACGGCGGCGCTATGGACGGCAGCGTCGTTCGGCGTCGTGGTCGCCTCTCAGCTGGTGACCGGTGCCGTGGGGGCGTTGATGGGCGCCGGCATCATGGGTATTACCTTGGGCATCGTGGATCAGAGGGACCTGTCTCGGCAGCTTGGCATCAACGAGGCCTGGAACCATGCCGGCAACGTGGTCGCGGCTGCATTGGCCGGGCTGGCAGGCTACCGCTGGGGGCTGTCAGCCGTATTCGTGTTGATGGCCCTGATGGCGTGCGCGGCGCTTGCTTGCTTGTGCAAGATCCATCCGCAGGACATCAATCATGAGCGGGCCCGTGGTGCAGACCTCACTTGCAACCAGCCTGCGCAAGGTGGCGGTCCTGCGCCTTCCATGCTGCGGATTTTGACGGACTCGCGCGAGCTGGGCCTGCTCGCGATCACGATGCTGCTGTTCCACCTGGGCAATGCCGCGATGCTGCCCTTGTTTGCGCAGTCGAACGTCACGCGCGGGCTGGCGGACCCCAGCGTGTTCACGGCATCGACCGTCATCGTCGCGCAGCTGGTGATGGTTCCTGTGGCGCTTTGGGCTGGATGGTATGCCTCTCGGCACGGGTATCGGCTACTGATCATTACCGCCCTGTTGGCTTTACCCTTGCGAGGGCTGATCGCCGGTTTCTGGGCGTCCCCATGGGCGCTGCTTCCGGTACAGGCCCTTGACGGAATCGGGGCGGGCCTGCTGGGTGTCGCCTTGCCCGGGCTTGTCGCTTGCATCCTGCGCGGCACTGGACACGTCAATGCAGGGCTTGGTGCCGTGATGGCAATCCAAGGGGTAGGCGCGGCCATGAGTCACGCACTCGCCGGTTGGATCGCGCATGGTTTCGGCTATAGCGCAGCCTTCGTCGCGCTGGGCATCGTGGCCGCAAGCGGACTACTCACCTATCACGTTGGCATCGTCACCCAACCTGCTCGCCGACTTGGCCAAGGTACCGGCGCGGATCGGTAGACACCGGCCTGTCGCTGCCCATCCCTCAAAAAAACTGCACCCACCCCTCACTTTTTTGAATTACCACCCCTCACCGCAACCCCGGCAAAATCCCCCCGACGCAACACTCAAAAAATTCCATCTCCACGGACGGAGCCCATTGGTATTGCCCCTCGCAATACTCAGCCCAGCCACGTTGGCCGGGCTTTTTTTACTGCCCAGGTGCCCGATTTACCCATGTCTACCCGCGGTCTGAACAACTGGTTCAGCCGGCTGCTGCCGGCCCCTCTGAACATCCCCCCGAAAGAATGGCTACGCGCAGGCGTCGGCGCGCTGCTCGGTCTGTTTCTTGCTGGTTTCGCCTGTAGCCTGGCCTTTGGCCCGACGGTGGCGCTGCACTTGCTCGGGCCGTTGGCGGCCTCGGCGGTGCTGCTGTTTGCCGTGCACTCCGGCGCGCTGGCGCAGCCCTGGCCCTTTGTTGGCAGTTATGCCTGCGCGACGGCGGTGGGGCTGGTGTTGCATCACTGTTTTGGCTCGGCCTTGTGGGTCGCGGCACTGGCCCTTGGCGTGGCGATTTTGCTGATGTGCCTGCTGCGCTGCCTGCACCCGCCGGGGGGCGGGGTGGCGGTGAGCGTGGTGCTGGCGGACTCATCACTGGCGGCAATGGGCGACCAGGTGTTCGAGCCGATCATGCTCAATGCCCTGGTACTGGTGGCCGTGGCGGTGATCTACAACCGCCTGACCGGCGTGCGCTACCCGAAAACCGCCACGCCGCGCAAAGACCTGCACCACACCGCCGATGTGTTGCCGGGTGAGCGGGTCGGGGTCAGTGGCGAGGACCTCGACCAGGCGCTGGAAGAGCTCGGCGAGTTTGTCGACGTCACCCGCGATGAGCTCGAACGCATCATCATGGCCACCGAGCAACACGCGCTCAAGCGCAGCCTCGGTGGCATTACCGCCGCCTCGGTGATGTCGCGGGATGTGCAGTTGGCGACCCCGCAGACCACCCTGCAGCAGGCCTGGCAGTTGTTGTCGAGCCACCACTTGCACACCTTGCCGGTACTGGATGAGGCGCGGCGTTTGGTGGGGATTGTCAGCTTGAGCGACCTGGTCGGGCCGGCCATGGCCGAGGGGCGTTTCAGCTGGCGCGGGTTGTTTGGGCGCAGGCCTCAGGTGCTGCTGGAGCAGATCATGAGCCGGCCGGTGATTACCGTGCGCAGTGACGAGCCCGCGGTGGCGCTGATTCCGTTGCTCAGTGAGCAGGGGCTGCATTGCTTGCCGGTGATGCAAGGGGATGCGCTGGTGGGGGTGATCACCCAGACCGATTTGATTGCCGGGCTCAAGCGCCAGTTGCTCAGTGAAGCGACGCGCTCAGATCACAGGATCCCAGCGCTGTGACCAGTCACTCTCACCGGCCACCACTTCGCGCAGCACCCTGAACGCCTGCTGCAACGCCTCGCTGTCGCGCTCGCGGGCATACACCAGGTAGGTGGGGTAGGTGAACTCCGGCGCTTGCGGCACACGTTCGAATACGCCGCTGTCCAGGTACGCCTGCACCACGCGGGTACGGAAGTAGCCGCTGCCACCGTGTTCGAGGATGTACTGCAGCGCCAGCGGCCCGAGGTTGAAGCTCAGCGCCGGGCGCGCGCATTCGGGCAGGGCGGCGTCGTGGCGGCGGCGGAAGGCCTGGCCCCAGTCGATGTATACGTAAGGTTCGGGCTGGTCTTTGCGGCGGATGCGGATCAGTTTTTCTTCCATCAGCTGTTCCACCTGCAGGCCCGGGCCGTAGGTGGGCTGGTAGACCAGCACGGCGTCGAGCACGCCCATTTCCACTTTGTGCAGCAAGGACTCGCCGTCGCTGACTTCGCTGCGAATGGCGTGGCCGGGCATTTCCCGGTGCAGGGCGCTGACCCAGCCGAGCACCAGCGGGTTGCCCAGGCTGACTTCGCCGCCGATGTGCAGCACCTGGTGGCAGCCCTCGGGCAAGGGCAGGTCGCGGCGTGCGGCCTCCCAGGTTTGCACCAGCTGATTGGCGTAAACCACGAAGGCTTCGCCGTCGGCGGTGAGGCTGGCGCCGCTGCGGCTGCGGATGAACAGCTGGCAGGCCAGTTGCTGTTCGAGCTTTTGTACCCGGGCGGTGATAGCCGTCTGGGTGACGTGCAGGCGTTCGGCGGCGGACACCAGGCTGCCGCTGCGAACGATTTCAAGGAAGGTGCGGGCCAGCTCGATATCCATTGGGGGGCAGCCTGTTTTTGCGGTGGGCTATTGTAGTGGCTTTGCACCGCAATGGGGCAGGGGAAGAGGTGGTGCAGATCGATGACCTTTGGTCGCCTCAGGCGATAGGCCTGTCGATTGCGCGCCTGCCTGATCGACCACCCTGTACCCCACTCATGCAGGAGTTCAGCCCATGTCCTATGTCGACGGTTTTGTCCTCGCAGTGCCCACCGCCAACCGCGAAGCCTTCAAAAAACACGCCGAAGAGGCCGCCGTGGTGTTCAAGGAATGCGGTGCGCTGAAGGTGATCGAGTGCTGGGGCGATGATGTTCCCGAGGGCAAGCTCACCTCGTTCCCCATGGCCGTGAAACTCAAGGACGACGAGACGGTGGTGTTTTCCTGGGTCCTGTGGCCGTCACGCGAAGTGCGCGATGCGGGGATGCAGAAGATGATGCAGGACCCGCGCTTGCAGCCTGAGCAGAACCCGATGCCGTTTGATGGTAAGCGGGTGATTTTTGGTGGATTCAGGATTCTTGTGGATGTCTGAGAGCGTTGGGGCTGCGTTGCAGCCCATCGCCGGCAAGGCCGGCTCCCACAGGGATCTGTGTATGCCGACCCTGTGGGCGCTTATTGCTTAAACCTTGAAGCGTGCCACCAGTGCCGTCAGTTGCCCGGCCAGCCCCGCCAACGCCTGGCTGGCTTCGCTGGTCTGTTGCGCCCCGGTCGCCGAGCGGGTCGACAGTTCGCGGATGTTCAGCAAATTGCGATCCACCTCGCGCGCCACTTGCGCCTGTTCCTCGGCGGCGCTGGCAATCACCAGGTTGCGCTCGTTGATCTCGCCAATGGCGCTGTAGATCCCTTCCAGTACCAGCCCTGAGGCCTGGGTAATACCCAAGGTCGACTGCGCCCGCTGGGTGCTGGCCTGCATCGACGTCACTGCCGCTTCGGTACCGTGCTGCACGCGGCCAATCATCTGCTCGATTTCCTGGGTCGATTGCTGCGTGCGGTAGGCGAGGGTGCGCACTTCGTCGGCGACCACGGCAAAGCCGCGCCCGGCTTCCCCGGCACGGGCCGCTTCGATGGCGGCATTGAGCGCCAGCAGGTTGGTTTGTTCGGACACCGAGCGAATCACTTCCAGCACCTGGCCGATGTCGCGAATCTGCCCGGCCAGTTGCTCCAGGTGCGCGCTGCTGGTCTGCACCTCTCGGGCCATGGCCTGAGTGCCGTCGAGGTTGTCGCTGACCTGGCGGCGGCTTTGTTCGGCCAGTTCGTTGGAGGCGCTGGCCGCTTGCGAGGTGGACACGGCGTTGCGCGCGACTTCCTCCACGGCCGTGGTCATTTCGGTGACGGCGGTGGCGGCCTGTTCCAGCTCCTGGTCTTGCTGGCGCAGGCTGTGCGAGCTCTGTTCGGTAATGCCATTGAGTGCACCGGCAGCCTCGGCCAGTTGCCTGGCACAGCCGGTGATCTGCCCCAGGGTGTCGCGCTGGCTGTGCTGCATACGCTGCAGTTCGCTGAACAGCTGGCCGATCTCGTTGCTGCTGTGCACCGTCACCGGCACGCTCAAATCGCCATTGGCAATACGCTGGAAGTGCTGGCCGGCCTCTCGTAGCGGACGCAGTACACGCTGGGCGATAAAGCTCCAGCACAGGGCGGCGAGCAGCAAGGTCAGCAGCCCCAGCGCCACGCTCAGCACCTGGGCGCTGCTCAGGCGCCGGTCGGATTCGAGCATGATCTGCTGGCTGCGCTCGTTCAGCGCCGCCACCAGTTGTTGGCGCAGCGCCTGCAGGCGGCCCATGGCGTTGCCAGCGTCGGTGTTGACGTTGAAGTACTGCTGCAGGTCGTTCTGGCGGGTGGCTTCACGCTGCCCGGCCACCGCCTTGGCGTATTCGCCAAAGGTGCTTTGCAGCGCCACGGTCAGGGATTTGAGCGTCGGTTCTTGGGCGTTGCTGACCAACTCATTGATCAACTGCGCGCTGTTGCCCAGCAGTTCTTCCGAGAGCTTCAGGCGTTTGTTGGCACTCTCGCTGTGGCCGCCGGTCTGTTCGATAAAGCCCGAGGACACGTTGGCGCTGGCGCGGATCGCCATCAGCAGGGCGTTGTTCAGGCGGTCCGACTGGTGCGCGGTCTGGTCCAGTTCGCTGATCTGCTGGTCGCTACCCACCGCCGCGCGCCAGGCGCTGACGGTGGAAAACAGCAAGGTCAGGCTGAGCAGCGACAGCACCCAGAACATACCGGTGCGGATTTTCAGGTCGGCGAACATGCGGGCAGTACTCCTTTAGTTGTTATCAGCCCCACGCGTTGCCGCTGTAACGGCGGTGGGTGGGTCTGCTATCGGAGTGGTTGCTGGTGGACTTGAGGGGGTAAGGCCTGCTTGTGTTCGATTACCGCACGCTGTTTGCCTCAGCGGCCTTCATGCTGGCGCCGATACGCCCCCGGCTGCAAGCCGACGGCCTTGCTGAAGGCACGGGTAAAGGCGGCAATCGACTGATACCCCACCGCCGCGCACACCTGCTCGACGGTGTTGCTGGCTTTGAGCAGCTGGCAGGCATGGCGCATGCGCAGGGCCAGCAACACTTGCCCCGGCGATTGCCCGGCCAGTTCGCTGAAGCGCTTGAAGAACGCCGAGCGCGACAGCCCCGTGCAGGCTGCCATGCTTTCCAGCGACCAGGGCTGGTCGGGGTGTTCGATCAGTTGCTCGAGCAGGCTGGCAAAGTTGGCGTGACGTGCCAGGGCCACCAGGCCGCTGATGCCCTGGTCGTCGCTGACGCGTTGGCGCAGCACATACAAAAACAGCAGATGGCTCAGGCGTTCGAGCAGCGCCGAGGAGGGCGCGGGCAGCCGTTGGCACTCGGCCAGGATCAGTTCGAACAGTGCACGTGCGGCCGTGGATGCCGGGTCGCCGGCACGCAGGATGATCCAGTCGTCCAGGCTGTCGATGACCAGCGACGACAGGCCCGGCTGAAAATGAAAGAACCCGCACACCAGGCCCACGCCGTCAGTGGCTGCGCTGTCCAGCGCTTGCATGACCTGGCGCGGTTGCTGCTGGGCCAGCTCGCAGTCCTGGGCATTGGACAGCCGATAGTTGAAGTCGCGCAGCAGGAACACTGCATCGCCGGCTTGCAGGCGCATGGCCTCGGCCTGGCCGTCGATATGCAGCCAGCAATGGCCCTGGACGACCAGGTGGAAACTGGCCCGCGCCAGGCCGTGGGTGCTGGCGTGCCAAGCGCCGCAATAACGCCCGACATGGAACAGGCTGGCGTCTAGCTCAAGGCTTTCTAATAACCAATCGACTACCGGGCTGGACGAAATCATCTAATGAAAAGACTCAGGAGCAAGTAATAGCGACTGCAGAATATGGCAGGTAATTCTTATAACCAACAGACTTGTGGCACACCCCTAGTATGCAGGAGTCCACTCCATGTCGCGCGTCACTGTCCATACACTGCAAAGCGCCCCAGAGGCTGCCCGTCCTTACCTGGAGAACGCCCAGAAGGCCTCGGGCTTCATCCCCAACCTGCTCGGCGTGCTGGCCAATGCCCCGGCGGCGCTGGAAACCTACGTCACTGTGTCTGCACTTAACGGCAAGGCCGAGCTGAGCCTGGCCGAGCGTGAAGTGGTGCAACTGGTGGCCGCCACCCACCACGGCTGCGACTTCTGCGTGGCCGGCCACACCGCCGTGGCGCTGAACAAGGCCAAGCTGCCGCAAGAGGTGGTCGATGCCCTGCGCGCCAAGAGCGAGCTGCCGCAAGAGAAGCTCGAAGCCCTGGCGGCGTTCACCCGCGAAGTCATCGCCACCCGCGGCAATGTCAGCGAGGCCGGCTACGGAGCGTTGCGCGAAGCGGGTTATAGCGAAGGCAATGCCCTGGAGGTGATCCTCGGTGTAAGCCTGGCAACCCTGTGCAACTTTGCTAATGTGTTCGCCCAAACCCCGCTCAATGACGAGCTGAGCAAGTACCGCTGGCAGCCTTCGGCATAACGAACCCTCGGCGCCGGCGCAGGCTGGCGCATTTTTAAAGGAGTAAACGCTATGCTCGATCCCGCATTGGTCACGTGGCTGGATGCCCAGGCCGAAGCCCTCGACCAGGGCCATGGCGACCCGCAGGCGGTACTGGGGCAACTGGCGGCGGCGCAGGTGCTGCGCGTCGGCATCGACCAGGCTCTGGGCGGTAGCGGCGGCACGGTCGCCGACGCGGTAGAGACGCTTGCCAATGTCGCCAGCCATTCCCTGGCGGCGGCCTTCGTCTTCTGGGGCCAGCGCGCCTTTGTCGAATACCTGCTGCACAGCCCCAACGCCGGGCTGCGCGAGCGCCTGTTGGCCGACCTGCTCAGTGGCAAACTGGCCGGCGCCACCGGGCTCTCCAACGCCATGAAGTACCTCTCGGGTATCGAAGCGCTGCAGGTCAAGGGCCTGCGTGACGACCAGGGCTGGACCCTGGCCGGGCGCCTGCATTGGGTGACCAACCTGCGCAAGGGGGGCTTCGTGGTGGCGGCGGCCATTGAAGAGGAGGGCGCCTCGCCATTCGTCCTGGCCATTCCCGACACTGCTGTCGGGCTGACCCGCTCCGACGACCTGCAACTGCTGGGCCTGCAGTCGAGCAACACCGCCGCCTTGAGTTTCGAGCAGGTGCCGGTCAGCCGCGACTGGCTGCTGCACGAAAACGCCAAGCAGTTTCTGCCTGCGGTGCGTCCGTCGTTCCTGGGCCTGCAATGCGGCATGGCCATCGGCCTGGCGCGCCGTTCATTGAGTGAGGTGGAGGCGCATCTGCAAGGCATGCGCTCGTTCCTTGGCGAGGCGCTGCAGGTACTGCGCGAGCGTCTGGAAAACACCGTGACCGAACTGAAAAAGGGCCTGCTCGACGGGCGTTTTCTGGCCCAGCCGGCGGCCTTGTTCAAGCTGCGCATCACCCTCGCCGAAACCGCAGCCGATGCCGTGCAGCTTGAGTTGCAGGCCAGCGGCGGCAAGGCTTATCTCACCGCTTACGGCGCTGGGTTCGCCCGCCGCTGGCGCGAGTCGGCGTTCGTGCCAATCGTTACTCCAAGCCTGGTGCAACTGCGCGCCGAGCTGCAACGCCAGGCGTCGGCAGCATGACCGAGGTGTTGCTCGACGCCCGCGGTATCAGCCTTGGCTACCCGCGTGAGCACGGCTGGCAAAGCGTGCTGGAAAATTTCGACCTGCAACTGGCGCCGGGCGAGGTGATCACCATCCTCGGCCCCAGTGGTGTCGGAAAATCCAGCCTGTTGCGGGTGCTGGCCGGTTTGCAGCAGGCACGCGCCGGCAGCGTCAGCCTGCTCGGCGAGCCGTTGCAGGGCCCGCACCCGCGCCTGGCGGTGGCCTTCCAGGACCCCAGCCTGCTGCCCTGGCTGAGCCTGGAAAGCAATGTCGCCTTCGGCCTGGATTTCGCCCGCCAGCCCAAGCTTGCCGCCAGCGAACGGCGTGCGCGTATCGACCATGCCATCGAGGCGGTCGGCCTGCAGCACGCTCGCGAGCAGTACCCGGCGCAGCTCTCCGGCGGCATGGCCCAGCGTACCGCGCTGGCCCGCTGCCTGGCACGCCAGCCGCAAGTGCTGTTGCTCGACGAACCCTTCGGCGCGCTGGATGAAGTGACCCGCGCCGACATGCAGCAACTGCTGCTGCAACTGATTGCCCGGCACAACACTGCGGCCATCCTCATTACCCACGATATCGACGAAGCCCTGCTGTTGTCCGATCGCGTGCTGCTACTGGGCAACCACCCGGCGCGCACCCTCGGCCAATGGCTCATCGACCTGCCGCAGCCCCGCGAGCAGCGGGTCGAGGAACTGGGCGCGCTGCGCATCGACATACTCAAAACCCTTCGGCGGGCCAGCCGCACACCCGAACCTGATTCTCAACCTATGCCGCTGCCGTCGGAGACTGCCCATGTGCCTGGACGACTTCACCCACACTCGTCGTGACTTCATCAAACTCAGTGCCCTGCTGACCGCCGGTGGCGCCATGCCACTGCTCAATAGCCTGCAGGCGCGTGCGGCCAGCGACCCGGATGCACCGGTGCGCATCGGCTACCTGCCGATCACCGACGCCACGCCGTTGCTGGTGGCGCACAACAATGGCCTGTTCGAAGCCGAGGGCATCAAGGCCGAGCGGCCGGTGCTGCTGCGCAGTTGGGCGCAGGTGATCGAGGCGTTCATTTCCGGGCAGGTCAACGTCATTCACCTGCTCTCGCCGATGACGGTATGGGCGCGCTACGGCAGCAAGGTGCCGGCCAAGGTGGTGGCCTGGAACCACGTTGGCGGCTCGGGCCTGACCGTGGCCCCGGGGATTACCGAGGTCAAGCAACTGGGCGGGCAAACCGTGGCGATTCCGTTCTGGTACTCGATCCACAACGTGGTGGTGCAGCAGTTGTTCCGCGACCATGGCCTGACCCCGGTGTCCAAGGCCGCGACTGCCCAGTTGGCGGCCAATGAGGTCAACCTGGTGGTGCTGCCACCGTCGGACATGCCGCCGGCCCTGGCCAGCAAGCGCATTGCCGGCTACATCGTCGCCGAGCCGTTCAACGCCCTGGCCGAAGACCTCAAGGTTGGCCGCGTGCAGCGCTTTACCGGCGACATCTGGCGCAACCATGCCTGCTGCGTGGTGTTCATGCACGAGCATGACCTGAACAACCGCCCAGAGTGGTCGCAGAAGGTGGTCAATGCCATCGTCAAGGCCCAGCTGTGGACCCGCGACCACCGCGCCGAAGCCGCCGCGCTGCTGTCCAAGAGCGGGCCGAACAAATACACCCCGCACACCCCGCAGGTGCTCAGCCAGGTGCTGGCGCCGGCGGCCGCGGCCCGCGACGCCTACATCGCCAGCGGTGCGATCCAGCATGCGCAGTGGGACGAGAAGCGCATCGATTTTCAGCCCTATCCGTTCCCCAGCTACACCGAAGAACTGGTACGCCGCCTGCAGAACACTTTGATCGAAGGCGACAAGGGTTTTCTTGCCGGACTCGACCCGCAACAGACCGCCCGTGACCTGGTCGACGACCGCTTCGTGCGCAACAGCATCGCTGCGGTCGGCGGGCTCAAGGCTTTCGGCTTGCCGGAGAGCTTCGAGCGTAGCGAGGAGTTTTCGATCTGATGGGCAGGCATGCAATCCATGGCGCCCTGGGCGTTGCCGGCCTGCTCGGCTTGTTGTTGCTGTGGTGGCTGGGCGTGCATGTGTTTGGCGAGGCCGATGGCCTGTCGGCGCGTTTTTCGCCCCAGGCCACCCTCGGCAGCCTGATCGAGCTGCTGGGCCAGGGCGAGGTGTACGAGCATATCTGGGTCAGCCTCAAGCGCATCCTTATCGGCTTGCTGCTGGCCTTGCTGATCGGCGTGCCGCTGGGCTTGCTGGTGGGTAGCTATCGTCACCTGGAGGCGGCGACCACCCCGGCGTTTCAGTTCTTGCGGATGATCTCGCCACTGTCGTGGATGCCGGTGGTGGTGATGCTGATGGGGGTGGGCGATCAGCCGATCTACTTCCTGCTGGCCTTCGCCGCACTGTGGCCGATTCTGCTCAACACCGCTGCGGGTGTGCGTCAACTCGATCCGCGCTGGCTGCAGTTGAGCCGCAGCCTGAGCGCGACGCGCTGGGAGACCCTGTGCAAGGTGATCATCCCCGGCGTGCTTGGCCATGTGCTCACCGGCGTGCGCCTGGCCATTGGTATCTTGTGGATCGTGCTGGTGCCGTGCGAGATGCTTGGGGTGAGTGCCGGGCTTGGCTACTTCATCCTCGATACCCGCGATCGGCTGGCCTATTCGGAGCTGATGGCGATGGTGCTGCTGATCGGCGTGCTGGGCTTTATGCTCGATGCCCTGGCCCGCGGGCTGCATCGGCGCTGGGTACATGCCTGATCGCGGGGCAAGCTCGCTCCCACCCTGTAGGAGCGGGCTCGCCCCGCGCTGCTCTCATAGACTCCGCCGCCCATAACCCCATGCCGTAATACTGATAAGCGCTGCACACCACACCAGGGTAACCCCCAACGCCTGCCACTCACCCGCCAGATTCAAGCCCGCGCCAATCAACCCGTAATACATCAACCCGAACAACGCCCCCGCCGTCCCCCGGCAATCGCCATACTCGACCAGTGCCGAGCCCAGCAGCAATGGGATCGCCATGGCAAAGGCGCCGAGCATGAAGGCCATGGCCACGGCGATCAGCCAGTGCTCGCCGAGCAACAGTATCGCCAGAGCCGCCAGCAGGTTCACCGCGCAGGCCAGGTTGAGCAGGGTTGCCTGGCTGACACCCCGCGCCAGCAATCGTGCATTGAGGCGCGCGCCGAGCAGCGAGCCCAGCGCCAGCAACACGCCGCTGTAGCCAAACAGGCTTTGCAACTGCAAACGCTGGAAAATGAACGGCGCCAGGCTGTACCAACTGAACACGCCGATATTGAACAATGCCACCAACAGCGTCGCCAGTAGCACCCGCCGATCACCGAGCATGCGCCGCAAGGTGCTGATCAGGCTGGCGTGGTTGGGCGATTGCGGGCGGGTTTCCGGCATCAGTTGCCAACTCCACAGCAATAACGCCAGGGCCATCAGCAACTGCGCGGTCAGCACGCCACGGTAGCCAAAGGCCTCGGTCAGCAGCGATCCACTGAGCACACCAATCGCCGGGCTGATGGCCAGGAATATGCCGATCAGGGAAAACACCCGGGCCAGTTGCGCACCGCCATGCACGTCCCGCAGCGCGGTTTGCGTCACCACCGAACCGACCGCTGCGGCGAAGGCGGCGACGACGCGCGCGCCAAGCAGGCCGGTGAAGTTTGTGACCAGCAAGGCCGCCAGCGACGCCAGGCTGTACAGCAGCAAGCCGGCGAGCAATGCCGGGCGCCGGCCCCAGAGGTCGCACAGGCGGCCCCACACCAACACGCCGACGGCAAAGGCGGCGAAATACAGCGACAGGGTTTGCCCCGCCTGCGCAGGCGTCACCCCAAAGCCCTGGCCGATATCCACCAGGGCGGGGCTGTAAAGGGTTTCGGCGATCTGCGGGAACATCAGCAGGGCCGTGGCCAGGGTCAGCCAGGTAGGTTGGGTCATCAGCAGCGTCCCGTCGGTAAGGGCGCTCATGGTAGGTGGCGGGCGAGGGGTGTATTGTCGCGGTCTGGTCTAAAAATAGTGAAAATCGGACAACCTGCATGGCCTGGCTAGAACCCACCGCCACATTCGACCCGCAGAGCTTTGGCACGCCCATCGTCGGCATTTGCTCAGCCTTGGGCGATCACGACTCCGGCATCCATCAGCATCGCATGGGACAGGTGCTGTTCACCCGCCAGGGCTGCGTGCGCATCGACGCCCTGGCGCCGGATCTGCTCTGTCTGCTGCCACCGACCCGCGCGGCATGGATTCCCGCCGGCATAGCCCATCGGGCGCGGATGCGGGCGACCGTCGATTATCGCTCGGTGTACCTGGACCCCCGGCACTGGCCGCATTTGCCCGCTGAAGTGGTGATCCTCGACGTCAATCCGCTGCTGCGCGAATTGCTCGAACGCATTGCCCAGGCGCCGTTCGAGACCGACTGGAGCCAAGGCGCCGCCGCGCACCTGGCCGGCCTGTGCATCGCCGAACTGCAGGCCGCCGATCAGCAGCCGATGCGCTTGCCGCTGCCCAGGGATCGACGCCTGGCCAGCCTGGTCGAGAACCTTGAGCAGTTGCCACCGCTGCTGCAGGAACTGGCCCGCACGGTGGGCGCCAGCGAGAAAACCATCGGCCGCCTGATCCGCCGTGACACCGGCATGTCCTATCAGCAATGGCGCCAGCAGTGGCGGCTGGTGCGCGCGGTGGAGCAGTTGGCGATCCATCAGCCGCTGAGCCAGGTGGCGCTGGAACTGGGCTTTGCCAGCGACAGTGCGTTCATTGCCTTCTTTAAAAGCATGACCGGCAGCACGCCGCGGGCGTATTGCTGCTGAGGCAACTGTTACGCAATAAATTCGCGACGCTGTAGCGCTTTCCCGGGCTCGAGATCCGTTACTGTCAATTCCAGTAGCTCAGCCAGGAGGGTGTGCGATGCTCGATATGCAAACGCTGGTGATTTTTTCCGGGGCGGTGACCCTGTTGCTGCTGTCGCCGGGGCCGAACATGGCCTTTGTCATCAGCCATGGGCTGTCCATGGGCTGGCGCGGCGGGCTGGCGGCGGCGCTGGGCATCAGCCTGGCGGACCTGGTGCTCACCGTACTGACCGCCACCGGTGTTACCGCGCTGGTCGCCGCCTGGCCGCCGTCCTTCGACATCATCCGCTTCAGCGGCGCGGTCTATCTGTTGTGGATGGCCTTCAAACTGTTGCAGCCGCGCAAGGCGGGCAACGCCGATAGGCCGCGCGAGACATCCCTGGCGGCGGTGTTGGTTGCGGCCACGTTGAACAGCCTGCTCAACCCCAAGGCACTGCTGTTTTTTATCGTGTTCTTGCCGCAGTTCGTGGTGCCGGCCAAAGGCGCGGTGGCCCAGCAGTTGCTGCTGCTGGGGCTGGTGCTGAGCGTGATTGCCCTGGTCTTTCATGTGCTGTTGGGGGCGTGTGGCGGGGTGATAAGCCGCTGGTTCAGTGGCAAGGGGCGCCTGGCCAAATTGCAGCCACGGTTGTTGGCCAGTGTGTTGGCACTGCTGGCGCTGCGTTTGGTGTTGATGCAGCGCCCGGCGTGAGTGCCTTGCCAGCGATGGGCTGCAGAGCAACCCCAGATTCAATCCTGCAGGTCGTCCTCGCTCATCCACTCAAGCGCATCCGCCAGCGCCACCTCGGCGACCCATTCACTGAAGCTGCGGGTCACGTGTTCATAGCTCAACCGCGAGCGTAGCTCGAGTGTGTCGGCAAACGACAAATGCACGGTGATGACCTTGTCTTCAATCACCCCGTCGCGCACCACGAAGAAGGCAAAGTCTTCCCGATCCTGGCGGCGGGCGAACAGGTAAACCTCGAAGTCCGCCCCGGTTTCCTTGGCAAAGGCCCTGGCGGCGAAGGCGTTCCTGGTCAGGTCAGGTGCTTGTTGCAGCGACGCCTGGGTATCACAGAAATACCACGGTTCCCAGTCGGTCAGGCCTTTGTGAATGAACCAGCGGTAGGCAAGCGGGTAGGGCATTGGCTTAGTCCGTTAATGAGTGCAGGCGCGCCGGTACTCGCCCGGGGTTACGCCATAGGCTTGCTTGAACTGCCGGTTCAGATGGCTCTGGTCCGAAAACCCCAGGGCAAAGGCGACGTTGAACGGCAGGCAATCGCTTTTCAGCAGTTCACGGGCGCGGCTCAGGCGCCGTTGCTTGAGCCAGGCATGGGGCGGCAGGCCTGTGGCTTGGCGAAACACCCGGGCGAAGTGAAAGGGCGAGAGATTCACCGCCGTGGCCAGCTCTTCCAGCGAGGGCGGGTAGGCCAGGCGGCTGTCCATCAACTCCTTGGCCCGGGCCACGGCGCAGGGCTCGTTGCCGGGCGTGCGCGCCGCACCGGCGCGGGCATGACGCTGCACCAGCAACAGCACGGCTTCGCGCCAGGCGGTTTGTTGTTCCAGGGCGCTGGCGCCCCGTTCGGCCGAGCAGTGCAGCCAGCTGAAGGCTTTGGCCAGTTGCGGGTCATGCAGCACGCTGGCGTCAAAGCGCGGCAGGCCGTCGCGCTTGAGTTCCAGCTCGTCGAGCACGCCGGTGATGCGTTCGCTGTCGGGGTAAAAACCGCGATAGCGCCAGCCCTCTTCGCTGGCCTTGGCGCCGGTGTGCAGCTCGTCGGGGTTGATCAGCACCATGCTGCCCACTGGCGCCAGGTGTTCGCTGCCGCGGTGCCAGAAGCGCTGGGCGCCGGACTCGATGATGGTGATCACGTAGCCTTCATGCACATGGGGGGCGAAGCGCTGCTGAAAATAACGCGCATGCAGCATCTCGGTGTCACCGAGCGCCGAGGCTTGCCAGAAGCGGGTCTGTTCCTTGGGTGCAGGGTTCATGGGCTGCCGTTCAACCACCAGCGAAAGACAAAAAAGAAGGCCATGCTCAGCAGCATGCTGATCAAGGTGCTGCGGGTCAACAGCACCAGCACTATCGCCACCAGCGAACCGATCAGGTAAGGGTTGCTCAGGCTCAGGTCAAGCTGGTGCCCGGGCAGAAAGACGATCGGCCCGCAGATCGCGGTGAGCATGCCCGGCACGGCAAAGCCGAGAAATTGCCGGGCGTTGGAGCTCAGGCGCAAAGGCAGGCGCGGTTCCAGAAAGGCATAGCGGTTGAGAAACACCAACAGGCCCATGCCGATAATCAGGGCGAAGATCATGCGCGTGCTCCACTGAATTTCTGGCAGACAAAACCTGCGCTCATGCCCAGCAGGCCGGCGGCCACCAGGCCGATGTCCCAGTGCCAGAAGCTGAACAACACCGAGCAGAACAACGACACCGCCACGCACACCACGGTGGGCAGGTTGCGCACCAGCGGCGCGATCAGGGCGACGAAGGTGGCGACGATGGAGAAGTCCAGGCCCAGTTGGTCCAGGTGCGGGATGTTCTGGCCGAGGATGATCCCGGCCAGGGTGAACAGGTTCCAGGCGATGTAGAAGGTCAGGCCCACCCCCAGGGCGTACCAGCGGTTGAACTGTTGTTTGTCGTACTGGCTGGTGAGGGCGAAAAACTCGTCAGTGAGCAGAAAGCCCAGGCCCAGCCGCCAGCGGGTCGGCAGGCCCGACAGCACCGGGCGCATCGACAGCCCGTAGAGCAAGTGCTGGGAGGTCAGCAACAGGGTGGTGAGCAGGATCGAGAACAGGTTGGCACCGCCCTTGAGCATGCCGATCGCCACCAGTTGCGCCGCGCCGGCAAAGACAATGGCCGACAGGCCCTGGCCTTCCCAGGGGCTGAGGTTGGCTTCGATGGCCATGGAGCCTGCCAGCAGCCCCCAGGGGGCCACGGCAAGGGACAACGGCAGGATGGCGATGGCGCCTCGAATAAAGGCCTGGCGGGCGAACGGCGGACTGGACATGGACGGCAGCAACAACCAATGAACACGGTTGCACAGCATGCCAGAGCGATGCGCTGCTGACTTGAACGATCTTGCTGTCGGCGGCGACGCCAGTGCCCTCAGTAGAGGTTGCTGGCCAGCCGGCGCTGCGCCGGGATGCAGCCGTTGATGTCCACCGCTTTTTGCCAGTAGCTCCTGCTTTGCGCCGGGTCGGTGCTGGCCAGCAGGCGGTAGACCTCGGCCTGGTAATCGCGCTGACGGCCCCACTGCATGGCCAGGCCTTGCGGTTGCTCGCGATGGCACGGCAGGCGTACGGCCGGTTGCGGGTAGTAAGGTGCGTAGAGGGTCGCGGTGCTCTGCACGCTTTCCAGCGCCGTGCGGTATTCACTGCGGCTGAAGGTCGGGCACCAGTTCTCGATGCCCAGCGCTGCCGGGGCAAACCCCTGGGTCATGCTACCTTCGAGCAGCGGGCAGGCGGCGTCAGGGATCTGGGCTGCCGGCAAATAGGTGATGTAGTAGAGCGCCAGGCGGTATTGTGCTGCCGGGTGGTTAAGTGCCACGGCCTTCTTCAGCAGGGTCACCGCCGGTGCCAGGGTGCGGCCCAGGGCCTGGCCTTGCTGGGCGAGGTCCTGGTCGGTGGTGCTGGTCTTGAGGGTGTAGCTGCTGGTCTGGGACTCGGCCTGTTCCAGGAAGGTCAGGGCCTGGCGGTACAGCAGGTCGGCATGTGGGTCGATCTGCACGCCGGCGGCCAGTGCCGAAGTCGGCAGCACGACGGCGAGCAGGCCGTGCAAAAGGGGCGAGCGGATCAAGGAAGAGCCTCTGAGGTTCGGGGTCGGACGGGCATGCATGTGGGCTTGGAGACAACTGCGCTGTTCAGGATTCAATCCGACTGTCCATAGTGTGGCTTGAGGCTGGCCTGGGTTATAGCGCGCCATTCTAACCGCTCTGGGCCCACAGCCGAAAGCGTAGCCCGTCAGGGCAACAGTTGCCGGATGTTGTAGGCCAGCCCGGCAACGGCGATGACCAGCAGTACCACGGCGCTGATGGCGCTGATCAGGCGCCGGTCGAGGCGCTCGGCCAGGCGGCCGATGGCCAGGATGTACAGGCCCAGAATACCCAGGTCGAGCACCAGCCAGACCAGCCCCAGCAGCATCAGGCTGTGGCTGAAGCGCTCGGTGACCTGGATGAACTGCGGGAAGAAGGCAACAAAGAACAGGATGTCCTTGGGGTTCGCCAGGCCAATGGCAAAGCCTTGCCACAGCCCGCCCTGGTGGGGCGGGGCCTGCTCCGTGGCGAGGGCGGGCTGGCGCAGTTCGGCCAGGGCGCTCAGGCCCAGATAACCGATGAACAGGCAGCCGAACAGGCTCAGGGCGCTCAACACCAGTGGGTTGAGTGCGGCGCTGCTGAAGATCAGGGCTGCCGCCAGGGCAATCAGCACCAACGAAGCGCCGTTGGTGCCCAGGGCGGTCAGCAGCGCCTGCTTGCGCCCGGCGCGGGCGGTGGTGTTGACCACCAGCGCCACCACCGGGCCGGGGCTGGCGATCAGCAGCAAGACGGTCAGAACGTAGGTGGCAAGCAGGGCACTGTTCACAGGCGGATCTCTCGGTCAGGGGGAGCAGAATTCTCGGCAGGCCAGGGAAGGTTGTAAAACGCCTGTTACTGTGGCTTTCTATTAGTTTTACTCATGCTTTGGCTGGACATGACCGAACGTATTCCCGCATTGCAGGCGCTCAGGGCATTCGAGGTGGCCGCACGCTACGGCTCGTTCACCCGCGCCGCTGAAGAACTGGCCCTGACCCAGGGCGCCATCAGCCATCACATCAAGACTCTCGAAGGCCTGTTCGACTGCGCGCTGTTCGAGCGCCGCGGGCCGAAAGTGGCACTGACCGAGCCGGGCCGGTTGCTGGCCCAGGAACTCAAGGTCGGTTTCAAGATCATCGAGAACGCCTGCGGGCTGCTCAGGCAGGGCCGCCAGCATCTGCGCCTGAAGGCGCCCTCGACCCTGACCGTGCGCTGGTTGCTCAGGCACCTGGCAGCGTTCAAGCAACGCGATGAGCACAGTAATGTGCAACTGAGCAGCGTCTGGATGGACATCGACACGGTGGACTTTTACAGCGAGCCCTACGACTGCGCGATCCTGCTCGGCGACGGTCACTTCGCCGCTGACATCGCCAGCCTCAAGTTGTTTGACGAGTGGCTGGTGCCGGTGTGCCAGCCCGGATACCCGGCAGACCTGGCCCGCTGCGAACTGCTGCACCCGTCGCCGGACCGGCGTGACTGGCGGCGCTGGTTGAATCGGACAGGGGGCAGCGCGCTCAGCCTGGAACGTGGCCAGGTATTCGACACCCTGGATCAGGGCATCTCTGCTGCCCAGCAAGGCCTGGGTGTGGCCGTGGTCGACCTGCTGCTGGCCAGTGGCGAGCTTGACGCCGGCCGCCTGGTCACGCCATTCCCCCAGGCGGTGGCCACCGGCGAAGGTTATTACCTGACCTGGCTGCAGGCCAGCCCCAAGGCGCACCAGGTGCAGAAACTCGGCCAATTCCTGCAGCAGCAGGTACCGCAACTGCCTGGCCAGGGGCTGGACTATTTGTATGACTAATACTGCGGCGCGCCAGCATCCGGCAGCAGCCGCGTGCTCATGAAGTCGATGAACACCCGCAGCCGTGGCGGTACTTGCCGCCCCGAGGGCCACAGCAGGTAGAAGCTGCCGCGCCGCTCCATGTAGTCATCCAGCACGGTCACCAGGTCACCGCGTTGCAGCTGCTGGCGTACGGTGAAATCCGGAATGCAGGTGATGCCGCGATCGCGGATGGCAAAGCAGATGCGCGTGTCGACGTGGTTGCACACCATCGACACCGGGATGTCGTATTCGTGCCCGGCGGGCTCCTGGCGCAACGGCCATTGCTCGAGCTTGCCAGTGCTGGGAAAGCGGTAGTGCAGGCAGGTATGCCGGGCCAGTTCATCGGGGTGCACGGGCGTGCCATTGCGCGCCAGGTACGCCGGCGAGGCCACCAGCACGTGATGAAAGTGGCCAAGAAAGCGCGCGCTCAAACGCGAGTCGCTGGGTGTGCCGCCACGCATGACCACATCGAAACCTTCGCCGATGATATCCACCAGGCGGTCGTCGAAATCCAGGTCCAGTTCGATGGCCGGGTACTGCGCCATGAACTCGCTCAAGGCCGGCATCACCAGCGCGGTCACCTGCGGCAGGCTGATACGCAGGCGTCCGCGTGGCACCTCGCTGGCCTGGGACAGTTCAAGTTCGGTGGCTTCGATCTCGGCGAGGATGCGCCGGCTGCGCTCCAGGAACAGGCTGCCCTCGGCGGTCAGGGTGATGCTGCGCGTGCTGCGGTGAAACAGGCGCACCCCCAGGCGGCTCTCCAGGCGCGCCACGCGCTTGCCAATGGCCGAAGCGCTGACGCCCAACGACTGCGCGGCGCCGACGAAGCTGCCGGTTTCTGCCACCCGCACGAACACCACGAAACCGCTGAGGCTATCCATCTGCATTTCCTGATTGCGGACATCAGTGTCCGTTATGAGCGGAATTGTACCCGTCTTTTTCCGCAGTTACCGCAGGCTTAAGGTTCGCCCATCTTTCCTACAGGAGTGTCACCATGACTCAGATGAGTTGCACGGCGGATGGGCCCGCCGCACTGGAGCAGCCCTTGCCGGTCAGCGGCCTGCTGGCATTGGCAATGACCGGTTTTATCGCCATCCTCAGCGAAACCCTGCCGGCTGGCCTGCTCGGGCAGATCTCCAGCGGCATGCACATCAGCGAGGCCATGGCCGGGCAGATGGTCAGTGTCTATGCCCTGGGCTCGCTGCTGACCGCCATCCCGCTGGTGACCCTGACCCAGGGCTGGCGCCGGCGGCCGGTGTTGCTGCTGGCGATTATCGGCTTCCTGTTGTTCAACACGGTGACGGCCTTGTCCGGTTCCTACTGGCTGACGCTGGTCGCCCGCTTCATGACCGGCGTCGCCGCTGGCCTGGCCTGGGGCGTGATCGCCGGGCATGCGCGGCGCATGGTCAGCCCCGAGCAACAGGGCCGGGCGATGGCGGTGGCGATGATCGGCGCGCCGGTGGCCTTGTCGCTGGGCGTGCCGGCCGGTACCTGGCTGGGCGAGCTGCTGGGCTGGCGCATGACCTTTGCCCTGGTCTCGGCTGCGACCCTGGTGCTGGTGGCCTGGGTGCTGTGCAAGGTGCCGGACTTTGACGGCCACGCCCCCGGCCAACGCCCGGGCATCGCTCAGGTACTGCGCACACCCGGCGTTCTGGCGGTGTTGCTGGTGATCCTCACGTGGGTGCTGGCGCACAACGTGCTGTACACCTATATCGTGCCGTACCTGGCGTCGGTGGGGTTGGCGGCGAGTACCGGCATGGTCCTGCTGACCTTCGGTATTGCCGCATTGGCCGGTATCGGCGTGGTGGGTGCGTTGATCGACAAGCACCTGCGCAACATGGTCCTGCTGAGTTTGTTCGGCTTTGCCATGGTGGCCCTGGTACTCGGTTTTGTCAGCCAGTCGGCGCCGCTGGTGTATCTCAGTGTTGCGCTCTGGGGCCTGACCTACGGCGGCGCGCCGACCCTGCTGCAAACCGCCAGCGCCGACGCTGCCGGGGAGGGCGCCGATGTCGCCCAGTCGATGATAGTCACGGTGTGGAACTCGGCGATTGCCGCAGGCGGCCTGCTCGGCGGCGTGCTGCTCAGCCAGTGGGGCGTGGGCAGTTTCCCCTGGGTGTTGCTGGCACTGATCGCCGTGGCCTTGCTGATTGCCGGTCGCGCCCATGGTCATGGTTTCGCCCCGGGCGCACGGGTGCTGAGCTAAGTTCGGCAGGCGCCGGCCCAGACGGGTAGAATCGCCGCATACACAGGTGTTTTCGAGGTTGCAGCGGTGGAGTTACAGCAGGGCTTTGTCCTGACCCGGCATTGGCGCGATACCCCGGCGGGTACGCTTGTCGAGTTCTGGCTGGCCACCGATCAGGGCCCCCGGCGCTTGCGTCTGCCGGTGCAGACCTCGGTGGCGTTCGTTCCCGCCGAGCAGCGTGGGCAAGCCGAAGCGCTGCTGCGCGGCGAGCGCGACGTCGAGTTGCGCGCGCTGGCCCTGCGCGATTTCGAACAACGGCCGGTGCTGGGCTTGTACTGCCGCCAGCACCGCCAGTTGATCCAGCTGGAAAAGCGCCTGCGCGCCGCCGGCGTGCAAATCTACGAGGCCGATGTGCGCCCGCCGGAGCGTTACCTGATGGAGCGCTTCATCACCGCGCCGGTCAGTTTCAGCGGCACGCCGGATGCCAGCGGTGTGCTGCTCGACGCCCAGCTCAAACCCGCCCCCGACTACCGGCCGACGCTCAAGCTGGTGTCGCTGGACATCGAAACCACCGAGCGCGGCGAACTGTACTCCATCGCCCTGGAAGGTTGCGGCCAGCGCCAGGTGTACATGCTCGGCCCGGCCAACGGCAACGCCGAAGGCGTGGATTTCGACCTCGAATACTGCGACAGCCGCGCCTGCTTGCTCGAACGCCTGAACGACTGGCTGGCTGTGCACGACCCCGACGCGATCATTGGCTGGAACCTGGTGCAGTTCGACCTGCGCGTGCTGCAACACCACGCCACCGAGCTCAAGGTGCCGTTGCGCCTGGGCCGTGGCGGTGAAGCAATGGACTGGCGCGAGCACGGTAGCCGCGCGCATTTTTTTGCCGGGGCCGCCGGGCGCCTGATCATCGACGGTATCGAAGGGCTGCGTTCGGCGACCTGGAGCTTCCCTTCGTTCAGCCTGGAGAACGTCGCCCAGACCCTGCTCGGCGAAGGCAAGGCCATCGACACCCCGTACCAGCGCATGGACGAAATCAACCGCATGTTCGCCGAGGACAAGCCGGCCCTGGCCCGCTACAACCTCAAGGACTGCGAACTGGTCACGCGCATCTTTGCCAAGACCGAGCTGCTGACCTTCCTCCTGGAGCGCGCCACGGTCACCGGCTTGCCGGCCGACCGCAGCGGCGGTTCGGTGGCGGCGTTCTGTCATTTGTACATGCCCTTGATGCACCGCCAGGGCTTCGTCGCGCCCAACCAGGGCGAGCGCCCGGAGGAGGCCAGCCCCGGCGGCTTTGTCATGGATTCGCGGCCGGGCTTGTACGAGTCAGTGCTGGTGCTCGACTACAAGAGCCTGTATCCGTCGATCATCCGTACCTTCCTGATCGACCCGCTAGGGCTGGTCGAAGGCCTGCGCGAGCCGGGCGACGCGACCTCGGTGCCGGGCTTTCGCGGTGCGCGCTTTTCCCGTACCCGGCATTGCCTGCCGGCGATTGTCGAGCGGGTCTGGCAGGGCCGCGAGACGGCCAAGCGCGAGCACAACGCGCCGCTTTCCCAGGCGCTGAAGATCATCATGAACGCCTTTTACGGTGTGCTTGGTTCCAGTGGCTGGCGCTTCTTT
>NZ_JH650776.1:102040-102903 GCF_000259195.1 Pseudomonas donghuensis
GGCCTCATCGATCACAATGCGCGGCCACGAGATCATGCGCCGTACCCGCGAACTGATAGAGGCCCGGGGTTACGCTGTGATCTATGGCGACACCGACTCCACGTTCGTCTGGCTCAAGGGTGCCCATGACGAGGCGGACGCGGCGCGTATCGGCCGCGAGCTGGTGCAGCAGGTCAACCAGTGGTGGCGCGAGCACCTGCGCGACAGTTATGGCCTGGACAGCGCCCTGGAGCTGCAGTACGAGACCCACTACAAGCGCTTTCTGATGCCGACCATTCGCGGCGCCGAGGAGGGCAGCAAGAAGCGTTATGCCGGCCTGGTGCAACGTGGCGAGGGCGCTGAGGAGATGATCTTCAAGGGCCTGGAAAGCGTGCGCACCGACTGGTCGCCGCTGGCCCGGCAGTTTCAGCAGGAACTGTACGAGCGGATCTTCAAGCGTCAGCCGTATCAACAGTATTTGCGTGAATACGTGCGCAAGACCTTGGCGGGTGAGCAGGATGAGCTGTTGATCTACCGCAAGCGCCTGCGCCGGCCGCTGGCCGACTACCAGCGCAATGTGCCGCCGCATGTGCGCGCAGCGCGCATGGCCGATGACTTCAATGACCGTCAGGGCAGGCCGCGGCAGTATCAGAATGGCGGCTGGATCAGCTACGTGATTACCGTGGCGGGGCCGGAACCGTTGGAGACGCGGCATTCGGCGATCGATTACGACCACTACCTGACCCGGCAGTTGCAGCCGGTGGCGGATGCGATCCTGCCGTTCGTGGAGGACGATTTCACGGCGTTGATCGATCGGCAGATGGGCTTGTTCTAGCCGGACCTGCATGCACTGACCCTGTGTGGCTTGCCGGCGATGAGGCCGG
>NZ_AJJP01000155.1 GCF_000259195.1 Pseudomonas donghuensis
AAAATGTCTATTGGAATGGGGGTAGTCCATGTACTGAGGCCAATAAAGCTAGGTTTATGAACATCAATCGATGAACGGCCGCATTCGTTTCGAGGACTTTGAGTCCGCAATCTCCGGCCCGTGAGTGGCTTATGAACATATGAGATCGCCCACTTGTTAAACGAGGTGCCATGTTAATAATGTTCATGAGCCTCATAAGGCACTGATGTGAGGATCGATAGGCACTCCAACAACAATTTGACGTGGAGCAGCAACGCTTGGAATTGAGACAACTGCGCTATTTCGTAAAAATCCTCGAACACGGCAGCTTGGGACGCGCAGCTCTTGAACTGGACGTCGGCGTATCAGCCCTTAGCCAACAGATCGCGAAACTTGAAAGTGAACTGTCAACCCGCCTCCTTAATCGCACTACTACTGGCGTCACACCGACCTGCTCCGGTATGGCGTTCCTGCACCATGCCCAGCTATGTTTGCGGCAAGCCGAAAATGCGATCATGGCCGCTCACCGTGGGCGAATGAGTGGATATGTCACCGTCGGAATGGCGCCCACGACTGCCACTGTTCTTGCCCTGCCATTGATCAATGCGATGCGAGAGCGCTACCCGGATATTCAATTGCACCTGGTCGAGATGCTGTCCGGGCATTTGGCCACGCAACTCAATGCTCGCCAGATCGACCTGGCCATTCTGTCTCAACTTGAAGGTGGTAAGCGCTGGAGCGTGACACCGCTGCTCGACGAGAAACTATTTGTCATCAGCGCACCGCACCTGCCCCACGCACCACAAGGAATCAGCGTGCAACTGTCGGATCTGGGGCAACTTCCACTGGTGATGCCGAGTGCGCAACACGGTTTGCGTTCTACCCTGATGGTTGCGTTTGAACGTTCGGGATTGGCTCCCAACATCATCATGGAAGTGGATGGCCTTGCCGTATTGATGAACACCGTACGCGCAGGTCATGCTGCCACCATCCAGCCCGGTGCGGCAGCGGCGCTCAAAGGTGAGTCGGGACTTTCAGTGGTGGAAATTTCCGATGCTCACGTAGGTCGACGGAACCTGCTGGCGACACTGCCTGATGATGAGCTGTCTCCCGCTGCTCTGGCGGCGCGATTGGTCATCACCGATGTCGCTCGACAGTTGGTCGTTGATCAACAATGGCCAGGAGCGTCGTGGATTGAGGACGTCGCGTCATGATCCCGGCGCATCCTCTTCCCGGTTTCCAATACTGGGGTATCCGCGCCAAAGCCTTTACGAAAACTAAACACCCAGATTCATTTCGCGCCTTTCGACAATAAGCTGACAGCTCTACCTTCTCCCCACTCGCGAGGAGCACTTCGTTCATGCCTCCTTGCGATTGAGGAGTGATGATGATCGATGTATTGGTGATTGGCGGTGGCAATGCCGCCTTGTGTGCAGCGTTGATGGCTCGAGAGGCCGGCGCTAGCGTCATGTTGCTGGAAGGTGCACCAAAAATCTGGCGCGGCGGCAACTCGCAACACACCCGAAACCTGCGCTGCATGCACGACGCACCGCAAGATGTGTTGGTCGATGCCTATCCCGAAGAAGAATATTGGCAGGATCTGCTGAAAGTCACCGGTGGGATTACCAACGAAAAGCTTGCACGTATTGTCATCCGCGCCTCGTCGAACTGCCGTGACTGGATGCGCTGCCATGGTGTGCATTTTCAGCCGTCGTTGTCGGGTGCCCTACATGTTGCGCGCACCAATGCGTTTTTCATGGGCGGCGGCAAAGCGTTAGTTAATGCGTACTTCCGCAGCGCCGAGCGGCTGGGCATCAAGATCCGCTACAACGCTCAAGTCACTGACATTGAGTTGAAGGGCGCAGAGTTCGTCGCGGCGTACATCGGTGAACGAGAGGTCGATGGTCAGCGTTTACCCGCCGAGCGTATTCAGGCCAAAGCCTGCGTTCTGGCAGCTGGCGGTTTCGAGTCGAACCGCGCATGGCTCCGCGAAGCTTGGGGTCAAAACGAGCGCGGAGAATGGCCCTCAGACAATTTTCTGATTCGCGGGACGCGCTTCAATACCGGCGTACTGCTTCGGCGCATGCAGAACCTGGGCGCCGATTTCATTGGTGACCCGACGCAAGCGCACATGGTGGCCATCGACGCCCGCGCGCCCCTGTATGACGGAGGTATCTGTACCCGTATCGATTGCGTATCGCTGGGCGTGGTGGTTAATCGCGACGGCGAACGCTTCTACGATGAGGGCGAAGACTTCTGGCCCAAGCGCTATGCGATCTGGGGGCGCCTGGTCGCGGGTCAACCCGGCCAACAGGCCTACTCGATCATCGACCAACAAGCCCTCGGACGGTTCATGCCGCCGGTATTTCCGGGCACTAAAGCCAACTCGCTGGAAGATCTGGCCCGCCAGTTGAAGCTTCCCGTTACGCAATTCGTCAAAACCATCGAGCAATACAACGCCGCCTGCCGCGTCGGCACGTTCGACCACACCGCGCTGGACAATTGCCACACCGAAGGTTTGACACCCGCCAAAACCCATTGGGCCCGCCCATTGGTAAAGCCCCCCTTCTGCGCCTACCCACTCAAGCCAGGCGTGACCTTCACCTATCTGGGGCTGGCTACCGACGATACCGCGGCCGTTCACTTCAACGGTGAGGCTAGCCCCAACCTGTTTGTCGCAGGAGAAATGATGGCGGGCAACGTATTGGGCAAGGGCTATACCGCCGGCATCGGTATGGCCATTGGTACCGCATTCGGTCGCATCGCCGGTGTGCAAGCCGCGGCTGCGGCCGGCTTCCTGACCCCTTCATCCACGGAGCCCCAACATGCAGCTGTTTGATCCCAAGGCACCGGGTAATTTGATTCCCGTACTCAACCTTGATGAAAGCGAAGTTCAGCGACAGATGAGTGTTTGCAATGCCTGCCGTTATTGCGAAGGTTTCTGTGCTGTATTCCCAGCCATGACGAGGCGTCTGGAGTTTTCTCAGGCGGATATCCATTACCTGGCGAACCTTTGCCATAACTGCGGTGCGTGCCTGCATGCCTGTCAGTACGCTGCCCCTCACGAATTCGGAATCAATGTGCCCAAGGCCATGGCCAAAGTCCGCCTCGACACTTATGCCGAGTACGCCTGGCCACAGGTGATGGGCAAGTTGTACCGGCGCAACGGGCTGGCGCTGGCGCTGGCATCCGGTGCGGGGTTGGCACTGTTCCTCTGCCTCACGCTGATGGTGATGGGCAATCTATTTACCGCAATGCCCGGGGGGAATTTCTACGGGATCTTCCCGCATAACACCCTGGCACTGATGTTCGGTGCGGTTTTCGGTTTCTCGGTACTTGCATTGACGATTGGCGTGCGGCGCTTCTGGCGCAACGTTTCACCGGCGGATGCCCCCCGGCAGGAAAAGACAGCCGCTGCACTGGAGGCCGCGGCCAACGTCGCCCGACTCAAATACCTGGACGGGGGGCATGGCGAGGGCTGCAATAATGCCGATGATCAGTTCACCCTATGGCGGCGGCGCTTGCACCACTTCACCTTCTACGGCTTCATGCTGTGCTTCGCCGCCACCGGTGTCGCCACGCTTTACCATTTCCTGCTGGACTGGTCGGCGCCCTACCCCGTTCTGAGCTTGCCGGTGATGCTGGGCATCGCAGGTGGAGTCGGCCTGCTGATAGGCCCCGCAGGTCTGTTGTGGTTGAACCTGCGTCGCAACCCTGAGCACGGCGACGAAAATCAGAAACCCATGGATCGTGGCTTTATCGCGCTGCTGTTTCTAGTCAGTGCCAGCGGCCTGGCACTCCTGGCGTTTCGCGAAAGCGCGGCCCTAGGCTTGATGCTGGCGATCCATCTCGGCCTGGTCATGGCGTTTTTCCTGACTATGCCCTACAGCAAATTCGCCCATGGCATCTTCCGCAGCGCCGCGCTGCTCAAGCACTCCATCGAAAAACGCCAACCCAGCCCGATCAACGGAGGTAGCGACTGATCGGCGATCCACTCATTCCAAAAACAATATTGATCACCACGGTAGCCATGATGAAAACAACAACTCAAGACACCCGATCCAAGGGGTCGAAACTGGGCGCCATCCTGCGGGTCACTAGCGCGGACAATTCGACTTCTTTTTGTTCGGGTTCTATGCAACTTACATCAGGGCTGATCGTGACGCTGTCGATCATGGCCGCGGGCACGGTCTTGATCGCCTTGGTTCCGGGCCAGCATAGGCCCTGATAAGTGCTGTGCAGGACGGCATCAAATTTTGAATTGCCCCAGCAAGCTTTGCAGGCGATTGCCGATCATATACATCTCATCGACTGTCTTGACCCCGAGCTGAGTCTGACCGGCTACGCTGTCAATTGCGCGCGCGATCTGATGCACCCCGCGGTTGATCTCTTCAGCCACTGAGGTCTGCTCCTGCGCAGCGCTGGCGATCCGTGCGTTCATCGCATTGATGGTAGCAATCAGTTCGACCGTATTGCCCAGAAATTCAGCCGCCTGATTGGCCTGAGCGTTAGCGCCTTGAGCGGCTTGAGTGGATTGGCGCATGGCACTGACTACGCCACCCGTAGTGCTCTTGAGACGCTCAACCATTGCCTGGATTTCCTGGGTACTGCGCTGAGTACGACTGGCCAGGGCTCGTACTTCATCTGCAACCACCGCAAACCCGCGCCCGGCAGCACCGGCACGGGCTGCTTCAATGGCCGCATTGAGTGCCAGAAGATTGGTCTGTTCAGCAATCGAGCGAATGACATCCAGCACGGTGACGATAGAAGCTACGTCGTTTTGAAGGCTCTTCATGGAGATACCACTCTCATCAAGCTCCACGGTCAGCGCCTGAATTCGAGTCATGCTGCCATTGACTATTTGCCCCGCGTGTCGGGACTGTCTGTCGATTTCGACGGCTGCGTCTGCAGCATTTTGCGCACTGACCGACACTTCCTGCGCTGCCGATGACATCTCGTTTATCGCCGCGGCCACCTGGTCGGCTTCCTGGCGCTGTTTATCCATAGTGCGGTCGATTTGCCTGCTCTGCTCGGCCACATGGCTCACAGATCCATTCAACTGCTCGCTCATGGCAACGATTTGGCTGACGAGGCTGTGAATCTTTTCGATAAACGCATTGAACGAACCGGCAAGTTGTCCCAGCTCATCTCGACTTACAAGCGGCAGACGCTTTGTCAGATCACCCTCACCCGCAGCGATTTCGTCAAGATGGATTCGGATCAGGGTCAGGGGACGCAAACTGCGCCTGACCAGCAGTAGAGTCAGTGCCCCAATAATGCCAATCAGTGCGGTAGCGGTGATGGCTATGCTGTACATCAAGTTGCGTACCCGTAGATCAACATCGGCCCGTACCTTGGCGACCTGAACCTCAATGCTGTCCAGGTTGACCGCGGTGACCACGATCATGTCCCACTTGGGCAAATAAAAACTGTATGCGAGCTTAGGCACCACCTTATCGGTGTTGACCACGCCACCTGAATAGTTGACGAAGTGAGTGTCATTTTTTGCCGCTGCAACCATTTCACGGTTCAAAAAAATCCCGTTGATGTCCTTGCGATCACTCATGTTAATGCCGACGCCTTCGCTGCTGTCACCACGAAACAGGCGTACAACCTGGCTGTCATACCCAATGAAATAACCGTCATCACCATACTTCACTTTCGACAAACGACTGATCGCCAAGGCTCGGCTGGTGGGATCTCCGGGAGCTGCCCGATCATAAAGCTCGGCTACAGAAGTGCGAGCAATGCTCGCGTAATCCTTGAGCCGTATGCGGCTGTCCTCAAGCAGTCGCTCGCGGGTGTGAGCGACTTCTTGCTCAGCCTGGGACTGCAAAGTGCCGCGGGTGCTCAAACCTAAAACCAGAGCAAACAACATCACTGGTAGTAAGGTCAGCAACAGTATTTTGGTTTTGAATGACATCGTTGAAATCCTTCACCCAATCCTATGCAGCCGCCACTGAAGAGGCGGCCTGCGAACATCGCGAGGCCGCGATCAGGGAATCACCAGAGCGCGATGTCGTAGGTAAAGTAGATCCGGTTGCTGTCACGGCCACGGGAATAATCAGAGCGATAAACGTAGTTACGCAACCGCACCCCCAGACCTTTGAAGGTACCTTGTTGCACGATGTAAGCCAGTTCAGCGTCACGCTCCCACTCTTTGACCGTGGTGGTGGACTTACCATCGTTGCCGCTCAGATAACGGGTGGAGAACGTTAGGCCCGGCACGCCGAGGGCAGCAAAGTTATAGCCGTAATTAAGCATCCAGGTTTTTTCATCCTCCTCGACGAACTTACCTATCCCGGCGTTGCTGAACGAGTAGACAGTCGCGCCACTGATGAAGGGCAAACCGGCATCGCCGCTGAGGGTCTGGTACCCACCACCGAAAGTATGGCCGGAGATGGCGTAGGACAGTTGTCCGCTCAGCATGTTGTTGTCGATCTTGCCACCGTAGGCCGAGCCGGTATCGACACTGTTGAAGTAGCGCAAATCACTGGTCAGCACACCGCCGCCCAAGGGTAGGTCGTGCTGGATACCTGCAAAATTCTGACGGTAAAAGTTTTCCAGTTCGCCGTAGAAGTAACTCAAGCGGACGTTTTTCCCCAGCTTGTATTCGGCCCCTGCGTAGCTGAAGTCCCCTGATTTATCCCCGCCATAACCGTCGGGCACAATCGGCATGCTGTCGGTGGAATCGCGCAGTTTGAATCGATCCAGGTAGCCGCCGGTGAGGGTGAGGTTCTCGATGTCCACGCTACTGATCTGTGTGCCCTGATACGTTTGCGGCAACAGACGCGCATCGTTGTAGATCAGCACCGGAGTCTTGGGTAGCAAGGTGCCGTATTTGACCGTGGTCTTGGCCAGCTGGGCCTTGGCAGTCATGCCCAGACTTGCGAACTCGTCAGCCGCTCGACCGTCATCATGGACGGGCAACAAGCCCGTGCCGCTGCGGCCACGACCGGAGTCGAGCTTGACCCCGAGCAGGCCAAGGGCATCCACACCAAACCCAATGGTGCCGGGGGTAAATCCCGATTGGTAATCCAACAGAAATCCCTGGGCCCACTCGGTTCGCTCGCTCTTCGCCGTCCTTGCCGATTTGGTACTCAAGCCATGCTCGTCGCGGAAATTCTCATTGAAATAGACGTTGCGCAATTGCAGCTTGAGCTTGCTGTCGTCGATAAAACCTTCAGCGCTAACGCTGGCCAATGGCAAAAGTGCAAGAAGAGGGAATGAAACGCCACGGGTAAACAAAGTCTTCATAGCGAACTACTCATTGTTGTTATTTAGAGTGCAGGACAGCGCGCGCCTCACTGGCGAGGCACGTCAGGAAAAAGCAGGTGGTTTTGGGGAATCAGGTGAAGAGACTGATCGCCCCGGTCAGCAGGGCTAGCGCGGTAATCACCAGGGAAGTGAGCACCGCCCATTTGACGGTGGCTTTCTGGAAGTCGCCGATATCGCGATCAACCATACCCACCAGCAACAGGGTTGAAGCTACCAACGGACTCATCAGGTGTACTGGCTGGCCGAGAATCGATGCACGGGCGATCTCCACCGGATCAATGCCATAGGCCGCAGCGGCATTCGCCAAGATGGGCACCACACCGAAGTAATAAGCATCGTTGGACAGGACGAAGGTCAGCGGCATGCTGGTAATCGCCACTACCAGCGGGAACAAATGCCCCCAGGACGGTGGAATCCAGTCAACCAGGGTTTGCGCCAGAGAATCGACCATCTTGGTGCCCGAGAAGATCCCGGCAAAGATACCGGCGGCAAACACCAAAAGTACGACGGTCATGGCGTTGCCCGAATGGGCAAGGATGCGTTCCTTCTGAATATCCAGTTGCGGATAGTTGATCATCAGCGCCAGTACGAACCCGATCAGGAACAGGATCGCGGAATGCATGATCCCCATCACCAGTGCGACCATCACCGCGATAACCAACAACAGGTTAACGTAGGCCAGTTTCGGTCGCTTGTGCGGAGTGTCTTCAAGAATCGCCTTGATGTAGCAATCTCCCCCGCCGCTTTCCAACTGGATATTTCCGATCCGTTTGCGTTCCGCACGGCCCAGCAAAAACGCGGTGAACACCACCCACATAGCACCGCCAATCATGGTCGGCAGCAAGGGAACGAAGTAGGCACCGGCATCCAGGCCCAACGCCGCGATCGCCCGGGTCGCTGGGCCACCCCAAGGGGTCATACCACTCATGATGCTCAGAGAAAGCATGGCAATGGTCGCCAGAATCATCGGATTCATCCCGATACGTTTGTATAGGGGAAGCATTGCCGCGCAGGTAATCATGTAGGTGGTGGTGCCATCACCGTCCAGGGCAACCAGCAGCGACAGCAACGCTGTGCCGACAGCGATTTTCATCGGGTCGCCGTTGACGCGCTTGAGGATCTTGCGAATCAGCGGGTCGAACAGGCCGGCGTCGATCATCAAGCCAAAAAACAAGATCGCGAACAGCAGGAGAGCGGCCGAAGGAGCGACCATTTTCAAACCATCGAGCATCATCTTGCCGGTAGTGCCACCGAAGCCTCCAATGACGGCAAAGACAATCGGCACCACCGTCAGAGCGACTATCGGTGACAACCGTTTGGTCATTATCAGGACGGTGAAGACCACCACCATGGCCAAGCCAAGCAATGCGAGCATAGGTAAGTTCTCTTGTTCTTATGAGTAGCGTGGCCGACGCACAGGCGCACGACCCCGTACCCGCCAGACGGCACGATCAACGGTGCCTGGCGGGGGTATTCATTGAGGTATTTAGGGGGGCTTGATTCAGCCGTGACCGGTCAGACGTGTTCCGTAACCTTCAGGCCATCCCAGTTTTCGCTCTGGGCTTGGGTTGGGGTCGCTGCGGGCGAAGGTTTGCCGTCCAGTGTCCGCATCAGTGTTTCGCGATCGCAGGCATTCTCCGAGATGGACATCACTACGGTGGCCACGGCGTTGCTTGCCAGACTGGTCAAAGCCCGGGCCTCTGACATGAAGCGGTCGATGCCGATCAGCAGGGCAAGGCCGGCCAAGGGAATGTCATGGATGACAGTCAGTGTCGAAGCCAGCGCGACAAAACCGGCGCCGGTGACGCCTGCCGCGCCCTTCGAGGACAACAGCATGATTGCCAGCATGGTCACGGTCTGCGTCAGGCTCAGCTCAATGTTGCAGGCCTGAGCAATGAACACCGCTGCCAGCGAGAGGTAGATCGCCGTACCGTCGAGGTTGAACGAATAACCCGTTGGCAGCACCAGCCCCACCACACCTTTTTTGCAACCCAGGGCTTGCAGCTTTTCCAACATCCGTGGCATCACAGGCTCGGTGGAGGAAGTCCCCAGCACCACCAGGAATTCTTCGCGCAAGTAGCGCAGCAACTTCCAGAGACTGAAGCCATTCGCCCGGCAAATGCTCCCCAGCACCACAAAGACGAAGAAGGCACAGGCGATGTACAAGGTCATGATCAGCTTGGCCAACGAGCCCAACGAGGTAATACCGTACTGGCCTACGGTGAAGGCCAAAGCGCCAAAGGCACCGATCGGAGCGAAGCGCATCAAGTAGGAGAAGATCTTGAACACCATGTGCGAGGCGGATTCCAGTACATCCAGTACCGGCTTGCCACGCTCACCTATGGCCGAAAGCGCAAAACCGCAAAGCACCGCGATGAACAACACCGGCAGCACTTCACCTTTATTGAAAGCACCGATGAATGTGTCGGGGATGATGTGCATGAAAAACTCGACCACGCCCAGCTTCGCGGCGGAATCGGTGTACTGCGACAGGCCCTTGGTGCTCAACTGGGTGGGGTCAATGTTCATGCCCACACCGGGCTTGAACAGGTAGACCGCCACCAGGCCGATGATCAGACTGATCACGGTTAGCGCCAGGAACAACAGCATGGTCTTGCTCAACAGACGCCCGAGGGAGTGTTTGTCGCTCATGCCGGCGATACCCGTGACGATGGTGCAGAACACCACCGGAGCGATCATCATCTTGATCAGCTTGATGAAGGCATCACCCAGCGGTTTCAAGGCAATGGCCTGTTGCGACCAAAAATGCCCAACCAGCACACCCAACAGCACGGCGAAGAGAATCTGGAAGTAGAGCGATTTTACAACTTTCATGGCATCACCCATTTTTAGAATTGTGCTGATGCAATAACGGCAATGACTAGGGAAATTATCCGGCAAGTCGTTGGGAAGCCGCGGCGTAGACAAAACCGGAGAACAACCGGCGCGATGTACGCACCACCGAAGCACGAATTGTCTCACCCTGATCGCCGGTGTAGGACAATACGACATCTATCCCGCCACTTGGATGTTCAATGCGTACTTGCTTCAAGCGTGGCTCGCTAACCCCGCCGAGCAATTGCGCGACCACACTGCCTTCAGTGACACAAGCGGTGGCAAGGCCGATGGAGCCGGTGATCGCCAAGGCCCGGTGGCAGTTGTGTGGCATGAAGTAGCGCACTTGGATTGTGCCGCCAGCCTTGGCCGGTGACACCAGTACTGGCTTGGGAATCACTTTGTCGCTGACATCACCCAGGCCCATTGCCAGGCCGGCTTGCAGTCGCAAGGACTCCAGGCGACGCAGGAACTCTTTGTCGGCATCCAATTCAGCAGGACTTTCATCACCACGTTTACCCAGTTGGCCGGCTTCGACAATCATCATTGGCATCGCCATGTCGATGCACGTCACCGCAATACCGTCGATCACATCCTGTGTTTGACCCGTCGGGAACAGTTTTCCGGTCTTGCTGCCTGCAGCGTCGAGAAAGGTCAGTTGCACAGGCGCGGCGGTACCTGGCACACCATCGATGGCGGTATCGCCTTCATAGCTGACCTTGCCGCCTGGGGTCTGGACTTCGGCGTTCACAAACGTCCCGGTGTTGAGGTTGCGAATACGCACGCAGGTCAGGTCTTTGCCGGCCTTTACCAACCCCTGCTCGATGGCGAAGGGGCCAACAGCGCAGAGCATGTTGCCGCAATTGGGCGCGGTGTCGACTCGACGCTGGGAAACCATAACTTGAACGAACAGATAGTCGACATCGGCGTCGGGATGCAGCGACGGGCTGACGATCGCCACCTTGCTGGTTTGTGGGCTTCCGCCACCGATGCCGTCAATTTCCAGCTCATGGCCGGAACCCATCAGGTTGAGCAGCAGCTCATCACGTTCTTCGATCGCAACAGGTAGATCCCAGGCGAGAAATACCGGGCCCTTGGAAGTACCACCGCGCATGAGCACACAGGGAATTCGTTGCATGAATACTGACTCTTATTGATCAATCGGGGTAATTGATGTGCTGAGAGCAAGAGTCGCAGGCTTTGAAAATTGTTTCCAATGCAAATATCAGCCTGATTATTGCGTTTAACGAATGAAGATTCTAGGATTCCCAGGCGCAACCACCCCCGTCTGCTGAGATAAAAAAGTGAATTATGAACTCAATGACATCCGATCTTTCGTGAAGATCGCAGAGCTTGGCAGCTTTCACGAAGCTGCCGATGCATTGCATCTCTCTCAACCGGCGTTGAGCCGGAGAATGAAAAAACTGGAAGAGGGATTGGGAACAGCGCTTCTTGATCGCACCACCAGAAGGGTCAGCCTCACCAGCGTGGGGCGAGATTTCCTGCCCAAGGCACGACGCTTACTGGATGATTTCGATGACTCGATACTCAACATCCGAGAGCTGGCGGAGCGCCAGAGCGGCCGGGTAACCCTCGCCTGCATCCCCACCGCAGCCTTCTACTTTTTGCCATCGGTCATCCGCCTCTACAACGAGCGCTATCCACAAATTCGCATTCGCTTGCTTGACCTGAGTGCGAACGAAGGACTGGAGGCTGTCCTGCGTGGCGAAGCCGACTTTGGCATCAACATGATGAGCGGCCAGCACCCGGACATAGAGTTCGTACCTTTGGTCAACGAACCTTTTGTCCTGGCGTGTCGACGCGATCATGAGTTGGCCAAACGAAGCGCCGTCACCTGGTCTGAACTCAGTAATTACCGCCTGATCGGAGTCGGTCGTCTGAGCGGCAACCGCATGTTGCTTGACCATGCTTTGTCGGGCTTGAGCTGGCGTCCACAGTGGTTCTATGAGGTGCAACACCTATCAACGTCGCTGGGTCTGGTAGAGGCTGGATTAGGCGTATCGGCAATGCCGAGCCTCGCAATGCCTGCTGTGGATCATCCAACATTGGTGAGCGTCCCGTTGATAGAGCCCGTGGTTAACCGATCGTTGGGACTGGTCTACCGAAGAGGCGCCTCCCTCTCCCCGGCTGCGGAAAAATTCGTCTCGATACTGCTGGAACAGTGGGAGAAATAACCTCACCCTTCCCGCTGGCCTGAGTTGAGATAGGTGATTGAACATTGCTTCGCACACTATGCTGCGGCAGCTATTGGCGGTGCAGATAAAAAGAACTTTCATCGAATCGTCCCAACTGTTGATTAGCAGCAGGTGGCAATACGCTGAGGACGATCACCCATGTCGTCTAGACAGGTGGAGCTGTCACTCAGCCATTGACGATTAGCTTCCAATGTCGCCATCAGGATCTCGCGCACCCAATTCGGCAGGCTCGGATGCAGCCGGCAATAGACCCATTGACCTTGGCGACGATCCTCCAGCAAACCACAAATGCGCAGTTGGGCCAGATGGCGAGATACCGTAAGCGTCTACCCAAGTCACCTTGCGTGACTCAGGTAAGAACCCGCTGAATCGGCAACCTCATCAGCGCAGAGGTCGAAGGTCAGTCAGCGCTGTGACATACACAACATATTTTGTTGCCATCGGGGTCTCTGATGTAAGCACCGTAATAATCCGGAGAGTACTGAGGACGCAGCCCTGGTGTGCCTTCGTCTGATGCCCCGTTAGCCATAGCGATCGCGTAGAAGTCATCAACCTGCGCCCGCGTTTGGGCTTCGAACGCAACCATCAACCCGTTACCTGGTGTCGCGCGTTCGCCATTTAGCGGGCTATAGATACAGAACGCCGTACCTGAGTCAGTCGTACTTTGGGTAAATAGAGCGCGTTCAGGATTGTGCTTGAGGGCAAGCAACGTGATGCCTAGCGGTGCGAGTAGCCGCCCATAGAAGATTGTCGCACGGGCGAGGTCGTTAGTGCCGATTGTGACATGGCTGAACATGAGGCGCTCCGATGGAATTAGGGTATGCGTCTACCCAACTTACCTTGTGTAAGTTAGGCCGGCACCCATTGATGCGGTAAAAGGTTACCGATTTCACTCGCTCGCTGGTCGGCACGCGCGTAAGGACGTCCTTCAAATAGGCGTACGGTTCATGCCCGTTGAGCCGCCCCGACTGGATCAAACTCATGATCGCCGCTACCCGCTTGCCGCTGCGCAACGATCCTACAAAGAGCCAGTTCTTGCGTCCCAACGCCCACGGCCGGATCTGGTTCTCCGCTCAATTATTGTCAATGGATACGGCCTCGCCATCGAGATGGCGCGATAGCGTCGTCCAACATTTCAGGCTGTAATCCAGTGCTCTGCTGATAGAGGCGTGGTTCTTGTGCTGACGAAGCGTCACCGCCGCTCCGCCCTTGATCGGGGCTGAGGGAGTCGCAGCACACTAAGCCTCCATCGTAAGGAGACGACCCCACATGAAGGACACACCTAGCCTCCCCCCTGATTATCCTCGATGTTCAGGATGCCATTGATCGCCCGGTTTGGGATGGCAAAAGCCATCCTGGTTATTTGTCCGTGATCCAACGTCTTCTGCGCCACTGGCGATCAAATGGCTGGTCAGTCCTTCATGTAAAGCATGATGAAAAGAATCCCACCTCCAGCTATCACGTTCATGGCCCCTGGAATGGAATCAAAAAAGAGGTGGCTCCGGTAGAAGGCGAGGCTGTCATCATCAAGCATGAGAACTGCGAATTCATAGGTAACTACCCCTACGTTGAAGCACAGAGAAACTCATTTGCTTGAAACACCGACGGAGTACATTTGTACTCCTTCTCATGTGGCGTCATCGTCACATGAGTTTTGCCACTCTTTCACCGATCCATTGGCTTCGATCGAGGTGCGCAGTGCTCCGAGCTCTGCCTCAGACCGTTCGAGTTGCACCTGCAAATCCCCCTCCCTGCGCTGTGCTACTGCTGCGACCAAATGGGCTTCGATCGCCTCTTTTGTCTTCGTCTCAAGCTGCTGGGCGATCAACTCCCTTGCACCTTCTGCGCGCGCAGCCGTAGAACTGAGCCATCGATGTGGAATGCGTGTACCAGAATCAAGAGTCGTTACTGAACCCAAACCAGAAGGAACAGTCGCCTCATAACTAACGCCGTTCACAGGCAGCAATCGGCCGATTCTGTTGAAAAAGTCGGATTTTCAGATCGCCTGAACCCGGGCACGACCACCTCCGGAGAACCGATTCACCACATTGAGTGGTTTTTCGGACCTTCGTTGGAAACGAGAAATATTGCAGCCTGCGGCGACTCAGTAGTAACGTCGCGGATCGGAATCGATCAGGCTGGCCAGTTTGGTCAGGGCAAAGCGCAGTTCGTCCTGGCTGGTGGGCGACATCAACACCAGTCGCACACAACGGGTGCTCCCGGACCGTTCAGCCTGGAACTGGGTGCCACTGAGCACTAGCACACCGTTGGCCCGGGCGAGCATGCTGAATTCGTCACTGGTCCAGGGTTCGGGCAGCGTCAACCAGACGTGGTACGAATAGGGCTGGGTCTTGAGCTCGAAATTGGCAAAAATTTCCCGGGCAATCGCTTGCCGCCCGGAGGCTTCGTTGCGCTGGATGCGGATCAGCTTTTTGTCCAGGCCCTCGGTGATCACATTGCTGGCCAGTTGCGCAGTCAACGGCGACGGCATCCAGACGCTGCTGCGCACCATCGAGGTCAGGCGCGACAGCAGTTTCGGCGGACTATAGATATAGCCGATGCGAAGCGCCGGCATGACCGACTTCGACAGGCTGGTCAGGTACACCGAACGATCCGGCGCAAACGCCGACAGCGGCTTGATCGACGGATCGGTGGCGAGGAAGCCATAAATGTCATCGTCCAGGATGATGAAATCGAACTCTTCGGCCAGTGCCGCAATTTGGGCCCGACGTTTTTGCGACATGATCGCCGCCGTCGGGTTCTGGCAGGTCGCCACGCAAACCAGCATCGCCGGTTTCTCTCGCAGGCACAGTTCGCGCAACGCTTCGGGAATGATGCCTTCGTCGTCCATCGGCACACCACGCAGGCGGCGCTCAAGGCCATGGGCCATGGAAATGATGCCGGGGTAGCAAAGCTCTTCACAGAGCACCAGGTCACCGGCGTTGGTCAGGGCGCTCATCGCGACCATCAAGCCATGCTGGGCCCCGGCCGTAATCACCACTTGCTGCCATTGCGCATCGGGAAACGAATGGCGCAACCACTGCGCACCCGCCTCGCGATGTGCCGGATGACCGCCGTCCGGCGCGTAATCCAGGGTTCTAGCGAAATCGGTGCTCTTGGCCATATCCACCAGAGCGCCGCGCAACCAGTATTCCAGGGTTTCGCCGTAGGGCTTGATGATTGAAAGATCGATTAATTCGGATTGCCCCAGATTCAGCGGCGCGGCGCTATTGCTCGCCGGCAGTTCCAGCTGCTTCTGGTTGAGCACATAAGTACCACGCCCCACTTCCCCCTGAACCAGACGACGTCGATGGGCTTCGCTATAGGCCCGACTGATGGTGCCCGGTGTGACATTCAGCGTGGTGGCCAGCTCCCGAAGGGTCGGCAGGCGATCACCTTCGTTCAACACGCCGTTGCTGATATCGCGCGCCAACGCGTCGGCAATCGACAAGTACATCGGCTGGCTGAACTCGCTTAGCTGGGGAACCCACATGAATGATCACTGCCAATCGTAGAAATGATGAATATGCGAGCATATCACATGGAGGTTAGGCAATTAATAAATCGGTCAAATCAAGACATTGAGTCGATTGAATCGATTTTTGAATCGCTATGCATCGTAATGGAAATATATTTCTATTTTAGTAAATAAGCATATAAATCAATTGTTTAGCTACACCATAGCCAAAAAAAAGGCGCTGATAGCAAAAATATGCCTCGCAACAATCACCCAGCCTATTGAATCAACTCAATTCTTTCAAATACACTCGCCTCGAATCGCATCAATCGAGTCAATCCTCCCCTGATAACTGCGCGCCTCTGCCGCGCCAAGTCGAGACATCATGGACGCACTCAGAAAGGATCTATCCCTGTCAGCCGTCATTGCGGGCTTTATCGCCGTGATCATTTCCTATGCCGGCCCCCTAATCATCGTGTTTCAGGCAGCCAAGGAAGCGCACCTGCCCAATGACGTGGTGTCTTCGTGGATCTGGGCCATTTCCATTGGCAGCGGGATTACCGGCCTGCTCCTGAGCTGGCGTCTGAGGATTCCGGTGATCACGGCGTGGTCGACACCGGGCGCAGCATTGCTGGTGTCGATGCTGCCCACCGTCACCCTGCCCCAGGCCATAGGCGCCTATGTGGTGGCGTCGGTGATCATTGCCTTGATCGGTTTGTCCGGGGCGTTCGACAAACTGATGAGTCGCCTGCCCAAAGCCATCGCAGCAGCCATGCTCGCTGGCATCCTGTTCCGCTTCGGCGCTGAACTGTTCACTTCGATCAAGCTGCAACCGGCGCTGGTGCTGTCAATGATCGCGGTTTACCTGATCTTCAAACGCTTTTCGCCGCGCTACGCGATTCTGTCGGTACTGATTGTCGGCTGCGCCGTGGCCGCCTCGTTCGGTGAACTCAACAGCAGCTCGATCACCATCGTAGTGGCCCACCCAGTCTTCATCGCCCCTGAATGGAGCTGGCACGCAATCATCAACATTGGCCTGCCGCTGGCACTGGTGACCTTGACCGGTCAGTACGTGCCGGGCATGGCCGTGTTGCGCACCTCGGGCTACAACACGCCGGCGCGCTCGATCATTTCGGTCACCGCGATTGGCTCGATCCTGATGGCACCGTTCGGCTCCCACGGCTTTAATTTGGCAGCCATTACCGCCGCGATCTGCACCGGCCGCGAAGCCCACGAAGACCGCGACAAACGCTACATCGCCGGGATCGCCTGCGGGGTGTTCTACATTCTGATGGGCACCTTCGGCGCGACCCTGGCCTCAGTGTTTTCCGCGCTGCCGAAAGAGTTGATTGCTTCCCTCGCTGGCTTGGCCTTGTTCGGCGCGATCAGTGCCGGGCTGACCGGCGCCATGGTCGACGAAAAACAACGGGAAGCAGCGCTGATCACTTTTCTGGTGACGGCCTCGGGCATGAGTTTCCTAGGCTTGGCCGCCGCGTTCTGGGGGTTGATCTTCGGCCTTGTGGCGCATTTCGTACTGACCTACACCCGGGAAAACAAAGCGGCCGCCATCGCCGAGGGCAGCCGACCATGACGGCACAAACAGGAACAGCAACTGGCCTATCACACCACTGGCCGTTCGGCGGCAATCTCGATGGAAAGCTAGCGGCTTGAAAGACACCTCCATTTTTCTCTCCGGCTCGACCGCAAGCCAGTCACGAGGGCTGCGGCATCACGTGCCTGCGCCGTCGGCCGAAGCACTTACTTAAGGAATCACACCATGAGCCTGCAAAATTTCGACCCCGCCATCGCACGCCTGATCGACCGCGAACGCAATCGCCAGGAAACCCACCTGGAGCTGATCGCTTCAGAAAACTATGTCAGCGAAGAAGTGCTCCAGGCACAGGGCTCGGTGCTCACCAACAAGTACGCCGAAGGCTATCCAGGTAAGCGGTACTACGGGGGTTGCAAGGTCGTCGACGAGATCGAAAACCTGGCCATCGAACGCGCCCGCAAACTGTTCAACTGCGAATACGTCAACGTTCAGCCGCACTCCGGGTCCCAGGCCAACCAAGCGGTTTTCCTGGCGGTACTTGACCCCGGAGACACGATTCTAGGCATGTCCCTGGCCCACGGCGGTCACCTGACCCACGGCGCCTCCGTGAATTTTTCCGGCAAATTCTACCGGACGTTTTCCTATGGACTGGAGAAGGAAACCGAGACGCTCGATTACGAAGAAATGGAAGCCCTGGCCAGGGAGCACCGGCCGAAGATGATCATCGCCGGGGCCTCGGCGTATTCCCGGACCATCGACTTCCAACGCTTTCGCAACATCTGCGATGAAATCGGCGCTTACCTGATGGTGGACATGGCGCACTACGCCGGACTGATCGCTGCGGGCGTATACCCGTCGCCGGTCGGAATCGCTGACTTCATCACCTCCACCACCCACAAAACCTTGCGCGGCCCGCGCGGCGGTTTAATTCTGGCCAAGGCGCAATACGCCGCCCTGCTCGACAAGACGATTTTCCCGGTTTACCAAGGTGGCCCGCTGATGCACGTCATCGCCGCCAAAGCCGTGGCGTTCAACGAAGCCTTGGACGATGGGTTCAAGTTTTACCAGCAGCGGGTGATCAACAACGCCAGGACCATGGCCGACATCCTGACCCGGCGGGGGTTGCGAGTGGTGTCCGGCGGCACCGACTGCCACATGTTCCTGCTCGATCTTCGCTCGATGAACATCACCGGCAAAGATGCCGAAGCACTGCTGGAAAGCGCCCACATCACGCTGAACAAGAACGCGATTCCCAATGACCCGCAGAAACCGGCGATCACCAGCGGCATTCGCATCGGCACGCCGGCGCTGACCACGCGTGGCTTTGGTGAAGCGGAATGTGCCGAAGTGGCGAACCTGATCGCCGACCTGCTGGAACAGCCGAACAACGCGACGCGGCTGGATAACACCCGGCGCCGGGTAATGCATTTGTGTGAATGTTTTCCGGTGTATACGCTGAGCTGATTGCTGGAGGAGTCCGCGGTTTACCTAGCCAAGAGACTCTGGCGATCACGCTTGACGACATCTGAAAATTTCTCGACGGCCGGTTATGCCGCTGGCCTGGCGCGCGCCGCTGCTTACGTCGTAACTGGCCACCTGGGTAGCGAGCCTTCCGAGACACTGGCCTGCGTCATTGACGTCCCAGCAATGCGATGTCGGCTACGGCCTGGTTTGCGATGCTGAGGGCAAGCTCATCGACGGGCTTCAGTTGCGCTCAGCCAACCAAGAGCACGGTGTGGCGTCTTTCGAGGAAGGCCAAAAGGTAGAAATCGAGCAGCAGTTTCCTATTGGAACCCGGCTGCGTATTCTGCCCAACCATGCCTGCGCCACGGGTGCTCAATACCAAGCCTACGAGGCTTTGGAGGAAAATGGAGAGATCAGCCATTGGTCTCGCCTAAACAGATGGTGAGGATCAATTACACAGATCTGAATCCGTTACAGCCGACAGCCGACAGCCGCAGCCGGCTACGGCCATTTTTGGAGTTATCAGGTGCGCACAGCTTGCTGCGGAGTAATGCCGCCTCCAGGATGATATTAAGATCTGTGAAGCCGCAGAGCGCGGGAGGGATCAAGCGCCAACCTGGCTTTGCTGATTTGCTGTGCCAGCCTCTTCCAGCACTTTGCCGTACCATTCCAGCAGCATTTTGCCTCTCTCACATGCCATACGCTCATGCCTAGACATCTGAGCGAGAATCTCAACCGCTGCAACCTCAGGCTCTTCTGTCGCTCGATAGGTCAGATAACCAACGAGGAGTGCGTGCACCTCCTGCTGAAGGTCATCGTAGAAGGCGGAAAGCTGGCCACCAGAGCTGTACCATCGGCCCTGCCCCTGACTTCCATCCTGAAACGTTAATACGGGAGTTTGGAAAATCTCACCTCCCCAACTGAATCCGGGCGATATGCCATTCTTGATCACCTAAGCCTTCTTGAAGGACATCCAGTGGATGGGGCTTAGCGCTGCAGTCCTCTAGCGGCAAGCCCGTAGCCCCCGATGGGTTTCATCTAACTCCCAAGAGTACATCGTCATACGTCGTACCGGAGGTTACTGGAGTGATGAATCCTTTTCCGATGTTGGCAAGGAGCGTTTAGGCTGAAGCCAAAGCTTCCTCCTCCGAGTGATCAATGGCTTCTTCAATCTCAAGCTGATGGCGCGTCCACTCTGCGGCGATGGCAGGATTCTCGAGGATCTGCTGCTCGATGCGCTGAGTCTCTTTGAACTCAAGCGCCTTGGCGCTCATCGTCCATTGCGTCTCGACTCGCAATTGCTCGAGCTCAGCGCGGATGGCAGGCAGCCCAATGCGGAAGAATTCCTTGCGCGGATTGACCTTGTTCACCTGCTCCCGCAGGAAGTGACGGTGCAGCTGTTTTTCAAGGCCAGGTGCATCGTCGCTGAAGATCATGGCGTGGACGTCGAACTCGAAGGGCACGCTGGCATCGCCGAGCTCGCGCACCCGGTCCAGCGGTTCGAGCCGGCGCGTCATGCCGATTTTGAACACCTGCTCTCCGAACGAGCCGATGTTGGAAATGATGTAAACATGGCCTGCACGTGTTTGCTGCGCCATGGAGAGCGCGCGCTGGTTCTTGTCCTCGGCAGCCTGTAACTGCTCTTGGAGAAGAGCCAGCCGAGCCTCGAATTCGGCACGCTCAACGGCGCTGGCGGCGGCAACTTGCTCCTGTGCTTTCTCCAGGGCTTTGCGCAAGGTGGCCTCTTCTTTAGCGGCATCCTTGATCGCTCGCTCATACTCCCGGCGAGCCTTCTCTTCCTCGCGGATCTGCTCGCGCAGTTGACGTTGCTCTTCACGCTCCTGGTCTTTGAGCAGCTTTGTCGTTACCGCCCAACGCAGCTCCTCCAGGCGGGAGTTCATATACTCCTCTGTGATCCGCGCGTTGCGAAACGGTGCTCCATTGAGGTTGACCAAGGCAGCGGCATCGCGGATCTCTTGCTCAAGCTTGCCGTGATTGTCAGATTTGGAACGAGAAAGGATGGAGTCGACCTTTCCGTTGAATGCGTCTACGACGAACCGAACCGCGGTATCGCGACGGTTTGCCTCAACATAATCACACGCAGCCGCCCTTCCCGCCTTGACCATGAAACGCGTGAAGTCCCGAGCTGCTTTGAGCTTCTGGCCAGCCTCAGTGAAGCCGAATTCTTCCGCCAGGTCGTCCAGGAGGTTGTAGGTCGGCACGATGTACGCGTCGCCATACCCTTCTACGACATTCTTCATGGCCTGGGCTGCATCAGCGTAATGTTTGGCTTTGCCCATAGCGGCCAAGGCATCCCCAGCCACCTGCTCGGCACGTTCTTGGGCATCGGCAATGATCTTGGCGGCATCAGCAATGGCCTGCTGCAGTCGGCTCTCAGCTTGATTCACCTTTGACTGTGCTTGCTGCAAGAGCTGATCGCGCTCCAGCCTGGTTTTCCCCAGGATCTGAGATTTCTCAGCTTCCGCATCTGAAATGGCCTGTTTCAGGCGGTTTTCGGCCTCCTGCACTTTTACCTGGGCTTGCTGCAGGAGTTGATTTCGCTCAGACCTTGTCTCGCCCAAGATCCTCGCTGCTTCAGCCTCAGCATCTAGGATGTCTCTGAAGCGCTCCAACTCACTGAGCGTTTGCTCCAGTCTCGACTTCAGCGCAGCTGATGCCTCTTCGATAACTTTTATGTCGTGTTGTCTGGCCGCCAGCTCCATTTTGAGCTGGCTGATCAATCCCTTGGCCTTGATGCTTTGAACGAGGAACACGCAGGCGCTTATCCCTGCGACTAATGCTAGAAGCTCCATGTGCCGCTATCCATGTCGGAGACGAAACCTGAATCGTACATTGCCGTCATGGCTAACCGCCACCACCCTTGATCGGAGAGACCCAACGGGGAACATCCATTCCCCTCAGTGCCATCGCCAGGCAATTGCTGGAGATCAAGCATGTTATTGCTTTTATCGGCGCCGCCGTATCTGCTTGGAGCGGCATTTCCACCCATGATCACCACACAGTTCGCTACACCGATCGGCGCAGAGGGTTTGTTCATTACCACTGATGCGTATAAGTCGCCGTCAACACCGTACCCGGCGCTGGCAGGTGGCTGGTGTTGTTGCTGTTACGCATCAGTTGACTGTAGAGCGGATCTGGCGTCGACGCTCGCTACGGAGACCCGTTCACCGAAACGTCGGCGAACATGATCCACCAGCTCGTCATAATGGCGAACCAATGTTGCCAGGAGTGGGGGTTTGCTAGGCTCGACCTGCGCGAAGGGGGGAGCGAATGCCTGGAAGGCGTGCTCGCGCAGCATAAATGCGAATACTTTACATTTAAAGCAAATACAACAATCTCTGCTCAACGATGTCCATCATCACTCGGAAACCGCCATGCTTCAGATTTTTGAACGACGCCTCGACCCTTTCCCGCCCGACGAAGTACCACCCCCGCCGGTGGGCCTGTTGCGCTTTATGTGGGCCTGCACGCGCGGCGCGCGTGGCTATGTGCTTGCGCTCGCGCTGCTCAGTGCCAGTGTGTCGATTTACGAAGCCTGGTTGTTCTCCTTTCTTGGCCAGGTCGTCGACCTGCTCTCGTCCTGGCAGGCAGGCGGCGCTGCCGACGGCCAGGAACGTCGCGTGCTCTGGGGTATCGCTATCGTGCTGTTTAGCAGCATCGGGCTGGTGGCGCTGCGCACCCTGGTGCAGCACCAGATACTGGCGATCAATCTACCGCTGCGATTGCGCTGGGACTTCCATCGCCTGATGTTGCGGCAAAGCCTTTCGTTCTTTTCCGATGAGTTCTCCGGCCGGGTGACCACCAAGGTGATGCAGACGGCACTCGCCGTGCGCGAAGTGCTGTTCACGGTGATCGAGATCGCCCCCGGGATCGGGGTGTATTTCATCGCCATCATCGCCCTGGCCGGTGGCTTCGCCCTGAAGCTGATGCTGCCTTTCATTGCCTGGGTCGCGTTGTTCGGGCTGGCCATGCTGTACTTCGTGCCGCGCCTGGGGCAAGTCGGGCAGGAACAGGCCCATGCGCGGTCATCGATGACCGGTCGCATCTCGGACGCCTACACCAACATCACCACGGTGAAACTGTTCTCCCACTCCAAACGTGAGGCGCACTTCGCGCGTGCGGCGATGGAGGATTTCAAGCAAACCGGCTTTCGCCAGATGCGCCTGGTCAGCCAGTTCGAGATCGTCAACCAGATGCTGGTGGTAGCACTGATTGTGGGCGCAGGCGGCTATGCCCTGTGGTTGTGGCACCAGGGTGAAGTCGGTACCGGGGCGGTGGCGGCGATTACCGCCATGGCCCTGCGCATCAATGGCATGTCGCACTGGATCATGTGGCAAATGACTTCACTGTTCGAGAACATCGGCACCGTTCAGGATGGCATGGCCACCCTCACCCGTGGCCCCAAGGTGCAGGATGCGCCGAACGCGGGTGTGCTGCAGACACGCGGCGGCGCGGTGAGCTTCGACAATGTAAGCTTCAACTACAACGGTGAGCGCCAGGTGCTCGATGGCCTGAGCCTGAAGATACGCGCAGGTGAAAAGGTCGGCCTGGTGGGTCGCTCCGGCGCCGGCAAGTCCACGCTGATCAACCTGCTACTGCGCTTTTACGACGTGGACAAGGGGGTGATCCGCATCGATGGACAAAACATCGCCGAGGTAACGCAAGACAGCCTGCGCAGCGCCATCGGCATGGTCACTCAGGATACCTCCCTGCTGCATCGCTCCATTGGCGACAACATCGCCTATGGCCGTCCCGATGCAACCGATGTGCAAATTCGCACTGCCGCGATCCATGCCCAGGCCGATGGCTTTATCAACCAGCTGAGCGACAAGCAGGGTCATCGCGGCTACGACACCCTGGTGGGTGAGCGCGGCATCAAGCTTTCGGGCGGCCAGCGCCAACGCATTGCCATTGCCCGGGTGATGCTCAAGAACGCCCCGATCCTGCTGCTCGACGAGGCCACCAGCGCGCTGGATTCCGAGGTGGAAGTCGCTATCCAGGACAGTCTCGGCGAAATGATGGAGGGCAAGACCGTCATCGCCATCGCCCACCGGCTGTCCACCATCGCGGCTATGGACCGACTCATCGTCATGGATGAGGGGCGCATCATCGAGCAAGGTACGCACGCCGAATTGCTCGGCAGGAACGGCACCTATGCTCGCCTGTGGCAGCACCAGAGTGGTGGGTTTCTGGGCGAGGATCAGGGGCTGGCCCAAGCCGTGGAGTAGGCATGGCGCGGCCATGACTGGCTAGCTTTGACCGCTTATCCGCAAGCAATGAAAGCCCGGCATTGAAGCCGGGCTTTGCATAGCGCTCTAAGCGCGCCGTTTGATTGCGACCTTCGACCACAGGGTAAAGGCGACTGGTGGTGTCCAGCCTGAGTTTGATACGTGCTCTTGCAGGCACACGTAATGATTGCCTTCGTAAGTCACGCCATCCTCCTTGCGATACCGATGGTTCAACTGCCACTCGGGGAACTCTGGATCAGGGATGTCTCCAGCAGTTCGAACGCTCAGGCTCTTGCTCGGCAGCGACTCATTTCCCTGAGAGTCTGTTGCCGTGACAAAGTAGCTGTACTGAGTGTTCGGCGTTAGGCCTGAGTCCTTCAGCGTTAAAGCTGCCGCATGGCCTATCGCAGCCCCATTTCGGTATAGCGTGTATGTCTCGATCGGACGAGGGCCGCTTGAAGCCCCCCAACTCAAGGTCAGACTGATCTCGGTTACGTCCCTGGCGGACAGGTTCGCCGGCGCCGTTGGCCGGTCACCAGGCGCCGACCCGCCGTGAATCAACGGGGAGTAACGATCGTAGAACTCCCAGTTGTAGGGAACATTGTGCTTGGTAACGCCGTCGTCCCAGTTGATAGACCACGTCATCAGCCCTTTGATGGAATGGCCGGCAGCGTCGAGACGCTTGAATGCATTTACAACTGCAGCAGGATCGATCACATAGCCAGTGGCCGCAGCGTCATTATTGGCCGGTAAGCCAATGACAAATTTATCTGCGGGGATGGCGATGTAGTCCCGAATGCCAGTCACCAGGCTTTCGGTCAGGTAGTAGAGGAAATCCTCTTTCATCTCATCATTGTTCTGTGCAATCCAGGCACCTTGACCACCGTTGGCCTCCTGCACCCAGATCCCATCGCCACCTTGGTTGTAGTACTGAGGCGCGATGAAGTCGTAGTACCCCTCAAGGGCCTGAATGTAACCAACGTACTTGCCACCAACTCTGAGATAGGGAAACTCAGGTGCCATGCTGATGATGAAATGTTTCCCTTCGCCCTTGTAGTGATCCTTCACCAGTTTCAAGGCCGCCGGCAGCACCGTCTTGTTGTCAGCAAAATCAATGGCGCTTTGCTCCAGGTCGATATCCAACCCATCAAAACCGTAGACTTCAACCAAGCGAATGATCTCATTCGCCAGTGGCTGCTCATCCCCCTTGTGCAACTCAATATGAGCGTCGGCGCCGCCCAATGAGATCAACACCGCCCGTCCCTGGCTGTTCAGCACGCCTACCTGACGGCGAAACTCTTCATCGGAGAGGTTGTAAGGTCTGAAGGTAGGAATACCTTGGCCTTTCATGAACGCTACAGCAACAACGTTGTAGTCCTTGGGTACATCCACCAAATTCAGATTGGCAAACTGCCCACCTTGATAGCCATCACTATGGCCGGCTGGCCAGTTATGCCAGAAACCCATGAGGATTTTTTTATTGGCAATACTAGGCATCAATGATGCTGAATCATTTACGTTGGACTTCAGTAATGAAAAATCAATCGTAGACATTGTTCTATTCCTTCAGAACTGTATGAGGGCCGTACATGGCCCGCGCTGACTCAAAGTTCACATCAAACGCCTGATGGAGTGCAGTGCCGGTATCAGCACCACGCCAAAGCACGGCATTGATCTGCTCCCTAGAGGAGAACTTTCAGGCTAGCGCAAGGTTTTGGATTGTCCACCATGAAAAGACGATTACAAAAGCAGAAGAACACACGCTAATGAAACGCTCCCACCCCCCGCCACTTCACCCTCCCCGCCGAAAATAAACGGACCCGCCGGGGCTCGCGCCCCCTCAAGGCGCGCCGAACAGCATCGTCCAATACACGCCCTCGTCGCTACGCGAGTTCGCGGCATAGGCCGCGCCCACCTGGGTAAACATCGGGTTCATCAGATTGGCGCAATGCCCGGGGCTGGCCAGCCAACCTGCCATCGCCTTGCTCGGTGAGCCCTGCCCTGCGGCGATATTCTCGCCGATCTGACGGCCACGGTAGCCCGCATCCCACGCCCGATCTGCCGGCAAATCACCGTTGGGGGCACGATGCGCGAAGTAATTGCCGTTGGCCATCGCCCGGCTGTGTCTCTGCGCCGCCGTCCCCAAGGCGCTATTCCAGGTCAACGGACGTGCCGCGGCGAAGCGCTGGCGACCACACAGGCGCGGCTTCGCCCGTGCTGCGTTGACCTGTGCCAGCAACGCTGTGCTCGCAGATCGCCCATCGCCAAGCTGAGCATCGAGCAAGGGGCGCGCCAGCACCACCCGCCACTCGTTCCGGGCGCGACTGACGCCGATATCGGCAAATTGGCTATCGAGCAGGGCCGCGCAGTAGTCGCTCTGGAGCATGTCAAAGGCCTCCTCGGCATCTTGCGCGCCGACCAGGCGGATGGTTCGCACCGTCACCGCCTGATAGCCGGCAGCCTTCAACCTTTCCCGCAAACCGCCGCTATAGCCGATCGGCAACGCCAGGTTCGACTTCAACGTCAGCGGCGTCGAGACCCGAACCACGCGCCTCTCGCAGCGCTGGGGCTGGGCGCGGTAATCGTTGATGGCCTCCACCAATTGCCTTTCTCCGCTGGCATGGGCGGGGCTGGCGAGCAAGGGGAACAAAGGCATGAGGCAGAGCGAGACAAAGCGGGAGCAGCGGACGGCTTGGCGCATGGGGCGAACAGCTCTGATGGGATGACGGCGGTAATGCCGAAAAAAGGGCTCGGCTAAGACTGCGATCCTCAACACAAGGTTCACGCGCAAAGGGTACAAATTTATTGTTGGAGCAATGCCTCCATTCCAGGCTGACGCCTTCTAGTCGGACCGGTACAAAAAGCGGCCGTAGGCCCTGTCCGTTTCCCTAACGAAGGACGCTATAAATCTCAGAAACCACCTGCATCGTTGCGTCTTCGACCGTTCCTTCATTACGGCATAAAACCCAGCCGTGATCTGCAACTGCTCGCTCGAACGCCTTGGTACTAGCCACATGTTCCTCCAGCTTATGCATCACCGTACTGTTCAGCCCACGGGTACGTGCCGCTGCCCTCGCCCATGAAACCTCAGGGGGGGTGACGACCCCGACATGCAGGTCTGGCACTCGCACGTTGCGATCCATGTTCAACTGTAGAATCTCTGCAAACGGGACCATCCGGCGAAACGCGGCATCGGACGGGTACCAGCGATCGATCAGGATGATGCTGTCCGCTGGTTGTTTGGTCAGCACGTGCTGGGAAATCCAGGTACGGCTATCAGCAAAGCGCTCACACACCCCCAACTCCAGATCCCGGCTGGGATTTCTGACGAGCGTGTTAACCAGGGCCATTGTTTCACCCCGATAAGGGTCGCTTTTTTTCTCGCAGAGTCGGATCACCTTTTTGTTGTCTGCCCGCAGTACTTTCGTCACGGCCTCCAACAGTGTGGTTTTGCCGGTGCCCTTGGGCCCATCGAGAGAAACAAACAGCGGACGATTCATTCTTCAAACAACGCTTGATATACAGTTTTTTGCCCAGTTCGCTCGCTGCACGCGCTTGGCGCGACTATGCGAATCGAATGAAGGGCCGTGATGAACAGACAGTGATGAACACTCTACTGGTTTCTGGCTGACAGGTCTCAAAATCTCGGGCTACAGCCGCTTATGAGCATCGCCTCGCCCAAATGAGGCGACAGCAATTATGATGCTTACCCGTCAGACAACTGGAAGTCCGATCCTCATGCTCAAGCCCTTGGCCGTACTGACCCTCGCTTGTGCTTCTGGCTACGCGAACGCCGCGCCCACCGACCTCACCGGCGTCTGGAAAGGCACCCTCGGCAAGGCCCCGATCACCGCCTGTTTTAACGCCGCCCCCGACAGCAACGGCAGCTACTACTACCAACGCTTCCTCACGCCGATCCAGCTAACCCGGGAAAAGTCCGGCGAACCCTGGGCCGAAGACGGCAAGACCGGGTTCTGGCAACTGGACGCCCTCCAGGGCGAGACGCTGACCGGAACCTGGACCAAGGCGGCAGGCGGCACGCCGTTGCCCTTGGCGCTGACGCGGTCGAGTGCCGAAGGTTGTGGTGGCGACGCCTATAACGCGCCAATGGAAGCGGCACCGTTGCCCGTCAAGGTAGAGAAAAATACCTTCGGCGAACACGCTTATCAGGTCAGGACCCAAGGCGCCCAGGTCACCTTGAAGCTGGAGGGAGATGGCCCAGCCATCCACAAGATCAATCGACACCTGGCACGCCTAGCCGTCAGCCCCGAGGGCCAGCAAGCGTTCTTCAGCGAGCGACGCGAATACCTGGGCCGCGGCGGCTCCGCCGAAACCAGCGAGATCAGCGTTACCCCCACGTACTGGTCGTCTCAGTGGATCACCGTCAAGTTCTACCGCTGGACCGCAGGCTATGGTCGCGGCGGCATCAGTTGGGGCCTGCACACCTGGAACCTGCAGACCGGTGAAAGCGTCGATCCCTGGACCTGGATCGGTACGCGCTTTGAGTGGTACAGCCCGTTCTCCGGGCATGTCAACCTGCCGAAAAAATTCGCCACCTGGCTCCAGACCCAGGCCACAGCGGACAGCGACTGCCCCGGCGTGGCGAGCTACGCCTCCTACGACCTGAGCTTCGACACCCAGGGCATGCGCCTGGCCAACCAGGCCACCGGCGATGGCTGTGACGTAGATGTGACCTTCAGTTGGAAGCAGGTGGAGCCGCTGCTCTCGGCACAGGGTCGGGCAGCGCTGCCAAGCTTGCAGGTGCCGTGAGCAACGCCTGGATGTAACCGGCCAGCCGTTCTTCACGCGGGCCCTGGGACCGATCCTGACTGTTACCGGCCAGGCGCACGGCCTGCTCAACAGGGTGCGCCAGGTGGTTGGCATCGCCGGCAAGAGCAGCGCGCAGTGCCAGGCAGCGCGGCCGGAAGCTTGGGGCGTACCAGTCGGTTTCTTCGTTGAACAAATGGTCATGCAGCTCGCGGGCATCGCGCTCAAGCATGGCTCGGGAGAAGGCCAGCTCCGCCCGCAGAATCGCCAGCAGCACCATGCACTGCTTGAGCACCAGGGATGGCGACGCCAACATGGCCTCCAGCTCCTTCCCAAGCGCTACGGCGCCCGCCCAATCCGCCTGATTCTGCCGGGCATACAAGCGATAGCCCAGCGCACTCAACGGCGCCGGCATCGGCTGGGTACTCAGGTGATCAAGATCGGCGCCGGGCAGGTCTTCGGCTTGCATACCCGCAGCCCCCAAGGCCATCAGGCGCACACCGGCCAGTGCCTGCCCCTGTTCATCAGGCTTGTAGAGCCAGGCCAGAAATACCGCCCCATCACTGACCCGGCCCGGCGCGACCGTGGGCAGCAGATTGGCAAGGCCGGTGGTCAGATTGCACACCCCGAGCGCCAGTACCAGCGCCGCAAACTCGCCGCCCAGCAGCGGATACAGCACCAGGCACAGGCCCGCGAACAACAGGTTGAGCAACGGCCCCATCAGCGTGAAAACCAGCATGGGCCGACGCAATGGCTGGTGCGGGGCATGCGCTGCCATGACATAGCCGGCCAGTGGCTGGCCTTTGCCAAGGCGCGACCAGCGAGCCTTCCAGCCACGCTGCAGCGGCTGAATCTCCAAGGCCAGCACCCGCGCCGCCAGCACCGTCATGCCAACCCATTTGGCGCCCAGATAGTGCCCGCCTTCGTGCACGCAGAGGCTGACCACGCCCAGGATGCAGGCCATGAACATGGCTGAAAACGGCTGCAAACCGACCTTGATGCTCTCGCCAAGGATGAGCGCCGACAGTAAAAAACCCGCAATGCCGATGGCCAGTTGCAGCAGTACCAACAGCCGATGTATTCCTCTGAGCAGCATTATCCAGTCCTTGATAAACGGGCCGCGCATTGAAGCACCGGTTCTGGACCGACATCAATGTTCATTCGCAGCCTGCAACGACGCGGCGTTGACGCCCATTCAAGCACAACCTGAACGAGGTAGCTTGCACCCGCGAACCCGTTTCCAGGTTCGCGGGGCGGGTACAACACCTTGCATGTCTGTTGCCGGGGCTTCAGAACGCCCAGTCCAGGGTCAGGCCGACCCCGTGGCTCTTGTCGCGACTACCCAGCAGTCCGTTGTAGTCCAGGTTGACCCGGGCCTGGCGACCCAGCGCGATCCCCGCCCGTGCACCGACCACCGCCGCATCACGATCCAGGGACAGCGCCTGGACCGTGTAGGTATCGCCCTGGCCAGCGAAGGCCAGGTGCTGGTCGGCCCCGGTGGAACTCAGGTTGTGCTGCCAGCCCAGGGTGGCGGAAAGCTCCACCGCCTGGCCGCCGGACAATTGCAGTTGCTTGCCGGCGCGCATGCCCAGGGTCGAGAGCCAGGCATCCCGGTTATCCTGCCCACCCTTGAGCGCAGCAGCGCCGCCATGTTCCTTGAAACTGTCGCTGGCTATATGCACATAGGCCAGGTTGGCGAACGGCTCCAGCGCCATGCTCGGCAGTGCGACCTTCCAGGCGGCCTCGCCGAACACCTGAGTGCTCTGGGCATCGCGCTTGCTCTTCTGGCGATCGCTGACCTCGTTGTACTGCAGCTCGCGCTTGGTCTCGATCCGGTGCCAGCTGTGGCTGCCGCCCAGGCTCAGGCGCATCTGCTCCAGTTCCTTGCCTGCATAGGCACCCAGATGGTAGCTATCGACGCTGGCCGAGGAATGACGACCATCGCCCATGCTCAGCGAACTGTCGCTGTAGCCGGTGAAGACCCCGACGCGAGTGTCCTCGCTCATCTGCCCGTCGATCCCCAGCAACATGCCGCCAATGGAACTGCTATAGCGCGCCCGAGCGGAATCACCCTCGGCCTTGCCCCAGGCCCCCAGGGCCTTGACCCACAGGCCGTTGCCCTGGCCTTCCACGGCCGGCGCGGCGGCGACGCCCTGCTGGCGGGTACGCTCGCCCACGGCGTCGCGCAACTGGCGGCTGTCGTTGAGCAGCAGGTTGCCCACCGCCGGGTGAATTTCCCCGGACAGTTGATCGAAAGCCTGCTGGGCGCTGCCGGCATTGGCCGACAACAGCAGGCTCTCGTAGACCGGGTTGCCCGCGCCGAGCTGATCGGCGGCCGCGGCCACCGAACGCTGGTTGGCGTTCAAGCCGACACTGGCGAAAGAAGTGGCGTTACGCTGCACTGCCAGCTGCACCCCGCTGCCGGTATAGGCCAGGCCACCACCGAGGAACAGTGAGTTGGACTGCACACTGGCGAAACCGCCCTGCACGCCGCCCGCGGCCTCCAGGATGTCGTACTGACGCCCCACCAGGCTGGTTGTCCGCTGGGACTGCAGCGAAACCCCGGGGTTCTGCAGATCCAGGGCCAGGTTCGCACCGTCCAGGAAAGCCTTGCCATCGCTGACCAGGCGGTCGCTGCCAGCGGCATCCACCTCCACGGCATAGGTCGAGCCCGGCTGGAAGGTCACATCGGAACTCACGTGCAAGGTGCCGATGGAGTTGCCTGGCGCCACCACGCCGCCGGCGTTGGCCACCAGCGCGCCGATCCGGCCATTGCCGCCCAGCACGCCGCCGTCATTGACCGTCACCGCCGATTGCAGTGAACCATTGACCGCCAGCCGTCCCTGGTTGACCAGGGTCGGGCCGGAGTAAGTGCTGTCACCGGTAAGCACCAGGGTACCGATGCCCTGCTTGGTCAGGCCGCCATGGCCAGCGATATCGTTGCTCCACAGGTCCAGCCCGCAGCCCAGGTCGTTGCAGCGCCGCTGGGTCGGCTTGCCGGCATCCACCAGGGCGCCGATACCCGGCAGATCGACCACGAACTGGCTCGGCCCGTAGCCACCGGCGATGCGGAACGCCAAGGGAATGTCCTGTTCGGTGACCAACATGCCCGGGCCCCGCAGACCCTTGTCCAGGTCGATCATGCCCCAGCCGTACAAGGCATCGATGCCGGGTGCGCCCATGTCGGTGGCGGTGGTGCGCAGCACGCTGGCGATCTGTGCGCCGCTCATGTAGGGGAAGCGCTCCATCAGCACCGCCGCCGCACCGGCGGCATGGGGCGCGGCCATGGACGTACCGTTCTTGTTGGCATAGCCCTGGGTCAGGTCTTCCAGGCTGGTGCCGCCAATCACCGCGCTGTAGATCCGGGTGCCGGGGGCCGATACGCAGAAGCTTGCGGTATAGCCGCAACGGGAAGAGAACGTGCTGATCAGGTACGGGTTGGCGCTGCTGGTGTCGGGGTTCTGCTGCAACGCCGCCACGGTCAGCCAGTTGGGGGCAATCTCCGGGACGAAATAGGCCAGCCCGGCAATCGCATCGGGGTTGTTCAGGTTGTAGTCGTTGCCGGCGGCGAAGATCGTCATGACCCCGCTGCGGGCGGCGGCGATGGCCCCGTCATAGGCGCCACCGGGCATGGTGCCCAGCAGTGGCTGGATCTGCGCGAACTGCGCCCGGGCATCGTCCACGGTGAAATGCGGGAACTCCGGATTGCGCCCACCCTTGGCGAAGCGATCGGTGATGCCGATGCCCCAGCTGTTGTTGATGATCCGCGCGCCGCTGGCCACCAGGCTGTCCCAGCCGGCCTTGTACACCGCGCCATCGTTGCCCAGGACGATGCCATCCTCGGGGCCGGGGTCGCCGTTGTCGGCGCTGATGATCTGCGCATCGAAGGCCACGCCGTGCATCGACACGCCGTCACGGTTGCCGGCGGCGATCCCGCCGACGTGGGTGCCATGGGAACCGAGCTTGCCATCCGAGCCCACCGACGGGCTGCCGTCATAGCGGAAAACATCGCCGACCTTCACCGGGATGTAGGGGTCGGTGTACTGGCGGATACCGGTGGTGACCAGGGTCACCATCTTGTCCTTGCCGGCAAACTCCGGGTGCTGGGCGTATACCGGCTGGTCGAAGATCCCCAGCTTCACCCCCTTGCCGCTGTAGCCGGCGGCATAGGCGCTGTCGGCGTGGATCGCCCCAAGCCCCCAATCGGCCTTGAATTCGCTGCTGCGCCAGCTGCTGGCGTCGCCGAGGCGCCCACTCTCCACGTAGGGTGCGGCCTGGGCCGTGCCCATCAGCGCCGCCCAGCCCACCAATGCGCGACCCAGTGGGGCCAGGGGCCAGCCCTGCCCGAGCACGCTGTCATCCTTTCTGACTTGCTTCACTACGACCTTCCTTAGTTGCATTGATGAAAAACCGCGTTGGTCAAACTCCGTATTGCAACGCCTGGCCGGCGAGCCCTTGGCACCACCAGCGCCACGGCGCTTCAGAAACGCCATTGCAGGTTGAGTCCCGCGCCATGCTGTTGCTCACGACTGGCCAGGCGCCCCTGGTAGTCCAGGCTCAGGTCCAGGTCGCGGGTCAGCCCCACCCGTGCCTGGAGCCCCACCAGCGCGGCATCGCGCAAGGCCGGCGCAGTCTCCACCCGGAACGGCAGGTCGCTACCGGCAAAGGCCAGGTGCTCGCGATCCTGGGTCCCGCTCAGGCGGTGCTGCCAGCCCAGGCTTGCCGCCAGTTGCAGGTCCTGCTGCGGGCCCAGTTGCCATTGCTGGCGCCCACGCAGGCCCAGGGTGCTGAGCCAGGCATCACGCTGCTCGTCGCGAGCCTGCAGCGCCGCAGCGTCGCCCTTCTCATGGAAGGCATCGCGATCCAGGTGCTGGTAGGTCAGGTTGGCGAAGGGCTCCAACTGTACCGCTGGCAAAGCCAGGCGATAGGCCGCCTCGGCGAACAGCTGCTGGCTGCGGGCATCGACCCGTGCGCGCTGGCGGCTGGACACCTCGGCATAGGCCAAGTCGCGCCGGACCTCGGCACGGTGCCAGCTGTAGCTGCCGCCCAGGCTCAAGCGCAGCTGGTCCAGGTCGTGGCGGGCATAAGCGCCCAGGTGGTAGCTGTCGACCGTGGCCCGGGAGTGGCTGCCACCCATGCCCAGGGAGCTGTCGCTGTAGCCTGCGGCCAGGCCGGCGCGGGTCTGCTCGTCAAGGTCATGGTCCAGGCCCAGCAGCATCCCGCCCAGGGAACTGGTATAGGACTCGCGGCCCTGCACGCCCTCGATGCGTCCCCAACTGCCCAGGCCCTTGAGCCAGAGCTGGGTCGAGCCTGGCTCGCTCGCAGTCGTTCCAGGCGCGTTGGCATTCAGTGCAGGACCTTGCACACGCTCGCCCAGGGCATCGCGCAAGACCGAGCCCTGGCTGAGCAGCATCGAGTCCAGCGCCGGGTAGATCTCCCCGGACAGCTGCCGCAGGCCGTCCCGGGCCTGGTCCACAGAGGTCGAGAGCAGCAGGCTTTCATACACGCGATTGCCCGGTCCCAGCCGCTCCACGGCGCCGCCGCTGGAGCGCTGGTTGGCCGTGGCACCGACACTGGCGAACGTCGTGCCGCTGCGCGTCACGTCCAGCTGCACGCCGTTGGCCGAATAATCGAGTACGGTCCCCAGAAACAGGTAGCCGGGCTGGACCTGGGCGAAGCGCCCGTTGACGCCACCCGCTGCCTGCAGGATGTCGAACTGGCGCCCCACCAGGCTGGATACCGGGCCACCGGCCAACAGGTTCGGCTGAGCCTGGGGCACCAGGCTGAGATTGGCGCCACCGACACTGGCCTGGCCGCCCACGACGAGCCGGTCGCTGGCCGTGGGCGACAGTTCCACCCGATAGGTCGAGCCCGGCTGCAAGTCCAGGTTGCCGGCGACATTCAAGGTACCGATAGAGTTACCCGGGGCCACCACGCCCCCGGCGCTGGCGGTCAGGGCACCGATCCGGCCGTTGCCGCCCAGGGTACCGCCTGCGTTGACCGTCACCGCTGATTGCAGGTTGCCGTTGACCGCCAGCAACCCGTCATCGACCCGGGTCGGGCCGCGGTAGCTGCTGTCACCCGTGAGCACCAGCCAGCCGGCCCCGGACTTGACCAGGCTGCCCTGGTAGACCCGCTGCGCGGCAGCCGCGTCCCGGGCCATGCCCAGGGCATAGTCGCTGCGATCCTGCTGGCTGGCTCCCGGTGCCAGGCCATTCTCCCAGCCGCGATCCTTGAGGGTCTGCTGCCAGGCTTGGCGTTCCGCGGCGTCCTCGGCCTGACGCTGCACCAGGGCCTGGTCGGAGATGCCGTTGATCCAGATATCGCCCTGCCCGCGCCCCAGGTTGACGTCGAACTCACCCAGTAGCTGCCCGGGGCCGTGCAACGCCCGGCTCAGGTCCGGGACGCCCCAGCCCACCCGGTCGCTGGGCCCTTGGGTCGGCGAGCCATCGAGCTGGCGCGAGGTGGTCAACAGCACTTGCAGGGCCTGCTGGTTGTTCAGGTAGGGATAACGCTCCATGACCAGGGCCAAGGCCCCGGTGGCATGGGGCGCGGCCATCGAGGTGCCGTTGTAGGTGGCGTAGCCGCCACCGGGCACGGTACTGGTGATCGCCGCACCCGGGGTCGCCAGGCACCAGTACTTGGCGATGCCGCACTGGTTGTATTTCTGCTGGTTGTTCTTGTCCAGGCCCGACACCGCCAGCCAGTGGCCTTCCAGCTCCGGCTGGAAGTACGGCAGCGCCGAGCGCACGCTGGCATTGGCATACCCGCTGTTGCCGGCGCTGAACACGTTGATCACGCCACGGCGCGCCACGTCGCCGGCGGCGTCGAGCCAGGTGTCCTGCTGGAAATGCTGGGCGTAGGCCGCGCGCAAGTCGCCCAGGGTCTGGTAGCTGACCCCCTTGGGCTGGCTGCCCCAACTGTTGTTGATGGCCCGTACCCCGGCATCCATCAGGGCACCGTAGACCGCCTTGAAATACCGCGGATCGGGGCCGGTGCCGAACTGGAAACTGTCGTTGTGGTTGGTGTTGCCCACGTAAACCTGGGCATTGAAGGCCACGCCCTGCATGCCAACGCCATCACGGGCCGCGCCCATGGTGCCGGTGACATGGGTGCCATGGCTGTCGTTGGCGCCATTGAGCACCCCGGACACACTGAACGGGGTGCCGTCCAGGTACTGGCCGGTGGCGGTAACCGAGTGAAAACGTCCGGGGCTGGCCTCGGGATGGGCGGCATCGAACCCGGAGTCCAGGGCGCCGATGCTGACCCCGGCGCCGGTGATCCCGGCGGCATAGGCCTGGCTCGCCTGCATGCGCTCCAGGCCCCAGTCCTGCTGGTATTCGGCCGACCGCCAGCTGGCGGGGTCGCCCGGGCGGCCGGTCTCCTGATAGGCCGCCGCAGCCGACAGCGGCAGTCCGGTGGCGAACGCCAGGCACAGGGTGCCCGTCAGCGTCTTGAGCTGATCACATCTCACATCCATGTCGATGACTTCTCTTGTTTTTGTTGTCGGGTCGCCCGTCCTGGGTCAACCGGTGTGTCGCTGCATTGCTCGGCCGCAAGCCTGCGGCTGCAAATATTGCTCCCACGTCAAATATTTGTGCAACACCTACCGTGCACGAGCGTTCAACCTAGAGCTGAAACAGCATACAAACGCTCGCGGTGGCGATTCGAACAGGAAGCGCAGCGCAAAGAGTACATTTGTACTCCATGCAAACAACTGGATAGCGCTCTCCCCCTTCACTCACCCCGGCTGACCTTAACGGATCAACAGAGTGCTAACGAATGCGGATGTAAGAAGGTATGGGCTGGCATTTTTTACACTCACACCGCACTATCCGTTTTTTTGGAGTTTCATATGCATATCATCGAATGCAGCCTCAAGGACGTGGAACAGGCCGCCGTTCTGTTCAACCAATACCGGGTCTTTTATGAGCTGCCGGACGATCTGGAGAAATCCCGCGATTTCCTCCAATCAAACCTGCACAACAACCTCTCGCGAATATTCCTCGCCCTCGACAACGAGCAAAACCCCGTAGCCTTCGCTCAGATTTACCCAGCCATGTGCTCCCTGGCAATGAAGCGCTTCTACTGGCTCTACGACCTCTTCGTCGCCCCGCACGCGAGAAAAGCCGGCTACGCCCGCCATCTCATGAACCACCTGACCACCCTCCTCGGCGCCGAAGGCGCGGACCGCATCAGCCTGGACACCGCTACCTCGAACAAGGCCGCGCAAGCCCTGTACGAGTCACTGGGCTATCAACGGGAAGGCGAATTCGTGACTTACCACCAATACCTCGCAAACACCGCCCCCCATTGACGCTGTCGAGCCGTGACAGGTTCGGCCCGCCATCCCCAACGCCAGCAAACACCGAGGCACCGCAGTCGATGGACCCGACGCACATCCAGGCCCTTCAACAGCTACGCAGCGTGCTCCCCATCAGCCTGCGCCACGCCCAGGCCCTGCTGGAACACTGCGCAGGCAACCCCCAGCAGGCCGCCGAGCGCTACAAGACCGAGCTGCTGCAGGTGCTGGTGGACAAGTCCGGTCTGCCCGCCGATCAAGCCCAGGCGCATCTGCACAACGCAGGCTATGACCTGAATCGCGCCTTGAGCGCGGTAGAGCAAGCGCGCTTCACCCTGACCCAGCGCATCCTGCGCACACATCACCAGGACAAGGCCCGGGCCCTGGACCTGATCGCCCAGGCGATAGAAACCGCCGAGCAACTGCCGCGCCAGTACTGGCTGGCCTTCGAGCGGCTGGAACAACTGGCCCCGGCACCGCGTTGCTTCATGGTGCTCCACGAATGGCTGGCCTTTGAGGACTGGGAAGGCTTTGACAGTGCCCTGCACTTTCATCTGCCGCAGGCCATCGCCCAACTCAGGCACCTGCAACTGGATGCCCTGGCGGACACCCTGGAACAGGCCGATCAGCACCAGCAACGGCTACGGGCAGCCCATACCGAGCGCGAAAGCCCCATTGAGCTGGCCGTGCGGGTCAATCAGGATCCGTTGTTCAACGCCTGCCAGGACAGCTTCAGCCAGCAGCGGCCGCAGCTCGACGAGCGCCTGTACGAATGGGTGGAGCAATACATAGAGCAGTTCCCAGCCTGAGCGGCGAGTTCGCTTCAGGTGTCACTGGATATCCTTGCCCAGACAATGCGCATTGACGAACGTCGCGGTGTGTCGCAGCGCTTCGCGGATATCCGGTTTGGCAATGCCATGCCTGCCAGCAAATTGCTCGACCGCCGCGGTATCAAAACGGGTGGTCTGGATGAAGTCCAAGGCCTCGACGTTTGTATTCAACAACCGCGCAATGGGACGAACGCTGAGTAGCAACTTCATCAGTCGCAGCGGCATGTGATGCTTCGGCGCTTTCACGCCAAGCGGGTGTGCCGCCTGGGCCAGGAGTTCTCGCAAATTGGGCGTCTGGTCATCAAGCGCCAGCAGTTCCTGCCCCACCATGGCGGGATCAAACGCACAGGCCGCCACCAGTTCGACCAGGTAATCCACGCTGACCAACGGCAGCCAGTGCTCGGGGGTCCCCGGCACTGCCGCCAGCTTTCCTTGCACCAGGTTGCGTATCAGCTCCATCAGGGGCTGCCCCTCGAGGATGTGTCCGGTGCGGCTGTGGCCGCAGACTGTCGCAGGGTGGACAACGGTAATCTCCCCGCCCTGGGCCGCCATAACCTGCAGGGTCGCAAAATGCGCCTCCAGCTTGCTTGCCTCGTAACCACCGACCTTGCGGTAAACGGCGGGCCAGTTGGTCAGCTCTGGACGACGGGGATCAATACCGATGTTGCGCAGATGCTGGTGATTCTTCAGCATATAGCCGCCGATCAACACCAACCGGCTGTTTTGTTCAGCGGCCAACAGCGCCACCTGCCTCGCCCCCTCGACGTTCACTGCCCGTGACTGTTGCAGCGAAAGCCCCCAGGCGAAGTGGGCCCCCAGATGAAACACGATGCGGGCACCTCTTAGCACGGCTCGGTCGACATGACTCAGGCCAAGGTTATCCCGCTGCAGATCGCCAGATACGGCGAACACCTGGGCGGCATTTCCCCCCAGGCTGGCGACGTGCTCACGCAATGCGGCCAGTCGCTCCGGGCGCCTCATCAAGACCCGGACCGTATGCCCTTGTGCACTCAAGAGCGCCACCAGATGCTGACCGATGAAGCCGGTACCCCCTGTGACAAAGCACTCCACGCTCATTTTCCTGCTCCTTGGTAAGGTGAGAAATCAAGCGTAAACTATCGACCCAACTCTACAGTCAAGCGGTGTTTTCATGAGAATCGGCGAACTGGAGGCCCGTAGCGGAGCAAGTCGGCACACCCTTCGTTACTACGAACAAATCGGCTTGATCTCGCCCCAGCGGCGGACTAACAACTACCGCGTCTACACCACGCAAACACTGCAGGACCTGGACTTTATCCAGCGCGCACAGGGCATGGGGTTTTCCCTCGGGGAAATTGGCGAGATTCTCGATGCGCAGCGCAACAAGCTGATCGACTGTGCGGCCGGCGCGAAGCTGATTGAAAAGAAGATGGCAGAGATCAAACAGAAAATCGTCAGCCTCCAGAGTATTTATCAGTATCTCGATGAGGAGCGCATCAACCTTGAACGCAGTGCCGCCGAGCAAATTGAGCTGCAGAAGCTGAACAGCTCTCCCAACTGAGAGAAAACCTGTAGGTAACGCCTTCTCACGCAAGAACAAATCAAGGATTGGAACACCGTGCATAGGGAAATCATCTTGATGCGTCATGGTCAGCCAGACCTGGCCACCTCCGGCAAGATTTCAGCGCTCGAGATGCAGCGCTGGATCGAGCAGTACGAACGCTCCGAAGTCAAAAACCAGCCCGCACCACAGGTTAGCGTTGAGCTGGCGGCTACCGCCAAAGTGATTGTCTCGAGCACCGCGCCCCGGGCACTGACCTCCGTGCGAGCGCTGGGCTTGCAGCCCATTCTGGTCGACGCGGTTTTCTGCGAGGCGCAACTGCCTCATGGCCGCTGGGCGCTGCCGCGTCTTTCCCCCTTCACCTGGGCATTCATTCTTCGTGTCTTATGGTTGTGCGGTTTCTCAGGCACGGTTGAGTCTGCCCGCAAGGCCAAACTGCGGGCCAACCAAGCAGCGCAACGACTTCAATCCCTTGCGGATGAGGGGCCCGTACTACTGCTTGGCCACGGAATCATGAATCAGCTGATCGCCAAGCAGTTGGAAGCTGCCGGCTGGGTTCGCCAACAGCGCAATGGCAATAGCTACTGGAGCGCCACGACCTATCGCATGAGGCAGGCGTAAGTTCGCTGGCATGCCGGGGATCCATTGCGCAACGCCGGATGCTGCCATCTATGCCTTTGCCAGCTGCGCGGCGCTGATCGGCAAGACCACCCCGGCTGGCCGTTATCTGGCCAGTGATGAAGACGTGGCGCTGGCCTTGCTGGAAGAGGCGCAGGTTGCCGTGGTGCATGGCAGCGCCTTCGGCCTTGGACCTTACTTGCGCATTGCCTACGCCCTGGACGCCCCATCGCTGCTCGCAGCGTGCGCGGCGATGGCGCGGTTCTGCCGAGCGCTCATAAGGCAGTCGTCGATGCATCTTCACTTGACGTAAATCAAACACGCAGCTTGTGACAGGTGTAGACAAGGGAGGTGCTTTCCAACCTCTCGATCGCTTCGGAGTAACCCCCATGGCACCCCAGCCCTCTGCGCAAACACCCTCTACCCCCGCCTTTGCGCCTGTACAAGGCGAACACTGGATCGAGCCGCTAAAGGAGGGTGGACATGTCCTCATCAGGCCGTTGCGCGCCGAGGATCGCGAGCGAGAAAAAGCCTTCATCATGCGCCTTTCTCCAGAGTCGCGGCACTTTCGCTTTTTGTCGCAAATCACAGAGCCGGGGCAAGCGATGCTGGATCAGTTGATGACCATCGACATGCGTCAGCATGTGGCGTACGTGGCGTTGGCACACGTCAATGGCGAACTCCTGGAGGTCGGTATCAGTCGCTATGCAGCCAGCCCTGAAGCGGATGAGTGTGAATGCGCGGTTACCGTTGATGATCAATGGAAGCATCGCGGCCTGGGGTCACTGCTACTTGGCCACCTCATCGACAAGGCGCGGGCGAACGGCTACACAAGCCTGTTCTCGATCGACTCGGCGGCTAATACGGCGATGCGCGATCTGGCTCGCGAGTTTGGTTTCTCGACCGTGCGTGACCCCAGCGATGCGTGCCAGGTTATCCATCGGCTTTCATTGCTGTGATGAGCGTTGCCAGGCAGCATCCGGGCCGCGGAACCACGCTGAGGTACGCCGTTGTCAGGCCACCGGAACATCCGGCGTGATCACCAGGACACTGCTGGGCATCTTGTAGAGTACCCTTTCAACCGTGCTACCAATGTACTTGGCCAAACCACGGTGGTGCACCCGCCCCATCACCACGATATCGGTGCCGTGATCCCGGCAAAAGGCACTCAAGACTTTTGTCGGGTCGCCCATGATCATGTGGCAACTCTCTGGATCGATACCATTGCGCGCGGCCAGCTGGCGAAAGGCATCGCTTTGGGCTTCATGCAGACGTTCGGCCACATTGGAGCCAAACACAAAGGCGCTACGCCCCAGGTTTTCTGCATCCGTTTGCATAGCGGTCAGGTCGTAGGCATACAGGATTTCCACTTGCGCCTGGCATTGCATGGCCAATTTCAACGCTTCATTGATGATACGGTCATTGAACCCTTGGAATTGATCCTCAGGGCGTGACAGATCAACCGCTGCCAGTATTTTGCGCGGTAGGGCGTGGCTGGCCTCGCTGACAAAGTGCAACGGTGTTCTGCTTTCGCGCAACAGCCGGATATCCAGCGTGCTGAACATCGCCCGCATCAGGCGCGATTCCTGCTCGATATCCTTTACCAGCATGGTAAAGGGCTGTTCTTTCAAGTGAGTCAGCATTTCCTCCAGGACATTCTCTACCCACACGACTTCAGTTGTGACCGTAAGCCCATTTCTACGCAGGGGAGCGGCTTGGGCTTCAAGCCATTGATGATGTTTCTCGACATAGGCCTGGCGCATCACCGCCAGCGCCTGTTCATTGACCAGGCCCGCAGTCGCAAGCCCTTCAAGGTAATCAAACGCCACTATATGCAGCGCACTACCTTTAGCCTTGGCCAAGGCTGCAGCACGGTCATAAGCGTCAGTGCGACGCATCAGGGACGGAGCAATCAGCAACAAGCGTTGAACGTCAGACATGACTCACCTCGGGCGAAGTAATGAGCAGGTACATACCATCCTGCATCCGTCCAACGCTGAACGATTGATTTGCATCAAGCTCGCGATGCAATGCAACGCGCAATGGCCCACTGCGTTGCTGAAGGCCATACCAGGCGATGTCGTCCGACGCACGGTAACCCGACTAGTGAAAATAGCCTTGGATCCTTGATCCGGGTCAATCGATTCGCTGGTTTTGCGCGCAGGCTAAACCAAGGTGAATGCCACGCTCCCGAAGAGGAACCGATGCCATGGCGACCATGAAAGCTGCAGTTTTTGTGGAGAAAAACAGGATAGTGCTGGAGCAAAAGCCTATTCCCGACATCGGCCCGAGTGACGCGTTGGTGCGCCTCACAACCACCACCATCTGTGGCACCGATGTCCACATCCTGCGCGGTGAATACCCTGTCGCCAAGGGTTTGACCATCGGTCATGAGCCCGTTGGCATCATTGAAAAGCTCGGCGCCCAGGTTCAAGGCTTTAGCGAAGGACAGCGGGTCATTGCCGGCGCAATCACCCCAAGCGGCTATAGCAATGCCTGCCTGTGTGGGTGCTCTTCCCAGGATGGGCCCGGCACCCTCCATGGCTTCAAGGCCATCGGTGGCTGGAAGTTCGGCAACACCATCGATGGCTGCCAGGCCGAGTATGTTCGGGTACCCGACGCCATGGCCAACCTGTCGTTGATACCCGATAACCTCAGTGATGAACAGGTTCTGATGTGCCCGGACATCATGTCCACCGGGTTCAGCGGTGCCGAACGCGGTGATGTGAAAATCGGCGATACGGTCGCGGTCTTTGCCCTGGGCCCTATTGGCTTGTGTGCGGTCGCCGGTGCCCGCTTGAAAGGTGCCGGCACGATTATCGGTGTTGATAGCGTGAGCGCGCGCATGAGCGTGGCCCGCCAGCTTGGCGCTTCACACCTGGTCGATTACACCCAGGGCAATGTCGTCGAGCAGATCATGGCGATAACTCACGGCCGTGGTGTCGAAGTCGCGATTGAAGCACTTGGCAGCCAATCGACGTTTGAATCCGCGCTGCGGGTGTTACGGCCCGCAGGCACCTTGTCCAGCCTCGGTGTCTACGCTTCAGACTTGCGCATTCCCCTCGATGCCTTTGCGGCCGGCCTGGGTGACTACAACATCGTTACCACGCTGTGCCCCGGTGGCAAGGAGCGTATGCGACGCTTGATGGAAGTCATCGCCAGCGCACGCATTGACTTGGCGCCATTGGTGACCCACCGCTTCAAGCTGGACGACATTGAAGCCGCCTACGACCTGTTTGCCCATCAACGCGACGGCGTCATGAAGGTCGCCATTACGCCCTGAATGAACGGAGTAGCCTCAATGAACATCTACATTGAAAGCCATCCACGTCAGAACCGTTGGTGGGTGCACCTGGATGTCTGGAGGGTGAGTTTTCAAAGTCTTGAAGAAGCGACAACCTTCGTCGATCGCCTCCATGCTCGAGTCAACGCCCCGCACTCCCTGACGATGCTAGCTGAGCGTGCGCAGGTAGTTGGTAAGTCAACGCTACGGTGAAGGCCCGGCGACAACGCTATAATCCGGGAAGGACTGCAGCTCAACCCAAGCGGTTAGCACGCCTGCCCTCCCCTGTGCCTCGATGCCGCCATCATGCTTGAAACCCTGGACATTACGCACCTCGCTGCAGCCTTGGGCATAGGAATGCTGGTTGGCCTTGAGCGTGAACGCAAGAAAGGCAGCGGCGAGCATCGCGCATTTGCCGGCCTCAGGACCTTTGCCATCACCTCGGTGCTGGGCTACGTCTGCATGGCCGTCGCGGGGGCGATGTTAGTGGCTGTCATGAGTATCGCGCTGGCTCTCATCATTGCCGTCGCCTACTGGAAACACGCTGGCAAGGATCCAGGCATCACCAGTGAAATCGCCCTGCTGTTCGTCTTGCTGCTCGGTGCCTTGTGTCATGAGCAGCCAGAATTGGCGATCGCCATCGGCGTGGTGCTTACGGTTGTTTTGGCGCTCAGGCAAGAACTGCACCGTTTTGCCCTCCAGCAATTGACCGAAACCGAAGTTCGCGACGGGTTGATCCTGCTGACTGGGGCATTGGTCATCCTGCCCTTGACGCCAGATCGCTTCTTCGGCCCGTTTGGCGCCATCAATCCGCGCACCATCTGCACCCTGACCGTGCTGCTGATGGGGGCCGGGGCACTGGGCCATATTGCCATGCGCATGGTGGGCGAGCGCTATGGCTATACCTTGAGTGCCATTGCATCAGGATTTGCTTCTGGCTCGGCGACCATCGCCCTGATGGGGCATTTAGCCCGAAGGGAACCATCATCTGTCAAAGCGCTCAGCGCTGCAGCGCTGTTTTCCAACCTGGCGACTGTTGCCTTGCTCGGTCTGGTGCTGGGGGCCGTCGACCCGGCGTACGTGGGGGCGTTATGGGCGCCGATGCTGTTGGCGGCATTGACGACAGTGGTCTGCGGTTCCCTGCTGCTAGCCCCCTGGAATCCTTCGCTTGTGCCGGCTGCAAGCAAGGTTGGGGACGGCGCTTTCAATCTCAAGGTCGCCCTTGTGGTCACGGCGGCAGTGACCGGCATCACCCTGCTCTCATCGGCGCTTCTAGCCAGCCTTGGACACAAAGGTGTACTGATCGCCGCGTTGCTGAGCGGCCTGGCCGATGCGCATGCAACGGCAGCGTCGATCGCCTCGGTGGTGAAGTCAGGGCAACTGCCAGTGGCAGACATCGCGATCCCCGCACTGACAGCCATGAGCAGCAATACGCTGACCAAGTGCGTGCTGGCCTGGACCAGCGGTGGGCCCAGGTTCGGCGCTTATGTCATTGTTGGACAGCTGCTGATTATCACCTCGATGTGGGCAGGCCTGCTGTTGCAATAGATCAGCGCGTACGCCGGCTTTCCAGGGCATTGAAAAGCACCATGCCCGCCAGCATCGCGAGCACAAAAATAATGATTTGCCAGTGGCCGCTCAGTAACAGCGCCAGTGATGGCCCGGGGCAAATACCGGCAATCCCCCAACCGATGCCGAACAGCAGGCTGCCGCCCACCAACCTGCGGTCCAGGGTCCGCGACGTCGGCATGCACATCGGCGCGCCCAGCAGCGAGCGTGTTTGCTTGCGGCCCCATTGCATGGGGATCAAGCCAATCCCGATCGCACCGAGCATGACCATCCCGAGTGATGGATCCCATTGCCCGGCCAGATCCAGAAAACCCAGCACCTTGGCCGGATTGACCATGCCTGACAGCAACAGGCCAAGGCCAAACAGTACGCCGCAAATAAAGGCCATAAGCCGTAGCATGATCAGGCTCCGAGCAGATGACGAACGATGAACACCACAGCAAAGCCTGCGGACATGAAACACAGCGTGGCCAGCAGTGAACGAGGCGCTAGCCGCGCCACGCCGCAGACACCGTGCCCGCTGGTGCAACCGGCGGCGTAGCGGGTACCCACCCCGACCAGAACGCCGGCCACCAGCAAGCCAAGCCAACCGGTCTCAAACTGCACGACCGGCCCCTCGGCGAACACCCACCACAGCAAGAGCGATAGCACCACCCCGAGGAGGAACAGCGCTTTCTCCCCTTTGCCTTCGCCGTGTTTTTCCAGAAGGCTGCCGAGCATCCCGCTGATACCCGCCACGCGCCCATTCAAGAGCATGTACAAATTGGCCGCGCCACCGATCAACAGACCGCCGAGCAATGCCGTCCAGGGGGTGAAGTTGCTCCAATCGATGGTCATGCGCATTCCTCTCTGCCAGTTAGAAACAAGGTGGCCGCCACATGCTCGATCCATGCATGTGCCTGGCGCTTGGCTAGCATACGCTTGAGCATAGATCCAAACACATCCCAAACCGCAGGCCCGCTTGCACAACCGTGACGTTGGCGGGCTGCGGGTTACCCTAGTGTTCTGACGGGCCTAGCCGGGCTGGTTGATACACACGACCTTGGGCTGGGTCATGTCCTCGTAAGCAAACCGTACCCCCTCGCGGCCCAGGCTGCCGTACTTGAAGCCACCAAACGGCATGGCGTCGAAGCGATAGTCCGACGAGTCATTGATCATCACCCCGCCGGCTTGCAGCTGGCGGGCCAGTTGCAAGGCTTTGGACAGGTCGCGGGTGAACAGGCCGGCATGCAGGCTGTACTCCGGCGCGTTGGCCAGGGCGACGGCATCCTCCAGCATATCGAACGGTTCGAGGATCACCACCGGCGCGAACACTTCCTGCTGCCAGATCCGGCTGTCGTGGCTCACCTGTTCAAGCACCGTCGGCGCATAGCTTGACCCCTGGCGCAGGTGCCCGCACAGCAACTGAGCGCCCTCAGCCAGCGCTTCATTGACCAACTGCTCGGTGCGCCGCGCCGCATGCTCGCTGACCATCGGGCCTACATCGGTTTCCCGCTTGGCCGGATCACCCAGCACCAGGGCACGCGACAAGGCGACAAAGCGCTCGCGAAACGCCGGATAGATCGAGCGCTGTACAAAAATGCGCTGGGTGCCAATGCAGTTTTGTCCCGCCGCCCAGAACGCCCCGGACACACAGGACTCTACCGTCGGTGCCAGGTCGCAATCGTCCAGCACCAGTACCGGGGCATTGCCGCCCAGGTCCATGGCGAGTTTTTTCAAGCCGGCGCTGCGGGCGATGGCCTCACCTGTGGCAAAGCCGCCGGTGAAGGAAATCATCCGCACCTCGCGCAGCTCGACCAGGGCCTGGCCCAACTCGACGCCACCGGTGGCAACGGTGACCACCGAGGCAGGCAAGCCGGCCTGGACCAGGCACTCCACCAACTTCAAGGCCGACAGCGGCGCCAGTTCCGAAGGTTTGAGGATCACCGCGTTACCGCCGGCAATCGCCGGGCCCAGTTTGTGCGCGACCAGGTTGAGTGGGTCGTTGTAGGGGGTAATGGCAACGATCAGCCCCAAGGGTTCGCGGCTGAACCACCCCTGACGCGACTCGGAGCCCTCGTAGGCGTCGAACGGCAGCACCTCGCCGGCGTTGCGCCGCGCCTCTTCGGCAGACAGCTTCAGGGTGTTGACGCAGCGTTTGACTTCCTTCTCGGCCTGACGCAGGGTCTTGCCCGCTTCGGCGACGATCAGCCCGGCAAAGGCGTGCGCCTGTTCCTCGACGCGCCGGGCCGCGGTTTCCAGCACCCGTGCCCGGGCATGCCGAGGCATCGCCGCACTCTCGCGTACGCCCAGACGGGCACGTTCGAGAATGCCAGGCACGGCGCTGGCATCGAGGTTGGCAACACTGCCGACCCGGCGACCGTCGAAAGGGCTGAAGACATCGATCTGCTTGGCATCGACCAGCTTGACACTGACTTGCTTGGATACGCTCATGACGGTGCTCCGCTTACTGACGGTCGGTGGTGTGCAGGGCGATGATGTCCGACAGCAGGGCGAAGGCGGTTTCGATCCGCCCTGCCCCCGGGCCTGACACCGTCACCGCACCCACCAGCGCGGTGTTGAAAGACACGGCATTGGTCGCGCCGTTGATGGCCGCCAGCGGATGGGCAGCAGGCAACAGCCGGGCCTCGACACTGGCGCGAATCGAGCCATCCGCCTCGCGCTGCGCCGCCCCGATCAGTTTCCAGCAGTGACCGTTCTCGCTCGCCTGGGCGATATCGCGGGCAGTGATTGCGCTGATGCCGGAACAGGCAACGTCGCTGACCCGCAACTGCGCGTTGAGCAGTTCGTTGGCCAGGATCACCACCTTCAGGCGCACGTCGTAGCCCTCCACATCGGCGCTGGGGTCAGCCTCGGCATAGCCCAGTTGCTGCGCCTGGGCGACCGCCGCGTCGAAGCTCAGGCCCTCTTTCATGCACGTCAGCACGTAATTGGAGGTGCCGTTGAGAATGCCCTCGAAACCTTGGATCTCGGCACCCGCCAGGGCTTGCCGGGCCAGGCGGATCACCGGCGTGCCGCTCATGACCGCGCCTTCATACTCAAAGGCCACATTGTGACGCCGGGCCAGGGCCTTGAGCTCGCTGCCGTGCAGGGCGATCGGGCCCTTGTTGGTGGTCACCACATGAATGCCGCTTTCCAGTGCCCAGCGGCAGAAGGTGGCAGCCGGCTCGCCGTCGACCGGGTTGGTGAAGGTGGCCTCCGCGACGATGTCGGCGCCGGACTGCTTGATCACGGTCTCGTTGAAGGCCTCGGCAGTACCGCCCGGCAGCCTTGCGAAGGCACCCTTTTCGGCCGGCAGCGCAACCAGTTGCCCGGCATCCAGGCCATTGCGATCAACGATGGAGCCAAGGAACAGGTCGGTGACGCCGACGATCTTCAGGCTCAAGCCCAGGGCGGCTTGCCAGGCCGCATTGCGCTCGGCAATCAATTGGGCCAGGCCCCGGTTCACCCCACCAAAACCCACCAGTGCAATTTTATATTCAGTCATGACAGCTCTCGTCTCAGGCGTTGTTTGATGGAACCAGCCTAAGAGGTCGGCCTGGGCAGTTGAATAGGGCAAAGTGCTGTATTCGTTGGTCAATCTGCACCGCGACGCGCAGCTGTGCCGCGCCTAGTGCTCGGCAGACAGCACGAACGAAGTCACGGTGTTTTCAACGCCGGCCATGGCGGCGATTTCTTTCCAGACCCGGTGCACACGCTCGGGTGATGCCGCGTTGACGCGCAGCATCAGGTCGAACTCACCGCTGAGCACCTCGCACTGGACGATCTCGGGGATCGAGCGCAACCCGGCCAGCACCTCTTCACCGCGCATGCGGTCATGGCGGTAGACGAAGATCACCGCGCTGATCATCGAGGCCGCCCGCCGCGAATCGCCCAGGCGCAGCGTATACCCCTGGATCGCACCGTCGCGCTCCAGGCGTTCGATACGCTGGCGCACGGCATTGCGCGACAGGTTGACCTTGGCGCCGAGCTCGGCATGGGCAATGCGCGCATTGGCGCTGAGCTCGGCCAGGATGCGTTCGTCCAGCGGGTCGAGGATGCGTTTCATGCGCCCTCCTGTTGGCTCACGCACAAGGCCTGGCGCAGGCCCGCCAGGTCCCCCGGCAGCAGGTACGGTGGTCGCGCCAGGGCTTCGGGCGGCGCGGCCACGCTGTCGCGCCAGGCGCCCAGCTCTGCCAGCAGCGCCGCTGATCTGGCCGGGGCGATTTGCCCCAGGGTGACCATTGGCGCCCCCAGGCTGCGCCGGTGCAGGCGCCCTGCCAGGGCACCGACGGCGGTATGCGGGTCGACCGCCGCGCCGGTTTCATGGAACAGCTTGAGCACTTCTTCGCGCACCTGTGCCTCCTCGACCGCGTGGGAGTCGAACAGCACGCGGGCGCGAAGCCATTGAGGATTGCCGATACTCAGTTCGCCGCACGCTTCAAAATGCTCCATCAACGACCTGACCGCAGCGCCGTCGTGTTCATACAGTTCCCAGATAAAGCGCTCCAGGTTGGAGTACAGCGAGAAGTCCATGGCCGGCGCCAGTGTCCGGTTGCTCTGGCGCATGGAGTAGCGGTTACGCTGGATAAAATGATGCAGGGCATCGTTGCTGTTGGTCGAAACGATCACCTGATTGATCGGCAAGCCCATTTTCTGCGCGATGAAGCCTGCGTAGATCTCGGCAAAGCTGGCCGCCGGCACACTGAAGGCGACAGGACGGGTGCCGCCGCCCAGTTGCAAGGCGGCATGGAAGTAATAAACGATCTGCGCCAGCACGCCGACCCAGTTGCTGGAGTTGAAGCACACCGGTATCAGCCCGGGCAATGGCCAGTCGCGCAGCAGGCGCGACAGCAGGGTCTGGCAATCGTCAAAACTGCCCTCCACCGCCAGCAACTGCACCTGCTCCGGGTTTGCCCGCTGCAGGGCGTGCAGCTGTTGCGCCGGCACCCCGTGACACGGGTACAGCACCGCCAGGCGCATGCCTGGGTAGGCGGCGAATGCCTCGATGGCAGCAAGCCCGGTATCGCCGTTGGTGGCACCGACCACCAGCGCCCTGGCGCCAAGCTCCTGGAGAAAATGCGCCGCGAGGCGCGCAAGCAGCTGCGCGGCAAAGTCCTTGGAAGACTGGGTCGGGCCGTGAAACAACTCAAGAATCCATTCGTTGTGGCCAATTTGCTGAAGCGGCGTAATGGCGCGGTGGCTGAAGTCGCGGTAGCTGTCGCTGAGCAACGCCCGTAACGTGCCTTCGTCCAGGGACTCGCCAACGAACGGCGACACCACACGCCAGACCAACTCATCGAACGGCAGCCAGGACCAACTGGCAATCTGCTCCTGGGTGAACACTGGAACCGTTTGCGGGACATACAGCCCGCCGTCAGTGGCCAGCCCCGAGAGGACCACACTGCGAAAATCCGCCGCGGGCGCTGCGCCCCGTGTGCTTACATAGTGCATGTTCACTCCAGATCAGTACGACAGATGACGATGCGCTTGCGCCACCAACCAGGTGGAGAACGCCGCGGCATCGGCTGACAACGCCTCGCCTTGGGCGCGCACCAGATAAAAGGACTCGCTGGCTTCTATGCGGTAATCGAAGGGGGCGACCAGTTGTCCGGCCTTGAGCTGATCTTCCACCAGCGACGACCGCGCCAGGGCCACGCCCTGGCCCAGTTCCGCCATGCGCAAGGTCGAGACCAGGGTGTCGAACTGCAGGCCTCGGGAGTAATCCACCTCATCGGCACCGACCCGTTTCAACCAATAGCCCCAGCCTTCTTCGTAGCCCAGTACATGCAGCAAGGCATGCCGGGCCAGGTCGCGAGGTTGATGGATCGGTGACTGGGCCATCAGCGCCGGTGAGCACACCGGCTGCAGCACATCCCAGGTCAGGCGCTGGGCAATCAGCCCGGGCCAGCTGCCACAGCCCCAGCGAATCTCCAGGTCGTCCTCGCCATCGGGCGCCTTGACCCAGAGGTTGCTGATAAAACGGATGTCGATGTGCGGGTATTCGCGACAAAACTCCGCCAGCCGCGGCGCCAACCAGTACTGAAGAAAACTCAGGCTGCCGCGCACCTTCAGCGGCCGGCGGTGGTGCTGGCCGAAGATCTCATTGGTACCCACTGCCAGGCGGCTGATGGCGTCCTGCACCACGGGCAGGTACGACTGCCCTTCTTCGGTCAGGCCCAGGCCACGCGGCAGGCGCTTGAACAGCGCCACCCCCAGGTGCCCTTCAAGCTGACGAATCTGCTGGCTCACCGCGCCTTGGGTCAGAAACAGCTCTTCTGCCGCATGGGTGAAGTTCAGGTGGCGCGCCGAGACCTCGAACGCCCTCAGCCAGTTCAGCGGCGGTAGGGATTTTTGACTCATCAAGGCAACCTCATCGGCAATTATCGGCGCTCACTATGGCCCCGGCCGCTCATGCCGCGCCAGCAGAACCCTTGACTGCAGCGCTGATGCCCAGGCGTTGTTCACGCTTCTTGCGCGTGACCCAGTAGACGAAATAGCACCAGGCAATGAACGGCAGGCCGAAGTACAGGGCGATTCGCTGGGCCGGGTCGAAGGCAATGCCGACGCACGCCAGCAAGCAGCACAGCAAGGCGCCAAGCGGCACCCAAGGGTAGCCACGCACGCGAAAGTGCAGATCTTCCACCCGGCCGCCGCCGGCGATGTACTGCCGCCGGAAGGCCATCTGGCTGGCGGCAATGCTCATCCACACCACCACGACCGCAAGCCCGGAGATCGAGACCAGGGCCAGGTACACGGTGTCCGGGGCAAGCACGCTGCTGAGCAACGAGGCCAGCGCCCCGGCCATGCTCAGGATGATCGCGTTGACCGGCGTACCGCGCTGGGACAGGCGCGCATAGCACTTGGGCATGTGGCCCTGGTCGCTCAAGGTCCAGAGCATCCTCGATGCGGCGTACAGGCCAGAGTTGGCGGCAGACAGCAAGGCGGTGATGATCACGAAGTTCATGATGTCCGCCGAATAGGGAATGCCGATCAGCTCGAACACCACCACGAACGGGCTTTCCACCAGGCCGGCCTGCTCGCGCGGCAGCAGCGTGGCGAGGACGAAGATCGTGCCGACAAAAAACAGCGCCAGGCGCAAGATGGTGGTGCGAATGGCCTTGGGCACGCTGGTTTGCGGGTCCTGGGCTTCACCGGCGGCAATCCCGATCAGCTCGGTGCCGGAGAAGGCGAACGACACCGCCAGCAGGGTCATGGCAATCGGCAAGAATCCGGTCGGGAACAACCCTTCGCGGGTGAAGTTGCCAAGGCCAACACCCTGTAGCTGCTGAACCTCGAAGACCCCGCAGATGGCCCCGCCGCCGATGACGATGAAGGTCAACACGGTGATGACCTTGATCAGCGACAGCCAGAACTCGGTTTCGGCAAACAGGCGCACCGACACCACATTGCTGACGAACACGGCGATGGCAAACAGCGCACTCCAGCTCCATACCGGTGTGTCCGGGAACCAGCGCACCATGAGGATCCCCGCCGCAGTGAACTCCGAACCGATTGCCACGGCCCAGGTCAGCCAGTACAGCCAGGCCACGGTATAGCCGGTGCCGGGGCCCAGGTAGCGGGTGGCGTAACTGCTGAACGAGCCGGTTTCCGGCATTTGTACTGCCAGCTCGCCCAGGCAGACCATCACCAGGTAGACCATGACGGCGCCAATGATGTAGGCAATCACCGCGCCGAGTGGCCCTGCCTGGTTAACCGTGTAGCCGGTGGTCAGAAACAGGCCGGTGCCGATGACGCCACCCAGGGCCAGCATGACGATGTGACGGGTCTGCATCTGCTTGTGAAACTCGGCCCCGCATGCGGGCTGGCCTTCTTTGAGCTGAGTCTGCATTTTTCTTGTTCTCATGAAAGGGACATTCGCTGCCACCCCGGACGGGGCAGCAGGCGTTGAATGGCCGTCAGGTTTTATTGTTTTGAATTTTCATGAAGAGACCGAGCGACGGTTAGATCGAACGTCTTCGCTCAACTAGGCTTCAACCCCGGGGCACTGAGCCTGCGGCTGTACCGGTTTACCCTGGCCTTGCTCGCGGCGCACCGCAGCAAAGGCATTGCGCAAGTCGGCCAGCAGGTCGTCGGTATCTTCGATACCGACAGAAATGCGTACCAGCCCTTCCGAGATGCCCAGGGCCTGGCGCTCCTCCAGGGTGTTTTCCACATGGCTGGTGGTGCGCGCCGGCCCGTAGATGGTCTCGACCGCGCCCAGGTTACCGGCGCGGTGGGCGTACTTGAGGTGTGGCAGCAGACGCACCACCGTTTCCATGCCACCCTTGAGCACAAAGCTGACGATCGCCCCAAAGCCGCGCATCTGCGCACAGGCAATGGCGTGCCCCGGATGCTGGGCCAGCCCCGGATAATTCACCGACTCCACCAGCGCTTCGCTGCACAGGTACTCGGCCAGCACCTGCGCGCTGGCCTGTTGCTGACGGACACGCAAGGCCAGGGTCTTGATGCCACGGATGATCAGGTAGGCCGAGAACGGGTCCAGCGCGGCGCCGTTGATCTCGCGATAATGGCGGACCTGGGCCATCAGCGGTTCGGCGCCGCAGACGACGCCACCCAGCACATCGCCGTGGCCGGAAAGGAACTTGGTAGCGCTGTGCACCACCACGTCGACGCCAAGCGCCAGGGGGTTCTGGTTCAGCGGCGTGGCAAAGGTGTTGTCGGCCACCACCAGCGCCCCGACACGCTTGGCGGCTGCGGCCAGGCGCTGGATATCGAGGACCTTGAGGGTCGGGTTGGTCGGCGTTTCCAGGTACAGCAGCGCGCAACCACGCGCAACTTCGCGCTCGATGGCCTGGGTATCGAGGGTGTCGACCAGCGTCACCTCAACGCCCATGCGTGGCAGGAACTCTTCGAAAATCTTGTTGGTACCGCCATAGCTGTCGCGGGTCGACACCACGCGCTGGCCCTGGCGCAGGAAGCTGTGCAGCACGCCGCTGATCGCTGCCATCCCGGAGCTGAACGCCACCGCCGCTTCGGCCGCTTCCAGTTCGCAGAGCTTGTCTTCCAGCACGCAGACCGTGGGGTTGCTCATGCGGCTGTAGATAAAGCCCGGCGCCTTGCCCAACGCCACGTCATACCAGGCATCGATGTCCTGATAGCCATAGGCGGCGCTCAACACAATGGGCGTCTGAGTAGCGTTGTAGGGGTGCCCGCCCTGCTCGCCACCCCACACCACCCGGGTTCCGGATCCTGCGCCCTGATCGAGCTTTGTCTTGTTGTTCATAGTGGTCTCGCATCGAAGAAGCACCGCAGTGCTCCGATTGGGGATGCGAGGACTATAGGGAAGCCCGGTCAGGCTGAAAAACGATCTAATCCGGGCCTGAGGCACGGTTTTTTTAATGGCTGGCGGCCCCTGGATTCAGACCGGGGCATGGGTACTGTGCTGGTAGTGGTGGCTGATGCCGATGTCGTCCCGGTCGAGCGGGCAGTCCAGCTCCAGCACCAGACCGCCGGGCAGGCTGACAAAGACCTGGCAGACACGTTCTTGCGGCAACACCGCGACCTGGTACGGCAAGCCGCTGGCACGCACCCGCTCAAGCACGGCCGACGCGGGATGCGCGGTGCGCAAGGCCAGGTGGTTGAAGCGCGTGTGCTCACCTTCGATCAGGTGCACCAGCGCCTGGCCACCCTGGTACAACCAGTGCCCCGGGAACGGAAACGCCGGCCTCGGCCCAGGCTCGACGCCCAGCAAGGTTTGCAGCGCAGCCTGAAGATCGCCGTCGGCGGATGTGTTGAAGGCTAAATGATCGAACTGAAAATCAAGGGACATGCTGAGCACCTCGCAAGGCCTGGGACGGATGTCGAGATGATCGGTTATTGAAAGTCCCTGATAAACGGGGCTAAAAGGACATGACTTATTAATATTTTTTACAAGCTGGCGTGGTAGCCCTGGCCAACGCCGTGGTGGCGGTTGAACGGCGCTCTCATACCCGCAAGCCCTCACAGCAGCGCCAATGAAGGCTTTCCCTCAACCGATGCCCCGCGCAAATACCTTGTAATGACCTACCCTCAAAAGCTGGGAGATCAATTACCGAACCGGGCATTACCATGCGCAATGCTTTTAAGATCATCGGCATCATCACCCTCGCCCTGCTGCAGCTGAGTGCCCTTGGGCAGGCCGCCGAACCACCCGCGCCTGCAACCGCCACGGCTGCCGCGCCGGCCGTCAAGGTGACGCAGAACGACCTGCAAGCCTTGCAACTGCGCCTGGACAGCCTCAAGCAGCAGATTTCCCAAGCCAACAACTACAACCAGCTCGAAGGCCCGCAGGATCGACTGCAGGCGCTGATCGTCGATATCGACCGCCTGTCCACTGCGCTATTACCTGAACAGGCGCAGTTGCGCGCGCAGTTGGAGGTGCTGGGCCCGGCGCAGGTCGACGCCCCGGTAGCGAGCACCTCGGACATTGCCGCGCAACGCAAGGCACTCACCGAACAGAAGGACAGCCTGGATGCCACCCTCACCACCCTGGCGACGCTGAAGGAAAGTGCCACCAACCTGCTGACGCAAATTGCCGGCATTCGCCGCACCATGCTCGAAAGCGAACTGACCCTGAGCACCCACAGCCTGCTCAACCCGGCATTCTGGTTGCCGGTGTTCAACCCCTTGCCCGACGACCGCCAGCGCCTGCAGGCGTTCTTCGCTGAGCTTGGCAGCACCGCCGGGGCCGTCTGGCAACCCGGCCAGCGCGTCTCCACCGTGGTGCTGGTGTTGCTCGCCCTGTTGGTCTGGACCCTGGGCCGCCGGCTGGTGGAGCGCTGGCTGGCCTGGGCCTGCATGAACCGCGTGCCCGAGGGCCGCTTGCGCCGCAGCTCGCTGGCCCTGGCCTCGGTACTGGCAACCCTGCTGGCCACCGGCGTTGCCCTGGAGCTGCTGTTTTACGCCTGCACCCGCCACCTGCCGTTGCCTGCCATGCTGGCGACATTCTCGGAGGAATTCGAAAAGCTCGCGTATACCTGTGTGCTGATCACAGGGTTGAGCCGGGCGTTGCTGTCGACCCAGCATCCCTCCTGGCGGCTACCCGATATCGCCGACCCGGTAGCGCTGGCCTTGCAGCCGTTTGCCCGCTGGCTGGCGGGCGCCCTGCTGGTGCTGGTGACCCTGGTGCAGATTTGCAACGCCGCCGGCATGAGCAACCCGTTGGTCATTGCCGGGCGCGGCATCGCCGCCTCGGTGATCACCGGCCTGATCATCGCCCTGCTGGTGCGCACCAGCAGCACCCGCCGGGCGATGGCTGCCGCCGGTGACGCGCCGGAAGCCGCCTCGACCATGGCCGGGGTGATCTACACCATCGCCAGCATCGCCATGCTCACCTCGGTGATTGCCCTGCTCACCGGCTATGTGTCGCTGGCGCGCTTTGTCACCTATGAGGTGGTCTGGGTGTTTATCCTGCTGGCCGGTTTCTACCTGCTGATGCAGGCGTTCAAGGACGGCTGCGAATACCTGTTCTCGCCCAGGCAGGCCAGCGGCAAGGCGCTCAAGGAATTGCTGGGCATCGGTGACCGGCGCCTGGATCAGATCGAGACCCTGATTTGCGGTTTCGGTCGGGCTGGGTTGTTGTTGCTGGCGGTCATCACCCTGTTCGTCGGTGGTATCGGGACCACCCTCGGCCAACTGATCAGCAACATCGCCGCGTTTCTCAGCGGCGCCGGCTTGCGCCAGTTCAACATCATTCCGGGGCACCTGTTCAATGCGGCGCTGGCCCTGATGCTGGGCATCTACCTGATCCGCACCCTGCGCCGCTGGCTGGATAACGAGTTCCTGCCCAAGACCGACATGGACCCGGGCATGTGCGCCTCGCTCAGCACCCTGTTCGCCAACATCGGCTATGCCCTGGTGATCCTCCTGACCCTGTCGTCGCTGGGGGTCAAATGGACCAACCTGGCCTGGATCGTCAGCGCGCTGTCGGTAGGCATCGGTTTCGGTCTGCAGGAGATCGTCAAGAACTTCGTCTCCGGCCTGATCCTGCTCACCGAGCGCCCGGTCAAGGTTGGCGACCTGATCAGCATCAGCGGGGTCGAGGGCGACATCCGCCGCATCAACGTACGCGCCACCGAGATCCAGCTGAGCGACCGCTCGATCGTCATCGTGCCCAACTCGCAACTGATCTCGCAGAACCTGCGCAACGTCACCCTCGGCGGCAGTGCCCAGGGGGTGGCGACCCTGGAGCTGGTGTTCCCCCTGGACATCGACCCCGAGCAGGTGCAGACCCTGCTCTACGACACCTACCTGGAGCACGAGACGATCCTCGACAAACCTGCGCCGTTCGTACGCTTCAGTAACCTCACCGCAGAGGGCATCACCTTGAAGGTCACCGGCTACGTCAGCAGCCCGCGCATTGTCGCCACGACCAAGAGTGACCTGTTGTTCGAGATTCTCAAGCGGCTGGCGGCGGCGGGCATCCAACTGGCCAAGCCTGCGGCTACAACCTGAGCTGCGCACAGACCAGGATCAGTACTCCCTCTCATCCTTGGTGATCTTGCCGCTGTTGGCATCGACGTTGAATTCATACTTCATCCCGTCTTGCTTGATGCCCTCGCCCTCCCAGTGGTCCTCTTCGGCCTCAATCTTGATGATCCTGGTGTAGCCGGCGGCTTTGAGGGTCGCCTCGGCTTCGGCCTGGTCGACTTTCCAGTCGTCGCCAGGCTGCTGGGCCCACACTGGCGTGGCGGCCATTGCGCCGAGCAGGGCCAGGCCGGCAAACATCGTGGTCAGCGGTTTCATCGCAGGGTTTCCTGTGTGGCATGCAGGTAGTCGATAGACCTCTGGCTCGCGAGTGGGTTCGAACTGCTCGCCCAGCGACGACTTATTTGTCGGTGCCGGGCTCATGCTGGCGGGCTATGCGCTCCTCACGCCGCCGTCGCCGGACCACCGCAGCGCCCCAGGCCAGCACGCCGGCAGAGGCGATCAGCATCGCCGCCAATAACAAGTAGCCCCAGTGAACCTTTATCATGCTGCGCCACCTGGGGCCCCGAACAAGCCCTCACTGATCGATATTCCTGGATCCGCGCTACTTCGACCGGTGAGCCAGTACCTTGATGTTCAAGTATAGCCAATGCCGCTGGCCACTTTGATCAGGGCCAGATGCAATGGATAGAACCAGTAGCCCCAGCGGCCGACGCGCCACAGGTGCTGCCGCACCTCCAGCCGTAACAACGCCAGCCCCAGGGGCGCAGAGACGAACGCTGTGCCCAGGGCCATGAGCGCGATCAATTGCAGCGGGTGCTCGCGCAACCACAGGTTGGTCAGGTTCGCTGCCAATGCCAGCACCGCGGGCAGCAGCCAGGTCAGCGACCGGTAGCGCATGGCCAACAGAAAAGCGCCCGGCAACAACACCCCGGGCAACCCGTACATCAACCACTCCGACAGCAGCGCCGCGGCCGCTACCGTCGCCAGTGCAACCAGCCCGCTGCTGCGGGTGCGATGGTGCAGCCCCCAGGCGACCAACAAGCCCAGCGCCAGGGTCGGCATCACGTTGAGCGTCGGCGACGGGCCATTGAGCCAGCGATAGGGCCACTCCGAGAGCAGCGCGAAAACCACCAGCCCTTGCACGTAGCGGGCATTGGCGGCGGTATAGGCGTGCCCGGGCGTGTTGCGCGCCAGGTTGGCGGCAATTGCCAGGCAGAACCAGGGGAACGCCAGGCGGCCGACGACAAACAGCCAGTGCGCGGCGGGCCAGATAAACCGCAGGTGATCGGCGACCATGGCGATGATCGCCAGCCACTTGAGCAGGTCCAGGCCAATGTTGCGCGGGGCGGTGCGCTGTTCGCTCATGTCCATTCCGGGTAAAAACGCTGCTGCTTTGACAATGCCACACCCGGGTGCCCAGCACTCGCAGTTTGTCGGCTGGGCTGGCAAAAGGTTGCAAACATGGATTACTGTATATGCATACAGCATCAACGAGTACACATGATGAACGACTACGATGAAGACTTCGCCGCGCCTGATTCACCGACCCTGGTGGAAATGTGGAAGCATCAGGTGGTACTGATGACCAACGAAGCCGAGTACCTCAACACCGAGTTGCTCAAGGCCCGGCAGAACATTGCCAAGCTGGTGGCGATCAATGCCGAGCTTGCGGACCAGTTACGTGGTGTGCGCAGCGCGGACATCCTGACGCCACCGAACCTGTGGGAGTCGGCCTTGCCGGCGATCGAGCGCGCAGCGCTCGCAAATCCAGGCGCCGCCGCACACTTCACTGCGCCTCCTCGACCTTGAGCACCTCGCCCCGCGCCTCCAGCAACTGCACAAAAGTCCTCAGGCTGCGCGACACCGTGCCCCGCCGCCACACCAGCCAGGTACGCAGGTAGCGAAAGCGTTGCGACAACGGCCAGACACTGACCGTACTGCACCCGGGCATGCTTTCGAGCATGCTGCGCGGCATCAGCGCCAGGCCTGCACCGGCGCTGACGCAGGCGAGCATGCCATGGTACGACTCCATTTCGATGATCTTGCCCGGCACCGCCTCGTCCTGGGCAAACCAGTTTTCGAAATGATGCCGGTACGAGCAGTTGGCGCGAAAGGCGTAAATGGTCATGCCATTGACCTCGCTGGCGCGGGTGATCGGCGCATGGTTGAGCGGCGCGATCAGCACCATCTCTTCGACGAACACCGGCACGCCCTCCAGCGCCGGATGCAGCACCGGCCCATCGACAAACGCCGCACTCAAGCGCCCGGCGAGTACGCCATCGATCATCGCGCCTGAAGGACCGGTGGTCAGGTCCAATTCGACCTTGGCGTAGGCCTGGTTGTACGCCGCGAGCAACGTCGGAATACGCACAGCGGCGGTGCTTTCCAGCGAGCCGAGGGCGAAGGCGCCTTGCGGCTCGTCACCGGCCACGGTCAGCCGCGCCTCAGCCACCAGGTCAAGAATGCGCCGTGCATAGTCGAGGAAGTTCCAGCCCGCTGGCGACAGGCGCAAGCGGCTTTTCTCGCGAATGAACAGCTCGGCACCCAGCTCCTGCTCCAGCTGCTTGATCCGCGTGGTCAGGTTCGACGGCACGCGGTGGATATGCTGGGCCGCAGCGCTGATGCTGCCTTGTTCGGCCACCGCCTTGAACATCTCCAGTTGCACCAGGTCCATGCTCATTCTCTCTACGTGAATGTTTTGCTCAGTATTATTCAGTTTCAGGCAAAGATACAACGCAGTAGTCTGAAGCCGTTCTTCTCCCCTCAGGACCGCCGTGATGACCGCGATCAACTTCCAGACCCATGCTTTGTCGATCAACCCCGCCAGCGGCGAGCAGATCGGCCACTACGCCTATGAAAGCGACGCCGTTCTGGATGCCGCCCTGGCCCGGGCTGCCCAAGGTTTTGCCGCCTGGCGCCGCACGCCGGTAGCGGCCCGCACCGAGCGCTTGCTGGCCTTGGCCGGCGCCCTGCGCGACAACGCCGTAGCCATGGCCCGAATGATCACCGACGAAATGGGCAAGCCGGTCACCCAGGCGCGGGGTGAACTCGAAAAATGCGCCCAGTTGTGCGAATGGTACGCCGCCAACGGCCCGGCCATGCTCCAGGCCGAGCCTGCCCAGGTACCCGCTGGCAAGGCCCGCATCGAATACCGTCCGCTCGGCCCGCTGCTGGCGGTAATGCCGTGGAACTTCCCGATCTGGCAGGTGCTGCGCGGCGCCGTGCCGGCGCTGCTGGCCGGCAACACCTATGTGCTCAAGCACGCACCGAACGTGATGGGCAGTGCCTACCTGCTGCTCGAGGCGTTCAAGCGCGCCGGCTTCCCTGAAGGGGTGTTCGAGGTGATCAACGTCACTCCCGATGGCGTCTCCAAGGCCATCGCCGACCCGCGCATCGCCGCCGTGACCCTGACCGGCAGCGTGCGGGCCGGCACCGCCATCGGCGCTCAGGCCGGCGCCGCGCTGAAAAAATGCGTACTGGAGTTGGGCGGCTCCGACCCGTTCATCGTGCTCAACGATGCCAACCTCGATGAAGCGGTAAAGGCCGCGGTGATCGGCCGCTACCAGAACACTGGCCAGGTCTGCGCCGCCGCCAAGCGGCTGATCGTCGAGCAAGGCGTGGTCGAGGCGTTCACCCGCAAGTTCGTCGACGCCACCAAAGCCCTGGTGATGGGCGACCCGCACGCCGCCGACACCTACATCGGCCCGATGGCGCGCTTTGACCTGCGCGACGAACTGGACCAGCAAGTCCAGGCGACCCTGGCCGAGGGTGCAACACTGCTGCTGGGTGGAGGCAAGGTCGAAGGCAATGGCAACTACTACCAGGCGACGGTACTGGCAGACGTCACCGACCAGATGACCTCGTTCAAGCAGGAGCTGTTTGGCCCGGTGGCCTCGATCATCACCGCCCGCGATGCCCGCCATGCCCTGGAGCTGGCCAACGACAGCGAGTTCGGCCTGGCCTCGACCCTTTACACCAACAATGCCGCGCTGGCCGAACAACTGGCCGCTGAGCTGGACACCGGCGGCGTGTTCATCAATGGCTACTGCGCCAGTGACCCACGGGTGACCTTTGGCGGCGTGAAGAAAAGCGGTTTTGGCCGTGAGCTGTCGCACTTCGGCGTGCGCGAGTTCTGCAACGCGCAGACGGTGTGGATCGATCGCAATTGATCGCCGCCAGCACGAGCGCACGCGCCCGGCTAAAGGTCCATCGCCAGGCGTAACCGCCTGGCCAGCTCAGCGGCTTGCTCGCGGCTGCTGACATTGGTAAAGCCGATCAACAGGCCGTGCCGTTGCCCGTGCCCGCGATACCAGCTGGAAAGGGGTTCAATCGCCAGGCCAAGGTGGTGCGCGCGCCTGGCGATCGTGCAATCGTCAAGGCCGCCGGCCAGATGTGCCACCAGGTGCATGCCACCCGCCCTGTCGTCCAGTTGCAGGTGCTCGCCCACCTCGGCCTGCAAGGCGTCGACCAGGTACCTGCGCCTGTCGGCGTAGAGGCCACGCATCCTCCTCAAGTGCCTGGCAAAGTGCCCCGCTTCGATAAATGCGCTCACCGTCGCCTGCAAAAGCTGCGGGCAGTGGTTCTGCATGTCCCCTGCCACCGTGGCGAAGCGGGCCACTTGAGCCTGCGGTACCACCAGGTAAGCCAGGCGCATGCCTGGCGCCAGCACTTTACTGAAGGTGGCGCAGTACAGGACCCGCCCCTGCGTGTCGAGGCTCTTCAGTGCCGGCACCGGACGACCGCGGTAACGGTATTCGCTATCGTAGTCGTCCTCTATGACCCAGCTGCCTTGGCTGCTGGCCCATTCCAGCAGGCGTTGGCGCCTGGGCAGCGTGAGCGTGACCCCAAGGGGACTTTGGTGATGAGGCGTGACCAGGGCGAAGCGCGCGTCACCCGCCAGCGCCATGCCGGCTTCGACATCCAGGCCGTCGGCATCCACCGGAACCGCAATCAACTGCGCCCGGGCTTGCTCAAGAAAGCGCCTGGCCTGGAAGTAACCCGGGTCTTCGAACCAGCAGCGATCACCATCGTGCAGCAGGCTGCGGCATATCAGGTCGAGGCAGGCACGGTATCCGGCGCAGATAAAAATCTGCTCCGCTGTACAGGAAATCCCCCGCGATACCCCCAGGTAGCTCGCTAACGCACGGCGTAGTGCAAGGTCCCCCTGAGGGTCCGGGTATACCAGGCCATCCAGGCCGCTCTGGCGCAAGGTGCGACCGAGCAGGCGCGTCCACAGTTTGCGCGGGAACGCGTCCAGCGCCGGCAGCCCCATCTGCAAAGGCATTGGCGCAAGCGCTGCAGGCTTAGGGAATGTCTGTGGCGGGTCAAGCCGCCGCTCACCGGCATCAACCGGGGTCGGGCTCAGCAACGGCGCTACCACCGTACCAGCCGGCCCTCGGGTCTGCACATAGCCTTCACCGGCGAGCATCTGGTAAGCCGCCTCGACCGTACCGCGCGCCAGGTTAAGTTCCGCCGCCAAGGCCCGAACCGACGGCAGACGCTCGCCAGGCTGAAGGCGCCCGGCACTGATGGCGTGGCGAAAACGCAGATAAACCTGACGATAGATCGGCGTTGCCGCATGCGGGTTGGGTGGCGGGCAGGAATTCGGCATGTCCTAGTCATTTGTGCATTTTTTGGACCTATAAGGTAGTCCGTCGCGGCCGTAAAGTAACGCCTCAAATTGATCAGGGAGATACCCGTGGGCGAACAGGCAACCATCCGATACCTGCAAGAAGGTGCCGAACAGCAGGCGGCATTCGAGCTCATGCGCGAGCTGCGGCCGCACCTGGTTGACGCCGACGCGTTCGCTCAGCAAGTCAGGCGCCAAGCGCAGCAAGGCTACAGGCTGCTCGGGGCTTTTTATGGTAAGCAACTGCTGGGCCTGGCCGGTGTGCGGATCAGCGAAAACCTGCTCTATGGGCGCTTTACCTACGTCGACGATCTGGTCGTTGCCCCCGCAATGCGCGGCCTGCGCGTGGGCGCAGCCTTGCTCGATGCGGCACGCGCAGAGGGCCTGCGTTACGGCCATGCGTACCTGGTGCTGGATACCGGCTTGCATATGCCGTTGGCTCAGCGCTTCTACTATCGCGAGGGACTGCTGGCCAAAGGCATGCATTTCGTCCAGGCATTGCCCGCAGCCGAGGGGCAGCGCCATGGATAACCTGCTGCTGATCAATGCCAGCATGCGTGGCAGCGCCTCGATTGGCTTGCGCCTTGCCAGTGAAATGGTCGACTGTATCCGCCAACGGCACGCTCAGCTCAAGGTCACCCTGCGTGACCTGGCTGCAGCGCCACTGGCGCCGCTGAGCGCGGGTTACGCGACTGCACTGACCCGGCTGACGCCCGCACACGACCCGGTATTTACCCACTCCGAGGTACTGGTCAGCGAGTTGGAACGGTGTGAGGTACTGCTGATCGCAACCCCCATGCATAACTTCAGCGTACCGGCAGCACTCAAGCTATGGATCGATCATGTGCTGCGAATCCACCGCACCTTCATTGCCGGCCCTGACGGCAAGGTCGGCCTGCTGGGGGATCGGCCAGTCTACGTGATCGTCAGTTCAGGTGGTTTTCATCGGGGCGCGCGGGCCCGCCAGCCGGATTTTCTCAGCCCCTACCTGCGCCATGTGCTCGGTACACTGGGCCTGCAGGATGTGCACTTCGTCTACCTGGAGGGCCTGGCCATCAATGAGCAAGCGGTGCTTGCCGCCACTACTCAGGCCAGGCTTGTGCTTGCAGGTCACCCGTTGTTTGCCGAGTTGGCCGCGCCGGCCTGAACCCTGCTTGAGCAGCATCCTGTAACTCACAGGGCCTCAGTGCTGGGTTGGGCCTTCGCGCCGGCGCACCGTCATCAGCCATTGGCCGGCCTGCCAGGCGGTACCGACAGCGACCAGCCCGGCCACCGCCCGCCAGTCGCGGAAAAACAGCCGCAGGGCGTTGATCGTCGGCGGTGCGTCGGCACTGCGGATAAACAGCCGGATCCGTGATGGCCGGCTGTTCGGGTCGACCGCCGCAAGCTCGGCGACACTGGGGCTGAGCGATTCCTGAATAATCAGGTACTGGTTCTGGCGCTGCTCCACGCGGGCTTTCACCCCTTCTTTCTTCAGGCTGTCGAGCAGCCCGCGAGCCACTTCGGCGGCCTGCAGGTCGACGGTTGCGACGAACTTCTCCAGTTGCGTGGGCGAGACACCCTTGTCGCTGGTGAAAGCCAGCGGGCCGTCTTGGGTCAGGGCTTGGGATTTAACAGCTTCGTTCATGATCAGCTCCTTGCAGAAATGGCAAACCGCACCCCGGGTGGGCCGCGCATGCGCGCAGCACACCGAGGGCAAGGCTTAGGCGCGCTCGAGCAGTTCGCCGGTGCGTTCCAGCTGGATGGCACGCAGGCGATTGACCACCTCGTAAGACACCGAGGACACCTGCGAATAGGCAACGCTCAACTTGATATTGGCACCGTCCATCCGGGCGGTGACGGTGGCGCAGTTCAACCCGGACGGGAACACCAGTTTCTGTGGACCGACCACCACGTTGCTGCTGATCACTTCACCGAGCACCAGGTTATTGAACAGCCCGAAGTAATAGGTCGGAGTGACCTGGAACTGAGCTGAGCCGCCACCGACGACATTGCGTTTGTACACCGCCCCCTGGCCGCTCATGCCGATGCCCAGGTTGGCAAGCTGGTTGGAGGCGTTACGAATCAGAATCGAGTCAGGCAAGGTGGATCCGCTGGCCAGACGCAATTGTTGCACGTTGTTTTCGAACACGCAGTCCCACACCGAGCCCAGGCTGGCGCCCAGGGTCTGGCTGGCCTTGTACACGCCAATCCCGCCGTTCTGTTTGTAGTTGGCGATGGCGACGTTGTAGTCAACCTCCCATTCCACGCCACTTTCACCCATCTGCGGCACAGTGGTCTGCTTCCAGGAAACACTCTCCAATCCGACCGATCCTGGCAGTTCCTGATACACCCCCATGGTCCAGGTTTCACTGGTGTTGTTATTGAAGTCCACGTAGTAGTTGGGCATGACACTCTCCATTGTCGTGTTGTATGCGGGCAGGTCGTCTGCCACGCCAGGAGAGAACAGCAGCATCTGTGCCAAGCTTCTAATGGCCGTAAAATCAATAGCTTGGCTGTATGCAACAAAAGAGGGGTGGCCGTTTTCGTCCATTGCGTCCCCGTGGCCGGGGACGCAATCGACCACCTCAGCCCAGGCTCGCCTTGCTGTAGCACAAACGGCTCGGGCGCAAGCCCATGCGCACCAGCGAAAGCAGGAAACTGAAGCCGCACTGGTTGGGGTCCAGTACCGGTACATAGCAGCCCAGGTCCTGCTCAAGCAGGCGCGACAGCCGTTCGGCGACGCCCATGAAACCGGTGCAGCCCAGCAACAACGCCTGCGCACCATCCTCGCGGACGGCCGCCAAGCCCGCCTCCAGTGCCTTGACCAGCACCACATCGACATCGCTCAAGCGCGCTACCGGGCAGTCGATGGCGCGGATCGAGGCAAAGTTGTTGCTCTGGCCGTAGGCGGCCACATGACCTTGCTGCAGGGCCAGGGTGCTCTGCAGGATGGTGATGATCGAGAACCGCTGGCAGAGCCCCAGTGCGGTGAACGCCGAGGTGGGGAAGCCGCCAATGATCGGGATGTCGATGACTTCCCTGGCCGCCTCCACCCCGCACATGTCGAAGTCGCTGAGCCAGATGCCGTCGAAGCCTTCCTGCTCCAGGCGCTGGGCCAGCGCTACCACTGCCGGGGCATTTTCACTCAGGTTCAAGCGGTTTTCGATGCTGGGGCTGCCCTGGTCGAGGTTGAACACCTGTACGCTGACATCCGCCGGTACCACCGGGGCGATGCAGGCCATCAGGGCCGTGTTGTAGGCGCTGCTGTTGACCGGTGCGAGCATGGCGATTCGCAGGCTCATCAGCGGACCTCCTGCAATTGCCCGATGCTGCGGTACGGGCCGGGGTAGCCCAGGCTTGCCAGCAACTGCTCGAAGCTCCAGAGGATCAGCCCGCCAGGCACCCGCAACGGCGCCTCGGCCTGCCAGCCGAGCAGGCAGACAGGCCGCCCGCCGTAGTGCGCAGCGAGGCGGCCGTCATTGCCGACCAGGTCACCGTTGGAGGCCACCTGCGGGCCCGGGCCCGGGAAAAACCAGCTGATGCTGTCCGGGGCCATGGCCAGCGGTTGCGGTTGGTGTCTGTCCCACAACAATAAGGACTCGTTCTCGTAGCACAGGCGCAGGCTGGCATCGGCGCTTTGCAGGTCGATGGTGCCGACATCAAAGCCACCCATGGTGTTGGCCCCGGCGTGGTCGATACGCGCAGGCCCGCACAGCACCCGGGCCTGGATGCCGCAGCGCCTGGCAAGGAATGCCAGCAGTGCCTCGGTGCTGCCCAGCTCGCCGGCATGCAAGGCCCGGCCCAGGTCCAGGGCGCGGCTGAGGGTGGCGCGAATCGGCAATGCCCGGGGCAATTGCTCAGCGCTCATGACCCACAGCGCCAAGCCACCGAACTCGCCAAAGGCCGTCGAAGCGACGATCGGCCGCAGCATTTGCTCGGCGATCACACTGGCATCATCGTTGTAATCTGTAGCGTCAGTGGGTGGGGTTACGTTCAGTTCCACCTCAAGACCGTTGTGGCTGACCACGAAGGCCGGCCGCGGCGGTACCTGGACGGCGGCGAAGGTCAGCATCGGCAACGACGGCACTGCGCGTCCGGCACCGTCGGCATCGATCACCGCCAGGCCAAGCCGCGCAGCCGCCAGGCAGGCCACCAGAAAGCCCAGGGCACCGCTCTCGGGTGGCACCACATAAGCCAGCCTGCGGCCCTCGCTGGCCAGGCGCCGGGCAATACTCTGCAACGCCTGGACCGGCCCAAGGGGGTAGCGGCAACCGGCGATGGCTTCCGGCGCCCCCATGTAGGCCAGTACGGCAGCGTCCCCCTCCCGCGCCTCCTCCACGCTGACCACTGTGACCCGGTTGGTGGGATAAAAATCACCGACCTTGAAGTACTCCAGCAAGTGCAAGGCCGAGGTGCGCGTGCCGCCACCACCACTACCGAAAAAGCAGCCACCATCGATCAACGCACGCATATCCTTGTGTTCCAGCTCGAAAGCCATGGTCTTGCTCCTGGTGTTGTCTATGGGTGAATCGCCGTAGAGGTTTCAGCGCCGCAGCCGTGCCAGCCAGTCACTGGCTTGCTGCGCCGGGGGGGAGCCGCAATCCGCCTCGATGCCGCGCAAGGCCCGCTCCAGGACCAGGGCGGCCTGTTCCGGGCGACCGTCGCGCTGCAACAGGCGGGTCAGTTCGAGGCCGGTGCGCAGGCGCGCCGGTACGCTGCCGAGGGTCAGGGTGGTGGACAATGCGTTGCGCAAAGTGCTTTCGGCCTCATCCTGCTCGCCGGCAGCCAGCAAGGCACGGCCCTTGAGCAGCATCAGCTCGCACAGGTAGGCACGCTCCTGATGGTCCTGGGCAAGGTCCAGGGCGTTGTTTGCCAGCGCCAGTGCTTCACGTACCCGTCCGGCCAGCAGCAACACTTCTGCGCGCTTCCAGGCCTGGAACGCATGGAACAGCTGACCGCCGTTGCGCAGGACATGATGCTGATAGCCATCGGCGATGGCGCGCTCGCCTTCATCGTAGAGGCCTTCCAAGCCTTGGTGATAACCGCGCAGGATCTGCCCGACGCCCTGATAGAACGAGAACTCGTGACGCGCCGACAACTGCTCCAGCTCCCGCGCCAGGGTGCCCAGGGCTGGCTGCAAGCCCAGCACCGCCGCCAACCAGGCCGCGCCCTGCAAGGCCACGGCGCGGTTGAAGGCGTTGGCATCGGTCTGCCCGGCACGGGCCGTGAGTTGGGCCTGAGCATGGCGGGCTTGAGCGAAGCGGCCCAACTCGAAGGCCGACAGCCCCTCGAAGGTGATTGCCAGGCCAATCAGGTCCAGGCCCTGGGTCTGGGGCCAGTCCGGCTGGTATTCGCTGAGCAGCTCACCGCGGTTCAGGCAGGCCAGGCTTTCCTCGAAATCGCCCAGCCAGAACAACGTGTTGGCCATGGCCACATGGGCCTCGATGCGCAAGGCACCAAGGCCGGCCTGTTGCGCCCGCTGCAGCATGTCCTGGGCGGTAGCCCGTGCCTTGCCCAACTCCAGGCCCATCAACTGGGTGGTCCAGACACCGAACTGCACCGACGACAGCTCGTCTGAAGTGCCCTGTTCCGCCGCCAGGGCCAAGGCGCTACGGTAGCTGGCCTGGCTGGTAGCGCTGAGCCAGCCCTCGATGCTGCGAAAACTCACACCCAGCAAGCGGTGCAATTCGAACTGCAGGCGCCACAGGTCTTTGCAGTCGAAGACGTCACCTGCCACTTGCAAGCCTTTCTGCAATACCGGCAAGGCGCCACGGAAGTCGGCGTCTTCGATCAGCAGGCGGCCCTGGGCAAGGTAGCGCTCTACCGCCTGGCGCTTGTCTGCGCGCAATTTCTGGCGCCGCTCGATGACCTTGCGGTTGACCCCAAGCAACTGCGCGGCCGCGCTTTTATTACCCTTGCAACGCTGCAACGCATGTTCCACCAGCAGGTTCTCGGCGGCGGCCAGCTTGTCGTTGCCTTCCAGTTGCAGCAGTGCCTCGGCGAGGTTTGCCCATTTCTGCGGCGAGTGCTGCACAGGTTCGAGAAAGGCCTGCAGTGCGGCACAGTCGATCTCGGGGCTCTGGGCCAGGGCGCCGATACGATCGATGAGGTTACGCAGCTCGCGCACATTGCCAGGCCAGTCCCGTTGGCACAGCAGCGCCGTCGCCCTGGCGTCGAACGTCAGCGGGCGTGGCTGCAGGCTGCAGAAGTACTGGATCAGGCCGGGGATGTCTTCGCGCCGGGCGTCCAGGCTCGGCAGCTCAAGCTCGAACACGGCAAGGCGGTAGTAGAGGTCTTCGCGAAAGCGCTCCTCATGCACCAACGCCTTGAGGTCACGGTGGGTGGCGGCGATCACGCGCCCGGCGAAGTGGCGGTTTTCGCTACTGCCCAGCGGACGGTACTGGCGGGTTTCAAGCACACGCAACAACTTCGGTTGCAGGACCAGTGGCAGCTCGCCCACTTCATCGAGAAACAGCGTGCCCGCACCGGCCATCTGCAAGTGCCCTGCCCGCTCGCCAACGGCCCCGGTGAATGCCCCTCGCGCATGACCGAACAGCTCCGCTTCGAGCAGATACTCGGGGATCGCCCCGCAATTGAGGTCGATGAACGGCTTGCCTGGCGCACTCAGGCGATGCAGTCGCTGGGCGATGACTTCCTTGCCAGCCCCGGTGGGGCCACAGATCAGCACCGGCCGGTCGCTTGCAGCTACCCGCTCCATCAGTGCATGTAAAGCCTGCATGGCCGGCGACGGCCCCATCACGCCGTTGGCTTCGGCGCCCTGCTCCCTGCTGGATGCCCCCATCGGAATCCTTCCTGAAGTGGTATTGGCAGGGATAGAGGTATAGCAGAAGCGCAATGGCAGGTAGCCATTAGGCTTGGGGATTTAGACGTGCGGTGCGGCCACTGCCGTGGCGTGGCGCCGCACCCACAAGGGCTTTACTGCCCGGCGCCAAACGCGTCCTGCAGCAGGATCGCCCGGGCCAACGCTTCATCGCTGGCGTTGAGGTCCGGGTTCTGCGCGCGAATGCTCTGCAGCATCGACTCCAGATACACCCCGCGGATTGCACCGCCACTGGCGATGAACGACGACGCGTCGTCACGTGCCGGGATGATCCGTTTGTCATCCTTGAACGTTGAATACAGCGAAGCGGAAATCCCCGCCGAGGTGGCAACATCACCCGCGTCGACACGGGCCAGGGCCGAGCCGAAGGGCAGACAGAGCACAAGCGAGGAAACGAACAGTAAACGGCGCATGATGGTGCCTCCGGATAACGTGTACCTACCTCAACTAGGATTGCCGCAAGTAGCCTTGAGTTCCCTGGCCTGGTGCCCCGGTAAAAAAATTCACCATGGGCCTCAGTGATAGGCGTCGCCGACTTTCACCTTGCCGCGGAACACGTGGTAGCTCCAGAAGGTGTAAACCAGGATCACCGGGATGATGAACAGCGCGCCGATCAGGGCAAACAGCTGGCTGGACGGCGGCGAAGCGGCCTGCCAGAGGCTGACGCCGGGTGGCACGATGTTCGGCCAGATGCTGATTGCCAGGCCCAGGTAACCAAGAAACACCAGGGCCACGACGCCAATGAACGGCAGGTGCGAGTGACGTTTGCGCAGGGTCTTCTGGATCACCACCACTGCACCGACGGCCAGCACGGCAATCAGCAGCGAGCGCATCCAGTGGCTGCCGGCCAGCCAACGCTGGGCGATATCGGCGTGCAGCCACGCCGTCCAGGCGCAGATCAGCACAATCACCAACGCCAGCAGGTAAGTCAGCGGCCGGCTGTAATGGCGCATGCGCGACTCGAGCATGCCCTCGGTCTTGATCAGCAGCCAGGTGCTGCCGAGCAAGGCGTAGGTCAGCAGCAAGCCGACGCCGCACAGCAGCGGGAACGGCGCCAGCCAGTCCAGGGCGCCGCCAGCGAACTGGCGGTCGACCACCGGGATGCCGCCGATATAGGTGCCGATCGCCACCCCTTGAAAAAAGGTGGCAACGATCGAGCCGCCAATGAACGCCTTGTCCCACAGGTGACGCTTGTGCGCCTGGGCCTTGAAGCGGAACTCGAAGGCCACGCCGCGAAAGATCAGCCCGGCCAGCACCAGCACCAACGGCAGGTACAGCGCTTCGAGTATTACCGCATAGGCCAGCGGAAAGGCGCCGTACAACGCCGCGCCGCCGAGTATCAGCCAAGTTTCGTTGCCATCCCACACCGGGGCCACGGTGTTCATCATCACGTCACGCTCGCGGGAATCCTCAATGAGCGCAAAGAGGATGCCCAGGCCCAGGTCGAAGCCATCCATGATCACGTACATCATCAGCCCGAAGGCGATGATCACGCCCCAGATGATCGACAGGTCAATGCCTTGAATTGCCATGTTGAAACCCTCTCTCAATCAGCCGCAGACAGCGGTCTGCGCGCGGTGGCATCAACGGTGTGCAGCGCATCGGCGGCGTTCGGCCCCTTGCGCACCAGGCGCATCATGTAGCCGATGCCGACAGTGAACACCGAGAAGTAAATGACCACGAACAACGCCAGGGTCACGCTCATCTGCACGGCGCCGTGGTTGGAGGCCGCCTGGGTGGTGCGCAACAACCCGTACACCACCCAGGGCTGGCGGCCGATTTCAGTGGTGAACCAGCCGGCCAGCAAGGCGATCAGCCCGGACGGCCCCATCAACAAGGCCAGCCACAAGAAGACCCTGTTGCGGTACAGCGCGCCGTTGCGGCGCAGCACCAGGGCAGCCACGGCGCACAGCAGCATCAACATGCCGAGCCCGGCCATGACCCGGAAGCTCCAGAAGATGATCGTCGAGTTGGGCCGGTCTTCCTTGGCAAAGCTCTTGAGCGCCGGGATCTGCTTGTCCAGGCTGTGAGTCAGGATCAGGCTGCCCAGGTACGGCACTTCGAGGCTGTAACGGGTGGTTTCGGCCTGCATGTCCGGCAGGCCGAACAGCACCAGCGGCGACGGCTCGCCGGGGGTGTTGTCCCAGTGGCCCTCAATGGCGGCGATTTTCGCCGGCTGGTGCTCCAGGGTGTTCAGGCCATGGGCATCGCCAACGGCAATCTGCACCGGCGTGGCCACCAGGATCATCCACATCGCCATCGACAGCATCGTGCGGATTTGCGGCGTGTTGTTGCCCCGCAGCAAGTGCCAGGCCGCCGAGGCACCGACGAAGAACGCGGTGGAGAGGAACGCCGCCAGCGCCATGTGCATCAGCCGGTAGGGGAACGACGGGTTGAAGACGATCTTGAACCAGTCCACCGGTGCCACGCGGCCGTCGATGATCTCGATGCCTTGCGGGGTCTGCATCCAGCTGTTGGACGAGAGAATCCAGAACATCGAGATCAGCGTGCCGATCGCCACCATGATCGTCGCAAAAAAGTGCAGGCGCCGCCCTACCCGGTCCCAGCCAAACAGCATCACGCCGAGAAAGCCCGCTTCGAGGAAGAATGCGGTGAGCACCTCGTAGGTGAGCAAGGGCCCGGTGATGCTCCCGGCAAAGTCGGAGAACCTCGCCCAGTTGGTGCCGAATTCATAGGCCATGACCAGGCCGGAGACTACGCCCATGCCGAAGTTGACCGCGAACAGCTTGGACCAGAAGTGATAGAGGTCCTTGTAGACCTGGTTATGGGTTTCCAGCCAGCAACCTTCGAGCACCGCCAGAAAGCTGGCCAGGCCGATGGTGATCGCCGGAAAGATGATGTGGAACGAGACCGTGAAGGCGAACTGAATCCGCGCCAGATCCAACGCATCCAGATTGAACATGACAGTATCCCGAGAAAGCGCCGGCCCACCTGCAACCGCCAGCGAATGGCGGCTGCAGGGTCCGGGTTTCAGTCAGTGAGTGGAAATCGAGTAAGGCGTCAGACGTGCGCTGAAGGAATCAGGTTGTCGGCGCTGGCTTTCTCGAGTTTGATCGCGATGAACTTCGAGGTCGGGGTGAAGGTGCGGTCGCCGTAGCTTTCCAGCGGTACCAGGGGGTTGGTCTCCGGATAGTAGGCCGCTGCCTGCCCTGGCGGGATGTCGTAGGCGACCAGGACAAAACCGCTGACCCGGCGTTCGCGGCCGTCTTCCCAGAGCGACACCAGGTCGACCTTGTCATTGGGCTTGAAGCCCAGGCGCTGGATGTCCTGCTCGTTGACGAAGACTACGTCACGCAGGCCGAACACCCCTCGGTAGCGGTCGTCGAGGCCGTACAGGGTGGTGTTGTACTGGTCGTGGGAGCGCAGGGTCTGCAGAATCAGGTCCGGCGTGTCGCCACGGGCCAGGACCTCTTCGTTGACCAGTTGCGCCGGCAATACGCTGGGGGTGAACTGCGCCTTGCCGCTTTGCGTGTGCCATTCGCGCAGCGCCGCGGTGTTGCCCAGGTGGAAGCCGCCGGGGTGCTGCAGGCGCGCGTTGAAGTCGGCAAAGCCGGGGATGACGTCGGCAATCAGGTCGCGGATGCGGCTGTAGTCGGCAACGGTCCACTCCCAGTCGATCGGTCGGTCACCGAGGGTCGCCTTGGCGATACCGGCGACGATCGACGGCTCCGAGCGCAGCAGCGGCGAACAGGGTTTGAGCTGGCCGTGGGAGATATGCACCATGCTGAAGGTGTCTTCGACGGTGATGCCTTGCGGCCCTTCGACCTGCACGTCGATTTCGGTACGGCCCAGGCACGGCAGGATCAGTGCATCGCGGCCAGTCACCAGGTGCGAGCGGTTGAGCTTGGTGGCGATGTGCGCGGTCAGTTCGCAGTTGCGCAGGGCGGCGTGGGTGCGCGGGGTATCCGGGGTGGCCTGGGCGAAGTTGCCGCCCAGGGCGATGAACACCTTGGCGCGCTGTTCTTCCATGGCCTGGATCGCCAGCACCGCATTGTGCCCGTGCAGGCGCGGGGCCTTGAAGGCGAAACGCGCTTCCAGGGCATCGAGCAGGCGTGCCGGTGGCTGCTCGTCGATGCCCATGGTGCGGTCACCTTGCACGTTGCTGTGGCCGCGCACCGGCGACAGCCCGGCGCCAGGCTTGCCGACGTTGCCGCGCAGCAACTGCAGGTTGATGATCTCCTGCACGGTCGGCACCGAATGACGGTGCTGGGTCACGCCCATGGCCCAGCACATGATCACCCGCTCGGCGCGGCGGTACATGCGTGCGGCCAGCTCCAACTCGGCCAGGTTCAGGCCCGACTGCTCGACGATGTGCGCCCAACGGGTGGCATCGACTTCGGCCAGGTAGGCGTCGAGCCCCGAGGTGTGCTCGGCGATGAAGGCATGGTCGAACACCGCGGGCTCGCCCTTGGCCTGGGCTTCGCGTTCCCATTGCAGCAGATACTTGGCGATGCCGCGCATCACCGCCATATCGCCGCCCAGGGCCGGGCGGAAGTACGCGGTGTTGGTCGGTTCCGAGCCGTTGCTGAGCATCTCGAACGGGTGCTGCGGGTGCTGGAAACGCTCCAGGCCACGCTCCTTGAGCGGGTTCAGGCAGATCACCTGGGCACCGCGTTTGACCGCCTCGCGCAGCGGTTCGAGCATGCGCGGGTGGTTGGTGCCAGGGTTCTGGCCGATGACGAAGATTGCGTCGGCGTGCTCCAGGTCGTCGAACACCACGGTGCCCTTGCCGACTCCGAGGGTTTCCGTCATGCCGACACCGCTGGCCTCGTGGCACATGTTCGAGCAGTCCGGGAAGTTGTTGGTACCATAGGCGCGGACGAACAACTGGTAGAGAAACGCCGCTTCGTTGCTGGCCCGGCCCGAGGTGTAGAACTCGGCCTGATCGGGGGATTCGAGCCCGTTCAGATGCTTGGCGATCAGGGCAAAAGCGTCTTCCCAGCTGGTTTCGACGTAGTGATCGGTGGCGGCGTCGTAGCGCATCGGGTGGGTCAGGCGGCCCTGGTACTCAAGCCAGTAGTCGCTTTGCCGGGCCAGCTCAGTGACGCTGTAGCGGGCAAAGAAATCCGGATCGACCAGGCGCCCGGTGGACTCCCAGTTGACCGCCTTGGCGCCGTTCTCGCAGAACTTGACCATGCCGCTTTCCGGCGACTCGCCCCAGGCACAGCCGGGGCAGTCGAAACCGCCGTTCTGGTTGGTCTTGAGCATCACCCGCAGGTTCTTGAAGGCGTTTTCACTGCCCAGCCAACTCTTGGTCACGCTTTTCAGCGCGCCCCAACCGGCGGCGGGGGCGTCATAGTTTTTTATATGTTCATCTTGGCTCATCAGGGCTTCCTCGCTTGGCACGCAGGGCATCTTTAACGTGTCGCCAACGCACAACGTGTTAATGACATCGTGGTTAATGACGAACTTCGTTTTCTCCCTTTTGAGCCTATTGAGCGTGGACTTTTGCGTCTAATCAAAAGAACTGACGGACTGATCAAAACCCTCTATCAGCGCGCCGAAAGCCCCTGGATACGGGGCTCTCAAGCCGCCGATAGATGAACCTTATCGTTTGGTCATTATTAGTGATTTGACCCACTTGCCCAGGCTATTTACCCTCGATAAACAGCAAAGATTTATTCCGCAAACAGCAACACTGCCGCGATATAAGAGGCCCTGCCCATCATGAGTGCAACCGGCAAACAACTGGTCGACGGCTACAGTCGTAAAATCGATTACCTGCGCATGTCGGTGACCGATCGCTGCGATTTTCGCTGCGTCTATTGCATGGCCGAAGACATGCAGTTCCTGCCGCGCCAGCGCATCCTCACCCTTGAGGAGCTGTACCAGGTCGCCGAACGCTTCGTCGCCATGGGCACGCGCAAGATCCGCCTGACCGGTGGCGAGCCGTTGGTGCGCGCCGGCATCGTCGGCCTGTGCGCACGCATTGCCGCCCTGCCCGGCCTGCGCGAGTTGTGCATGACCAGCAACGGCTCGCAGCTCACGCGCCTGGCCCAGCCGCTGTTCGATGCCGGCCTGTCGCGCCTGAACATCAGCCTCGACAGCCTCGATGCCCAGCGCTTCAAGGCCTTGACCCGCACCGGCGACCTGGCCCAGGTGATCGCCGGCATCGATGCCGCCCATGCCGCAGGCTTTCGCCGGACCAAGCTCAACTGCGTGGTGCTCAAGGGCCGTAACGATGATGAAGTGGTCGACCTGGTGCGCTTTGCCATCGACCGTCAACTGGACATTTCCTTTATCGAAGAAATGCCCCTGGGCGTGATCAACGAACACCAGCGCAGCGAGTCCTATTGCTCCAGCGACGAAGTGCGTGCGCGTATCGCCGAGCACTTCACCTTGCTCGAGTCGGCCGAATCGACCCAGGGTCCATCGCGTTACTGGCGCCTGGCCGAAGCCCCGGAGATCCGCATCGGCTTCATCTCGCCCCACAGCCACAATTTCTGCGGCACCTGCAACCGCGTACGCCTGACCGTCGAAGGGCGGCTGTTGCTGTGCCTGGGCAATGAACACTCCGCGGACCTCAAGCAGGTCCTGCGTGCCCACCCGGGCGATACCGAACGCCTGGACAAGGCCATCCGCCAGGCCATGACCCTCAAGCCTTACAGCCACACCTTCGATATCAACGGTGAGGTGCAGATCCTGCGCTTCATGAACATGACTGGCGGCTAGACTCCGATGATCGTCCATCCCAAACCCAACCTGCTCAACGTCCTGGTGTCCCTCAAAGGCTCGATTGCCAAGCGTATTGCCCGGCGCAGCGTGATGGTCACCGCCCTGGCGTCACTGATCGTGCTGGTGGAGAACCTGCACCCGGCGTTCTTCGCCAAGGTCAACGCCACCCCCTTTACCTTGCTGGGTATTTCCCTGTCGATTTTCATGAGCTTTCGCAACAACGCCTGCTACGACCGCTGGTGGGAGGGGCGCAAGGCCTGGGGCGAGATAATCATCGAGGTGCGCTCGTTCATTCGCGAAAGCGTGGTGATTGCCGACCGCCAGACCCGCGATGGATTGCTGCTGGCGCTGTGTGGTTATGCCCATGCGCTCAATGCCAGGTTGCGTGGCGAAGATGAGCTGCACGCCGCGCGGCCCTGGGTTGCAGACGCGGGAGACCTGCCGCTGCACAACATCAGCGACGGCATCCTCCAGGGCATCGGCAGGACCTGCTCGCAACTGGCCGAGCAACAGCAGATCAGCGAGTGGCGCTACGTCAACCTCGAGCAGCGCCTGCGCGGCTTGTCGCAAGCGCAGGCGGTGTGCGAGCGGATCAAGACCACGCCGCTGCCCTTCCCTTACACCTTGCTGCTGCACCGCACCATCTACATCTTTTGCATCCTGTTGCCATTCGCCATGGCCGAGCCGCTGGGTTGGCTGGCACCGATCTTCACCTTGATCGTCAGCTACACCTTCTTTGGCCTGGATGCGATCAGCGACGAGCTGGAAGACCCGTTCGGCCGCGACGAGAACGACCTGCCCACCGATGCCATGGTGCGTACGCTGGAGCGCGAGCTGCTGGGTGCAACCGGGCGCAAGGACCTGCCGCCGCCGCTGTTGCCGGTGGATTTTGTCTTGAGCTGAAGCGCCCCATCGCGGGGCAAGCCCGCTCCTACAGAATCAGTGCAAGACCTGTGGGAGTGGTGCCCCGCGATCAGTTCACTGACGCGATTCGCACAGCGTGCCAGGCTTGAGGTGGGCGACGAAGTTGCAAGGGCGATGGCGGGCGTCCAGCTGTTCGGCGAGGATGCCTTCCCAGGCGGTGCGGCATGCGCCGGTGGAGCCCGGCAGGCAGCACACCAGGGTGCCGTTGGCAAGGCCGGCCAGGGCGCGGGTCTGTACGGTGGAGGTGCCGATGTCCAGGATCGACAAGGCGCGGAACAGCTCGCCAAAACCGTCGATGTGCTTGTCGAACAAACAGGCCACCGCCTCCGGGGTACTGTCGCGCCCGGTAAAACCGGTACCACCGGTAATCAGCACCACCTGCACGTCATCCTCGGCAATCCAGCCCGCCACCTGGGCGCGAATCTTGTACAGGTCATCCTTGAGCAACACCCGCGCAACCAGGCGATGGCCCATCTCCACCGCGCGGCTGGCGAGCAGCTCGCCGGAGGTGTCGGTGTCGAAGCTGCGGGTGTCACTGACGGTCAGTACGGCGATATTCAACGGCACGAACGCCGCATCCAGTTTGATACTCATGCAAAGCCCCTTGGCAGCAGACAGGAAGTTGCGAGCAACGCTAGAGGCAAACACCAACAGCGTCCAATCGATAGATCCGACCGGCTTATCGAGTTGATCTATCGTCTATGCACAGCGCCGCTGATCAAGCGCCTCTATCACCCGGTCACTAATGCTCATTGGACGGCCCAGACCCTTTTGCTTTACCGTTTTGCCACCCGCCCCCACTGACTTGCCAGGCTGTGCCATGGATATCAAACAACTGAAGTTTCTCCTCGCCCTGGACCAGACCCGCCACTTCGGCCAGGCCGCAGCACTGTGCCACATCACCCAGCCGACACTGTCGATGCGCTTGCGCAACCTGGAGGACGAACTGAACCTTGTACTGGTGACCCGAGGCCAGCGCTTTGAAGGCTTTACCGAGGCTGGCGAGCGCATCCTGGCCTGGGCCCGTACCCTGCTGGCCGCTTATGACGGCCTGCAGGCCGAAGCGGCCAGCTGCCGTGGGCAGATCGTCGGCAGCCTGCGCCTGGGCATGGTGCCGCTGTCGAGCTTCAACCCCATGCAGTTTCTCCAGCCCCTGGCCCAGCGCTATCCGGAGCTGCAGTTTCAGCTGTCGTCCTTGAGCTCGGAGCAGATCACCGATGGCCTGAGCCGCAACCAGCTGGACCTGGGCATCTGCTACCTGGACCAGATCAACAGTACCTACTTCGAGGTGATCGAGCTGGGCACCACGCGCATGGGTCTGCTGTATGACGTGCGCCATTTTCAGTTCGAGCAGGCTGAACTGCCCTGGGAAGCGGTCAGCGAAGTGCCCCTGGGGCTGTTGAGCAAGGGTATGCACTATCGCCAGTCGGTCGACCTGAGCTTTCGCAGCCGCGGCCTGCAGCCCCATGCGGTGCTGGAAAGCGACTCCAGTTATCAGCTGATCCAGGCGGCCTGCGCCGGCATGTGCTGCGCGATCATGCCGCTGGATTACGGCCTGGAAGGCTTGAGCGAGCACCTGCGCATCGTGCCGATCAGTGCTGCCAGTGTGCACGCACCGATCGGCTTGCTGCTGCGCCGAACCGAACCGCGTTCGGCGATTGCCGAGAAGTGCTTTGCCGAGGTTCAATCACTGCTCAGCAGCGAATTGAAACCGGCGTAATCTTCGGCTGCCTGCCTACCGGTCAAAACCAGCAGACTAGCCGACCAGCGGCGCTTATGGCGTGACCTGATAACCCTTGCCCTGCAGGCAACTGGTGTAGGCCGAGGCACTGCTCGATGCAGTGCTGCGCCGGTCCTGACGACGCTCCTGACGCTGGCGCGCGCCACCCACCACAGCCCCGGCAGCAGCGGTCTCCTGCGCGCGGTTCTGCCGGTAGTCCTGCTTGACGTCATCGTCGACCCGGTCGTAGAGCTCGTCATGCTGACGGCCCCGCACCTCGGCGCCCGCCGCGCCGGCCGCGGCACCGACGGCAGCGCCGCGCACCCGGCCACCGACATGCGCCTCGGTGGTGGCCGAACTGGCCGCAATGTTATGGCAATCGTTGATATCGATCTGTACCTGCTCGGCGCTCTGGCCCTTGATCGGCACCACGGTCTCGGCCCAGCCCTGGGCACACACAGCCGACAAAGCCAGGCACAGGCCAACGGATGGCAACCTGTTCATGATGGACTCCGGGGTAGCGGGCAGTAGAAACAGTGTAGCCGCCTTGCGGGAGCGGCGGCGCGGCGCGAGGAGTGGCCCGGCACCCAGGAGTACATTTGTACTCCGGCGCATCAACCGTCTACCCCGCGACGACAGGCAGCGCCTGCTCTTCGGGGATTTTGACGAAAACACTGTACTTGCCGCCCTCCATCTCTTCGAAGGCAGTCAGCTTTTCCACCAGCGCCTCGCTCAGCACTTTGCCGGCATTGAGCAGGAGCATGCCGTTATCCGCATTGAGATTGCGCGCCAGGACCATGCCGCCGGCCAGCTCTCGGGTGGTCATGACCTTGACCGACGGGTCGGCCAGGGTCACGTCACTGAGGAACTCGGCGCAGACCTTGACGAAATCCTCCACCAGCCCCGGGTCGTAGAGCTTGCCGGCGTATTTGCGGATGTACACCAGCGCTTCGTCGCTGTTCATGTGCCGCTCGAGGATCAAGCCGCGTTGCAGCTCGATGAAATCCACCGCCAGTTTCAACCAGCGCGCCCCCACTGGAATCGCTTCGCCCCTGAGGCGTGCGGGGAAGCCACTGCCATCCCAGCGCTCCTGATGGTGGAGGATGATTCGCGCCGCTTCCTTCATCGGTTCCAGGGTCATCACCAGCGATTCGCTGTGTTTCGGGTAGGCCCGGTACAGGTCACGCTCGGCGTGCGGCAGCAGGTCTGCCGGGCAGGTCAGCATGCTGTCGTTCCAGCTCATCTTGCCAATGTTGTACAACGCCGCCGCCATGCTCAGGTCGCGGCTGCGACTTTCGTCCAGGCCGTGGCGGCGGCAGTACACGCGGATCAGTTCGATGACCTGGCGGTTGGTCTGCTTGGCCTTGGGCAGGCGCAGGTTGGCCAGCAGCGAAAACACTTCAGTGCCGGTGACATAGCTGCGCTTGAGCTCTTCGTAGGCCAGGTCGAGCATGTCGGCGGTTTGCTGCAGCTCTGCAGTCCGCGCCGCGACGCGCTGTTCGAGGCTGGCGTTGAGCGCCTTGAGTTGCTGGTTTTGCGCCTGGGTCAGCTGCTCCAGGCGCCACCGTTCGCTTTCCGAGTGCTGGTAGGCCAGGGCCTGGCGCAGGGTCACCAGGAGTTCTTCATCGTTCCAGGGTTTGCTGATGTAGCGGTGGATCCGGCCGTCGTTGATCGCCTTGGCGATGGTATCCATGTCGGCATAACCGGTCAGCAAGATCCGCAAGGTCGCGGGAAAGCGCTGGTGGATGTGCGCCAGCAAGGTGGCGCCGTCCATGTTGGGCATGCGTGCATCGCTGATCACCAGGCTGACCGGGCGCTGTTCAAGCACTTCAAGGGCCTGGGCGCCGCTTTCGGCCAGCAACAGCTCGTAAGGCTGACTGCGCAGCAGGCGGCGCAAGCTGTTGAGAATCGAGGCTTCGTCGTCGACCAGCAGCACGCTGGGTCTATCCGCTAGGGGTTCTTCCATGATGCCGTCCTTGTACCGTGGGCAAGCGCAACAACGCCTCAGCACAGGCTAGATGACATTTGCCGAAACGGTCGACCTTTGTGTCCGGGCTCGCGCGCCGGCATTTGCCTGACTATGCTGGCCCTGAAGGCATTCATAAGCATTGCTACCAGGGAGGGTTGCCCGATGCACGTCTACTTGCCGGTTACGCGCGCCGTCGGAGCGTTGCGATGAGCCAGCCATTGACCGACATCAATCGCAGGATCCTGATCGTCGACGATACGCCGTCAATTCATGAGGACTTTCGCAAGATCCTCGGCGGCGGCTCCAGCGCCTTCGATGCACTGGGGGAAACCGAATACGCCCTGTTCGGCGCCACGCCGACGGCGCCGGCCCAGCCCTTCGTCCTCGACTCAGCCTTCCAGGGTGAGCAGGCGCTGGCCAAGGTCGAGGCGGCCCTGGACGCCCAGGCGCCTTATGCCATGGCCTTCATCGATATGCGCATGCCGCCTGGCTGGGACGGGCTGCAGACCATCGCACGGCTCTGGCAAGTCGATCCCAAATTGCAAGTCGCACTCTGCACCGCCTATTCCGACTATTCCTGGGAAGACATCGCCGGCCAGCTTGATCTGGGCGACCGCCTGCTGATCCTGAAAAAGCCTTTCGATGCCATCGAGATCCGGCAGATGGCCAGCACCCTCACGGTCAAATGGCAGATGACCGAACAGGCTGAACTCAAGACCGAACGCTTGGAGCAGGCGGTGGAAGCGCGCACCCGGGAGCTGGCCGATGCCAACATCATCGTGCAGAACAGTCCGACCATTCTTTACCGGCTCAGGGGCGAGCCGCCATTCGCCCTGATGTACATCTCGCACAACATCACCAAGTTCGGTCACTCGGCAACCCAGCTGGTCGGCAGTGCGGATTGGGCCAGCACCCTGGTGCATGCCGATGACCTGGGCAAGCTCGACGAGGCCATGGTGCGGGTACTGGACCGTGATGCTGCCGCAGCCTCCATCGAGTTTCGCCTGCGCACCGCCGATGGCGGCCTGCGCTGGGTCGAGAACCGCTACATCCCGGTACGCAACGCCCAGGGCCAACTGGTGGAAATCGAGGGCATCATCCTCGACATCACCGAGCGCCGCCTGGCCGAAGAGAACCTCGCCCTGATGGCCCGCACTGACGGCCTCACCGGCCTTGCCAACCGGGCCACACTGATTGAGCGCCTGCACCAGGCGTTTGCCGCCGCCAGACGAGGGGCAGCGCCATTTGCGATGTTCTACCTGGACCTGGACCATTTCAAACGGATCAACGACACCCTGGGCCATCCGATCGGTGACCTGTTACTGCAGGAAGCGGCACGACGCATCAGCGCCTGCACCCGCGAGAACGATGTGGTTGCCCGCCTCGGTGGCGACGAGTTCGCCATTGTGCAACTGGACGTGGACGAGCCGACCCACTGCGCCGCCCTGGCCGGCAAGGTCCGCGATGCCCTCGCCCAGCCCTACCAGCTGGACAACAATGCCGTGCGCCTGTCGACCAGCATCGGCATCAGCCTGTACAGCCACCAGTGCCTGAGCGCCGATAGCTTGCTGGCACAAGCGGACATGGCCTTGTACCGGGCCAAGGAAAAAGGCCGCAACCAGTTCCAGTTCCATAGCGAAGAGATCACCCGCGAAGTCACCGAGCGGGTCACCCTGGCCAACGACCTGAAACAGGCGCTGGAGCGCGATGAACTGCAGTTGCAGTTCCTGCCGGAGGTCGACCTGAGTAATGGCAAGGTGCTCGGTATGGCCGCCCGGGTGCGCTGGCTGCACCCCGAGCGCGGCTGGCTGGCCCCCGAGGTGTTCATGCCGGCAGCCGAAAAAACCGGCGTCAGCATTGCCCTTGGCCATTGGCTGCTGGACCAGGCGTGTCGGCAGATGCGCCAGTGGCATGACCTGGGTATCGCGCCACCGTTGATTGCCTTGAAGGTCTCGTTGACCCAGCTCAAGTCTGGCGCCGACCTGATCTACGACGTATTGCGCACCACCGCTCGCTGGAGCCTCTGCCCCTGGGAGTTGCGCTTTGACGTCACCGAGGCGACCTTGGCGCAAACCAAATGGACCCACAACGATATTCTCCCCCGGCTTTGCGAACTGGGGGTGACGATCGCCATCGACAATTTTGGCAGCGAGTATTCCTCGTTCGACTACCTCAAGACTTACCGGGTCAACCATCTCAAGCTGGCGCCGCAATTGCTCGACAGTGCCAGCAACGACCCTGATTGCGCGCAGACGTTACGCGCCATCATCAACTTTGCCCGTGACGTCGGCATCGGCATCATCACCGACCGGCAAGCCTTGCCGCAGGTGCCTGATGGCCTCGGTAGCGAGCCTGCCCAACCGCTCGGCCATACCTTGAGCCAGTGCCTCGACAGCGCCCAGGCACTGGCGCTGCTGAAACTCGACAGCGCGCAACTGATGCAGGTAAAGCGATGAACCCGCTCAGCCAACCGGCCAACCGGCGAATCCTGATCATTGACGATACCCCGGCAATCCATCAGGACTTTCGCAAGATCCTCAGCCCCGAACCGATGGGCGTTGATTCGCTGGAAGATACCACGGCGCTGCTGTTCGGCTCACCTGCCCGGCAACGCCTGAGCTTCGAACTCGATTCCGCTTACCAGGGCGAAGAAGCGCTGAAGCTGGTCACCCGCGCACGCGCGCAAGGCCGGCCCTACGCCATGGCATTCGCCGATATGCGCATGCCGCCCGGCTGGGATGGCTTGCAAACCGTCAAGGCCTTGTGGAAGGCCGACCCGCACCTGCAGATTGCGCTGTGCACCGCCTTCTCGGACTACTCCTGGGACGAGCTGGCCGAGCACATCGAGTTCGGCGACCAGTTGCTGATTCTGAAAAAGCCCTTCGACAGCCTGGAAATCCGCCAGATGGCCAATGCCCTGAGCTGGAAGTGGCAACTGGCCCAGGACGCCACGCGCAAGCTGCATGATCTGCAGCGCACCGTCGAGGAGCGGGTGCAGGAGCTGTTGCAGGTGTCCCGCCTGCTGCACTACGACGCGCTTACCGGTCTGCCCAACAGCACCCTGCTCGGCGACCGCCTGACCCAGCATCTGTTGCAGGCGCGTCGTCACGAGCGCAAGGCCGCGGTGATGTTCCTCGGCATGGACCGTTTCAAGCGAATCAACAACGCCCTTGGCCATCCGGTCGGCGATGAAGTACTCAAGCAGGTCGCTGCCCGGCTGACCAGCAGCGTACGCGAATCGGACTCGGTGTTCCGCTACGGCGCCGATGAATTCGTGGTCATCCTCAGCGACATCGTGCATCCGCAGCAGCCCCAGGGTGTTGCCGAAAAGCTCCTGGCCTCGATCAGCCTGCCCCATGCCCTGGCGGGCCATGACCTGACGGTGACCGCGAGCATGGGTATCAGCCTTTATCCCGATGACGGCAGCGACCCGGTGATGCTGATCAAGAAAGCCGAGACCGCGATGCGCAACGTCAAGGACAACGGCCCCAACGATTTCAACTTTTTCATCGACGACATGAACCTGCGCGCCCGCCGCCAGCAGTCACTGGAAAGCGGCCTGCGCCTGGCCCTCAAGCGCGATGAGTTTGTTCTGCATTATCAACCCAAGGTGGACTTGCGTCGCGGCACCATCGTCGGTGCCGAGGCGCTGATACGCTGGCAACGCCCTGGCCACGGCTGGGTGTACCCCGACGATTTCATTCCGGTGGCCGAAGACTGCGGCCTGATCATTGCCCTCAGCCAGTGGGTGCTACGCCGGGCCTGTGCCCAGGCACGCGCATGGCAAGCGCAAGCCATGGCGCCACTGAGTGTTTCCGTGAACGTCTCGGCCATCGACTTTCGCCAGCCCGGCTTTGTCGACAACCTCGCCGAGGTCCTCAACGACAGCGGCCTCGAGCCAGCGCTGCTCGAGCTGGAAATCACCGAAAGCGTGTTGATGCACAACGTCGATGCCACGGTCGTCACCCTGCAGGCGATCAAGCAACTGGGGGTGCGCCTGGCCATCGATGACTTTGGTACCGGTTACTCCAGCCTCAGCTACCTGCAGAAATTTCCCGTCGATGTGTTGAAGATCGACAAGTCCTTTGTCCGCGAGATGGGCAGCGACAACAACGATGCGCGGCTGGTCAGCAGCATCATCAGCCTGGGCAAGAACCTGAACCTGAACGTTATCGCCGAAGGGATCGAAACCGCCGAGCAACTGCGGCTTCTTAAAGCCCAGGACTGCGAGCAAGGCCAGGGCTACCTCTTCAGCAAACCGCTCGACCCTGTAGCGTTTTCCCGCTTGCTGCTCACCGCCGGACAGCGCATCGAACCCCACGACTGAGAGCATATGGATGGCACACTTGCTCCCCTTGCTGGTATTGGCAACAACCCTTGGCAGCAGCGCCACGAGCCTGGCACAAAGCGTTGGCGGCCCACTCATGCCACTGCCGGTGCTACCGCAGGTGGCCGCCGAACGAGTCGAGTTGGGCCGCAAGCTGTTCTTCGATCCCCGTTTGTCGAGCAACAACGACTTGTCCTGCGCCAGTTGCCATCAACTCGACCACGGCGGCGCCGACCGTTTGCCGCACTCGCTCGGCGTCGATGGCAAACCCTTGCCGGTCAACACGCCCAGCGTGTTCAACGCCGCGCTGAATTTTCGCCAGTTCTGGGATGGCCGCGCGCAAACCCTGGAGCAGCAAGCGCACCTGGTGGTGCAAAGCCCGACTGAAATGGGCAGCGACTGGACGACAGTGGTGCAACGCATTGCCGCCGACCCGCAGTACCGCAGCAGCTTTGCCCAGGCCTACAGCGATGGCGTCAGCGAGCACAGCATCCAGAATGCCCTGGCCACCTTCCAGCGCACCTTGCTGACCCCCGGCTCGCGCTTCGACCGCTACCTGCAAGGCAACACCGAGATCCTCACAACCGAAGAAAAATACGGTTATCAGCGCTTTCAGGAGTACGGCTGCATCGCCTGCCACCAAGGGGTGAACATCGGCGGCAACATGTTCCAGAAGTTCGGTGTGCTGGGTGACTACTTCAAAGACCGCGGCAACCCGACCGAGGCAGACCTGGGCCGCTACAACGTCACTGGCGAGGAGGACGACCGGCATGTGTTCAAAGTGCCCAGCCTGCGCAATGTCGCGGTCACCGCACCGTACTTTCATGACGGCTCGGCGGCGACCCTGGAAGCGGCAGTCGATGTCATGTTCCGCTACCAGCTCGGGCGCACGCCAAGCGCCGAAGACAAGGCGCTGATTGTCCAGTTCCTCAAGACCCTGACCGGTGAATGGGAGGGCAAGCCATTATGAAACTGACCCACCGACGCGGTTTGCTCCTGCTGGGCGTCAGTGCGGCGCTGCTGGCCTCGGTCCTGGTGTACCTGTACTTCATGTCCAAGGCCGACGAAACACAAAACTACGCCCAGGCGCGCGACCTTGTCCGGCAGATCAAGCAGTACAACTCCCAATGGGAAAACGAGATCCTCAAGGCGCGCATCACCATCAGCCACAACTATGATCCGCTGGTGTCGCCGCTGGTGGAGATGACGCGCTTGTGGCAAGCGTTCGAGACCGCAGAGGCCCTGCATGGCCAAAGCGACACACCCGCCTGGCGCACAGCCCATGCCGATTACCGGGATGCGCTGGCGCAGAAGTCCCGGCTGGTGGAGCAGTTCAAGTCGCATAACGCCGTGCTGCGCAATTCCCTGGCCTTCTTGCCGACCGCCGAAGATGGTATCCAGGCCCAGCTGGGGCAGCTTGCCGATGCCGACAAACTGCGCCTGCACAACATCGCCACCGACACCTACGACCTGATGCTCAGCAGCCTCGAATTCGCCCAGATGACCACCGACGACAAGGCCGCCGACATACTGGTCGGGCTGAACAAGCTGGCCATCAACAAAGACCGCCTGCCCATCGAGTTCCACGCCCCCATCGACATCCTCAGCAACCACATCGCCTTGATCCTTCGCGAGCAACCCAGGGTCAACCAGTTGCTTGAACAGATCGAGGCGGTGCCGGTGGCGGTACGCCTGGACGACATCACCTTGATGCTCGATCGCGACGAGCGCGCCGTGGCCCTGGTCGACCAGCAGTACCATTTCTACCTGCTGGTGTTCTCCACCCTGCTGGTCCTGCTGCTGATCTACATGGCCATACGCCTGATGCGCAGCTTTAGCGAAATCAACCGGGTCAACCGCGCCCTGCTCAGTGCCAACGACGAGCTTGAGCAACGGGTCGAGGAGCGCACCCGCCAGCTCAAGGACACCCAGAGCGAACTGCTCGATACCGCACGCCAGGCCGGCATGGCGGAAATCGCCACCAACGTTCTGCATAACGTCGGCAACGTGCTCAACAGCGTGAATATTTCCGCCGACCTGGTGACCCGAAAGCTGCGCACCAGCAAGGCCCTGGGCCTGGGCAAGGCCATGCAGCTGATCAATGAGCACCCCGACGACCTGGGGCGTTTCCTCAGTGAAGACGCCAAAGGCAAAATGCTCCCTGGCTACCTCAACCAGCTGGTCGAGGCGATCAGCCTTGAACAGAAGGAAATGGCCGACGAGCTGACCCAGTTGAGCAAGAGCGTCGATCACATCAAGGACATCGTCGCCACCCAGCAATCCTATGCCGGGGCCAGCACGTTGCTGGAGCCGCTGGAGGTCAGCACATTGCTCGAAGACGCCCTGCGCATGAACGCCGGCGCCCTCACCCGCCACCACGTCACGGTGCTCAAGGAATACGACGAGGTGCCGCGGATCATGGGGGACAAACACCGCCTGCTGCTGATTCTGATCAACCTGATCAGCAACGCCAAGTACGCCATGTCGGACGTGTGCAACCACGCCCGCAACATGACCCTGGGGGTAAAACGGCTCGATGACGACACGCTGCAGATCAGCGTCACCGACGAAGGTGAAGGCATCGCCCCGGAAAACATCACGCGGATCTTTGCCCACGGTTTTACCACCCGTAAGGAAGGCCACGGCTTCGGCTTGCACAGCTGCGCCCTGGCCGCGGTGGAAATGAACGGCCATCTGCTTGCCTACAGCGACGGGCCTGGCAAGGGTGCGCGCTTCGTCCTGCAAATCCCGTTGATAATCGCCGAAGGTGAATCATGTCCGAGCCCTGCAACCGGCGCATCCTGCTGATCGATGACACGCCGGCTATCCATGACGATTTTCGCAAGATCCTGGCGCCACAATCCGCCGTCAACGCCGACCTCGATGCCCTGGAAAGCGCCCTGTTCGGCGAAACGCCCAAGGCCGCCGCCACCGTGTTCGAACTCGATTCGGCCTACGGCGGCGAGGAAGGCCTGGGCAAACTGCTCGAGGCAGCGAACCGTCAGCGCCCCTACGCCCTGGCCTTCGTCGACATGCGCATGCCCGATGGCTGGGATGGCGCGCAGACCATTGAAGCGCTGTGGCAGCACGACCCGTTGCTGCAGGTGGTGGTGTGCACGGCCTACTCGGACTATTCCTGGGATGAACTGCTCGACCGTCTGAACGGCCATGACCGCCTGCTGATCCTGAAGAAGCCGTTCGACAACATCGAAGTCTTGCAGATGGCCAACACCCTCACCACCAAATGGGAAATGACCGCCCGTGCCCAGTTGCAGATGAACGAACTGGAACAGCGCGTCGAGCAGCGCACCCTGGCCCTGACCCAGGCCAGCGCCGCCCTGCAGCGCGAGATCGACGAGCGCAAGCTGCTGGAAAGCCAGCTGGTGCAATCGGAAAAGCTCGCGTCGCTGGGCCAGTTGGCTGCAGGAGTCGCCCATGAGGTCAACAACCCGATCGGCTTCGTCTCGTCCAATCTAGGTGCACTGGACGAGTATTTCAGCCGCTTGCAGGGCATGCTCAAGGCCTACCGCGAGGCGGAAACGGCCATCGACCCGACAACACTCAGCGCGGACCTGGCAGAACTGCGCACCGAGATCGAACTGGACTACATCCTCGATGACATCCCGCTGCTGATCCGCGAGTCCAAGGACGGTATCAGCCGAGTCGGACGAATCGTCAAAGACCTCAAGGACTTCTCCAGGGTGGACTCGAACCATGACTGGCAATGGGCCAATCTGCAGCAGGGGATCGACTCGACCCTGAACATCGTTGCCAGCGAATTGAAGTACAAGGCCGATGTGATCAAAGACTATGGGGTAATGCCGGAGGTCGAGTGCCTGCCCTCGCAAATCAACCAGGTGATCATGAACCTGGTGGTCAACGCCGCCCAGGCCATAGGCCCGGAGCGCGGCACCATCACCTTGCGTACCGGCTGCGATGGCGAGCAGGTGTGGATCGAAGTGGCCGACACCGGCAGTGGCATTGCCGCCGACAGCCTGCAAAAGATCTTCGACCCTTTCTACACCACCAAACCTGTGGGCCAGGGGACGGGGCTGGGCCTGTCGTTGTCGTACGGGATCATCAAGCGCCATCGAGGGGAAATCCGCGTGCACAGCGAGCTCGGTGCCGGCACTACATTCAGGATCGAGCTGCCAATACGTCAGGCGCGGGCGGCCTAGTTCTGCAGCACTGGCCTCATCGCGGGTCAAGCCCGC
>NZ_JH650777.1:0-33584 GCF_000259195.1 Pseudomonas donghuensis
ACCGTGTGGGAGCGGGCTTGCCCCGCGATTAGGGAAGTGGCGAATCAGTGCGTGCGGGCGACGGCGAATTCGCTGAGTTCGACCAGTGCGTCGCGGTATTCGCTGGCTGGCAGCACGTCCAGGCAGGCGATGGCGCGGGCCACGTAGTCGCGGGCCAGTTTGGCGGTGTAGTCCAGGGAGCCTGAGGCTTCGACGGCCGCGCGGATGCTCTCGAGGTCTTCGATGCCGCCCTTCTGGATCGCCTGACGCACCAGCGCGGCCTGTTCGGCGGTGCCTTCGCGCATGGTGTAGATCAGCGGCAGGGTCGGCTTGCCTTCGGCCAGGTCGTCACCGACGTTCTTGCCCAGGGTCTGCGCATCGCCCTTGTAGTCGAGCAGGTCGTCGACCAGCTGGAAGGCCACGCCCAGGTGGTCACCGAAGGTGCGCAGGGCTTCGCTCTGTTCCTCGCTCGCCTGGGCCAGGGCCGCGGCGCTGTGGGTCGAGGCCTCGAACAGCATCGCGGTCTTGCCGCGGATGACGTCCATGTAGACTTCTTCGGTGGTGCTGGCGTCGCGCACCTTGGACAACTGCAGGACTTCGCCTTCGGCGATGACCCGGGTGGCCTTGGAGAGGATCTGCATGACCGGCATCGAGCCCAGTTCGACCATCATCTCGAACGAGCGCGAGTACAGGAAGTCACCGACCAGCACGCTTGGCGCGTTGCCCCACAGGGCGTTGGCGGTGGAGCGGCCACGGCGCATGCCGGACATGTCGACGACGTCGTCGTGCAGCAGGGTGGCGGTGTGCAGGAACTCGATGGTGGCGGCCAGCAGGCGCAGGTCGTCGCCTTCGCGGCCCAGGGCCTTGCCGCACAGCAGCACCAGCAGTGGACGCAGGCGCTTGCCGCCAGCCGAGGTAATGTAGTCGCCGATTTTCGATACCAGCGGTACACGCGAAGTCAGCTGTTTCTTGATAATCTCGTCAACGGCGCTGAAGTCGTCCGCTACCGCACGGTAGAAAGCTTGGGGTTGCATCGGCCACAGGTGCTCCATAAAGGTTGCGCGGCATGCTAGGTCGCGGGTCCCGGCGTGTCAAGGCGCGCTGCCCGCGGGCCGGGGGTGGGACTTGCAAGCAAAGCAGGGCTTGCGTACAATCGCGCACCCTGAACTTCCTGGGCAGCACCTGCCTTACGCAATTGCACTGGGCCGTTCCAGCCCTATGCAGCCATGCCAGCCAATACTCTTCCTATAAAGAGCTGGGTGAGCAGGATTATCGGAGAAATACCCATGTACGCAGTAATTGTTACCGGTGGCAAGCAGTACAAAGTCGCCGAAGGTGAATACCTGAAAATCGAAAAACTGGAAATCGCCACTGGCGAATCCGTGACTTTCGACCGCGTTCTGTTGGTTGCCAATGGCGACGACGTGAACATCGGCGCTCCAGTCGTTGCTGGTGCCAAAGTTGTTGCTGAAGTGATCTCCCAAGGTCGTCACGACAAAGTGCGCATCATCAAGTTCCGCCGCCGTAAGCACCACATGAAGCGTATGGGCCACCGCCAGTGGTTCACCGAAATCAAGATCACCGGTATTTCGGCTTAATCGCCTGAATCCATTTCTGGAGAATTGAACCATGGCACACAAAAAAGCTGGTGGTAGTACCCGTAACGGTCGCGACTCAGAAGCCAAACGCCTTGGCGTGAAGATGTATGGCGGCCAGGCTATCATTCCTGGCAACATCATCGTGCGTCAGCGCGGCACCCAATTCCACGCTGGCTACGGCGTTGGCATGGGCAAGGATCACACCCTGTTCGCCAAGATCGCGGGTAAGATCAAGTTCGAAGTAAAAGGCGCCTTCGGTCGTCGTTACGTGAGCGTTGTCGCCGAGTAATCGCGCGAACGCTGGAAAAGCCCTGTCTCGCGACGGGGCTTTTTCGTTTGTGGGGTGAGTCTCTTGCAAAGCTGTTTGTATGGGCTGCCGGCGTGGGTTGTTACTATCGTGACGGGGCCGCCGCGCTCACTTTTGCAAGAGCCTTATGTCTTTGTGTCACTCAGCTCGTCCAGCTGACGAGAGGCGGTTTTTATGAAGTTTGTTGACGAAGTATCGATCCGGGTCAAAGCCGGTGATGGCGGTAACGGTTGCATGAGCTTCCGCCGCGAGAAATTCATCGAGAACGGTGGCCCCAACGGCGGTGATGGTGGCGACGGCGGCTCGGTGTACATGGTTGCCGACGACAACCTCAACACCCTGGTCGACTACCGTTACACCCGTCACTTCGAGGCCCAGCGCGGCTCCAACGGCGGCAGCACCGACTGCACCGGCAAGAAGGGCGACGACCTGATCCTGCGCGTGCCGGTCGGCACCACGGTGATCGACTCCGCCACCCAGGAAGTCATCGGCGACCTGGTCAAGCCGGGCCAGAAGCTGATGGTGGTCCAGGGCGGCTGGCACGGCCTGGGCAACACCCGTTTCAAATCCAGTACCAACCGTGCGCCACGCCAGACCACTCCGGGCAAACCGGGTGAGCAGCGTGACCTGAAACTGGAAATGAAAGTACTGGCCGACGTCGGTCTGCTGGGCCTGCCGAACGCCGGCAAGAGTACTTTCATCCGCTCGGTATCGGCCGCCAAGCCGAAAGTCGCCGACTACCCGTTCACCACCCTGGTGCCGAACCTGGGTGTGGTCAGTGTCGACCGCTGGAAGAGCTTCGTCATCGCCGACATTCCCGGCCTGATCGAAGGTGCCTCCGACGGCGCCGGCCTGGGTATCCGCTTCCTCAAGCACCTGGCGCGTACCCGCCTGCTGCTGCACCTTGTCGACCTCGCGCCGCTGGATGAAAGCAGCAGCGCCGATGCCGCCGAAGTCATCGTCAACGAGCTGACCCGCTTCAGCCCGTCGCTGGCCGAGCGTGACCGCTGGCTGGTGCTGAACAAGACCGACATGCTGATGGACGACGAGCGTGACGAGCGGGTCAAGGAAGTGGTCGAGCGTCTGCAGTGGGAAGGCCCGGTCTACGTGATCTCGGCGATCTCCAAGCAGGGCACCGAGCAGCTCAGCCGCGACATCATGCGCTACCTCGAAGACCGCGCCGACCGCCTGGCCAACGATCCGGCCTACGCCGAAGAGCTGGCTGAGCTTGACCAGCGCATCGAAGACGAAGCCCGTGCTCAGTTGCAGGCCTTGGACGACGCCCGCGCCCTGCGCCGCAGCGGCGTCAAGAGCGTGCACGACATCGGCGACGACGATGACGATGATTGGGACGAGGACGACGAAGACGGCCCGGAAATCATTTACGTGCGCGACTGATTCGTTGCAGTACACTAAACGCCGCTCTCAGGAGCGGCGTTTTGGTATCTAAAGATCTGAATAGGTTGGAAGAAGATGCGGAGCAAGGTGACGGGTGCGCAGCGCTGGGTCGTGAAAATCGGCAGTGCCCTGCTGACAGCAGATGGCAAGGGCCTGGATCGCGCGGCCATGGGTGTCTGGGTCGAGCAGATGGTGGCGTTGCATGAGGCGGGTGTCGAGTTGGTGTTGGTGTCGTCCGGGGCGGTTGCCGCCGGGATGAGCCGTTTGGGCTGGACCAAGCGACCGAGTGCGATGAACGAGCTGCAGGCCGCGGCCTCGATCGGCCAGATGGGCCTGGTGCAGGCCTGGGAATCGAGCTTTGCCGAGCATGGCCGGCACACCGCGCAGATCCTCCTGACCCACGACGACCTGTCGGACCGCAAGCGCTACCTCAATGCCCGCAGCACCCTGCGCACCCTGGTGGAACTGGGTGTGGTGCCGGTGATCAACGAGAACGACACGGTGGTTACCGACGAGATCCGCTTCGGTGACAACGACACCCTGGCGGCGCTGGTGGCCAACCTGGTGGAGGCCGACCTGCTGGTGATCCTCACCGACCGCGACGGCATGTTCGATGCCGACCCGCGCAACAACCCTGATGCGCAGCTCATCTACGAAGCCCGTGCCGACGATCCGAGCCTCGATGCCGTGGCCGGTGGCACCGGTGGCGCCCTGGGCCGTGGCGGCATGCAGACCAAGCTGCGTGCCGCGCGCCTGGCAGCGCGTTCCGGTGCCCACACGATCATCGTCGGTGGCCGCCTGGAGCGCGTGCTCGACCGCCTCAAGGCGGGCGAACGCCTGGGCACCCTGCTGTCGCCTGAGCGCGGCATGCTCGCCGCGCGCAAGCAGTGGCTGGCTGGCCACCTGCAAACTCGCGGTACCCTGGTGCTCGACGATGGCGCAGTGAAGGCCCTGCGCAAGGACAACAAGAGCCTGTTGCCGGTCGGTGTGAAGACCGTGCAGGGCAGCTTCCGGCGTGGCGAGATGGTGGTCTGCGTTGGTCCGGATGGCCTCGAAGTCGCCCGCGGCCTTGCCAACTACAGCGCCCTGGAAGCACAAAAAATCATTGGCCAGCCGTCCGACGCGATCGAGGCCCTGCTGGGCTACATCGCCGAGCCGGAGCTGGTGCACCGCGACAACCTGATTCTGGTCTGAGGAAATACGTGTGTTCAAAGGGATGATTGCAGCGGCGCTGCTGGCGTTGCCGGTACTGGCGTCGGCCGAGGAGATTGGCCAGGTATCGACGGTGTTCAAGATCGTCGGGCCGAATGACCGCATCGTTGTCGAGGCGTTTGACGACCCGAAGGTCGAGGGCGTGACCTGCTACCTGTCGCGGGCCAAGACTGGCGGTCTGAAAGGCGGCCTGGGCCTGGCTGAAGACCGCGCCGAGGCGTCGATCGCCTGCCGTCAGGTCGGGCCGATTCGCTTCAAGGAGCAGCTCAAGGACGGTGACGAGGTGTTCAAGGAGCGTACCTCGCTGGTGTTCAAGACCATGCAGGTGGTGCGCTTTCTCGACAAGAAGCGCAATACCCTGGTCTATCTGGTGTACTCGGATCGTGTGATCGAAGGCAGTCCGCAGAACGCGGTAACGGCGATTCCGATCCTGCCGTGGGCTCAGTAAAACCGAGTTGAATGCATCGCTGGCAAGCCAGCTCCCACAAGGACCACCGTGATCCCTGTGGGAGCCGGCCTTGCCGGCGATGGGGCCTGAAAGGCCCCTGGAGAGGCCTCAAGCCGAAGCTTCTTCCTCTTCTACCCGCACCACCGCCTTCTCCACATCGCGGCGGCTGATGTACTTCCAGTCCGCCTCGTCGATGTAGATGCCGTTCGGCCCGCTGCCGCCTTCCAGGTCGATGGCGACATGCGCCGAGACCTGCGGCTTGACGCTCGCCAGAATCGGTACGAAGCCCAGCTGCAAGCTGGTTTCCAGCAGCGCTGCCTGGTTGCGTTCGTCGATGTCGGCCGCCTCGTCCAGGTAGTACGGCAGGCGCACGCGACCGGCCAGGTCGCGGTCCATCAGGTGCAGCAACAGGTACATGTTGGTCAGCGCCTTGATGGTCATGGTGGTGCCGTTGGACGCCGCACCGTCGATGTCGGTGTGGATCACCGGCTGGCCACCGACCTTGGTGATCTCGAAGGCCAGTTCGAACAGGTCCTTCAGGCCCAGCTGGTTGTGGTTGGCCGCCACCAGCCGCGCCAGGTACTCCTTGGCCTCTTCGTTCTTGTTGTCCTGCTCGGCGCTCTGGCTCAGGTCGAACACCGACAGGGTCTCGCCTTCCTCGTACTGGCCGGCGCTGTGGATGATCTGGTCGATGTGCTTGAGCGCTTCCTTGTTCGGCGCCAGGACGATGCGAAAGCTCTGCAGGTTGGACACCTGGCGCTTGTTGATCTCGCGGTTGAACAGCGCCAGCTGGTGCTCGAGGCTGTCGTAGTCGCTGCGGATGTTGCGCAGGGTCCGGGCGATATCGGTGACCGCGGCGCGGCGTGCCTTGCCCAGGGTCAGGGCTTCTTCGGTGCGGTGCGAGTAGGCGTTGATCAGCAGTTGCAGGCGGCGTTCCATGTCGTCTTCGCTGTCGAACTTGGCCACGCCCTTGAGGCGTACCTGGGCGTACAGCGCTTCGATCTGGCCATCGACCCGCAGCAGGCCCTGCCAGCTGTCCTGGTAGTCGTTGAGCAGCGGCAGCAGGTTGTCCATGCTGTCGTCGACCGGCTCCATGAACGGCGTGCCGAACGGCAGGTCGGCGGGCAGCAGCTGGCGACGGCGCAGGGCGTCGTCGAGCGTGCGCTGCTTGGCTTCCATGTCGGCGATCTGGCGGCCGACCAGTTGCAGCTTGGCCGACAGTTGCTGGACGCGTTCGGTGAAGGCGTCGCTGGAGCGCTTGAGCTCGTCCTGGGCGGCTTCCATCTGCGCCAGCTGTTCGAGCTTGTCGCCTTCTTCGGCGGACAGGGTCTCGCTGCGGCGGAAGTCTTCCAGGGCCTTCTGCGCATCCAGTACCTGCTGGTACAGGGCTTCGGTCTGGGTCTTGCTCGCGGCGCGGTCGGCGGCCACGGCCTGCTGGGTCTTGAGCTGCTTGAGCTCTTTCTCCAGGCGTTCCTTCTGGTCACGCAGGGCGGCGCGGTCGGCCAGGGCCTGCAGGGCAGGGGGCTCGATGTGCGAGAGGTCGATGGACAGGCCCGGGGCTTCGAAGCGCTCGCCCTTGAAGCCGTCGAGCACCGCTTCCAGGGATTTGACCCAGACATCGCTGTCGTCCAGCTCGATGCCGCGCTCGCCCAGCGGCAGACTGAACAGCGCGCCGTTGAACAGGCGCATCAGGCGCTCGACGTCCTGCTGCGAGAACTCTTCACGCAGGCGTGCATAACTGTTGTTGTCGGCATGATCGAGTTGCTGCTTGACCGACTTCAGGCGTTTTTCCAGCTCGCGCAGACGCTCTTCGAGGTCTTCGGCGCTGAACTGGCGCGACTGCGCCAGGGCGCCGGCGAGTTCGTCGTGGGCGTCCTTGGCGGCCAGCAGTTGCTGTTCCAGGACCTTGACGTCGTCGACCAGGGCGAAGCGGTGCTTGAGCACCGACAGCTCACCGAGCCAGCGTTGCACGCCAGTGATCTCGCGCTCCAGGCGCATCAGCTCCTGGGTGCCGCCACGCTGGTCGTTCTGCAGGCTGTCCTGTTCGTTTTTATAGTGCTCGGCCTGGATCACCAGTTCTTCTTTGCGCGCGCTGGCGTAGTCCTGCCAGGTGCCGAGCAGCGAGTCGAGCAGTGGCGACAGGCGATGCAGCTTGCCGCGCAGGATGTCGCGCTGGGCCACGCCGTTGGCCAGGGCCTCGACCAGCGGGCCGGCGGCGACCAGCGAGTTGTAGTCCTGCTCCATGCGCCGTACGTCGCGGAAGGCCTCTTCGCAGGCGGCGATGTAGTCGACGCTGCCCGAACGCAGGCTGTGCTCGAAGGCATCGAGGAACAGCTGCTTGAGCTTGGCTGCGGTGATCTCGCGCATGTGCAGCAGGTTGATGAACAGGGCGCGGAAGGTTTTCAGGCTCTGTTCGCTGGTGGAGCGCAGCGGGATCAGGGTCAGGTCCAGCGGGATCGAGGTGTGGCCGCCGACCAGCAACCGGCGCAGCTCGTCAGGCTTGAGCTCATAGGCTTTCAGGCCGTTGCGCTCGAGGTTGCTGAACAGCTCTTTCTGGCGCAGGCAGGTGTCGTTTTTCTGGTAGTGGGCCAGGTCCAGCTCGCCGGCATAGGCGAAGAACTGGTGACCGAAGCCACCCCCCGGGCCGCGGCCGACCACGCCGATTACGTGCGGGCCGTGGGGCAGGTTGACCTCGCAGAGGATGTAGCTGGTGTCGCTGGCAAAGTAGAAGCGCCGCGACTGCTCCAGGCTGTACTTGCCGAAGCTCATGTCGGACATGCGCGCCAGGATCGGGAACTGCAGGGCGTTGATCGAGGCACTCTTGCCCAGGTTGTTGGCACCGTAGACCGACAATGGGTGTTCCAGGGGGAACAGACCCAGGCTGTAGCCGGCGGTGTTGAGCAGTGCGAAGCGGCGAATGCCGTAGCGTTCCTGGCTCATGCGTCAATCTCCTGTTGCTCTTGCGCAATGGCTCGGGCCAAGGCGTCTTCTTCGCTTTCTTCGAACGGGCTGAGGTCGAGCGGGTCGTCGGTACGGTTGAGCTCTTCCGGGCTCTCTTCCTCGACCAGCACCGGCGTTGGCAGCGGCAGGGCGCTGTGCAGGCTGGCAGCCAGGTCGCGGTCCTGCTGGACCGACAGACAGACGTCGAGGAAGCGGTGCATCGGCGGCAGGAAGCGGTAGATGCCGTTCTCTTCGTGGGCAAAGCCGAGCTGGGTCATGCGGCGCATGATCTTCTCTTCCAGCTCGTCCGGGGTCTGCACTTCGGCCTGGATGAACAGGTCGCGGTACTTTTCCAGCAGCGAAGGCAGCTCGTCGCGGCCCAGGCTGCCACCGTCGAGAACCGACATTGGGTCGCGGCCCTGGTCGGCCAGGTGTTCGACCAGGATGAAGGTGAACAGCGACAGGCGCTGGGCGGTCTTGTTGACCTGGGCGGCGGCCAGGTCCGGGACGAAGTAGTAGAAACCGCGGGTGTCGCACACCAGTTCAAAGCCCAGGGCCTTGAACAGGCCACGGTACTGGTCCTGGAAGTTCGACAGTTGGGCGTACAGCTCCGGGTCGCGGCGGCTGATGTGGAAGCCCTTGAACAGCTCGCGGAAGATCGGTGCGAGCTGGGACAGTTCGGAAAGATCAAGATGCATGGGCGGGGCTCGCAGTTGGCTCAGGCGATGGTTCGCGGCTCGATGTCAGAGCGAAGGAACGCAGGCTGACCAGGTGTTCGCGGGTGGTGTATTGGCGGCGCTCGAGGCGCTCGCGGGCAAAGCGTTTTTCCCGCGACAGGCGCGAGAACCAGTACAGCAGCTCGTCGGTGGCGCCTTCGGGCTCCTGGTCGAGCAGCCAGACCATCAGGTCCGGCAGCGGCAGGGCGTCTTCGCAGCGTTCGAGCATTTCCTTGACCGTGCGCGGTGCGCGCGGGGCGTCGCCCTTGTGGCTTTTGTGGGCCTTGGGGAACTGCGCAGGCTTGGGCTCGAAACGGGCCAGGGCATAGACGTAGGCTTCGACCTGGCTGGCGCTGCCGAGGAAGGTGCTCTGCGGGCGGGTGAACAGCGGCATGGCGGCTTGCGGCACGGCGTCCAGGCCCTTGCGGCGGATCACCGACAGGGCCAGGGCGGCGCCACGGGTCACGGCGTTGTGGCGGCGCGCTTCTTCACGCAGCGGCAGCAGCAGTTCGCGGGCATGGCGCAGGGTCAACTGGGCGCTGGTCTGCATCTCGAGGATGCGCGCATGGGTACGCAGGAGCATATCGTCGTCGACCAGATGGCCGAGGCGCGCCTGCTCGCCGAGCAAGCGCAGCAGCACGGTCTCGACCTTGCGCACGCCTTGCTCGAAGGCGCCGTCGGCGTTGACCAGCTGGATCATCGGTTCGACATATTCGTCCCAGGTCGCCAGGACTTCGGCGTAACGCTGGCGCAGGGGGATCTGCCGGTCACTGGTCTTGGCCCGTTCGGCCACGGCGACCAACGCCTGTTCGTCGTTGTCGAGCTTCTTCAGGACGTCGCGCACGCGCATGTCGAGCAGGCGCAGCTGGCGCGCCAGGTCGTTGCCGTCGCGAATCTCGAAGGCGTCCTGGATATGCCCGGCCAGGCGCTCGAGGTGGCGCAGGTAGGCTTCGATCTCCAGGCACAGGCCCAGGCGGTGCTCACGGCGCAGGTAGGCAAGAAAGTCATGGATCTGGGCGTTGAGCTCGAAACGGTTCGGGCTTTTGGCCACCGGCACCAGGATATCCAGGCGGATCCACACGTCGAGCAGGCTGGTGATGTCCTGGGGGGTACTCTCCAACTGCTGGGTGGCCAGTTGCTGGCGCAGTTCGGCCAGGCTCAGGGTGCCCCCGTCGAAGCGCTCGCACAACGGCTCGAGCAGGGCCCAGTGTTCGGCTAGGGCGCGCAGGACGCGCTTGGGTTCGATCATTGGCGGGTCGACTCGTTGCCAAATAAAAGCGCCGATTGTACTGCATCAGACGCCTGTCGATTCACCCCCTGATCGCTTGATCCTGCTGTCGAGCGGTTTTCTGCCGATCAACAGCGGCGCCAAACGGCGAACAACGTTAGAATATCGCCCCTGACTTATCCACAGATGGCCGATCCTTCTTGTTAATCGAGTCCCGCCGCCGCGCTTACCTCAACGCCATGCAAGTGGTGCACTGGCTGCCGCGTGCCGAACTGCCGTTCGCTGCACCGTCGCGCCCGGAGCTGTTGTTGCCGGTGGCGGCGCTGGAGGAACCGGCGTTCGAGCCGCAGGAGCAGGCGCCTGTTGCCGCTGCCGTAGCAGCGAGCGCGGCGGTAGCACGCACCGTTGAGCGACCGAAGATCGAGATCCCGCGCCCGGGCAGCATGCCGAAAGTGGCGGCCAAAGCAGTGGAAGAGGCCGAGAAGGCGCCAGTGCCGGCCAGGCCGGCCCCGGTGCCGCCTCCACGCTTTGCCCTGCAACTGCTGCGCGCCGGCAATTGCCTGCTGCTGGTGGAGCTTGCCACCGGCGAGCCATTCCAGAGCCGCGACCCCTCCTATCTGTTGCTCAAGGACATGCTGCGCGCCGCCGGCCTGCCGGACAGCCCGCAGATCATCGGCGAGCCGGTGCGCTGGCCGTTGCTGGTGCGCGGCAACCTCGATCAGGGGCCGCAGGCGGCGACCGATTTCGTCCAGGGCTTTATCCAGGCCCGGCTTGAAGAAGCGCCGTGCGTCTGCCTGTGGCTGATCGGCCTGCCTGCCGTGCGTTTTGCCGGCGAGGCCGACGCCGATGCTTATTACCGCGAGTTGCCGGTTGAAGGGCTGGGCGCTGCCTGGGCCTTGCCGGGGCTCGAACTGTTGATGGACGAGCCGCAGCGCAAGGCGCACGTCTGGCAAGCCATGCGCCGGCTGATGGCGCGCTGGAAACCAAGTGATGAGTGACTCGATCAGCTTCCGCCGGATGACCGAGGCGGATCTGGATGCCGTACTGAAGATCGAATACGCCGCCTTCAGCCACCCCTGGACCCGCGGGATCTTCCTCGACGGTCTCAAGTCCTATGAAATCTGGCTGATGTTCGAAGGCGAGCAGCAGGTCGGCCATGGCGTGATCAACGTGATCATCGACGAGGCGCACCTGCTCAATATCACCGTCAAGCCGGAAAGCCAGGGTCGCGGCCTGGGCCTGCGCCTGCTGGAGGAGCTGATGAGGCGCGCCTATGCGCTCAACGGTCGTGAGTGTTTCCTCGAAGTGCGTGCCAGCAACCAGTCGGCCTATCGCCTGTACGAGCGCTACGGCTTCAATGAAATCGGCCGCCGGCGTGATTACTACCCGGTTGCTGGCGGTCGCGAAGACGCCCTGGTCATGGCCTGCACCCTGTTCGAGTAAGGGGTCAGCGCTCCGGCTTGCCGTCCAGCGGGTCGCGGCGGGCCAGCTCTGCTTCATCCAGGCCTTTGCCGCCGCCGATGTCACCTTGGTCGACTACGCTCAGGTCCCAGTCCGCAGGGTGATTTGCTCCCGGCTCGTTGGCGGAGCGGGCGCCGTCTTCGGGGATCAGGGTTTCCGGCTCGAGGTCGTCGTCGGTTGGGTCGAAACCGACATCAACGTTGGGGGTATCCTCGTCAAAGTGCAATTCTTCAACCGAGCCCATGGGGTCTTCGTCTTCATCGCTCGGGGCGGGCTGCGGGGCGTGAAGCGGGCGGTGTTTCTGGCTCATGGTCGATCCTCCTGCAGAGGGGCCTAAACGGTTGACCTGCCGTTTGCCGGAAGATTCAAAGGCGTGACCTGAACAGGCCAGCGCCTGTCACAGGATGGGCATCAACCATGAGGCTTGAACATGCACGATCTACAAGAACTGATTGATAACAACGCGCGCTGGGCCGATGCGATCAAGCAGGAAGATCCGGATTTCTTCGCCAAGCTGGCGCGTCAGCAGACACCGGAGTTCCTCTGGATCGGGTGTTCGGACGCCCGGGTACCGGCCAACGAGATCGTCGGCATGCTGCCGGGCGACCTGTTCGTTCACCGCAACGTTGCCAACGTGGTGCTGCACACTGACCTGAACTGCCTGTCGGTGATCCAGTACGCGGTGGACGTGCTCAAGGTCAAGCACATCCTGGTCACCGGCCATTACGGTTGCGGCGGGGTGCGGGCATCCATGCAGGATCGTCAGCTGGGCCTGATTGATGGCTGGCTGCGTTCGATTCGCGACCTGTACTACGAAAACCGCGTGGAACTGGCCAAGCTGCCGACCGAGGAAGAGCGGGTGGACCGCCTGTGCGAGCTGAACGTGATCCAGCAGGTGGCCAATGTCGGCCATACCACTATCGTTCAGAATGCCTGGCACCGCGGGCAGAGCCTGTCGGTGCATGGCTGCATCTATGGCATCAAGGATGGGCGCTGGAAGAGCTTGAACGCGACTATCAGTGGCCTGGACCAGCTGCCGCCGCAGTACCGGTTGCGTCCGCAGGACTGAGCCTATCGCGGGGCGGCCAATCGCTGGCAAGCCAGCTCCCACAGGATCTGTATGAACCGGTCCATGTGGGAGCGGGCTTGCCCCGCGATGGATACCCCTCAAGCTTTCTGCAAATCACGCAACGTGCGCGTCACCTCCCCAGTATTGCACTTGGCACTGGCCTGCTCCGGGGTCATGTTGCGAATCGTGCGGAAATACAGCTCGCACGTCTGCTTCTTCGCTGTCACCTGCCACTTCTGCGTACAGGCACCCAGGGTGGCCTTGGCATCCGCCGCCGGGTTGCGGCCCATGCCCGACTGCCAGCAGGCGGCGCTCAAGTCTTGGCCCATCATCTTCAGCCCGGCCTGATCGGCTTTGTCCTGGTCGCCGTCATAGTTGGTTTTATCCGCCGCATACCAGATCGCGCTCGGGTGGTTGGCACCCAGCACCGACACCTTTTGCCCGGGCGTCGGGCTGATGGTCGCCAGGCCCAGAACGTAGAGCTTGGGCCCATACTGCTGCTCGATCCAGCTGCGCACCGGCGAACCGAAGGCAACCATTGGCAAGGATGCGCCATTGCCGGTTCGGGTCACCTCCTTGACCATCTGCACCTGATAGTCCTTGAAGTAGCCATACACGCCTTCAAGGTCTTTGCCGGCGCTGGCTGGCGCCGCGATCGGGGCGATGTCGACGATGGTCTGGTAGGCCGGGGTTTGTTCCGCGGGGATGCCGTTGAAGGTCAGCAGCGTGGCCCAGCGGTCGGTAGTGTTGGAGCGCAGGTAGTCCTGGGCCTGGGTCAGCGAGTAGTCCGGCGGGAAGTGCAAGAGCTGAATGCTGCGGCGATTTTCCAGGGCCATGCCGAGCGGCAGGAACAGGTTCCAGCTGTAGGCCCATTTGCCTTCGCGGTTGAGCTGGTTAGCGCCTTGATAGGCCAGATCGCCGGTAGTGAGCAGCGCTTGCAGGGGTTTGCTGTAGTCGCTTGGCACACCCTGGATGTCAGCATGCAGTTTGTCGTTGTCGCGATTGACCTTCACGGTCGCGGTGGCGTAACCGTCGCGCTGCACGCTCTGGGTCAGGTAGTGCTCTACTGTTCGTTCCAGGCTCCAGTCACGAAAGCAGATGACATTGCAGTTGTTGGGGTAGGCAAACAGCCGGGTCACGCGTTCCTGGCTGCCCAGGTCGATACGGGTGTCAGCCAGGGCGGCGCTGCTCAAGGTCAGGGCGGCCAGGGCAAAGGTCAATGGAGCAGTCTTGTGCATGATTAACTCCTTGTCAGTTTCTCCCTGCAGTCGGGAGGCTTACCATACTGGAGGAATTTCCCGGGGGTTGGGAAGGGGGGCAAGCTGATGAATCCGTGGCGTAAGGCTGGTATTGGTGCAGGACTTTTGCTGACAGTGCTGGGCACTGCGCAGGCCGAGGAGCGTGACCTGCATCTGTTTGCCCAGTGGGCGGGCGATCATCAGACCCGGCCCTTTCGCCAGATGCTGGTGGATGCGCGCCTGTATGGGGTGGTGCCAATCCACCAACTGCTGCGCTCGGCCAGTGACTGGCGTCTGTGCAAGGCCGAGCCGTTTGCGGTGGCGCCAGCGGTGCAGTGGCCGGCGGTGCGTTCGACCTTGCAGTTGCTCAAGACCCTGAACGATCAGGGCGTGCTCAAACGCTATGAAGTGGTGTCGGCCTACCGCAACCCAGTGCTCAACCGCTGCGCTGGCGGCGCCGTGGCCAGCGCCCATACCCGCGCCTTTGCGGTCGACTTGCTGTTGCCGGGCTGGGCCGACCCGGCGCCGCTGTGCCGCTTCTGGCAGGCCCACGGCAAGGGCTGGAACATGGGCCTGGGGCGATACCCATCGGGGCGCATTCACATCGACACGGCAGGCTACCGCACCTGGGGGAGCGACTTCAGCAGCGGTTCCTCCTTCTGTGCCCCGGCGATGGCCGGCAAGGCTCAGGCCAGGTGAGCCAGGCAAGCGTGTGATTGCTCGATCACCCATTCGGCGAAGCAGCGGCTTTTGTCATCGTCAAGAATCGCCTGGGGGCTGAGCAGGTAGTAGGCTGATTGATCCTGAATGAAGCCGCGTGGCGCCTGCAGTTGGCCGCTGTCGATTTCGTCCTGGACCATCAAGCGCGAAGCCATGGCTACGCCCAGCCCGGCCGCCGCCGCCTGGATGCACAGGTAAAAGTGCTCGTAATCGGCGCGGCTGCTGCCCTTGGCCGATTCGCCGCTTCGGCGCAGCCAGGTAGCCCAGGCATTGGGCCGCGAAGCACTGTGCAGCAGGCGTTGGCCGGCCAGGCCTGGTTCGGGCAGGGCATGGCCGGCACTGCACACCGGCCCGACCCATTCGTCGCAGATCTTCAGTGCATGCAGGTTGGCATCCCAGCGAAAATCATCGCGGCGCAGGGCCAGGTCGACACCGCTGCGGGCAAAGTCGATCGGCCCGCCGGCCGCCACCAGGTGCAGGTGGATATCCGGGTGGGCGGCATGAAAGGCCGGTAACCGGGGGATCAGCCAGCGCATGGCGATGGTCGGCTCGCACGACAGCACCAGCACGTTCTCCCGCGCCTGTTGCTGCAGGCGGTACACCGCGCCCTCCAGCTGTTCGAACACCGACAGGGTGGTGCCGTGAAGGGCGCGCCCGGCGGCGGTGAGAAAGATCGCCCGGTTGCGCCGCTCGAACAGTTGCACCCCCAGCGACTCTTCCAGCAGGCGTACCTGCCGGCTCACGGCGCCGTGGGTGACATTGAGCAGCTCGGCAGCGCGCACGAAGCTCTGGGTTTGTGCGGCGACGTCGAAATAGCGAAAGGCAGAAAGCGCGGGCAGCTTCATATCTGTGAGAAAAACTAGCGGATTTCACTCACTATAAATCGCTTTTTGCCTTGCCAGAAGCTTTCGATAATGGCCGCGCGCAGACGTATCTGTGCATTGGCCTAGCAGATCGAGGAGCTTTACGTGAATGAAATCATCGCCGTTGCCCTGTTCACCGTGTTAGCGGTGATCAGCCCGGGCGCCGACTTTGCCATGGTGACCCGCAGCAGTTACGCCTTCGGCCGGCGTGCGGGCCTGGCTGCGGCCCTGGGCATTGCCCTGGGGGTGCAGGTGCATGTGCTGTACACCGTGTTGGGCATTGCGGTGATCATCAGCCAGAGTCCGGCGCTGTTTCTGGCCATGAAGGTGCTGGGGACGGGGTACCTGATTTATCTTGGCTACAAGTCGCTGACCAACACCACACGGATTTCCCTGGACGGTACCAGCGCCCGTCAGCTCGGGGTGCTGGTGGCTTTGCGCTCGGGCTTTCTGACCAATGCCCTGAACCCCAAGACCATGCTCTTTGTGGTCAGCGCCTACACCCAGGTGGTGCAACCGGGCAGCTCGCTGGCGATCAACTTCGGCTATGGCGCGTTCATGTCGTTCGCCCATTGGCTGTGGTTCAGCCTGGTGGCGGTATTCTTCTCGAGCGCGGTATTGCGCCGGGCCATGCTTGAGCGCCAGCGCCTGGTCGATCGGGTGATTGGCGTGGCCTTGATCGGCCTGGGGGTGGCAGTGGTGTTTGCCAATGTACGTTAAGCGGGCGGGGTAAAAATCGCAGGCAAGAAAAAAGGGCTTACCTTGCGGTAAGCCCTTTTTAGTACTTGGTGGCTACACAGGGACTTGAACCCCGGACCCCAGCATTATGAATGCTATGCTCTAACCAACTGAGCTATGTAGCCAAGTGGCGCGCATTATTCGCCTGAAACAGATTTGTGTCAACACTCTTTTTCAAAAAAATTAACGCGCGATCAACTGCTTAGCCATTTATGGGCTCGGCACGATGATCCATTGCCCGGCCAGGCTGCTTACGCTCAGGTTCTGATTGCGGGCCAGAGCATTGATTGCGCTGCTGGCCTGGTCGAGGTTGAAGCTGCCGCTGACCGGGCGCTGACCGAGCTGTTCGTCGATGTACAACAGGCGGCCGCCCTGGTATTCGGCAAGCTGTTCCAGCACCTGGCGCAGCGGCACGTCGCGTACCCGCAGTTGGCCCTCGCGCCAGGCCAGCCGGCGTTCGGCATCGACCTTCTCGACCTGGTCCAGGCGGCTGCCGTTCAGGGTCACGCGCTCACCGGGGGCGAGCATGCGTTTGTCGCCGCCGATGCTGACCTCGACCTTGCCTTTGAGCAGCACCACTTCGTCATGATCGCGGCCGCGGCTGACGGAGAAGCGCGTACCCAGCACCTGCACCTGCGCCTGATCGATGTTGACGACAAAAGGCCGGCCATCGTGGGTCACTTCAATGAACACCTGCCCTTGCACCAGGCGCAGCGTACGCACAGGCCCACGCAGGTCGACATCTACGGCGCTGGCGCTGTCGAGGGTCAGCCGCGAGCCATCGGCCAGCTGGATCTGCCGGCGTTCGCCAACGGCGGTGGCGACATCGCTGTTCAGGCGCTGCAGCAATGGCAGTTGCAGCATCACCAGGGCGCTGATCAGCAAGAGGCTGGCCGCCACTGCCCAAACGCCCCAGGAGCGTGGCGCCACGCGGCGTTCGATCTTGTGCAGGCGGCGCGCCGGCAGTTCCAGTTGGTTTGGCGATGGGGTCATGGCAGGTCAGCGGGCATGGCGTATGCAGGCCTCGGATAGGCGGGCAGTGGGGTCGGTGAAAGCGCACTGATTCTATCGTTATTGATAATCATTAACAAGAACGTCAAAAGTACGTTGGTCGAAAAGAATAGTGCGCTTGCTAACGAATTCTGGATAATTGGATCCCGCCCACCGGATGGAAGCTTTTGTCATGGCTGTGAGCACTGCCTCGTCGTCACCCGCCAGTACCGCCACTGCCCAGAGCAGCCCGCTGGTGATGCGCATCATCGCCGCCTGTGCCCTGGCGCATTTGATCAACGACCTGATCCAGTCGGTGCTGCCGTCGATCTACCCCCTGCTTAAGGCCAACTATGGCTTGAGCTTCGCCCAGGTCGGGATGATCACCCTGACCTTCCAGATCACCGCCTCGTTGCTGCAGCCCTGGGTGGGTTTCTATACCGATCGCAAGCCGATGCCGAACCTGCTGCCGCTGGGCACCCTGTGCACCCTGGTGGGTATCGTCATGCTCGCGTATGTCGCCAGCTTCCCGATGATCCTCCTGGCGGCGGCGCTGGTGGGCATTGGTTCGTCGACCTTCCACCCGGAAACCTCGCGTATTGCCCGGCTGGCCTCGGGTGGGCGTTTTGGCCTGGCGCAGTCAAGCTTTCAGGTTGGTGGCAATGCAGGCTCCGCCTTCGGCCCGTTGCTGGCGGCGGCGATCATCATCCCCTTCGGTCAGGGCAATGTGGTGTGGTTCGGCCTGTTCGCTGTCTGCGCCGTGCTGGTCACCTATGGCCTGAGCCGCTGGTACAGGGCACACCTGAACCTGTTCAAGGCCAAGCAAGGCCAGCGCGCGACCCATGGCCTTTCCCGCCAGCGGGTGATCGGCGCCCTGGTGGTGCTGGGGTTGCTGGTGTTCTCCAAGTACTTTTACATGTCCAGCTTCACCAGCTACTTCACGTTCTACCTGATCGAGAAGTTCGACCTCTCGGTGGCCAGCTCGCAGCTACACCTGTTCCTGTTTCTCGGCGCAGTAGCGGCCGGAACCTTTTTTGGCGGGCCGATCGGTGACCGCATCGGGCGCAAGGCGGTGATCTGGTTCTCGATCCTGGGTGTCGCGCCATTCACCCTGTTGCTGCCTTACGTCGACCTGTTCTGGACCAGCGTGCTCAGCGTGATCATCGGCTTTATCCTCGCCTCGGCGTTTTCGGCCATCGTTGTATATGCCCAGGAACTGGTGCCGGGTAACGTGGGGATGATCGCCGGCATCTTCTTCGGCCTGATGTTCGGCTTTGGCGGCATCGGCGCAGCGGCGCTGGGCTATCTGGCCGACCTCAAGGGCATCGAATACGTCTACAGCCTGTGCTCGTACCTGCCGCTGTTCGGCCTGCTGGCAATCCTCCTGCCGTCCACCGGCAAGCGTTGAAGCTGCCTAGCGATGCCGGTGGGCGCAGCTCATCGGCTGCCCGGCCAGTTCGCCGATCAGTGCCGCCAGGCGTTCGGTTTCGGCGCGGTTGAGGCGGTCGCTGCGCAGGACCTGCTCGCCAACGCCGAAGCTGAAGTCCCAATCCAGATCCATCAGGTAGTACGTCGTTTTGTCGGCGGGGCTGCACCAGGTGGTGTGCGGCGCCTCGATAGCGTCGCCCATGAACTGCATGAAGGTCTCTTCGGCCACCTTTGCCTGCAGGTATTGCCCTGGCAGGCTGAAGTTCTCGCCCGCGCAGACAAACGGCTGGCCGGGCTCGAACTCGAACAGGCGCACGACCTGCGCGGGGTCCGCTTCGACCCTGAGCCTTCGGAACAACTCGGCACTCGGTCGGTACAACGGGCTGCACCAGAGGCTGTCGTCACTGTCGCCGGTTTCATCCAGGGCATCGGCCGCAGCGGGCTCGAGCCAGCCCAGGGTCAGCAGCTGTTGCTCCAGGCTTTTCCAATCGGGCGCGGGCAGGTGGCGATAGCGGGGGAAAATGAACTGATGATGTTCGGACATGCGCTGATCCTCTTCCATGATGGCGCGAGAGTAGCACAGCGAGATTGACGTCTGGCCCGGGCTTCCCCTAGAGTGCCGGCCTGCCTTTTTCCTGTAGTCGACCCATGAACCGCTTTTCCCGTCCTTGCGCCATCCAGCCGGCTGTTATCCAGGCCGTCGTGTGCGACTGGCCGTGTGACACGGTGCTCAAGCGTCGGCGCAGCGTGTTGTTCGCGTTTACCTTCTCGCCGCACCTTCACACCTCCTGACCCTGCGGCTGTGTGCCCGGCGTTCTGCCGTGGCTGAGCTCGCCGCTAACCGAATCCTTTTACGGTCATGTATGCGCCTGCGCAGGTGCGATGTCGTGCCTGCGCCGGTGAGTCTGGAGTTGTGATGAATATGCGTTTGTTGCTGGGCTTGTTGTTTGCGGTGTCGGTGGTCGGTTTCAGCCTCGGGGCGAGCTTGCCGCTGGTGTCCCTGCGTTTGCTCGACGTCGGCGCCAGTACTTTGCAGATCGGTATCGTCTCGGCGATTCCGGCCGCGGGGATGATGCTGTCGGCGTTCATGGTCGATGCCTGTTGCCGGCACCTGACCCGGCGCACCATCTACCTGTTGTGCTTCGGCCTGTGCACCCTGAGCATCGGTTTGCTTGAGTGGGGCTTCTCTTCGATCTACTTGCTCGGGCTGTTGCGGCTGGGGCTGGGGATCGGCATGGGCATCGCGATCATCCTCGGCGAGTCGTGGGTCAACGAGCTGAGTCCGGAGCACAACCGCGGCAAGATCATGGCCCTGTACGCCACGGCGTTCACCGGTTTCCAGATGCTCGGCCCGGCAATGCTGGCGCTGCTCGGGGCACAGAGCACCTGGGTGACGACAGTGGTGACCGCCTGCTACGGCCTGGCACTGCTGTGTATCGTGCTGACGGTGCCCAATGATCATGTCGAGCATGGCGAGGAGGGCGGCAAGAGCTTTTCCCTGGCGGGCTTTTTCCGCGTGGCGCCGGCCTTGTGCATGGGCGTGCTGTTTTTCTCGTTCTTCGATGCAGTGATTCTTTCGCTGCTGCCGGTGTACGCCACCAACCATGCCTATGCGGTGGGGGTGGCGGCGTTGATGGTGACGGTGATCCTTACCGGCGACATGCTCTTCCAGCTGCCGATCGGCTGGCTGGCCGACCGCTGCGAGCGCACGACGGTACACCTGGTGTGCGGCGTGGTGGCGATGTTGATCGGCCTGGCGCTGCCGTGGCTGATCGGCATGCAATGGTTGCTATGGCCAGCACTGGTGCTGCTCGGTGCGGTGGCGGGCGGGGTCTATACCCTGGCGCTGGTGCTGATCGGCCAGCAGTTCAAGGGCCAGGACCTGGTCACCGCCAATGCCAGCGTCGGCTTGCTCTGGGGCGTCGGCAGCCTGCTCGGGCCGCTGATCAGCGGCGCGGCCATGGACGTTGCGCCCCATGGCCTGCCGATGGCCCTGACAGCCATGGCGGCGCTGTTCGTGGTGTTCGCCCGCAGTGCCCGGCGGCGGGCCTTCAGGGCCCAGCGCGCCGATCAGGGCACTCTGTAGCACACTTGCAGCGGTGTCGCGCGCCAGGTGTCTTTCAGAAGCGCTCGGGAACCATGCGCGATGTGTAGCTGGTGCTTTTGTCGCGCCCGATCTTGCCGCGCTTGGGCAGTTCGATCTTCTGCTTGTGGGTGATGTCCTCGTAGGGCACCTGCTTGAGCAAGTGGCTGATGATATTCAGGCGCACCCGTCGTTTGTCCTCTGAAGGGGCCACGTACCAGGGGGCCCATGAGGTATCCGAGGCGGCGAACATCTCATTGCGCGCGCGGGTGTAGTCGTCCCAGCGGGTGAAGGACTTGAGGTCCATCGGGGTCAGTTTCCAGATCTTGCGACCGTCGGTGATGCGCTCTTTCAGGCGCCGTTCCTGCTCCTGGGGGCTGACTTCCAGCCAGTACTTGATGAGAACGATGCCGGACTCGACCAGCATCTTTTCGAACGATGGCACCACCGAAAGAAACTTGCGGGACTGCTCTTCGGTACAGAACCCCATCACCCGCTCAACACCGGCGCGGTTGTACCAACTGCGGTCGAAGATCACCACTTCGCCGGCCGAGGGCATGTGCTGGATGTAGCGCTGGGCGTACATCTGGCTTTTTTCCCGTTCGGTCGGTGCTGGCAGCGCCACTACGCGAAACACCCTCGGGCTGACGCGTTCGGTGATGGCCTTGATCGTTCCGCCCTTGCCGGCACCGTCGCGACCTTCGAAGACGATGCAGACTTTCAGGCCCTTGGCTACCACCCACTGCTGCAACTTGACCAGCTCGACGTGCAGGGCCTTGAGTGCTTGCTCGTACTCTTTACGGGGGAGGCGTTCGCTGTTGCTTTGTTTTTCCTTCTTTTTAGCCATGCGCCGATACCTGGTCTGTGGACGAAAGCCGTTTGAGTGCGGCTTTGAGTATAGACCTGGGTTTTGGCCAGCATTTGTGCGCAACGCAGGCAAAGAAAAACCCCTTGAAGCATAGCCTCAAGGGGTTTCGGGCTCATCAGGGAGCGGATCAGACGTTGAAGCGGAAGTGCATCACATCACCGTCTTTGACGATGTAGTCCTTGCCTTCCAGGCGCCATTTACCGGCTTCCTTCGCGCCGCCTTCACCCTTGTACTGGATGAAGTCGTCGTAGCCGACCACTTCGGCACGGATGAAGCCTTTCTCGAAGTCGGTGTGGATCACGCCGGCCGCTTGTGGAGCGGTGGCGCCGACGCGTACGGTCCAGGCGCGTACTTCCTGCACACCGGCGGTGAAGTAGGTCTGCAGGTTGAGCAGCGAGTAACCGGCGCGGATCACGCGGTTCAGGCCTGGCTCTTCGAGGCCCAGGGCTTCGAGGAACATGTCCTTCTCTTCGCCGTCGTCGAGCTCGGCAATCTCGGCTTCGATCTTGTTGCACACCGGCACCACGAGCGCGCCTTCTTCTTCGGCGATGGCCTTGACCACGTCCAGGTGCGGGTTGTTGTCGAAGCCGTCTTCGGCAACGTTGGCGATGTACATCACAGGTTTGCTGGTCAGCAGGTGGAAGCCGCGGATCAGCGCCTTCTCGTCAGCGCCCATGGCCTTCATCAGGCTGCGCGCAGGCTTGCCTTCGGTGAAGTGCGGGATGAGTTTTTCGAGGATGGCTTTCTGCGCCAGGGCGTCCTTGTCACCGCCCTTGGCGTTGCGCGCAACCTTCTGCAGTTGCTTCTCGCAGCTGTCGAGGTCGGCGAAGATCAGTTCCAGGTCGATGATCTCGATGTCGCGCTTGGGGTCGACGCTGTTGGAGACGTGAATCACGTTCTCGTCTTCGAAGCAGCGCACCACGTGGGCGATAGCGTCGGTTTCGCGGATGTTGGCCAGGAACTTGTTGCCCAGGCCTTCACCTTTCGAGGCGCCAGCCACCAGGCCGGCGATGTCGACGAATTCCATGGTGGTCGGCAGCACGCGGTTCGGCTTGACGATGGCCGCCAGGGCGTCCAGGCGCGCATCAGGCATCGGCACGATGCCACTGTTCGGCTCGATGGTGCAGAACGGGAAGTTCTCAGCGGCGATGCCGGATTTGGTCAGGGCGTTGAACAGGGTGGACTTGCCGACGTTGGGCAGGCCGACGATGCCGCAATTGAAACCCATGGTGAATCCCTCTTCGTGGAGTCAGGCCTTTTGGCTGTGCAGCTCTCTCATCGCACGCGTCCAGTCGCCGGCGAGGATGTCCGGCAGCACGCCGAGGGCAAAATCGATACTGGCGTCCAGTTTCTCCTGCTCGGCGCGTGGCGCCTTGCCGAGGACGAAACTGGAGACCTTGCTGCTGTCACCCGGGTGGCCGATGCCAAGCCGCAGACGGTGAAAGTCATTCTGGTTGCCGAGCTGGGCGATGATGTCGCGCAGCCCGTTGTGCCCGCCGTGGCCGCCGCCCTTCTTGAGCTTGGCGACGCCGGGAGGCAGGTCGAGTTCGTCGTGGGCCACCAGGATGGCATCTGGCGGGATGCGGAAAAAATTCGCCAGTGCAGCAACGGCCTGGCCGCTGCGGTTCATGTAGGTGGTCGGAATCAGAAGACGAACGTCGTTGCCCTGATGGCTGAATTTTGCCGTCAGGCCGAAATACTTGCGATCAGCAGTCAGGTTGACGCGCTGGGCGCTGGCAATGCGTTCTACGAAAAGAGCCCCTGCGTTATGCCGGGTCTGTTCGTATTCGGGGCCGGGGTTTCCCAGGCCGACGATCAGTTGGATGGCGGTCACGTCAGGGGCTCTTCCTTGGAGTTGTGGGTTACAGCGCTGGGCGCTGTAACCCGGTCAACGCCGGCGTGCTGAGTAGATTACTCGGCAGCGCCTTCTGCAGCTTCAGGCGCAACACGCGGAGCGTGAACGTTGGCGATAGCCAGGTCGTTACCGTGAGCCAGAGCGACGAACTCAACGCCTTTCGGAGCTTTGAGGTCCGACAGGTGGATGATCGCGCCGACTTCGGCGTTGGCCAGGTCGACTTCGATGAACTCAGGCAGGTCTTTGGCTTCGCAGGAAACTTCGATCTCGTTGGCGGTGTGGGAGATCTCGCCGCCTTTCTTGACCGGAGCTTCTTCGTTGATGAAGTGCACAGGTACTTTGGCGGTCAGTTTCTGGCCAGCAACAACGCGGACGAAGTCAGCGTGCATGATGAACTGCTTGGCAGGGTGACGCTGCATGGCTTTAACAACGACGTTTTGTTTCTTGCCGTCGATGTTCAGTTCGATAACGTGGCTGAAGGCAGCTTCGTTGTCGAACAGCTTGGTGATTTCCTTGGTCAGGATGGTCACGGATTCAGCAGCTTGGCCACCACCGTAGACAACGGCAGGGATGTTGGCGGAATGACGCAGGCGGCGGCTCGCACCTTTCCCCAGGTCAGTACGCGCTTGGGCGTTCAGAATGAAATCAGTCATGTTGTATCTCCAAAATAGCCATTCCCGAGTGGCGTTTGCGACCAGCGCCAAAGCGGGATGGGCAAAAAAGCCCCGCCCCAACAACCAGTGTTGGGGCGGGGCGCTTTACGTCAACGTGAGTTCGCGAGGGTAAAACCCTCAGCGGAACATCGCGCTGATCGATTCTTCATTGCTGATGCGGCGAACCGCCTCGGCAACAACCGGTGCGATATCCAGTTGACGGATACGGTCACAGGCTTGTGCTGCAGCGGACAGCGGGATGGTGTTGGTCACCACCAGTGCGTCCAGCACGGAGTTCTCGATATTCTCGATCGCCCGACCCGACAGGACAGGGTGCGTGCAGTAGGCGTAAACCTTGGCAGCGCCGTGTTCTTTCAGGGCCTTGGCCGCGTGGCACAGGGTGCCGGCGGTGTCGACCATGTCGTCGACGAGAATACAGGTACGTCCTTCGACGTCGCCGATGATATGCATCACTTCGGAGTGATTAGCCTTTTCACGGCGTTTGTCGATGATGCCCAGATCAACGCCCAGGGACTTGGCAACAGCACGTGCACGCACGACGCCGCCGATGTCCGGGGACACGATCATGAGGTTCTCGAAACGCTGGTCTTCGATGTCATCCACCAGAACGGGGGAGCCGTAGATGTTATCTACCGGAATATCGAAGAAACCCTGAATCTGGTCAGCGTGCAGGTCGACGGTGAGAACACGGTCGATACCTACGACGGTGAGCATGTCAGCGACGACTTTGGCGCTGATAGCTACACGCGCCGAACGCGGACGGCGATCCTGGCGGGCATATCCGAAGTAAGGAATCACGGCAGTGATTCGGGAAGCTGAGGAGCGGCGGAAGGCATCGGCCATCACTACCAGTTCCATCAGGTTATCGTTGGTTGGCGCGCAAGTCGGCTGAATGATGAAAACGTCCTTACCGCGAACATTTTCATTAATCTCAGTGCTGATTTCGCCGTCGGAAAATTTTCCGACAGAAACATCACCCAGTGGGATATGCAGCTGACGTACGACACGCCGAGCCAGATCGGGGTTGGCGTTCCCCGTAAAGACCATCATCTTGGACACGCGCAGTACCTGAAGGCTGAGGGTATACCTGGATGAGTATAAGGAAAATGGCAGGGGCGGCTGGATTCGAACCAACGCATGGCAGGATCAAAACCTGCTGCCTTACCGCTTGGCGACGCCCCTGTATCTGTTGCTGCGAGCACCTGGTGCTCGATTCCTAGAGCAGGCTCTGCAGCGTGCGATGCAACATCGAAACGTTGCTTCCCTTAGCTACAAACCCTGTTTGGGTCTCTGCAAGAAGGGCCAAAACTTTATCAGCTTCAGCTTTGTTTGGGAAGGCCCCAAACACACAACTTCCAGTTCCGGTAAGCCGAGCGTCAGTGAATTCGTTTAACAAATTCAATGAATTGCGTACCTCTGGGTAACGCTGCTCTACCACCGGTTGGCAGTCATTTCGACTGTTTCCCTTGGGAACGGGGCGCATCTTAAGGGGCAAGGAATCACGTGTCAACAGCGGATCTGAAAAAATTTCTGCTGTGCTAACAAATACTTGCGGGACCAGCACGACGTACCAGGGCTCTTCGGGGTCGACCGGGGTCAGCTTCTCTCCCACACCCTCGGCGAATGCCGCATGGCCGCGGACGAAAACCGGCACGTCGGCGCCCAGGGTCAGGCCCAGCTCGGCCAGTTGGTCTTCGCTCAAGCCCAGTTGCCATAAATGATTGAGGCCGAGCAGGGTGGTGGCGGCATCGGAGCTGCCGCCACCGATGCCGCCGCCCATCGGCAGGATTTTCTTCAGCCAGATATCCACGCCCTGGCTGCAACCGCTCAGGGCCTTGAGCTTGCGCGCGGCCTTGACGATCAGGTTGCTGTCGTGGGGGACATTGTCGATCTCGCTGTGCAGGCGAATTTCACCGTCTTCGCGCAGGGCGAAGGAAAGCTCGTCGGCATGGTCGAGAAACTGGAACAGGGTTTCCAGCTCATGGTAACCGTCGGGGCGGCGGCCAAGAATGTGCAGCATCAGGTTGAGCTTGGCCGGTGCCGGCAGGGTCAGGGTTGCAGTGTTCATAGATCAGTGGCCCAGTTGCCGTGGTTGCCAGTCCTTGACCACCAGGGTCACGTCGAGGTTCTGCCCGTGCAGCTTGATGCGTTCGGGCAGCCAGTAGCCGTTTTGTTCGGCGTAGCTCAGGTACTGCACGTCCCAGCCGTCCTGCTTGAGGCTGGCCAGGCGACTGTCGCCGTCGAGGGTCAGCTGGCTCTTGCTGTCGGGGGCGGGCAGGCCACGAATCCACCAGACCAGGTGCGAGACCGGCAGCTCCCAGCCCAGTTGCTCTTCGAGCAGGGCTTCGGGGCTATTTGCCTCGAAGCGGCCCTGGTTGGCGACTTCCAGAGTGACGCCACCGGGGCGCCCGGTCAGGCGCGCGGCGCCGCGGCCCAGCGGGCCGGACAGGCGGATATCGTAGTAATCCTGGCGCTGCAGCCAGAACAGCGTGCCGCTGCCGGAGTCTTTCGGCGCGCGGATGCCGACCTTGCCGTTGATCTGCCAGCCATCGAGGGTGCTCAGCTGTTGCTTGTGCTCGCGCCACAGCTGTGGGCTGCCCTCGCCCCGCAGGGCCTCACGGGAGCCGAAGCCGGCACAGCCGGCAAGCAGGGCGATCAGGGTGAAGGTGATGCAGTGGCGCAAAAACATAGGCTTATAGAGTCTCGGATCCGGTCAGGCGCAGGACGGTCTTGCGCAGGATGGGGCTGTCGGGCTGGGCTTCAAAGCCCTTGGCCCAGACCTGGCGGGCTTCGCGGCGCTTGCCGTTGGCCCAGAGTACTTCACCCAGGTGGGCGGCCACTTCGTGATCGGGGAACCGCTCAAGGGCCTGGCGCAGCAGGCGCTCGGCTTCGTCAAGGTTGCCCATGCGGTAGTTGACCCAGCCGAGGCTGTCGAGCACCGCCGGATCCTCCGGGGTGATCTGGTGTGCCTTGTCGATCAGCGCCTTGGCTTCGGCGTAACGGCTGGTGCGGTCAGCCAGGGTGTAGCCAAGGGCGTTGAGGGCCATGGCATTTTCCGGCTCGCGGCTGATGATGTTGCGCAGATCCTTTTCCATCTGGGTCAGGTCGTTGCGTTTTTCCGCCAGCATGGCCCGGGTGTAGAGCAGGTTGAGGTCGTCCGGGTACTGCTTGATCGCCTGCTGCAGAACCTGCTCGGCCTGGGCGTCCTTGTCGTTGTTGCCCAAGGCTTCGGCTTCGATCAGGTACAGCTGGATGGCGTAATCGGGCTGGCTTTCCCGGGCTGCGGCCAGGCGCCGCGAAGCTTCGGCGCTACGGCCGTTGGCGATGAGGATATCGGCCTGGCGCAATTGTGCCGGCAGGTAGTCGGTGCCGGGGCCGACCAGGGCGTATTCGTTCAGCGCGCTTTCGGGGTCGTTGCGTTCTTCATGGATGCGGCCCAGGTTCAGGTGTGCGGCATCGACATGGCTGTCGCGGGCGATCAGCTCTTCGAGGTAGCCGGCGCCTTCGTCCCAGTCCTTGGTTTCCAGGCTGATCAGGGCCAGCGAGTAGCGCAGCTCGTCGTCATCCGGATACTGCTGGACCAGGCTGACGAACTCGGCCTTGGCATCGGCCAGGCGGTCCTGTTCGACCAGCATGCGCGCATAGGTCAGGCGCAAGCGTTTGTCGTCCGGGTACTGGCGAATGGTTTTTTGCAGCAGCGGCAGGGCCTCTTTGCCGCGGTCCAAGCCCTGCAGCAGGCGGGCACGCAACAATACCGGAGCGATCTCGCCGTCTTCGGGCGGGTGCGCTTCGAGCAGGTCGAGGGCGGCCTGGGCCTTGCCGTCCTGTTGCAGCAGCAACGCCTTGCCGAACACCAACTGACTGTTGTCGGGGTATTTCACCAGCAGGCGGTCGAAACTCTTTTGCAGGCCCTCGCGGGTGTCCTGGTCGGTTTCCAGGGCCGACAGGGCGAGGAAGTCGAAGTGGGTGTCGCCCTGGCCCTGAAGGACTTTTTCCATGTGGGCCATGGACTCGTCATAGCGACCGCCGCGGGCCAGCTGGATGGCGGCGGCACGCTGGGCGTCGAGGCTGTCCGGGGCGTTCTTTGCCCAGATCAGTGCGGTGTCCAGGGCAGCCTGGTCGGCACCCAGGTATTCGGCGATGCGGTAGGCGCGCTCGGAGATGCCTGGGTCCTGGGTCTTGATCGCCTGGCTGACGTAGTTGTCCAGGGCGATGTCGAAGCGGTCGCGCTGGCCGGCAAGTTCGGCGGCCAGCAGGCTGTAGACGGTGTCCTGGCTGAACGACCCGTAGACGGTGGGCTTGGCCGGTTGCACCGGGGCAGCCTCTGCAGGCGACTTGGCATCCGGTGAATGCGGAGCCAGGGTCTGGCAGCCCTGGAGCAAGGCAAGGGCAAGGAGCAACGCGTAGGATCTATTCATAATCGGGATTTGGGCGGCTTACCAGCGGTCGGATCATCATGACACAAGCGCCGGGGCAAACCCATAAGCGAAGGTCTCGGTAGAGGTAGACTATAGAGACAATAGCGAGCAGTGGTTGTTCTGCGCCTTGCGAAGTAGGACAATTATCGGCTTCTCGTCACAATCAGCGACCTTGCATGGCCTTTCTTGCCCTCGGTATCAACCATAAGACTGCCTCGGTAGACGTACGCGAGCGCGTGGCGTTTACCCCTGAGCAGCTGGTGGACGCCTTGCAGCAGCTCTGCCGACTGACCGCCAGCCGCGAAGCCGCGATCCTTTCGACCTGCAACCGCAGCGAGCTTTATATAGAGCAGGACCACCTGGGCGCAGAGAGTATTCTGCGCTGGCTGGCCGAATATCATCAGCTGAGCCTGGATGAACTGCGCGCCAGCGCCTACATCCATGAAGATCACGATGCTGTACGGCACATGATGCGGGTAGCCTCCGGGCTCGATTCGCTGGTGCTGGGCGAGCCGCAGATCCTCGGGCAGATGAAGTCGGCCTATGCCGTGGCCCGCGAAGCCGGCACCATCGGCCCGCTGCTCGGGCGCCTGTTCCAGGCCACCTTCAGCGCCGCCAAGCAGGTGCGTACCGATACCGCCATCGGCGAAAACCCGGTGTCGGTGGCCTTCGCCGCCGTCAGCCTGGCCAAGCAGATCTTCAGCGACCTGGGCCGTAGCCAGGCACTGCTGATCGGCGCCGGTGAAACCATTACCCTGGTGGCCCGTCACCTGCACGAGCAGGGCGTACGGCGCATTGTCGTCGCCAACCGGACCCTGGAGCGCGCCAGCACCCTGGCCGAACAGTTCGGCGCCCATGCGGTATTGCTGGCCGACATTCCCCAGGAGCTGGTCAACAGCGATATCGTCATCAGTTCCACCGCCAGCCAATTGCCGATCCTCGGCAAGGGTGCGGTGGAAAGCGCCCTGAAGCAGCGCCGGCACAAGCCGATCTTCATGGTCGACATCGCCGTGCCGCGGGATATCGAACCGCAGGTTGGCGAGCTGGACGATGTGTACCTGTACACCGTCGATGACCTGCACGAGGTGGTCGCCGAAAACCTCAAGAGCCGCCAGGGTGCTGCCCAGGCCGCCGAAGAGCTGGTTTCGGTGGGCGCCGAAGATTTCATGCTGCGCCTGCGCGAGCTGGCTGCGGTGGATGTACTCAAGGCTTACCGTCAGCAGAGCGAACGCCTGCGCGACGAGGAGCTGCAAAAGGCCCAGCGCCTGCTGGCCAATGGCGCCAACGCCGATGACGTGCTGGTGCAACTGGCCCGTGGCCTGACCAACAAACTGCTGCATGCGCCCAGCGTGCAGCTGAAAAAGCTCTCTGCCGAAGGCCGCCTCGATGCGCTGGCCATGGCCCAGGAACTCTTTGCCCTCTCCGAGGGTTCGACGGATAAAACCCCGCAATGAAAGCGTCGCTGCTGAATAAACTGGACACGCTCCAGGACCGCTTCGAGGAACTGACCGCCCTGCTGGGCGATGCCGAGGTCATTTCCGACCAGACTCGCTTTCGCGCCTATTCCCGTGAATACGCCGAAGTCGAGCCGGTCGCCGTTGCCTACGCCCAGTGGCGCAAGGTTCAGGATGACCTGGCCGGTGCCCAGGCGCTGCTCAAGGACAGCGATCCGGACCTGCGCGAAATGGCGGTGGAAGAAGTTCGCGAGGCCAAGGAGCAACTGGCTGTCCTGGAAAACCAGCTGCAGCGCATGCTGTTGCCCAAGGACCCCAACGACGGGCGCAATGTGTTCCTGGAAATCCGCGCCGGTACCGGCGGTGACGAAGCGGCGATCTTCTCCGGCGACCTGTTCCGCATGTACTCGCGCTACGCTGAAAAGCGCGGCTGGCGCCTGGAAATTCTCTCGGAGAACGAAGGCGAGCATGGCGGTTACAAGGAGATCATCGCCCGGGTCGAAGGCGACAGCGTCTATGGCAAGCTGAAGTTCGAGTCCGGCGCCCACCGCGTCCAGCGCGTACCGGAAACCGAATCCCAGGGCCGTATCCACACCTCGGCCTGCACCGTGGCGGTGCTGCCCGAGCCGGACGAGCAGGTGGCGATCGAGATCAACCCGGCGGACCTGCGCGTCGATACCTACCGCGCCTCCGGTGCCGGTGGTCAGCACATCAACAAGACCGACTCGGCGATCCGCATCACCCACTTGCCCACCGGCATCGTCGTCGAGTGCCAGGAAGAACGTTCCCAGCACAAGAACCGCGCCCGGGCGATGTCCTGGCTGTCGGCCAAGCTCAACGACATCCAGACCAGCGCGGCGCAGAATGCCATGGCCAGCGAGCGCAAGCTGCTGGTTGGCTCCGGCGACCGCTCCGAACGGATTCGTACCTACAACTATCCACAGGGGCGGGTAACCGATCACCGCATCAACCTGACCCTGTATTCCCTGGATGATGTGCTGGCCGGTGGGGTGGATGCGGTCATCGAGCCATTGCTGGCCGAGTATCAGGCTGACCAACTGGCTGCACTGGGTGAGTAAATGACGATTATTGCCAGCTTGCTCCGCGGCGCGGAGCTGCCGGATTCGCCGACGGCGCGTCTGGATATCGAACTGCTGTTGGCTGCGGCCATCGGCAAGTCGCGCAGCTACCTGCACACCTGGCCGGAGCGGATTGTCAGCAGCGAAGCGGCGCTGACCTTTGCCGATTACCTGCAGCGTCGGCGCGCCGGTGAACCGGTCGCCTATATCCTCGGTCAGCAGGGGTTCTGGAACCTCGACCTGGAGGTGGCGCCGCACACCCTGATCCCACGGCCGGAAACCGAGCTGCTGGTCGAAACCGCTCTGCAGTTGCTGCCGGCAAGTGCGGTCAAGCTGCTCGACCTGGGCACCGGTACCGGCGCGATTGCCCTGGCCCTGGCCAGTGAGCGCCCGCAGTGGCAGGTCACTGCGGTTGACCGGGTGCTGGAAGCCGTGGCCCTGGCCGAGCGTAACCGCCAGCGCCTGCAACTGAACAACGTGACGGTGCGCAGCAGCCACTGGTTCGATGCCCTGGGCGGCGAGCGCTATGACCTGATCATCAGCAACCCGCCGTACATTGCCGCTGCCGACCCGCACCTGGTGGCCGGTGACGTGCGCTTTGAGCCAAGCAGCGCGCTGGTCTCCGGCGACGATGGCCTGGACGATCTGCGCAGCATCGTCAGTCAGGCGCCGGCGCACCTGCTGCCCGGCGGCTGGCTGCTGCTCGAGCACGGTTACGATCAGGCCGCCGCCGTGCGCGAGCTGCTGGCCCGGCATGATTTCGAACAGATCGAAAGCCGCCTTGACCTTAATGGCCACGAGCGCATCACCCTGGGCCGGCTGTCGTGCTGACCGATCAGGAGCTGTTGCGCTACAGCCGGCAGATCCTCCTGGCGCAGGTGGATATCGACGGTCAGCTGCGCCTGAAAAACAGCCGGGCGCTGGTTGTCGGCCTGGGCGGCCTGGGTTCGCCGGTCGCCTTGTACCTGGCGGCTGCCGGTGTTGGCGAACTGCACCTGGCCGATTTCGACACGGTGGACGTCACCAACCTGCAGCGCCAGGTCATGCACGACAGCGCATCGGTGGGCATGAGCAAAGTCGATTCGGCACTGCTACGCCTCGCGGCGATCAACCCGGAAATCACGTTGCTCGCCCATCGCCACGCCCTGGACGAAGACTCCTTGGCCGAGGCGGTCAAGGCGGTGGACCTGGTACTGGATTGCTCGGACAACTTTGCCACCCGCGAAGCGGTCAATGCCGCCTGCGTGGCCCTGGGCAAGCCGTTGGTCAGCGGCGCGGCGATTCGCCTGGAAGGGCAGTTGTCGGTGTTCGACCCACGCCGCCCTGAAAGCCCGTGCTACCACTGCCTGTACGGCCATGGCAGCGAAGCCGAGCTGACCTGCAGTGAAGCCGGTGTACTCGGCCCGTTGGTCGGTCTGGTCGGCAGCCTGCAAGCGCTTGAGGCACTGAAGCTGCTGGCCGGGTTTGGCGAACCGCTGGTAGGGCGCTTGTTGCTGATCGATGCCCTGGGCAGCCGTTTCCGTGAGCTGCGGGTCAAGCGCGACCCGGGCTGCAGCGTCTGTGGCAAGGATCATGGCTGACGGCGCGGCGGCGCCGGTCGGCGTCTTCGATTCCGGTGTTGGCGGCCTGTCGGTACTGGCCGAGATCCAGCGCCTGTTGCCCAATGAGTCGCTGCTGTATGTCGGCGATTGCGGGCACATCCCCTATGGTGAGAAGTCGCCGGCATTCATTCGCCAGCGCTGTCGCATCGTCGCTGAGTTCTTCCGTGAGCAGGGTGCCAAGGCCATGGTCCTGGCCTGTAACACGGCGACAGTGGCCGCGGTGGCTGATTTGCGCGAACAGTATCCGCAGTGGCCACTGGTGGGGATGGAGCCAGCGGTAAAGCCTGCGGCTGCCGCTACCCGTAGTGGCGTGGTCGGTGTGCTGGCCACCACCGGCACCCTGCAAAGCGCCAAGTTCGTCGCCTTGCTCGATCGTTTTGCCAACGATGTGCAGGTTGTTACCCAGCCTTGCCCAGGCCTGGTGGAGTGCATCGAAGCTGGCGACCTGAACAGCCCGGTGGTGCGCGAACTGCTGCAAGGCTATGTAAATCCCTTGCTCGACGCTGGCTGCGACACGCTGATCCTGGGCTGCACCCATTACCCCTTCCTCAAGCCTCTGCTGGCGGAAATGGTCCCGGCCTCGGTGGCAATTATCGATACCGGCGCTGCGGTTGCCCGCCAATTGCAGCGCCTGCTTGGCGAGCGTCAATTGCTGGCCGCGGGACCGGCACAGGACGCGCAATTCTGGACCAGTGCCAGCCCCGAACATTTGCGAAAGATCCTTCCAATGTTGTGGAATAAATCTGACAGTGTGCGAAGCTTCACGATGTAAAAAGAGTGTGAAAAGCACTCAACATTGACTGAGCTAACGCAACGCCGCCGATTTTTATTTTATTGTCTGGTGAGACAGAGAAACCAACAACAGCATTAGGAAAAAGGATGTTTCTCATGAAGAAACTGCTTTGTTTGGCTGCGCTTGCAGCCGTTACCCTGGGGCAATCTTTTACCACTCAAGCAGCGGACGTATCGTTGTCGGTCGGGCAGACCGGCGATTCGACCATGACCTATCGGCTGGGCCTGCAATCGAACTGGGATGCCAGTTGGTGGCAAACTAGCGTAGGGCGCATTACCGGTTATTGGGATGGTGCCTACACCTATTGGGATGGCGATGAAACCGCCAGCAACCACAGCCTGTCGTTCTCACCCGTGTTCGTTTACGAGTTCGCCGGTGAGTCGGTTAAACCCTACATCGAAGCCGGCATCGGTGTGGCAGGGGTTT
>NZ_JH650777.1:33594-82023 GCF_000259195.1 Pseudomonas donghuensis
ACCCGTGTTCGTTTACGAGTTCGCCGGTGAGTCGGTTAAACCCTACATCGAAGCCGGCATCGGTGTGGCAGCGTTTTCCAGTACCGAACTTGAGAGTAATGAACTCGGCTCCTCCTTCCAGTTCGAAGACCGTATCGGCTTCGGCCTGCGTTTTGCCGGCGGACATGAAGTAGGTGTACGCGCGATCCACTATTCCAATGCCGGGCTGAAGATGCCCAACGACGGTGTGGAAAGTTACTCGCTGCACTATCGTATGCCGCTCTGACCTCTGCAACGACAGCCCTGGGTTTTACACAGGGCTTGAAGGTTGTTCGGGCAATGGCCAGAGGCTGTTGAGATTCAGGGCTTCGAGCAGCAACTCCGGGGCCCGCTCAGGTAGCCGCTGGAGCAACACATCGGCGGCACTTTCTGCAGTCCACTCTTGCGGCATGACCTGCGTCGCCACCAGCGGCACTTTCAGGGCCTGGGGCGCGACCAGGGTCAGGTCGATACCTTTGCTTGCCAAGTGCTGGCACTCGCTGCGAAACACTTCTGCCAGGCTGTTGTCCGGTGTTGCCGGCTGACTTGGTTCGTAGAGCTGCAGCGCTGAATAGCGACTGAGCACTGCCATGATCTGCGGCGACTGGCCGTTCTCCAGCAGTGGCAGCGCATTGTGCAGGCAGTGGACCGAAGCGCTCAGGTTGCTGCTGGCGATCGCTTCGAAAATTGCCGTCGGCGGGATACTCGCGTCGAGATAATCGCAGGTTCCGGCATTGACCAGCAGGCAATCAAGGGCACCCCACTGCGCCTGGAGTCGCTGGCTGGCCTGCGCCGCCTGGGCGGCATCGGTCAAGTTGCCATCGAGCAGTAACAACTGCTGCGGGTTCAGTTGCGACAGCCCCTGTAGTTCGGTTGATGCCCGCCCGCTGGCGGCGACTTTCCAGCCCTGTGCAAGCAGTTGTTGCACCAACGCCAGACCCAGGCCGGAGCCTGCACCGGTGACCCACACCTTGCGCGCGATGGGTTCGATCACGTTACTGCCCTCTCTTCCTGCCGCGTGGGTAAATTCTTGAATGCATTCAACGCACGTTGGCGACTGCTACCGAGGTCCACAATAGGTTGTGGATAAAGATTAGTAGCAAAAAGATCGTCAGCAGGCACGGGATTGTGGATATTTTTTTCATCCAGGCTAGCCAGTTCAGGGAGCCACTGTCGAATGAAGTGGCCGGCGCGGTCGAAACGCAGAGACTGGCTCAGGGGATTGAAGATGCGAAAATAGGGCGCTGCGTCGGTGCCGGTCGAGGCACTCCACTGCCAACCACCATTGTTGGCGGCCAGGTCACCGTCGATCAGGTGACGCATGAAAAAGCGTTCGCCTTCGCGCCAGTCGATCAGCAGGTTCTTGGTCAGGAACATGGCGACAACCATGCGCAGGCGGTTGTGCATCCAGCCGGTGGCGAGCAATTGGCGCATGGCGGCGTCGACGATCGGGATCCCGGTTTGCCCCTGCTGCCAGGCCTTGAGCTCATCCGGCGCGTGACGCCAGGGCAGGGCTTCGGTTTCCGCGCGAAAGGCGCGGTGCCTGGAGACGCGCGGGTAGCCCACCAGAATGTGCTTGTAGAACTCGCGCCAGAGCAGTTCGTTGATCCAGGTCACCAGGCCCTGGTTACCGCTGTCGAACTCGCCGAAGTTGTTGCTCAACGCCGCGTGCAGGCATTGGCGTGGCGAAATCACCCCGGCCGCCAGGTAAGCCGACAGTTGGCTGGTACCGGCGACGGCGGGAAAATCGCGCTGCTTCTGATAGTCCTCGGCACATTCGTCGGTGAAGCGTCGCAGGCGGCGCCGGGCTTCTTCTTCACCCGCAGGCCAAAGTTCGCGTAAAGGCTGTGCGGGGAGAGGGAAGCCGGCAGCTTCAGCCGGCACCGGGTCGCTTGCCACACCCGTCGGTGCTTGCGCCTTGGGCGCTTTGACCTGGTGCGGCAGCCCTAGGTGCAAACGCTCGTAACAGACTTTGCGGAACTGACTGAAGACCTGGAAGTAGCCACCGCTGCGGGTCAGGATGCTACCGGGCTTGAACAGCAATTGGTCGAGGTAGGCGTGAGCGGCAATGCCTTGCTGTTCCAGGGTGCAGCGCACAGCCTGGTCGCGGGTGCTTTCGTTGACGCCATATTCGTCGTTGAAATGCACGGCCTGTACCCGATGTTCCTGACACAGTTGCAGCAGGGCCTCGGGTACCTGCTGCCAGGTATCGGCGCGACGGATCAGTAACGGAATGTTCAACTGCGCCAATGCTGTGCTCAGGCCTTGCAGGTTGCGCAGCCAGAAGTCGACCTTGCACGCGGCATCGTCATGGGCTTGCCACTGCCCGGGGCTCAGCAGCCACACTGCCAGGCTCGGGCCCCGTTCGCAGGCCGCTGCCAGTGCGGTGTTGTCGAGTACGCGCAGGTCGCTGCGCAGCCAGATCAGTTGCATGGGAATCCTTGGCCGTTGTCGGTGGTGTTCAGGGCGCGTCCGCTGAGTTGCTGCAGGCAGTTAAGCGCCGCCTGGGGCGAGTCGAGGGCAAACAGCGTCTCGTCGCTCCAGGTTTTCAGCGCTTGGTTATGAATGCTGACTGCGCGGCCACACAGGAGTTTCGGAATTTCAATGTTGGCCAGGTTTCGCTGCAGGCGCGCCAGGTCGAGCGTTTTGTCGACGCTCAGCAGCAGCGCCCAGGGTTGCAGGCGGGCAATGGCCAGGGGCAGCTCATTGCCCGGCAGTTGCCAATCGAAGACCTGCACCGGGTAGCCGGCATTGCTCGCCAGCCAGGCGCTCAGCCATAGCCGCGGGTCGAAGGCCAGGTCAGAGGCGTTGACCAGCAACAGCGGGGCGCCGCCCAGCTGATGATTGTTGTGGTACACCCGCGCGCCCAGTTTGCTGCGCAGCCAGGAGTGAAAGAACACTTGCTCAAGGTGTGCGGCGAACTGGCTTTGCCAGCGCAGTTCCAGGTCGGCAAGCAGCGGCATCAACAGCTGTTGGCACAGCGTTGCTGGCGGGTACAGGGCCATGGCCTGGTTCAGATGTTGCTCAAGACGGCGCTCGGCGAGTGCGCCGATGGCCTCCGTCAGTTGCTCACGCAAGGTTTGCCAGTCGCTGCCGGGCGGCGCTTGCGCTGCACTGGGCGCAGCCTCCAGCAAGGATCTGACCTGGCTCACTGCAACGCCACAATTGAGCCAGGTGAGGATCTGCCGGATGCACTGGACGTCATCCTGACTGTAAAGGCGATGCCCCTTGCCAGTGCGTTGCGGCACGATCAACCCGTAGCGCCGCTCCCAGGCGCGCAGGGTGACCGGGTTGACGCCGGTCAGGCGCGTCACTTCACGGATCGGCAGCAGCGCTTCAGATGGCATTACGCAGGCTCAGGCTTTGCGGGTGTGGCTGCAGGTAGACCTGCTGCAGCAGGTACGGGTCGGGGTGATTGCGCAGGTGATGCTTGAGCAGCGTCAGCGGCACTACCAGCGGTACTTCGCCGGCGTGGTACTGGGCGATCAGCTGCTGGATTTCCTGTCTGTCGTTGCCGCTCAGGGCGTTGCGCAGGTAACCGCTCAGGTGCAGCAGCACATTGCTGTGGGTACCACGGCTGGCGCAGCGGCTCAGGGCCTGCATCAGCTGGCTGAAGTAGCGCGCAGCGAGTGCTGCTGGATCGTCGTCACGGGTCATGCTGCCCAACAGCTTGCCCAGGGTTTTGTACTGCTGCGGATTGTGGGCCATCAACTGGTACTTGTAGCGGGCGTGGAACGCAATCAGGGCCCCGCGGCTGACCCCTGCGGCGAGCAATTGCTGCCAGTCGGCATAGGCGTAGACCCGGGTGATGAAGTTCTCCCGCAGCACTGGATCACACAGCCTGCCGTCTTCTTCCACCGGCAGGTCGGGGCGCTGTTGACAGAACGCGGCGGCGAACAGCCCGCGGCCACCTTCTACTGCGGGGTAGCCATTGGCCTGATACACCTTGACCCGCTGCAACCCGCAGGACGGTGATTTGTGCATGAAGATGTAGCCGCAAATGTCATTGAGGTCATTGGCCATTTGCTGACCATAGGCGCGCAACGGGCCGGACAGGTCCAGCCCTGGATCGCGGCTGCACACCGCCTGCGGGTCGGCGGGGTCGCCCACCAGGCGGATGGCCGGGCGAGGCACGCCCAGGCCAATGGCCACTTCCGGGCATATCGGAACAAAATCGAAATGTTTGCTCAGGACCTCGTTGCACAGTCGTGATGCCTTGTGGCCGCCGTTGAAGCGAACCTCCTGGCCGACCAGGCAGGCGCTGACGGCAATTCTAGGTTTGCACGGCAGGTCGCACGCGTCCATGAACAGATCCTGTATTAGTTGTACAGAAATAAAATCTTGTACAGGTAAATCTCATCATAGAGATAAACCTATGCAAGTCAATTTTCTTGTACAGCTTTTCAGCAGGGTCTTGAACGGCGGCGGGGCTGAACGAGGGTAGCTCCGCTGATTTACTCCAGGTGTTCCAGCAAGCGCCGAGCCGCTTCCTGGCCACTGAGCCAGGCCCCTTCGACGCGGCCGGACAGGCACCAGTCGCCACAGGCATACAGGCCCAGGTCGGCGTCGGCCAATGCGCCCCACTCATGGTTGCTGGAGGGGCGTGCATACAGCCAGCGATGGGCGAGGGAGAAATTCGGGGCAGGGACCACGCAGCCGACCAGTTCGGCAAAGCTGCCCCACAGTTGCTCGATCACGGCCTCCTTGGGCAGGTCGATGTGTTGCTTGCTCCAACTGGAGGTGGCATGCAGCACCCAGGTATCCATATGTTCGTCGCGCCCGGGTTTGCTGCGGTTGCGTGCCAGCCAGTCGAGGGCGCTGTCCTGGACGAAACACCCCTGCATCGGGGTGTCGAGCGGGGTGTCGAAGGCCAGGGCGATGGCCCAGGTCGGGTCCATTTGTACGCCCGCAGCGGTGGCGGCGAGCTTGGGGGCAGCACTGAGCAACTGGGTGGCCTGGGGCGCCGGTACAGCGACCACGACCCGGCTGAAGGGGCCGTGGCTGCAGCCGTCTGTGTCCTGCAAATGCCAGTATTTCTGGCCGCGATAGACCTCGGCGATGCGGCAGCTGAAATTCACCGTGACGTCCTTGAGCAGGCCGCGGGTGATTGCACTCATGCGCGGCACGCCGACCCAGCGCGTCTGTTCGTCGGGCGAGGGGCTGAGCACGCCGTCCTGATAGTGGTAGAGCTGCGGCTTCCATTCGGCCGCCCAGCCAGCGGCCACCCATTGCTGGAGCTGGTCGACAAAGCGCCGGTCGCGGGCGGTGAAGTACTGGGCGCCGAGATCAAGGGCGCCAGCATCGCTACGCTTGCTGGCCATGCGTCCGCCGCTACCGTGGCCTTTGTCGAACAAATGAACGGTCTGCCCGGCCTTTTGCAACGCCTGGGCCGCGGACAGGCCGGCAATACCGGCCCCGATGATGGCAATAGGTACAGTCATGATGGCCTCTTCGAACCTTAGGGTTGCAGACTATGCTGCCCGGCTAACCTGTACAATGCATGGATCATGTATAAGATGATTCCGCTCGTTACCACAGGTTGGCCTATGTTTATCCGAGAGCGATCGGTCAAAAAAGTGCCTTGTTGTTAAAAATAGACCACTGGCGCGCCATGTGAGGACACAGCCATGCATATATTGCTGACCGGCGGTACCGGGTTGATCGGCCAACAGCTGTGTCAGCACTGGCTGGCCCAGGGGCATCGGTTGACGGTCTGGAGTCGCCGCCCTGAACAGGTGGGCAGGCTGTGTGGTGCCGGTGTGCGCGGCATTGCCCGGCTTGAAGACCTGAGCAATGACGACACCCTGGATGCGGTGATCAATCTGGCCGGTGCGCCGATCGCCGACCGCCCCTGGAGCTCCGGGCGCCGCGCGCTATTGTGGGCAAGCAGAATCACCCTGACTGAACAGTTGATAGCCTGGCTTGAGGCGCGCCAGCAACGTCCGCAGGTGCTGATTTCCGGATCGGCGGTCGGTTGGTACGGCGATGGCGGCGAGCGTGAATTGACCGAGGCTTCACAGCCGGTCAAGGAGGATTTCGCCAGCCAGTTGTGCATCGCTTGGGAAGAAACCGCAATGACAGCCCAGGCCTTGGGTATTCGGGTGGTACTGGTGCGTACCGGTCTGGTGCTATCGAGCGAGGGCGGCTTTTTGTCGCGCCTGCGCCTGCCGTTCAAACTGGGGCTGGGCGGGCCTATCGGCGATGGTCGGCAGTGGATGCCGTGGATTCATATACATGACCAGATCGCCCTGATTGATTTTCTCTTGCAGCACAAGGATGCCAGCGGTCCTTATAATGCCTGCGCCCCGGAGCCGGTGCGCAACCGCGAGTTCGCCAAGCGTCTGGGCCGGGCCTTGCACCGCCCGGCGTTGATGCCGTTGCCGGCGCTGGTGCTCAAGGCCGGGCTTGGCGAGCTGTCGACCCTGCTGCTGGGTGGGCAACGGGCGCGGCCGGTACGTTTGCTGGCGGCCGGTTTTACCTTCCGCTTCAATGATCTGCAATCGGCCCTGGACGAACTGTCCAGCCGCCTCTGAAATAGGACGTTGCATGACCGATCACGCTTTGCTGCTGGTCAACCTGGGTTCACCGGCCTCCACTTCTGTCGCCGACGTGCGCCGGTACCTCAATCAGTTTCTGATGGACCCTTATGTCATCGACCTGCCGTGGCCGGTGCGGCGCCTGCTGGTGTCGCTGATCCTGATCAAGCGCCCGGAGCAGTCGGCCCATGCCTATGCCTCGATCTGGTGGGACGAGGGTTCGCCACTGGTGGTGCTGACCCGCCGCCTGCAGGCAGCCATGCGCGAGCAATGGACACACGGCCCGGTGGAAATCGCCATGCGCTACGGCGAGCCTTCGCTGCCGACGGTGCTGGCGCGCCTGGCAGCCCAGGGGGTGAAGAACGTCACCCTCGCACCGCTTTATCCACAATTTGCCGACAGCACCGTGACCACGGTTGTCGAGCAGGCTAAACAGGTAATTGCCGAGCAGAAGCTGCCGATCGAGATGGCGATTCTGCAGCCGTTCTACGATAAGCCCGAGTACATCGATGCCCTGGTGGCCAGTGCACAGCCTTATCTGCAGCAGGATTACGATCACCTGTTGTTGAGTTTTCATGGGCTGCCCGAGCGGCACCTGAAAAAACTCGATCCGACCGGCAACCATTGTTTCCAGGACGCTGATTGCTGTCGCGATGCTTCGCCCGAGATGCTTGCGGTCTGTTACCGCGGCCAGTGCCTGCGCACCGCCCAGGCCTTTGCGCAGAAGATGGGTATCGCCGACGGCAAGTGGTCGGTGTCGTTTCAGTCGCGGCTGGGGCGGGCGAAGTGGATCGAGCCCTATACCGAAACGCGGCTGGACGAACTGGGCAAGTCTGGGGTGAAAAAGCTGCTGGTGATGTGTCCGGCGTTTGTCGCCGACTGCATCGAGACGCTGGAGGAGATCGGTGATCGTGGGCGCGAGCAGTTTGTCGAGGCGGGCGGCGAAGAGCTGGTGCTGGTGCCGTGCCTGAATGATCACCCGCAGTGGGTACAGGCCTTGAAGGGGATGTGCGAAGAGGCTTGAGGGCCTCATCGCTGGCAAAGCCAGCTCCCACACAAATGGCATGCATTGCCATTGTGGGAGCCGGCGTTGCCGGCGATGGGCCGCGCAGCGGCCCTGACTGGCATTCAGATCAAGGCAACTGATCGTCCAGCGCCTTGTTCTTCCAGCTGTCGTTACCCGGCAGCAGCAGGTTCAGGGCAATAGCCACCACCGCGCACAGGGCGATGCCCTTCAGGCCCCAGTCATCGGGGCCGGTGCCGCTACCGATCAGCACGCCACCGATTCCGAACACCAGGGTCACCGAAACGATCACCAGGTTGCGCGCCTCGCTGAGGTCGATCTTGTGGCGGATCATGGTGTTCATGCCTACCGCCGCGATCGAGCCGAACAGCAGGCAGAGAATGCCGCCCATTACCGGTACCGGAATGCTCTGCAGCAGCGCGCCGAACTTGCCGATGAAGGCCAGGGTGATGGCAAAGATTGCCGCCCAGGTCATGATCTTCGGGTTGTAGTTCTTGGTCAGCATCACTGCGCCGGTCACTTCGGCATAGGTGGTGTTGGGTGGCCCGCCGAACAGGCCGGCAGTGGTGGTGGCGATGCCGTCCCCGAGCAGGGTGCGGTGCAAGCCGGGCTTTTTCAGGTAATCGCGGCCGGTCACGCTGCCAACGGCAATCACGCCGCCGATGTGCTCGATCGCCGGCGCCAGGGCCACCGGTACGATGAACAGGATCGCCTGCCAGTTGAACGCAGGTGCGGTGAAGTGCGGCAGCGCCAGCCATGGCGCGGCGGCGATCTTGGCGGTGTCGACCACGCCAAAGTAGAACGACAGGCCAAAGCCCACCAGCACGCCGGCGATGATCGGCACCAGGCGGAAGATGCCTTTGCCGAACACGGCAACGATCAGGGTGGTCAGCAGTGCCGGCATGGAGATCATCATCGCGGTGCTGTAGGGCAGCAGCTCGGTGCCGTCACCGGCCTTGCCCATGGCCATGTTGGCGGCAATCGGCGCCATTGCCAGGCCGATGGAGATGATCACCGGGCCAATCACTACCGGCGGCAGCAAGCGGTCGATAAAGCCGGTGCCTTTGATTTTTACCGCAAGGCCGAGGAAGGTGTAGACGAAACCTGCTGCCATTACCCCGCCCATGGTCTCGGCCAGGCCGAACTGGCCCTTGGCAAGGATGATCGGGGTAATGAACGCGAAGCTCGAAGCCAGGAACACCGGCACCTGGCGACCGGTAACCACCTGAAACAGCAGAGTTCCCAGACCCGCCGTGAACAGCGCGACGTTGGGGTCAAGGCCGGTAATCAGCGGCATCAGTACCAGCGCGCCGAAGGCGACGAAGAGCATCTGCGCGCCAGAGACGACCTGGCGCCAGAGCGGGTCGTTGAACTCATCCTGCATGTTCAGGCGTCCTTCTGCTTGGTGCCGAAAATCTTGTCACCGGCATCGCCCAGGCCAGGGATGATGTAACCGTGTTCGTTCAGGCGCTGGTCGATCGAGGCGGTGTAGATCTGCACGTCCGGGTGGGCTTTTTCCACCACGGCGATGCCTTCGGGCGCGGCGACCAGGACCATGGCGCGGATGTCCTTGCACCCGGCTTTCTTCAGCAGGTCGATGGTGGCGACCATCGAGCCGCCGGTGGCCAGCATCGGGTCGATAATCAGGGCCAGGCGTTCGTTGATTTCCGGGGCGAGTTTTTCCAGGTAGGTGTGCGCTTCGAGGGTTTCCTCGTTGCGGGCCACGCCAACGGCGCTGACCTTGGCGCCCGGAATCAGGCTGAGCACGCCATCGAGCATGCCGATGCCGGCACGCAGGATCGGTACTACAGTGATTTTCTTGCCAGCGATTTTCTCGACCTGGACCTTGCCGCACCAGCCATCGATTTCATAGCTTTCCAGGGGCAGGTCTTTGGTGGCTTCGTAGGTCAGGAGCGTACCGACTTCCTGGGCGAGCTCGCGAAAATTCTTGGTGCTGATGTCGGCGCGACGCATCAGGCCGAGCTTGTGGCGGATCAGCGGGTGACGGATCTCACGGGTAGGCATAGGGAAAGGCTCCGGGGGGCGGGCAAAAAAACCGCGCTAGATTAATCTATTCAGCCATGCATGTCCTCAGACTTACTGGACGTTAGTCCAGAAATGCTTGATCTGATGCGACGGGATGCGTACCTTTGCCCGCTTTTCTCAATTGCCGCCCCTTGGAGAGCGCCATGTCCGCCGATCTCGAGCACATCCGTCAAGTCATGCGCGAGGCTGACTGCCTGCACACCGAAGCCGAAGTCGAGGCAGCCATCGCCCGCGTGGGCGCGCAGATCACCGAAGTGCTGGCCGATAGCAACCCGGTAGTGTTCTGCGTGATGAACGGCGGCCTGATCTTCGCCGGCAAGCTGCTGACTCATCTGCAGTTCCCGCTGGAATCGTCCTACTTGCACGCCACCCGCTACCGCAACCAGACCAGCGGCGGCGACCTGTTCTGGAAGGCCAAGCCGGAAGTTTCGTTCATTGATCGTGATGTGCTGATCATCGACGACATCCTTGATGAAGGTCATACCCTTAGCGCTATTATCGACTTCTGCAAGCACGCCGGTGCCCGTGCCGTGCATACTGCCGTACTGATCGACAAGGACCATGATCGCAAGGCCAGCGCCGACCTCAAGGCCGACTTCTGCGGCTTGAGCTGCGTCGACCGCTACGTGTTCGGTTATGGTATGGACTACAAAGGTTACTGGCGTAACGCCAACGGTATCTACGCGGTTAAAGGACTCTGACTCATGCGCCAGCCCGGTTTTCTCGATCAATCGTTGTTCGCCGAACTGGGCGCCAAGGCTGCGGCAAATCCGCGCGGTCGCCAGCACCATAATTTCCATGAGATGGACGAGCCCTGCCACCGCATGGCGGTAGGGCTGCAGCCTTCTACCTACATACCGCCGCATCGTCATCAAGCATCGGACAAGGCTGAGTGCCTGCTTGTGCTGCGCGGAAAGCTGGGTTTGCTGGTCTTCGATGATCAAGGCCAAGTGGTAGATAAGCGGATCCTGCAGGCGGGTGGGGAATGCCTGGGTGTCGACCTGCCGACCGGTATTTTCCATGGTCTGGTGGTGCTTGAGCCAGACACGGTGATGTTCGAGTGCAAGGCCGGGCCTTTCCGTCCAGTCGCGCAGGGGGACTTTTCTACCTGGGCGCCGCGCGAAGGCGAACCGGGGGTTGCCGAGTATCACGCCTGGATGCGTGCGCAGTTCGACTGAAACTGCGTTGAGTTCATCGCCAGAAAACCTGCACGGGCGGCTTGCCCCGCGATCATCGGCCCATGCTAGAGTGCCAGGCTGCCCCCAAGGAGCCTGACATGCGTGCGATCTTCCCCCTGTTGTTCCTGCTGAGCATGCCGCTGGCCGCAGCGCCCCTGCATAGCCAGTTCCTGCCGCCCGATGATCTTGGGCTGCGCAAGGAAGCTGCTGAGTCACAGCAGCTGCTGCAGGTCACCAGCTACTCCGTAGTGGTCGGCAACCAGCGCCAGTCCAACCAGCAGCCTATCCCGGTGACCTCACCGTTGATCCTGCGCCTCAAAGGCAAGCCGCTGAGCAAGGGCGCGACCATCAGCCAGGTGTTGATCAGCTTCGATGCCGAAAGCAAAAGCCTGAAAAAGCCGGTGTTCGATGACAAGAGCAAGACCCTGACGCTGAACTACCCGCTGGCCCAGTACCGGGTCATGCTCGATCTGCTGCGCAACGATACGGTCTATGTGCAGTTCCTCAGCTACCCCAATGGTCACATCTGGGCCGATCTGCACACCGGTAGCGTACGCGCGCGTTGAGTGCCGGCGCTGCCCGGGGGTAAACTGCCGACCCGTGAAAATGTCCGTGATGGTTCAGTTGGAGTCGGCAATGCGTAAAGACAAGAAGCAAGTGATTGGTGATGAGATCAGCGACGACTACGTCAAGTCGTTCCTCCAGTACGAGCCGGCTGATAACGTCACTTCGCCGTCGCTGCACAAGCTGATCAAGGGCTACCGCGGCCTGCGCATCGATGACTTCGAGCGCTATGTCGGCTTCTTCGTCGAGGCTGGCTTTGACCTGGACGGCAAGGACGAGCACGGCCAGACTTTTGTCGAGATCATCAAGGATCAGCGTAACGCCGCCGACTACATCGAGATCATCGACAAGGCCCGCAGCTGAAAACAGCGCCCATAAAAAAACGCCCCGAAGGGCGTTTTTTTATGCCGGCAAGTTACGCGTAGCTCTGCGCCGGGCTGTTCTCGACCAGGCCCAGGGCCTCGTCGTTGTACGCACTGATCTTGTGGTACAGGGCAGCGTCGGTGGCCAGGACCTTTTCCCGGGCCGGGAAAATTTCCTTGAGCTTGGCAGCCCAGGCGCCTTTGGCTTGCTCGGGGAAGCAGCGCTCGATCAGTTCCAGCATGATCGACACGGTCACCGAAGCACCTGGCGAAGCACCGAGCAGGGCGGCCAGGGAGCCGTCCTTGGCCGCAACCAGTTCGGTACCGAACTGCAGGATGCCGCCTTTTTTCGGGTCTTTCTTGATGATCTGCACGCGTTGGCCAGCCACTTCCAGGCGCCAGTCCTCGGCTTTGGCTTCGGGGTAGAAGCGGCGCAGGGACTCCAGGCGCTGCTCCATCGACTGCATCACTTCGCTGACCAGGTACTTGGTCAGGTCCATGTTGTCGCGGGCCACGGCCAGCATCGGGCCAATGTTGCCCATGCGTACCGACAGCGGCAGGTCGAGGAACGAGCCGTGCTTGAGGAACTTGGTGGTGAAGCCGGCATACGGGCCGAACAGCAGCGAGGTCTTGCCGTCAACTACGCGGGTATCCAGGTGCGGTACCGACATGGGTGGCGAACCGACCGCGGCCTGGCTGTAGACCTTGGCCTGGTGGTGCTTGACCACTTCAGGGTTGTCGCAACGCAGCCACTGGCCGCTGACCGGGAAACCGCCAAAGCCCTTGCTCTCCTCGATACCCGACAGTTGCAGCAGCGGCAGGGCCGCGCCACCGGCGCCGAGGAACACGAAGCGGGCGTCGACTTCACGGCTGCTGCCGCTGTTGACGTCCTTGATGCTGACGGTCCAGCCGCTGCCGTTACGGCGCAGGCCGGTGACCTTCTTGCAGTACTTGACCTGCGCCTGGGGCGCGTTGGCCAGGTGCTTGAGCAGCTTGTTGGTCAGCGCGCCGAAGTTGACGTCGGTGCCTTTCATGACGCGGGTGGCGGCGATCTGCTGGTCGGCGGGGCGACCCGGCATCATCAGCGGCATCCACTCGTTCATCACCGCCTTGTCTTCGGTGTATTCCATCTCGGCGAAGGCATGGTGCTGCTTGAGCAGCTCGAAACGTTTCTTGAGGAAGCTGATGCCCTTTTCGCCTTCGACGTAGCTCAGGTGCGGCACGGGGTTGATGAACGCCCGTGGCGAGCTGAACGCGCCTTTTTTGCTCAGGTAAGCCCAGAACTGCCGGGAAACCTCGAACTGGGTGTTGATATGCACCGCTTTCTTGATATCGATGCTGCCGTCGGCGGCCTGTGGCGTGTAGTTCAGTTCACACAGCCCGGCATGGCCGGTCCCGGCGTTGTTCCACGGGTTGGAACTTTCCGCGGCACCCGAATCCATCAACTCGACGACTTCCAGCTTGATCGCCGGGTCGAGTTCCTTGAGCAGTACGGCCAGGGTGGCACTCATGATGCCTGCCCCTACCAGTACTACATCGACTGCTTCGTTCTGCGCCATTAACGCGTCTCCAAAATCTTCAGCACCAAATTGACAGCATAGGATCCCTGGCTTGCCAGGATCGCCATGTCCGATTCTTCGCAGTTCTTGCAACTTCAGCGGACACCACCAACCGGGCTTTGCGTTGCCTATGAACGCATTTTACAGCCGGTGCGGCAATTCGACTTATGGTCAAGGTATCCGTCGTGCGTTATGGACCGGTTTCAGGCACCCATTGCAAATGAGCGCTGTTGCCAGCTGTTCAGGGCTGTTCGGGACACTTTAGGTGCTTTTGCACATGCCAGACTGTTCATTGCTCGCCACACTCTCGTGAAGTTGTGAAAACCCGTTTTTTCACGCTCTTTTGGAGACGTGAACCTCAAAATGGACTGCGCGATGGCAGACCCGGCAGGTTCAGGCAGGGCAGAGGGCCGAATGACGCAGGCACACTGGCTGGTGCAAGACCTGTGTGGAAGGCTCTCTGTGGGCGGTGCGGGGGATGCGCAATGCTGTGCATTGGCGGTACTGCGAGGCCCGATCAGGAGACGTCCTTATAATCGGGGGGAGATTATAGCGATGTCGCGGGCAGAAAAACTCTTTATTAGCGACTTTTATTGAGGCAAAACTCAGGCGGCGAGGGTGCGTTGCAGCCAGTTTCCGCTGACACGCTTTGAAACACGGGCGTTGGCGGGCAGTGGACGGTTGAGCCAGGCCAGGCGAATTTCGTTGATTTCCACCCAGCCGCTGGTCGCGGGGGCCTGCGCGCACTGCTTGAAGGCCTGGCAATGGCCCTGGGCGTCGAGGCGGGCAAAGCAGCGTTGTGGATTGCGTTTGAACAGCAGGGCCAGGAGCGAGGGCATGGCGGTATCCCTGTGAAGATTTGAGGCAAGGATAACCGGGCAGTGATGAAACGATTGTGACAGCGAACCGTGGCCGCTGCGGCCTGTCTTACTCACTAATGGCACGCCGATAGCTGGGCTGCCTTGTGCTGGTTATACTGGCGGCCTTTGCTGCCTATTCTGGAGAGATGAGCATGTTGCAACGTTTGTTGTTCGGTTTGATCGCGGTGACCAGTCTGACCCTGGCCGGTTGTGCCCACAGCCCGCAACAACTCAGCCCGCAACCGAAACTCACCGCTCAGCTGGCGCCGGTCGGTCATGGCCAGCCGGTGGTGGTCAAGGTGGTCGATGGCCGTGCCTCGCAAACCCTGGGCACCCGTGGCGGCCTGTACCCGGAAACCAGTGCCATCACGGTGACCAGCAACGATATCCTGCCAAAACTGCAGGCCCAGGCCGAAGCGGCTGTGCGGCTGCTGGGCTTCACGCCGACGCCGAATGCCTACAACGCGCCGCAACTGACCGTGACCCTGACCGAGCTCAAGTACCAGTCGCCAAAAGAAGGCATGTACGTGACCGAAGCCACCATCGGTGCGACTTTCAAGGCTGACGTGGCCAACGCCAACCGTCGCTACAGCGGCCGTTACGGCGCCTCGCTCGACCAGCGTTTCGGCATGGCGCCGAACCAGGAAACCAACACCAAGCTGGTGGGTGATGTGCTGAGCGACGCCCTGACCCGTCTGTTCAAGGACCAGGCCGTCGGCCAGATCCTCGGCGAGTAAGCCCAGACAGTAAAAAGCCCGATGCCTGCAGGGTAGGCATCGGGCTTTTGCGTTTCTGGACGCTCAGGCGGCTTCGACGTAGAAATCCAGTACGCTGATGCCGGTAGGACCGTCGACTTCGGGCAGATCATCATGGGCATGTCCGCCCAGGGCGCAGTACACCAGCCATTGGCGGTCCTGGACGTTGAACGCCAGGCCGTCGATCAGCGCCTGCTGCTCGTCGCTCTGGGCGATCAGGTAAAGACGGTCCTGGTTTTCGGCGTGCAGCATGACAAGCTCCGGTGGGTGGCGACGGCCGATAGAGTGGCGTGTCCAGATGACGAGCGTGTGACGCTGCGAATTAATCGTCGTTGGTCGCAAAGGGCAGGCACGGGCGCGGCGCTTGGGTAGAATGCCCGCCGTGTCGAAAGTATCGATGTACTTCTTTTTGAGGTTTTGCGATGTCGTTGCAAGTGATCTGGGGGCTGTTTGCCGCCCATCCGGGCAAGCTGATCAACCTGCTGGCCCTGCTGCTGACCTGCCCGGGCGGCCTGCTGCTGCACAGCGCCCGGCGTCGCGCGGCGCAAACCCTGGCGGGCATGGCCGCCGATGAGGCGGTGGTCGATGGCATGAGCCTGCGCATCAACCGTTTTTACTACATCCTCGGTTTCGCCTTCCTGGCGCTGGCCTTGTTGCTGTCCTGGTTCAGTACCTGGGTGTGATCGGGGCTGCTTCGCAGCCCATCGCTGGCAAGCCGGCTCCCACAGAGTGTTCCTGTGGGAGCTGGCTTGCCAGCGATGCAGGCGACGCGGTGCGACCTAAAGCGCCAACCCCGCCTTGACCCGGTACTGATTGCGTACCGGCGTCGCATACTGCTGCACCAGGAACGGCCGATGCTCGGCCGGGCAAGCGTCCAGGCGGCGCTGCCATTCGGCCTGGGCGCGGGCCAGTTCATCGGCCGGAAACACCTTGGCCGCCACCGGTACTGCCAGCGTCGGGTCGGCATCGGTCCACTGCGCATACGCCAGATAATGCACCGGGAACAACCGGTAACCGGCCAGAATCTGCCGGTCGATCTCGGCTGCCAGTTGCTTGGTGTCCTCGACGAACTCGCTCACCGGCGGGGCAAAGTTGATGTGCACGCGGCCTTTGTAGCCGGTGATGCCCTGGGCAATGCTGACGTCATCTTCACCTGGCGCCTTGCTGTAGGTGCCGGTGGTGGCGCGGATGTACAGCTCGCGGGCCTTGGCCTGATCGCACGGGTCGTACTCGTAACTGATCGACACCGGGCTCAGGTTCAGCGACTGGATCACTGCGCCGAACGGCTCGTCCTTGCGGCTCATGTGGAACATTTTCAGGATCGCCGAATCGGTCCGGTCATCACCATCCTTGGCCCGGCCTTCGGCCTGGGCGATCCAGATCGACTGGCAGTCATTGCGGATCGAATGGTTGATGTAGGCCGACAGCAACTGGTAAGCGGCAAGCTTTTCCCGGCGGCCGGTGATCGAGCGGTGCACGATAAAGCTCTTGTTCAGGCGCATCATGTCGCTGACGAACGGCTTTTGCAGCAGGTTGTCGCCAATGGCAATGCGCGGGGTCGGCAGGCCGGCGTGGTAGACGGCATAGTTGACGAACGCCGGGTCCATGACGATATCGCGATGGTTGGCCAGGAACAGGTAGGCGGTACCGGCCTTGAGCTGCTCTACACCGGTATAGGTCACGCCGTCGGTTGCCCGCTCGATGGTGTGGTCGACGTAGTATTCGACCTTGTCCTGCAGCGTCGAGACGCAGCTGACCCCGGCAAACTCTTTGCGCAGGCGTCGGGCGATCAACGGCTTGAGCAGCCAGCCGAAGGCCCCGGCCATGCGCGGGAAGCGGAAGTGGGTGAGGATATCGAGGAATGCCGGGTCGCTGAGCAGCCGTGCCAGAACGGCAGGGACTTCAGCGTCGTCGTACGGTCGGATGGCATCGAATTCGCCCATCATGCTCTCTTGTTGGAAACGGCTAGGGTAATAGGTAGGGCCGGGGTCTGAAAAACGGCTCAGACACACTCAGGGCCTGTAAATAGACCGGCAATTATACGCACAAGTCACTCGGGAGGCCGCGATGCTGGAGACAGCGATCTACGATTGTCCTTATTGTGGTGAAGAAGTCGAGACGACGGTGGACCTGTCGGGCGGCGATCAGGAGTACATCGAGGACTGCCAGGTGTGCTGCAAGCCGATCCGCTTCGTGCTGCAGGTGCATGGCGAGGAATGGATGCTGGACGTTTATGGTGAGAATGACTGATGCAGCGAATTTACGAGCCTGAAAGCCTGCTGGAAGCGCAAATGCTTATCGGCATGCTCGCCAGTGAAGGCATCACCGTGCACCTGGTCGGCCGCGACCTGATGGGCGCCATGGGCGACCTGCCGATGCACGGTCTGTTGGGCCTGGCGGTGGCCGATGAGCAGGCCGCCTGCGCACGCGAGCTGATCGCCGCGTACAATAGCGCCCAGCCACTTGTGGGCGACGAACCGGAGAACCTCCCCGGAACCCTGATTTGCTAGGTTTTTGCCCCTCATGTGTGGACGTTATGCGCTGTTTCGCTGGTCTCCCGCCTTTGCTGCGTTGCCGGGATTTCCCAGTGACCAGCAGGCGCAATGGAACATCTCCCCCGGTGCCTCGGTGCTGATCCAGCGCCGTCTCGACGATGGCCAGATGGAACTGGCGCGGGCGCGCTGGGGGCTGACTCCGGCCTGGCTCACCGACTTGTCACGCACCCCGGCCCATGCCCGGGCCGAGACCCTGGCCGAACAGCCGATGTTCCGTGAGGCCTTTCGCCTGCGCCGCTGCCTGTTGCCGGCCAACGGTTTTTACGAATGGCGTGGCACCCAGCGCAAGCGCCCCTACTGGTTGACGCCGGGGGAGGGCTCCTCGTTGTTTTTTGCCGCGATCTGGGAGGCGTATCCGGTGCAGGATCAGGTCTGGCTGAGCACCGCGGTGGTGACCCAGGCGGCGATGACCCAGCGACGGCCGCTGATTCTTGATGCCGCCGGGCAAGCGGCGTGGCTTGATCCCCAGACCCCGCCGGCGCGCTTGTACGAATTGCTGGCGGGCGGCCAGGCACCGCTGCGCGAGCGGGTGCTGGCCAATTTCGTCAACGATCCCAAGCTCAATGGGCCGGAGTGCTTGACCCCGGCTTGAGGGGGCTGGAAAGGGCTTCGCCGGCAAGGCCGGCTGCCACAATGGAGTGTGTACTGACCCTGTGGGAGCTGGCCTTGCCAGCGATGGGCTGCGAAGCAGCCCCAAGACCTCACACTCTGAACTGGTTGATCAACCGCCGCTGCTGCTCGGCCAGCTTGGTCAGCTCGGCACTGGCGGTGCTTGACTCATCGGCGCCGCCCGCCACTTCGTTGGCCACCTGGCCGATATTGATCACGTTGCGGTTGATATCCTCGGCTACCGCGCTCTGTTCTTCGGCTGCACTGGCTATCTGCGTGTTCATGTCGTTGATCACCGATACCGCCTGGGTGATGCTCTCCAGGGCTTCGGCGGCGCGCGCCGCTTGCTGCACGCTGTCGTCGGTCTTGCCCTGGCTGTCTTCCATGACGCGCACCACATCGCGGGTACCCTGCTGCAGTTGCTGGATCATCTGCTGGATTTCTTCGGTGGCCTGCTGGGTTTTCTGCGCCAGGTTGCGCACCTCGTCGGCCACCACGGCAAAACCACGGCCCTGTTCACCGGCGCGCGCTGCCTCGATCGCGGCGTTGAGCGCCAGCAAGTTGGTCTGTTCGGCAATCGCGCGGATGGCGATAAGGATGGCGTTGATGTTCTCGCTGTCGCGGGCCAGGGTTTGCACCACGCCGACAGCGCGGCCGATTTCCTCGGCCAGGGCGCTGATCGAATGGGAGGTGTTGCGCACGATTTCCAGGCCCTGGTGGGCGGCCTGATCGGCGTTGCTGGCGGCCTGGGCCGCATGGGTGGCGTTGCGCGCAACGTCCTGGGCGGTGGCGGTCATCTCGTGCACGGCGGTGGCCACCAGGTCGATTTCGGCCATTTGCTTGTGCACGCCCTGGTTGGTGCGGATGGCGATGTCGGCGGTGTGCTCCGAGGAGTCGCTGACCTTCTGCACCGAGGCCACCACCTGGCTGATCATCGCCTGCAGCTTGCTCAGGAAAGTGTTGAAGCCCTTGGCGATCGAGCCCAGTTCATCGGCGCGGTCGCTGCTCAGGCGGCGGGTCAGGTCGCCTTCGCCCTGGGCGATGTCATCGAGCATCGCCACCATCTGCCGCAGTGGTCGGGCGATGCCGTGGGCCAGCAGCCAGATCACCAGCAGGCCCAGCGCGGCGATGCCCAGGCCTACCAGGGTCATGCCGGTGATGTCGGTGCTGCGCTGGGCGCTGAGGTCGCTTTGCAGTTTTTCCACATCGGCCATCACTGCGCTGATCGGCAGCTCCAGCAGCAGGGTCCAGCGGGCATCGGTATTGGCAATCTTGAATGGCAGGTACAGCTCGATGCGGCCAGCGCTCTTGTCGACTTCGTAGTGCAGGTTTTCGCCGCTCAGTTGCGCCAGGGTGCCGGCGGCATTGGCGTCGAGAGCGTCGCTGGCTTTTTCGCCGAACTTGCCCGGGTCCTTGGTAAAGGCCACCAGGCGGCCGTTGCCGGACACCAGCGCCAGTTCGCCGGCCCCGTCATAGAGCTGGCGGTCGGCGGTATTGAGCAGTTCCTGGATGAAGTTCACCGACAGGTCGGCGCCGGCAATGCCCTGGAACTTGCCGTCGATCATGATCGGCTCGACGAACGAGGCGAGCATCACCATCTTGTCGCCTACCTTGTAAGGTGCCGGGTCGATAACGCAGGCTTTTTTCGACTCCCGTGGGCACAGGTAGTACTCACTGGCGCGCACGCCGGTGGCGAGGACGGTCTGGTCATTGACGTCGGCCAGCTTGTCCAGGCCCAGGCTGCCGTCTTCGTTGCGGAACCACCAGGGCAGGAAGCGCCCGGTGGCACTGTCGATACCGGTGACCGAGGTGCCGACGAAGCGCGCGTCATCGTGGTCCAGGGCATTGCTCTCCCAGCCCAGGTAGGTGCCGAGAATCAGCGGGTTGGTCAGCGCCGTCTGCTTGAGCAGGGCAATCATTTGCTCGCGTTCGATCTTCATCAGGGCATTGCCGTTGCTGTCCTGCATGCCAAGCATGGCGTTGCTGGTAGCCAGGCCGCGGGCGATCAGCAGGGGCGCTTCCAGGCCGCGCTGGATTTCGCTGACCTGGGTCCGCGCCAGGGCGGTCAGGCGCTGCTCGATCACCGCCTCGAACTGCTGCTGAGTGCGGGTTTGCACCAGTTCCTGGGTGCGTTCGCCGGCATACACGGCGTAGAGCACCAGAGCGGCAACAATGCTCAGGACAATGGCACCAGCCAGGGCTGCGACGGAAAACTGGATCGACCGGAACTTCATGTGGGGCTCCAAGCGCAAGGAAAGGCGTCTGCCTTGCGTTATCGGCCCGGCGGGGCGAAAGCATGAGCACCGTCTGGAGAAATCTTCATCAGGGATATGGCGGGCTCAAGCGAGTCGGCCTAGGATACGCGGCATGTTCGAAGGGAGTGTTTTCATGCGTAAGTCATTTGTAATCGGTGCATTGAGCGCCAGCGTCCTGCTTGCTGGCTGCCAGGCGGTGAACACCACCAGCGGCGGCGCCGTGGGTGTCGAGCGTAAGCAATATATGTTCAGCATGCTGTCGACCGATGAAGTCAACCAGATGTACGCCCAGTCCTACCAGCAGACCCTGGGTGAGGCTTCGAGCAAGGGTGTGCTCGATAAGAGCAGCGCCAATGCCAAGCGCGTGCAGGCCATCGCCAATCGCCTGATTGCCCAGGCACCGCAATTCCGCCCGGATGCGGCACAGTGGAACTGGGAAGTGAACCTGATCAAGAGCGACGAGCTCAACGCCAACTGCGGGCCTGGCGGCAAGATCTTCGTGTACAACGGCCTGATCGACAAACTCAAGCTGACCGATGACGAGCTGGCTGCGGTGATGGGCCATGAAATCGCCCACGCCTTGCGCGAGCATGGCCGTGAAGCGATGTCCAAGGCCTATGGTGTGCAGATGGCCCGCCAGGGCGCGGGAGCCTTGCTGGGCCTGGGCCAGGACAGCCTGGCAATTGCCGACACCGTGGTGCAATACAGCCTGACCCTGCCCAACAGCCGGGCTAACGAGAACGAAGCCGACCTGATCGGCCTGGAACTGGCCGCCCGTGCCGGTTACAACCCGAATGCAGCCATCAGCCTGTGGGACAAGATGGCCCAGGCCTCGGGCGGTTCGCAGCCGGAGTTCATGAGCACTCACCCGGCCTCGGCGAGCCGCCAGGCGTCGTTGCAGGCGGCGATTCCGAAGGTGATGCCGTTGTACGAACAGGCCCGCAAGTAAGTTATAGCCGGGGCCGCGCTGCGGCCCATCGCCGGCAAGACCGGCGCCCACAGGGTCCTGTGTATACAAGGCCTGTGGGAGCTGGCTTGCCAGCGATGAAGTCACCACCGATCAGCCTATCCAGCCACTGACCTGCATTGCCGAATACACCGCCACAGCGGCCAGGACGAAGAACGCGGCCGAAGCCAGGCGGCGGATCAGGGTCAGCGGCAGTTTCTCGGCGGCGAAGTTGCCCGCCAGCACCACCGGTACGTTGGCAATCAACATGCCCAGGGTGGTACCGATAATCACCATGATCAGGTGCGGATACTGTGCCGCCAGCATCACCGTGGCGACCTGGGTCTTGTCGCCGATTTCAGCGATGAAGAACGCGATCAGGGTGGTCAGGAACGGGCCGAAGCGCCGGGCGGTGCTGGCTTCGTCATCGTCCATCTTGTCCGGGATCAGCGTCCACAACGCCGTGGCGGCAAAGCTGGCCGCGAGAATCCAGTGCAAGGTGGCGGCGCTGAAGAAGGTGCTGACCCAGGCGCCGACCGCGCCTGCAGCCGCATGGTTGGCCAGGGTCGCAGCAATGATGCCGGCAATGATCGGCCAGGGTTTGCGAAAGCGGGCGGCAAGGATGAGCGCGAGCAATTGGGTCTTGTCGCCAATTTCGGCGAGGGCCACGATCGCGGTGGGGACGAGCAATGATTCCAGCATCAGGATTCCTACGGGGGCGGGTCGACACGGCTATGACACGTACAGCCTTCCCGCCCCGGGTAAGGTGTTCGTGTCATAGGTCTTGTCAAACCCTGGGTCCGTCTGTGCGGACCGTGGGTCGCACGCGCCATGGTCTGTGGACCAAGTATGTTGACGCGTACCGGGCGAGCTGGGTGCTCGCGGGAGACTACTCCCCTAGGACGGAGCGGATTCTGCCTAGGCAAATCCGTTTCGGCAAGCGCTGATTTTAACCGCGTGTTGCCTGGTAGATGCGAAAGCCTTGCCCTTCGTCGCGGATCCGGCAGTTGCCCAGGGCCTCTTCGATCAGCGGTTGGTAGCGCAGGAAGCTGTTGGCCACCAGGCGCATTTCTCCGCCTTTTTTCAGATGATCGGCTGATTTTCGCAGCAGGTTTTCTGAGGCCTGGTAATTGGTGTGCACCCCGGTATGAAACGGCGGGTTGCTGATGATCACGTCAAGCTCGCGCGGTGCGGCATCGATGCCGTCGCCGCTGATCACCTCGCCGTCCAGACCATTGGCGGCCAGGGTCAGGCGGCTGCTGGCGACCGCGAAGGCATCGACATCGAGCAAGGTGATGCGGTTTTGCGGATAGCGACGTTTGATGGCCGCGCCGAGGACGCCCGCACCACAACCAAAATCCAGCACGTGGCCGGTGGGCAGTTGATCGAGGTTTTCCAGCAGCAGGGCGCTGCCGCGATCCAGGCGGCCGTGGCTGAACACACCCGGCAGGCTGACGATCTGCAGCGGGCCATCGGCCAGCGCCAGTTCGAAATGCTCGGCCAGGCTTTGCAGCGATTTGGCTTGCGGTGCGTGCTCCACGGTGACCTGCCACAACTGGCAATGGCGGGCGCTGTCGAGCTTGCGGGGCTTGCCGAAGGCGTGCAGCTGCTTGGCCGCGCCTTCGATGCCGCCGCGTTTCTCGCCGACCAGGTACAGCTCGCGGCCGGCCAGGCGCGAAGCCAGGGTGTTGAGCAGGTAATTGGCCAGGTCACGGGACTTGGGTAAAAACACTATGGCGGCGTCGAAGGCCTGGGCCGGTGCTTCTACGCCGAAGTGGCTGCGCCCGGCGAAGCGCGCATCGAGCGCCGCATGATCGCCGGCATGCCAGCTCCAGCCATGGGCCGCTGGCAGCTTGCCGAGCAGGTCGTCAGCAGGCAAACCGGCCAGCAACAGCGAGCCCTGGAAAAGATCAGCCTGACGAAGCAACACTTCACTGCGCGGGTCCATGGACGGCGACTCCTGAAAAAAGTGGCGCAGTTTACCAGAGCCGGGCCTGGCTTAGACCTGGCGGCGCGGGCTGCCGGCGAAAAACGCCTCGGCGTTTTCGCTCAACTGCTCGACGATACGCTGGCGTGATTCGACCGCGCCCCAGGCGCTGTGCGGGGTAATGATCAGGCGCGGGATGTCTGTCGCCAGCAGCGGGTTGCCATTGACTGGCGGCTCGACACTCAGCACATCGGTGGCGGCACCGCCCAGGTGGCCGGCACGCAAGGCATCGGCCAGGGCCTGCTCGTCGATCAGGCCGCCGCGGGCGGTGTTGATCACGAAAGCGCCCGGCTTGAGCAGGGCCAGTTGGCGGGCGCCGATCAGGTTGTGGGTGTGCTCGTTGAGCGGGCAGTGCAGAGTCAAGACGTCGACTTGCGGCAGCAGCTCATCCAGCGCCAGGCGGTCTTCGCGCGGCGGACGGCCGGGCAATTGGCCTAGCAGCACGCGCATGCCGAAAGCTTCGGCCAGGCGCGCCACGGCGCCACCCAGCTCGCCATGGCCGAGCAGGCCGAGGGTCTTGCCTTCCAGCTCGACGATCGGGAAGTCCAGCAGGCAGAACTGCTTGGCCTGGCCCCAGCGGCCGTCGGCGACGGCCTTTTGATAGTCGCTCAGGCGGGTGGCCAGGGCCAGCAGCAGGGCCAGGGTGTGCTGCGCCACTGACGGGGTGCCGTAACCCTGGCAGTTGCTGACGACGATACCTTGAGCGCGTGCCGCCTGCAGGTCGACATTGTTGGTGCCGGTGGCGGCCACCAGGATCAGCTTCAGTTCGGGGCAGGCCGCCAGGGTGGCGGCGTCGATCATGACCTTGTTGCTGATCGCCACGGTTGCGCCCTGCAGGCGTTCGGCGACCTGCTCGGGAGCGGTTGCCGGATACAGCTGCAAATCATCGAAACAGGCCTTGAGGCGATCCAGCGCCAGGTCACCCAGGTCCAGGGAACTATGGTCGAGAAATACGGCGCGACGGGAGATGGACATTAGGATGACTCCTGTGAGGGCTCAGGCGTTGTAGACGAAGCAATCGTAATGGCTTTGCTCAAGACTGCTTTCCAGTTCGAGCAGGCCTTGATGTTGTTGCTGCAGCGCCTGGATCTGCGCCTGCAACTGGGCTTTCTTGCCGGCAATCGCTTGGCGCACGCGCTCCATCGGCAGCCCGGCCTGATCATCGCCGACCAGCGCCTGCATTTCCTTGAGGCTGAAACCGAGCTTCTGCGCGCACTTGATCAGGCTCAGCAGGGCGACGCTCTGCTGGTCATACAGGCGATAGCTTCCCTGGCGCCTGGGCGCCGGCAACAGGCCGATGCGCTCATAGTGGCGAATGCTCTTGATGGTCGCCCCGGACAACTGCGCGGCTTTGCCAATGTACATCGAACGTCCTTTTAATGCCGGCGAGCCAGTGTGCGCGCCTGTTGCAGCCAGGTTTCGCGTTGCCGTTCGCTTGAGCTGATGACAGGACCGAACGTTAACGTCTTTTTGGCCCTGATTCCACAGAAGCCAAGGGTGGTGCGGCGCATTTGCTCAAGGGCCGGCATGCGATAGACCCAGCGGTAATACCAGGGCGGCGTGTCCATGCTCACCAGCAGGTCGGCGCTGCGGCCCTTGAGCAGTTGTTCGGGGAAGGGCGAGCCGCTGCGGTATTTGAAGGCAAAGCCGGGCAGCAGGATGCGATCGAGAAAGCCCTTGAGCAACGCCGGAATGCCGCCCCACCAGACCGGGAAGATGAACACCAGGTGCTCGGCCCAACTGATCAGTTGCTGGGCGTGCAGCAGGTCGGGCTCCAGGGGTTGCACCTGTTGATAACCGTCATGCAGGATCGGGTCGAAGGCCAGGTTGCCGAGTGCCAGCAGGCAGACGCTATGGCCTTTATCCCGGGCACTATTGATGTAGCTGTCACTTAACGCGGCGCAGAAGCTGTTGCGCGCAGGGTGGCCGAGTATCACCAGGATTCGTTTACTCATCGAAGGCAGGTCCAGGGGCAAAAGCGCTGAGGCTAACCCCTGCCCTCAGGAGGAGAGTCAAGCCCGATCCTACCAGAGACTGTTGCCCGAAAGGACGAAAGCGTAATGTAGCGCCCCCGATTGCCTTCTTTGCCGCAAGGAGCCCCCATGTACTGGGCTGAATTTCTGACTGTCGCGTTGATTCACCTGCTGGCGGTGGCCAGCCCCGGCCCGGACTTTGCCGTGGTGGTACGCGAGAGTGTTACCCACGGCCGGCGCGCCGGCACCTGGACGGCCTGCGGTGTCGGTACGGCGATTTTCCTGCATGTGGGCTATTCGCTGTTGGGTATCGGCTTGATCGTGTCGCAGTCGATCATGCTGTTCAACGTGCTGAAATGGCTGGCAGCAGGTTATCTGCTGTATATCGGTTTCAAGGCCCTGCGCGCCCGCCCTGCGGCGCCTGGCAGTGACGCCGTGCAGGTCTCGACGGTCGAGCGCACGCCGCGTGCCGCCTTTGTCGCAGGCTTCATGACCAACGGCCTGAACCCCAAGGCGACGCTGTTTTTCCTGTCGCTGTTCACCGTGGTGATCAACCCGCACACCCCGTTGGCCGTGCAGGCCGGCTACGGCGTCTACCTGGCACTGGCCACCGGCCTGTGGTTCTGCCTGGTGGCCAGGCTGTTCAGCCAGCAGCGGGTGCGCGCCGCCTTTGCGCGCATGGGCCACTGGTTCGACCGCAGCATGGGGGCGGTGCTGATTGCCCTGGGCGTGAAGATTGCCTTCACCGAGATGCACTGACAGTGATGGTTAAACGCCGCTGGTCCCTGTACCGGTCAAATCATTCCTTTGGCTGATTTGGCCGCTGCTGTGGCGTTCTAGAGTAGGACATGTCTTGCTTAGCTTGTGCACACTAGAAAAGGGACTCCTATGTTGCAGACTCGCGTCATTCCTTCCGCCGAGGGCGCCTATCAGTTTCCGCTGTTGATCAAGCGTTTGCTGCTGTCGGGCAGTCGCTACGAGAAAACCCGCGAAATCGTCTACCGCGATCAACTGCGCTACAGCTACCTGACCCTCAACGAACGCATCGCGCGGCTGGCCAACGTGCTCACCGCGGCGGGGGTCAAGGCCGGTGACACCGTGGCGGTGATGGACTGGGACAGCCATCGCTACCTCGAGTGCATGTTTGCCATCCCGATGATCGGCGCAGTGGTGCACACCATCAACGTGCGCCTGTCGCCGGAGCAGATCCTCTACACCATGAATCACGCCGACGACCGCTTCGTGCTGGTCAACAGCGACTTTGTCGGCCTCTACCAGGCTATCGCCGGGCAACTGACCACGGTCGAGAAAACCCTGTTGCTGACCGATGGTGAGCAAAAAACCGCCGACCTGCCCAACCTGGTCGGTGAGTATGAGCAACTCCTGGCGGCGGCCAGCCCGGTGTACGACTTCCCCGATTTTGACGAGAACTCGGTGGCCACCACGTTCTACACCACCGGCACCACCGGTAACCCCAAGGGGGTGTACTTCACCCACCGGCAACTGGTGCTGCACACCCTGGCGGCGGCGTCGGTCACCGGCAGTATCGACAGCGTGCGCCTGCTCGGCAGCAACGATGTGTACATGCCCATTACCCCGATGTTCCATGTCCACGCCTGGGGTATTCCCTACGTGGCAACCATGCTTGGCATCAAGCAGGTTTACCCGGGGCGTTACGAACCGGAGATGCTGTGCGAGCTGTGGCGCAAGGAGCAGGTGACCTTCTCGCACTGCGTACCGACCATCCTGCAGATGCTGCTCAACGCCAAGGGCGCCCAGCAGCAGGACTTTGGCGGTTGGAAGATCATCATCGGCGGCAGTGCGCTGAACCGCGCCCTGTATGAGGCGGCCAAGGCCCATGGCATCCAGTTGACCGCGGCCTATGGCATGTCGGAGACCTGCCCGCTGGTGGCCTGTGCCCACCTCAACGACGAATTGCTGGCCGGTAGCGAAGATGAATGCATCACCTACCGGATCAAGGCCGGGGTGCCGGTACCGTTGGTGGAGGCGGCGATCGTCGACGGTACTGGCAAGTTCCTCCCGGCCGATGGCGAAACCCAGGGCGAACTGGTATTGCGGGCGCCGTGGCTGACCATGGGCTACTTCCGCGAGGCCGAGAAGGGCGCCGAACTCTGGCACGGCGGCTGGCTGCACACCGGCGACGTCGCCACCCTCGACAGCATGGGCGTGATCGATATCCGCGACCGGATCAAGGATGTGATCAAGACCGGCGGTGAGTGGATCTCTTCACTGGAGCTCGAAGACCTGATCAGCCGTCATCCGGCGATCCGCGAAGTGGCAGTGGTCGGCGTCGCCGATCCACAGTGGGGCGAGCGGCCGTTTGCCCTGCTGGTGCTCCACGAAGGCCAGAGCATCGATGCCAAGGCGCTCAAGGCGCACCTCAAGCCGTTCGTGGAGCTGGGGCACATCAACAAGTGGGCAATCCCCAGTCAGATCGCCCTTGTTACTGAAATTCCCAAGACCAGCGTCGGCAAGCTCGACAAGAAGCGAATCCGCGTGGATATCAGCCAATGGCAAGCCAGTAACAGCACCTTCCTCTCGACCCTGTAACGTCAGGCGGGTCGTGCCCATTCGGGCGCGACCCGCACGCCAGACGCATGGCTGCCTTGTCAAATGACGAAATTCAGCCATTCTTCCCCCTGCCAGCATAGTGGCCGGTCATGCAGACCACGGCAGAGGGGGTGGGATGCAAATCACACTTTAGAGGGATCAAGCAGTTCAACCTGCTGGCTATAGTCGGTTCAGGGGATTTTCAGGAACGGGGGATCGCACATGCATGTGCCCAGCCACTCGCTCGAGCAAAAGGTGCGCTCACACCGCTCGAACGATGCGTTTCTGCAAAGGACTCACTGCCATAAAAATAAAGTACATGGAGTAGCGTCGATGACATCAGCAAATCTGTTCTGGCGCCGGGCGAAACTGCCCCTGGCCGTCAGCCTCGCTTCTACGCTCGCCGGTCCTGCTTTCGGCGTCAGTTTCAATATCGGTGAAATCGAAGGCTCGTTCGACTCGTCGCTGTCGGTGGGGGCGAGCTGGTCGACAGCCAACCCGAACAAGAACCTGATCGGCGTCAACAACGGCGGCAAGGGCCTGTCGCAAACCTCCGATGACGGCCACCTGAACTTCAAGCGCGGTGAAACCTTCTCGAAGATCTTCAAGGGCATCCATGACCTGGAGCTCAAGTACGGCGATACCGGGGTATTCGTCCGTGGCAAGTACTGGTACGACTTCGAACTCAAGGACGAGCATCGCGAGTTCAAGGACATCAGCGATTCCAACCGTAAAGAGGGCGCGCAATCGTCCGGCGGGCAGATCCTCGACGCCTTCGTCTATCACAACTACTCCATCGCCGATCAGCCGGGCTCGGTGCGCCTGGGTAAGCAGGTGGTCAGTTGGGGTGAAAGTACCTTCATCGGTGGCGGCATCAACTCGATCAACCCGATCGACGTCGCCGCATTCCGTCGCCCGGGCGCCGAAGTGAAGGAAGGCCTGATTCCGGTCAACATGTTCTATGTGTCCCAGAGCCTGACCGACAACCTCTCGGCCGAAGCGTTCTACCAGATCGAATGGGACCAGACCGTCGTCGACAACTGCGGCACCTTCTTCTCCCAGCCGGACATCATTGCCGACGGCTGTACCGACAACCTGCGCGTGCTCAACAGCAGCCGTACGGTGCCGGGCGCTGCCCAGCAGTTCCTCGCCACCCGCGGGGTGAACATCAACGAAGAAGGCGTGCTGGTACGCCGTGGCCCGGACCGCGATGCGCGCGACAGCGGCCAGTTCGGTGTGGCCTTCCGTTACATGTACGACCCGCTGGGTACCGAATTCGGCGCCTACTTCATGAATTACCACAGCCGTGCGCCGATCTTCAGCGCCACCGGCGCCGCGCCATCGGTCTATGCCGGGTTGGCTGGCTTGCCGGCATCCCTGCGGCCGCTGGCGCCGATGATCGTTGCGGGCAACTCGCAGTACTTCGTCGAGTACCCTGAAGACATCCGCCTGTATGGCCTGAGCTTCTCCACCACCCTGCCTACCGGTACCGCGTGGAGCGGTGAAATCAGCTACCGGCCGAATGCGCCGGTGCAACTGAACACCACCGACATCCTGTTTGCTGGCGTGCGTCCAATTGGCGGGACCCTGGCTAACGCCTCGTTGCTCAATGGTGTTCCTGGCCAGGACCTGCACGGTTACCGGCGCAAGGAAATCACCCAGTTCCAGACCACCCTGACGCACTTCTTCGACCAGGTCATGGGCGCCAGCCGTCTGACCGTGGTGGGTGAGCTGGGCGTGACCCATGTCGGCGGCCTGGAAAGCGCCCACGAAGTGCGTTATGGCCGTGACCCGGTCTACGGTCCTGGTCCATTGCCGGCAACCGGCGGTTTCGATACCTGCTCGCAGATCCTCAACAGTGGCACCATCACCGGCGCAGGCCCCGGCACCTCGGGCGACAACCGCAGTCGCAAGTGCGAAAACGACGGTTACACCACCAGCACCTCCTGGGGCTACCGCGCCCGGGCGATCTGGGACTACAACGACGTGTTCGCCGGGGTCAACCTCAAGCCGAACATCGCCTGGTCCCATGACGTCTCCGGTTACTCGCCAGGCCCTGGCGGCAACTTCGAGGAAGGGCGCAAGGCGATCAGCCTGGGCCTGGACGCCGAGTACCAGAACACCTACACCACCAGCCTGTCGTACACCAACTTCTTCGACGGCAAGTACACCACCGTGGATGACCGCGACTTCATCGCCCTCAGCTTCGGCGTGAACTTCTAAGAATTCGGATTCAGGACGACCATGAAGATGAAAACAACCAAGACTCTGCTGCAAGCCGGTGTACTGGGCCTGTCCCTGTTGGCGACCAGTGTCATGGCGGCGGTTTCCGCCGACGAGGCGGCCAAGCTGGGCGCGAGCCTGACGCCGATGGGGGCGGAAAAGGCCGGTAACGCCGACGGCTCGATCACCGCCTGGAAACCGCTGTCCACCGGCGCCGGCAGCGTCGACGGCAAGGGCTTCCTTTCCGACCCGTACGGCAACGAGCAACCGAAGTTCACCATCACCGCGCAGAACGTCGACCAGTACAAGGACAAACTGTCCCCAGGCCAGGTCGCTATGTTCAAGCGCTATCCGGACACCTTCAAGATTCCGGTGTACCCGACCCACCGCGGTTCCACCGTGCCGGATGCAGTGTTTGCCGCGATCAAGAAAAACGCCACCAGCACCAACCTGGTCGGTGGTGGCAACGGCCTGGAGAACTTCGACAACGCCGTACCGTTCCCGATTCCGAAAAGCGGCGTGGAAGTGATCTGGAACCACATCACCCGCTACCGTGGCGGCAGCGTGACCCGTCTGGTAACCCAGGCCACGCCGCAGCAAAACGGCTCGTACAGCCTGGTGTACTTCCAGGACCAGTTCGTTTTCCGTGACCGGATGAAGGATTACGATCCGGCCAACCCGGGCAACGTACTGTTCTACTTCAAACAGAAGGTGACGGCGCCAGCGCGTCTGGCCGGTACCGTACTGCTGGTGCATGAAACCCTGGACCAGGTCAAAGAGCCTCGCAAAGCGTGGGTCTACAACGCCGGCCAGCGTCGGGTACGGGCTGCGCCACAGGTTTCCTATGACGGTCCGGGTACTGCTGCCGACGGCCTGCGCACCTCCGATAACCTGGACATGTACAACGGTGCGCCGGATCGCTACGACTGGAAGCTGGAAGGCAAGAAAGAGCTGTACATTGCCTCCAACAGCTACAAGCTCGACGATCCAAAGCTCAAGTACGCCGACATCATCAAGGCCGGGCACATCAACCAGGACCTTGCCCGTTACGAGCTGCGCCGGGTATGGCATGTGGTTGCGACCCTGAAACCGGGCCAGCGCCATATCTACGCCAAGCGTGACTTCTACATCGACGAAGACACCTGGCAAGCCGCGGTGATCGACCAGTACGACGGCCGCAACCAGCTGTGGCGCGTGTCCGAGGCCCACTCCCAGGACTACTACAACGTCCAGGTGCCGTGGTACGCCCTGGAAGTCATCTACGACCTGCAATCGGGTCGTTACCTGGCTCTGGGCATGAAGAACGAGGAAAAGAGAGCCTACGACTTTGGCTTCACTGCCTCCAAGGCTGACTTCCAGCCTGCCGCGCTTCGCCAGGAAGGTGTGCGCTAAGCTTTAAAACCTCCGTGTGATCTCCCAGAACGCCCCGGCTTGCCGGGGCGTTTCTGTTTGCGCAGCGTGACCCGCTCAGGTTTGTCGTTTTTTGTTGTAGTCTTTTTTCGGCATAAAGGGGCAATCATCTTCAAATGTGCGGTTTAACCCGTTAGTCTGCCTTGATCCGTACTGCCGAAGATTCCCTAACTAGAACGAGCCGGCCATGACTGATCTGTCCCGTACGCAAGGGTTCGCCAGCCAGGCCATGAGCGTCCTGGAGGGCCGCTTCTTTCGTCCGCCATTGCCCGAAGGCTATGTACCGCGAGCGCGCTTGTGCCAGCGTTTGCACGCGGGGCTCGGTGGGCGCTTGTTGCTGGTCAACGCACCGGCAGGCTTCGGTAAAAGTTCATTGGCGGTGGAGTTCTGCCAGGGGCTGCCCAACCATTGGAGCAGCCTGTGGCTGGGGCTGAGCCGGCGCGACAACGACCCCGGGCGCTTTCTTGAGCGCTTGCTCGAAGGCTTGCAGCAGTACTGCCCGGCGCTTGGCGGCCAGGCCCTGGGCCTGCTGAAAATGCGCCAGCGGCATCAGCCGTTCGCCTTCGAAGAATGGCTCGACGGCCTGCTCGATGAGCTGGCCCGGCACCTGCAGCCGCACAACCCCTTGCTGCTGGTGCTGGATGATTACCACCTGGCCCAGGGCCCGGTGCTCGATCGCTGCCTGCAGTTTTTCCTCAATCACCTGCCGCCTGGCCTGGTGCTGCTGGTGACCAGCCGGCAGCGGCCAGACTGGCACCTGGCGCGCCTGCGTCTGTCGCGCCAGTTGCTCGAACTCAATGAGCAGGACTTGCGCCTGACCACCGATGAATCCCTCGCCGTGCTTGGCCAGCAACCGAGCGTGCTGCGTGGACAGGCGCTGGACAACCTGATCCAGCGCAGCGATGGCTGGGTCGCCGGTTTGCGTTTCTGGTTGCTCGCCGCCAACGAGGCGGGGGCCGACAGTGCCTTGCCTCAGGCCCTGCATGGCGGCGAAGGGCTGATTCGTGACTACCTGCTCGAAGAAGTGATCGAGATGCTGCCCGCCGAAGTGCAGGGGTTTCTATACGACACCGCCTGCCAGGAGCGCTTTTGCGCCGAGCTCTGTGACGCCCTGCGCGAAAGCCATGACAGTGCCGAGATCCTTCGATACCTGCAGGCACACCAGGTGTTCCTGGTGCCGCTGGACGAGCACGGGCGCTGGTTCCGTTATCATCACTTGTTCTCCGACCTGCTGCGCACCCGCCAGGCCAGCCTGCCGTTGTCGAGCCTGCACCTGCGCGCTTGTCGCTGGTTCCATGGCCAGGGCCTGCTCGATGAAGCCGTCGAGCAGGCCTTGCGTGCCGGGCACCTGGATGTGGCCGCCAACCTGGTGCAGAACCTGTCCGAGGAGCAACTGCTGGCCGAGCAGAACGTCGGCATGCTCCTGCGCTGGAAGATGGACCTGCCCGACAGCCTGCTGATCAGCACGCCGCGGCTGATCGTGCTGTACAGCTGGGCCCTGGGCCTGGCCGGGCAACTGGATGCCGCCGAAGAGCTGGCCAGCCACCTGAGCCGTTTTTTGCCGGCGCCTTCAGCCACCGCGCAGAAATCCATGCTGGCCCAGTGGCTGGCGTTGAGCGGGGTCATTGCCCGTGGTCGCGGCGACCGCCAGCGCACCCTCGAATACTGCTCCGAGGCGCTGCACAGCTTGCCGTTCAAGCGCTATGGGCAGCGTCTGGTATGCCTGTCGACCTTGTCCAACCTGGCCATCGCCGATGCCGATTTCTGGCGTGCCCGCGGCTGGAACCGCGAAGCGCTGGAGCTGGCCCAGCGGGTCGGCAATCCCTTGTTCGAAGCCCTGGCCCATTACGACCGCGCGCGGGTACTGCACGCCCGTGGTGAGGTGCTGCGCGCCCTGGATGAAGTGCGCCAGGGCCTGCAGCGCCTGCAGGGTTTGTCGGCGCAACGGCTGTACGCGGCACGAGCGCGGTTGACCCTGTACGAGGGCTACCTGCTGGCGGCACGGCTAAAACCGGAAGCCGGCCGTAGCCGCCTGCGCGCCGGGCTGATCGAGGCGCGCGCCTGTCGCGACATCAGCGTACTGATCGGCCATTGCGTGATCGCTTCGCTGGATGGCCGCGAAGGGCGTTTCGCCGAAGCCTTTGCCGAGCTTGCCGAAGCCGAGCGGCTGATGCACATCTGGGACGTTCCGCCGATTTTCTATCTGGCGATGATCACCCTGGTCAAGTGCGAGCTGTGGCTGGCCCAGGGCCGCACCGACCTGGCCGAGTCCTGGCTGTTGCGCCTGGGCCAGACCTACGGTGGCGAACAGGCGGCGGCTGCTCCCGAGTTCCACCCGTTGTTGCCGCTGCATATCGAACTGCAGCAGGCCTTGCTCGAACGCACCCAAGGTCGTCTGGAACAGGCCGGGCGCCGCTTGCAGGCACTGGTGGAGCGCGGCCAGGCCAGCGGCGGGCAGATGCTCTGCGTCACTGCGCTGTGCCAGTGGATGGTTCTGCTGCTGGCCAGCAATAACGAGGCGCAGGCGCGAGACCTGCTGGGCCTGGCCCTGGAGTCCGCGCGCGGCGGTGTTCTGCAACCTTTCCAGCGCCTGCTGCAGGACCACCCGAAATGGCTGCGTGAGCAGTTGCTGCAACACCCTCAGGGGGCCGCCCAAAGCAGCTTGCTGGGGTTGCTGCCGACGCCTGAATCGGTCGAATCGATGGCTGGCAACGAATCGTTGAGTAGCCGCGAGATGGCCGTGCTGGAGCTGATTGCCCAAGGCTGCTCGAACCAGGAAATCAGCGAGCGCCTGTTCATTTCCCTGCACACGGTGAAAACCCACGCCAGCCACATCAACAGCAAGCTGGGCGTCGAGCGCCGGACCCAGGCGGTGGCCCGGGCCAAGGCCCTGGGGATGCTGCAATAGTGACACCGGGTGATTGCAGCGCAACCGTCCTTGACGTAAAAGGATGGGAGCCGCTTGCCCCGTCGACCATTGCTGGCGTGGGACTTGCTTGAATCGGGATACCGATCCGGAGCAGCCGATGAGCCCGCAACAAACAACAACGATCGCACTCCCTCCCAGTACACGCCTAGCCCGGGAAATACTCGCGGTGGACGGCCAGGTGCCGGAAGGCGTGTTGCGTGCCGAAATCGACGCCTCCTGGCGCCGCAGCCTTGATCATGGCGTCGGCGTGCACAGTCAGCATGACCTCGGCCTGGCCCCGGTGGCCAACCTTGATCTGTTACTCGCCAACAACCGCTTGCTGCTCGATGCCGCCACCGCGGAACTCGATTACTTGAGTGGGCATCAGGGCCAGGACGCCCTGATCATCCTGGCTAACGCCGATGCGACCATCCTGGCCGTTGAAGGCCCGGCCGACGTTGTGCGCCACAGCACCGAGGCGGGGATTGCCCCTGGCACCCGCTGGAGTGAAGCCGAATGCGGCACCAATGCCCTGGGGACGGCGCTGGTGGAGGCGCGCACGGTGCAGATCGATTGTGGCGAACATTTTCTCGAACGGCTCAGCGATTATTCCTGCACCTCAGTGCCGATCCACTGCCCGCAAGGTGACCTGTTCGGCGTGCTCGACCTGACCCGCCAAGGGCCCTTGGGCCGCTTGCAGGACCGCACTGCCTTGCTCGCCCTGGCGGTCAGCCAGATTGAGGGCAAGCTGTTCAACAACAGTTACCCGCAGCAGATCGTGCTGGCGTTTCACAGCCGCCGGCAATACCTCGGCTCCCCTTGGCAGGGCCTGCTGGCACTGGGCCTGGACGGGCGTATCCTGGCCGCCAGCAACCAGGCCTGCCAACTGCTCGGCAGTCAGCGCGAGGCGCTGCTCGGCCAACGTTGCGACAGCCTGCTCGGCATGCGCCTGGAGCAATGGCTGGCGCGCGTGCAACCAGGCAGCGTCGAAAGCACCGAGACAGCCAAGGGTGGTTTTTTCTACAAGGCCCTGCAGGTGCCGCAGCGGCCACTGAGTGTTGTCGTGCCGGCTGCACGGGCGCCTCGGCAAAGCACTCAACAGCCGGACCTGGAGCGCCTTGGCGCCGGCAACAGCCGCCACGCCAGGGCCCTGCGCATGGCGCGTCAGGGCTTGGCCAACGGCCTGCCGGTGGTGCTGCTGGGCGAGACCGGCAGCGGCAAGGAAGTGGTAGCGCGCGCCCTGCATCAGGACAGCGCGCGCGCCGGCAAGCCCTTTGTGGCGGTGAACTGCGCGGCGATCCCTGAAGGCCTGATCGAGTCGGAGCTGTTCGGCTACCGTGAAGGGGCGTTCACCGGCTCGCGTCGCGGCGGCATGATCGGGCGCCTGCAGCAGGCCCATGGCGGTACGCTGTTTCTGGACGAAGTTGGCGATATGCCGCTGGCCTTGCAGGCCCGCCTGCTGCGGGTGTTGCAGGAGCGCAAGGTTGCGCCGTTGGGCGCGGGCCAGGAGCAAGACCTGGATATCGCCCTGATCTGCGCCACCCATCGCGACCTCAAGGCCCAGGTGCAAAGCCAGCAGTTTCGTGAAGACCTTTTTTACCGTATCCATGGCATCAGCGTGCAGTTGCCCGCGCTGCGAGAGCGCGAAGACCTGCCGGCGCTGGTGCGCAGCCTGCTTGATCGCCTCGGTGGCCAGGGCGTCGAGCTTTCGAGCGAGCTGAGTGCATTGTTCGCCGGCTATCACTGGCCGGGCAACATCCGTCAGCTGGAAATGACCTTGCGCTTGCTGCTGGCCATGCGTGAAGCCGGTGAACAGGAACTGGGCCTGGATCACCTGCCCGACAACCTGCTCGACGAATTGCGCGACAGCGCCCGGCCGCCCAGCACACGCATGCGTGACAGCCAGAGCGTGCTGATTCGCCAGGCCCTGGAACGCCATGCTGGCAATGTCACTGCGGCAGCCGAGGCCCTGGGCATCAGCCGTGCAACCCTGTACCGCAAGCTCAAGCAGACGCCGCCTTGATCCAGCGTCTGCTGGCCTCGACCGCCCGTTGGGCGAGCGCGGCCAGCAACAGCGCATTGCCACTCTGAGGGTTACAGCTTGATCAGCACCGACTTGAGCTCGGTGTAGTGCTCGATGGCCGCTGCGCCCATTTCCCGACCGACCCCCGACATCTGGTAGCCGCCGAACGGCAACGCCGGGTCGAGGGCGCTGTGGCAGTTGACCCATACCGAGCCCGAGCGGATCTGCGGGATCATCCGGTGCACCGCGCCCAGGTTGTTGGACCAGATGCTCGCACCCAGGCCGTAGGGGCTGTCGTTGGCCATGCGCACCGCGTCAGCTTCGTCATCGAACGGAATGGCCACCAGCACCGGGCCGAAGATTTCTTCCTGTACCAGCGGGTGACGCTGGTCGACATCGACAATCACCGTTGGCTTGACGAAGTAACCGGGGCCGAATTGCTCGCCACCGCAGGCGATGGTCGCACCGCTGCTGCGGCCTTGCTCGATGTAGTCGTAGACGCGCTTCTGCTGGCGCGCGGAGATCAGCGGCCCCATTTCCACGCTGGGGTCCAGGCCGTTGCCGAGTTTCATGGCATTGGCGATGCCGGCGATATCGGCCACCACATTGTCGAAATGCTTGCGCTGTACGTACAGGCGGGAACCGGCACAGCACACCTGGCCCTGGTTGAAGAAGATCGCGCTGGCGGCGCCAGCGGCGGCGCTGGGCAGATCGGCGTCGGCCATGACGATGGTCGGTGATTTGCCGCCCAGTTCCAGGGTGACCCGGGTCATGGAGTCCATGGCGATCTTGCCAATGGTCTTGCCCACGGCGGTGGAGCCGGTGAAGGTCAGTTTGTCGACCAGCGGGTTGCGGGTCAGGGCATCGCCGGCGACCAGGCCGGTGCCGGTCACGACGTTGAAGACCCCCGCCGGGTAACCCGCTTCCAGTACCAGTTCGGCCAGTTTCAGAGCACTCAGCGGGGTTTCATCGGCAGGCTTGAGGACCATGGTGCAGCCGGTGGCCAGGGCCGGACCGAGCTTCCAGCAGGCCAGCAGCAGGGGGAAGTTCCAGGCGACGATGGCGCCGACCACGCCGACCGCTTCACGGCGCACGAACCCGTGGAACTGATCGGCGGGCATCAACGGCATCGACACCTCGACGGTGCTGCCTTCGATCTTGGTGGCCCAGCCGGCCATATAGCGCAGAAAGTCGATCGACAGCTGCACGTCCATGGCCCGGGCTACCATGGCACTCTTGCCGTTGTTCAGGCATTCGAGCTGGGCGAGGATTTCGCCGTCGCGCTCAAGCAGGTCGGCCAGGCGCCACAGCAGGTTCTGCCGCTCGCGTGGGCGGGTGCGGCTCCAGGCGGAGTCATCGAACGCCTGGCGGGCGGCGTGTACCGCGCGGTCGACATCGGCCGGGGTGGCGGCGGGCACCTCGCAGAGGTTCTCGCCGTTGGCCGGGTTGCGCAGGGTCAGGCGGGCGCCATCGCTGGAGTCGACCCAGTCGGCGCCAATCAGCATGCGTGGGGCGCGGCGAATGAAGGCTTCGACGTCGGGGTGCAGGGGGGCAGTGGTGGACATGGCAAACCTCATTGTTGTGAGTGAGTGCCGGGTGTTCGCAACGCGTGTGCCAACGTGGCGAAGTCCCTGTTTTCAGGCGCTGTCGGGCAAAGTTGGCAGCCTGTCGCCGGGATGCTCCGTCTCATTTTGAGACAGTGGTGAGACGGGTCGGTATGTATCGTCACCTCAGCACCGTTGTCCGCAACAGGGGCGCGGCGCTTTACTCTGTGCTTGGCATGAATGGTGATAGCATAGTGCTATTATTTGCGTCGTTGCTGGTACGATCGTGCGCCAAATATGCGCAGCGCAAGCCTCAAGCTATCGCCCTGTGTGGCCGATACTCTGCGAGTGCGGCCCGATTCATTGCCGCAGCGAATCTACCCGCGAAGCCGAGCCTGTCCGTGAAGGTGCCTCTGCGTCTATTTTTTCATTTGCCATGACAGGTTTCGTGGATGCAGGTCTACAGCCAAAAAAGCTTTCTGATTGTCGATGACTTCTCCGATTTTCGCAGCTCGGCCCGCTCGATGTTGCGCGAACTGGGCGTGCGCGATGTCGACACCGCCGACAGTGGCGAGCAGGCACTGCGCATGTGCGCGCAGAAACGTTACGACTTTATCCTTCAAGACTTCCACCTGGGCGATGGCAAGAAGAACGGCCAGCAGGTGCTCGAGGACCTGATCCTCGACAAACTGATCAGTCATGAGTGCGTGTTCCTCATGGTCACTGCCGAAAGCAGCCAGGCGATTGTCCTCAGCGCCCTGGAGCACGAGCCCGACGCCTACCTGACCAAGCCGTTCAACCGCATCGGCCTGGCTCAGCGCCTGGAAAAACTGGTGCAGCGCAAGACCTTGCTCAAGCCGATCCTCCAGGCCCTGGACCGCGGCCGTCCGGCCGAGGTGCTGGCGGCCTGTGCCGAGCTGTGCAAGAAGGACCCGCGCTTCGCGCCGCTGTGCCTGCGTTATCGCGCCGATGCCTTGCGCGACCTCAACCGCGTCGATGAGTTGGAGAAGTTCCTCACCACCATCATCGCCAGCCGCGCCACGCCCTGGGCCTATGCCGCCCTGGGCAACCTGTTGTACAAGCGCAACCAGTTGGCCCAGGCCCAGGGCGTATACGAACAAGCACTCAAGGCTTTCCCGATGATGCCCGGGCTCTACGATGGCCTGGCCGAGGTGCTGGTGGCCCTGGGTGAAAGCAAGCGCGCCCAGGGTGTGCTGGAAGAGGCCGTGCGCCTTTCACCGTTGGCCGTACGCCGGCAGATGATGCTGGGCAAGCTGGCCCTGAGCAACGACGACTACGACACCTCGTCCAAGGCCTACCGGCACGCCGTCAACCAGGGCCAGAGCTCGCGTTACAAAGACCCGGAGAGCAACCTCGGGCTGGTGCAGGCGCTGATGAACAAGAACGCCGGCAACGGCCTGGATGCACGTACCCGGGTCGAGATCAATACCGTGCTCAGCGAAGTGGCCAAAGAGAACGTCGAAGACCAGGGGCTGCAGGTGCGCGCACGGTTGATGAAAGCCGCCAGCCTGCAGCAGGCTGGCGACGCCGAAACCGCCGCCAAGCTGACCGAACAGGCCATGGCCCGGCTGGAGAAAATGGACCAGTTTTTCTCGGTGGAAGCTGCGTTGGTGGTGGCCACGCAGTTGCAAAAGCTCGGTCAGGAGGCTGCCGGCACCTCTATTCTCAAGGGCTGCGTGGAGACCTACGGCGACGACCCCAAGGTCATGCAGAGCGTGGCACAACTGACCGATGATCCGAACGTGTTGGGCGCGGTGACCGAAGCGGTCGACCTTAACCGCCAGGGCGTTCGCAGTTACCAGGCCGGCCAGCTCAGCGAAGCGCTGGCGCAGTTCCGCCGGGCCCTGACGCTGCAGCCGAAGAACATCAGTATTGCCCTCAACACCGCCCAGGCGCTGCTGCGCATCGGTGGCGAGGCACCGCCGCCGGCGATCATGGACGAGTGCCGTGCCTGCCTGGGCAGCGTGACCGGCATCCCGAAAAGCGACAACCGTTACGATCGCTACCGCAAACTGCACATCCGGGCCTTTGGCGCATGAACCAGGACAACCAGGGGCTGGATTTCTCCACGGTGATCGCCTCCACCGTACACGACATGAAGAACTCCCTGGCGGCCCTGACCCAGGCCCACAGCCAGTGGCTGGCGCGCCTGCCCGAAGCGTTGCGCAGCGGCAGCGAACAGGGGGTGATGGAGCACGAATTCAGCCACCTCAACGGCATGCTGGTGCAGTTGCTGGGCTTGTACAAGCTGGGCGTCAACCAACTGCCCATGTGCCCCGACTATCACGAGCTCGACGATTTCATCGAAGCCCAGCTGGCGGCCCAGCAGAACCTGCTGCAGCACCGCGACATCCTCGCCAGCTGGCGCATTGAAACCGCAAGCCCGCTGGGTTTCTTCGACCGCGAACTGGTTGGCTCGGTAGTGGCCAACATCCTCAACAACGCCATTCGTTATGCCGGGCATACCTTGTTGATCAGCGTCAGCGACGAAGGCGAACAACTGCTGCTGAGCATCAACGATGACGGCCCGGGCTTCCCGGCGCGCATGCTCGAGCGTCAGCAGGAGTATGTGCAGGGTATCGACGGCAAGAGCGGCAGCACCGGCCTGGGGCTATACTTCGCGGCGCGGATTGCCGCTCTGCACGAGCGCAACGGCGTCAAGGGGCGGATCGAGATTGCCAACGGCGGGGTGTTGGGCGGGGGGCTTTTCAGGCTCTATTTGCCGTGAAGTGGTTATCCCGCGGGCTGTTGGCCGGGCTGTTGCTGCCATTGAGCGGGTGTCAGATTGCCCTGTACCCGATTACCCTGGTCAGCTGCGCTTTGCGTGCGCAGCCGACGCTCTCCCCTGAAGCCTTGCCGCTGGCGAGGGTGGGGCAGCCCTATCAGACGCAGATCACGCTCATCGCCAGCAGTTCGCCGGTGAGTGGCTTCTATGCCGAACCCTTACCGCCAGGGCTGACACTGCAGCACCAGGGCCGCAGGCCTGACGCGACATTGGTCGGCACACCGCAACGTGCGGGGGTCTATCACTTCGTGGTGTCGGTGGGGACGTTTGGTACGCAGTGTGCTGGCTTGAGTGCGGATCGCGAGTATCGCCTTGAGGTGAAGTGACGAGTGTCGTCGCCGGAGGTGGAAGGCTGTGCGACACTCCACCCTTTGCTCCACAGGATTGCCCCATGAACCCGGCTAAACCCGCCCTGATCCGCGAAACCTTCCCCGTCGGCCCGTTGCAGTGCAACTGCACCATCATCGGTGACCCGATCAGCAAAAAGGCCATCGTCGTCGATCCGGGTGGCAATCACGAGCAGATCCTCGCCCGCCTGGATGCCCATGGCCTGAAGGTGGTGAGCATCATCCATACCCACGCGCATCTGGATCATTTCCTCGCCTCCGGGCAGTTGAAGGAGAAGACCGGCGCCACCCTGCACCTGCATAAGGACGACCAGTTCCTCTGGGACAACCTGGAAATGCAGTGCCAGATGTTCGGCGTGCCCTACACTCCGGTGCCGGCGCCGGACCGCTGGCTGGCCGATGACGAAGAACTGGCCTGCGGCTGTGGCGTGGCCTTGCACACCCCGGGGCACACGCCGGGCTCGATGAGTTTCTGGTTCGCCGAGGCCAAGCTGCTGATTGCAGGCGATACGCTTTTTCGCCGTGGGATTGGTCGCACCGATTTGTGGGGTGGTGATCAGGCGACTATCGTTCGTTCCATCAAGCAGCGCTTGTACAGCCTGGATGAAGAGGCCACGGTGGTGACCGGACATGGGCCGGATACCCGCCTGGGTGATGAGATGCGCCAGAACCCGTTCGTGCGCGCGTGAAGTTTCAGGGAATTTTTCTGCTTTGCTGCAATCCAAGGCTGGCATAGATCCGAATCAGATCCGCTGCACTTTCGAATTACAGTAGGAGCTTGTCCATGTTCACCATGCGTCGTTTGATTATCGTCGCTACCGCTGCCGCGCTGATGTCCGGTTGTGCCAGCCCCAACCCGTATGACAGCCAGGGTCAGGCGCAGCAGGGTTCCACAGGGATGAGCAAAACTGCCAAGTACGGCGGCCTGGGTGCGCTGGCCGGTGCCATTGCCGGTGCCGCCATCGACCATAACAACCGCGGCAAGGGTGCGCTGATCGGCGCTGCCGCGGTGGGCGCCGCCGCCGCAGGTTATGGCTACTACGCCGACAAGCAGGAAGCTGCCCTGCGTGAGAGCATGGCCAACACCGGTGTCGAGGTTCAACGTCAGGGCGATCAGATCAAGCTGATCATGCCGGGTAACATCACCTTCGCCACCGACTCGGCCAACATTGCCCCGAGCTTCTACTCGCCGCTGAACAACCTGGCCAACTCCTTCAAGCAGTTCAACCAGAACACCATTGAAGTGGTCGGCTACACCGACAGTACCGGCAGCCGTCAGCACAACATGGACCTGTCGCAACGTCGGGCGCAATCGGTGGTCAGCTACCTGACCTCCCAGGGTGTTGACCCGAGCCGCGTCAGCGCCCGTGGCCTGGGCCCGGACCAGCCGATCGCCAGCAACGCCGACGCCAACGGCCGCGCGCAGAACCGTCGGGTAGAGGTCAACCTCAAGCCGATTCCTGGGCAGCAGTACCAGTAAATTCAGGGTGTAAAAAAGGGGAGCCAGGCTCCCCTTTTTTTGTGCCTGTAATGGCCTCATCGCTGGCAAGCCAGCTCCCACAGAGGCCTGGTTAGCATCCTGCAACAGCCTTGGGCTGGTAGTTTGAGCGTCCTAGGACCTATCCTACGAATTCTGTCGCCCTGCAGATGATTGCTCCGGGGGAAGTACGCCACTAGGCTCACCGGGTCGCTGATGTATCAGCGATCGGGTTTGGCGACCTGGAGCAAACAAAAGACTGCACCATGTGAATGCTTGTCGGCGTTAAGTTGCGCTGACTTCACTTTATGGTGGCTGTGCGCGGGAGGGCTTCGGCCCTGCCGGGTTTCCCTTTTGGCTCGGTTCGCCAATCCGCGTACAGCCGCCACCCCTTCGTTTGGCGACGAGTCGGTGGCTGCTCCATTCCAAAAGGAGCTTCATCATGAAAAAAATCGTTCCAGACCCACCTGAATTCCACCTTCTCGAAACCACAGAAACCCCATTCGGCCTCTGCGATGCTGGTCATCCACAGTTATTCGCCGTGCGCGCCGGGGTCAATGTCGAAGATGCGCTGGTGCATGCATCGCTGTATTTGAAGTGCGCAAGCCTGACCGGGCCGCTGGCGGTCGAGCATACCTGTGAGCCGGGGCGAGGGTTTCTTCAGGCGACCCTGCATTCCCATGAAATGGCCAAGGCATTGATTGATGCGTTGCTCGATGGGCTGGAGAGCCGTGTGATCAGGATGCCAGGCGGCGCCTGAGTTGCGAGCGCGTTGCGCTCGATCGCTGGCAAGGCCAGCTCCCACAGGTCCGGTGTGTGCCCAGATTAATTGTGGAAGCCGGCTTTGCCGGCGATACGGTAGGTCAGGCGACTCAGCTTGGGCTTCTGGTAGTGATTGTCAGTACATCGGTATAAACGATGACCACAGACTGGCCGACCTTGAGATTTTTCATGCGGGCCTGAAGGTCAGGGTCTTCGACCTTCACGACCTTTTGCGGGCCCTCAGGTGGCGTCAGCGTTACCTCATGGGTTTTCAGGTCGATCTTGGTGATCTTCGAGGTGACCTTGATCTGCCGAAATGCCTCACCACCTGGGTTAGGGTTGTCCTTGGTGGCGCGAATGACACCGGCCTCCTTGCTGATGCCCGGGGCCTTGGTGAGGTCGGTTTCGAGCACAGTAGCAACCGAGCGGTTGACTGTGATGTTGACCAGGTCGCCGACCTTGAGGTTATGCAGGGCCTTGGCCTGTTCGCTCACCTGGATCGGCACCTCAGAGTTCTCAGGCCCTGCCACCGTAACGACGCGCTTATCGAGGTCAACGGCAAGGACTTTGGTATTCACCACATCCTCAGTGGCGACAGCGTCGATCAGGATGTCTTCTGCCTGCACCGTGAAACTGGCTGCAGACAGAAGTGAAACAACAGCAAAAGCATGGGCAAAGCGGCGCAGCGGTTTCATAGGCTTACGTTCCTTGTGATTGCTAGTGAAATCATCGTAGGAAGTGAGCATAGATGCTGTCCGGCAAATTACCCGTCGGCGTTTTGTCGCAGCCGTTCGAGCAAGGCGTCCTTATCGCTCCACAGCTGGTTGATCCATTGCTGGAAGGCCAGGCGATAGGTCTCATCCTGGTCGTAGTTCCTGCCCAGGAACTCGGCCGGAATCGCCAGTTCCTCGAAGTGCACGACAATGTGCCTGACCCGCCCGCACAGCAAGTCCCAGAAGCCTGGCGCCCCGTTTGGATAGTGAATGGTGACGTTGATGATCGACTGCAGTTGCTCGCCCATGGCATCGAGCACAAAGGCAATACCGCCGGCCTTGGGCTTGAGCAAGTGCTTGAACGGCGACTGCTGCTGGCGATGCTTGGCCTGCGTGAACCGCGTGCCTTCGGCGAAGTTGAAGATTGCCGTCGGCTTGCCGCGAAACTTGGCGCAGGTGCGGCGGGTGGTTTCCAGGTCCTTGCCGGCCTTTTCCGGGTGCTTGGCCAGGTACGCCTTGGAGTAGCGCTTCATGAACGGGAAGCCCAGCGCCCACCAGGCCAGGCCGATCACCGGCACCCAGATCAGTACCTGCTTGAGGAAGAACTTCAGCGGGCGGATACGGCGGTTGAGCACGTACTGCAGTACCAGGATATCGACCCAGCTCTGGTGGTTGCTGGTGACCAGGTAGCTGTGCTGGTAGTCCAGCCCGGCCAGGCCCTCGACCTGCCAGCGGGCCTTGCCCAGCAGGTTGATCCAGGCGTTGTTGTTGCTGATCCAGGTTTCGTGGATGTGGCGCATCAGTTCATCGGTGAGCCGCTGCGCCGCGGCGAACGGCAGCAACAGCTTGAACAGGCTGACGATGAACAACGGGGTGCAGCAGACGATGGTGTTGAGCCCCAGCAGCAACGAGGCGATAACCCCGCGCAGCGGCGCGGGTAGCAATCCGAGCATGTTCAACTATCCAGTGAGCGGTTGGCCTGAATGGCGGTCAGGGCGATGGTGTAGACGATGTCGTCGACCTGGGCGCCGCGCGGCAGGTCGTTGACCGGCTTGCGCAGGCCTTGCAGCATCGGCCCCAGGCTTACGCAATCGGCGCTGCGCTGCACGGCCTTGTGGGTGGTGTTGCCGGTGTTCAGGTCGGGGAACACGAACACGGTGGCGCGGCCGGCCACTTGACTGTTGGGCGCCAGTTGCCGGGCGATGTCCAGGTTGGCCGCAGCGTCGTACTGCAAGGGGCCGTCGATCAGCAGGCCGCGCTGGGTTTCCTGGGCCAGCAGGGTGGCTTCGCGAACCTTCTCGACCTCTTCGCCACTGGCCGAATCACCGCTGGAGTAGCTGATCATCGCCACCCGCGGGGCAATACCGAAGGCTTCGGCGGAGTCGGCGCTCTGCAGGGCGATTTCCGCCAGCTCATGGGCCGTTGGGTGCGGGTTCATCACGCAGTCGCCGTACACCAGCACCTGCTCGGGGAACAGCATGAAGAACACCGACGACACAAGGCTGCAGCCCGGCGCGGTCTTGATCAGTTGCAGGGCCGGGCGGATGGTGTTGGCGGTGGAGTGCACCAGGCCCGACACCAGGCCGTCGACCTCGTCCAGGGCCAGCATCATGGTGCCGATCACCACCGGGTCTTCCAATTGTTGCTCGGCCATCGGTGCATTGAGGCTCTTGCTCTTGCGCAGGCTGACCATCGGCTCGACGTAGCGCTCGCGGATCAGGTCCGGGTCAAGAATCTCCAGGCCTTCGGGCAAGGTAATGCCCTGGGCGCGGGCCACGGCCTGAACGTCGTCGGGCTTGGCCAGCAGCACACAGCGGGCAATACCGCGGGCCTGGCAGATGGCGGCGGCCTGCACGGTCATCGGCTCGGCGCCTTCGGGCAGGACAATGCGCTTGTTGGCCTGCTGGGCGCGCTGGATCAACTGGTAGCGGAACACGGCTGGCGACAGGCGCAGCTCGCGCGGGGTGCCGCAGCGCTGGTGCAGCCAGTCGGCGTCCAGGTAGCTGGCGACGAAATCGGTGATCAGCTCCGCGCGCTCGCGGTCATCCACCGGGATTTCCTTGTTCAGGCCGTTGAGCTGGTTGGCGGTGTCGTAGGAGCCGGTGCTTACCGACAGGACCGGCAAGCCGGCCAGTAGCGCGCCCTGGCACAGTTCGAGGATGCGCGGGTCGGGCTTGCTGTCGCTGGTCAGCAGCAGGCCCGCCAGCGGTACACCGTTGATCGCCGCCAGGCTCACGGCGAGGATGATGTCGTCGCGATCCCCCGGGGTCACCACCAGCGTGCCGGGCTTGAGCAGCGGCACGGTATTGGCCACGGTGCGGGCGCAGATGATGATCTTGTTCATCCGCCGGGTTTCGTAGTCGCCGGCATTGAGTACCTGGGCGCCGAGCAGTTCGGCCACGTCGCGGGTGCGTGGGTCGTTGAGGCCGGCCTGGAAGGGGATGCAGCCGAGCAGGCGGAAGTCGCCGCCGCGCAGCAGCGGCGAATGCTCGACCAGGCGCGCGGCGAAGGCGCTCATGTCCTCGTCGGTGCGCACCTTGTTGAGAATTACCCCGAGCACTTTCGGGTCGCGTGGCCCGCCAAACAGCTGGGCCTGCAGTTCGACGCGCCCGGACAGCTCGGTGAGCACCTCGTTTTCCGGTGCCGACACCAGGATCACTTCGGCATCCAGGCTCTTGGCCAGGTGCAGGTTGACCCGCGCGGCGTAGCTGGCGTGGCGGGTCGGGACCATGCCTTCGACCACCACCACGTCCTTGCCGATGCAGGCCTGCTGGTAGAGAGTAATGATTTCCTCGAGCAGCTCATCCAGCTGGCCGTCGCCCAGCATACGCTCGACATGTGCCAGGCTCAGCGGCTGCGGTGGCTTCAGGCCATGGGTGCGGGCAACCAGTTCGGTGGAGCGTTCCGGGCCGGTATCGCCCGGGTGCGGCTGGGCAATCGGCTTGAAGAAGCCAACCTTCAACCCGGCACGCTCCAGGGTGCGCACCAGGCCCAGGCTGATGGAGGTCAGGCCGACGCCAAAGTCGGTCGGCGCGATAAAAAATGTCTGCATGCGAGCTTCTCGAAATGAGCTGTGCAAAAGAATCAATTGCCAAGGGTATCGCTATCGACCCCCCGAGCGCACCCGTCGCAAATATCCGGCAACCCGTTTGTCCGGGTTGCGTTCGCTTTCAGGCGAGGCCTTGGTTACACTTGTTCGTTCTACATTCTTATGCAAAAGGTCTCGCCCCATGCTGATCGCCGCCAAAAAGGCTGTCTCCATCGACTATACCCTGACCAACGACGCTGGTGAGGTCATCGACAGCTCCGCCGGCGGCGCTCCGCTGGTCTACCTGCATGGCGCAGGCAACATCATTCCGGGCCTGGAAAAAGCCCTGGAAGGTAAAACCACCGGTGACGAGCTGGACGTTGCCGTCGAGCCGGAAGACGCCTACGGCGAATACCTGGCCGAGCTGGTCAGCACCCTGAACCGCAGCATGTTCGAAGGTGTCGACGAGCTGGAAGTGGGCATGCAGTTCCACGCTTCGGCGCCGGATGGCCAGATGCAGATCGTCACCATTCGCGACCTGGACGGCGACGACGTCACCGTCGACGGCAACCACCCACTGGCTGGCCAGCGCCTGAACTTCAAGGTCAAGGTCGTCAACGTGCGTGATGCCAGCGAAGAAGAAGTAGCCCATGGCCACGTCCATGGCGAAGGTGGCCATCACCACTGATTTTCTGCGCTAAGCTCAGAGAGTCGCGAAGGCGCCCGGGCAAGTCCGTCGCTCCAGCAGGGGAAGACGGCTTGGCAGGGCGCCTTTTTGATGGGCTGGTTTTACTGATTGCAGCTCGCAGCGGCAACCGGGATCTGGAAAGGGGAGTACGTCATGAGTGCATTTCACGACCTGAAGCTGCAGGCACTGAATGGCCAGGAGTTGCCTCTGGCGCCGTTCAAGGGCCAGGTGGTGCTGGTGGTCAATGTCGCCTCCAAGTGTGGCCTGACCCCACAGTATGCGGCGCTGGAAAACCTCTATCAGCAGTACAAGGGCAAAGGCTTCAGTGTGCTGGGCCTGCCGTGCAACCAGTTTGCCGGCCAGGAGCCAGGGACTGAAGAAGAAATCCAGAAGTTCTGCAGCCTGAACTACGGCGTGAGCTTTCCGTTGGGCAGCAAGCTTGAAGTCAACGGCCACGACCGTCATCAGCTGTATCGCTTGCTGGCGGGTGAAGGCGCCGAGTTTCCGGGCGATATCACCTGGAACTTCGAGAAGTTTCTGGTCGGTAAGGACGGCCGCGTGCTGGCGCGTTTCTCGCCACGTACCGCGCCGGATGATCCGACAGTGGTGCAGGCGATCGAGAAGGCTTTGGCCTGATCGGCCCTATCGCGGGGCAAGCCCGCTCCTACAGAAGTGTAGGAGCGGGCTTGCCCCGCGATGCTG
>NZ_JH650778.1:0-18453 GCF_000259195.1 Pseudomonas donghuensis
TCAACTGGCTCAGGCCTTCTGGCGCATCACCAAAGGCCTTCAGCGCTTTTTCGAACAGGGCCTGGCAGGCCAGCGCGGTCAGCGGGGTTTTCTCCGACGGCTTCCACACCACGGCGTTGCCGCACACCAATGCCAGGGTGGTGTTCCAGGCCCAGACCGCGACGGGGAAGTTGAAGGCGCTGATGACCCCGACCACACCCAGCGGGTGCCAGGTTTCACGCATGTGGTGGCCCGGGCGCTCGGAGGCGATGGTCAAGCCGTAGAGCTGACGCGACAGGCCAACGGCGAAGTCGCAGATATCGATCATTTCCTGCACTTCGCCCAGGCCTTCCTGGGTGATCTTGCCGGCTTCGATCGACACCAGTTCACCGAGCTCGGCCTTGTACTTACGCAGCACTTCGCCAAACAGGCGGATCAACTCACCGCGGCGCGGGGCCGGGACGTTGCGCCAGGCCTGGAAGGCTTTTTCGGCCTGATCGATCTTGGCGGTCACCTGGGCTTTGCTTTCCAGGTGCACCGAGGCAATCGCGCTGCCATCGATCGGGGTGTGAACGGGATGGTTACCGTGGGTGTAGGCAGCGGCCGGGACACCGAGGCGGTCAAGCAGTCCATCAACCATTTTCTTCTCCTGCATGCGATGAGTGGTTGAAAAAGTGATAGGGATCAGTATTAATCCGATCACTCTGGCGCAACAAACGACCTTTATTCTGCATATCATTCCGCCAGGTAATGATCTACTGGCTTAGAGACCGCTATGTCCAAACGTCTGGTGCCATCGATGGCCGCCCTGCAGTGTTTCGAGGCTGCCGCTCGGCACCTGAGCTTCACCCGCGCCGCCGAGGAACTGCACCTGACCCAGAGCGCGGTGAGCAAGCAGGTGGCCCAGCTTGAAGAGATGCTGCGCCATCACCTGTTCCTGCGTATCCGCCGACGCCTGCAGCTGACACCAGCAGGCGCGCTGTACCTGGCCGAGGTCAACAAGATTCTGACCCAGGTCGACATGTCCAGCCGTTACATCATGTCCTACGGCGAACAGACCGAAGTCCTCAAGGTAGCGACCCAACCGAGCTTTGGTGTGCGCTGGCTGATCCCGCACCTCAAAGGTTTCGGCAAGCAGTACCCGAACATCCACCTCGACATCCGCAACGAGATGGAACCCTTCGCCCTGCTGCAGGCCACCGCCGACGTGGTGTTCTTCTTTGGCCAGGGTACCTGGCCAGGGGCAACCTGCATCGAGCTGTTCGGCGAAGAAGTGCTGCCGGTGTGCGCGCCGGAACTGTTGCAGGGGCGTACGCTCAAGGACGCCAGCGAAGTGGCCGAATTGGTGCTGCTGCAAAGCACCTCGCGCCCGGAAGCCTGGCACGAGTGGTTCCTGGAACAGGGCCTGCATTCGGCCAACAGCTATCACGGGCCGCGCTTCGATACCTTCTATATGAGCCTCAGCGCTGCTCAGTCCGGCTGCGGCGTGGCCCTGGTGCCGCGCTACCTGGTGGCCCAGGAGCTCGCCGAAGGCAAACTGATCGTGCCTTGGCAGTACAGCATGCGCAGCAATGGTGCGCATTTCCTGGCGTTTTCCGAGCATGCGGCAGAGGTGCCAAAGGTGCGCGCCTTGGTTGACTGGATTCGCGGAGAGCTGGCCGGGCAAGATTGATAATTTTTGGAATGACAGATCGACTTTTTTTCGCTTGTGCAGGCACTGCATTCCTCGCTTTCATGTAAAGGTGCCCACTTACCAGGAAGCTTTCGATGCCCGCTCAAGATTTCGTCAGCCCGGACAGCATTCGCGCGCAGTTCTCGGCCGCCATGTCGCTCATGTACAAGCAAGAGGTGCCGCTGTACGGCACGCTGCTGTCGCTGGTGAGCGAAATCAATCAGCACGTGATGGCCGAGCAACCCGAGGTTGCCCAGGCCTTGCGCTGGACCGGCGAGATTGAACGCCTCGACCAGGAACGCCACGGCGCCATTCGCGTCGGCACGGCTGAAGAGCTGGCAACCATCGGCCGCCTGTTCGCGGTGATGGGCATGCAGCCAGTGGGTTACTACGACCTCAGCTCTGCCGGCGTGCCGGTGCATTCCACTGCCTTTCGCGCCGTGCACGAGCAATCGCTGCACATCAGCCCGTTCCGGGTCTTCACCTCGCTGCTGCGTCTGGAACTGATCGACAACCCGGCGCTGCGTGAACTGTCTGGCGAGATTCTCGCCCGGCGGCAGATCTTCACCCCGCGCGCCCTACAGCTGATCGAGCAGTTCGAGCGTGATGGCGGCTTGAATGCCGACAATGCCCAGGTTTTTGTCAACGAAGCCCTGCACACCTTCCGTTGGCACCGGGACGCCACAGTGACCGCCGAGCAGTACCAGCAACTGCATGACCAGCACCGCCTGATTGCCGATGTGGTGGCCTTCAAAGGCCCACACATCAACCACCTGACCCCGCGCACCCTGGACATCGATGCCATCCAGCTGGGCATGCCGGCCAAAGGTATTCCGCCCAAAGCCGTGATCGAAGGCCCGCCACCGCGTCGCTGCCCGATCCTTCTGCGTCAGACCAGTTTCAAGGCGCTGCAGGAAAAGGTCGCCTTCACCGATCAGCACGGTGAAGGCAGCGGCAGCCATACCGCGCGCTTTGGCGAGATTGAGCAACGGGGCGCCGCGCTGACGCCGAAGGGTCGCCAGCTGTACGACCAACTGCTCGATAGCGCCCGCGCGGCGCTGGGTGGCGTGCCCGCCGAGGCCAATGCCGCGCACTACATGGGTTTGCTCAGCGACAGCTTCAAGGCCTTTCCGGATGACCTGGCGCAGATGCGTGAACAGGACCTCGCGTACTTCCGCTACTTCCCCACCGAGCGTGGCCTGGCGGCGCGCGGGGATACTCAGCGGCCAAGTTCATTGCAAGAATTGATCGACGCCGGGCATATCCACTTTGAAGCCCTGGTGTACGAGGATTTTCTGCCGGTCAGTGCGGCTGGGATCTTCCAGTCCAACCTGGGCGATGAGGCGCAGAGCGAGTACGGCAGCAATGCCAACCGCGATGCCTTCGAGCAGGCGCTGGGCAAGCCGGTGCAGGATGAGTTGGCGTTGTATGCCGAAAGCCAGCGGCGGTCGTTGCAGGCGTGTGCGCAGGCGTTGGGGCTTCCTGCGCTTTAAGCCCCTTTATACCGAGGTGATCGCAGCTGTTGCCGGCAGAATTTCCACTTTTGGCAAATCCATGGCATCGGCCTCGCCTTGCAGAAAGTCGCTCAAGCGCCGCAAGCGCTCGCCACCCGGACGGGTTTTCGGCCAGACCAGGTAGTAGTCCAGCCCGCTGGCAACCGCCGTCGGCCAGGGCAGGCTGAGCCGGCCCTGAGCGACGTCCTCGGCGACCATCAGCAAGTCGCCCATGGACACGCCATAGCCCCGGGCGGCGGCGATCATGCCCAGCTCCAAGGTGTCGAACACCTGGCCACCCTTGAGCGAGACCTTGTCGGTGAGGTCCATGCGCGCCAGCCAACTGCGCCAGTCGCGCTTGTCGGGGGTCGGGTGAAGCAACTCGATGCCCGCCAGGCGCCGCTCGTCCCAGGGCCCTTCCTTGAGCAGTTCCGGTGCCCCGACCGGGATCAGCAGCTCGGAAAACAGCCGCTTGACCTCCCAGTCCGGCGCAAAGTGCCCATCACTGAGCAACACCGCGCAGTCGAAAGGCTCGTGATTGAAATCGACATGATCGACATCCATCCAGGCACTGGTCAGTTGCACTTCGTTGCCCGGCTGCAAGTGACGAAAGCGGCTGAGGCGCGCCAGCAGCCAGCGCATGGTCAGGGTCGAGGGCGCTTTCATGCGCAAAATATCGTCTTCGCTGCGCAGGGTGCTACAGGCACGCTCCAGCGCCGCAAAGCCTTCGCGCACCCCTGGCAACAGCAAGCGCGCCGCTTCGCTGAGCTGCAGGCTGCGGCCATTGCGCACGAACAAACGACAGGCAAAGTGCTCCTCAAGCGTGCGGATATGGCGGCTGACCGCGCTCTGGGTTATCGATAACTCATCTGCGGCGCGGGTAAACGAACTGTGCCGGGCCGCTGCTTCGAAAGCCCGCAGTGCGTATAGAGGCGGTAAACGACGAGACATGACGGCGGGCTCCGGGTTATCCACAAGCAATCGTCAGGATCATACTCCCATGAGTTTTAATCATGCCAACCATCGCTATTATCCTTTTGTGGATAACCGTACAAAGGCTCAGACTTTCACGCTTTGAATCTATCGCGTAAGAAAAGGACGACTCCATGCAGGCTGCGCCGACCCATGAACTCAAGGCTTTGCTGCGCCTGGCCGGGCCGCTGATCGCCTCGCAGTTGGCGCACATGCTGATGGTACTCACCGACACCCTGATGATGGCCCGCATCAGCCCGCAGGCACTGGCCGGCGGCGGCCTGGGTGCGGCGAGCTATTCGTTCGTGTCGATCTTTTGCCTGGGCGTGATCGCCGCGGTCGGTACCCTGGTGGCGATTCGCAAGGGTGCCGGTGATATCGTCGGCGCCACCCGCCTGACCCAGGCCGGGTTGTGGCTGGCCTGGGTCATGGCCCTGGTGACGGCGCTGGCGCTATGGAACCTGGAGCCAGTGCTGCTACTGCTGGGCCAGAGCCCGAACAACGTCGAGGCTGCCGCGCAGTTCCTGCTGTTGCTGCCTTTCGCCCTGCCCGGCTACCTGAGCTTCATGGCCTTGCGCGGTTTTACCAGCGCCATTGGCCGCTCGACGCCGGTAATGGTGATCAGCCTGATCGGCACAGTGGCCAACTTCCTGCTCAACTACGCGTTGATCGAGGGCATGTTCGGCCTGCCGAAACTGGGCCTGGTGGGCATCGGCCTGGTGACCGCCATCGTTGCCAACTGCATGGCCGTGGCCATGGCCCTGTACATCCGCTGGCACCCGGCCTATGCGCCCTACCCGATTAGCCAGGGCCTGAGCCGCCCTTCGTGGCCGGCCTTGCGCGAGTTGTGGCGCCTGGGCTTGCCGATTGGCGGCACCTACACCGTAGAAGTGGGCCTGTTCGCCTTCGCCGCGCTGTGCATGGGCGTGCTCGGCAGCACCGAACTGGCCGCACACCAGATCGCCCTGCAGATCGTCTCTACCGCATTCATGATCCCGGCAGGCTTGTCGTACGCCGTGACCATGCGTGTAGGGCTCTATTACGGTGCCGATAACCTTCTCGGTGCTCGCCATGCCGGCCGCGTCGGGATCGGTTTTGGCGCGGCGATGATGCTGATGTTCGCCATCCTCTTCTGGCTGCTGCCGGATCCGCTGGTGGGACTGTTCCTCGACCACGATGACCCGGCCTTTGCCGCGATCATCCAGTTGGCCGTAAGCCTGCTGATGGTCGCCGCCTGGTTCGAGCTGTTCGATGGCGTGCAAACCATTGCCATGGGTTCGATCCGCGGGCTCAAGGACGCCAAGACCACCTTCCTGGTCGGGCTGTTCTGCTACTGGGTGATTGGTGCGCCGGCCGCCTGGCTGCTGGCGTTCACCCTTGGCCTGGGTGCGGTGGGCGTGTGGTGGGGGCTGGCGCTGGGCCTGGCGTGTGCAGCGGTGAGCCTGACCCTGGCCTTCGAATGGCGGGTGAAGCGCTTGCTGGGCAGTTCGGCTGGGGTGAACAAGGCGACTGCTTCGGTGGTTTGAGGCCCCTGTGGGAGCTGGCCTTGCCAGCGATGGGCTGCACAGCAGCCCCAGCCTCTAGAGAGCTACCGACTGCTGCGCCGGCCCGTGCAGCAAATACGCCATCAACTCATCGATCGGTAACGGCCGGCTGATCAGAAACCCCTGCACCTGGTCGCAATCAAAACTGCGCAACAGGCCCATTTGCTCAGGGGTTTCCACACCTTCAGCGACCACCTCCAGATTGAGGTTGTGCGCCAGGTTGATCATCGCGTGCACCAGCTTGCGGTTCTCTTCGCGCTGCTCCATGCCGCCGACAAAGCTGCGATCGACCTTGAGCAAGGTGATCGGCAGGCTGTTGAGGTGCACGAACGACGAAAAGCCGGTACCGAAGTCATCCAGGGAAAAGCGCACACCCAGGCGCCCGAGGGCATCCATGGTCTGCTTGACCAGGTCATTGCGGCGCATCACCGCGGTTTCGGTCAGCTCGAACTCCAGCCAGCGGGCATCGACACCATGCTCGATGATCAGCCGGCTCAGGGTCGCCAACAACTGGCTGTCCTGGAACTGGCGAAACGACAGGTTCACCGCCATGTGCAGCGGCGCCAGGCCTCGCTCGCGCAGCGCCTGCATGTCGCGCAGGGCGCGGGAAATCACCCAGTAGCCCAGGGGCACGATCAACCCGCTCTGCTCGGCCAGCGGCACGAACTCGCTGGGCGGCAGCAGCCCGCGCTCGGCATGGCGCCAGCGCACCAGGGCTTCGAGGCCGACGATGCGCCCGTCGGCCAGGTTCAGCCGCGGCTGGTAGTGCAGCTCCAGCTCGTCGCGACGCAGCGCCCGGCGCAGTTCGCTTTCCAGGTCGGCAAGGCTGCGGGCGTTGCGGTTGATGCGTTCGTTAAAGACGTGAAAGGTACAGCCCTGGGTACTCTTGGCCTGCTGCATGGCAATGTGCGCATGCCACATCAGCGGGTCGGCGCCGCCCTGGGCGCGGGCATGGGCGACGCCCAGGCTGCAGCCGAGCAGCAGGCTTTCGCCGTCGATCCAGTAGGGTTCGGCCAGGGCTTCGGTAATGCGCTCGGCCATCCACTCGGCGCGTTGTGGCTCGCGGCGGGTATCGATCAACAGGGCGAACTCGTCGCTGCCCAGGCGTGCGACCTGGTCACCGGCTTCCAGCTGGCTTTTCAGCCGACCCACCACTTGCAGGATCAGCCGGTCGCCGGCCTGGTGGCCGAGGGCATCGTTGGCATGGCGAAAGTTGTCGAGGTCCAGGTGACCGAGGGCAACGCCGCGCCCGTCATTGTCGGCCAGGCGCGCCGCCAGCAGGGTCTGGAAGCCCTGGCGGTTGGCGATGCCGGTCAGCGGGTCCTGTTCGGCCAGGCGCTGCAGGGTCGCTTCCAGCACGCCGCGTTCGCGGACGTGGCGCAGGCTGCGGCGCAGGATATTGCTGGTCAGTTGGTCACGGATCAGCCAGTCACTGACCCCCGGCGGCGGCACCTGCGGCTCGTGCTCGAGCAGCAGAACCATTGGCAATATGCAGCGCCCGGGCGCCGGTTGCAGTGGCGGAGTCGCCAGGACCAGCGCATTGCGGTCATTGGCAAACAGGCTGTCGACCGCCTCCCAGTTCGGAGCGGTCAGCAGTACCGCCTGGCCCGCCATCGGCAGCAGACACTCGCGCAAGACAGTGGCCCATTCCGGCTCATCGGCCAGCAGGAGCAAACGCAAGGGTTCGACGGGCGTAGACAAGCTGGCTCCTTAGGACGTAGACACAGTCAAATGACGATGGGCAGCGAGAATGCGTATCCTAAACCATTAATGAAAATGATTTTCACTTAAAGTCATGCCATTCCATTGCCGACATCCCGCAGGTTTCGCCACGCATCCTGCGGGAAAGTATCAAATGCGGCAAATTTAGATCGCGTGGTACGTCACACTGTCAGACGGTCGCGGCAGAAACTTTCTACCCCTGCTAAAATGCCCGGCTATTTTTCTAGCGTCCCCGGTTTTCGTCATGTCCCGACTCAACCCTCGGCAACAAGAAGCCGTGAACTACGTCGGCGGCCCTCTTTTGGTGCTCGCCGGTGCTGGCTCCGGCAAAACCAGCGTGATCACCCGCAAGATCGCGCACCTGATCCAGAACTGCGGCATCCGCGCCCAGTACATCGTGGCCATGACCTTCACCAACAAGGCCGCGCGGGAGATGAAAGAGCGGGTCGGCACCCTGCTGCGCAAGGGCGAAGGCCGCGGCCTGACCGTATCGACCTTCCACAACCTGGGCCTGAACATCATCCGCAAGGAGCATGAACGGCTGGGCTTCAAACCGGGCTTCTCGATCTTCGACGAGACCGACGTCAAAGCCCTGATGACCGACATCATGCAGAAGGAATACTCGGGCGACGACGGCGTCGACGAGATCAAGAACATGATCGGCGCCTGGAAAAACGACCTGATCCTGCCACCCGAGGCCCTGGAAAAGGCCCGCAACCCCAAGGAGCAGACCGCCGCAGTGGTCTATGCGCATTACCAGCGCACCTTGCGGGCGTTCAACGCGGTGGACTTCGACGACCTGATCCTGCTGCCGGTCAAGCTGTTCCAGGACAACCCCGACGTCCTGGAGAAGTGGCAGAACAAGGTGCGTTACCTGCTGGTCGACGAATACCAGGACACCAACGCCAGCCAGTACCTGCTGGTGAAAATGCTGATCGGTACGCGCAACCAGTTCACCGTGGTCGGCGACGACGACCAGTCGATCTACGCCTGGCGCGGCGCGCGGCCCGAGAACCTGATGTTGCTCAAGGACGACTACCCTTCGCTGAAGGTGGTGATGCTCGAGCAGAACTACCGCTCCACCAGCCGTATCCTGCGCTGCGCCAACGTATTGATCTCGAACAATCCGCACGCCTTCGAAAAGCAGCTGTGGAGCGAGATGGGCCATGGCGACGAAATCCGCGTGATTCGCTGCAAAAACGAGGAAGCCGAGGCCGAACGGGTGGCCATGGAGATCCTCAGCCTGCACCTGCGCACCGACCGGCCCTACAGCGACTTCGCCATTCTTTACCGGGGCAACTACCAGGCCAAGCTGATCGAGCTGAAGCTGCAGCACCACCAGGTGCCGTATCGTCTGTCAGGCGGCAATAGCTTCTTCGGACGCCAGGAAGTCAAAGACCTGATGGCCTACTTCCGCTTGCTGGTAAACCCGGACGACGACAACGCCTACCTGCGGGTGATCAACGTACCGCGCCGGGAAATCGGCTCGACCACCCTGGAAAAGCTCGGCAACTACGCCACCGAGCGCAAGGTTTCGATGTACGCCGCCAGCGAGGAGCTGGGCCTCGGTGAGCACCTGGACAGCCGCTACACCGACCGCTTGCAGCGCTTCAAGCGCTGGATGGACAAGGTCCGCGAGCAGGTCGCGCTGGAAGACCCGATCGCTGCCCTGCGCAGCATGATCATGGACATCGACTACGAGAACTGGATTCGCACCAACAGCTCCAGCGACAAGGCTGCGGATTTTCGCATGAGCAACGTCTGGTTCCTGATCGAGGCGTTGAAAAACACCCTCGAGAAAGACGAAGACGGTGGCATGACCATCGAAGAAGCCATCGGCAAGCTGGTACTGCGCGACATGCTCGAGCGCCAGCAGGAAGAGGAAGACGGCGCCGAAGGTGTGCAGATGATGACCCTGCACGCCTCCAAGGGCCTGGAATTCCCCTACGTGTTCATCATGGGCATGGAGGAGGAAATCCTCCCCCACCGTTCCAGTATCGAAGCCGACACCATTGAAGAAGAACGGCGCCTGGCCTACGTCGGGATTACCCGCGCCCGTCAGACCCTGGCCTTCACCTTTGCCGCCAAGCGCAAGCAATACGGCGAGATCATCGATTGTTCGCCGAGCCGCTTCCTGGACGAGCTGCCCGACGACGACCTGGCCTGGGAGGGCCTGGACGACGCGCCGACCGAAGTGAAGGCCGCTCGCGGCAACAATGCACTGGCCGATATCCGTGCCATGCTCAAACGTTAGATAATCAACCTTTGCTGCGGCGTATTGCCGTGGCCACTCTTGCTACATCGAGGAAATACCACAGTGGAAGCACTGCACCAGAAGATTCGCGAAGAAGGCATCGTGCTTTCCGATCAGGTTCTCAAAGTCGATGCGTTTCTCAACCATCAGATCGACCCTGCGCTGATGCAACTGATTGGCGACGAGTTCGCCCGTCTGTTCGCCGATTCGGGTATCACCAAGATCGTCACCATCGAAGCCTCGGGCATTGCCCCGGCGGTGATGACCGGCCTGAAGCTGGGCGTTCCGGTGATTTTCGCGCGCAAGCACCAGTCGCTGACCCTGACCGAAAACCTGCTGGTGGCTTCGGTGTATTCCTTCACCAAGCAGACTGAAAACACCGTGGCGATCTCCCCGCGCCACCTCAACAGCAGCGACCGCGTGCTGGTGATCGACGACTTCCTGGCCAACGGCAAAGCCTCCCAGGCGCTGATCTCGATCATCAAGCAAGCCGGTGCCACCGTTGCCGGCTTGGGTATCGTCATCGAGAAGTCGTTCCAGGGCGGCCGCGCCGAACTGGACAGCCAGGGCTACCGCGTTGAATCGCTGGCTCGGGTGAAGTCGCTGGAAGGTGGCGTGGTTACTTTCATCGAGTAATTTGCGCTGGCCTCATCGCTGGCAAACCAGCTCTCACAGATACTGCATACCGCGGACCTTGTGGGAGCTGGCTTGCCAGCGATAGCGTCCTCAACGGAACGCTGTTGCCTGCAACCCCGCCAGCAACAAGCGCTGATACAAGTCCTCCTTCAGCCCCTGCGGCTGCGCCAACCCCATCCGTGCCAACTGCGCAGGAAACGCCTCGGGTGCCGGTGCATCCAGCGCCGCCTTGCCCAGCTCCAGCACCTCGCTCAGCTTGAACTTGCTCTTGAGCCAGTTCAGCGCACGCAATAAATCACGCTCTTCAGCGGTGAAGTCACTGCCCAGCGGATACTCGGGGAACAACCGTGGGTGCCTTTCGCGCAGTGCCTGCAAACGCTGCGGGGTGTTCTCGGTGAAGCGCTGATCAAGGTGGAAATCCTTCGGCAACTTGCCGGCCTGCTGGGCTCGCTCGATCAGCTCGGGCTGGAAGCGTGAGTCCGTGATCGCCAGCAACCGGGCAATCACCTCGGCATCAGTCTGCCCACGCAGATCGGCAATACCGTACTCGGTAACGACGATATCGCGCAGGTGCCGGGGGATGGTGCAGTGACCGTACTCCCAGACCAGGTTGGAGCTAACCTCGCCGCCCGCCTCGCGCCAGCTGCGCAGCAGCAGGATCGAGCGCGCGCCTTCGAGTGCATGGCCCTGGGCGACAAAGTTGTACTGCCCGCCCACCCCGCTGAGTACCCGGCCATCTTCCAGCTGATCGGCCACCCCGGCGCCCATCAAGGTCATGGTGAACACCGTGTTGATAAAGCGTGCATCCCGGCGCTGCAGACGCTTGAGCGACTCCTGGCCATACAGCTCGTTGATGTAGCTGATGGCGCTCATGGCAAAGCGTTTGCGCAGGCTTAGCGGCATTTCCCGCAAGCGCTGGTAAAACGCCTGAGGGCCAAGAAAGAAGCCGCCATGCACCAGTACCCCCTGGTCATCCAGCTCGCCGTTGTTGGCCGCCTGCTGGCGCGCCTCGTCAGGGTAGACCGGACGGCGGATGATCCCGGCTTCGACCAGCGCCAGCAGGCCGTTGACGAACATTTCGCTACAGCCATACAGGCCGCGGGCGAAGGGCTGGATGCCGCCTTCGCGCTCGACCAGGGTTTGCCAGGGCGTCAGGTCAAGCTCAGCCAGCAACGCTTGGTAAGCCTCACTGTCCGCCTGACGCGCCAGCAGCCCGGCGGTCAGCGCATCGCCCATGGCACCGATGCCGATCTGCAGGGTGCCGCCATCGCGCACCAACGTGCTGGCATGCAGGCCGATGAAATGGTCTTGAGTGGTGACCGGCATGTTCGGTGTGGAAAACAACCGGGTGCATTCCGGGCTGTCGATCAGCAGGTCGAAATCGTCCCTGGGCAGCTCCGAAGCGCCCGGCATGTAAGGCAGTTGCGCATGCACCTGGCCGAGCAACAGGATGGTTTCACCGGCTGCCCGGCGGCGGGCGATCATCGGCAGCAGGTCAAGGGTGATGTCCGGGTTGCAGCTCAAGCTCAATTGCCCGGGATGCGCCGGGTCTTCGGCAACCAGTTGCGCCACCAGGTTCAAGCCCTTGGCGTTGATATCGCGGGCGGCATGGCTGTAGTTGCTGCTGACGTAGTCCTGCTGGGCCATGGCGCTGTGCAGCAGGCTGCCCGGCTGCAGGAAGAACTGCTCGACACGGATGTTTGCCGGCAACTGGTCGCGGCGCAGGTCGTGCAGGTAGTCCAGTTCGAGGTAGTCGGCGAACACCCGCTCGATGAAGGGCTCAAGGAAGCGCCGCTGCAAGCCGTCGCCCAGGTCCGGGCGGCCCAGGCTCAAGGCGGTGTAGATAGTCAGTTGCCGCTCGGGCAACTGGCGAACGCGCGCATACAGGGCATTGACGAAGCGGTTGGGCTTGCCCAGCCCCAGCGGCAGGCCCATGTGAATGTGCGCGGGCAGGCGCGCCAGCACCTGGTCTACGGCATCGTCGATCGAACAGCGGTGCGCCATCTCGGCCTCCTGCGGCATTCCTTGACCACGTTGGAGCGAGCATGCCGCCAGATTGCTGCGCTGACCAGCGCTAAAAAGCACAAAGCCCGCACGTGGCGGGCTTTGTTGGGCAAGCGCTGGGCTTACAGGCCGGACATCTTCTTGATGGCGCCCTTGAGGTCGTCATCCGAGCAGTCGGCACAGGTGCCTTTCGGCGGCATGGCGTTGATACCGGTAATGGCCTTGGCAAGGATGCCGTCCAGACCGCCCTGGTGGTCGGAGCGCGCTTTCCAGGCAGCGGTGTCGCCGATTTTCGGCGCGCCCAGCAGGCCACTGCCGTGGCAAGCGTTGCAGTGCTTGGCGATGATTTCATCCGGGGTCTTGGCACCGCCGCCGCCAGCAGCCGCTGCGACTTCCATACCCTTGCATTCCTGACCCTGTACACACACCTGGCCGACCGGTTCCAGTCGCTTGGCGATGTCGTCGTTGGTCGCAGCTTGTGCGCTGACTGCCCAAAGGGCCAATACGGCAGCTGGTACGGCCAGCATTTTCTTGATTAGATTCACGCGTACACCCTCATGGTGGCTAGTCACGCCTGCGGCCACGGTTTCGCAGGCGGCGCAAGTATAACGGGAACCCTGCCTCACCGAAACAACCCTAGTGTCCAAAGGGTCTTAGCCGCGACAATCCGCCGCGCAGTACCCGCTAGAAGTTGGCCGGAGTCGCCGCGCTGATCAGCCGAGCCGGCTCATCGTAAGGATTGCGGAAACGGTGCGGCTTGGTACTTTCAAAATAGTAGCTGTCGCCCGCTTCGAGGATGAAAGTTTCCAGGCCCACCACCAGTTCAAGGCGGCCTTCGAGGAGGATGCCGGTCTCTTCGCCATCATGGGTGAGCATTTCTTCGCCGGTATCGGCACCCGGCGGATAGACCTCGTTGAGAAAGGCAATGGCCCGACTCGGGTGCGCCTTGCCGACCAGTTTCATGGTCACCGCACCGTCCGAAATGTCGATCAGCTCGTGGGCTTTATAGACGATCTGGGTAGGGTTTTCCGGTTGCAGCTCTTCGGAAAAGAACTCGACCATCGACATCGGAATACCGCTCAGCACCTTGCGCAGCGAGCTGATGGAGGGGCTGACGCTGTTCTTCTCGATCATCGAGATGGTGCTGTTGGTGACGCCCGCACGTTTGGCGAGTTCACGCTGTGACAGGCCCTTGAGCTTGCGAATGGCTTGCAGTCGTTCACCGACGTCCAATGCTGGAGCCCTCCTAAACGAACGAGTGGGGTCGAAATTGAACGTTATCATCGCAACAGCGTTCAGTATTTACAACACTTCGACCCGCAGCCTGTCCGCTTTGGCGCTTTAATCGCCGCTGTAGTCCAGCGGTACGCGCTTGAGGTTGCAGAAAATCTGGTAGGGAATGTTGCCGGCATGCATGGCCACTTCGCTGGCCAGCACGTTTTTGCCCCACAGCTCCACCGGACTGCCGAGGCCCGCTTCCGGCACGTCGGTCAGGTCAATGCAGAGCATGTCCATCGACACCCGACCGATCAGTTGGGTGCGCTTGCCGGCCACCAGCACTGGTGTGCCGTTTGGCGCCTGGCGCGGATAGCCGTCGGCGTAACCCATGGCTACCACACCAACCCGGGTCGGCCGCGGGCTGACAAACTTGGCGCCATAACCTACAGGCTCACCGGCCGGTAGCTCACGGACGCTGATCACTCGCGATTGCACGGTCATCACCGGCTGCAGGCGCGCAGCTTCTGCCTGGGGTACGTCGAACGGCGTGGCACCGTACAGCATCAGGCCCGGGCGCACCCAATCGCTGGGCACATTCGGCCAACCGAGCACGGCCGGCGAGTTGCGCAGGCTGATCTCGGCGCTCAGGCCCTGGCGCGCAGCCTGGAACACCGCCAGCTGTTCGTTGCTGGCATCGCTGTCGAGTTCGTCGGCACGGGCGAAGTGGCTCATCAGCACGATGCGCGCAACCTTGCCGCTGGCCAGCAGGCGCTGGTACGCGGCCTGATAGTCCTTGGCATGCAGGCCAACGCGGTGCATGCCCGAGTCGAGCTTGAGCCAGACAGTGATCGGCTTGCTCAGGTGCGCCTGCTCGATGGCTTCCAGCTGCCACAGCGAATGCACCACGCACCACAGGTCGTGCTGGACGATCAGTTGCAGTTCGCTGGCTTCGAAAAAGCCTTCAAGCAGCAAGATCGGCGGTTTGATCCCGGCTGCGCGCAACTCCAGCGCCTCTTCGATACAGGCCACGGCAAAACCATCGGCCTGCTGCTCAAGGGCCAGGGCGCAACGCACGGCACCGTGACCATAGGCATCGGCCTTGATCACGGCCAGGGCTTTGGCTCCGGTCAGTTCGCGGGCAAGTTGATAGTTGTGACGCAGGGCTTGAAGATCGATCAGGGCACGGGCAGGACGCATGACGGCAGCCTTCTGGGCAGTCTGGTTAGAAGTAAAAAACCCGGTGCTCAAAAGGCAACTGGTCGGCCGCCTGCGGCACCGGGCGAGGGATCGGGTGTTACGGCAGGGCGGCGACCACCGACAGCTCGATAAGGATTTCCGGTTCGCACAGCTTGGCTTCGACGGTGGCACGGGCCGGGGCGACGCCTTTTGGCAGCCACTTGTCCCACACCGCGTTCATGCCCTGAAAGTGCGCGTCGATGTCCTTGAGGTAGATGGTCACCGAGAGCAGGCGGCTCTTGTCGGTGCCGGCCAGGTCCAGCAGGCGCTCGATGTTGGCCAGGGTCTCGCGGGTTTGCTGCTCGATCCCGGCGTTCATGTCGTCACCCACCTGGCCCGCGAGGTACACGGTGCCGTTGTGGGTAACGATCTGGCTCATGCGCTCATTGGTGAGCTGGCGCTGGACTGACATGCTTGGCAGGCTCCTGGTGTTTTCCGTAGCGAGAGATATCGAGGCCTTCGGCACTGATTTGCGGCTTCTTGCGCGCAATCAGGTCGGCCAACAGCCGACCGGAACCGCAGGCCATGGTCCAGCCCAACGTACCGTGACCGGTGTTGAGGAACAGGTTGCGGAACGGCGTGGCTCCGACAATCGGCGTACCGTCCGGGGTGGTCGGGCGCAGGCCGGTCCAGAAACTGGCTTGGCTCAGGTCGCCGCCATGAGGATAAAGGTCGTTGACGATCATCTCCAGGGTTTCGCGTCGACGCGGGTTCAGCGACAGGTCAAAACCGGCGATTTCGGCCATGCCGCCAACGCGGATGCGGTTGTCGAAACGGGTGATCGCGACCTTGTAGGTTTCGTCGAGAATGGTCGAAGTCGGCGCCATCGCCGGGTCGGTGATCGGTACCGTCAGCGAATAGCCCTTGAGCGGGTAGACCGGGGCCTTGATGCCCAGCGGTTTGAGCAGCTGCGGCGAGTAGCTGCCCAGGGCCAGCACGTAGCGGTCGGCGGTTTCCAGCTTGCCATCGATCCACACGCCGTTGATGCGGTCTCCGGCGTAGTCCAGGCGCTGAATGTCCTGGCCAAAGCGGAATTCGACACCGAGCTTGATCGCCATTTCCGCCAGGCGGGTGGTGAACAGCTGGCAGTCGCCGGTCTGGTCGTTGGGCAGGCGCAGGGCACCGGCAAGAATGTCGGTGACGTTGGCCAGGGCCGGTTCGACGCGGGCGATGCCTTCGCGGTCGAGCACTTCGTACGGCACGCCGGACTGCTCGAGGACGGCAATGTCCTTGGCGGCGTTGTCCAGTTGCGCCTGGGTGCGGAACAGTTGCGTGGTACCGAGGGTACGGCCTTCGTAGGCAATGCCGGTTTCGGCACGCAACTCGTCGAGGCAGTCACGGCTGTACTCGGACAGGCGCACCATGCGCTCCTTGTTCACCGCATAACGGCTGGCGGTGCAGTTGCGCAGCATTTGCGCCATCCACAGGTACTGGTCGATGTCGGCGGTGGCCTTGATGGCCAGGGGCGCGTGACGCTCCAGCAGCCACTTGATGGCTTTGAGCGGCACACCCGGGGCCGCCCAGGGCGAAGCGTAACCAGGCGAGACCTGGCCGGCATTGGCAAAGCTGGTTTCCATGGCGACTGCCGGTTGGCGGTCGACCACGACGACTTCAAACCCTTGCCGTGCCAGATAGTAGGCACTGGCGGTTCCGATCACACCGCTACCAAGCACCAGAACTCGCATGTTTAATACCCTCGAAGCAGCGTACCGCTGACATTTGTTGTTAATGGCATAGATGCGCGCAGTATAGGAAGGTATGACCAGTGCTTTTCACTATATAAAAGCCTATATTTGGCGAGAATTCTCGGCAAGGTTGGCTTTTACGGAGGGGCATCCACTATGAGAACCCAGCACCAAAGCAAACGTGAACTGGACAAGATCGACCGCAATATCCTGCGCATCCTGCAGGCAGATGGGCGCATCTCGTTTACTGAACTGGGCGAAAAGGTCGGCCTGTCGACCACCCCCTGCACCGAGCGGGTCCGGCGCCTGGAGCGCGAAGGGATCATCATGGGCTACAACGCCCGGCTCAACCCGCAGCACCTGAAGGGCAGCCTGCTGGTGTTCGTCGAAATCAGCCTCGACTACAAGTCAGGCGACACCTTCGAGGAATTCCGACGTGCCGTGCTGAAGTTGCCGCACGTGCTCGAGTGCCACCTGGTCTCCGGCGACTTCGATTACCTGGTCAAGGCGCGGATTTCCGAGATGGCTTCCTACCGCAAGCTGCTCGGCGACATCCTGCTCAAGCTGCCGCACGTGCGCGAGTCGAAGAGCTACATCGTCATGGAAGAGGTGAAGGAAAGCCTCAACCTGCCGATTCCGGACTGAGGCTCAGACCAGCACCTGCCGGGTGCTGGCGATGTACTGGTGCACCAGCTTTTCGGCGTGTGGGTCGATCATCTCGGCCGGGGCCCGGCCATTGGGGCATGGCAGCTTGGGAGTGGTACCGAACAAGCGGCAGATCAGCGGCCGCTCTTCGTACACGGTGCAGCCGTTGGGGCCCAGGTGCACGCAGTTCAGTTCCGCCAGTGCGGCTTCCTGCTCGGCGGCGCTCTTGCGCGGCAGGCGGGCCATTTCTTCCGACGAAGTGGTTACCGGCCCGCAGCAGTCGTGACAGCCCGGCACGCATTCAAAGGATGGGATCTGCTCGCGCAGGAAGCGGATCTTGTGGCTGTTGCAACTCATGGCGGCCTGCGGCAAAGAAGGGTGGCGCACTATTTTGCCCTACGGTTGCCCACCCCTGAAAGTGCAGCTTATCCTGCGTAAAATTTTCCAAACACTCAGAACCAGGACATCGCCATGAACGCCGGCGTTCAGCAGCCCGCCTCGCACACCGCTTCCTACTACGCTGCCAGCAGCGCCCCACAGGCGAATTATCCACAGCTGCAGGGCGAACTGAGCTGTGACATCTGCGTGGTGGGCGGTGGTTTTTCCGGGCTGAACACGGCGATCGAACTGGCCGAGCGCGGCCTCAACGTGATCCTGCTGGAAGCTCGCAAGATCGGCTGGGGCGCCAGCGGGCGCAATGGCGGGCAACTGATTCGTGGCGTCGGCCACGGCCTTGAGCAGTTCACCCCGATCATCGGTTGTGATGGCGTGCGCGAGCTCAAGCTGATGGGCCTGGAAGCCGTGGACATCGTCCGCGAGCGAATCGAACGCCACAGCATCGACTGCGACCTGACCTGGGGTTACTGCGACTTGGCCAACAAACCCCGCGACCTGGAGGGGTTCGCCGAGGATGCCGAAGCGCTGCGCAGTCTCGGCTATCGCCACGAGTTGCGCCTGGTGCAGCCTGAGCAGATGCACAGCGTGGTCGGCTCGGACCGCTACGTCGGCGGCCTGATCGATATGGGCTCCGGGCATCTGCACCCGCTCAACCTGGCACTGGGCGAAGCGGTCGTCGCCAGCAAGCTGGGCGTGCGCCTGTTCGAGCAATCCGCAGTGACGCGCATCGATTATGGCCCGCAGGTACGCGTACATACTGCACAAGGCTCGGTGCTCGCCAGCACCCTGGTGCTCGGCTGCAATGCCTACCTGAACGACCTGAATGCCGAGCTTGGCGGCAAGGTGCTGCCCGCCGGTAGCTACATCATCGCCACCGAACCCCTGAGCGAGGCCCGGGCCAGCCAGTTGCTGCCGCAAAACATGGCCGTGTGCGACCAGCGCGTGGCCCTGGACTACTACCGCTTGTCCGCCGATCGGCGGCTGTTGTTCGGTGGCG
>NZ_JH650778.1:18463-23143 GCF_000259195.1 Pseudomonas donghuensis
ATTCCGGGCGCGACCCGAAAGATATCGCCGCCTACATGCGGCCGAAAATGCTCAAGGTATTCCCCCAGCTCGCTGATGTGCGTATCGACTATCAATGGGGCGGAATGATCGGCATCGGCGCCAACCGCTTGCCACAGATCGGCCGCCTGCCCGACCAGCCCAACGTGTACTTCGCCCAGGCCTATTCCGGCCATGGCTTGAATGCCACTCACCTGGCCGGTAGGCTGCTCGGTGAAGCCATCAGCGGCCAGCATGGCGGGCGCTTCGACCTGTTCGCCCGGGTACCGCACATCACCTTCCCGGGCGGCAAGCACCTGCGCTCGCCGCTGCTGGCCCTGGGCATGCTCTGGCACCGCATGAAAGAGCTGGTCTAGGCACGCCAGAAAGGTTTCAAACCTTCTTCGCGCGCCTGCTCCGGGGTCAGGCCGACGTCGCGCAGTTGCGCTGCGTCCAGTTCCAGCAGCGCCCTGCGGGTATGCCAGCGATGGATCATCAGGCCCCAGCGACTGAGGCCGGTGGGCGCACTGAACAGCTGGGCGCGCTGCTCACGGCTCAGTTCTTCGGCATACAGTTTCAGGCGCACATCGCTCATGCCGCTCATTGCTTGTTACCTCCAGGGTGTGTGAACCGTGGAACAAGCATGCGCGTCAGTGCAAGACCATTACAGATCCAAAGACTGACTATTACTTCCATACAGAATTGGCACATTTCCTACTGAATGCTGTATTTTTTCCTCATCTGTATTGGTCATTTGCTGTAGCCGTCTTCCGGAGTATGCCATGACGCTGTACATCAACCTCGCCGAGCTGCTTGGCGCTCGCATCGAACAAGGCCTGTACCGTCCCGGCGATCGCTTGCCGTCGGTGCGCGCCCTGAGCATCGAGCATGGGGTCAGCCTGAGCACCGTGCAGCAGGCCTACCGCCTCCTGGAAGACAACGGCCTGGCTGCGCCGCGGCCCAAGTCTGGCTACTTCGTCCCCAATAACCGCAGCCTGCCTGCCCTGCCCGCTGTCAGCCGCCCAGCCCAGCGCCCAGTGGACATTTCCCAGTGGGAGCAGGTCATCGAGCTGATCCGCAGCGTACCGAGCAAGGACGTGGTTCAACTGGGCCGTGGCATGCCCGACATTACCAGCCCGACCCTCAAACCGCTGCTGCGCAGCCTGGCCCAGCTTAGCCGTCGTCAGGACATGCCCGGCCTGTATTACGACACCATCTGCGGCACCCTGGCCCTGCGCGAGCAGATCGCCCGGCTGATGCTCGATTCCGGCTGCACGGTCAGCCCGGCCGACCTCGTGGTCACCACCGGCTGCCATGAGGCGCTATCCACCAGCATCCGCGCAGTGTGCCAACCCGGCGATATCGTGGCGGTGGATTCGCCCAGCTTTCATGGCGCCATGCAAACCCTCAAGGGCCTGGGCATGAAAGCCCTGGAAATCCCCACCGACCCCCTCACCGGGATCAGCCTCGAAGCCCTGGAACTGGCCCTGGAACAATGGCCGATCAAGCTCATCCAGATCACCCCGAACTGCAACAACCCGCTCGGCTACATCATGCCCGAGGCGCGCAAGAAGGCGTTGCTGACCCTGGCGCAACGCTTCGATGTAGCGATCCTCGAAGACGATGTGTATGGCGACCTTGCCTACACCTACCCCAGACCGCGGACCATCAAGTCCTTCGACGAGGACGGCCGAGTGCTGCTGTGCAGCTCCTTCTCCAAGACACTCGCTCCGGGCTTGCGCATTGGCTGGGCAGCCCCCGGCCGCTACCTGGAACGGGTGCTGCACATGAAGTACATCAGCACCGGCTGCACGGCGACCCAGCCACAACTGGCGATCGCCGACTTCATCGAAGGCGGCCACTACCAGCCGCACCTGCGGCGCATGCGCAGCCAGTATCAGCGTGGCCGCGACCAGATGAGCGACTGGGTGGCCCGTTACTTTCCACCAGGCACCCGCGCCAGCCGGCCCCAGGGCGGCTTCATGCTCTGGGTGGAATTGCCGGAAAGTTTCGACACGCTGCGCCTGAACCGGGCTTTACTTGGGCAGGGAGTGCAGATTGCCGTCGGCAGTATCTTCTCGGCCTCGGGCAAGTACCGTAATTGCCTGCGCATGAACTTTGCTGCACGCCCCTGCACCGAGATCGAAGCGGCAGTGCGCAAGGTTGGCGAGACCGCCATTCGTCTACTGGCCCAGGAACACAGTGACCGGTAACTTTTCACCGCCGCTCGCGGTCCATATCCATACGCCCAGTTGTAACAGGACGAATTTTCTTGAGAAGCCAGCGAGTGCTGCCACTACTGCTGTCGCTATTGCTCGGCCTGAATGGCTGCGCCAGTGTCAGCCAGCCACGGGAAGTCAGCCAGGCCCTACCGGCCAGCGACTCGGCATTCGGCCGCTCAGTACAGCGCCAGGCCTCGGCCTACGACGGGCGCTCCGGGTTTCGCCTGCTGCCCAACAGCAATGAAGCCTTCCGCGCCCGCGCCGAACTGATCCGCAACGCCCAATCGAGCATCGACCTGCAGTACTACATCGTCCATGACGGCCTCAGCACGCGTGCCCTGGTGCATGAGTTGCTACAAGCGGCCGACCGCGGTGTACGGGTGCGCATCCTGCTCGATGACACCACCAGTGACGGCCTCGACGAATTGATGGGCACCCTGGCTGCACATCCGAACATCCAGATACGTGTATTCAACCCCTTACACCTGGGCCGCAGCACTGGCGCGACCCGGGCCATGGGCCGCCTGTTCAACCTGTCGTTGCAGCATCGGCGCATGCACAACAAGCTGTGGCTGGTGGACAACAGCATGGCCATCGTCGGCGGGCGCAACCTGGGCGATGAGTATTTCGATGCCGAACCCAACCTGAACTTCACCGACATCGACCTGCTCGGCGTCGGCCCAGTGGCCGAACAGCTGGGGCATAGCTTCGATCAGTACTGGAACAGTGCCCTGAGCAAGCCGATCGGCGACTTCCTGCTCAGCCATCCCGACGCTGGCGACCTACGTGACAGCCGCCAGCGCCTGGAGGCTTCACTGGCCGAGGCGCGGATCAAACGCAAGGCCCAGTACGAGCGGCTGATGGCCTATCAGACTCGACCGCGCCTGGATGTCTGGCGCAACGAGCTGATCTGGGCCCACAACCAGGCGCTCTGGGACGCGCCAAGCAAGGTCCTGGCCCGCGATGAGCCCGACCCGCAGCTGCTGATGACTCAACAGTTGGCGCCTGACCTGAACAATGTGCAGCATGAGTTGATCCTGGTCTCGGCCTACTTCGTGCCCCGCGAGTCAGGCCTGCTGTACCTGACCAGCCGCGCCGACAACGGCGTCTCGGTCAAGCTGCTGACCAACTCCCTGGAAGCGACCGATGTGCCCGCCGTGCATGGTGGCTACGCACCGTATCGCAAGGCGCTGCTCGAGCACGGTGTCCATCTGTACGAATTGCGCCGCCAGCCTGGCGAGCCGAGCTCACGTCGGGCCATGCGCTTTCATAGCAGCTCCGACTCCAGCCTGCACAGCAAGGCTATCGTCTTCGATCGCAAAAAGACCTTCATCGGTTCATTCAACTTCGATCCCCGCTCGCTGCTGTGGAACACCGAAGTCGGGGTGCTGGTCGACAGCCCGGAGCTGGCCGAGTACACCCGCGAGCTGGCGGCCCAGGGCATGGCCCCGGCCCTCAGCTATCAGCTGCAACTGATCGACGGCCAATTGGTCTGGGTTACCGAAGACAATCATCGCCTGCACACCCTGACCACCGAGCCCGGCGGGCTGTGGCGGCGCTTCAACGCCTGGATCAGCAAGGCCGTGGGCCTGGAGAAGATGCTCTAGACCGGCGCCGGCTCGAAGGCGTCGGGGCGCCTTGCCAGCAGCACCAGACCGAATGCCCCTGCCGCCATGAACAGCGGCAGCGCATGGCCACTGATCCACTGGCTGCCCCCCCCTGCCGCCAGCGGCCCGATCAGGCAGCCGATGCCCCACAGCTGCGCAACGTGGGCATTGGCGCGTACCAGTGCATCATCGCGGTAACGCTCGCCGATCAGCACCAGCGACAAGGTGAACAGGCCACCGGCACTGGCGCCGAACAGCACCCACAGCGGCCAGATCAACGGCGTTTGCAGCAGCAACGGTATCGCCAGGCTGGAGCCCAGTAGCATCACCGCACAGCCGCTGAACAGCGTACGCCTGGACATACGGTCGGCCAGCGCGCCAATCGGTAGCTGCAGCAGCGCATCACCGACCACGACGGTGCTGACCATGAACAGGGCGATTTCCGTGGTGAAGCCTTGCTGCAGGCAGTAGACCGGCAGCAAGGTCAGAATCATGGCCTCGAAGGCAGCAAACAGCGCGATGGCCCAGGCAATCACCGGCAGGCGCCGGCAGAAGCCGAACAGATCAGTAAAGGTCACGCTGCAGGACTCGGCACTGGGTGCACCATCGCGGCCGAGCAGCACCAGCGGCGCGGCAATCAGCAGGCCGGCTCCGATCCAGAAACCCAGGTCATCTTCCGAGCCCACCACGCCGAGCAACAACGGCCCGGCCAGCTGACTCAAGGCATAGCTGCTGCCGTATAGCGCCACCAGACGTCCGCGCCACTGCTCGACCACCAGTTGGTTGATCCAGCTTTCACCAAGGATGAAGACGATGGTGAGGATCACCCCGATCAGCAAACGCAGGGCCAGCCA
>NZ_JH650778.1:23153-80067 GCF_000259195.1 Pseudomonas donghuensis
AGCTGGGCAGCAGTGCCAGCAAACCAATGGAAAACGCCCCGGCCCACAGGCACAAGCGCATCAACCCCGGCGTACCGAAGCGTGCGGCCAGACGGCTGGACAGACTGGCACCGACCAGCACGCCGATGGCCGGCATCGCCGCCATCACGCCAATGGCAAAACTGCCGTAGCCCCAGCCTTCCAGGCGCAACGACACCAGCGGCATGCTGACGCCCAAGGCCAGGCCGACACTGAGCACGGCCGCCAGCACGGCGAAATAGGTTCCCCAGCGCACGCTGTCTTCCTCCAGAAACAATCGCGGGACAAGCCCGCTCCCACACTGTGGGAGCGGGCTTGTCCCGCGATAAGGGCACCCAGGACTTACAGTTTGATCCAGGTGGCTTTCAGCTCGGTGTACTTGTCCAGCGCATGCAGCGACTTGTCGCGGCCGTTGCCCGACTGCTTGAAGCCGCCGAACGGTGCGGTCATGTCGCCGCCATCGTACTGGTTGACCCACACGCTGCCGGCGCGCAGGGCCTTGGCGGTCAGGTGCGCCTTGGAGATGTCAGCGGTCCACACACCGGCAGCCAGGCCGTACGGGGTGTCGTTGGCGATGTTGATCGCCTCCTCGACGCTGTCGAAGGTAATGACCGACAGTACCGGGCCGAAGATCTCTTCCTGGGCGATTTTCATGGCGTTGCTGACGCCGTCGAAAATCGTCGGCTCGACGTAGGTGCCACCGGTTTCCTCGAGGATCCGCTTGCCGCCCACCAGCAGCTTGGCGCCATCGCTGTGGCCGGCTTCGATGTAGGACAGCACAGTGTTCATCTGCTGGGTATCGACCAGGGCACCCACGGTGGTGGCTGGGTCCAGTGGGTTGCCCGGCTTCCAGGCCTTGAGCGCTTCAAGCACCAACGGCAGGAACTTGTCCTTGATCGAGCGCTCGACCAGCAGGCGCGAACCTGCGGTGCAGACTTCGCCCTGGTTGAAGGCGATGGCGCTGGCAGCAGCTTCGGCGGCGGCGTTGAGGTCCGGAGCGTCGGCGAAGACGATGTTCGGGCTCTTGCCACCGGCTTCAAGCCAGACCCGCTTCATGTTCGACTCACCGGCATAGATCATCAGTTGCTTGGCGATCTTGGTCGAACCGGTGAACACCAGAGTATCGACATCCATGTGCAGGGCCAGGGCCTTGCCGACGGTGTGGCCATAACCTGGCAGCACGTTGAGCACACCGGCCGGGATACCGGCCTCGATCGCCAGCTGGGCGATGCGGATGGCGGTCAGTGGCGATTTTTCCGAAGGCTTGAGCACCACCGAGTTACCGGTGGCCAGGGCCGGGCCGAGTTTCCAGCAGGCCATCAGCAGCGGGAAGTTCCACGGCACGATGGCGGCAACTACACCCACCGGCTCGCGCGTCACCAGACCCAGTTGATTGTGCGGGGTGGCGGCGACTTCGTCGTAGATCTTGTCGATCGCTTCACCGTTCCAGCTCAAGGCCTGGGCGGCACCCGGTACGTCGATGTTCAGCGAGTCGCTGATCGGCTTACCCATGTCCAGGGTTTCCAGCAGGGCCAGCTCTTCGACGTTCTTCTTGAGCAGGCCGGCGAAACGAATCATGGTGGCCTTGCGTTTGGCCGGAGCCAGGCGCGACCAGACGCCAGAGGCAAACGTGGCGCGGGCATTTTCTACCGCGCGCTTGGCATCGGCCTCGTCGCAGCTGGCGATCTGCGCCAGGAGGCGTCCGTCGACCGGGCTGAGGCACTCGAACGTGGCGCCGGAAACGGCCGCGGTGTATTCACCATTGATGAAGGCACGGCCTTCGATCTTCAATTGCTGGGCACGCTGTTCCCAGTCCGCACGAGTCAGGGTGGTCATACGAAACTCCTCCTCTTGTTAAGGTGCAGTGCCGCACGAGGGCTTGGGGGCACTGGCGAAAATTCTGGCTGGGCGACACAGGCGCACAGGCACCTGTCACCCTAAACCACCGGCACCCTAATTTTCAATATATTTGACATAATCACATCAAACACCTACTGATGTTCATTTTATTAAACAACAAAAGGGGCCCGACCATGAGCATTAACCAAATCATCGACTTTGCCCAGGTGCTGACCGAGGCGGAACGCTACCGCCCCGCGGCGGAAAAGGTACTCAAGGGCGACCCCGAGCAGGCGGTCTTCAACCATTACTCCAGCCCCTGCGCACAGTTTCATGCAGGCGTCTGGGAAGGGGCGGTCGGGCAGTGGACCGTCAATTACACCGAACACGAGTATTGCGAAATCGTACAAGGGGTATCGGTGCTGCGTGATGAGGCGGGCGAGGCGAAAACCCTGCGCGCTGGCGACCGCTTCGTGATTCCGGCGGGCTTCAAGGGTACCTGGGAAGTGCTGGAGCCGTGCCGCAAGATCTATGTGATGTTCGAGCAAAAATAGATAACTACCGCTCGAGCAGGGCTTGCCCAACCGAGCATGGCGTTGCCCAACCGGGCATTCAATCACGAAGGAAGCAACGTCATGACCAATGAAGAAGCCCTGCAACAGATCGATCACCTTATCGGTAGCCGCTATGTGACCAGCGTCAAGGCCTACGTCAGCGAGCTGACCGGTCGTGACCGCGTCGTCGGCATCGATGAACGCTCGACTCGCGAGTATGATCCAGAGCGGATTCAGATCGAGGGGGATGCGGACGGCAGGATTGAAGCGTTCGCCTTCAACTGATCGACGGCCGGGTTTAGGCCCGGGTGCAGAAAAAGCAGCATAAAAAAAAGGGCCCGTATCCAGAGATACGGGCCCTTTTTTCGTCAGCCGGATCAATTACTTGATCTTGGCTTCCTTGTAGATCACGTGCTTGCGAACAACCGGATCGAATTTTTTGATTTCGATTTTGTCCGGAGTGGTGCGCTTGTTCTTGTCGGTGGTGTAGAAGTGGCCGGTATTAGCGGTCGACACCAGACGGATCAATTCACGCATGATTCTCTCCCTTAGACCTTAGCGCCGTTACGGCGAATGTCGACCAGAACGGCATCAATGCCGCGCTTGTCGATGATGCGCATGCCTTTGGCAGATACGCGCAGACGCACGAAACGCTTCTCGGACTCGACCCAGAAGCGATGATGCTGCAGGTTCGGCAGGAAACGACGACGGGTTTTGTTGTTTGCGTGGGAAATGTTATTCCCGGTTACCGGACCCTTACCGGTAACTTGACAGACTCTCGACATGCCTCAGCCCTCTAAAACCACATGCCCAACCCGGCATGGGTTGGCCGCTTAATCTCTCAGTCTTTGGCGCCAGGCGCCGTGTTTCTTCAGGGTCTTATCGACTCGGTCAGCAGATGCGACAAGCCGAGCCCCTAGAAAAGAGCGCTGCTTTATACCAGAAAGACCAGAGCACAACAACAGAAGATGTGCTTTGACTTGCTGTTCGACACGCCGGAGCAGCATAACCACTGGCCCGGCAAGCTGTCGACCGCTCGTCGCTCGATCGGCAAAAAAGGATATGGTCATTTGCGCCCCAGCGCACTAGGGTAGGACTTTTCCAGACTGCACTGGCAGATGGGCCACCGATCAGCCAAGGAATCCCCATGCGCGCTGCCGTTCTACCCCTGTTGTTCGCCACCCTGCTCGGCCCGGCTTTCGCCCAGGCGGCTGCGCTGAGCGTGTGCACCGAAGCCAGCCCCGAAGGCTTTGACGTGGTCCAGTACAACTCGCTGAGTACCACCAATGCCTCGGCCGACGTGCTGATGAACCGCCTGGTCGAGTTCGACGCGCGCCAGGGCCAGGTAGTGCTGAGCCTGGCCGAAAGCTGGACGGTATCGCCGGACGGCCTTATCTACGAGTTCAAGCTGCGTCCGGGGGTGAAATTCCACAGTACCGGCTACTTCAAGCCCAATCGCACGCTGGACGCCGACGACGTGCTGTTCAGCTTCCAGCGCATGCTCTACCCCGCCCATTCCTGGCACAAGATCGCCCAGAACGGTTACCCGCACGCCCAATCGTTGCAACTGCCAAGCCTGATCAAGCAGATCGAGGCCCCAGACCCGCTGACCGTGCGCTTTACCCTCGACCACCCCGACGCCACTTTCCTGGCCACGCTGAGCATGGGCTTTGCTTCGATCTACTCCGCCGAGTACGCCGACCAACTGCTCAAGGCCGGCACTCCGGAGAAGCTCAACAGCCAGCCAATCGGCACCGGGCCGTTCGTCTTCAATCGCTTTCAGAAGGATGCCGTGATCCGCTACCGGGCAAACGCTGATTACTTTGCCGGCAAACCGGGTGTCGACCCGTTAATCTTCGCCATCACCCCCGACGCCAACGTGCGCCTGCAAAAACTCAAGCGCAACGAGTGCCAGATCGCCCTGTCGCCAAAACCGCTGGATATCGCCGCGGCCAGCGAGGATCCGACCCTGAAGGTAGAAAAGACCGAAGCCTTCATGACCGCGTTCGTCGCCATCAATAGCCAGCATGCACCACTGGACAAGCCGGAGGTACGCCAGGCCATCAACCTCGCGTTCGACAAGACCAGCTACCTCAAGGCGGTGTTCGAAGACACCGCGGTGGCTGCCAATGGCCCCTACCCGCCCAATACCTGGAGCTACGCCAAGGACCTGCCCGGCTATCCGGCCAACCTCGACAAAGCCCGGGCACTGTTGGCCAAGGCCGGCCTCAAGGACGGCTTCAGCACCACCATCTGGACCCGCCCGCAAGGCAGCCTGCTCAATCCCAACCCGAGCCTGGGCGCACAATTGCTGCAGGCGGACCTGGGCAAGATCGGCATCAAGGCCGAGATCCGCGTGATTGAATGGGGTGAGCTTATTCGCCGGGCCAAGGCGGGTGAGCATGACTTGCTGTTCATGGGCTGGGCCGGGGATAACGGCGACCCGGACAACTTCCTCAGCCCGCAGTTTTCCTGCGCGGCGGTCAAGTCCGGCACCAACTTCGCACGCTTTTGCGACCAGCGCCTCGATCAGTTGATCAGCGCCGGCAAGACCACCAACGACCAGAGCGTGCGCAGCCGCCTGTACCAACAGGCGCAGACGCTGATTCAGCAACAGGCCTTGTGGCTGCCCCTGGCCCACCCGACGGCGGCCGTGCTGGCGCGCAAGGATGTCCAGGGTTACCAGGTCAGCCCGTTCGGTCGCCAGGACTTCGCCGGGGTCAGCACCTCGCGCTAGAGCCAGCCGTGCTCGGCCATCGACAGCGGCTCGCCGTCGCCGATGACGAAGTGGTCGAGCACGCGCACTTCGATCATGTCCAGCGCCTTGGTCAGGCGCCGGGTCAGGACCAGGTCGGCATCGCTAGGCTCGCTCACGCCTGAAGGATGGTTGTGGCAGAGGATCAACGCCGCGGCGTTATGTGCCAGGGCGCGCTTGATCACCTGCCGGGGATAGACGCTGGCGCTGTTGATCGAGCCCTGAAACAACGCCTCGAAGGCCAGCACCCGGTGCTTGCTGTCGAGAAACAGGCAACCGAAAACCTCATGCGGCTCGTGGCGCAGGCGCGCCTTGAGGTAGTCCTTGACCGCCTGGGGGCTCTGCAGGGCTGAATCGCGCCGCAGGCCCTCGGCCAGGTGGCGCCGGGACATTTCCAGCACGGCCTGCAATTGGGCGAACTTTGCCGGGCCCAGGCCGAGCTCGCCATTGAAGCTGCGGCTGTCTGCCTCCAGCAGCCCGCGCAGGCTGCCGAAGCGCCCGAGCAGATGCCTGGCAAGGTCGACCGCGCTACGCCCACGCACTCCGGTGCGCAAAAAAATCGCCAGCAGCTCGGCATCCGACAGGTTGCCCGCCCCCGACTCCAGCAGTTTTTCCCGCGGCCGCTCCGCCGCAGGCCAATCCCTGATACTCATGACAATTCCCTCTGTCTTTCGGTTACTGCTCCCGGTTTGAGCCCTGTGCTACATTAGCCGCTCATTTTTACGCGACGAACCGGCCTGGGGAGGCGTCGTCGCCGCGTGTAATCACTGAGCAAAAGGCAAGCCTATGCAGCGGCTGTATCGGAAGCGCATCGTTCTCGGCGTCGGCGGCGGCATCGCCGCCTACAAGAGTGCCGAGCTGGTTCGCCGACTCCTGGAACACGGCGCCCAAGTGCGCGTCGTCATGACCCGTGGCGGGGCCGAATTCATCACCCCGCTGACCATGCAGGCCCTGTCCGGCCACCCGGTGCACATGGACCTATTGGACCCTGCTGCCGAAGCGGCGATGGGCCATATCGAGCTGGCCAAGTGGGCCGACCTGGTGCTGATTGCCCCAGCCACCGCCGACCTGCTCGCGCGCCTGGCCCAGGGTGTCGCCGACGATCTGCTGACCACCCTGGTGCTGGCTACCGATGCCACCGTGGCCGTGGCCCCGGCGATGAACCAGGCGATGTGGCGCGACCCGGCCACCCAGGCCAACCTTGAGCTGCTGCAAAGTCGTGATATCCAGGTGTTCGGCCCGGCCTCCGGCAGCCAGGCCTGTGGCGATGTGGGCCTGGGCCGCATGCTCGAAGCCACTGACCTGGCCTGGTGCGCCGCCGAGACCTTCAAGCGCGAGTCGCTGACCGGCAAACACGTGCTGATCACTGCCGGCCCGACCCAGGAAAACATCGACCCGGTGCGCTACATCACCAACCACAGCTCGGGGAAAATGGGCTTTGCCCTGGCTGAAGCCGCCGTGGAGGCTGGCGCCAAGGTGACGCTGGTGACCGGCCCGGTGAACCTGCCGACACCCGATCGCGTCACCCGCATCGACGTGGTCAGCGCCCGCGACATGCTCGCCGCCTGTGAAGCCGCCATCCCCTGCGATGTGTTCATCGCCTCGGCAGCAGTCGCAGACTACCGCCCAGAAGTGGTGGCCCCGCAAAAACTCAAGAAAGACCCTACGACAGGTGACGGCCTGCTGCTGCAGATGGTCCGCAACCCGGACATTCTCGCCAGCATCTCCACCCGTCCTGACCGCCCGTTCAGCGTCGGCTTTGCCGCCGAGACCGAACACTTGCTCGATTACGCCGCGCGCAAGCTCAAGGACAAGAACCTCGACCTGATTGTCGCCAACGATGTGGCCAACCCCAGCATCGGCTTCAACAGCGAGGAGAACGCCTGCAGCGTCATCGACCGTCAACTTCACGCAACAGTTTTCGCGCAGACCAGCAAGGGCAAGATTGCCCGCCAGCTGGTAGCCTTCATTGCCGAACGTCTTAACCAGGTTTAACTTCGCATGCACGCTCTACAAGCCAAGATTCTCGATCCACGCATCGGCAGCGAGTTCCCGCTGCCGCAGTACGCCACCCCAGGCTCGGCCGGTCTCGACCTGCGCGCCATGCTCAAGCAAGACACCGTCCTCGAGCCAGGCCAGACCCTGCTGATCCCTACCGGCCTGTCGGTGTACATCGGCGATCCGGGCCTGGCGGCACTGATCCTGCCGCGCTCGGGCCTTGGCCATAAACATGGCATCGTCCTCGGCAACCTGGTCGGCCTGATCGACTCCGACTACCAAGGCGAGCTGATGGTCTCGTGCTGGAACCGCGGCCAGACCCCATTCACCATCGCCATCGGCGAGCGCATCGCGCAGCTGGTGCTGGTACCAGTGGTACAGGCGCACTTCGATATCGTCGAAACCTTCGACGAAAGCCAGCGTGGCGCTGGCGGCTTCGGTCATTCCGGTAGCCATTGAGGCACTTCCAGCAGGTGCTACCGGGGCTACTGATTGCCCTGGCTGGCCTGCTTGCGGGCGTACTACTGACTTGGTTCACCGCAGTGCTGCCTGGCCAGCGTGACCACCGTAACAACCTGGCTTACGCCCAGGCCGGTGCACTCGTATCGCACCTGGACGCCTCGATCATTGGCGTCACCCGCGAGGTGGACGCCCTGATCAGAAGCCCGGTGGTACTGGCATTGGTACAGTCACCTGACCCACAAAAGCTGCTCGGCGCATTCGCCCACCTCGACGGCCTGGTGGCGGCACAGTTGCTCAAACCTGGACAGGCCGCCTCGAGCCCACCCATGAGCGAGCCCGTGCTCGACATGGTCCGGCGCGCCGAGCGCGGCGTAGCGCCTGCCCTTGAAGCCTATCCTGAGGCTGGACAGCAACGGGTTTACAGCGTCACCGCACTGCGTGAGTCCGCTGACGCCCCCGTACAAGCCATTCTGGTGCTCACATTCGCGCTCTCACGCTTCACTGACCCACTGCAGCGCGATGCGGGTACGCTTGGTCAGATGCGACTGACACAATTGGTGTTCAACGACCCACCCGTCGAGCTTTTCAGCCACGGCCACAGCCAGGCGCCGGCACTGCACCAGCTGGGTACTGCCAACGCCACCTGGGCCTTGGGGTTTCAGCCCGGCCCCTTGATCGAGAACGCCTCGGCATTCAGGCTCAACCCCTGGTTGCTGCTCGCCGCCTTTCTGGCGTTAACCGGCCTGGTCGGCGGCTTATGGTTAACCGCCAGACGGTCCAAGAATGGAGCGGTAAACAACAGCTGAATGCAGACAGAACAAACTGTATCCGCGAACTCTGTCGCGAAAATGCCGTCAAAGGCGGACATATTGACTCGCGCAGTGGCTGCCGCTGACGCATTCAGCAACCCTTTCAGATTGGAGTTTCCCAGGTGACCAGCATGGAACGAGTGACCCCGAACCTTCCCGCCAGTATCTTCCGCGCTTATGACATCCGTGGCGTGGTCGGCGAAACCCTCACTGCCGAAACCGCCTACTGGATTGGTCGCGCCATTGGCGCACAGACCCTCGCCCAAGGCGAGCCGAACATTTCGGTCGGCCGCGACGGGCGCCTGTCAGGGCCAATGCTGGTCGAGCAACTGATCAAGGGCCTGGTCGAAGCCGGCTGCAAGGTCAGTGACGTTGGCCTGGTACCGACCCCCGCCCTGTACTACGCCGCCAACGTACTGGCCGGCAAGTCCGGGGTGATGCTCACCGGCAGCCACAACCCGCCGAACTACAACGGCTTCAAGATCGTCATCGCCGGCGACACCCTGGCCAACGAGCAGATCCAGGCACTGTTGACCCGCCTGCAAACCAACGACCTGAGCCGCGGCGAAGGCAGCGTCGAGAAAGTCGAAATCCTCGAGCGCTATTTCAAGCAGATCACCGGCGATATCAAGCTGGCGAAGAAGCTCAAGGTGGTGGTGGACTGCGGCAACGGCGCGGCTGGTGTGATTGCCCCGCAGCTGATCGAAGCCCTGGGCTGCGAAATGATCCCGCTGTTCTGCGAGGTCGATGGCAACTTCCCCAACCACCACCCGGACCCGGGCAAGCCTGAGAACCTGGTCGACCTGATCGCCAAGGTCAAGGCAACCGGCGCCGACCTGGGCCTGGCCTTCGATGGCGATGGTGACCGCGTCGGCGTGGTCACCAACACCGGCAACATCGTTTACCCCGACCGCCTGCTGATGCTGTTCGCCCAGGACGTGCTGGAGCGCAATCCGGGTGCCGAGATCATCTTCGACGTCAAATGCACCCGCCGCCTGACCCCGCTGATCGAGCAATATGGCGGCCGCGCGCTAATGTGGAAGACCGGTCACTCGTTGATCAAGAAGAAGATGAAGCAGACCGGCGCCCTGCTCGCCGGAGAGATGAGCGGCCACATCTTCATCAAGGAACGCTGGTATGGTTTTGACGACGGCATCTACAGCGCTGCGCGCCTGCTGGAGATCCTCAGCAAGGCCAAAACCGATGCTGAACAGCTGTTTGCTGCGTTCCCAAACGATATTTCCACGCCGGAAATCAATATTGATGTGACCGACGAGGGTAAATTCAGCATCATTGATGCACTGCAACGCGACGCCGACTGGGGCGACAACGCCAACCTGACCACCATCGATGGTGTACGGGTCGACTACCCCCACGGCTGGGGCCTGGTTCGCGCCTCCAACACCACGCCGGTGCTGGTATTGCGCTTCGAGGCCGACAATGACGCCGAACTGCAGCGTATCCAAGAGGTATTCCGCGCCCAGCTGAAGCGCGTTGCCCCTGACCTGCAACCCAAGTTCTGACCGACTATCTGTTCCAATTGGAGCCCTGCATGACCCTCGATCGCGATGCCGCCACCCATGTCGCCCAGGTTTTGTCCGAAGCGCTGCCTTACATTCGCCGCTTTGTCGGCAAGACCCTGGTGATCAAATACGGCGGCAACGCGATGGAGAGCGAAGAGCTCAAAACCGGTTTTGCCCGCGATGTGGTGCTGATGAAAGCCGTGGGTATCAACCCGGTGGTGGTGCACGGTGGCGGCCCGCAGATCGGTGACCTGCTCAAGCGTCTGTCGATCGAAAGCCGCTTCGTCGATGGTATGCGCGTTACCGACGCGCAAACCATGGACGTGGTAGAAATGGTCCTCGGCGGCCAGGTCAACAAAGACATCGTCAACCTGATCAACCGTCACGGCGGCAGCGCCATCGGCCTGACCGGCAAGGACGCCGAGCTGATTCGCGCGAAAAAGCTCACCGTCACCCGCCAGACACCAGAAATGACCACCCCGGAAATCATCGACATCGGCCATGTCGGCGAAGTGGTCGGGGTTAACACCGACCTGCTCAACATGCTGGTCAAAGGTGACTTCATCCCGGTAATCGCGCCAATCGGCGTGGGCGCCAACGGCGAGTCGTACAACATCAACGCTGACCTGGTGGCAGGCAAGGTGGCTGAAGCACTGAAGGCTGAAAAGCTGATGCTGCTGACCAACATCGCCGGCCTGATGGACAAGCAAGGCACCGTGCTCACCGGCCTGACCACCGAACAGGTCAACGAACTGATCGCTGATGGCACTATCTACGGCGGCATGCTGCCGAAGATCCGCTGTGCCCTGGAAGCGGTGCAAGGCGGCGTCAACAGCTCGCACATCATCGATGGCCGGGTGCCGAACGCGGTACTGCTGGAGATCTTCACCGACAGCGGTGTGGGTACTTTGATTACCAATCACAAGCCGCGTTAAACCCTTTCGCGGCTCAAACCCGCTCCTACAGAGCCTGTGGGAGCGGGCTTGACCCGCGATGAGGCACAAAAAAAGGCGACTCTATGGTCGCCTTTTTTTATTGGCTTCAGATACCGTACTGCGCCCGGTAGGCCTCGACGGCCGGCAAGTGCTGCTTGAGCGCCGGGTCGTCGGCGAGGAACTCCAGCACCTGGGTCAGCGAGACGATGCTCACCACCGGAATGCCGAAGTCACGCTCCACTTCCTGGATGGCTGACAGCTCGCCATTGCCGCGCTCCTGGCGGTTCAATGCGATCAGTACGCCAGCAGCCTTGGCTTGCTGGCCCTGGATGATCTGCATGACTTCGCGGATGGCAGTGCCGGCAGTGATCACATCGTCGATGATCAGCACATCACCGGTCAGCGGTGCGCCCACCAGGCTGCCGCCTTCACCATGGGCCTTGGCCTCTTTGCGATTGAAGCACCATGGCAGGTCGAGGTCATGGTGCTCGGCCAGGGCCACGGCAGTAGCCGCCGCCAGGGGGATACCCTTGTAGGCCGGGCCGAACAGCACGTCGAAGGGAATCTTGCTGTCGACGATCGCCGCAGCATAGAAACGCCCGAGCTGAGCCAGGGCCGAACCACTGTTGAACAGGCCGGCATTGAAGAAGTACGGGCTGGTGCGCCCGGACTTGAGGGTGAACTCACCGAAGCGCAGAACCCCGCGGTCGATGGCAAAACGAATGAAGTCGCGCTGATACGGCTGCATGAAGAGTCCCGGATACCACGGATTTAGCTAATTGAGTACAGCTCGGGTATCATACACGCACGAGATTTTTGGGGCCATTTATGCGGATCATCAGTGTGAACGTTAATGGCATTCAGGCTGCCGTTGAGCGTGGTTTGCTCAGCTGGCTACAAGCCCAGAATGCTGACGTCATCTGCCTTCAGGATACCCGCGCCTCGGCCTTTGAACTCGACGACCCAGCTTTCCAGCTCGATGGCTACTTCCTTTATGCCTGCGACGCAGAAGTTCCCGCCCAAGGCGGCGTGGCACTTTATTCGCGGTTGCAGCCCAAGGCAGTCATCAGCGGCCTGGGCTTCGAGACAGCCGACCGCTACGGACGTTACCTGCAGGCCGATTTCGACAAGGTAAGTATCGCAACCCTGTTGCTACCTTCGGGAATGAACGGCGATGAAGACTTGAACCAGAAGTTCAAGTTGATGGACGACTTCGCCAAGTACCTGGACAAGCAACGGCGCAAACGTCGTGAATACATCTATTGCGGCTCGTTGTACGTGGCGCAGCAGAAGCTCGACGTCAAGAACTGGCGCGATGGCCAGCAGTCTCCAGGCTTCCTGGCGCCGGAACGCGCCTGGATGGACGAGATTGTCGGCAACATGGGTTATGTCGATGCCCTGCGCGAAGTCAGCCGTGAAGGCGACCAGTACAGCTGGTGGCCAGACAACGAACAGGCCGAGATGCTCAACCTGGGCTGGCGTTTCGACTACCAGTTGCTGACGCCAGGCCTGCGCCGCTTCGTGCGCAGCGCACGTCTGCCACGCCAGCCGCGCTTCTCCCAGCATGCGCCGCTGATCGTGGACTACGACTGGACGCTGACCATCTGATGGTTCCAGCCACAAAAAAGCCGACTTCGCGTCGGCTTTTTTGTGGCTGGAACTTTTAGCTGATCATTATTTGATCGGCCGCCAGGTCAGCGGGTAGCGATACGGCTGACCTTCGTTGGCTTTGACCCCGGCAACAATAGTGAGGATCAGCACGGCAACCATCAGCATGCCGAACAGTACGATACCCACCAGCACGAACATCAGCGCAAAGCAGATGATCGAGGCCAGGAACACGGTGATCTGAAAGTTCAGCGCTTCCTTGCCCTGGGCATCGATGAACGGATCCAGGTCTTTCTTCCAGATCCACATCACCAACGGTCCCAGCAGGTTGCCCAGCGGAAAGACCAGGCCGAGCAAGGCAGCGAGGTGGCAGAACATTGCCCATTGCCGGATCTCGGTGTTGGGGGTGGGCAACTGCAACGGTTGCTCGGTCATGCTCTGCTCCTTGCCATGTGCGGATCAGTCGGCCAGCGAGGCCTTCTGCAGTTCGAACAGGTCGATCATGCCCTTTTGCGCCAGCGCCAGCATGGCATTGAGCTCTTCAGGCTGGAATGGCGCGCCTTCGGCGGTGCCCTGTACTTCGATGAAGCCACCCTGGCTGGTCATCACCACGTTCAGGTCGGTCTCGGCGGCCGAGTCTTCGAGGTAGTCCAGGTCGAGCACCGGCTCACCCTGGTACATGCCCACCGAAACGGCAGCGATCATGTGCTTGAGCGGGTCACCGCCCTTCAGGCCACCACGCTTTTTGACCACGCGCAGGGCGTCGACCAGGGCGACCATGGCGCCGGTGATCGAAGCGGTACGGGTGCCGCCATCGGCCTGAATCACGTCGCAGTCGACGTACAGGGTGATGTCGCCCAGCTTGCTCATGTCCAGCGCAGCGCGCAGGGAGCGGCCGATCAGGCGCTGGATTTCGAGGGTGCGGCCGCCTTGCTTGCCGCGGCTGGCTTCGCGCTGGTTACGCTCACCGGTAGAGCGCGGCAGCATGCCGTACTCGGCAGTCAGCCAGCCCTGGCCCTGGCCCTTGAGGAAGCGCGGGACACCGTTCTCGACACTGACGGTGCAGATGACTTTGGTGTCACCGAACTCGACCAGTACTGACCCCTCGGCGTGTTTGGTGTAGTTGCGGGTGATGCGGATCGAGCGGAGCTGATCGGCAGCGCGACCACTTGGACGTTTCATTTGGGATACCTGTACTGGACTTGAATCTGCCCAGCATTATAGAGCGCGCCGGGCGCTGAGGACACGCCTATTGTCGCAGGGCCCGAAACAGGGGGCCCAGGGCCGCAGGTCAGGTTTTTCCAGAGGCGCCCTGACTGTTTGTAACATCAGTGGATTGGGAGCCAGCGCCGCACTGCGCTACAATCCTGCGCCTTCAGCCGTTGGCTTTCTTTCATCTATTGCGCGAGGTACTTCCCATGGTGCACAGCATGACCGCTTTTGCTCGTGTCGAGCGCGCCGGTAGCCAGGGCACCCTGATCTGGGAACTGCGCTCGGTCAATCATCGCTACCTGGAGCCGCACCTGCGCCTCCCGGAAGCCTTCCGCGACCTCGAAGGCGCCGTACGCGAAAGCCTGCGCCAGGGCCTGTCGCGCGGCAAGGTCGAGTGTACCCTGCGCTTCAACGAAGAGAACAACGGCAAGGCCTTGCAGGTCGACCGCGAGCGGGCCGCGCAACTGGTTGCCGCCGCCGAGACGGTGGCCAGCCTGATCAAGCAGCCGGCGCCGCTCAACCCACTCGAAGTACTGGCCTGGCCTGGTGTACTGGTGGCCGATGCCAGCGACCCGCAGGCGCTCAACAACGAGGCCATGACCCTGTTCGAAGAAGCCCTGAACGAGCTGAAGAACGGCCGCAACCGCGAAGGCAGCGAGCTCGCCCGGTTGATCAACGAGCGCCTGGACAGCATGGCCAGCGAGGTCACCACCTTGCGCGCGCTGGTACCGCAGATGCTCGCCGCGCAACGGCAGAAGATCCTCGACCGCTTCACCGACATGCAGGCCGAGCTCGACCCGCAGCGACTGGAACAGGAAATGGTCCTGCTCGCGCAAAAGAGCGACGTTGCCGAAGAGCTCGACCGTTTGAGCACCCACGTCACCGAAGTGCGCCGGGTGCTCAAGTCCGGCGGCGCCGCCGGCCGGCGCCTGGACTTCCTGATGCAGGAGCTCAACCGAGAAGCCAACACCCTGGGCTCCAAAGCCTTCGACCCACGCAGCACCCAGTCCGCGGTCAACCTCAAGGTACTGATCGAGCAGATGCGTGAACAAGTACAGAACATTGAGTAAGGCCACCCCGACCATGAATCACAGCAGCGGCACCCTCTACATCGTTTCGGCCCCCTCCGGCGCCGGCAAGACCAGCCTGGTCAAAGCCCTGATCGACGCTGACAGCAACATCCAGGTCTCGGTCTCGCACACCACCCGGGCCATGCGCCCAGGCGAAGTGCACGGCGTGAACTATCACTTCGTCGAGCACACCGCGTTCAAGCTGATGATCGAGCAAGGCGACTTCCTCGAACAGGCCGAGGTCTTCGGTAACTTCTACGGCACCTCGCGCAGCGCGCTGCAACAGGCGCTCGACCAGGGCCAGGACCTGATCCTCGAGATCGACTGGCAAGGCGCCCAGCAGGTGCGCAAGCTGATGCCCGGGGCGCGCTCGATCTTCATCCTGCCACCGACCCAGGAGGCCCTGCGCCAACGCCTGACCAACCGCGGCCAGGACAGCGACGAGATCATCGAAGGACGGATGCGTGAAGCGGTGAGCGAGATGAGTCACTACGACGAGTATGACTTCGTCATCATCAATGATGACTTCGCCACGGCACTGGAAGACCTCAAGGCGGTGTTCCGCGCCAATCGCTTGCTGCAGGCCAACCAGCAGCAGCGTCATGGCCAGCTGCTCAAGCAACTGCTTGCCTGAGCAACCGGCCACTCCAGCCGCTTAGCGGCGGCTGGAGACCGTGGCGTGACGATGCAGGGTCATGCCCAGGAAAAACGCCGGCGCACGCAGGCGTGACAGCAGCATCAGCACCAGGCCGAGCACGGTGATGATCATCGCGATCACGAACACCAGGCCCAACCCACCCACATGTGAACCGCTGCCGAACGACGGCGAGGCGCTGTCGATGGCTGTCTGCAGAAAGATCACCGAGAGAATGCCGCCACCGAGCAATGGGCACAGGCCACGCATCAGGAAGTGCCGCAGGCTGTCGAACAGGCTGTGGCGGAAGTACCAGACGCAGGCGTAGGCGGTCAGCGAATAGTAGAAGCAGATCATCATGCCCAGGGCGGTGATGGTGTCGGCCAGAACGTTTTCGCTCAGGGTCCGCATGGTCACATAGAACACCCCTGCTGCCATGCCAGCGCAGATGGTGGCGTACCGCGGGGTTTTCGAGCGCGGGCAGACGCTGGCGAAGCGCTCCGGCACAGCGCCGTAATACCCCATGGCCAGCAATGTACGCGCCGGCGACACGAAGGTGGACTGCAGTGAAGCAGCAGTACTGGCCAGCACGGCGATCGACATCAGGATCGCCAACGGCCCCATCACCGGACCGGCCAGGTGGGCGAAGACGTTTTCCTGGATGCGCGGGTTGTTCAGGCCCAGGCCGATATCACCGATACCGGCAAACTGCAGCGTGGCAATCGCCGTGACCAGGTACAACCCCAGGATCAGCAGCACCGTCAGGGTCGCCGCGCGGCCGGGGGTATCACCGCTGCCCACCGATTCTTCACTGATGCTCAGGCACACGTCCCAGCCCCAGAAGATGAAAATCGACAGCGACAGGCCGGCGGTAAAAGCCGAGAACGACTCAACACCGAAGGGGTTGAACCAGTCCAGATCGAACGCCAGCGGCGGCGTCGCCGAAGACTCGCCAAACGCGGCCATGGCAAAGCCCACCAACACCACCAGTTGCAACGCCACCAGACCGTACTGCACGGTCATGGTCGTGGCGATGCCGCGACAGCAGATCCACACCGCCATGGCGATGAACACGCAGCAGGTGACCACATTGACCAGCAGGTTGTCGCTCAGCGCAGCCACCTCGTGGCTGCCGGAGATCTGCCCAAGGAATAAATAGAAGAAGTCGACGGCCACCCCGGCCAGGTTTGACAGCACGATGGTGGTCGCGGTGACCAGCCCCCAGCCGCCGATCCAGCCGATCATCGGGCCGAATGCCCGCGCCGACCAGGTAAAGGAAGTACCGCTGTCCGGCTCGGCCGCATTCAGCTCACGATAACCCAGGGCCACCAGCAGCATCGGCAGGAAGCCAACGATGAATACCGCCGGCAGATGAGCCCCGACTTCACGCACGGTCGGGCCAAGTGCGCCAGTCAGGGTATAGACCGGGGCAATGGTGGAAATGCCCAGCACGATGCTGGCCAGCAGTCCGAGCCGGCCCTTGGCCAGCCCCTTGGATCGCCCGCCCTCACCTGGAGACAGGCCTGCTTTGTGTTCACTCATGAGTAGTTGCCGCCAATATTGGTATTGTTTTTCAGGACACCCCGCGGGATGTCCGCTTTCACTCACTGAAACCTGTTGCGTGGTACTTCAAGCCCGGATCAACCGGCTGACCTCATAGGGTCTTCTCCCGGATCTGCTCACCCGTGGCACGGGCCAGGCATGCCTCACGGAACGCCTGGAACAGGCGCAGCGAGACCGGGTTGTCGGCAAAGCGGTACTCGGGGTGCCATTGCACACCGACCACAAAGCCTGGGGCGTCATCCATGGACACCGCTTCGACCAGTCCATCGGGGGCCAATGCTTCGGCTCGCAAGCCGTCGGCCAGGCGATCGATACCCTGGCCGTGCAGCGAATTGACCATGAAGCTGTGCTCCATCCCCAGGCGCTCGAACAGCCCGCCGGGCTGGACAATGACCAGGTGACGGGGGCCGTACTGTTCTTCCAGCGGGGCATCCTGCGGCTCGCGATGATCCAGGTAGCCCGGCAGCTCCTGCACGCGCTGGTGCAAGGTACCGCCGAGGGCCACGTTGAGTTCCTGGAAACCACGGCAGATGCAGAACACCGGCACGCCGTCGGCAATCGCGGCCTGCAGCAGCGGCAGGGGCAGCCGATCGCGAAACACGTCGTGCTTGGTCCCTTCCACGCTGGGGGCGCCATTGTAATGATGCGGCTCGACATTTGAAGGCGAACCGGTAAAAAGAATGCCATCGAGCCGCTCTAGCACACGGCGCGGGTCGCTGGGCTCTGCCCTTGCCGGGAGGATCAGGGGGATCCCGGCAAAGCCTGCGGCCTCGACATATTTGTCGCCAACGGTGTGCGACGAGTTCTTGCCCAGTTGCTGGCGGCAAGCGGAAACGCCAATCAAAGGCGACATTGCGGCGGTAGTTTGCATGGGTTCACCCTCCCTTACAGCTTGATCCAGGTCGCCTTGAGTTCGGTGTATTTGTCGAGAGCGTGCAGCGATTTGTCCCGGCCATTGCCCGACTGCTTGAAGCCGCCGAACGGGGCGGTCATGTCGCCGCCATCGTACTGGTTGACCCAGACGCTGCCAGCACGTAGGGCGCGAGCGGTGTTGTGGGCACGGGAAATGTTGCTGGTCCATACCGCCGCAGCCAGGCCGAAAGGCGAGTCGTTGGCGATGGCGATGGCTTCGTCAGGGCTGTCGAAGGTGATCACCGACAGCACCGGGCCGAAGATTTCTTCGCGGGCGATACGCATGGCATTGGTGACGCCGTCGAAGATCGCCGGCTGCACATACACGCCGCAGGTGTCTTCCAGTACTCGCTCACCGCCGGTGACCAGGGTGGCACCGTCAGCCTTGCCGGCTTCGATGTAACCGAGCACGGTATCCAGCTGAGTGGTGTCCACCAGGGCACCGACACGGGTGTCCGGGTCCAGCGCATGGCCAGGCTTCCAGGCCTTGAGAGCCTCGACCACCATTGGCAGGAAGCGCGCCTTGATGCTGCGCTCGACCAGCAGGCGCGAACCGGCAATGCACACCTCGCCCTGGTTGAAGGCGATAGCGCTGGCCGCGGCTTCGGCGGCCGCCTGCAGGTCCGGCGCGTCGGCGAAGACGATGTTCGGGCTCTTGCCACCGGCTTCGAGCCAGACCCGCTTCATGTTCGACTCACCGGCGTAGACCATCAGTTGCTTGGCGATACGGGTGGAGCCGGTGAACACCAGGGTGTCGACATCCATGTGCAGGGCCAGGGCCTTGCCGACGGTATGGCCGTAGCCTGGCAGCACGTTGAGTACACCGGCCGGCAGACCCGCTTCGATCGCCAATTGGGCGATGCGAATGGCGGTCAGCGGCGACTTTTCGGACGGCTTGAGGATCACCGAGTTACCGGTGGCCAGGGCCGGGCCGAGTTTCCAGCAGGCCATCATCAGTGGAAAGTTCCACGGAACAATGGCCGCGACCACGCCGACCGGCGAGCGGGTGACCAAACCCAGCTGGTCGGACGGGGTCGCAGCAACTTCGTCGTAAATCTTGTCGATAGCTTCGGCATTCCAGCGGATGGCGTTGGCCGCGGCCGGAATGTCGATGCTCAGGGAATCGGCAATCGGCTTGCCCATGTCCAGGGTTTCCAGCAATGCCAGTTCTTCGGCATTTGCCAGAAGTAAATCAGCAAAGGCGATCAGCACCCGCTTGCGCTGGGCCGGGGCCTGCTCAGCCCAGATGCCGCTGTCGAAACTGCGCCGGGCAGCGGCCACCGCACGTTCGGCGTCGGCGCTGTCACAGCTGGCGATCTGTGCCAGTTGGCGGCCGTCGACCGGGCTTGCGCACTCGAAGGTCTCGCCGGACACACTGGCGCAGTACTGGCCGTCGATAAAGGCGCGGCCTTCGATGGTCAGGCTCTGGAAAAGCTGTTCCCAGTATTGGCGTGGTGCTGTTGTCATTGTTGTTCTCTCCGGCGTCACACCGTGTGCAGGTACCAGTTGTATTCGAGGTCGGAAATCGACACTTCGAACTCAGCCATCTCGCTTTCCTTGCAGGCGACAAAAATATCGATGTAGTCCGGGCTGATGTATTTGTTCAGCACTTCACTGTCATCGAGCTCACGCAGCGCATCGCGCAGGTTGTTCGGCAGGCTCTGCTCCAACTGCTCGTAGGAGTTGCCTTCGATAGGCGCTCCCGGCTCGATCTGGTTGGTCAGGCCGTGATGGATACCGGCGAGAATCGCCGCCATCATCAGGTAGGGGTTGGCGTCAGCGCCGGCGACACGGTGCTCGATGCGCACGGCATCGCTGCTGCCGGTCGGCACGCGGACCGCTACGGTACGGTTGTCCAGGCCCCAGCTTGGCGCATTGGGCACGTAGAACTGGGCACCGAAACGCCGGTAGGAGTTGATATTCGGGCACAGAAAGGCCATCGACGCCGGCATGGTCTCCAGCACGCCACCGATGGCGTGGCGCAGGGTTTCGCTTTGCTCGGGGTCTTCGCTGGTGAAAATGTTCTTGCCGGTTTTCTTGTCCAGCAACGAAATGTGCACATGCAGGCCGTTGCCGGCTTGGCCCGGGTAGGGCTTGGCCATGAAGGTGGAGTCCATTTCATGGTCGTAGGCGATGTTCTTGATCAGGCGCTTGAGCAACACCGCGTAGTCGCAGGCCTTCATCGGGTCGGCGACGTGGTGCAGGTTGACCTCGAACTGTGCCGGGGCGCTTTCCTTGACGATCGCATCCGCCGGAATGCCCTGCTCCTTGGCGGCTTCGAGCATGTCCTGCAGGCAATCGACGTATTCATCAAGATCGTCGATCAGGTACACCTGGGTCGACTGCGGGCGCTTGCCGGAGATCGGCGAGCGCGGTGGTTGCGGACGGCCATTGAGGTTGTCCTGGTCGATCAGATAGAACTCAAGCTCGAACGCCGCGCAGATGTCCAGGCCCAGCGCGTCGAACTTCTCCACCACGCTACGCAGCACTTCCCGCGGGTCGGCAAAGAATGGCGTGCCGTCCAGCTCGTGCATGGTCATCAGCAATTGCGCGGTCGGGCGTTTCTGCCAGGGCTCATAAGCAAGGGTGCCGGGGATCGGATAGCAGATGCGGTCGGCATCGCCGATGTCCAGGCCCAGACCGGTGCTTTCGACAGTCGAGCCGTTGATGTCCAGGGCAAACAGTGAAGCCGGCAGATTGATGCCTTTTTCGTAGACCTTGACCAGGCTTGCACGCTCGATGCGCTTGCCACGCACCACGCCGTTCATGTCTGCAATCAGCAGATCGACAAATTGCACCTCAGGGTGGGCCTGGAGAAATTCACCCATCTCATCGAGAGGGATGGCGCACGGGGAGACCGACGTCATGGCTAGGCATCCTTTGATTTTTTATCGAACGACATGGAGGAGGTACTACTGCGCTATCGGGAGCGGCGATGGTTTCATTTGTTCTTTTAAGTGGTCCCATCGTGGGGAACAGCTGGGCGCCGCGGCTTCGCACGGACGTTCCAGATTCTTCTGTAAACATCGTGACTTGATTCGCGACTGCCGCCTCACTATAGAATGGCCCCCACGCAACAGACATTGGCATTTAGGCAAGTAAAGAGTGCATCCATGCAATATCAGATCAGCCACGCCGACCTTTCTCTGGTGCTCGCACTGGTTCGCGGCCGCTCCCTGGCCAAGGCAGCCGAGCTGCTGAAGGTCGATGTATCGACTGTTTTTCGTTCGATTCGGCGCATGGAAGCCGCCCTGGGTACCGCGTTGTTCGTCAAAAGCCGCAAGGGTTACATCCCCACCGGCACCGCCCAGGCCCTGGCCGAACAGGCCGAGCGCGCCGAGCAGGCGCTGGATGCCGCGCGGGTGGCGCTGGAGCACGGTGAGCAAGTGGTCAGCGGCACGGTGCGCCTGACCTGCACCGACGCCGTGCTGCACAGCCTGCTGCTGCCGGCGCTGGCCGAGTTCATGCCGGCCTACCCGGCGCTATCGCTGGAGCTGGCGACCTCCAACACCTTTGCCAACCTCAGCCGGCGTGATGCCGACCTGGCCCTGCGCCTGACCAATACGCCGCCGGAACACCTGGTAGGACGCTGCCTGGGCGCGGCGTCTTATGTGATCTGCGGTCGCGAGGAGTTTCGTCAACGCCTGGCCGAAAACCCCACCAGCGTTGCGTGGATCGCCCCGGACGATGCCATGCAGGATCACCCAACGGTGGTCTGGCGCAGCGAGCACATGCCCGGCGTGATGCCCAAGTACCGCTGCAGTGGCATCTCGGCGATAGCCCAACTGGTCAGCGCCGGCCTGGGCGTTGCCGCCCTGCCCGACTACATGGCCCATACCCTGCCGGGGGTGGAGCGACTGAGCGATCCGCTGCCTGGCTGCGACACCGAACTGTGGCTGCTGACCCGTCCGGATTGTCGGGCTTTGCGTTCGGTGCAGACGCTGTTCGACGAATTGACCCCACGCCTGCGGGATGCCCTGGGCCGACAGTAAAATTCAAGACAGTTGTGTTAGAGGCCTTTAACTAGGTATCGTCGAGGTATCAAGGACTGGAAATGAAATCAACGCTTCCCTAAAGGCTGGTGATTTTTTAAACTATCGAGTCCGCTCGCCCATTCGGGCTGAACACCGCATTTGCTACTTGAGGAAGACCATGGCCCGCGTAACCGTTGAAGACTGCCTAGAACACGTGGATAACCGTTTTGAGCTGGTCATGCTCTCGACTCGTCGTGCTCGTCAACTGGCCACCGGCGGCAAAGAGCCGAAAGTGGCATGGGAAAACGACAAGCCTACCGTCGTCGCCCTGCGCGAAATCGCTGAAGGCATCTGCACTCCAGAGTTCATGGCCGCAGAAGAGATCCGTCACGAAGAGCCGGTCTTCGCCGCATTCGGTGAGGAAGAGGCCAACGAGGCGGTCTAAGCCCATGCCTGGTCGACGTAGTACGGCGCCGGTCCCCGTCCCTCGGCAGGAGGTAACCCCATGCCGAGCATAGACGCCCTCGCCGATCGCTTGTCGACCTACCTCGGCGCCGACCAGGTCAACCTGGTGCGCCGGGCGTATTTCTACGCCGAACAAGCCCACGACGGCCAGCGCCGTCGCAGCGGCGAAGCCTACGTCACGCATCCGCTGGCGGTGGCAAGCATCCTTGCCGACATGCACATGGACCATCAGAGCCTGATGGCGGCCATGCTGCATGACGTGATCGAAGACACCGGCATCGCCAAGGAAGCGCTCAGCTCGCAATTTGGCGAAACCGTGGCCGAACTGGTCGACGGCGTCAGCAAGCTGACCCAGATGAACTTCGAAACCAAGGCCGAAGCCCAGGCGGAGAACTTCCAGAAAATGGCCATGGCCATGGCCCGGGATATCCGCGTGATCCTGGTCAAGCTGGCCGACCGCCTGCACAACATGCGTACCCTCGAGGTACTGTCCGGCGAAAAACGCCGGCGCATCGCCAAAGAGACCCTGGAAATCTACGCGCCCATCGCCAACCGCCTGGGCATGCACAGTGTGCGCGTAGAGTTCGAAGACCTCGGTTTCAAGGCCATGCACCCGATGCGCTCGGCGCGCATCTACCAGGCGGTCAAGCGCGCCCGCGGCAACCGCAAGGAAATCGTCAACAAGATCGAAGAATCGCTGGCTCACTGCCTGGCGGTCGACGGCATCGAGGGCGAAGTCAGCGGCCGGCAGAAGCACCTCTATGGCATCTACAAGAAGATGCGCGGCAAACGCCGGGCCTTCAACGAGATCATGGACGTCTACGCGTTTCGCATCATCGTCGACAAGGTCGACACCTGCTACCGCGTGCTCGGCGCCGTGCACAACCTGTACAAGCCGCTACCGGGGCGCTTCAAGGATTACATCGCGATCCCCAAGGCCAACGGTTACCAGTCGCTGCATACCACGCTGTTCGGCATGCACGGCGTGCCCATCGAGATCCAGATCCGCACCCGCGAAATGGAAGAGATGGCCAACAACGGCATCGCCGCCCACTGGCTGTACAAGTCCAGTGACGACGAACAGCCCAAGGGCACCCACGCCCGGGCGCGCCAGTGGGTCAAAGGCGTGCTGGAAATGCAGCAACGCGCAGGCAACTCCCTGGAATTCATCGAGAGCGTGAAGATCGACCTGTTCCCGGACGAGGTCTACGTGTTCACGCCCAAGGGCCGGATCATGGAGCTGCCCAAAGGCTCCACGGCGGTCGACTTCGCCTACGCGGTGCACACCGACGTCGGCAACAGCTGCATCGCCTGCCGCATCAACCGCCGCCTGGCACCGCTGTCCGAGCCACTGCAAAGCGGCTCGACGGTCGAGATCGTCAGCGCCCCGGGCGCGCGACCGAACCCGGCCTGGCTCAATTTCGTGGTGACCGGCAAGGCCCGCACGCACATCCGCCATGCGCTCAAGCTGCAGCGCCGCTCGGAATCCATCAGCCTGGGCGAACGCCTGCTGAACAAGGTCCTCAACGGTTTCGACAGCGCCCTGGACAAGATCCCCCAGGAACGCATCCAGGCCATGCTCGGCGAATACCGCCTGGAGCTGATCGAAGACCTGCTCGAAGACATCGGCCTGGGCAACCGCATGGCCTACGTGGTGGCCCGCCGCCTGCTGTCCACCGAGGGCGAGCAATTGCCAAGCCCGGAAGGCCCGCTGGCGATCCGCGGCACCGAAGGCCTGGTGCTGAGCTACGCCAAATGCTGTACCCCGATCCCGGGCGACCCGATTGTCGGCCACCTGTCGGCCGGCAAAGGCATGGTGGTGCACCTGGAAAACTGCCGCAACATCAGCGAAATCCGCCACAACCCGGAAAAGTGCATCCAGCTGTCCTGGGCCAAGGATGTCACTGGCGAATTCAACGTCGAGCTGCGCGTGGAGCTTGAGCACCAGCGCGGCCTGATCGCCCTGCTGGCCAGCAGCGTCAACGCCGCCGACGGCAATATCGAGAAAATCAGCATGGATGAACGCGATGGTCGCATCAGCGTGGTCCAACTGGTGGTCAGCGTGCACGACCGCGTGCACCTGGCACGCGTGATCAAGAAACTGCGCGCCCTGGCCGGTGTGATCCGAATCACCCGCATGCGTGCGTAGCCCAATAACAGCAAGGAGTCATCATGACCAAGACCGTCATCACCAGTGACAAGGCCCCGGCCGCCATCGGCACCTACTCCCAGGCGATCAAGGCCGGCAACACGGTGTACATGTCCGGGCAGATCCCGCTGGACCCGAAAACCATGGAGCTGGTCGAAGGCTTCGAAGCCCAGACCGTTCAGGTCTTCGAAAACCTCAAGGCCGTTGCTGAAGCTGCTGGCGGTTCGTTCAAGGACATCGTCAAGCTGAACATCTTCCTCACCGACCTGAGCCACTTCGCCAAGGTCAACGAGATCATGGGCAAGTACTTCGACCAGCCGTACCCGGCCCGCGCCGCCATCGGCGTTGCTGCCCTGCCGAAGGGTTCGCAGGTTGAAATGGATGCCATCCTGGTCATCGAGTAACACCTGCGAAGGCGCGTCGCCCGGCGCGCCTTCATCCCCCGCCCCTGCAAGGACCCCCGCCATGCGCTACGCGCTCGCCCTGTCGCTGCTCGCCACCCTGTTGAGCGGCTGCGCCAGCCACAGCCCGGAAGACCTCAACGGTACCTGGATCAATCAAAACGCCATCGACGCCGCCGCCAAAGGCTCCAACTTGCGCCAGGCCCTGCTCGCCAATGGCCCGAACCTTGAGTGGAAGGTCAATATCGCTGCTGGCCAGGCCGCCTACAGCAATGGCTTCGAAGCCGGCGATGGCAAGCTCAAGGCGCTCAAGGACGGCCAGTGGGAAGTTGATTTCTACGGCAACTACGCCGAAACCCTGAACCTGGATGGCGATGAACTGGTGCAAGCCGCCAGCGACGCCAATGGCCAGCAGAGTTTCCAGCGCGCTGAAACACCGGCCCCCATCGACGCCCCCGTCGGCACCACCTTTGAAACTGCGCTTTATAGCGCCTACCTGGGTGGCGACTGGAAGATTGTCGAGGGCCCGGGACAGGGAGCGGTGGCACATTTTCGCGCCAACGGCAGCCTCGATGGCCTGCCCGGCCTGGATCGCTACGCCCTGTGCCTGGCCGGCGATTGCGCGGCCATGAGCGGCGAGTACGACAGCCTGTGGCTGGAACGCAACCAGCAGGGCAATCCGTGGATCTTCAAGCGTGACGGCAAACAACTGGAAATCTTCCAGGCCGTCAACCAGGCCAAGGCCGACGAGATGCCGGATCTGCATCCTGGCACCCGTCGCTGGCTGCTTGAGCGTCAGTAAGGGTTAAAGGCTGCCGGCAAGGATGGCGGCATAGCCTTCCTTGTAGCTTGGGTACTGTGGCGCCCAGCCCAGTGCCCGGGCCCGGGCGTTGCTGCAACGCTTGCTGCCGGTGCGCCGCACCCGCTCCTGTTCCGACCACTGGGTAACGCCCATGTACTCACGCAGCCAGGCGACCACGTCAAACAATGGCGCCGGCGCGTCGTCGACGCCGATGTAACAATCGTCCAGGGCATCGCCCCGGTGATCGGCCTTGAGCAGAAAAGCCAGCAGCCCGGCCGCATCTTCAGCATGAATGCGGTTGCCGTACAGCGGTGGCTCTTCCGTCACCCGATAGCCCTGGCGGACCTGGCTCAGCAACCATTCGCGGCCCGGCCCGTAGATGCCGGTGAGGCGCACGATGGTAGCGGGAATACCGCTGGCCAAAGCCAGGCGCTCGGCTTCGAGCATGACCTTGCCCGAATAGCCTTCAGGCTCCACGGCAGCGCTTTCATCAATCCACTCACCGTCCTTCTGCGCATACACGCTGCTGCTCGAGACAAACAGCAGACGCCGCGGCGCTTGCTTGCGCTCGGCCAGCCAGCCCAGCACGTTGCGCAGGCCGTCAACATAAGCAGCTTGATAGCCGGCTTCGTCATGCTGGCTCGCCGCGACGCTGTAGACCAGGTAATCCGGCGCGTCAACCGGCCAGGCGGCCGGACAGCGCGGATCGTTCAAGTCGGCCGCGATGGCCGCCACCCCTTCTGGCAATTGGCCAACACTGCGGCGCAGGCCGCTCACCGGCCAGCCAGAAGCCAGCAATTGCTTGGCCAGACGGCCACCGACATCGCCACAACCGACGATCAGAACTGAGGGCGCAGACATCCCGAAACTCCGTAAATCAAAGGCCCAGCCTATCCAAATAAATCGATAGGCGGCTAGCTATGGTGGAAAAAAAGTAACTTTATTACTTCTGCTAACAAGAATTACTTGCAATAATGGCTACCCAATTTTGTTCTCGGCCTGTCTCGAGGCCTGGAAGGACAACCACCTCTTTCTTCTTCATCAGGTCAGGCCAGCATGACACGTATCCAACCTTCCGCTTCGCCAACCATGTCGCGCGCATGGCGCGCCATTGCCGCGCTGATGTTCAGCCTGGTGATGGCACCCGTCGCTCTGGCCGATGAGCCAACTACCGCTCCCGCCACTCCAGCCGCTGCTGTAGCACCGGCCGCGCCAGGCGCCGAACAGGCTGCAGCGACCGACTCGGCTGCCGCGCCTGCCCCTGCACCGATCGATGGCCAGGTAGCCAACCCTGCCGACGAAAGCGTTGAAGCACTGGTTGAAGACACCAGCCTGGGCATGGCCCACGACCTGTCGCCGTGGGGCATGTACAAAAACGCCGACATCGTGGTCAAGATCGTCATGATCGGCCTGGCTATCGCCTCGATCATCACCTGGACCATCTGGATCGCCAAAGGCTTCGAGCTGCTGGGCGCCAAGCGCCGCCTGCGGGGCGAGATCGCTGCACTCAAACGCGCGACCACCCTCAAGGAAGCCAGCGACAGTGCCAGCAAAGAAGGCACCCTGGCCCATGTCCTGGTCCACGATGCCCTGGATGAAATGCGCCTCTCGGCCAATTCCCGCGAGAAAGAAGGCATCAAGGAGCGCGTCAGTTTCCGCCTCGAGCGCCTGGTCGCCGCCAGCGGCCGCAACATGAGCAGCGGCACCGGCGTGCTGGCCACCATCGGTTCCACCGCACCGTTCGTCGGTCTGTTCGGTACCGTCTGGGGCATCATGAACAGCTTCATCGGCATCGCCAAAACCCAGACCACCAACCTTGCCGTGGTTGCCCCAGGTATCGCCGAAGCATTGCTGGCGACCGCCCTGGGCCTGGTTGCAGCAATTCCTGCCGTGGTCATCTACAACGTCTTCGCCCGCTCCATCGCCGGCTACAAGGCCCAGGTGTCCGATGCCTCGGCCGAGGTCCTGCTGCTGGTCAGCCGCGACCTGGATCACCAGCCAGGCGAACGCGCAGTTGCACCTCACATGGTCAAAGTGGGCTAAGCCATGGGCCTGCATCTGAACGAAGGTGGCGACGACCTCGCCGAAAACCACGAAATCAACGTTACGCCGTTCATCGACGTGATGTTGGTCCTGCTGATCATCTTCATGGTGGCAGCGCCACTGGCAACCGTCGACATCAAGGTCGACCTGCCAGCCTCGACCGCCAAACCTGCGCCGAGGCCCGAGAAACCGGTGTTCCTCAGCGTCAAGGCTGACCAGAAACTCTACGTCGGCGACGATCAGGTCCAGCCTGACCAGCTCGGGGCGATTCTCGACGCCAAGACCAAGGGCGACAAGGACACCACGATCTTCTTCCAGGCTGACAAAGGCGTGGATTACGGCGATCTGATGGAAGTCATGAACACGCTGCGCGCGGCCGGTTACCTGAAAGTCGGTCTGGTCGGCCTTGAGACGGCAGCCAAGAAATGATCAAGACGCGGCATAAGCTGGCGCGTTACAGCAGTAGTCTGGCGATTGTGCTGGGTATCCATGCCGTTGCCGTGTTGCTGACGCTCAATTGGTCGGTACCCCAAGCGATCGAGTTGCCGCCTGCGGCAATGATGATCGAAATGGCACCGATGCCCGAACCGGCACCGCCACCTCCACCGAAGGTGGTCACACCGCCACAGCCGCCAGCGCCGGTCGAAGAACCGCCGCTGCCGAAACTGGCCGAGGCGCCAAAACCGAAAATCGCCATCGCCAAGCCGGTCAAGCCGAAGGCCAAACCGCAGCCGCCCAAGCCTGAGAAAAAGCCTGAGCCGCCGCAGGAGAAGCCCGCCGACGAGGAAGTGGTCGATACACCGCCAACTACCGCGCCGACACAGAAATCGGCGGCCCCGGCACCGAGCATCGCCACCAACAGCAATGCCTTGCCGACCTGGCAAAGCGACCTGCTGCGTCACCTGGCGAAGTACAAGCGCTACCCGGAAAACGCCCGGCGCCTGCGTATGGAAGGCATCAACCGTCTGCGCTTTGTGGTCGATGGCGAGGGCAAGATCCTTTCCTACGCCCTGGCCGGTGGTTCGGGCAGCGCGGCACTGGATCGGGCGACCCTGGAGATGATCCGCCGCGCGCAACCGGTACCACCGCCACCAAAGGAATTGCTCAACAACGGCAGCATTGAAGTGATCGCGCCTTTCGTCTACTCGCTGGACAAACGCTAACGCTTTGTTTCTGTCACAAACGAGCAAGTCTGATAACGTGCGTCTATCGATTGCAGCCGCTATGCTGGGGCCGCAACTTCATGGACGCACGTTATGACCCTCACAGAATTGCGCTACATCGTCACCCTCGCCCAGGAGCAGCACTTCGGCCATGCCGCCGAGCGCTGCCACGTCAGTCAGCCGACGCTGTCGGTCGGCGTGAAGAAGCTTGAGGACGAGCTGGGTGTACTGATCTTCGAGCGCAGCAAAAGCGCGGTGCGCCTGACCCCGGTCGGCGAAGGCATCGTTGCCCAGGCGCAAAAGGTGCTTGAGCAGGCCCAGGGCATTCGCGAGCTGGCCCAGGCCGGCAAGAACCAGCTGACCGCCCCGCTGAAAGTCGGCGCGATCTACACCGTCGGCCCCTACCTGTTCCCGCACCTGATCCCGCAACTGCACCGGGTCGCCCCGCAGATGCCGTTGTACATCGAAGAGAACTTCACCCACGTACTGCGCGACAAGCTGCGCAATGGCGAGCTGGATGCAGTGATCATCGCCCTGCCGTTCAACGAAGCCGATGTCCTGACCCTGCCGCTGTACGACGAACCTTTCTACGTGCTGATGCCCAGCGAGCATCCGTGGACCCAGAAAGAAACCATCGACGCCGGCCTGCTCAACGACAAGAGCCTGCTGCTGCTCGGTGAAGGCCACTGCTTCCGTGACCAGGTGCTCGAGGCCTGCCCGACCCTGGCCAAGGGCAGCGACGGCGCCAAGCACACCACGGTCGAATCCAGCTCGCTGGAGACCATTCGTCACATGGTCGCTTCAGGCCTCGGTGTGTCGATCCTGCCGCTGTCGGCAGTGCACAGCCATCATTACGCCCCGGGCGTGATCGAAGTGCGCCCCCTGAGCCCACCGGCACCGTTTCGTACCGTCGCCATCGCCTGGCGCGCCAGCTTCCCGCGGCCCAAGGCGATCGAGATCCTCGCTGACTCGATCCGCTTGTGCTCGGTCGCCAAACCCGCCGCGAGCCAGTAGGAAAGCGCCATGCCGGAGTTGTCCCAGGTCTCGGTGACCGCGCTCAAGGGTGTCGGCGAGGCCATGGCCGAGAAGCTCGCCAAGGTCGGCCTGGAAAACCTTCAGGACGTGCTGTTCCACCTGCCGCTGCGCTATCAGGACCGTACTCGCGTGGTGCCCATCGGCGCCCTGCGTCCGGGCCAGGATGCAGTGATCGAAGGCGTGGTCAGTGGCACCGACGTGGTCATGGGCAAGCGCCGCAGCCTGCTGGTGCGCCTGGGCGACGGCAGCGGCGTGCTCAGCCTGCGTTTTTACCATTTCAGCAACGCCCAGAAGGAAGGCCTCAAGCGTGGCACCCACTTGCGCTGCTACGGTGAAGCCCGCCCAGGTGCCTCGGGCCTGGAAATCTACCACCCGGAGTACCGCGCGCTGACCGGCGACGAGCCGGCCCCGGTGGAACAGACCCTGACACCGATCTACCCGACCACCGAAGGCCTGACCCAGCAGCGCCTGCGCCAGCTGTGCCAACAGAGCCTGGCGCTGCTGGGCCCGCGCAGCCTGCCGGACTGGCTGCCGGAAGAACTGGCCCGGGACTATCGACTGGCACCGCTGGACGACGCGATCCGCTACCTGCATCACCCACCCGCCGATGCCGATGTCGACGAGCTTGCCGAAGGCCAGCACTGGGCCCAGCACCGCCTGGCATTCGAAGAACTGCTGACCCACCAGCTGTCCCAGCAGCGCCTGCGCGAAAGCCTGCGTGCCCAGCGTGCGCCGGTACTGCCCAAGGCCAGCCGCTTGCCACAGCAGTACCTGGCCAACCTCGGTTTTGCGCCGACAGGCGCACAGCAGCGGGTCGGCAACGAGATTGCCTACGACCTCAGCCAGCCGGAGCCAATGCTGCGCCTGGTCCAGGGAGACGTTGGCGCGGGCAAGACCGTGGTCGCCGCCCTGGCCGCGCTGCAGGCGCTGGAGGCCGGTTACCAGGTGGCGCTGATGGCGCCCACCGAGATCCTCGCCGAACAACACTTCATCACCTTCAAGCGCTGGCTCGAGCCGCTGGGCATCGAAGTCGCCTGGCTGGCCGGCAAGCTCAAGGGCAAGGCGCGCGCCAGCGCCCTGGAGCAGATCGCCGCCGGCGCACCGATGGTGGTCGGCACCCATGCCTTGTTCCAGGAAGAGGTGAAGTTCAACAACCTGGCCCTGGCGATCATCGACGAACAGCACCGCTTCGGCGTGCAACAGCGCCTGGCCCTGCGCCAGAAAGGCGTGGGCGGCCAACTTTGCCCACACCAGTTGATCATGACCGCCACGCCGATCCCGCGCACCCTGGCAATGAGCGCCTATGCCGACCTGGATACGTCAATCCTCGACGAGCTGCCGCCAGGCCGCACCCCGGTCAATACCGTGCTGGTGGCTGACAGCCGGCGTTTCGAGGTGGTCGAGCGGGTCCGTGCGGCCTGTGCCGAAGGGCGTCAGACCTACTGGGTATGCACCCTGATCGAAGAGTCCGAAGAGCTCACCTGCCAGGCCGCCGAGACCACCTTCGAGGAGCTCAGCAGCGCCTTGGGCGAATTGCGCGTCGGCCTGATTCACGGGCGCATGAAGCCTGCGGAAAAAGCCGCGGTGATGGCCGAGTTCAAGCAGGGCAACCTGCAACTGCTGGTGGCGACCACGGTGATCGAGGTGGGGGTCGACGTGCCCAACGCCAGCCTGATGATCATCGAGAACCCCGAGCGCCTGGGCCTGGCACAGTTGCACCAGCTGCGCGGCCGGGTTGGCCGCGGCAGCGCGGTGAGCCACTGCGTGCTGCTGTATCACCCGCCGCTGTCGCAGATCGGCCGCGAACGCCTGGGGATCATGCGCGAAACCAACGACGGCTTCATCATCGCCGAAAAGGACCTGGAGCTGCGCGGCCCCGGCGAAATGCTCGGCACCCGCCAGACCGGCCTGCTGCAATTCAAGGTCGCCGACCTGATGCGCGATGCCGATCTGCTGCCCGCCGTGCGCGATGCCGCCCAGGCCCTGCTGGCGCGTTGGCCGTCGCACGTGAGCCCGTTGCTGGAGCGCTGGCTGCGTCACGGCCAGCAATATGGCCAAGTGTGACGGCCGTCCCAGATTGCAGCCAGCCCAAGGTTCAAGCTGGTTATACTCATGCGATTGAAAAAATTTTGGATACAGACCATGACTGAAGTTGCTCTGGACACCGCAACCCCCCACGCTCCGTCTGTTATCCGGTTGCTGCTCGACAAGCTCGGCATCGCCTACCGCGAAGTGAGCGAACACCCGCAGCTGCCGGCCGCCGCCAAAGTGCAGGCCGTACTGCTGGATGACGAAATCGGCGCGCTGATGGTGCTGTTCCCGCAGAACCAGTTGCTGGACCTCAGCCGCCTGACCGAGCTGACCGGGCGCAAGCTGGCCGCCGTGCCGCTGGAACGCCTGCGGCACATGCTGGAAAAGCACGGCCTGAAGCTGCTCCCGGGGATTCCGGCGCTGACCAGCTCACCGTGCCTGTACGAAGAGAACCTGCTACGGCCCGAGCGCCTGCTGATTCATTCTGGCGAAGCCGGCCTGTTACTGGAAATCGAGCGCGACGACTTCAAGAAGATGCTCAGCAAAGCCAGCGCCGGCAACTTCGGCGAATTGCTGAGCAGCATCCGCCCCAACCTTGACCGCCCCCATGACGACCGCGAGGAGATCTCCCAGGCCGTCCAGGCGTTCACCGCCAGGCGTATCCAGCAGCGCCTGGAAAGCACCATCGAGATCCCGCCGCTGGCGGAAACCGCACAGAAAATCATCAAACTGCGGGTCGACCCCAACGCCACCATCGACGACATCACTGGCGTGGTCGAAACCGACCCGGCACTGGCCGCGCAAGTGGTCAGCTGGGCGGCATCGCCCTATTACGCGTCACCGGGCAAGATCCGCTCGGTGGAAGACGCTATCGTTCGCGTGCTGGGCTTTGACCTGGTGATCAACCTGGCCCTGGGCCTGGCGCTGGGCAAGACCCTGAGCCTGCCCAAGGACCACCCGCAACAGACCACGCCTTACTGGCAGCAATCGATCTACACCGCTGCGGTGATCGAAGGCCTGACCCGCGCCATGCCCCGGGCCGAGCGCCCGGAATCAGGCCTGACCTACCTGGCCGGGCTGCTGCACAACTTCGGTTACCTGTTGCTGGCACATGTGTTCCCGCCGCATTTCTCGCTGATCTGCCGGCACCTGGAGGTCAATCCGCACCTGTGCCACAGCTACGTCGAGCAGCACCTGCTGGGCATCAGCCGCGAGCAGATCGGCGCCTGGCTGATGCGCTACTGGGACATGCCGGAGGAGCTGTCCACCGCCCTGCGCTTCCAGCACGACCCGACCTACGCCGGCGACTACGCCGCCTTCCCCAACCTGGTATGCCTGGCGGTGCGCCTGCTGCGTTCGCGCGGGATCGGCTCGGGGCCGCAGGAAAGCATCCCCGATGAGCTGCTCGAGCGCCTGAACCTGACCCGTGAGAAGGCCGAGGATGTCGTCAACAAGGTACTGGAAGCCGAAGCCATGCTGCGTGAGCTGGCCTCGCAGTTCAGCCAGCACTGAGGCATGAGCCTGACCCTGGCGGTCAGGCCTTCTTTTTCGGTTTCAGGTACTTCATCAGCCCCTGGAACCAGATCACCAGCGCCGGGTTGCCCTTGATCTGGATGCTCTTGTCCTGAATCCCCTGCATGAAAGCCAACTGCTTGTTCTTGGCCTGCAGGGTGGCAAAGCCGAACGCAGCATCCTTGAAGGCGATGGCAAAGGCCGGCGCAGGGTGGCTGCCGGACTTGCTGCTGATGCGCAGGTCCTTGACGATGAAATGGCGCGCCGCCTTGCCATCGAGGGTCTGCAGCTGGAACACCAGGTCCTTGTCGGCCAGTTGCTGCTGGAAGGCAGGGTTGTTGCGGCTGGCCTTGGCCATCAGCAAGCCCATGGCCCAAAGGAGAAAGCGAAACTTCATGTGCACGCCTCGGCTAAAAAGTGACTGGCGAAGCAGTTTATAGTCTCGCTACAAAAACGCCATAGTTCTCTGCGCTTTACCCGATGATAGCCGCTGATTGCCTTGCAACCGGGTTGTTCACTGGCGCCTGACCTTGCTCAGCAGGTGCAAAACCAGCTGGTTCGCGCCGATTGCCGCCAATGCCGTGAAAAACCCCAGCACGCTGCAAAACAGCGCGCGCAGCGGATGCTGCGGCAGCAGGTACAAGAGGATCGCAGCAGGAATGGCGGCCGCCAGCAGCAACCGCCACTTGAGCCGAGGCACCAGCGCGATCACCAGGTTCATCAGCACCACGAAGTAGAAGATCAGGTACATGCCCATGCCAATCGCGACCCCGCGTGACATCAACCCACCGGCCATCTGCCTGTACATCGTCATGCCGGTATTGTGCAGCAACAGGTAAGTGACAATGGCCAACACGTGCACAGTCAGGGCGATTGCCAGGCGATAGGGGCGAGTTACAGGCATTTCTGCACCACATCCTCGACCACGCCTTTGTCGCTCAGGCGCTTGATGCCGTCCACGGCGCTATCGCGGTAACCGCTCGCCTCAAGCGCAGCTTGCTGGTAGCAAGCCATGGCGCGGGCATTGTCCTGCTGGCCAAGCTTGCCATTCTCATAGGCGTAACCAAGGTCCACCAGCCCCCTCGGCGACTCCAGTTTCGCCGATTGCTGCAAGGCTTGTAGCGCTTTGCCCGGGTTTTGGCAGGTCAAGTTCTCGGCATACTCTTCGCCGTAGCAAACAAAGTGCGCCAGCATGGCGCCGGCGTCGCGTTCAGTGCTCATGGCCGATTCCAGCAGTTGCACGATGGTCGCGTCCGGCAGCCGTTCGGCCTCTCCCGAAAAAATCAGGATGACCGCCTGCACCGCCGCTTCGTTGTTGCCCTTGGCAGCGGCACTGAGCAGGCTGTTGAGGGCGGCGTTCATCAGTTGCCCAGGGTTGTCGTAGAGCCCTGCCCTGCCCAGGTCCTCATAGAGCCTGGCACGCTCGACATCCAGCTCGCCGGCGACCTTCTCCTTGCGCCCGGTGAAGAAGCCTTCCAGGGACCAGTCGTCGATCCGCTGCAACACCCAGCACTGGCCACGGGAAAAGGTGTAGACCTTGAGCAGTTCGCCCTTGGTGTCGTGCAACACCACTTGCCGTATGCCCTCCTGCTCGACCACCAGGCCCAGTTCGGCACGCTTGGCCGGCTGCAGCAACGCCAGGGACGGGCGCTGCTCCGGGGTCAGCTTGCGAATCGACACACGCGGCTGCTTGCGCCCGGGATACACCCGTTGCTCGATCAGCGGGTCGCTCACCAGCGACTGCTGCAGCGCTTCGCTCTTGGCAAAAGCGGCGAAGAAGGCGACGAAGTCATTGTCGGAGCAATCCGGCATGTCCGCCGGCGCGGCCACGCAGGTTGTTGCACCGGCCAGCAGCAGAAGCGAACAGAGCCGCTGACACCAGGCCATCGCAAAGCCTTTCATGATTTTCCTCTGTCGATCAGCTGTTGGGTTTGAGTGCACCAGTAATCACTGAACCCCAGCCAGTAACTCAGCACATCCCAGATAAAGCGCAAGGCATGTTCCGGCTTGCGGCAATCGGCCTGTTCGTCGGCCACCTCGTAGGGCGTATTGCTGATGAAATAGTTGAGCCAATGGGGCTCCCAGTTGGGCATTTCGATCTCGAAGTGCTGATCGGCCTTGAAGAATCTGATCCAGACAATGCCGACGGTGCCGCTGTCTTCATAGTCGCGCATGTCCAGGGGGGTCTGTGAGTACAGGGGGGTGCGATAGACCTGATGGCCGTTGCTGCGGTCAGTGATGCGCAGGTAGGCCAGGTCATCGAAAGGCACCAGCCAGCCACCCACCGGTATGTTCTCCATGCGATAGCGGCCAGACTCACTGACCACTCCGTATGCACTGGGCCGGTCGATCAGCACCTGAATGTTGTACCCCACCCACAGGACCAATGCCCCGACCGCCGCCAGGACGAAATAGCGCCGACGATTCAAGACTGCACCTCTTTGGCCGCTGGCAGCGGGCCCAGCCAATGGGTGATCAGTATCGCCAGCAAGGTCAGGCCACCGGCCAGGGGGCTGAAGAACATCGTGCGCACCGGGTGGTCCGGCATCAGCCAGTAGATGATCAGCGCCACCAGCGCGGCATTGAGCATGAGTTTGTGCTTGAGCTGCGGCACATGGGCAATCACCAGGCTGAAGATCACCATCACGTCGAACACCAACCAGACAATGGCGCCAGACGCCACGCCGCGGGCGGTGAAGCCGCCGTAGACCTGCTTGTAGTAATCGACCCCGATGTCGTTGAGCAGCAGGAACAGCAAACAGGCCAGCGCGTGCGCGACCAGGGCAATCAGCCAGCGGCGGGTCATCGGGCATTTCCTTGTAAGGCCTGGCACCAACTGCGCACATCGTTCCTGTCGAAGCCGGGGCAGTTGTTGTCGCGGGCGATATAGCGATAGGGGTGCGCGGTTTCGTAGGTGAAGTGGTAGTAGTTGTGCTTATCCTGACCGTACAGCCAGTACGACGAGGAGCCCTGGGAAATCTGGTAGGGCTCGAAGGTCAGCATTGAGGACTCGGCGGGGATGAAGTTGTCAGGTTCCATCCATAGCAGCAGCGCGTTCCAGTACAACTGCGTGGTAACGCCTGGCAGCAGCAGGAGTACCAGCAACGCCAGAGCGAACCATCTGCCTTTGCTCATGCCGGTGGCAGGTTCGCGTAGTAGGAGCCCACCAGTTCCATGACCACCACGGTGGTCAGGCAAATGAACGTCAGCAGGCGATGCCAGAGCTGGTCACGCCAGCGCCGGTGCAGGCCGGTGAGTATCAATATCAGGCAGACAAAGGCCAGGCTGCCGAACAGGTTGCTGTCGGCGACACTCGCCAGGTAGTTGGGCAAGGTCAGACCGTCATACATGGCGTTGCCCTGCGCTAGCGGTTACTGCGAATCCTTCGATCTTCATCACGGCCCTCCCTGGACACTTCCCCGTCCTTGCGACGGGGGCCGCGTATGCTAGCCAGATGCCAGGGCGGCGGCAATAAAAAACGGGCACCTTGTACGGTGCCCGTTTTTTACTGCAATCGATCTGTGCGAGGCATCACGGATTGACGCTGTCCTTCAGGGATTTGCCTGGTTTGAAAGCAACGGTGTTGCTGGCCTTGATCTTGACCGGTTCGCCGGTTTGCGGGTTTTTACCAGTGCGGGCACCGCGGTGGCGCTGCAGGAAGGTACCGAAGCCGACCAGCGTCACGCTGTCCTTGCGATGCAGGGCGCCAGTGATTTCTTCGAGCACGGCGTTGAGCACGCGGTTAGCTTGCTCTTTGGTGAGATCGGCCTTTTCCGCAATGGCGGCGGCGAGTTCTGGTTTACGCATAGTGAAGCCTCTTTGACGGTTTTTTTGTTGTTATGCCGTGCTGCTCTTCAAGAACAGCGCCCAAGGCACCGCAGGCTCTAAACTGCGGCAGACGGGAGTGAGAATGGCATGCCCTCAGGGGCCGCGCCAGTCTCTGGGCGGCCATTGTTGGGGCAAAGGCAGGGGAAATCCGACAGAACGCCGGTTATTTACGCCATCAGCGCCGGAAGTTGCCGATTTAGAGCCAGCTTCTCCATGACCGCAGTGCCGGTCAGGGCATAGCCCAGCAACTGGCCGTCCGCATCGTGACAGAGCACCTTGAGGTCCGCACCCAGCCCTTCAACGCTCCACTGGCCTTCGCGGCCATGGGGCGGGGGCGAAACCACCAGCGGGCAGGCCGGGGTTTTCACCGTGACCGGCATCGGCCCATAGGCAACCGCTGTCGGGTTACCGGCCAGGGTTTGCGCCAATGCCCGGGCGCAGCTCATCAAGGGCATTACGTACAGCAGGTTGAGGCCATCGACTTCGGCGCAGTCGCCCAGGGCGAAGATATTGTCGTGAGAAGTGCGCATCTGACGGTCGACCACCACGCCGCGGTTGACCTGCAGCCCCGCTGCCGAGGCCAGGTCGATGCGTGGTCGCAGGCCGACCGCCGAAACCACCAGGTCGCAAGCGATCACGCTGCCGTCTGACAAGTGCGCCTCCAGGCCCTGCTCCAGCCGCTGCAGGCGGGTCAGCACCGGCCCCAGGTGGAAACGCACGCCCAGCCCCTCCAGGCCAAGCTGTACGGCGGCAGCGGCCGCCGGGTGCAGCAAGGTCGGCATGACCTGCTCGCACGGCGCCACCAGCGCGACCTGATAGCCGCCCAGGCTCATGTCATTGGCAAATTCACAACCAATCAAGCCGGCACCGAGGATCAGCACCCGTTGCTTGCCGGCTGCCGCGACACGGAAACGGGCGTAGTCTTCGAGGTCGTTGATCGGGAAAATCAGGTCGGCAGCGTCGCCTTCGACCGGCACCCGCACGGTTTCGGCGCCCCAGGCCAGGATCAGGTCCCGATAGGGCACCTGCTCCTCGCCGATCCACAGGCGCTTGTGGCCGGGGTCGATGCCGCTGATGCGGGTGTGGGTGCGCACTTCGGCCTTGAGTTGCTCGGCCATGGCGCCGGGCTCGGCCATGCTCAGGCCGTCGGCATCCTTGTTCTTGGCAAAACCGGTGGAGAGCATCGGCTTGGAATAGGAGCGGCCGTCGTCGGCAGTGATCAGCAGCAACGGCGTTTCGCCGTCGAGCTTGCGAAATTCGCGGGCCAGGTTGTAACCCGCCAGACCTGTACCGACAATCACCACTGGAGCCGTCATGCGCTGCTTTCCTTGAATCTGTTTGGAGGGGATCAGCCGATGGCGATCATTTCGAAGTCCATTTTGCCGACGCCGCAGTCCGGGCACAGCCAGTCTGCGGGTACGTCTTCCCACTTGGTCCCTGGAGCGATACCGTCATCCGGCCAGCCCTCGGCCTCATCGTAGATCAGGCCACAGACGATACATTGCCACTTTTTCATTACGCACTTCCTCAAAGAACTCAGGCTTTGGAGTGGCCGCTCTGGTGAACATTACAATGGCGACCATCAAAGAGGGGCTTTGTACTGGAGCGAGGTGCCAGCATGCAAGCCGGATCGGGCAATCATGCTAAGCTCGGCGTCTCTCTGGCCTGTTATTCGATACCGCCGTGCCGTACGAAACATTGCAAGCGCCCGCTGCATTCTGGCTGCAGCACCCTGACGTGGCAGACAACACCCCGCCCGCGACCCTCGACTGGTTGTTCGACCAGGGCTCCCTGACCCGCCGCCTGATTCAATTATCCGCCGATCACTTTTCTGTTACACCTCTTTGCGAGGGTTGGCAGCGCTTGCGCGACGATGAATGCCTGGCCCTCGATCTGCCCCTGGGCAGCGAAGGCTGGGTGCGCGAGGTGTACCTGCGCGGCCATGGCCAGCCCTGGGTGTTTGCCCGCAGCGTGGCCGCGCGCAGCTCGCTGGAAAGCGGCGGCCTGGACCTGGCAGCACTGGGCAGCCGCTCACTGGGTGAACTGCTGTTCTGCGAAAAGGGATTTGCTCGGCGGCCCATCGAGGTCTGTCACTACCCACACGCCTGGCTGCCGGCGGAGCAACGCCATGAAGGCTTGTGGGGACGTCGCTCACGCTTCGACCGTGGCACCTTGAGCGTGCTGGTGGCTGAAGTGTTCTTGCCTACGCTGTGGATTGCTGCCGATAAACCCTCGGAGAACCGCTGATGTACCTGCAGCTGCTCAAGTCGTTCAATCGTCTGCATCCCCGGGCCTGGGACTTCATCCAGCTGAGCCGGATGGACCGCCCGATCGGCATCTACCTGCTGCTGTGGCCGACCCTCTCGGCAGTCTGGATTGCCGCCAAGGGCACGCCGACCGTCGCCAACGTGCTGATTTTCACCCTCGGCGTGGTACTGATGCGTGCCGCAGGTTGCGCAATCAACGACTTTGCCGACCGCAAGGTCGATGGCCACGTCAAACGCACCGCCGACCGTCCGCTGGCTGCTGGGCGGGTCAATGCCCGCGAGGCGCTGATTCTGTTTGCCACGCTGGTCGGGGTGAGCTTCTTGCTGGTGCTGTGCACCAACGCCACCACGGTGTGGCTGTCGTTCGGTGCCGTGGCGCTGGCGGCCTGTTACCCGTTCATGAAGCGCTACACCTACTACCCACAGGTAGTACTGGGGGCGGCCTATTCCTGGGGCATCCCCATGGCCTTCACCGCCGCCACCGGCGAGCTGCCGGCCATTGCCTGGCTGCTGTACATCGCCAACCTGCTGTGGACCGTGGGTTACGACACCTACTACGCCATGGTCGACCGCGATGACGACCTCAAGATCGGGGTCAAATCCACTGCCATCCTGTTCGGCGAAGCCGATCGGGTGATCATTCTGACCTTGCAGGTGCTGTCGCTGGGCTGCCTGCTGCTGGCCGGCAACCGCTTCGAACTGGGCGGCTGGTTCCACCTGGGGCTGGTGGCGGCGTTGCTGTGCTTTGCCTGGGAGTTCTGGTCAACGCGCAAGCTGGACCGCGAGTCGTGCTTCAAGGCCTTCCTGCACAACCACTGGGCGGGGCTGCTGATCTTTATTGGCATCGTGCTGGATTACAGCTTCTGATTGTTTCGCGGGGCAAGCCTGCTCCTACAGGAGCCGGTTTACCCCGCGATGAAGCCACTAGGGTTTGGCAACGTGCCAGACATCTTTCATGCCATCGCCCATGGTATCCCCCGCCTTCTTGTCTTTAACGAAGGTATACAACGGCTTGCCGTCGTAGGCCCATTGCATCGAGCCGTCATCGCGCTTGATCTGCGTCCACTTGCCCTCGGCTTTTTCTCCTGCCTTGACCATCAATGGCGGCCAGTTTTTGGCACACTCGCCACTGCACATGGATGTGCCTCCGGTATCCTTGTCAAAGGTGTAAAGCGTCATGTCGGAATGATCGACCAGCATGCCGTTCTTCTCCATGGCATGATCAGCCAGAGCCACTCCCGGCAGCGCCAAGACAACTGCAGTGAATAGAGCCATCCAGTTCAGCGTATGTCGTGTCATTGGATTCACCGTAAAGCTCGGGAAAGGGAATTTAAGCCTAGCCCAGTAACAGAATGTTGCTGCAACGGCCCCCGAGCTGTCACACGACTGCAATAATTCCGTTATCTAATGCGGGCCAAGACACCTTTAATGGAAGAGGTTTAAGCATGGTTGGCAGAAACATTCTGATCGTTGACGACGAAGCGCCAATTCGCGAGATGATCGCCGTTGCATTGGAAATGGCCGGCTATGACTGCCTGGAAGCCGAGAATTCCCAGCAGGCCCATGCCATCATCGTCGACCGCAAACCCGATCTGATCCTGCTCGACTGGATGCTCCCGGGCACGTCCGGCATAGAACTGGCCCGGCGTCTCAAGCGTGATGAGCTGACTGGCGACATCCCGATCATCATGCTCACCGCCAAGGGTGAGGAAGACAACAAGATCCAGGGCCTGGAAGTCGGTGCCGACGACTACATCACCAAGCCATTCTCGCCGCGCGAGCTGGTGGCCCGGCTCAAGGCCGTGCTGCGCCGCGCAGGCCCAAGCGATGGCGAGGCGCCGATCGAAGTCGGCGGCCTGCTGCTCGACCCGATCAGCCACCGGGTGACCATCGACGGCAAGCCGGCCGAAATGGGCCCGACCGAATACCGCCTGCTGCAGTTCTTCATGACCCACCAGGAACGCGCCTACACTCGTGGGCAGCTGCTGGATCAGGTCTGGGGCGGTAACGTCTATGTCGAAGAGCGCACCGTCGATGTGCATATCCGCCGCCTGCGCAAGGCGCTGGGTGATGCCTACGAAAATCTGGTACAAACCGTCCGCGGCACTGGATACCGCTTCTCTACCAAGAGTTGAGAACGCTGCAAGCTGCAAGAAAGAGCAAAAGCAAACGCAGATCCGCTTCAACCTTGCAGCTTGTAGCTTGCAACGTGCGGCTGATCCGCTAAGGATCCCAATTGAACCAGAACTGGCATGGCACCCTGATTCGCCACATGCTGTTGCTGATCACTGTCTGCCTGCTGGCCGGCCTGATCAGCGGCTACTATGGCTGGAGCCTGGCCCTGGGCCTGGCGATCTACCTGGGCTGGACCCTCAAGCAACTGCTGCGCCTGCACGAATGGCTGCGTCTGCACAAACCCGATGAAGCACCGCCCGACGGCTATGGCCTGTGGGGCGAGGTGTTCGACAGCATCTATCACCTGCAACGCCGCGACCAGCGCGTGCGCGGGCGCCTGCAGGCGGTGATCGACCGGGTGCAGGAGTCCACCGCCGCACTCAAGGATGCGGTGATCATGCTCGACAGCGATGGCAACCTGGAGTGGTGGAACCGCGCGGCGGAAACCCTGCTGGGCCTCAAGACCCCACAGGACAGCGGCCAGCCAGTGACCAACCTGGTGCGCCACCCGCGTTTCAAGGAGTACTTCGAACAGGAGAACTACCTCGAACCACTGGAAATCCCCTCGCCGATCAATGACCGCATGCGTGTGCAGCTGCATATCACCCGCTATGGCAACAACGAGCACCTGATGCTGGTGCGCGATGTCACCCGCATCCATCAGCTGGAACAAATGCGCAAAGACTTCGTCGCCAACGTCTCCCACGAACTGCGCACGCCGCTGACGGTGATTGCCGGCTACCTGGAAACCCTGCTCGACAACGTCGAAGAGGTGAACCCACGCTGGGTTCGCGCGCTGCAGCAGATGCAGCAGCAAGGCGGACGCATGCAGACCCTGCTCAATGACCTGCTGTTGCTGGCCAAGCTGGAAGCCACCGATTACCCCTCGGACAACCAGCCGGTGGCCGTCGATACCCTGTTGCAATCGATCAAGGGCGACGCCCAGGCGCTGTCCGGGCAACGCAACCAGCGCATCAGCCTGGAAGCCGAGCCGGGTATCCGCCTCAAGGGCAGCGAGGCGGAGCTGCGCAGCGCCTTCTCCAACCTGGTGTTCAATGCGGTCAAGTACACCCAGGATGAAGGCCAGATCCGCATCCGCTGGTGGGCCGACGAGCAAGGCGCGCACCTGAGCGTGCAGGACTCGGGCATCGGCATAGACCCCAAGCATTTGCCACGCCTGACCGAACGCTTCTACCGGGTCGACTCCAGCCGCGCCTCCAATACCGGCGGCACCGGCCTGGGCCTGGCAATCGTCAAGCATGTGCTGTTGCGCCATCGGGCGCGCCTGGAAATCAGCAGCGTGCCGGGCCATGGCAGCACCTTTACCTGCCATTTCGCCCCTGCCCAGATGGCGGTGCGCCAGGCCTCCTGAGCCGCCGCCCTTTAAATTTGCGCAGTCAGCCGCTACATTGGCTGACTCGCGCCAGCACGTGCTGGCATTGCTGTACTCCCTTTCTTAGAAGACGGACCCCGTAAAACTCCATCATGGACCCTTCCCCTGGTTTCAACCTCGCTGCACTTTTCGCCGATTTCGGCATGATTCTTTTTGCTCTGCTGCTGGTTCTGCTCAACGGCTTTTTCGTTGCCGCCGAGTTCGCCATGGTCAAATTGCGCTCGACCCGGGTCGAGTCGATTGCCGAGCAGCATGGCTGGCGCGGGCAAATCCTGCGCACCGTGCACAGCCAGCTGGACGCCTACCTGTCCGCTTGCCAACTGGGTATCACCCTCGCCTCGCTGGGCCTGGGCTGGGTTGGTGAACCAGCCTTCGCCCACCTGCTCGAGCCGCTGCTGGGTGCGGTCGGCGTCGAATCGCCGGAAGTCATCAAGGCCATCTCGTTCTTCAGTGCCTTCTTCGTCATCTCCTACCTGCACATCGTCGTCGGCGAGCTGGCGCCCAAGTCCTGGGCGATCCGCAAGCCCGAACTGCTGTCGTTGTGGACGGCGGTGCCGCTGTACCTGTTCTACTGGCTGGTGTACCCGGCGATCTACCTGCTCAACGCCAGCGCCAACGCCATCCTGCGTATCGCAGGCCAAGGTGAGCCCGGGCCGCACCACGAACACCATTACAGCCGTGAAGAGCTCAAGCTGATCCTGCACTCCAGCCGTGGCCAGGACCCCAGCGACCAAGGTATGCGGGTGCTGGCGTCCGCGGTGGAAATGGGCGAGCTGGAAGTCGTCGACTGGGCCAACTCCCGTGAAGACATGGTCTGCCTCGATGCCAATGCGCCGCTCAAGGAAATCCTCGCGATGTTCCGCCGGCACAAATTCAGCCGCTACCCGGTGCTCGATGCCGAGCGCGGGGAGTTCATCGGCCTGCTGCACATCAAGGACCTGCTGCTGGAGCTGGCCGACCTCGACCATATCCCCGAGTCGTTCAACCTGGCCGAGCTGACCCGTCCGCTGGAGCGCGTGTCGCGGCACATGCCGCTGGCCCATCTGCTCGAACAGTTCCGCAAGGGCGGCGCGCATTTCGCCCTGGTCGAGGAAGCCGACGGCAAAGTCATCGGCTACCTGACCATGGAAGACGTGTTGGAAGTGCTGGTCGGCGATATCCAGGACGAACACCGCAAGGCCGAACGCGGCATCCTTGCCTACCAGCCGGGCAAGCTGCTGGTGCGCGGCGACACCCCGTTGTTCAAGGTCGAGCGCCTGCTCGGCGTGGACCTTGACCATATCGAAGCGGAAACCCTCGCCGGCCTGGTCTACGAGACCCTCAAGCGGGTGCCGGAAGAGGAAGAGCTGCTGGAAGTCGAAGGCCTGCGCATCATCATCAAGAAGATGAAAGGCCCGAAGATCGTCCTGGCCAAGGTGCTCAAGCTCGATTGAGCCGCCTCAGGGGTTGCCGGCGGTAAAATTCGGCAACCCACCGACGGGCTGGTTGAACTGGTAGGGAATCGACTCCAGCGCCAGCCCGACGTTGCGCTGCACCACAAAATGCAGATGCGGCCCGCTGCTGTTGCCGGTATTGCCGGACTTGGCCAGCGGCGTGCCATACACCACCCGCTGCCCTTCCCTGACCACCACCGAGCCGCGCATCAGGTGCAGATACACGCCCATGGTGCCGTCTTCGTGGAGGATCCGTACGAAATTGCCCGAAGGATGGCTGCCACGGCCGCTCTGGCTGTTTTCAGTCTTGATTACCACCCCTGCCCTGGCGGCGATGATCGGCGTGCCCTCGGGCATGGCGATGTCCATGGCATAGCGACCCTTGGGCCCGAAGTGGCTGTAGCGGCCATTGGGCCCCTGGGACAGGCGAAAGGGCCCGCCACGCCAGGGCAAGGGGTAGCGGAAGGCCAGTTGGCGCTGGCCCGGGTTGCCCAGGGCGTAAGAGAATTTCTCCTTGTAGCTCACCGGCCTGCCGGGCTGCCGCGCACTTAGCAGGGTCAACGGCATCGTCGTGCGCGCCGGTATTACCCCCCGTACCAGCCGTGACGCCCCACCCTGCACATTGCCCATGCGCTGCAAACGCAGCTCCACCTCGACTGGCGCGTAAGTGTCGTTGCGCGCACTGAAGCGCACACCACCGGCAAACCGGCTGACCTGCAACTGCACCTGGGTGTCCAGCTGTTCGACCATCCTGTCGCCAAAGACAAATGCCCGGCTGCCGGGAATCGGGCGATCGGAATAAGACACCACGCCATAAGCGTCGGTACTTTTGTACAGGGTGATGCCCAGCACAGGGCTGCAAGCCGTGAGCAAGGCGCAGAACAGCAGCGTGCGTGCAGGCATGAGTAGTGGCTTTTTGACAGTTGATGGTCTGTCGAAGCCTAGCAGCAGATTTTGGCGGGGATGCGGCGAGAGTGTTTCAGGGGTGTGCCAGGAGACGAGCGGTGCATTGATCGCCGGCAAGGCCGGCTCCTGTAGGAGCGGGCTTGCCCCGCGAGGAGGCCAGCCCAGTCAATACATCAGGTGTTGTCTGGATTGCGACCGCTGCGCGCTCGATCGCGGGGCAAGGCCCGCTCCCACAGGGCCGTCAGGCCCCCGGTACGAAGTGCTTCTGCGCCGATCCGCGGGCGATCAAGCGCGACAGGTAGTCGAGCTTCTGCGCATCCTGGTCAACAAACTTGAAGGTCAGTTGCAGCCAGTCGCTGTCCGGCTTGGGCTCCAGCGCGGCAATCGCATGCAGGTAGCCGTTAAGACGCGCGATCTCGGCGTTCTCGCCCTGCTCCAGGTCGAGTACCGCACCTTCCAGTACCTGTGGCAGGGTTTCGCCACGACGCACCACCAGCAGCGCCTCCTTGAGGCTCAGCGCCTTGATCACGCACGGCTGAACGCCGCTTGGCAAACGCAGTTGGCCCTGGCCACGACCTGCCGGTGCCGCAGCGCCAGGCTTGGGAGCGCTCACCAACGGTTTGGCCGCTGCCACGGGGGCCGCTGGCGCTGTCGGCTTGACCGTTTCGGCACGGCCGCCGGTCAGGGCGCTCAGCGAGTCGTTGGCAAAGGCCGAACTGGCGCGGGTCGGCGCACTGGCCAGCAAGGTGTCGAGTTTGCCAACCTTGGTCAGGGCTTTCTTCACCTTGGTCAGCAGTTGCTCGTTGGTGAATGGCTTGCCGACAAAGTCCGAAACCCCGGCCTGAATCGCCTGGACGACGTTCTCCTTGTCGCCGCGGCTGGTGACCATGATGAACGGCAAGGTCTTCATCGACTCCTGCTGGCGGCACCAGGTCAGCAGTTCAAGACCGGACATTTCCGGCATTTCCCAGTCGCACAGGACCAGGTCGAAAGTCTCACGGCTCAGCAAGGTCTGGGCCTTGCGACCGTTGACCGCGTCTTCGATGACGATACCGGGGAAGTAGTTACGCAGGCACTTCTTGACCAGGTCGCGAATGAACGGCGCATCATCCACAACCAACACACTGACTTTACTCATCGCCACTCCTATTGAATCCCGACTAGCATAACGCTGACTGATGGCCATTTGCCAAACATTGGGTCACGCCGGGACTCGTTGTTTCGTTCGCGGCTGCCTCACCCGCAAACGAAAACGCCCGGCCAAGGCCGGGCGTTCATTCTCGGGCAGTCTTAGTTATCGTCAGATTTGCCCGGAACATTAGCGCTTTCACCACTGCGCTGAACCTCTTCTTGCATACGCTTGAGGCCCAGGTGACGCACATCGGTGCCGCGTACCAGGTAGATCACCAGTTCGGAGATATTACGGGCGTGGTCGCCGATACGCTCCAGCGAACGCAAGGCCCAGATCACGCTGAGAACACGCGAGATCGAGCGTGGATCTTCCATCATGTAAGTGACCAGCTCGCGCAGCGCGGTCTTGTACTCGCGGTCGATGGTCTTGTCGTACTGAGCGACCGAGAGTGCCAGGTCGGCATCGAAACGGGCAAAGGCATCGAGGGCATCACGGACCATGTTGCGCACCTGGTCACCGATGTGACGCACTTCGACATAACCACGCGGCGACTCGCCTTCCTCGCACAGCTGGATGGCGCGGCGGGCAATCTTGGTCGACTCGTCGCCGATGCGCTCCAGGTCGATCACCGACTTGGAAATGCTGATGATCAGACGCAAGTCGGACGCCGCCGGCTGGCGCCGGGCAAGAATGCGCACGCACTCTTCGTCGATATTGCGCTCCATCTGGTTGATCTGCTCGTCGACTTCGCGCACCTGCTGGGCCAGGCCAGAATCGGCCTCGATCAGCGCGGTAACCGCGTCGTTGACCTGCTTCTCGACCAGGCCGCCCATCGCCAGGAGGTGGCTGCGAACCTCTTCGAGTTCGGCGTTGAACTGCTGGGAGATATGGTGGGTAAGGCTGTCTTTATCGATCATGCTTTCGCTCCGCGAAAAAGCTTCAAGTAGCAAGCTTCAAGCTTCAAGTTTGTTCGTGTCGTTCCCGGGCTTCACGCTCGCCACTTTCTTGCAGCTTGCGGCTTTAAACTTGCAACTGCCGTTAACCGTAACGGCCAGTGATGTAGTCTTCGGTCTGCTTCTTCGCCGGATTGGTGAACAATGTGTCGGTATCACCGAACTCGACGAGCTTGCCCATGTACATGAACGCGGTGTAGTCGGAGACCCGCGCCGCCTGTTGCATGTTATGGGTAACGATGACGATGGTGTACTTGGACTTGAGCTCGTAGATCAGCTCTTCAACCTTCAGCGTCGAGATCGGGTCGAGTGCCGAGCAGGGCTCGTCGAGCAGCAGCACTTCTGGCTCCACGGCGATGGTGCGGGCAATCACCAGACGTTGCTGCTGGCCACCGGACAGACCCAGCGCCGACTCATGCAGGCGGTCCTTGACCTCATCCCACAGTGCCGCGCCCTTCAACGCCCACTCAACCGCTTCGTCGAGCACGCGCTTCTTGTTGATGCCCTGGATGCGCAGGCCGTAGACCACGTTCTCGTAGATGGTCTTGGGGAACGGGTTGGGCTTCTGGAACACCATGCCAACCCGGCGGCGCAGCTCGGCCACGTCTTCGCCCTTGCGGTAGATGTCGTTGCCGTAGAGGTTGATCGCACCTTCGACGCGGCAGCCGTCAACCAGGTCGTTCATACGGTTGAACGTACGCAGCAAGGTCGATTTACCGCAGCCGGACGGGCCGATGAAGGCGGTCACGCGCTGCTTGGGGATGTTCATGCTGACATCGAACAGGGCTTGCTTGTCGCCGTAGTACAGGCTCAGGCCAGGCACTTCGATGGCTACGGTTTCTTCAGCCAGGCGCAGGCTCTGTTTGTCGCGACCCAGGGCCGACATGTCGATACCGTGAGAATGGGTTTCATGTTGCATGATTTCACTCCGTTTGTAGCTGCAAGCTTCTAGCTGCACGCTGCAAGTTTGAGCAAAAGCGGCGTGTAGCTTGCCGCTTATGGCTAATAGCTTTCAGTCAACTATCCAGCGCCTTGTACTTCTCGCGCAGGTGGTTACGAATCCAGACCGCCGAGAGGTTCAACGTGGCGATTACCAGCACCAGCAGCAACGCGGTGGCGTACACCAGCGGCCGCGCGGCCTCGACGTTGGGGCTCTGGAAGCCGACGTCATAGATGTGGAAGCCCAGGTGCATGATCTTCTGGTCCAGGTGCAGGTACGGGTAGTTGCCGTCCACCGGCAGCGAAGGCGCAAGCTTCACCACCCCCACCAGCATCAGCGGCGCCACTTCACCGGCGGCGCGGGCCACGGCGAGGATCATGCCGGTCATCATCGCCGGGCTGGCCATCGGCAGGACGATCTTCCACAAAGTCTCGGCCTTGGTCGCACCGAGCGCCAACGAGCCTTCACGGACCGTGCGCGGAATTCGCGCCAGGCCTTCTTCGGTGGCCACGATCACCACCGGCACCGCCAGCAGCGCCAGGGTCAGCGAAGCCCAGAGCAGGCCCGGGGTACCCAGGGTCGGCGCGGGCAAGGCTTCGGGGAAGAACAACCGGTCGAGCGAGCCACCCAGCACATAGACGAAGAAGCCCAGGCCGAACACGCCGTAAACGATTGCCGGAACACCCGCCAGGTTGTTCACCGCGATACGGATCAAGCGGGTCACCGGGCCCTGACGCGCATACTCACGCAGGTACACCGCCGCCAGTACGCCGAACGGGGTGACGATCACGGCCATGATCAGGGTCATCATCACGGTACCGAAGATCGCCGGGAAGATCCCGCCTTCGGTGTTGGCTTCACGCGGGTCGTCGCTGAGGAATTCCCAGACCTTGGCAAAGTACACACCCAGCTTGGTGAATACGCCCATGCCGTTTGGCTGGTAGGCGTGCACCACCTTGCTCAGGTTGATTTCCACCTCACGACCATTACCGTCCTTGGCTACCAGGCTGTCGCGGCCGAAGTCCTGGTGCAGGCCGCCCAGGCGCTCTTCGATGGCCTTGTAGCGGTTGTTCAGCTCGGCGCGCTCGGCTTCGATATCAGCCTGGGCAGCGGCATCCAGCTTGCCATCCAGTTCCAGCTTGCGGGTCTGCAGGCGCAGGCGCTCAAGGCCGTAGTTGATCGCACCGATGTCTTTCTTCTCAAGCCTCTGCAGCTCGCCGGCCAGCTTGTCGGCACGCTTGAGGCGGTTCTGCAGTTCGCTCCAGGCGGCCTGGCCTTCGGCGACCACCTTGCCGTTCTCCTTGACGCTGACCAGGTAGCCGTAGAAGTTGCCCCACTCGCGGCGCTCCAGGGCGATCAGGTCGACCGGCTTCTGCTGGTCGGTCAGCCATTCGCCAACCACCCAGGTGAAGTCGCTGCCGTTGAGGTCGCGGTTACCGATCTTGATCAGCTCGCGGGTCATGAACTCAGGGCCTTCGTCAGGCACCGGCAAGCCGGCACCCTTCAGACGCGCGCGAGGTACTTCTTCCTTCTGCACCACTTCGCCGACGACGATGTGGTTGGCCTGGCCAGGCACGTTGTAGCTGGCTTGCAGCAGGTCGGCCGGCCAGAAGTGGCCAAGGCCGCGCACGGCGATCACGGCGAGCAGACCAATGGTCATGATCACCGCGATGGCGACCGCGCCACCGCTCATCCAGACGCCAGGGGCGCCGCTCTTGAACCAGCTTTTGAGGGAATCCTTTTTCACGGATCGCTACCTTTCTATCAAAGCGACGAGTATTTCTTGCGCAGACGCTGGCGAATCAGCTCGGCCAAGGTGTTCATCACGAAGGTGAACATCAGCAGCACCAGCGCGGCGAGGAACAGCACGCGGTAATGACTGCCACCGACTTCCGATTCGGGCATCTCCACCGCAACGTTGGCCGCCAGGGTGCGCATACCTTCGAACAGGTTCATTTCCATGACCGGGGTGTTGCCGGTGGCCATCAGCACGATCATGGTTTCACCCACGGCGCGGCCCATGCCGATCATCAGCGCGGAGAAGATCCCCGGGCTTGCGGTCAGGATGACCACGCGGGTCAGGGTCTGCCACGGCGTGGCACCGAGCGCCAGCGACCCCAGGGTCAGGCTGCGCGGCACGCTGAATACGGCGTCTTCGGCGATCGAGTAGATGTTCGGGATCACCGCGAAGCCCATGGCAATGCCCACGACCAGGGCGTTGCGCTGGTCATAGGTAATCTTCAGATCGTTGGTGATCCACAGGCGCATGTCACCGTCGAAGAACCAGGTCTCGATGAACGGGCTCATGTACAGGGCAAACCAGCCGGTGAACAGGATCACCGGGATCAGGATCGCCGCTTCCCAGCCATCCGGCACCCGCAGGCGCAGCGACTCGGGCAGACGGCTCCAGGTGAAGCCGGCGACCAGGATGCCCAGCGGCATCAACAGGAACAGGCTGAACACACCTGGCAGGTGACCTTCAAGGAATGGCGCCAGGAACAGGCCGGCGAAGAAGCCGAGAATCACCGTCGGCATCGCTTCCATCAGCTCGATCACCGGCTTGACCTTGCGGCGCATGCCCGGAGCCATGAAATAGGCGGTGTAGATGGCGGCAGCAATGGCCAGCGGCGCGGCCAGGATCATCGCGTAGAACGCAGCCTTGAGAGTACCGAAGGTCAGCGGCGACAGGCTCAGCTTGGGTTCGAAGTCCGTGTTCGAGGCGGTCGACTGCCAAACGTACTTGGGCTCGTCGTAGTTCTCGTACCAAACCTTGCTCCACAGCGCGCTCCAGGACACTTCCGGGTGCGGGTTCTTCAGGCTCAGCGGCAGCAGCTTGCCGCCTTCTTCGATGATGATGCGGTTGGCCCGCGGCGACAGCGCCAGGATGCCCGCGCCTTCCGCGGCCGGTTCGACCAGCAGGGTACGGTGCGCGGTGCTGTGGAACACCCCGAGCTTGCCGTCGGCATCGAGGGCGACGAAACCCTTGCGGCGTTCTTCGGCATCGATCTGCACGATCGGCGCCTTGCCCATCTGGAATTCGCGAATGCGCTTGAAGCGCTGCTCGCCATCCGGGTCGCGAGCCATGAACCACTGGGCCAGGCCGCCTTTGGAGTCACCGATGATCAGCGAGATACCGCCCACCAGCTGGGTGCTGGCAGTGACTTCGGCATTGCCGTCGTCGAGCAGCTTGTAGCGACCGTTGAGGCTCTTGTCGCGCAGGCTGAAAACGTCGGCCTGGGCGCGACCGTTGATTACATACAGCCATTGCTGACGTGGGTCGATGAAGATGGCTTTGACCGGTTCGGTCATCTGCGGCAGGTCGATGCGGCTCTGCTCGCTGGTGACTTCGCCGGTCATCATGTTTTCTTCACGGCTCAGCGACACCACCTGCAGGTGCGCACCGGTAGAGCCGGCCACTACCAGGGTCTCGCCATTGACGTTGAGGCTGACATGTTCCAGCGCGCGGCCCTGGTCGTCCAGGGTGAACGGCTCCTGGCCATACGGGAAGTCGATGGCCGGACTGATGGTTTTCTTGTTGTCCGGGTAGGTGATCTTGTAGCTGTGGCTGAACGCCAGCGCCTGGCCGTTGGACAGGCCCAGCACCACCAACGGGTTGCCCGGCTGATCGGCACCGATCGAAGTCACCTGGGTACCGGCAGGCACCGGCAGATCCACACGCTTGAGCTCGGCACCGGTCTTGGTGTCGAAGAACAGCGCCTGGCCCTTGTCGGAAACCCGCATGCCGACCAGGTTCTGCTCTTCAAGGGCAATCATCAGTGGCTTGCCGGCGTCCTGCTGCAGCCAGGTCGGCTCCAGGGCCTTCTTGCTGGTCAGGGTCGCGCCCTGGAACAGCGGCACGACCACGTAGGCCAGGTAGAAGAAGATCAGGGTGATTGCCGCCAGCACGGCAAGCCCGCCCACCAGTACATACCAGCGGGTCAGGCGGTCCTTGAGCGCACGCATGCGCCGCTTGCGTTGCAGTTCGGGCGTATTGAAGTCAATCCGCACGGGGGGAGAATTTTGGGTCATTGTGGAGTTGGCCAGATCATTCATGCGCACACCCTAGCGGTCCCGTATGACAAAAACATGACAATGCAGTGACGCAAAAAAGCCCGCCGCGCAGATACCCCTGGCAGCGGACTCGCAATGAGTGGCGAGACCGGGACAAAACCCGACCCCGCCGGTCTTTCACTTACTTCTTCGCAACGTTGCCGTTGTGGTTCAGACCCAGGTCCGCCAGGGCTTTATCAACCACTTTGGCAGGCAGCGGGATGTAACCGTCCTTGACCACGACTTGCTGGCCGGCTTGCGACAGGACCAGCTTGACGAACTCGGCTTCCAGCGGGGCCAGAGGCTTGTTCGGCGCCTTGTTGACGTAGACGTAGAGGAAACGCGACAGCGGGTAAGTACCGTTCAGGGCGTTGGCTTCGTTGTCTTCAACGAAGGCACCGCCTTCTTTCTTGGCCAGAGGCACGGTCTTGACGCTGGCGGTCTTGTAACCGATGCCCGAGTAACCGATGCCGTTCAGCGAGCTGCTGATCGACTGTACGACCGAAGCCGAGCCCGGTTGTTCGTTGACGTTCGGCTTGAAGTCGCCTTTGCACAGGGCTTCTTCCTTGAAGTAGCCATAGGTGCCGGACACCGAGTTACGGCCGAACAGCTGCACTGGCTTGTTGGCCAGGTCGCCGGTCACGCCCAGGTCGCCCCAGGTTTTCACGTCGGCCTTGGCACCGCACAGGCGGGTCGAGGAGAAGATGGCATCGACCTGGGCCATGGTCAGGCCTTTGATCGGGTTGTCCTTGTGCACGAACACGGCCAGGGCGTCGACGGCAACCGGGATGGCGGTTGGCTTGTAGCCATACTTCTGTTCGAAGGCCTGCAGCTCGACGTCCTTCATCTTACGGCTCATCGGGCCGAGGTTGGCGGTACCTTCAGTCAGCGCGGGTGGCGCAGTAGAGGAGCCGGCAGCCTGAATCTGGATGTTTACGTTCGGATATTCCTTTTTGTAGGCCTCAGCCCACAGGGTCATCAGGTTGGCCAGGGTATCGGAACCGACGCTGGAGAGGTTGCCCGACACACCGGTGGTCTTGGTGTAGGTCGGAATAGCAGGGTCAACAGCGGCAACCGCATTGGCGGTGGCAACGCCAGCGGCGACGAAAGTCAGGGCCGCCATCAAACGCTTCAGTTTCATGCCTTGCTCCTAGCAGGAATTGGGGTGAGATGGATCGGGCCCAAGTATCTGCAGGCCGTATGACTACTCTATGAATCGAATGTGACAATTAGATGAAAGGCCATCACCGGCGAGCGGTGATGGCCTTTGCAAAATGTTGCGAGGCTTGTTTTAGAGCGCTTTCAGCGCTTTTTCGCCGTCAGATAAATTCCCACCAACAGACCAATGGCGCAGATGCCAGCGACATAATAGGCAGGCGCCATCGGGCTGAGCTTGAGCAGCGCGGTGACCACCATTGGCGTCAGACCGCCAAAGATCGCGTAGGCCAGGTTGTAGGAAAACGACAGGCCGCTGAAACGGACTACAGGCGGAAAGGCTTTGACCATGACGTAAGGCACGGCGCCGACAATGCCGACACACAGGCCGGTCAGGGCATACAGGGGGAACAGCCATTCGGGATGGGTGGGCAAGGTGTGATAGAAGGTCCAGGAGGTCACCAGCAACGCCAGGCTACCGACGATAAACACCCGGCCAGCGCCAAAACGGTCGGCCAGTGTCCCGGTGCCGATGCACCCCAGGCTGAGCAGGACGATGGCCAGGCTATTGGCCTTCAGCGAATCGGTGGGGCTGACCTGATAGAGGCTCTGCAACAGCGCCGGAGTCATCAGGATCACCACGACGATGCCGGCCGACAGCAGCCAGGTCAGCAACATCGACAGGACAATGGCGCCACGGTGATCACGCAGCACGGCGCGCAGCGGTACCTCCTCCGCCAGCGCCTTGCGCGCCTGCATCTCGGCGAATACCGGTGTTTCATGCAGCCAACGGCGCAGGTACACGGCGAACAGGCCAAATACCCCACCGAGCAGGAACGGGATACGCCAGGCGTAGTCGGCGACCTCCTGCTGGCTATAAACCGTGTTGATCAGGGTCGCCACCAGCGAGCCGAGCAGGATCCCGGCGGTCAGGCCTGCCGTCAGCGTGCCGCAGGCATAACCGGTGTTGCGTGCCGGCACGTGCTCGGAGACGAACACCCAGGCGCCCGGCACTTCACCACCAATCGCCGCGCCCTGGATCACCCGCATCACCAGCAGCAGGATCGGCGCCCACAGGCCGATCTGCGCGTAGGTCGGCAGCAGGCCCATGATCAGCGTCGGTACGGCCATCATGAAGATGCTCAGGGTGAACATCTTCTTGCGCCCCAACAGATCGCCGAAGTGGGCCATGACGATGCCACCCAGTGGCCGCGCCAGGTAGCCGGCGGCGAAGATGCCAAACGTTTGCATCAAACGCAGCCATTCGGGCATTTCGGCGGGAAAGAACAGCTTGCCGACGACCGTGGCGAAGAACACGAAGATGATGAAATCGTAGAATTCCAGCGCACCGCCCAGGGCGGAAAGCGACAGGGTCTTGTAGTCACTGCGGGTCAGCGGCCTCGAAGGCTGCGCGATACTGCCGGGCACGGAGGTCATAGGTCTCTCTTGTTGGCATTTCTTATTGGGGGTGCAGGCCGCCTGGCGCGCGGGTTTGGGCCTGGGAAGCCTGGAACGATAGCAAATTGCTGGAAAAAGCACATAGCAGTACAAATTCAATACAAGTATTCATGACTGCATGGTCGTCGCTGCGCTTTCGGCTCTATATACTGGCCGCTTGTAGGAAAGGGTTGCGTCTTCTGAAGGATGTTGTGCGAAAACGCCGCTAGGTATGCTTAGTCGGTTTCGCAGAGTTTCCCTTCGCCGCCTGGCAAAGCGAAAGCAGCGTAGAATAGTTGTGCTGAATCGTTTTTCGAGGCGTCTTTCATAGCGCCAACCAACGAAGCGTCATGGGTCAGAGGCACCCCCGGCATGATTGAACTCGAACAAGAAGATCCTATCCCGCAAGGCGACCTGGCCTTGCAGATCACTGCATTGCCCCGTGAAACCAACGGTTTCGGCGATATTTTCGGCGGTTGGCTGGTCGCCCAGATGGACCTGGCCGGCACCGCAATGGCCAGCCGTGTCGCTGGCGGCCGTGTCGCCACCGTGGCCATCGATCGCATGGCATTCCTGGTGCCAGTGGCGGTCGGCGCGCAATTGTCCTTCTATACCCAGACCCTGGAAATTGGCCGTAGCTCGATCCAGATGATGGTCGAAGTATGGAGCGACGATCCGCTGTCCAGTGAATGGCGCAAGGTTACCGAAGCGGTATTCGTGTTCGTCGCCATCGACGGCAGCGGTCGCACCCGCTCGGTTCCTCCTCGTCGCTGAGACCGCTGCGCGGTAAACTCGAAGGCATGCAAGCGGTCCAAAGCCGTACGGCAAACCAACGAGATAAAGCGCATGTCCACACCCAAGGTCGAATCCGAACAGCACGGCGAGCTCAATTGCTGGCGCATCACCAGCGACACTGCCGAACTGCTGGTAGCCCAGCAGGGCGCGCAGGTGCTGAGCTATCAGCGCCTCGGCGAGCCGCCTTTGTTGTGGCTCAGTGACCAGGCCATCTTCAAGCAAGGCAAATCCGTGCGCGCCGGTGTTCCGGTGTGCTGGCCCTGGTTTGGCATTTTCAAGCGCAACCCCGAAGCGGTGCAGGCCATGTATCACGCGGAAGACGGCCCTGCCCATGGCCTGGTCCGCGGTCGTGACTGGCAATTGCTGGGGATCACCAGCGGCGACGACGATATCCGCGTCGAATTCACCCTGCCCGAGACCCAGGGCGACCTCCCCGGCTGGCCCCATAATGTCGAGCTCACGCTGAGCATTGTCATGGGCGAGCAACTGAGCATTACCCTCTCCAGCTACAACCTCGACAACGTTGCGGTCACCCTCAGCCAGGCGTTGCACAGCTACTTCGCCGTCAGCGATGTGCGTCAGGTGCAGGTTGAAGGTGTCGATGGCCTTGACTACATCGAGACCCTGGCCAACTGGGAGCAACGCAAGCAGCAAGGCCATCTTGGTTTTGCCGGCGAGACCGACCGCATCTACCTGCAGGCGCCGGACCAACTGAGTATTGTCGACCCGGCCTGGCAGCGGCGCATTGTGCTAACCGCGCAGGGTTCGCGTACGGCCGTGGTCTGGAACCCCTGGACCGAGCGCGCCGCCGAACTGCCAGACATGGCCGACGATGGCTGGCAGCGCATGCTCTGCATCGAAACCGCCAACGTGGTGGATGACCTGGTCACACTGGCGCCGGGCGCGACCCATTCGCTAAGCCTGACAATCGCTAGCGAAGCGCTCTAGATCACTATCGCGGGGCAAGCCCGCTCCTGCAGGAG
>NZ_JH650779.1:0-28698 GCF_000259195.1 Pseudomonas donghuensis
AGCAGCGGCGCCACACCGAATGGATAAGCCCGCAACCTCAGCATCCCAACCCAAGGATCATAGTCCCCAGGACTCCGTGAAGAATCATAAAAAAGCCCGGTGCACTGCACCTGGCTTTTTTCCATAACGGAGGTTTACAAGCTCGCCACCGCCGCGCCGACGGCACGGGCAAACCGTCCGGCCACTTCATCGACTTGCTCAGCGGTGATGATCAGCGGCGGCAGGAAGCGCACCACCGCCCCCTGACGACCACCCAATTCGAGGATCAAACCGCGCTTGAGGCATTCACGCTGCACCAGCGGTGCCAGACGCGGGCAGACTGGCGGATGCCCTTGGGTATCGAGCCGGCCATTGGGATCGACCAGCTCGACACCCAGCATCAAGCCACGGCCACGGATGTCGCCCAACTGCGGGAAGTCTTGCTGCAGACGCCGCAGATGGCCGGCTAGACGCTCACCCATTTCCTCGGCGTGCGCACACAGGTCATGCGCCTTGAGGAAATTGATCACCGCCGAGCCTGCGGCCATGGCCATCTGGTTACCCCGGAAGGTGCCGGCATGCGCCCCTGGCTGCCAGGTGTCCAGCCATTGGCGGTAAACCACCACCGCCAGCGGCAGGCCACCGCCAAAGGCCTTGGACAGCACCACGACGTCAGGGGTGATGCCCGCGTGCTCGAATGCGAACATCTTGCCAGTGCGGGCAAAGCCGCTCTGAATCTCATCGACGATAAGCGCTACACCGGCTTTTTCAGTGATACGCCGCACACCGCGTAGCCACTCGATATCCGCCGGAATCACCCCGCCTTCGCCCTGGACCACTTCAACGATCACCGCCGCCGGCAATTGCACGCCGCTTTCCGGGTCGCTCAGCAGGTTTTCCAGGTAGTGCAGGTTGACCTTCACACCCGCCTCGCCGCCCAAGCCAAAAGGGCAACGGTAGTCATAAGGGTACGGCAGGAACTGCACGCCATTGGCCAGCAGGGCCGCCAGCGGTTTCTTCGGCCCCAGGCTCCCCATCAGGCTCAGCGCCCCTTGGGACATGCCATGGTAGCCACCCTGGAACGACAGTACGGTGTTGCGCCCGGTGGCGGTGCGGACCAGTTTCAGCGCCGCTTCCACCGCATCGGTGCCGGTCGGCCCGCAGAACTGGATTTTCGCTTCGCTGCGCAGTTGCTCCGGCAGCAGGCTGAACAGGTCCTGGACAAACTGGTCCTTGACCGGCGTAGTCAGGTCCAGGGTATGCAGCGGCAGTTCATCGGCCAGCACTTGCTGGATCGCTTCGATCACCACCGGGTGGTTGTGGCCCAGGGCCAGGGTGCCGGCACCGGCCAGGCAGTCGATGAACTGACGCCCTTCGACGTCCTCGACATAGAGGCCACGGGCACGCTTGAGCGCCAGCGGGATACGCCGCGGGTAGCTGCGGGCATTGGATTCCTGCTGGTTCTGTCGGGCCAGTAACGGCGATTCATCGAATGCGTAAAGTGTTTCAGGAGCCAGGGTGTCCGAAGACACCGGGTGCGCCTGGGCAAGGCTGATAGCGACTGACATCGGGGAAAACCCTCGCAAGCAAGCGGATGTGCCCGTCACGCGCCTGTTACCAGATGGGTGCGGGTTGTTATCGCTTGAAAAACGCTTCAGCGCCGCGAGGATTTAGCCGCTTGGCTGTCACCGCTGAGGTTTTTTTCTGGCCCGCAGTACACCGCCCCTCATTGCGCGCGTGTGCGCAATGGAATCTGCAGCAGTACCCGCAAGCCATCGCTGCGGCTGTCAAAGCGCAAGCTGCCGGCGCAGCGCTGGACGATCGCCTGGACGATGGCCAGGCCCAGCCCGCAACCGCCACTCTGGCTGTTGCGCCAGAAGCGTTCGGTCAGGTGCTCAAGGTCCTGGTCGGCAATGCCCGGGCCGTGATCGCGGACCAGGAACGCCACCCGGTCCTGCTCCACCTGCACCGCCAACTCCACGGGTGCGCTTGCGCGGGTATGCCGCAGGGCGTTGTCGAGCAGGTTGCGCAAGGCCGTCACCGCCAGCGGCGTGGGCATGCCGAGGTAGACTTGGGCCGCACCGGGTGCCAACTGCAGATCAATACGCCGGGCGTTGTCGATGCCGGTGTCCTGAATCGCCTGGCGAGCGATCTGCTCGGCATTGCATTGCAGGCCATCTTCGAACGACAGGCGACCTTCCACCCGCGCCAGCAGGAGCAATTGCTCAAGCGTCCGATGCAGGCGATCAGCGCCCTGTTCGGCATGCTCCAGCGCCTGCTCGCGGACCTCGCCGTCGGTCATCCGGGCCACCTGCAGGTGGGTTTTGATCGCGGTCAGCGGGCTGCGCAGCTCATGGGCGGCATCATCGGTCAGCCGCCGTTCGCGCTCGATGGTCTGGCCGATGCGCAGGAACAGCTGGTTCTGGGTTTCCAGCAACGGTTGCAGCTCACTGGGCAGGCCGCGCACCTGCAGCGGCTCAAGGGAATCCGGGCTGCGCCGGCGCAAGGCATCGCGCATGCGGTTGAGCGGCGCCAGGCCCTTGCCAACCCCCATCCACAGCAAACCGAGACTGCCGAGCAAGGCCATCAGCACCGGCGCCGAGGCCGCCAGCAGGATCGAACGGTTCAGGGCCTCGCGCTCCTGGTGGCGGTCGGCGGTGGTGATGCGTACATCGCCATGGGCATAGGTGAAACTGCGCCAGCGCGCACCATCGATGGTCTGGTCGTGAAAACCGCTGCGCTGGTCGTCGAGGGTCTGTTCGTTGTTGTGGCTGCGGGCGAGGATTTCACCCCGCAGCGAGCTGACCTGGCAGGCCATGCCGTCGACGCTCAGTTGATCAGCGCTCAGGCGCGTGCCCTCGCCCTTGCTCGACAACGGCTGCGGCAACTGGTCGACGAGACCTGCGACCATGCGCGCCGAGGCCACCAGGCGTTGATCGAGGGAGAACATCATCTGCATGCGCAGGTCGCGCAGCATCCACGCCGCCGCCAGCACCCAGATGACGATGAAGGCGGTACCCAGGATCAGGGTCAGGCGCAAACGCAGGGTCATGGTTGCGGCTCCTGCGGCAATTGCGCCGGCCCCAGGCGATAACCCAGGCCACGCACCGTTTCGACGATACCGTTGCCCAGCTTGCGCCGCAGGTGATGGATATGCACGTTCAGGGCATTGCTCTCGACCTCGTCACCAAAGCCGTAGACGCTGTCCTTGAGCTGCTCGCTGGACAACACCCGGCCACGGTTGTGCAACAGCGCCTGCAACAGCGCCTGCTCGCGGCGCGAGAGGTCGACCGGCTGGCCGCCCAGGCAGGTTTCACGGCTGCTGGGGTCGTAGCTGAGCGGGCCGTGTTCGATGACGTTCACCGCCCGCCCGGCCGCACGGCGCAACAAGGTGTGCAGGCGTGCGGCGAGCTCGCGCAGGTCGAAGGGTTTGAGCAGGTAGTCGTCGCCACCGGCTTGCAGGCCCTCGACCCGATCGGTGACCGCATCGCGGGCGGTGAGGATCAGTACCGGCAATGAATGACCCTGCTGACGCAAGCGCTGCAGCAGCTTGAGGCCGTCTTCGTCGGGCAGGCCCAGGTCGAGCACCATGACATCGAATGCTGCGGCCTGGAGCATGGCCTGGGCCGCGCTGGCGCTGGCCACCCGGTCGACGGTCATGCCCTGGGCGGTCAGGCCGGCGCTGATGCCGCTGGCGATCAGGTCATCATCCTCGCAGAGCAATACGTGCATGGTCGGGTCTCGGTCATGAAAGGCCTTATTCAAGCCCAGGCGGATTAACCGAGGATTATGCCGCGCCAGGCCACAGCCGTCGCGGCCTTGGCGACAATCGTCAGGCGCCGGGTTAACTTTCGGTTAATCCGCCTGGGCCAAGCTTGGCCCTTCATCGCATTGCCAAGGCGTCGACATGCGCGTTTTTCTGTTTGCCCTGATGTTCCTGCTAAGCGGCCTGAGCCAGGCCAACCCGTTTGCCCAGAGCGACTTCCTGCCGGTCAACAAGGCCTTCGTGTTCAGCAGCGAACGCCTGGAGACCGGGCAGATGCGCCTGCACTGGCAGATCACCGACGGCTACTACCTGTACCAGAAACGCCTGAAATTCGACGGCCTGGCGCCGGAGCAGCAGCCCGAATTGCCCGCCGCCCTGCCCCACAGCGACGAGTATTTTGGTGAAACCCAGGTATACCGTGGCGAGCTGGAACTGATCCTGCCCGCCAGCGCCAGCGGTGAACTGCGCATGGGCTGGCAGGGCTGCGCCGATGCCGGCCTGTGCTACCCGCCACAAACCAGCCTGGTCAGCCTGGGCGGCACGACCGTCGACACGCAAGCCAGCGACCAGGCCCTGGCCGGTGGCCTGCAGCAGTCCACTCTGGCCTGGAGCCTGCTGGCCTTCCTCGGCCTGGGCCTGCTGCTGGCCTTCACCCCGTGCTCCCTGCCGATGCTGCCGATTCTCGCCGGGCTGGTCCTGGGCAGCGGTGCCAGTGCCCGCCGCGGCTGGTTGCTGGCCAGTGTCTATGTGCTGAGCATGGCCCTGGTGTATGCCGCCTTGGGCGTGGTTGCCGCGCTGCTGGGGGCCAGCTTTCAGGCCTGGCTGCAGCAACCCTGGCTGCTGGGCACCCTGGCCGGCTTGTTCGTGCTGCTGGCCCTGCCGATGTTCGGCGCCTTCGAGCTGCAGCTGCCGGTGTGGATTCGTGACCGCCTGGAGCGGGCCGGGCACGGCACCCGTGGCGGCAACCTGTATGGCGCCGCCTTGCTCGGGGCCTTGTCGGGCCTGCTGATGGGCCCGTGCATGACCGCACCGCTGGCCGGCGCCCTGCTGTATATCGCCCAGAGCGGCAACGCCGTGCATGGCGGCCTGGTGCTGTTCACCCTGGGCGTGGGCATGGGCTTGCCGCTGCTGTTGCTGGTGACCCTGGGCAACCGCTTCCTGCCACGCCCGGGCGCCTGGATGAACCGGGTCAAGGGCCTGTTCGGCTTCGTCTTCCTGGCCATGGCGCTGTATACCTTGCGCGCGGTGCTGGAGCCGTCGCTGTGGCTCGGCCTTGCCGGCGCCTGGCTGATCGCCCTGGCCTGGGCCGCGTGGCCGGCGTTGCAGGCACTGCGAGCGCTGCGCGCAGCGTCGCTGCTGCTGGGGTTCTGGGGCAGCCTGTTGATCGTTGGCGCTGCCGCCGGTGGCAATGACCCGTGGCAACCGCTGCAGCCGTTTACCGCCGGCAACGGCCCGGCAACCCTCGCCGAGCACCGCGATGCCTTCACCACCGTGAGCCAGCCAGCCGACCTGCAGCGTGAGCTGGAGGCGGCCAAGGCCCAGGGCCAGTGGGTGATGCTCGACTACTATGCTGACTGGTGCGTGTCGTGCAAGGTCATGGAAAAACAGGTCTTCGCCCGTGCCGACGTGCTGGCGGCACTGAGCGGCGTGCGCCTGCTGCGCCTGGATGTAACCGCTGATGCAGCGTCCAGCCGCGAGTTGCTGCTGCGCTACCAGGTCCCGGGCCCGCCCAGCCTGATCTGGATCGGCCCGGAGGGCAGCGAACGCCGGGCCCGACGCATCACCGGTGAAATCGATGCGGCGAACTTTCTCCAACACTGGGCCGCCACCCGGAGCCAAGGATGATGCTGACTGTCGCGCTCGGGCCACTGACCATGGCCCTGAACCACCTGCTGCTGATCTGTGCCCTGGCCCTGGCCAGCCTGGTCGGCTGGCGCGTCGCCAAGCGTGGTGGCGACAACCCGGAATCAGTGCTGTTCGGCCTGTTCTTGCTGGGCCTGTTCAGTGCTCGCGTGGGTTTTGTCATCCGCTACTGGTCAATGTACCAAGGGGACCTGCTGCAGATCATCGACCTGCGCGACGGCGGCTTCCTGCTCTGGCCAGGCCTGCTCGCGGTCGCCATCGGAGCGTTCTGCCTGGCTTATCGCCGGCCGGCCCTGCGCCGGCCGCTGGGCTGGGGACTGCTCAGTGGCGGCCTGTTCTGGCTGCTCGGCAGCCTGGCCAGCCATCTCTATGACCAGGGCACACAACTGCCCGACATGAGCCTGCGCAAGGCCAACGGCCAGGCCGTACAATTGGCCGAGTACCGCGGCAAGCCGCTGGTGATCAACCTCTGGGCCACCTGGTGCCCGCCGTGCCGGCGCGAGATGCCGGTGTTGCAACAGGCCCAGGGCGACTACCCGGACATCACCTTCCTGTTCGTCAACCAGGGCGAGGCGCCACAAACCGTGGTCACCTTCCTCGCGACCACGGGCCTGAACCTTTCCCACGTATTGTTCGACAGTGGCGGCCAACTGGCACAGAAAGTCGGCTCCATGGCCCTGCCCACGACCTTGTTCTACAACGCCGAGGGCCGCCTGGTCGGCAGCCACCTGGGCGAACTGTCGCGTGCCAGCCTCAGCCACGCCCTGCAATCTTTCGAGCGCGCGCCCGCGCCTGCCGCCCCATCCCCCACAAGGAACGTCGCATGCGATCTCTGCTAAAACTGCCCCTCACGCTGGCCCTGGGCCTGATAACCAGCCCACTGGTGCTGGCCGAAGACTTGCCCAAGGCCGTCCAGCAGTTGGAAGCCAAAGGCGCGAAAATCAAAGGCAGCTTCGATGCCCCCAACGGCCTGCGCGGCTATGCCGCCGAGTACCAGAACCGCGGTTTGGCGCTGTACCTGACCGCCGATGGCAAGCACGTGCTGGTGGGTAGCCTGTTCGACGAGCAGGGCCAGGACCTGAGCCAGGCGCCGCTGGAAAAACTGGTGTATGCGCCGATGGCCAAAGAGGTCTGGGCGAAGATGGAAAAAACCGCCTGGATCGCCGACGGCAAGGCCGATGCACCGCGTATCGTCTACCTGTTCAGCGACCCCAACTGCCCGTACTGCAATATGTTCTGGCAGCAGGCGCGGCCCTGGGTCGAGTCCGGCAAGGTGCAATTGCGCCATATCATGGTCGGCATCATTCGCGAAGACAGCCCGGGTAAATCCGCCACATTGCTGGCCAGCCATGACCCGGCCAAGGCCCTGGCGCAACATGAGCAGGCCGGCAAGGCTAGCACCCTCAAGGCCCTGGAGAAGATTCCCGAAGCCGTACAAAGCAAGCTCGACGCCAACCTGGCGGTGATGGAAGAGCTCGGTCTGTCAGCAACGCCGGCCATTTTCTACCTGGACGACCAGCAACAGCTGCAAACCCAACAGGGCGCACCACGACCGGAGCTGCTCGGCAAGATCCTCGGCAAACGTTGAACAGCCGGCGGATGTAACAACAGGGCGGTCACGGCGTCTGGAGAATACCTGCCTCATCCAACCACAGGAACTCGCCATGACCCGCCCTGCCTGCCTTGACCGTTTCCTCCACTCCGCCCTCGACATCCAGCTGCTGCGCTGGAGCCTGATCCTGATCTTCTTCGGCTTTGGCTATACCAAGTGGTTCGACTACGAAGCCCAGGCGCTGATCCCGCTGATCGATAACAGCCCGCTGTTGTCCTGGCTGCACCTGGCCTTTGGCATCCAAGGCGCCAGCTATGCACTGGGCGTAGCAGAATGGGCGACTGGCGCGGCGTTGCTGGCCGGTATCTGGCAACCGCGGGTGGCAGTGATCGGAGCACTGGGTTCAGTGCTCACCTACACCACCACCCTGACCCTGATCATCACTACCCCGGGCGGCTGGGAGAACAGCGCCGGGGGCTTTCCGGCCATGGGTGGGGCGACGTCCTTCCTGATCAAGGACGCCGTATTGCTTGCCGCATCGGTCGCCTTGCTCAAGCACGACCTGCTGCGTACCCGCCCCGCCCCGGCCTGAAGCCCTACAGCGCTTCCAGCTCGGCCATCAGGTCACTGAGGCGGTCGACCTTGTCGTCGCTCAGCTCACTGGCCTTCAGGCCCTCGACATAGGTCGCCAGCTCCTCGACGGTACTGCACTCGAACATGGCCCGCAGCGGCACGTTCAGTTGCAGCACCTTCTGCACCCGCGAAGCGATCTGGGTGGCCAGCAATGAATGCCCGCCCAACTCGAAGAAGTTGTCGCGTACCCCGACCCGCTCAGCCTTGAGCACCTCGGCCCAGATACCGGCCAGGGTCGCTTCCAGTTCGCTGCGCGGTGCCAGGTAGGCCTGACTGTGCTGGGCGCCGATGTCGATGGCCGGCAAGGCCTTGCGGTCGAGCTTGCCGTTGGCATTGAGCGGCAGTTGCTGGAGCCAGGCCCAGTGTAGCGGCACCATGTACTCCGGCAGCTCGGCACGCAGACGCTGCTTGACCTGTTCCAGCAGCACGCTGGTATCGGCGCCTGCGTTGCTGGCCACCAGGTAGCCGACCAGGTGCTTGCCGTTGACCCCGTCCTGAACCCCGACCGCCGCATCACGAATCGCGCTCTGCTCATGCAGGCGTGCTTCGATCTCGCCCAGTTCGATGCGGTAGCCGCGAATCTTCACCTGATGGTCGATACGCCCGACGTACTCGAGCACACCGTCGGTACGCCGACGCGCCAGGTCGCCAGTGCGATACAAACGTTCACCAGGCGCACCGAACGGATGCGGGATAAAGGCTTGCGCGGTGCGCACCGGGTCACCGACATAGCCACGGCCGACGCCGGTACCGGCAACGCACAGCTCGCCCACCGCCCCTAACGGCACCAGCGCCTGATCGTCGCCAAGCAGGTACAGGCGGTTGTTGTCGGTCGGCGTGCCGATCGGCAGGTAGCTGCCCCGGGTCGAGGCGGCATCGACGCGGAAGAACGCCACGTCATCCGAGCACTCGGCCGGGCCATAGGCATTGACCAGGCCAATGTGCGGATAACGCTGCAGCCACTGCGACGCCAGTTCCGGCGGCATCGCCTCACCGGTCGGGAGCATCCAGCGCAAGCCATCGAGCTGTTGGTGGTCGTTGGCAAGCATGCCCTGGATCAGCGACGGCACGCTCTCCAGCACGCTGATGCCGGTAGCCTGCACATGCACCAGCAAGCCCTGCGGGTCGTGGGCAATGGCATTCGGCACAATCGCCACTTGGGCACCGAACAGTGGTGCGGCGAGGAACTGCCAGACCGAAATATCGAAGCTCTGCGAGGCGGTCTGGGCAATCACATCCTGCTCATCCAGTTGCAGGTACGGCACCTTGCTCAACTGGTTATTGAGCATGCCGCGCTGCTCGACCATCACCCCTTTGGGCAGCCCGGTGGAGCCGGAGGTGTAGATCACATAGGCGAGGTTGTCCGGCCCGCTGTAGATGCCCGGGTTGCCATCCGGCCCGGCAGTTGCCTGGATCTGCTCCCAGATCAGCAGTTTCGGCCGCCCGGCACAGCTCAACTCGTCGAGCAAGGCACGCCCCTGCTCGGCACAGGCTTCACTGCACACCAGCACCGGTATGCGGCTCAGTTCAACGATCCGTTGCAGGCGCGCACCGGGCAGGCCAGGGTCCAGCGGCAGGTAACCGGCGCCGGCCTTGAAGCAGCCGACGATCATGCCGAGCAATGGCAAGTCGCGTTCGGCCAGCAACGCCACTGGCTGATCGACCGCCACACCGGCGCCCACCAGGGCATGGCCCAGGCGGTTGGCCTGGCGGTTGAGCTCGGCATAGCTCAGCGTCTGCTCCAGGCAACGCGCGGCAATACGCTGTGGATGCGCCGCCACCCGCGCCTCGAACAGTTCGGCGTAGCTCTGCTCCAGACTGTAGGCCTGCTCGCTGTGGTTGCAGTCATCGAGCAGGAAACGCCGCTCGGCTTCACCGAGCAACGGCAGTTCGCTGACATCGCCCTGGAAGCCCTCGGCCAGGGCCAGCAGCAAGCGCTTGAACTCGGCCAGCAAGCGCTCGACCGTAGCGGTATCGAAGTAACGCTGGTCGAACGACAGGTGCAGCCCCAGGTCGTCGCCTGGATAACAGACGGCGGTCAACGGGAAGTTGGTGTGGGTGCGCCCGGAATCGGAGCTGGCGTTAAGGCTCTGCGCTCGATCAAGTACGGCAACCTCCACCGGCGCATTCTCGAACACGAACAGGCTGTCGAACAGCGGCTGGCCCTTGGGCAGCTCGCTGCACTCCTGGATGCTCACCAACGGCAGGTACTCGTACTCGCGCAGTTCCATGTTGCGTTCCAGCAGTCCTTGCAGCCACTGGCGCACGCTGCAGCGCTCACCCGCTGCGGGCAGTTTCACCCGCAGGGCGATACTGTTGATGAACAGCCCGACGGTGCGCTGCATCTGCGGCATGCTCACCGGGCGACCGGCCACGGTAACGCCGAAGACCACGTCGCGCTCACCGCTGTAACGGCTCAGCACCAGCGCCCAGGCGGCTTGTGCAAAGGTGTTGATGGTCAGCTGATGAGCCTGGGCCAACTCGCGCAGGCGGGCACCATCGACGGCATCGAGGCGGGTGTAGCAATCGCCGACGACCATGCCGGCATTCTCCACCGCGTGGTCACGCAGCAATGGCCGGTCGCTGGGCACCGCGGTGCTGCGCTCGAAGCCTTCGAGGTTGTTGCGCCACCACTGGCGCGCCTCGTCCAGGTCCTGATGCTGCAACCAGCCGATGTAGTCGCGGTAGCGCGGCGGCACCGGCAACTGCGCCTGACGGCTCTCGCCCATGGCCAGGTAGATCTCGAAGAAGTCGTTCATCAGCAGCGAACGGCACCAGGCATCGATGAGGATGTGGTGGTTGCTCATCATGAACCAGTAGCGGTCCGCGCCCACCCGCACCAGGCGCAGGTGGAATGGCGCCTGCCGGAGCAAGTCGAAACCGGCTTCGCGCTCCTGCTTGTGCAACGCTTGCAGGCGCGCTTCCTGTTCAGCTTCGGGAATAGCGGACCAGTCCTGATAGTCGACCGGCGTTGCCCCCGGCTTGTGAATGATCTGCAGCATGGCCTCGCCCGCATTCCAGCAGAACGAAGCGCGCAAGGCCTCGTGACGGCCGACCACCGCTTGCCAGGCTGCGGCGAAACGCTGCGGGTCGAGGGCGCTGTTGATCCGGTAGCGGTCCTGCATGTAGTAGATGCCGGTGCCCGGTTCCAGCAGGGTATGCAGCAGTAGCCCCTCCTGCATCGGCGTCAGCGGGTAGACGTCCTCGATCTGCGCAGCGGCGACCGGCAAGGCATCGATCTGCTCCTGGCTCAACTGCGCCAGGGGGAAGTCCGAGGGTGTGAAGCTGCCGGCGCCCGGGCTCAGGCAATGCTCGATCAGGCCGATCAGTTCCAGGCGGTAGGCCTCGACCAGGGTTTCGATGGTCTGCAGGTCGTAACGCTCGCAGCTGAAGGTCCAGCGCAGTTGCAGCTCACCGCCATAGACCTGGCCATCAACGCTCAGCCAGTTGGGCAGCGGCGCCTCCAGGTCGTGGGCCAGCCCGGTACTTTCATCCACCGGCTGGTACAGCGCGCCGGCCTGGAACTGCTGGTCGAACTGGCCCAGGTAGTTGAAGGTAATGCGCGCCTGCGGCAGCGCGGCCATGGCTTCGCGCACCGGGGTGTCGGCCAGGTAGCGCAGCACCCCGTAGCCCACACCCTTGTGCGGCACAGTGCGCAGTTGCTCCTTGATAGCCTTGATCGAAACGCCCTGCCCCGCAGCCCCTTCGACGTTCAACGGGCTCAGGCTCAGCGGATAGGCACTGGTGAACCAGCCGACGCTGCGGGTCAGGTCCATGTCCTCGAACAGGTTCTCGCGGCCGTGGCCTTCCAGTTGCACCAGCACCGAACTGTCGCCGCTCCAACGGCACAGCACGCGGGCCAGGGCGGTCAGCAGCAGGTCGTTGACCTGGGTGTGATAGGCACCGGGTGCCTCCTGCAGCAGTTGCCGGGTGCGGGTCGCGTCCAGGCGCACGCTGAGGGTTTGCGCCTGCTGGTGCAGATTGGCCCCTTGCGGATGATCACAGGGCAGTTCGCGGCTGGCGGTACTCAACTGTGCCTGCCACCAGGTTTGCTCGTCACGCAACGAATCACTGCCAGCATAGGCCACCAGCCGCGCGGCCCAGTCGCTCATGGCGCGGGTCTTGGCCGCCAGCGACTGACCGCGGTACAGCGCCTGCAAGTCTTCCAGCAATACGCGCCAGGAAACGCCGTCGACCACCAGGTGGTGGATCGCCAGCAACAGGCGCTGGCGCCCCTCGCCGTCCTCAACCAGCAAGGCGCGCAGCAGCGGCCCCTGTGCCAGATCAAGGCTGCGCTGCACATCGCTGTACAGGGCCTGGCAGTCAGCCAGATCGGTCACCGACGCTTGCCAGAGCAACTCGCGGTGGTCGGCCTGGGCGTATTCGCCCTGCCATTGCCCGTCGGCCGGGGTGAAGCGCAAGCGCAAGGCATCATGCTGCTGCAGCAACTGCTGCAACGCCTGCTCCAGCTTCTTGCCATGCAAGCGTTCGACCGGCGCCAGCAGGACCGCCTGGTTCCAGTGCTGGGGTTGCGGCACATCGCTGTCGAAGAACCAGTGCTGGATCGGCGTCAACGCCGCACGTCCGCTCAGCGGGCCCTGATCGACCTGGGTGGTTTCACTGCGACTGACCACCGTGGCCAAAGTCTGGACGGTCTGATGCTGGAACAGGTCGCGCGGGGTGAAGTGCAGCCCGGCCTGACGCCCACGGCTGACCACCTGGATCGACAGGATCGAGTCGCCACCCAGTTCGAAGAAGTTGTCCTGCAGACCGACCTGCTGGACATTCAGTACTTCACGCCAGATCGCCGCCAACTGCTGTTCCAGCTCGCTGCGCGGCGCTTCATAGTGCTGGCGGCCCTGCTCCAGGTCCGGCGCCGGCAAGGCGCGGCGGTCGAGCTTGCCATTGCCGGTGAGCGGCATTTGCGCCAGCAGCACCAGGTGGGTCGGCACCATGTAGTCCGGCAGGTGCAGGCGCAACTGCGCCTTGAGTGCGTCGCGCAGCTCGGCCTGCCCGGCGGCATCGGCCTGGGCCTGGTCGCACACTAGATAAGCGGCCAGTTGCTTGCCGCCAGGCATGTCCAGGGCCAGCACCACCGCCTCGCGCACCGCCGGGTGTTCGAGCAGGCGGGTTTCGATCTCGCCCAGTTCGATACGGAAGCCACGAATCTTCACCTGATGGTCGATACGCCCGACATACTCGACCAAACCGTCGGCACGTTGGCGCACCAGGTCGCCGGTACGGTACAGGCGCCCGCCGTTGTCGCTGAACGGGTCAGCGACAAAACGCTCGGCGCTCAAACCCGGGCGTTCGTGGTAACCCTGGGCCAGGCCGGCGCCACCGACGTACAGCTCGCCAATGCCACCTTGCGGCAACAGGGCCAGGTCGGCATCGAGGATGTACGCCGTGCGGGCCCCGACCACGCGGCCGATCGGCACACTGCCGGCGCCGGCTTCAAGTTGCTCGGGAGCCAGGCACGCCAGGGGCATGACCACGGTTTCGGTCGGGCCATAGGCGTTGTAGAACTGCTGCGGCGTGAACGCCTGGCGAATTCGCTGCAGGTGCTCGCCGGTCAAGGCCTCGCCACCGGTAATCACCAGGCGCACCGGCAGGCTTTCATTGCGGCTGGCCAGCCACTGGGCGAGCTGGCTGCCATAGCTGGGCGTAAAGCCTAAGATCGACACCTGCTGCTCGCGGATCAAACTGCAGATTTCTTGCGCACCCCACTGCCCTTGCCCACGCAAAACTACCCGCGCACCACAGAGCAACGGCACCAGCAAGCGCTCGGTGGCAGCGTCGAAGTTGATCGAATAAAAATGCAGCTCGCAGTCGTCGCTGCGCATGCCAAAACGCTCGATCACCGCCTGGCAGTGCATGGCGATTTCACCATGGCTGACCACCACGCCCTTAGGCTTGCCGGTGGAGCCAGAGGTGTAGATCAGGTAGGCCTGATGACCCGGCAAGGTCAGCGCTGGCAAGGCTTCGCGACTGTAGGCGGCAAGCGCATCGCGGTCCTCTTCCAGGCACCAGCGGCCGACCTCGGCGGGCAACGCCCCGAGGGCCTCGAACAGTGCACGCTGGCCCAGCAGCAACGCAATGCCGCTGTCCTCGATCATGTAATGCAGGCGTTCCAGCGGGTACTCCGGGTCCAGTGGCACATAAGCGCCCCCGGCCTTGAGGATCGCCAGCAGGCCAACCACCATCTCCAGCGAGCGCTCCAGCGCCAGGCCGACGCGCACCTGCGGGCCGACGCCGCGCTCACGCAGCACGCGGGCCAACTGGTTGGCGCGGGCGTCGAGCTCAGCGTAGCTCAGGTGCTCACCGGCGAAGGTCAGGGCCAGGGCATCCGGCTGACGTGCTGCTTGTTCACTGAACAGCTGGTGAATGTTCTGCCCCAGCGCCAGGGCGCTGTCGCCCTTGAGCGAATCGCACAAGGCCCTTTGCTCGACCGCCGCCAGCAACGGCAACTCGCCCAGGCGTTGCTCGGGATCACCCAGCAGTGCCACCAGCAGGTTCTGCCAATGGGCGGCCATTTGCGCGATGCGCGGCGCGTCGAACAGGTCGCGGCTGTAGGTCAGGCAGCAACCCAGGCGGCGGTCGAGGTCGGTGACTTCCAGGTTGAGGTCGAACTTGGTCGCGCGGGCGTCGTTGACCAGGTACTCGACCTGCATCCCGGCCAACTCGCGGCTTTGCTGGAATTCCCAGCGCTGGACGTTGCACATCACCTGGAACAGCGGGTTGTAGGCACTGCTGCGAGGCGGTTGCAGGGCCTCGACCAGTTGATCGAACGGCAGGTCCTGATGGGACTGGCCATCGATCACGGTCTGGCGCACCTGCTCGATCAACTCAGCGACGCGCATTTGCCCGTCGAGCTGGCAACGCAGCACCTGGGTATTGAGGAAGGCGCCGATCAGGCCCTCGCTTTCCGGACGAATACGATTGGCCACCGGCGCACCGATACGCAGGTCGGTCTGGCCACTGTAGCGGTACAGCAACACCGCCAGCGTGGCGGTCATGGTCATGAACAGGGTCAGGCCGTGCTCGGCATTGAAGGCGCGTACCCGCGCGGCCAGCTCCGGGCTCAGGTCGAAGCGATAGAGCTCACCGCGATGGCTCTGCAGCGCCGGGCGCGGACGATCGGCAGGCAGTTCGAGCACCGGATGCTCATCGCCCAGCTGGGCTTGCCAGTAATCCAGCTGACGCTGGCGCTCGCCGTTTTCCAGCCACTGGCGCTGCCACACGCTGTAGTCCAGGTACTGCACCGGCAACGGTGGCAGCGGCGATTCGCGCTCGTCGACAAAGGCCTCGTAAAGCTCGCCCAGCTCGCGGGCGAAAATATCCATGGCCCAGCCTTCGGTAACGATGTGGTGCAGGGTCAGCACGAAGTAGTGCTCTCGCTCGCCAGCCTTGACCAGGCAGGCGCGCAGCAGTGGCCCGCGCTCCAGGTCGAAGGGCTGGTGCGCCTGCTCGTCGGCGAACGCCTGCAGGCGTTGCTCGCGAACCTGCGCTGTGGCACTGGAGAAATCCAGCCAGCTCATCTGCAGGTTGCTGTCCTCGGCCACGCACTGATACGGCACGCCGTCGATGCTCGGGAAGGTCGTGCGCAGGGTTTCGTGGCGCACGATCAGCGCTTGCAGCGCCTGCTCGAAACGGCTGACATCCAGCACCCCGCTCAGGCGCGCCATGCCGCCGACGTTATAGGCCGGGCTGTCCGGCTCCATTTGCCAGAGGAACCACATGCGCTGCTGGGAGTAGGACAGCGGCACCGCCTGGCGACGGTCGATGCGCTGGATCTCGCCTTGCAGGTTGTGCGCACCGCTGCGCTGGATTGCCTCCACTGCCGCGGCAAAGGCGCCCAGCTCGCTGGCCTCGAACAAGGTGCGCAGCGGCAACTCGACGTTGCAGGCCTGGCGGGTACGGGAAATGATCTGGGTGGCCAGCAGCGAGTGGCCGCCCAGGGCAAAGAAATCGTCCTGCAAGCCGACCCGCTGGATACCCAGCACCTCGCGCCAGATCGCGGCAATCTGTTGCTGCAGGGCGGTACCCGGTTCGATGTGTTCACGCGATTGCCATTGCGGCTCGGGCAAGGCCTTGCGCTCGATCTTGCCGCTCGGGCCCAGCGGCATCTGCGCCAGGTGAACCAGTTGCGCTGGCACCATGTAGGCGGGCAGTTGCTCGGCCAGGGCTGCCAGCAACTGCGCGCTCGCGTCGATACCGCTGTAGTAGCCAACCAGCTGCGGGCCGGCGGCGCTGTCGCGAATCATCACCAGCGCCTGCTCGACGCCGGCCTGCTTCAATAGGCAAGCCTCGACTTCTTCGGGCTCGACCCGGAAGCCACGCAGCTTGACCTGCTGATCGAGGCGGCCAAGGTACTCCAGCGCCCCCAGGTCAGCCAGCCAGCGCGCCCGGTCGCCACTGCGGTACAGGCGCTGGCCGTCGCCATCGGGCTGCGGCACGAACCGTTCAGCGGTAAGCCCCGCACGCCCCAGGTAACCCCGGGCCAGGCCGGCACCGCCCAGGTACAGCTCACCCGGTACGCCAGGCGGCGTCGGTTCCAGCTCGGCATCGAGCACCCGGCACAGCACATTGGCCAACGGCCGACCGATCGGCGAGCGCGTGCCGTCGACAGCGCTGCATTGCCAGTGAGTGACGTTGATGGCGGTTTCGGTCGGGCCGTAGCGGTTGTGCAGGGCCACCTGCGGCAATACCTGCTGCACCCGCTCGCGCAGGTTTGCCGACAGTGCCTCACCGCCAGAGAACAACCGGCGCAGGCTGCTGCACTGTGCGGCCAGCGGTTCCTGGACAAACACCTGGAGCAAGGCCGGAACGAAATGCAAGGTGGTCACGCCATGCTCGCGCACCAGCTCGGCGATGCGTTGCGGGTCGCGGTGCTCGCCAGGGCCGGCGAGCACCAGCTGGCAACCGTTGGCCAGCGGCCAGAAGCATTCCCACACCGACACGTCGAAGCTGATCGGCGCCTTTTGCATCAGCACGTCGCTGTCATTCAATGCATAGCGCTCCTGCATCCACTGCAGGCGCTCGGCCAGTGCCGCATGGGTGTTGCCAACGCCTTTGGGTTGGCCGGTGGAGCCGGAGGTGTAGATCACATAGGCAAGATTGTCACCGTGCAGGTGCAGGCCCGGCGGCTGGCTTGGCCAGCTGTCGAGCTTGAGGCGGTCCATGGCAATGGCGCTGACCTCGGCCGGCAGGCTCAGGCGCTCGAGCACGTCGCTGTGACTGAGCAGCAGGCTCGCGCCACTGTCGGCGAGCATGTAGGCCAGACGCTCGGCTGGATAATCGACATCCAGCGGCACATAGCCCCCCCCGGCCTTGAGAATGGCCAACAAGCCAATCAGCAGTTGCGGCGAACGCTCGGCGGCAATGGCCACGCACACATCCGGGCCGACGCCCTTGTCACGCAGGTAATGGGCCAGACGGTTGGCTTGCTGGTGCAGGCTGGCGTAGTCGAGACAGCCGCCCTGCCACACCAGGGCGGTACGCTCCGGGGTCTTGCGTGCCTGTTCGTTGAGCTGCTCGACCAGCCAATGCTGCGCCTGCGGTGCCGGGGCCTGGCCCCACTCGAGCAACCGCGCGCGGCCCTCGGCATCGAGCAATTGCAGCGCGCCAAGGGTGACGTCAGGTTGCGCGCAGACCTGTTCCAGCAAGCCGGTCAACTGTTCGATCAGGCGCTGCACGGTCGCCGCTTCGAACAGTTCCACGGCGTAGTCGAACGACAGCGTCAGCCTGCCCTGATGGTCCTCTTCACTGTGCAGTTGCAGGTCGAACTTGGCCTCGCGGCTGTGCCAGGGCAGTTCTTCGGCGAGCACCCCCGGGAGGCGGCGCAAGGCGCTGAGGTCGCGCTGCTGATGGTTGAACATGACCTGGAACAGGCCCTGCTCGCGCGCTTCGGGGAAGGCCTCGAGCAGTTGTTCGAACGGCAGGTCCTGGTGGGCCTGGGCCTCCAAGGTGGTGTGGCGCACCTGGGCCAGCAACTGCTTGAACGGCAAGCGGCCATCAAGCTGTGCGCGCAGCACCTGGGTATTGATGAAAAAGCCCACCAGGCCCTGGGTTTCCAGGCGCGGCCGATTGGCGTTGGGCACCCCGACACGGATGTCGGTTTGCCCGCTGTAACGGTGCAACAGGCTCTGGAAACCGGCGAGCAAGACCATGAACAGCGTGGCGTCATGAGCGAGCGCGAGGCTGCGCAAGGCTTCGGCCAGGCTCGGCTGCAGGCGCACGCTCAAGCGCGCGGCGGCATTGCTTTGGCGGTTTGAACGTGGGTAGTCGGTGGCAAGATCGAGCACCGCCTGCTGCTCACCGAGCCGATCCTTCCAGTACGCCAGTTGCCGGGCGCTTTCGCCCTGGGCCAGCCATTGGCGCTGCCAGCTGCCGTAGTCGGCATAGTCCAGGTGCAAAGCCGCCAGCTTGGCCTCCTGGCCCTGGCAATGAGCCGCATACAGGCGCGAGAACTCGTCGATGAGAATGTTCATCGACCAGCCGTCGGCGATGATGTGGTGCAACGTCACCCACAGCTGATGGTCGTCGCAGTCCAGCCGCACCAGGGTCACGCGCAGCAGCGGGCCCTGGTGCAGATCGAAAGGTTGCATGGCTTCGGCTTCGCGCTGCGCCAGCACTTCCTGGTCACTGGCGCCAGACAGATCCAGGCGCTGCACGCTAAACGCCAGGCTCGGCAGGATGCGTTGCAGTGCCTGGCCATCCTCCTCGGCGAACACCGTGCGCAGGGACTCGTGACGCTCGACCAGGGCCTGGAAGCTGGCCTGCAACGCCGCTTCGTCCAGCTCGCCACGCAGGCGCAGGGCACCGGGTATGTTGTATGCCGCGCTGTGCGGCTCAAGCTGCCAGGTCAGCCACAGGCGGTTTTGCGCCAGCGACTGCGGCAGGGCCTGCTCGCGGCCGAGGCGGCTGATGGCACCCCGGGCGACACCGCCATCGTTCTGCAACGCCGTCACCGCGGCGCTGAAGTCGGCCAGGGTCGGCGCCTCGAACAGCACCCGTACGCCCAACTCAAGCCCCAGTTCATCACCCAGGCGCGCACAGACCTGGGTGGCGGCAATCGAGTTGCCGCCGAGCAGGAAGAAGTGATCGTCCGCGGCAATCTGCTCCACGCCCAACTGCTCACGCCACAGACGGCCGATCCGGGCCTGCATGCCGGTCGCCGACGCATCTTGCTCGGCCACGGCCGCCGCCTGCTGATCGGGGAAGCGCGCATAGCAATCGAGGCTGCCGTCGTCCATGCGCAAACGGCAGGCCGAACGCTGCAGCTTGCCGCTGGACGTCTTCGGCAATGCGCCCGGGTTGAGCAGCAGCACCACCGCCGGGGCTTGCTGGCAGGCATCGGCGATCACCTGACGCAGGGTCTTGATCAGGCTCGCCGGGGTCATGATCTTCTGCACGTTGCGGCTGATCTCGACGGCGACGCCAATACCCTCCTCGCCATTGTCATCGACCGCGAATACTGCCACACGCCCTTTGCGCAGGACCTCGACCTCGCGCTCCAGGGTCTTTTCCAGATCTTGCGGGTAGAGGTTGTGCCCGCGCACGATCAGCAGGTCCTTGAGGCGACCGGTAACGAACAGCTCGCCGTCGCGCAAAAAGCCCAGGTCGCCGGTGCGCAGCCAGGTACGCCCGCTCTGTTCGACGAAGGTGGCGGCGGTGGCCTCAGGGTTGCGCCAGTAGCCTTTGGCAATGCTCGGACCGCTGGCCCAGATCTCGCCCACCTGGTTATCGGCCAGCACGGCCAGGCTGTGCGGCTCGACAACCTGCAGCGCATGCTCGGGCTGGCTGCGCCCGCAGCTCATCTGCAGCGAGCCGTTGCCTGGCGCTGCCCGGTTGCATGCCAAGGCCTGGGTATCCAGCTCAAGCGCGCCAATCCCCTGGCCACGGGTGCTGCCGCTGACAAACAGGGTGGCCTCGGCCAGCCCGTAACTGGCGAAAAAGTGTTCCGCGACGAATCCGCAGGGCGCGAACTTGTCGGCAAAGGCCTGCAGGCTGTCCTGGCGGATCGGCTCGGAGCCGGAATAGCCCCCCCGCCATTTGCTCAGGTCGAGGCTGGCCATTGCCGCGGCACTGACCCGTTCGCTGCACAGCCGATAGGCGAAATCCGGCCCACCGCTGATGGTGCCACCGTGATCGCTGATCGCCTGCAGCCAGCGCTGCGGCCGCGCCAGAAAATACGCCGGGGCCATCAACACACAAGGCACGCCGCTGAAGATCGGTTGCAGCAGACCGCCGATCAGGCCCATGTCGTGGTACAGCGGCAGCCAGCTGACAATCACGTCGTCCGGGTTTGCATCGATACCAAAGCCATGGCGAATCAACACTTCGTTGGCCACCAGGTTGCCGTGGCTGACTTGCACGCCCTTGGGCAAGGCAGTAGAGCCGGAGGTGTACTGCAGGAAGGCAATGTCATCGGCCTGCAAGGTCGGCGCCTGCCAACCGCCAGCCAGCTCCGCTGCCAGGCTATCGACCGCCAGCAATTGCGGCGCCGCGGGGTCGGCCAGCACGTCGAGGGCCTGCAGGCTGTCCTGCAAGGCGCTGATGGTCAGCAACAGGCGTGGCTCGGCATCGTCGATGATCGACAACAGGCGCTCCTGATGGTGGCGTCGTGAAGACTCCGGCGGGTAGGCCGGCACAGCAATCACACCGGCATACAAGCAGCCGAAGAACGCTGCGACGTAGTCCGGGCCACTGGGAAACAACAGGATCGCCCGATCCCCCACTGCAGTGCGCGCCTGCAAGGCAGCGGCGATGGTCCGCGCTCGCAGGTCAAGGTCGCAATAGGAAAGCACGGCTTCATCGCGCGGGTCTTCGGCCAGAAAGCGCAAGGCAACCCGATCCGGGCTGAGCGCTGCACGTTGAGCCAGTGCCTGGACCAGCGTAACCGGGAGTTCGAAGGCGTCCGTCATGGGGGTTCCTGCCAGAGTCTGTACATGAAATCAGGTCTCGGTTGGCGCGCCGGGCGGGCTTCCAGGCAGCGAAGTGCGCCTTGCCAGAGCCGAGGATGTACACAGAGAAACGGATGGCCGGAGGAAATAATTAAGCGGCGGGAACGGCGGGGGCAGCGGCGAAAAAGTGCGGAGTTTGAAGCCGGTCACAAAGCGCGAGCTTAGAACCAAAAGACATAGATACTTATTAACTTTCGCATTTGACAATAATTATCATTAAGAATAGCTTGTCGCACGTCGTAGGAGGCCTCCGATTCTGGAGACTTCCACTTCCCTCTTAGAGATAAGGTGATTTCCATGGCGGAACAACTATCCACAAGTAAGTGCGATTCACCGTTACTCCAGGCGTTTGTCGACAACCGCAGTATCCTGGTCAAGATTGCCGCACGCATCACCGGCTGCCGCTCGCGGGCCGAAGACGTGGTTCAGGATGCGTTCTTCCGGCTCGGCTCGGCGCCGCAGATCACGTCCTCGTTCAAGGCCCAGCTTAGCTACCTGTTCCAGATCGTGCGCAACCTGGCCATCGACCACTATCGCAAGCAGGCCATGGAGCTGAAGTACTCCGGCAGCGAAGAGGAAGGCCTGAACGTGGTGATCCAGGGGGCTTCGCCAGAAACCACGCACATCAACTTCGCCACCCTTGAACACATCGCCGATGCCTTGAACGACCTGCCGCAACGCACCCGCTATGCCTTCGAAATGTACCGCCTGCACGGCGTGCCACAGAAAGACATCGCCAAGGAGCTCGGCGTCTCGCCGACCCTGGTCAACTTCATGATTCGCGATGCCCTGGTGCATTGTCGGAAAGTCTCAAGCCAGAGGGCTTGAGCGCGACAAGCTGCAAGCTTCAAGCGGCAAGTGGGTGGTGATGCCGCTTGCCGCTTGAGGGTCAGAGCAACCTGCAACCTTCGAAGAACCGCTCCCGCCCCAGAATCATCAATGCCGCACGCTTGTGCGGAAAGTCGAATTCCTTCTCGCAATGAAAACACTGCTCGTGCATGTAGCCGATCATCTTGCCGTTGTCCGCTCGCGGCTCGGCCACCACCCGCTGCGTGCGCGGATCATCCAGGAACAGGTAGTGCACCAGCGCTGACAGCCAACTGGCAACCTTGTGCGGCCCGCGATGCTGCTCTTCCCCCACCAGCATGTGGATGCCGCGGTCGTAATCATCCACCGCATAGAACGGCGCGATACGGTCTTCCTTGGCCCAGTAGGCCTCGAAGTAGGCGAAGGGCTGATCATCGAAACAACCGATCAGGGTCAGGCTGTGCGGATCGGCCTCAAGCTTGCCGAGGTAGTCACGGTGTTGTTCGAGGCTGCCGCCCTCCTGCCAGAAGTTGAGCACCCGCGGGTTGTTCTGCCAGCGATTGAACCGCTCCAGGTCCTGGTCGATTTCCAGGGTGCGTAACGACACCCACGCGCCCAGCCGCGCATCGAAGCGTCGATACACCTCGCCGCGCGGCTTGGGTGCGCGCCGGGGGTGGCGCTTGCCTTCACTGATCTGCATCTGTTGCGGGTAGACGCCCGCGAACGGCTGGCCGAGCCAGGGTTGAGGCAACTGCCAGAACAAGCTGCGCTCACACAGGTACTGGCCCTGGCGCGCGGTGCTGACCAACAGGCCACTGTTCAACGCCTGCGGTGGCGGCTGATCCAGCTGCCAGGTCAGGCGCTGACAACCGGGGTCACGGGCGAACAACCAGTAGCAAACGGCCCACAGGGCTTGTTGCACACGGTCGCGGGCACAGTCTTCAAGCTGAACCTGCAAGGTCTCGCCACGTTGCAGGCGCACACGCACCAACGGGCTGCCTTCCAGCACCAGGCTCAGATGGCAATCGCCTTCATCGGCGCTGAGGCTACGCCAGCGAGGCAAGGACAAAGTCGGCGAAGCGGAATCGAATGGCATGATCTTGGCTCACAAGGGAATGATCGGCTCACCCTGGTGAACGTCGCCAACACAGACAAATTTAGTCAGCCTTGGGTGTGCTGACAGTGATGCGATAAGGCTGGAAGATTTTCAGCAACTCGCCATTGGCCCGCAAGGACTGCAACAAACCGGCAAATGCCGGGCCACTGATGGGGGCGCCGGGCCGCAACAGGGCGTAATGATGGTAGACCTGGTCAACGCGATCGGACGCCAGCAACTGCTCGGCGCTTTGCGGATTGCGCACCAGGAAGTCACTGAAATAGGAACGGGTGACCAGGGCAACCTCGGCGCGGCCGCGCTGGACCATCAGCAGGTTACTGTCATGGGAATAGGTCAGGGTCGCATTGTAGGTGTCGGCCAGGTACTTGGGGTCGGCGTTGAAATCGGCAAAGGCGTAGTGATAGCCACTGTACAGTGCCAGGCGCTTGCCCTTGAGGTCGCTGAAGTAAGCCTGGTCGCGGCCGGGCTGGCGATGAGCGACGAAGACCTCGGCGTCTTCCAGGCCCATGTCGACACTCTCATGGGGAATCTGCTGCCAGCCCCACGCGGGGTTCTCGAAGATCGCCATGTCGGTGCGCCCCTGCTGGAAGTCACCGAAGCGCCGTTGAATCGAAGTCGGCACCAGGACGAAACGATAACGTTGCTGGACGTTGTTCAGCGCCTCGACCAGTTGCGGCAGCAGGCCGGTGTCGGCGCCTTGCTCCGGGCGCACGGTGTAGGGCGGGAAGTGTGCGGCCCCGACTTTGACCTCGATCTCTGCTGCCGCCCAAGCCGAGGGGGCCAGCCATATCGCGGCAAGCATTAACAACAAGGGCACCGTCTGTGGCATGGGCGCTGGACTCAAAGCAACACACTCTTTGCGGGATTAAACCGGAATCTAGCTAAGCTAGGCGTTTTCAAGGCGTTGCACAACTGTCGGTTACGCCAAGCGCAGCAGGCAAAATGCCAGGGGATACCCGGTTGGTCCGAGTTTGGCTACGCTCTTAGCAGTCTTGCATGGGAGCCTACTATGGGCCATTGGCTGGTGATCGACCTTGAAGCAACCACCGACGATGGTGGCTGGCCGGTCACAGATATGGAAATCATCGAAATCGGTGCGGCGCTGGTTGACCGCAAGGGCCGCGAAGTTGGTCATTTTCAGCGTTTCGTGCGCCCCAGGCGACGGCCGCAACTGACCCCGTTCTGCCGTGAACTGACGCACATCAGCCAGGCCAATGTCGATACAGCGGCGACCTTCGCCCAGGTGTGGGCGCAGTTCGAGCGCTGGCTCGAGCATCACGCCGGGCACCTTGAGGGTTGGGTCAGCTGGGGTGACTACGACCGCAAACAACTGTTGCAGGAATGGCAGCAATACCAGGTCCACAGCTTGCTCGCCGAGTTGCCGCACATCAACCTCAAGCAACGCTTCGCCAAAGCCCGCCAGTTGCAACGGCCGCTGGGACTCAATGGCGCGTTGCAACTCGCCGGCCTGCAATTCAGTGGGCGCCAGCACCGGGCCCTGGAAGACGCCCGCAATACGGCCCGTCTGCTGCCCCTGTCGCTGCCGGCCAACGGCACCTGAAAGCGGATGACGACGCTGCGGGCCTTGGGCATACTGGCCTGCCTTTTTAGCCCCTTTTCAGGAGTCGCCCATGTTTAAAGTCAACGAGTACTTTGATGGCACGGTCAAGTCGATCGCCTTCGGCACCGCTGAAGGTCCGGCCACGGTTGGCGTGATGGCCCCGGGCGAATACGAGTTCGGCACTGCCCAGCGCGAAATCATGCACGTGGTGTCGGGTGCCCTGACCGTCAAACTGCCCGACAGCGACAACTGGGAAACCTTCAGCGCCGGTAGCCAGTTCAATGTCCCGGCCAACAGCAAGTTCCAACTCAAGGTAGCGGTTGATACTGCCTACCTGTGCGAGTATCGCGGCTAAGCCTGAATCAGGCGCCGACCCCATCGCTGGCAAGCCAGCTCCCACAAGTTGTTCACTGCAATCCTTGTGGGAGCTGGCTTGCCAGCGATGGGCTGCGCAGCAGCCCCCTCACTTCAGAAACGCGACAATCCTGTCCGCCGCCGTCGCCAGATGCTCGCCATGGCTGAACCCGGAAGCCTTCAGCGGCTTCAAGTCATGATCCCCCGCCTGCAGCCAGCACAGCTCAATCGCTGACGACAGCTCATAGCCTTCCACCGTTTGCCGATTGCCCAGGGCATCGCGCTCGCCCTGAACGATCAGGGTCGGTGTCTTCAGCCCAGCCAGGTGCGCCACCCGCGGCTTCTCCGGTTTGCCGGCGGCATAAAACGGATAACCCAGGCACACCAGCGCATCGGCGCCCAACTCGTCGGCCAGCAAACTCGCCATGCGCCCGCCCATGGACTTGCCGCCGATGGCCAACGCCCCAGTGACCAATGGTCGCACCTGCGCATACACCTCACGCCAGCAGTCCAGCAATTGGGCCTGCGGATTTGGCGGCCTTTTGCCACCATCGATGCGCCGCTGGGCCATGTAGGGGAACTCAAAGCGCAGCACCCCCAGCCCTTGCTCCGCCAGCCTTTGCGCGATTTCCTGCATGAACCCGCTGTCCATCGGCGCCCCCGCGCCATGGGCCAGGATCAGGCACCGCGATTGCTGGCCATCCCCCTGATTTTGCGGGGCATTCCACCGCCAGCCGCGGCTTTCGACCAGCCGCGCCCATTGATCCCCGTCAATACCGGCCAGTTGCCCATTACTCATGCTTGCCTCGCTGTTTAGTCTGCCTATAACCGTGGATGGGAACCCATACATGAACACAACCAGCAGTACCGCCTACAACTACAAGGTGGTCCGCCAATTCGCCATTATGACGGTGGTGTGGGGAATCGTCGGGATGGGGCTCGGCGTTTTTCTCGCCGCGCAACTCGTCTGGCCTTCGCTCAACTTCGACCTCCCCTGGACCAGCTTCGGCCGCCTGCGACCGCTGCACACCAACGCGGTGATCTTCGCCTTCGGTGGTTGCGCACTGTTCGCCGCTTCCTACTATTCGGTCCAGCGCACCTGCCAGACCACCCTGTTCTCGCCACGCCTGGCAGCTTTCACCTTCTGGGCCTGGCAACTGGTGATTCTGCTGGCTGCGATCAGCCTGCCGCTGGGTTATACCAGCTCCAAGGAATACGCCGAACTGGAATGGCCGATCGACATTCTCATCACCATTGTCTGGGTGGCCTATGCCGTGGTGTTCTTCGGCACCCTGATGAAGCGCACCACCAAGCACATTTATGTGGGTAACTGGTTCTTCGGCGCGTTCATCATCACCGTGGCGATCCTGCACATCGTCAACAACCTGGAAGTGCCAGTCAGCCTGACCAAGTCCTACTCGCTGTACGGTGGCGCCACCGACGCCATGGTCCAGTGGTGGTACGGTCACAACGCCGTGGGCTTCTTCCTGACTGCCGGCTTCCTGGGCATGATGTACTACTTCGTGCCAAAACAGGCCGAACGTCCGGTGTATTCCTATCGCCTGTCGATCGTGCACTTCTGGGCGCTGATCACCCTGTACATCTGGGCAGGTCCCCACCACCTGCACTACACCGCCCTGCCCGACTGGGCACAATCGCTGGGCATGATCATGTCGCTGGTCCTCCTGGCGCCAAGCTGGGGCGGCATGATCAACGGCATGATGACCCTCTCGGGCGCCTGGCATAAGCTGCGCAGCGACCCGATCCTGCGCTTCCTCGTGGTCTCCCTGGCGTTCTACGGCATGTCGACCTTCGAAGGCCCGATGATGGCGGTCAAGACCGTCAACGCCCTGTCGCACTACACCGACTGGACCATCGGCCACGTACACGCCGGTGCGTTGGGCTGGGTGGCGATGATCTCGATCGGCGCCCTGTACCACATGATCCCGAAAATCTTCGGCCGCGAGCAGATGTACAGCCTCGGCCTGATCAACGCGCACTTCTGGCTGGCAACCATCGGCACCGTGCTCTACATCGCCTCGATGTGGGTCAACGGCATCGCCCAGGGCCTGATGTGGCGCGCAGTCAACGAAGACGGCACGCTGACCTACTCCTTCGTCGAAACCCTGGTGGCCAGCCACCCAGGCTTCATCGTGCGCTTCGTCGGCGGGGCGATCTTCCTTACCGGCATGCTGCTGATGGCGTACAACACCTGGCGCACCGTGCGTGCCCCGGTGGCCGCGACTGCCCCTGCCGCCGCGCAGCTGGCCTGAGGAGACCCTGATGAAACACGAAGTAATCGAGAAGAACGTCTTCCTGCTGGTGCTGTTGATGGTGTTTGCCGTCAGCATCGGCGGCTTGACCCAGATCGTCCCGCTGTTCTTCCAGGACGTCACCAACAAGCCGGTCGAAGGCATGAAGCCCTACACCGCGCTGCAACTGGAAGGCCGCGACGTCTACATCCGTGAAGGCTGCGTGCAGTGCCACTCGCAGATGATCCGTCCGTTCCGCGCCGAAACCGAACGCTACGGCCACTACTCGGTCGCCGGTGAAAGCGTCTGGGACCATCCGTTCCTCTGGGGCTCCAAGCGTACCGGCCCGGACCTGGCCCGCGTTGGCGGCCGCTACTCCGATGACTGGCACCGTGCGCACCTGTACAACCCGCGCAACGTCGTGCCCGAGTCGAAAATGCCGGCCTACCCATGGCTGGTCGCCAACCCGGTCGACAGCAGCCACACCGAGACCAAGCTGCGCACCATGCGCACCCTCGGCGTGCCGTACACCGATGCCGACATCGGCGGCGCGGTGGAGTCGCTCAAGGGCAAGACCGAAATGGACGCGCTGGTCGCCTACCTGCAGGTGCTCGGCACCGCGATCAAGAACAAGAGGTAAGCGCCATGGACTTCACACTGGATATCGGCCAATTGCGAGGCCTGGGCACCCTGCTGGTGGCCATCGCCTTCATCGGCCTGTCGCTGTGGGTGTTCAACGGCCGGCGTGACCGTGAATTCGCCGAAGCCAGCCTGCTGCCGTTCGCCGACGACCGCCTGGCACCTGCCGCCAACGAACCCGAACCGAGGAGTAACGGGCAATGACCACCTTCTGGAGTACGTACATCAGCGTACTGACCATCGGCAGCCTGATCGGCCTGACCTGGCTGCTGCTGGGCACCCGCAAGGGTGAAACCAAAGGCACCACCGACCAGACCATGGGCCACAGCTTCGACGGCATCGAGGAGTACGACAACCCGCTGCCCAAGTGGTGGTTCTGGCTGTTCGTCGGCACCCTGGTGTTTTCGGTCGGCTACCTGATCCTCTATCCGGGCCTGGGCAACTGGAAAGGCATCCTGCCGGGCTATGAAGACGGCTGGACCCAGACCAACGAATGGCAAAAGGAAATGAACAAGGCCGATGCCAAGTTCGGACCGATCTTCGCCAAATTCGCCGCCATGCCGGTGGAAGAAGTGGCCAAGGATCCGCAGGCGCTGAAAATGGGCGGCCGTCTGTTCGCCTCCAACTGCGCGGTGTGCCACGGCTCGGATGCCAAGGGTGCCTACGGCTTCCCTAACCTCACCGACAAGGACTGGCGCTGGGGCGGCGAGCCGGAAACCATCAAGGCTTCGATCATGGGCGGTCGTCACGGGGTAATGCCGGCCTGGGCCGAAGTCATTGGCGAGCAAGGCGTTGCCGACGTGGCCGCGTTCGTGCTGACCAACCTCGATGGCCGCAGCCTGCCGCAAGACGCCAAGGCCGACCCTGCCAACGGCGAGAAGCTGTTCGCCACCAACTGCGTAGCCTGCCACGGCCCGCAAGGCAAGGGCACCCCGGCCATGGGCGCACCGGACCTGACCCACCCGACCGCGTTCATCTACGGTTCGAGCTTCGCCCAACTGCAGCAGACCATCCGTTATGGCCGCCAGGGCCAGATGCCTGCCCAGGAAGCGATCCAGGGCAACGACAAGGTCCACCTGCTGGCCGCCTATGTCTACAGCCTGTCCCAGGAGGAACCTGCACAAGGCGAAACCCTGTCTGCCAAGTAAAACGATTGAGTAACTGAGCCTTGACTCAAACCGCCGCATCGGCACCCGATGCGGCGGGTCCC